>OZ241456.1:0-1831459 GCA_965200875.1 Bdellovibrionales bacterium
AAAACTAACCCCACTGAATTAAAAATCCCCTTGGAAGACGACCTTTACAGTCCTTTATTGCAAACGATAACCACCCGGAAAAGTTTATCATAGTGGAGATATGGTTATGTGTTTTACTCTTGTTTGATGTATGTACAAGAACCGCCGGACGGTTGATAGGCAAGATGAATATCTGCTGGACCGATATCTGAAAGGTTTATATTAGGGGTCGTGGTAAATTTTCGATATGTTGCGCCATCTCTTCCTTGGTATTCAAGGCTTGAGTGATTCAAGGTGTGACGAACTCCTGCAACATAAATATACCAAGAGGAATTGTTAAAATTAAAACCTGGTATTGCACTTATTCTTAACCAAACTGATGTCAAGTTTGGCCCATCTGTTCTGGGTATAAATCCTGGAAGAGCGTTAATGGTAGTGGGAGTGCTACTCCCTTTAGTAGAGCCTATTCGAAGGTTGAGTGCAATATCAAAATAAGCGGGGTGATAGTAATATTGATTTTTAACTGGTTGCTCGGAATTGTACTCAAAAGTAATGCTCGCAAGCTTTTCCTCTGATGGAGGATTACTTCCCGGACAGGGAGTCGGAGAAGGGGTGGGGGTCAAAGAACCAGTGCTGGAACTGCTACTGGAGCTACTGCTGGAACTGCTACTGGAGCTACCACCACTTTCATCTTCATCAGAACAAAACTCTCGAAAACCTTCTTCGTCATAATCAAAACCTGCTGTTTCTATCTCCCCTGAATACTCCTCCTCAAAATGATTGGCAGAATCCAAAAAATCCTCCAAATCATCATCACTTAACTTAATCAAAGCCTTACAGTAAGCCACCAAAGGTTCTTCATCGTCACCACAAAACGCATCTCCATCTCCGCAGGTTGAATCCACATAATCATCCAACCAGTAAAATGCGTACTTGTTTTTTTCCTCCTCTTCTGCTATTTGCAAAAAAGTCTTACCAGATGCTATGGACTTGGTTAAAACACGATGCAAACTCTTGCTTCCCACTGCCTTTTGAAAAAGCTCTTCCAAAACATCAAAATCATCATCCTTATTTTCCAAAATCTCTGCCAAATCATCATCCTTTGCTACAGATACTAGAAAATTCCGAACAGCTTGACGACTGGTATCTTGCACCAGATCAGCAAATTCCTCCGGATCAATCTCTAAAAAACAACCCAGGATTTTAGGATCAATATCCTGAATTTTGTCCTTATCTTCCATTTGCTGAGTTAAAGTCTTAAAGGCTTCAACTGTGGAAGTGGTCAGCTCTTGGCATTTTTCTTCATTTTCTTTTTCAGAAAAAAGTTTGTTGCAATCCCGTTTGCAAGAGGATTTTTTTTCACAAGAATTTTCAGCACGGGCTTTATCACAAAACTGTATATCTTTTTTAACTCTATTTTCCTTAGGCGTGGGGGACCCCCTCTCTGGAGAATGGGGGGGGGGCGTCATAATCACAGCCTGCAAGAAAAATATAAAACAGGCTGAAAAAACTTAGGAACATAAAAACTTGCAAAAATATTTTTTTCATTTATTGAGTCCCTTGTATAATCTCTTTATTGACTTTTTCCAGCATAACATGATATATATTAAGGACAAACTCAAAGGAGAGACTATGGGTTTTGATGCTTTAAAATATGTGGAAACTTTAAGAAAAGCCGGTATTCCTGACAGGCAGGCAGAAGCACAGGTGCGAGTATTGAATGAGATTATTGATTCCAATTTAGCGACTAAAAGAGATATAAAAGAGCTGGAACAAAAAATCGTAATGATGGAACAAAGAATTGTAATCAAGCTGGGATCCCTTCTCACAGCCGGTCTCGTGGCCCTTGTCGCTTTATCTAAACTAAACTTAATTTAACAAACCATTGAACGGAAAATACGTTAGCAAGATAAACACCCATATAGTTATATGCTTTTTTTGACTTACACGCGTTCCTTTTTCAAGGAGATCCCACCTTTTCCTGTAATACTGTGAAATATCGAATGAATAAAAAAAATCAATTTCAGCATAAAGAAGAAGGTAAAGGCAAATCAACAACCTATAAATAATAAACTATAATTGCAAAGAAATTTGAACATCTTTATTTTCTTCCTCCCTTTCCAAGAGATTATAAAGCATAGGGATCTCTTTTTCAAATTGCAGAACAGTTAATAGCTGTCCATATTTTATTATTTTTTTATCATTATTGGAAAGAGAAAAACCAGATAGGTCAAGACGATTTATTTTGTCCTCCGCTATTTTCAAAGCAGTTTCAATAGATGACTTCCCTTTTTGATTTCTATTTTTACGGCACACAATTATAATATCCAACTGAATAGGGTTTTTTGCCTGAGATTTAGGAGTTGCAACAGACATTTCTGATTTTACAGGTTGTGAATTTACAACAAAAAAGCCAGACTCTAAAGTAGCTTTTATCACAGATTGCCAACCCTCACTTCTGGAATGATGATAAGTAAAAATTAACATTCCATCATCTTTTAAAACCCGATGACATTCCTGAAAAACATTTTTGAGTTTTTTCATAAAATTAATGGAATCATAACCCTGAACTTCCTCCTTTGGACGGCGAGTTGTCTTGTTGCCATTTATAAACCCTCGTGGAATCAGTTGTTGCCATGAATAAAAAAAGTCAGCTAATTCTGAATAATGAACATTATCAAAAAATGGAGGATCAGTAACTACAAGATCAATACTGTTATCCGGCAAGTAACTTGTAGAGGAACTACCACAAGATAAGTAGATTTTTCTGGATAAAGAAATCTTTTTTGTTGGCCACTGTGTATTAACTTGTTCCGTAAAAGCAGATGAACATTGTAACGGTGTATATCCTTTTATCTTATTTATTTCTGTTGGTTTTTGACGATATAATATAGCTCTTTTTATTCTATTTTGAAATAAATTAAAAAATGAACCTGAACTTTTAGGTGTGCCCCAAATATTAGCTTCTATTGGCTTTCTTTCTGGCTTTAGAATATGATGAGAAAATATATGTCTTACTGCTCCTGTACCTTCACCTTTATAAGAAGCAAATATATTATTAAACTCAAGTGCACTTGAAAAAGCTAACAAAAAAAGATCACGAATGTCTGTATCTTTTATTTTTATAAAAGATAATCTCTGAAATAAAACTGGAAAATTACCACCTGTACTTTAAACATATTTCTCCCGGGCCATTTTTCAATCATTCCACACTCCTCATGAAACCATTATTCTTAATAAATCAATTTCTTAAAGAGAAATTTAACACTTCTTCATGAAGTTTTTGTCGCAAATTTTTAAGCTTATCTAAACGAGGATGAGCTTTCACTCCTTTTTTCATTATATCCCACAAATTTTCCAAATAATCTTTTCTGGACTCATCATTTTTAATACCTGTTTTTGCCCATCGCAACCCTTGAGTCCCCAATACATGGTAAGGATAGGGGTCCTTTTTACCTCTTTCATTAATTAATTGAATAATACCATCATAAGCACCTTTTGCTGACTGATGTGCCTGTTCTGTATTCGGATTGGCAATAGCTTCTTTAAAAGATAGATGCGCTAAAGACAACTTCACCAATGGATCTGAAGAATTTAACCCGGATGATTGATTTAAATAATTTCTGGCCAGATCCAAATTTCCATGTTCCAGCTCAAAACACCCTCTTTGCAACCAAAATTGGTGATTCCTTCCTAATAAATCAGCTACTGATTCATATAGCTTTTGAGCTTCCGAGATTTCAGAGCTTATCTTAAACAAAGCTTCGTGATTAATTAATTTTTTTAATAATCTTTTCATTCTCCCTTTTTCAGAACCTAGTTCATCAGATTTCACAGCAACTATATACACCAATCGTTCATAGTACATCATTAAATGTCCATCCGAATATAACCTTTCAATAATCTTTTCTGCAATCACTCCATGCCTGACTTTTAAACGATCCCTATCTTCTATAAAAAGTCCTCTTTTAACCAATTTATTAATGATATTTACAGTGCCGTTATCACGTCCTTCTCCCATGCCTATTAAGATCTCTCCTTTCGATAGAGAAGAAAACTTTGCTGTTGCTAAAGCCACAAGACAATAAATATACCTGTCATTAGCCGGCAATTTTTCAAATTCTTCGCATATTTTTTCAGTAAAACTCTTTCCAGAAGTAACCTCTATCATGGCAACAATAAGTTGTTTTTTATATTTGTTTTTAAAAAGCTCTACCTGCTGATTTCTTTTAATGTTTTTTAATGCACCTATCAGGTTTTTTTCTTCCAGCAAATCCAATAATTTATTGATTTCATTATCAGTTAATCTGTATGTATTAAACTCTTTAGTATAAACAGACTGATCAAATAACGGGCTTTCAATAATCTGATCCACTTTAGTGTTTCTTGGAACCAAAGCAATAAATTTAAGTTTTTTACTGAGAGCCAAACTTGAGATTATTTGAGCAAATTCCCGGCCATACCTCTCCGGTGTATCTATAAAAAGCGATTCCAAATTTTCAGTGTTGCTTACAAGGTCATCAATTTTATGAGGAGAAATTTCAGAGTCACGATCAATCCATCCAATAGTTTGTCCTTTATTTGAAAAATAAAGAGCGATTCTCATTGCAAAAGATGTTTTGCCGTCTCCGGCAGTCCCGGTAAAAATAAAAATCGGAGTGGAGTTTTTTTGTTTTGTTTTTACACTTTCCTTTATTGTTTTGATCCACTCCTTTTCTTTATCTCTTTCAATCACTGTATTGGAATACACATCCTTCCAAGAAGGCTCAGCACCCAATAAATAAGGAATGGTGCGTGATGATTGATTTCTGGTTATTAAATCTGAAACAACAGGAACAGTTTTAACAACAGACTCAGAAACAGATTGCTTTAGTTTTATAAAGCCTTTTTTAGTTTCTACCTCTAAAGGTATTAAAAATTTTTCGCAAAACTGCTCCCAAGTATGAGGAACCCAGATTATATTATATTCTTTTAAAAGCTCTATTTTAAATTGAGAAAGCTCAGGAGTGACAATAAGTGATTTGGGACGATTCTCGTTATTCATCCCTCTTTTTTTTCTTAACTGAATATAATGCCATAATGCCTGTTCGTCCAATTTACTACCTATAAATACAAAAGGAAACTGAAGAACTTCTGAAGCAAGATTGATATAATAGGCATCAAGATTGGCTGTTTTTTCAGAATATTGTTCCTGAGAAAAAGTCACTCCATCAGGAATATCCTCCAACATTCCATGTAGATATGTAACTATTAAATTTTTAGATATATGTCCCTGATTCCTTATATTATTGGATACACAAGTTACTTTGCGATCAAATTTGAACTTAACCTGAGCTGAAGTAAACAGACTGTCAATATTGATTGTATACACCTTTTTCCAAGGTTGATTAATAATAACTTTATATTCTTCTTTAAGGGTTTCAGGATTTACTGCAAATCGCTCCTTCAAATATAAACTGACTTTATTTTTCTTTTTGCGCATAGCTACCTGATACACTTCCTTTAAAGAATCCTCTCTTGAATACGGCATTTCTATTCTTTGAGCAATTTCTTTAGCCAATTCATGGGATGTTGGTAAAGTTTTGCCTTGCCTATCTTTTGCCCCTGAAGAAAACCCCGCCCCTGTAAATAAGATTAAATTTCCTTCCGAAAGCTTACGGCCTAGATAGCTTTTTATACGACTTTCTTCCGCTTTGGTTATAGTGTGCAAATTGATTCTCCTTGGTTTGGTGGGCTTTTTAGTTTGGCTTTCCTTTGGTGATATGAGTTAAAAAATGCTCTCCATCAAAATGAATAATATGATCAGGATTATCTGCTGTCCATACTTCTGTCTCCCAAGCTATATCCATAAGAAATTGTTTAGCTTGAGTTAACTTTTTCTCTTTGTCCATAAGTGCTGAATTGAAAATCTTCGAATATTTAGCTCTTATTACTGTTTCCATTTATTACCGGAGATTAAAAGTTAGAAAATCCTCTTCTCTGGGGAAGGAAAAAGAAACTTTGAGGTCTTTATTTGTGTTTTCTTTAATAAAACGAACCTCACTTAAAATCCATTTGTCGGGCCAACGAATGGACACATGACTGAACATTATAGTCATGTCTTTACTTTGAAATAATTGCGTATCCACCGGAGATTGTAAAATTTTCTGTTTGGGTATCACAAAAGGACCTATCCGAAGGGGCTGACTCAATTTGAATTTACATTTTGCTTTTATGATCATTTTTGGCACATGACCATGAAGAGACATCCCTTCTGCTATAAAAGTCATATCTAGGGTTTGATACTCCTGACACGCCAATACGGATTCGCCGGATTTTGATTTCACTAAAAGATGACCTAAGTAAAGCCAAATTTCATCTTTTTTGTTTTCCACGGCCCTAGGATGCACCAAGGTTTTTTGTCGCTCTCTTGTAAAACCCCTTCCTTCCACCACCGCAGGTGTCAAACTGGCAATACCTCTGACACTCTTATCAGGAAAATAGGAATCCCGGTTATTCAAACGGATAAACACCTGCCCATCCCAGGAATTTTGAGAAATAAAATAACCCGCAAAAAAAACCGAACAAAGAAAAACAAAACCCACATAAAACTGAAAGCTTTTAAATATTTTCATAAGAGTATTATCGGATATATTGCTTAGCCAATTCAACAAAAGTTCTGACCATCACCCCTGAAGCAGATTTAGGGCGACAATAAGGCAAACGATGAGACACATTATAAGCCGTTCCAGCAATATCTAGGTGCGCCCAGGGAATGTTTTTATCCACAAAATGCTCTAAAAAAGCCGCGGCGGTGGAACTACCTCCTCCATAACCCGCTGAAATATTGGCTACATCAGCCACCTTGCTTTTAATGTCTTTCACATGAAAGTCATCCAAAGGGAGTCCCCATATCTTTTCACCGGAACTAAAACCCGCTTCTTTAATTCGTTTTTCCAACTCCTGATTTCTGGTAAAAAGTCCTGTATAAATATCGCTGAGAGCCACTACTATAGCCCCGGTTAAAGTGGCTGAATCCACAATAAACTCAGGCTTTTGCTCACAGGCGTAAGAAAGTACATCCGCCAGCACCAAACGCCCCTCCGCATCTGTGTTCAACACTTCCATTGTTTTGCCGTTTCGGGCCGTAAGAACATCTCCTGGTTTAGTGGCAGACGCTCCGGGCATATTTTCCGTAGAACCTACCAAACCTATAACATTTACCTTTAATTGCAGACGAGCTATGGCCAACAAAGCACCAATAACAGCTACAGAACCACACATATCAAATTTCATTTCATCCATATTTTTAGAGGGCTTAATGCTAATTCCCCCCGAATCAAAAGTAAGGCCTTTTCCCACAAAACAAAGTGGTTTGGTTTTTTTACTTCCATTATTACCTTTATAGTCCATAATAATCATACGAGGTTCTTGGCTACTGCCTAAAGAGACCCCTAAAAGCCCACCCATTTTTTCTTTTTTAATTCGATCCTTGTTCCACACACTCACTTTAACATTTTTAAGGCCCCGAAATTTATTTTGTGTTTCCTGAGCCAATTTTACCGGGGTCATTAAATTAGCGGGAGTGTCCGCCAGACGACGGGCAAAGTTAACGCTGTCCGCTAAAACTTTAGCGGAATCCATACTGGCTTTTAACTCTTTGGATAAAGGAACTCCGGTAAAAGAAATATTTTTAACAAATTTTTTATCTTTTTTCTTTTCCTGAAGTTCATCAAACTTATAATGAGCCAAAGTAAAACCCTCACCAAGAGCACGCGCTACATCAGAAAGTGTATGAGAAAACCCCACACAAAAAGATAAATCCACTTCTGCTGTGGAAAGAGAGTGTTTTTCCAACTCTCTATAGGCACTGCCTGCCACTTGACGAAAAACTTCCAAGTTGATTTTTTTAGCCTCCCCTAAACCCACCAACAAAAGATGCGCGTATTTACCCACCTGCGTACAGGGTAAAAATAAAGTATCATTTTTTCCAGCCTTGAATATCTTGTCCCGAAAAACCTGCTCGTTAAGGCGAAAAAGGGCAGAAGAGGATTTTTTTTTCTCCAAGCCTTTTTTGGAAATCATTAAAATCAGACAAGCACCGGCACTCGGTGCGGATGTAAAAGAAAGTCTCATGGCAATCTCCTTTATTTATAAAAAGTGACTTTTTAGCACATTCCATTCAGCTTGTCCACAAAACCCTTTAAACAATCCCTTAAAAATATTTTTTTAAATTAATAATGTTATTTAAGTTGCGCTTATAAGAACCCGACAAATAAAATAATTAAACAAAAGAGTCTCTCGACTCTGGTCCTGAAAAAGGAGAACAACTTGGCTCTTATTCCTATTGTTATTGAACAAACTCCCCGCGGGGAAAGAAGTTATGATATTTACTCCCGTTTATTAAAAGATCGTATTGTTATGCTGGGAGCACCTATTACCAATGAAACCCTGAACAGTATCATGGCACAAATGCTGTTTTTGGAAAAAGAAAACCCGGAAAAGGATGTCCATTTTTATATCAGCTCTCCGGGAGGTTCTGTAAGCGCGGGTTTGGGCATATATGACATAATGCAGTTTATCAAATGTGATGTCAGCACTTATTGTATTGGTATGGCGGCCAGCATGGGTTCTTTGCTTCTTTGTGCCGGCACAGCTGGCAAAAGATATATATTGCCTCATGCGCGGGTTATGATACATCAGCCTTTAGTAGGGGGAGACGGCATTTCAGGTCAGGAAAGCGATATAGCGATTGAGGCTAAAGAAATGGCCATAACAAAGAAAAAACTAACGGAAATTTATGCCAAGCATACAAAAAAGGACTTAAAAACTCTCTCAACCACTATGAATCGAAATCACTATATGAGTCCTCAAGAGGCACTTGACTTTAATTTGGTGGATCACATAGTTTTTCCTAGAAAGGAGAAAAAGGTGGCGTAAAAAACAGCCAAGGTTTTCATTATTCAGATTCTGGTGTTATATTAACACTAGAAAAATGAAACAGGCTCTTTTTTTACCGACATCTCACATTAAGAGAAAAATAATAATAAAAACATAAAGTTTTATTGCATTCCAGAAAGTAAAATAACATGAACACAAGAAGACAATATAATTGCAGTTTTTGTCAGAAAAACCAAAAAAGCGTAAAAAAACTGATCGCAGGACCAGGTGGTGTATATATTTGCTCCAGCTGTATTGAGCTTTGTAACGATCTTATTTCTGAAGAGGAAAAAAAAGCCAAAAAAAATATAAATATTCCCACCCCCATTGAAATTCATAAACACCTGAATGGATACATTATCGGACAACATGTCGCTAAAAAAATACTTTCCGTGGCTGTGCATAACCACTACAAAAGAATACACTCCTCTTCCAAAAAAAGATCTTCAAAAAAAGAAGATGTGGAGATTGCTAAAAGCAATGTCCTCTTAATTGGCCCTACCGGTTCCGGGAAAACTCTGCTGGCTCAAACCATTGCCCGGCTGTTGGATGTACCATTTGCCATATCTGACGCAACAGCACTGACAGAGGCAGGTTATGTGGGGGAAGATGTGGAAAATGTCATTCTCAATTTATTACAAGCCGCAGACTATAATGTAGAAAAAGCACAAAAAGGTGTCATTTACATTGATGAAATTGACAAAATCACTCGAAAATCAGAAAACCCATCCATTACCAGAGATGTAAGCGGAGAAGGGGTGCAACAAGCTTTATTAAAAATTCTGGAAGGGACAACAGCTAATCTACCTCCAAAAGGAGGCCGAAAGCATCCTCAACAGGAGTTTATTCAAGTGAACACTTCCAATATATTGTTTATCGTGGGAGGAGCTTTTGTGGGTCTAGAAAATATTATTGAAAACAGAGTGTCCAACAAAACTATGGGTATCGCGGCAGACATTCAAACAGATGAAGAAAAGCTGAAAACCACACACAACTTACTTAAAAAAGTGGAACCCAGTGATTTGTCCCGATATGGCTTGATTCCTGAATTTATTGGACGCTTGCCTGTTGTCGCTGTCCTAGAATCCCTGGATGAAAAATCTCTTATCGAAATTTTACAAAAGCCAAAAAATGCCTTGGTCAAACAATTTCAAAAATTAATGCAATATGATGATGTGGAGCTTATTTTCGAAGAAAAAGCTCTAAAAGCCATAGCCCATTTGGCTATCCGAAAAAAAACCGGAGCGAGGGGGCTGAGAGGGGTAATTGAAAATTCCATACAAGATCTCATGTACAAAGTGCCTTCCGATCCTTCCATCCAAAAATGCGTGATTACCGAAGATGTTATCTTAAAAAACAAAGAACCTCATATTGTATATGAAAACAAAAAAAACAAAAAGCAAACAGAACTGGCAAAAAAAGCTAATTATTTGTATAATAGTAAGGTGAAGCGTAGAAAACAAGCAGTGGGTTCGGAAGAAAGCGCGTAACAAGTTAAACTGAACCTATAAGAAGCCACACATTAACCGGAATCCAATGGAACAAGAAGAAACATTACCTTTACTGTCTTTACGGGATTTAGTGGTATTTCCACATATGATGATGCCCCTTTTTGTCGGGCGTGAAAAAAGCATCAATGCTCTTCAACACGCAATGAACACAAAAACAGATATTGTTCTAGCCTCCCAAAGAGAAGCCAGAAATCATAATCCCGCACCACAAGAAATTCATACAGTCGGCACTGTGGGAACCATCATCCAACACTTAAAACTGCCTGATGGTACTGTAAAAGCTCTCGTGGAAGGCAAATATCGCACACATATAGAAAAATTTGTTCAAGTGGATAATTTTTTCATTGTTCAAGTGAGATCGATTGTAGAAATCATTAAAGAGGAAACAGAAGCTAACGCCTTAAAAAGAATGGTTTATTCCTCTTTTGAAAATTATGTAAAGCTCAACAAACAAGTACCACCTGAGGTATTGGCCCGTATTTATACGATAGAGGATTTCAGTGAGCTGGCTGACAGCATTGCCTCACAACTCAATTTAAAAATGGAGGACAAACAAGTTATTCTGGAAACTTTTGATCCAGGAAAACGACTGAAGATGGTGTTAAAAAACATCACCAGGGAAATTGAAATTTTAAAAGTGGAAAAAAAACTCAGAACCCGGGTAAAAGAACAAATGGAACGTTCGCAAAAAGAATATTATCTGAACGAACAGCTTCAGGCCATTCAAAAAGAACTCGGGGAAAAAGATGATTTTCAAAAAGAAATTCAGGAGCTGGAACAAAAATCCCATAAAATGAAATGGCCTAAAGAAGCCTCTGATAAAACCGCTAGGGAAATAAAAAAACTAAAAATGATGTCTCCCATGAGTGCTGAGGCTGCTGTTATCAGAAACTACATAGACTGGATGATCACACTACCTTGGCAAGACTATGTAAAAGAAAAAAAAGACATTCAGCAAGCCGAAAAAATTTTAAATGAAGATCATTGGGGGTTGAATAAAATAAAAGAAAGAATCTTGGAATATCTGGCCGTGAGAACCATTACAGAAAAGTCAAAAAGTCCTATCATCTGTTTTATTGGCCCTCCAGGAGTGGGAAAAACCTCGCTTGCCCGGTCTATCGCAAGAGCTTTGGAACGTCCTTTTTCGCGTATTTCTCTTGGAGGAATGCAGGATGAAGCGGAAATACGAGGCCACCGAAGGACTTATGTTGGTGCTCTGCCTGGAAAAATTATACAATGTCTGCGGAAAGTCAAACATGGAAACCCAATTTTTTTACTGGATGAGATTGATAAAATCAGCACCAGTTTTCGGGGAGACCCTTCCTCTGCTTTATTGGAGGTTTTGGACCCGGAACAAAACAACACTTTTCAGGATCACTATTTAGAAGTGGAATACGATTTATCTTCTATATTGTTTATTACCACAGCCAATTCCATACATGGTATTCCCCGCCCGTTAATGGATCGCATGGAAATGATTTATATCGAAGGTTATACGGAAAATGAAAAACTGAATATTGCCTGTCAATACTTACTTCCTAAACAAATTAATAAACACGGGTTAAAGGAATACACTCCACAAATCAGTGAGGAAGTGTTACGGGAAGTGATTAGATATTATACAAGAGAGGCGGGAGTCAGAGAGCTGGAAAGACAAATTGCAAAACTCTGCCGAAAAATAGCCAAAGAAATTGTGTTTGCGGACGCTAAAAATACAGCTGATAAAAATAACACCCATAAAACTGAAAGCAATAATAAACATACACTGGTAAAATCCTATATCAATTATTCTGTCACATCCGACAAAGTCAAAAAATACCTAGGAATACATCGGTTCAAATATGGAAAAACAGAAAAAAGAAACGAAGTGGGCCTTACAAATGGTCTGGCCTGGACAGAAACAGGAGGGGATTTAATGGCCATTGAGGCATCTGTTATTCCTGGCAAGGGAAAATTTACTTTTACAGGGCAACTGGGTGATGTTATGAAAGAGTCCTGCTCTGCGGCTTTAAGTTATGTGCGATCACGAGGTCCTTTATTCGATCTTCCATCTGAATTTTTTGAAAAACATGATTTTCATATTCATGTCCCGGAAGGAGCTGTCCCAAAGGATGGTCCGTCTGCGGGTATTGCCATCACTACTAGTCTGGTCTCAGCCAGTATGCGTCTTCCGGTAAAAAAAACAGTAGCCATGACTGGGGAAATCACCTTAAGAGGCCGTGTATTGGCTATTGGTGGGTTAAAAGAAAAGATTTTAGCGGCTCACCGGGAAGGTCTTAAAACAGTGATTATTCCCAAAGAAAATGAAAAAGATCTAAAAGACAAAGAAAAAGGTCTTTCTACAGAAATTTTAAAAAAAATGAAAATTATTACTGTTGATCATGTAGATCAAGCACTTGTAAATGCCTTAGAGATTAAATTGGTTCAAGATCTGTTTAAAAGACGTTTTAAGAAAGTTTTAGGTTTAAAAGCCCAATATACAGGACATATACAGCAAAAACATTGATGTTATTTTTCCCCGGAAAAAATTGATTTAGGAGGTTAGCTCAGCTGGTAGAGCGCCACCCTTACAAGGTGGATGTCGTCGGTTCGATCCCGGCACCTCCTACCATTCTTGACTTATAAAATTATTCCACCAGATACAGCAAAGGGAAAAGATAAATCCAAATTAAATCCACCAAGTGCCAAAAAAGCCCAACACACTCAAGAGGAGTATAGTAAGAAGGGCTGAAATGTTTTTTATAAGAGCGAATAATAAGCCAAAAAATTGCCACCATACCGGCCAGAACATGGGTTCCATGAAGCCCTGTCATACAGTAATAAAAAGAAAAATAAAGAGGAAGATTTTTTAAAGTCTCTGTTTCCGTGTAAGAAAAAAAAGAACCAGGGGCAAGACCTGTATGCAGTTTATGCGAATATTCAATATACTTTACCCCTATAAAAACAAACCCGCAAAGAAGAGTCAGCCAAAGACAGGTTTTGGATTTTGAGTTTTGTCCTTTTTGAACATAGTAAATGCTTAAGGCCATAGTAAAAGAACTAACAAGCAAAACCACTGTGTTTAAAGCTCCTAATTTCCAGTCCAAAAAAGTAGAACCCTGAAGAAAAATATCCGGGTACATTCTTTTGTAAATGGCATAGCCCACAAAAAGCCCGCCAAACATAAGAATCTCTGTGCATAAAAAAAGCCACATCCCAAGCTTGCAGGCGGACTTTTCCTGCGTGGTGCTTTCAAAATGATGCGCTGGATGATGCACTTTTGCTTCACTCATAATTAAAAACCTCTTTTACCATCTTAAAATGATGGGCTGTTGCTTCCGCAATATTCATAAAAAAATCCTAACCCTCGATCAAAACCCTTGGCAAGCTCTTAAAAATAATATTTGTTTTCCCTGACTTCTTTTTGTAAAAACTTCCTGAGTTTTTCCATTGCTCACCTGGTATTTCCGACCACTCACCTCTGATAAAATATAATTTTTTTGGTTTTTAGTGAAAGAAAACTGATCCATAATATAATCATCCAATTCCTGAAACTTACTTTGATTTTGCATCACTTTATCCACTGATTTTTTTATTTTGGAAAAAACATTCTTGTCCCATAAAGGAAGTGGCAAAGACTCAATATGACTTCTTAAAACTTTTATACTGGAAAATTTTTTCTGAAAAACAAATTGATACAAAGAAGAATTAAAAAGCGCGACTATGACTTTTATAGGATAATCAGAAATCTCAGGGATAAGTATATTGGCACTGTTTAAAGTAAGCCTTTTCTTATTATCGTAAGCAAAAATCAAGTATTTTGAAATAAACCTGTAAATCAGTTTCTCCCGCACACGATATTTTTCCAAATGTGCCATTTGTTGAAATTTATCCGGCTGAAATTTAATATACCTTGAAGGTTCATCCAATAAAAACTTTTTTACTTCTTTTCCTGTGTAAATAGGCTCAAACCCGGGTTTTTTATTATCACTGATAAACTTTTTGTTATCACCTGTCACAATGCCCAAAGCCCAATTAGCTCTTTTTTTTAAGGTAATGTGTTTGACTTTATACACTTCATCAATAATTTTACGATCATAAGGATTTGCATGAATATTAAATATAAAGTCAGGGGTTTCCAACCATTTCATTTGTGATAAACAATATTTTTTCTTAGGGATATATACACTTGTTAAATGAGTTTTCTTAACCTTGGTTTTTTGGCTTTCTTTTTTTAAATCTATTTTAATCACCGGCGTAAAAATATTTTTAAAAATACGACCCAAATAAGTAATGTTTATAATACGAGTTTTTGTTAAAATAATTTTCCTTATATCTTTATGGGTCCTCACATTTAAAAAAGCTTCCGGCAAAATAAAAGAAGCCACACCATTATTTTTTAACCAGCCAAGGCTTTTGTTTAAAAAATAAGAAAAAGACTCAGCAGAACTTATTTCCGGGTAAATATTTTGTAAAATTTTTGTTTCTGTTTTTGAAAAACGCGCCCCCCAGGGAGGATTAGTCGCTATAATATCAAAATTTTTCATACCTTTATCATAACAATTTCGTCCATTAAACAAATTGGCACTTTTTGAAAGCTTATGTTTCAAAATCTGATGGAAAGGATCCTGTGCAAAACCCGGAGAGGTTTTTAAATAGTCTCTTAAAACTTGTGAATCAAACAAAGTGTTTTTACAAAAAATATTTGGAACAAAATTTTTATTTTTAAATTTTGTTAAGAGATTAAGCCTAGCTATTTTAACAGCGATTTCGTCACAATCTATACCATAGATGTTTAAAGGATTTTGGACTTTATCCGAAAAAGCCAATAAAAACTGCCCAGTTCCTGAGCAAGGATCTAAAACCCTAGAGTCCGGTTTTACATAAGGTTTTATCATGTCATATACTACATCTGAGGGAGTGTAATAAGATCCACTATAGGATTTTTCCCCCTCAAAAAGTAAAGACTGATATAAAAATCCAAGGCAGTCTTTTTGATCCGGCAGATCACAATCCAAAAGAAAAGAGTAATGTGTTTTAATATTTTTCTGATTAATTGTCGATAGCCATGAAAAAACTTCTTTTCGGATTTGTGGGTTAAAAAAACATAATTTTTTTCTTTGCAAAAGATCTGAAATCTTGACTGAAGATAATACATTTTTTGTCTTTAGAAAATTTAAACTGAGCAGAAACAAAGCTTCGGATACATTGATATTGTTTTCCTTTATAAAGAAAATAATATTGTTTAATTTGTCCTGATTGAATACGCCGGGCGCATACTCTGAAGGAACAAAGGTTTTATGAGATTTTATCTTATTAACACGCTTGTTTAACTTATTTAGCTTTCCAGTTAAAATTTTCTGTTTAATATTTTCAATATCCTCTTTGTAAAAAAAATATCCTTTAGTATTTCGCTGAAACAAAGGCAGATGACCACACTTCACCCAATTACGGACTGTAGCTTTTGAAATATTTAACAGCAAAGCCACGGCCTCAATATCTAACAAATCCTTATAACTATTTATGGATTTATCGTGCATACTTGGATCCATTTACTGGCCTTTTTTTGTGTGTTTCCCCCATTATCAAGAAACCTGTATGGGTAGAGTTAATGATAATGGTATGGGTTTTTATCTGTCACCACTGGGGCTTCCCGAAAATTTTCATGCGGAGGAGGGGAGTCTGTTTTCCACTCCAAAGTGACCGCGCCCCAAGGATTGGATGTCGCTTTTTTTCCCTTTAACAGAGCATGGATAATTACGAAAAACACCACTAAAAAACCAAGACCAATCATCCAAGAACCGGCTGTGGAAAGCTGATTTAAGGGCTGATAAGCCGGGGCATAATCATGATATCTACGAGGCATTCCCATAAAACCCAAAATAAATTGAGGAAAAAAAGTAACATTAAAGCCCACAAAAATCAGGACAAAGCTGACCTGCGCCCAACACTCATTATACATCCGACCAAACATCTTGGGGAACCAATAATAAAGCCCTCCAGTAATGGCCATTAAAGTCCCCCCCACCATTACATAGTGAAAGTGCGCTACCACAAAATAAGTATCATGTACATGCACATCAAAAGCGAGAGTGGCCAGCATAATGCCTGTCACTCCTCCAATCACGAATAAAAACAAAAAACCCATAGCATAAAGCATGGGAGCATCAAATTTAATAGAACCTTTATACATAGTGGCCACCCAGTTAAAAACCTTAATAGCCGTGGGAACTCCCACCAGCATCGTCAGAAAAGAAAACAAAATCCCTATCCACTCGGACTGGCCACTTACAAACATGTGATGGCCCCACACAAAAAAACTCACTGCCGCAATTCCCACACTAGAAAAAGCAATGGCCTTATAGCCAAATATGGTTTTTCGGGAAAATACTGTAATAAGCTCACTGACAATCCCCATAGCCGGCAAAATCATAATATAAACCGCCGGATGAGAATAAAACCAAAAAAAGTGCTGAAAAAGCACAGGATCTCCTCCCAATTTAGGATCAAAAATACCTATACCCATGATTCTTTCTGCGGAAAGCAGAAGTAAAGTAATTGCCAACACAGGAGTAGCCAGCACCTGAATAATAGCTGTGGAGTAAAGCGACCAGACAAAAAGTGGCATTTGAAAAAAACCCATGCCCTTAGCTCTAAGTTTATGAACCGTTACAATAAAATTAAGCCCTGTCAAAATGGAAGAAAACCCCATGATAAAAGCTCCAAGAACCACCCACACTGTTCCATTATCTGTTCGGATGCTGTAAGGAGTGTAAAAAGTCCAGCCTGTATCCACACCATTAAAAAAAAGAGAACAAAGGGCCACTATCGCACCCACAATCAAGCAGTACCAAGAAAGAAGATTAATTCTTGGAAAAGCCACATCTTTTGCGCCAATCTGTAAGGGCAAAAAAAAGTTTCCGAGAAAAGCAGGAATGCCAGGGATAATAACCATGAACACCATAATGGCTCCATGAAAAGTCATAAACTGATTATACACTTTGGCAGAAACTAGGGTTTCCCCAACTCCAAAAAGCTCCAGTCGCATAAGAAGAGCAAAAACACCTCCCACTAAAAAAAAGGTAAATACAGTTATCATGTATAAAATACCGATTCGTTTATGATCCAAAGTAAAAAGCCAGGATAAAAGCCCTTTTTTTTCATTTAAATAGTTCTTCATAGCTTCATATCTTCCTATTGTTGTTTATCCGCCGGAGCGGGGGTTTTCTTTTCCTCCAAAGATTTAATATATTCTATTAAACCTGTCATTTCCTCTTCTTTCAAAAGCCCGGCAAAGGGTGTCATTGCGTCTGGATATCCTTTTACAACACGAACGGAAGGATTTAAAACAGATTCTCTAATATAATTTTCATCCGCTGTAAGACTTCCGCCTTTTTCAAATTGTCGGTTTTTTCCAAAAAGACCTGCCAAACCTGGACCAATTCTTTTTTCCTGAGTGGCCGTATGACAGACCATACACTGTTTTTGAAAAACACTTTCTCCTATTTGAAACATACTCATTCCTTTATAAGGATCTTCAACCAGCCACTGCTCCCATTCTGCAAGACCCATGACATGCACTTCAGCCAACATACTGGAATGACCTGTGCCACAAAATTCCGCGCAAAACACAGGAAACTTTCCCTTCTTTTGAGCTGTAAAAGATAAAGCCGTGTAAGTGTTTGGCAAAACATCCTGTTTAATACGAAAAGAGGGAATAAAAAAACTATGTAAAACATCTCTGGAACTCATGACCAATTTAACGGGTTTTCCCACCGGCACAGTTAAAATACGAGAGCTTTTTCGCCCATTTTTATATACAAAATCCCAATTCCACATTTGCCCGTACACATGAATTTCCAAAGCGTCTTTAGGATGATCTCTTATTTTATCATATAAAAGCCACCCCCACCCAAAAACAAACATAAAAATCAGGAAGGGAATAAAACTCCACAAAAACTCTAGGAAATAATTATGTGTAATGACTGGAGGTTTATCTTTCTCTGATTTTCTGCGAAAACGAATAGAAAAATAAACAAAACCACCTATCACCAAAACAGAAGCTAAAGTACTGATTTCCACTAAAAAATAAGTTAGATGATCCAGCTCTTCGGCCAGTTTTGTGCCAGGGACAGGAAGAAAACCTGCACACGCAGGATTTGTAAAAAATGAAACCCCAAAAAAAACAAACTTTACCCATAAAAGCCCTAAAAGCCCTTTTTTTTCCTGTAATAAATCTCTTGAGAGACAGTTTGAAAACCCTGACATTTAATCTGCCTTCTGTTTTGATTTTCTATTTTCTCTTATCCACACCGGGAGCAAAAAACAAACCAACAATAAAAGAGTAATCAGCCCCCCCGCCCGCATAATATTATAAGCATACCAAGAATATCTCCTCCGCTTAGGATCAAACTGGAAGCAAAAAAGCAAAACTTTATCCATAATGGAGCCTATCTTCCCCTGGCTTGCCTCCACGAGGGAAAGACGCAAGGTCTGAACCTGAAACACCACCCCGTAAAGATAACGGGAGATTTGTCCCTGAGGGGTTAAAACATAAGCCACCGGCAAATGGGCAAATATTTTCTGACTGTCATCCCATCTGAAACGAAACCCCACTTGTTCACTTAAAGACAAAATATTTTTTTTATCTCCCGTGAGAAAATGAACATTCTCCGGCAGTAAGTCATATTTTTCCACATAATTTCTCTTTTTCTGCAAAGCGAGAGCTGGTGTTTCCGTTTCATCCATGCTGAGAAGAACAAAGTTAAACTTTTTCTTAAAATCCCGGGGCATGTCTTTTAACTCTCTGGAAAGGCCATTTAAATGCAAACCACATAAATTAGGACACTGATAATACACAATGGAAAATAAAACCGGTTTTTCAAAATATTTCCCAAACTTTACTTTTTTTCCCTGTTCATCTGTAAAATCCAAACTTAAATCCAAAACCGTGCCGGCTTTTTCCTGAATTTCAAGCCCTTTTAATTCCTCCGGTGTCCGGGAAGGGGAAAACTCCCTCTCCGGGTTATATGCCACAGCGGAAAAAACACTAAAAAACAAAATTTTTATTATTATTGATCTCATAATTCTTCAATCCACAAATTTATTTACTGCGAGTAACTTATTCCTGCCCCCGTGCATGCCACCAGCTAAGACCGGAATAAAAAAGGAAACAACACACTTTTTCAGGCCCGACTTATTTGGCCGTTTTGGCAAATTCCTCCAATTTTTCCATATCATCTTTTACCTTATTCTCTGTAATAGAGCGTATATAGTGTACCAAAGCCCAACGATCCTCTACAGACAAATAGGAAAAAGAAACCATTGAACTACCTTCAATACCTTGGGCCAAAGTCTTGTAAAGCGATATGGAATCCCCTCCTTGTTTCCAATCCCCTTCCACGAAACTCCTAGGAGGAGGTTTTAAACCCACTGAAGCCAGACCATCTCCAAGCCCTGTTTTTCCGTGGCAAGAAGCACAATAAATTTGATAAACCTTTCCACCTTGTTTCACCATAGTTTCCCTGAAAATCCAGGGTTTTTCTGCATGAATATCCGGTGAAGTTTTTCCTGATGGATCCACCCCTTCCCCTGAAAAGCCCTTTAATTCTGTGGGATCCAGCTTAGCCAGCTCCATCTCCGGCGAAAAAAAGATTAAGTAAGCAAACCAGACAAAGCTAAAGAAAACAGAGGCCAGTAAAACCATTAAGCCACTTTTATTATAGTTCATAAATTTTCCTTATCTTTTTTTTCTCAGTTTTTCAAATAAAGCTTTTCAAAACCGGATATTTTATTTAAAATTTTCTTAATTGCCTAAGAAAATTTTAAACTAGTCAAACTTTATCAGTAAATTCAATATGAAAAAAAAAATTAAGCGCGTTTTGCTGTTCAAAGCTCTTTTTTTAAACTCTGTTTTTTTTGTTGCCTGCACAAGCACTTACAAAGCTTTACAGGAAATAGAACCTGGCCTCACTAAACAAGAGACACGAATTGAGCTTGGAAAGCCAAATTCTGTGGGTCGTTCAAAGGGCTGGGATCGCTGGACCTATAAATTTAAAAAAGAGTCAGAGGAGTACACACAGGATGTATTTTTTGATGATGGAAGGCTGATAAAAGTAGGCCCTCTAACACCTTACCCAAACTACAAAAAGAAAATGACAGAAGCAGAAACTCTGGAAGAGTATGAAATTCATGCCCTACTCTATCAAAAACAAAAGTCTGCCGGATTTCGAGAAATCAACTCTGTTAAAAAAAACAATATAAAAGATTTTTGCAAAGACTTGTTTTCTCTTTCCAAAAGAAGGGTGGAATGCGAAAACAATATGACCGGCAAAAAATTCTGGTATCCCGCTTTGGCTTTTTGCCAAGAAGAGATATGGGGCTATGGTGCAAAGCTAAGTTGTTTTTCCAAAGTGGCAAATAAAATATTTTCTCTTTCTACACTTGAATTTTGCGCGGAAAGTAATTTTTTAAATGGCAACATTCAAAAATTACAATGCCTTGGAAACTCTAATTCTGATCCTCTTGCTTTCCAGTCAAAAGAAACACTCCGCTAAAACAAATAAAAGTATCATACACGATAATACTGCTTAATCGCCCGTGAAAAACCCATAGTACTTCAACTATCACACTCTTTTTTCATGTACTTTCCCAAGGGGTGTCATTCCCGTGAAAATGGGAATCCAGGAAAATTACATACTTTTTCACGGACTACTACTTAATCCTTTTATTTTGCTTTTATTATTGCGCACTATTTTAGATCTGTTATAATAGAGAGATGAGTAAGTTAAAAGATGTATGGCCCTTGGTCACTTGTATTCTACTTTATACCGGCTTTATATTTGGTGGTTTTAATTGGATGCTTAACTCTAAAATAGAGCTGGTAAATGCTCAAATAGAGCTGGTAAATGCTCAAATTAAGCCAATAAATGAAAAGCTAGGTAATCATATTACTGAGACAGATAAAAAGATTGATTCTTTAATAAAGGATGTGCAAGAGATAAAGGCCTCTTTAAAAAAATAGCTTAATCCCCTTATTTCATATTCAAAGATATCGAAATTTTAAAAAAAACCGGATTTTATCTGAATTTAGGGCTAAAGCCTCAATACCAAAAAAATTAAATGATTGATAATCAAATGCCGTACTGATTATATGGCATCTCAAATACTAACAGAGCAAATTAAAATACTTCAAAGTAGACCTGGGCATGAAAAGGTCAAGCATATTTTATGTAATATTCTAAAAGAACAACTTGAAGCTAAAGATGATGAAATCACTTTGGAAGAAAGACTCTTATGTAGAGGTCGTATTGATGCCCTATGGGGTCGTACCATTTTTGAAGTAAAAAGAGACTTAAGAAGAGAACAACGAGATACAGAACATCAAATTAAACAATACATTCAGTCCAAGGAAAAAGAAACAAACACAAAATATGTGGGAATCACGACTGATGGAAAAGAATATACCGCCTATTGCCTTCTTTATAATGAATTAAAAGAAATAAATAAATTTTCTATAAATAAAGACAAACCTTCTGATTTTATACAATGGCTGGAAAGTGTAATTCTTATTAAAGAACAGTTACAGGCAACACCTGAAATTATTTGCAAGGAGATAGGGCAGGGCAGTCCACTCTGCAAAAACTCACTTCTTCAAATAAATATTTTATGGAATCAGGCAAAAAATAAACCAGACATAAGACTAAAATACAATTTATGGAAAAAATCTGTTGATATTGTATACGGAAAAGATGGCTCTGATGAATCTTTATTTATTGAACATACTTATTTGACTATTATATCTAAAGCTATAGCCCATATTGCTTTTTTTGAAGAATCACCTTTGGGAAATGCACTATTGAATGGAAAAAAATTTGAGGATTCCAATGTTTCTGGAGTCATTGAGGATGATTTTTTTAGCTGGATAACTTATTGCAATAAAGGGAATGAGCTAGTTCAGAAAATTGCAAGCCATATAAAACGATTTAATTTTTCCACTATTGAAGCAGATATTCTAAAAGGCTTGTATGAAGGATTGATACGTCAGGAGCAAAGACATAAAATCGGAGAGTACTATACTCCTGATTGGCTGGCTGAAAGAATCTGTAAAGAAGTCATAAAAAAACCGCTTGAACAAAGAGTAATTGATCCTGCCTCAGGATCCGGTACTTTTTTGTTTCATGCGATAAGACTACTTATCTCAAAGGCTAAAACAGAAAAAATAAATACTAAAGAAACAATTAAACTGGTATCTGAGAAAATAGCCGGAATCGATATTCATCCCGTTGCTGTTATTTTTTCAAGGATCACTTATTTATTGGCACTGCTAAGTAAAATAAAAGAAATAGAAACAAACCGACCAGATAAAATTACTATTCCTGTATATTTAGGGGATTCCCTGCAATGGAGCAAAGATGAAATACTTGGAAAGTATGAATTAAAGATACAAGTTCCTGAAGATAAACAAACAAACGCAAGAAGAAGAGAATTGATTTTTCCACAGTCAATATGTGAAAAATCTGACAAATTTGATACAATATTGTATAAAATGATTGAGCTGGCCGGGAAATACAAAGAAAAATCCATTTTCTCAGCTTGGATAGAAAACGAGGGAGTGGATGACAATGAACATAAAAGGCTTTCAGAAACTTATGAAAATTTATTGAAACTTCAACAAGAAAACAGAAATCATATATGGGGTTATGTGGCCCGAAATCTCACCCGGCCGATATGGCTTTCCTCTGAAAGACAAAAAGCAGATGTGGTAATCGGAAACCCTCCGTGGCTGAGATTTAACGCTATGAACCAAGATATGCAACAAAAATTTAAAAGTGAATGTAGATCCACTTTATTATGGGAAACAGGAAACACTACAAAGTTTCAAACCAGCCAAGATATTTCCACCTATTTTTTTATTATGTCTGCTTACCTATATATGAGAAAAAAAGGAACTTTAGCTTTTGTTATGCCATACGGAGTAATGAATGGAGAGCATCATTTTAATTTTAGAGCCGGACGATTTGAAATTTCCAGAAGTGAAATAAACCTAAAATTTAAAACCGCTTGGGTTTTTGATTCCAGAGTAAAAAATCTTTTTAAAGTACCTTCCTGTGTTTTGTTTTCAAAGAGACGAAAACAAAATGAAGAACCATTACCAAAAAATATAATATCCTTTAAAGGAAAATTACCTGTGAAAAATTGCAATTTAGAAGAAGCGAAAAAACACTTATCATCTCAAAGGGCAATATGGCCTCAAGATGATTTTGAAAATCGTTCTTACTATTTTGATAAATTCAAACAAGGTGCTTCTTTAGTTCCCAGAAGATTTTGTTTTGTTGAGAAAATACAAAGAGGACGACTTGGAAGTTCAAGCACAACACCTTTAGTGAAAAGTGTTGTTTCAAATTTGGATAAAGCACCTTGGAAAGATATTAACCCACTGGAATTAAAAATTGAATCTCAGTTTTTAAAACCAGTTTACACAGGAAAGTCCATTGCCCCATTTAGAATACTTAATCACAACACAGCTATTATTCCTTGGGATAATGAAAAAGGCGTGCTGGATTCCTCAATGGCAGAAAGAAGTGGCTATACAAATTTAAGCAATTATCTCGAAAAAGTTGAAAAGCTATGGAGCGACAATAGCAATGGAAGTATGATTTTTAAACGAAGAATAAACTACAATGCAACTTTAGAAAATCAATTTCCTATATCAAAACTCAAAGTGGTTTATACAGCTTCCGGGACAAATGTAGCATCTGTGTTATTGGAAGATTCTACAGGAATAATTGATACATCTTTGTATTATACAACAGTAAATAACAAGAATGAAGGAATATATCTGGAAGGTATTTTAAACAGTGATTTCCTTATAGAAAAAATCAGAAACTTACAAGCTCAAGGACAATGGGGGGCAAGACACATATCCAGACACTTATTAAAACCACCCATTCCAAAATACAACCCACAAGACCCATTACACCAAGATATTGTAAGCCAAACCCAAGAAATCAAAATCATTGCTCAAAAAGTAAAATTAGATCTTTCATGTTCTTTTATAAAAACACGTAGGCAAATAAAACAGAAAATAAAAAATACTGGAACAGTTTGGAAACATTTGAATCAGAATGTAGAAACTTTGTTAAACAACCAACCTTTTAAAAAGACTTCTTAATCTCCATAAAATGAATAAAAAATAATATTCTATTTTGTGGCCTGTGAAAAACTTGTTAACACACTGTTATCACTTGATTGTTTTATAAAAGGTTCGGAAAAAATTGCAAAGTTTTATAACGAAACACTTTGTTTTTTTGCAAAATAAAGCCAGCTAAAAGCTGAATAAAACCCAAATTTTTGACATTTTATAATTGACTTTTAGACCAAATCTCTGATATAAATAATTCACTATGGCAACAGATCTTATTCAACAAGCTCAATACCTAAAAGAAAATGGCTTTACAGCACAGCAAGCCAATACCCTTATTTACTTCCATAAAGATAGTATCGAAAACACATTAGCCACTAAAAAAGATATCGAAATTTTAAAAAAAGATCTTATATTAAAACTGTCAGGTATTATGGGTAGTATGATAACAATTGGAATTATTATACTAGGACTCCTGATTAAATTTTAAGCTATTAAAAAAATCGACAATAACATCCCTCTATCGGTTTCGACTGGGAGGTGCGAGGCGATCGGAAGGTCGCTTTCGTTTTTTTTTTTGAAATGTCAGAACAAATAAGAAAATGCAATGACAATACAAACACTTTAAAATGGATCGTGGCCGTATTGGCTTTAACTGTCTTTGTTCTCTTTGGCATTGTCTTAATGCTTTATCTTCAAAAGTGAAAATAAGTGTAAATCATTTAATCACAGCGAATATTAGTATTATATATGTAACTATTACCTTGCTGAGAGCATTCAGCTGTTACCTCACAATAAGCTTTACGGCTTCTTATCCAGCGTTTTGGTGTTACTCCTTGAGGACAAAGTCTTCTGTCAAAATATGCCGCACAGTTGGCGTCTTGGTTGTTATTGGTGTTTGTATATGTACAACAATACCCGGTGCTAAGTAGATTTTCAGGAGGGCAACAGTGGCCACTGTTACCTAGTACTGCCCCAGAAGGGCAGCATCCTCTAAATCCCCTTTGACTGCGTACTCCATATTCTCCATCGGGGCAACATTTATTAACGGACCGTTGATAATGTGTATTGATTGGGCAACATTTCCCATTTGAATTGTGCCAACCATTTTGGCAACAAAGTCCTTGTGAATTGTGATAGCCATCTCGGCAACAAATTCCATTTGCATAGTGCTTGCCTTTCGGGCAACATCTCCCATTTGAATTATGATAGTTATTCGGGCAACAAATCCCATTTGAATTATATCTCCCATGCGAGCAACATTTTCCATTTGAATTGTGGTAGCCATTCCGGCAACATTTCCTATTTGAATTGTGATAGCCATTCCGGCAACAAATCCCATTTGATTGATGATGACCATAAGGACATGGCCCGTCCAAACATGTCCACCCATCAGTAGGAGTATAATGTATCTCACAATAAGCTTTACGATCCCTCATCCACCATTTTGGAGCTATGCCTGGAGGACAACGGGAGGCTTGTGGACCTCTAGTATTGTCACTTCTATATGTGCAACAGTATCCATTGCTAAGTAGATTTTCAGGAGGGCAACAGTGGCCACTGCTAGAGCGTCTTCCACCAAGTGGGCAACACCCTAAACTCCCATGTTGACTGCGTATTGCAGATTCTCCTGTTGGGCAACAAAGTCCTTGTGAATTGTGCCAACCATTTTTGCAACATTTTCCATTTGAATTGTGGTAGCCATCTCGGCAACAAAGTCCTTGTGAATTGTGCCAACTCTGCCAGCAACAAATTCCATTTGAATTATATCTTCTTGGATCCCACGAGCAACAAATTCCATTTGAATTATAGTCGTTTATATTGCAACAAATCCCATTTGAATTTCGCCAACCACTTTTGCAACAAATTCCCCTTGAATTATATTTATTAGGGGGGCATTTACATCTTTTAGATATTGGATCAAATCTTAATCCTGTTCGACTTGTATCACATGAAATACAATTCCCATCAGCGTTTTTATTATATCCTGCTAGACAAACACATTGATTTTCTATTTTTTCTTGATTAACAGGGCATACTGCTTGGCATTTTCCTTTTATGAATACTGGTTTATTTCTATCTTTGCATTCACACTGCTTATTTTCAGTATTATAAGTGCTTCCACCTGTGCATAGAATCTGACACTCAACTGTCCCGTCTTCTTGTCTTACAGGATATTGTCCAGGTATGTTGCATGCTTTTGTTAGTATTATATTATCAGGGATTATCTCTTCATTATCGTCTTTTAAAAAACCGGACAATGTGTGTACATGTTGTGGAGACATATCCAGATTCACTGTTTGAAAAAAAGAGGTGGGGATAGGAGTACAAGAATTTGTACTGGTAAGATACATTGTATTTTGGGGGCAATATATAGGTGGTTTTGTAGTATCAAAAACATTACAATTTTCTGTGGTACAACTATTTATATTATAAGTTATATTGCATGTAATGTAATAACATCCTTTTTTATCACCACTTGCTTTGCATTCCTTGCCTTTCCTTGTCTTTTGTTCTCCTGCTAATAAAGGCTTACTGTAATATACATAAAACTTTCGATGATCTTCTGTACCTGTAAGAGCCATATCCACAATATGTATATTCCCTTCATTAAAAGGTTTATCCATATTGATTTCAACGCCATTTGATTTTATCTTTGTAACAGGAAGTTTTGACGGTTGCAGGTTCTCCCAGCAATTTTGTGATAAAATATTTGTTATTGTTTGTGTTAAGACTTTTTCTGAAAAATTTGTACTTTTAACCTTTGCTATATTTATTGACTGTGTACTGTGTTTTAAAGAACCTATGGTAATAACAAGGCTACCCAAGGTAAAAGCCAGCGTTCCTATAAGCCCACCTCCTGTAAAACCTTTATTACCTTTTATTCTCATACTTGTCCTTAATCAATGTCTCCTTCTTCACATGGGTGATTGAAGGTAGATTCACTCACCGGTCTTTCATCTCCTTCTATGTGCCACTCACCACCCGGGTGTGTACGCCGAACATTAGCGCATCTTGTTCTATTTAAGTGTCCATACATATACTGATCGGTAGGATCAGTTTGTCCAGTGTCTGTATACACTTGAGTTTCTGGGAAACCATATTTACATGTACATTCCCCGGCTACAAAACATTTTCCAAATCCACAAAAACACCCTCCATCTGGGTTTTTCGCCCTTCCATGTTTACATATACATTCTCCATCATTCCGTTGCTCCATCCCAGATATACACTCACATGATCCAGTAACGGGGTTTATTTTCTTATTTGTTGAACACTTACAATTTCCGTTACTGTCTAGTATTTGACTATCATCAGGACAACTACAAGCTAAATCATTTTGTTTGTATACTTGACCACCATGACAGATTTTTTTACATACATTCCTCTTATTTCCGTTAACATCTTCTTCTAACACAATATGTTCTCCTTCTGGACATGCAAAAATTGTACAATCCACCCTTGGCTTCAGTGTTCCGTCAGCTTTCATACCAAAACCAGTAGCCACCTGCCCTTCAGGACACTTTATATCAAAACATATAGCTTTTGGTGGGTCTCCTGGGTTGTCCCCTGCTTTTGTTCCTATTAAAATCCCATCATCATCACATCCGTCTATACAATCTTTTTCTTCTCTCCCTGTAGTCCCCACTAAAATTTTACCCGGATCACAAGAGACATCTAAAAAATTACCCGCAGTATCAGGAATACTACAGTTTACGGGGTTACATGTTTGGGCGGTTGATATGTTACAGGAAATTCGAAAACATCCGCTTAAGTTATTTGCTGTACAAGTATTACCTCCTTTTGTTTTTTGCTGTTCTCTCATTCCTTGAGCACTATATTTGTAATATAAATTAAAAATTTTAGTTTCTGGTGGTGAGGTGGGAGTGTATAAAGTCTTCTCCACCACAGTAATAGTATTGAAGGCATCATCATCAAAAGTAGGTAACACAGCCCTTTGTAATGTACCACCATCAGCAGGAGGAGGTAAATTTGTAAGGTCGTTTGTTACTAAATCGGTGCAATAGTTATTGTTATTTAAAATTGTATAGACTTGATTTTTTAGTTTCAATGTATCTTGATGAGTATTTAAAACTTGTGTGTTTAAAGATACTTGTTGAGAAGTGTTTATAAGACCGAAAACTGCAACACTTCCAACAGTGAGCATAATTAAAAGCTCAACAAGACTTCCGCCCTTATTGTTTATTTTCATATTTATTTCCAACAATCATTATCTTGTTTAAATCCCTCTGTATTCTCTAAATTATGTAAACCTCCACCCCAGCCTTTACTCGCTTTGCAAGTAGTAGGGCCTAAAACTAAATAAGAAGTTCTATCATCATGACACCATATTTGATATTCCCCAGTTTTATATGAGACACGGGATAATACCTGAAGTTTTTTTCCTGAAACTTCTTTCTGTATACTTAAACAATGATATTGATGCCTTGAGGCGTTATTATTTTTAGTAAAAAGAATACAATCTGCTCCAGCAGGGCAGGTAAAATCCAGCTTTTTTTTTAAATCATCTTTTAGAGGTCTTTGTGGTGTGTCTTTTGCCTCGCAAGGAGTGTCTGGTGTCGCACTCGGATCGGGTAGTCCATTAGAACCCAATAGAGTAATCGCCCACCCACCATTTACGGAAATACAGTTTCTTACAGCATTAGCAAAAAGGACGCCGTGGAGCTTTAGGTCTTTTTTATTTACAGCAAGTGTATAACCTTTATAGGAGACATAAGCGACACCGCTTATTATAGAAAGAATGCCTATTGTTAACAGAATCTCAACAAGCGTATAGCCTGTTGCATTTGAGAATATTCGAATCAGCTTATAACGCAGAGCATGAGGGGGGGGGTAGAGAGGGTTTTTCTTTGGATTTCTTTCACATTTACTTCCTTATTAAGATTTATGGTCTTTAAAATTAATCGGCCTTTATCGTAAAACACTTTATTTTTTTAATATTCCAATACTCTATACAAGTTGGCACGGAACAAGTGATAACATACTGTGATCACTTGATTTTTTTATAATTTTCCGGGGAAATTTGTCAGTGAAAAAAATTTTATCACGCCCTCTGGTTTTGTTTTTTACTCTGGGGGTTCTTCTTCAGCGGGATTTTCCTCTTCCACCTCTGAAGGAACATTTAAAGCCATGTATTGTTTCCAACTCAACTCCACAGATACAAAAGATAAACCCGACACCAAACACATGGCCTTTACAGGATTGAGATTTTTAATTTCCAATACACCTTCTTTTTGAGATTCCAATATTTCCTTGGCGTCCCATTTAAAACGAGGGTCTTCCAAAATCGACAACACCTCTTGCTCTATTTCCAAAGAATCCAAACCGGAAATCCGTAAATCATAACGCAAAAAACCTTTTTCTGAGCTAGCCTGTGCATTTCCGTATTTTTCCACATCAGAAAAATCCTGATTGACCTCCTGAGAGCTTGGACTATCCCACTGATCCTCCTCAGATGGTAACTCCTCTTCTTCTTTTACTGAGGTTTCATTATGTTCCATATCCGGTGGTGCCTGAACAACCCCAGCATCTTCTGAAGAATCCCCTAAAGACGCCTCTTCTCCCTCTGAATTTGATTCAGCTGACAAAAAGTCTTCCGAGGGGTTATGTTCTTCGGCTTCTTCCTTTGAGGGTAAAAATTCACCAGCACCTTCTGAAAAATCCTCTTTCTCCAATTCTTTCTCGCCACCAACCACGGGAGATACTTCCTCACCAACCACGGGAGGAGATACTTCACTTTCCGCTGGAGGAGATATTTCCTCACCTTCTGCTCCCGAAAAGAGGTCATCTGCTGATTGAGAGTTTTCCAGATTCTCTTCTGCTTGATGAAGCAAGCTTTGTTGCTCTGCCGGTGAGGTATCGGAGGCAGATTCCGGTTCAGAAGAAAAAAAATTCTCTTTCGATTCGTGTACCACCTTGAGGCTACCTGCCTCCCATTTGAGAACAGACCTGCAATAATCACAGGATAACAGGGCATCCATATCACTTAATCCATCCGATGGAACCGGGGGAGGACTAAACTCTTTTTTACAACAAGGGCATACCTGTTTCATATTTTTATTTTTTTCTTTTTTAACTGTTGTTTTTGCTTTCTTCGTTGGGCCCGGTTAAGGGCGCGAGGAGGTGCGGAGGTTTGAGGAGCTTTTGACTGGTTGGAAGGAAGAGAGACTTTTACCTGCGGACGTTCATAATCCCAGCCGGTTTCATCGTAATCTCTTTGCATTTTAAAATCTTCTTCCGTTTCATCTATCTGAATTTGAATTTTAAAAAGCTTTTCAATAGCCTCAGTGGCTACCTGAAAGGTCATACTCTCAAATAAGGCAAAAGATTCTTTCTTATATTCCACCAAAGGATCTTTTTGGGCATAAGCTCTAAGATTAATTCCTTCTTTCAAACGATCTATATTTTCCAAATGTTCTTTCCATCTGGCATCTAAAGTCTGAAGTAAAATCAGCTGAGAAACAGGTTTAAAATGTTCCTTCATTTCCTCTTTTTTCAAATCATAATGTTTTTTTACTTCTGATTTTACTAAAGAAACCAAAGGATCAGCATTGATTTTCTGACCTTCCCACTTGCCTTCAAGAGATTCCTGAATGTTCAATTCTTGATTTCCCATAGAAAAACTTTCAGGAAGAGAAAAACCAAACTGCTGATAAACCGACTGATTAAGCCCTTTTAAATTCCAATGCTCAGGTTTCGTTTGCTCCCCCACATAAGTATCCAAAACATTGGATGTGATCTCACTTAGAAAATCCAGGCTCTGCTTTTCCACTTTTTCCAGATTCATAATATTCCGGCGCATTTTGTAAATAACGGTTCTTTGCTGATTCATCACATCATCGTATTCTAGGAGACCTTTCCTGATATCAAAGTTATGCCCTTCCACTCTTTTTTGAGCACGAGCAATGGATTTGGTTACAGGTCTGGCTATGATAGCCTCTTCATCAGGCACTTTCAGCATATCCATTATTTTTTGCATATTTTGTCCGCCAAAAATCCTCATCAGGTCATCTTCCAGAGATAAGTAAAAGCGGGAGGCACCCGGATCTCCCTGTCTACCGGATCGGCCTCTTAATTGATTATCAATGCGTCTGGATTCATGTCTTTCTGTACCAATAATATAAAGCCCTCCGGCAGATAACACCTTTTGCTTTTCCTGTTCGCAAAGCTGATTGAATTTCAAGAGAGATTTCTTTTTTAACTCTTCTTCAGCTGACTCGCTCAATTCCGCACGAGACAAAAATTCAGGGTTGCCACCCAAGACAATGTCCGTTCCCCGACCGGCCATATTTGTGGCAATGGTAACTGCCTTGAATCTTCCCGCCTGTGCCACAATTTCCGCTTCTCTTTCATGGTGTTTGGCATTCAAGACATTATGCTTTATACTTGCTGACTTTAAAACCGCAGAAAGTTTTTCTGAAGTGTCAATACTCACTGTCCCCACTAAAACTGGTTGTCCTTTTTCATGTGCAACTTCTATTTCCTCCACAATCGCATCAAATTTGGCCTTTTGGGTTTTATAAACAACATCATTCCAATCTTCCCGGCGAATGGGTTTATTGGTGGGAACCACAAAAACCTTTAACTTATAAATTTTTTCAAATTCAACCGCTTCTGTTTCTGCTGTTCCTGTCATACCCGCCAGCTTGGAATACATTCTGAAATAATTTTGAAAAGTCACAGAAGCCAAAGTTTGATTTTCTTTCTTTACCCGCACATTTTCCTTGGCTTCAATAGCCTGGTGCAGACCATCACTCCATCGCCTACCTGGCATGAGACGCCCTGTAAACTCATCCACAATGATCACCTCATTATCCTTGACCATATAATCCACATCCCTTTTAAAAAGATGATGCGCTTTCAAGGCCTGATAAATATGATGCACTAGCTCAATATGAGCAATATCATAAAGATTTTTTATCTTTAACAGTTGCTCCACTTTGGAGTTACCCTCTTCTGTAAGAGAAACAGTTCTGGATTTTTCCTCCATAGTAAAATGCTGATCTTTGACCAGCTCAGGAATAACACGATTGATATAATGATATTTTTCTGTGGAATCCTCTTTGGGGCCGGAAATAATAAGAGGGGTCCGCGCTTCATCTATTAAAATGGAATCACATTCATCCACAATGGCAAAGTTAAGCTCTCTTTGCACACAATGACCAAGGTCAAATTTCATATTATCTCTTAAATAATCAAAACCAAATTCGTTATTTGTGCCATAAGTGATATCCGCCCCATAAGCCTTTTTTCGCTCCTGATCCGTCAAGTCATGCAAAATAGCACCTGTGCTAAGTCCTAACCAATTATAAATCTGCCCCATCCACTCCGTATCTCTCCTAGCCAGATAATCATTTACGGTTACCACATGCACTCCTTTGCCTTCTAAAGCGTTTAGATAAACCGGCAAGGTTGCCACCAATGTTTTTCCCTCCCCCGTCTTCATTTCCGCAATTTGACCTCTGTGCAAAACCACACCTCCGATAAGTTGCACATCATAATGTCTCAATCCCAGCACTCGGCGGGCAGACTCCCGACAAACGGCAAAACTCTCTGGCAGTAATTCCTCCAAAGAACGGCCTTTTTCCATTTGTTCCTTAAATTGTCTGGTTTTTCTTTTGAGATCTTCATGGGACAAAGCCCGCATACCCTGTTCCAAAGAATTGATTTTTTCCACTAAAGGAGCAAAACTCTTCAACTCTCTTTCATGGTGAGTACCAAAAAGGCGGGTAAGAAAAGACTCTATCATTTTGAAATATACTCCTATGGATGAACGGTTTGTCCTCTAGGAAAAATTCAACCGGCAGGTTTTTATTTAAGCCAAAAAACAGGTCTAAAATCCTGAGGTATTTTGACAGAGAATAAATTATCATCCACAGGAAAAGAAAACAAAGAATACTGAAAAGTAAAATGAAAATCAGTGCTTTTTAATGAGAGCGATCTCTTTTTTCCTCTTTCCCACTTAATCACCCAGACTGGATCCTGGCATTCCACCGGAAGGTTTTCTTTATCCGTCTTACAGGCCCAAGCTTTCCCAACAGGCTTTCGATCAAAAAATACTTCCTTAAATAAGGAAGGACTAAAATTTTTCGGGAAAAAATCAGGAAAAACAGCCTTAATATCATGGCCTTTATAAAATTCCTTTCTTCGCAAAAACAACACAATAATATCATTTTTATTCCACAACATGGTGAAAACAGGAATCCCCAAAGAAGCGCGTACATCCATCCGCAGAGCATTTTCACGGGATATAAAAATATCTCCTGAAAAATAATGTTTTTTCTTTTTCTGAACAATCAACATTGTGCCTGAAAAACCACCAGCTTGGTATGAACTCAGATCATGAGGAATGGCTGTTTTTTTTTTTAAAAAGGTCTGGCAGGATAAAACACTTGCCAAAAGAATGAAAAAAACTAAACAACTACACAGCCAACTGAATATACAACAGTTTTTTCTCCAGTTTTTTCCTTCTGTTCTCATCGGCCTCCAACCCAATAGCTTTTTTGTACAAAGAAATGGATTTGTCAATCATATTCAAGTGATAATAAACTTCCGCAAGATGTTCAGCAATCAAACCTTCGGCAGTGTTACCCTGATAAGCTCTTTTAAGATATTCCAGAGCCTTCTCTGTTTTCCCTCTTTTGAAAAACACCCACCCTGCTGTATCCAGAATATAACTATCATTGGGAGAAAGAGAAAGTGCTTTTACAACCATTTTTTCCGCGGACTCCAGATTTTCATTTATTTCTGCATAAACAAAAGCAAGATGATTAAGAGCTTCCACATGATTAGTGTCAATTTTTAATACAGCTTTCATCCACTTGATAGCTTGATCTGTTTGGCCGGATTGATCATATACAAAGCCTTTATAAAATAAAATATCCACATCTTTTGGAAAAATTTTGGAAGCCTGTGAAAGTATTTCCAAAGCTTTTGAAAAATTCTTTTTTCTTTCAAACAAGCTGGCGTACAAAGTATAAATATGCGAAGACACTCGTGGATATGTGGCCACTGTTTTCTCTAAAATAGAAATGGCTTTGCTATATTCCTTCTTTTGCCCCCACATCCAAGCCAAATGTGCCTGAAGCATCCAGTTTTCTGGCTGAGCTGACACAAAAGGTTCAAAATATCCAATAGCTTTTTCCCAATGAGCTTTTTCTGCATAAAAACGAAATAAAATCAGAGAAACTTGTGGATAAAAACCCGAATTTTCATAAAAATCCTCTAAAACTGAAATCGCTTGCTCCCTTTTCCCCGCCTGTTGATAAAAAGAAAAAAGCTCCATCGCCGGGGCCAGAAAATCAGGTTGAAAATAAAGGGACTTCCTTAAATGAAACAAAAATTTTTGAACTTGGTCTTCCTGCTTATTAATCTGAGCCAGCAGATAGTGGATTTTATGCAGATTTTTTTTCCCTACCTGACTTAAAGTGACAAAGATCGGACGAGCCAGCGCGCTCTCACCTTTTTTTATATATAATAAGCCTTTCCTGTATAAAGCCTCTATATGATATGGTTTTTTTCTTAACACCCAGCTGTATTCAACAAGTGCTTTATTATACATAAGGTTTTTTTCATATATTTTCCCCATTTTTAAATGCAAAGCTAGGTTATCCGGCCACTTTTTCAAAAGCCTTGTGCATTGTGCAAAAGCCTCTAAATAAAGTTTTGCCTGAAAGTACTCATTCATTAAACGAAACTGCAGAAAAAAAGAATGAGGATGATAAACAAGAGCTGATTTAAAAGCCTCGATAGCCTGCTCCCGCAAACCTTGGGAAGATTTTCCTTCTCCTCTTATATAGTGCCAATCCGCTTGGGATTGAAGATAATGATGATCCAGTATAAATTTTTGAACTGGTTTTTCTGAATTTTTGCCGGTTTTTTTAATAGACAAACTATGACAAGCTGTTATAAAAGGGATAAGAAACAAAAGAAGATATATTTTTTTCATACCTAGTGTATCGGCATGAAAAAAAAACACTTTACTTAAAAAAAACAAAATAACAGAAAATACAGTAAGTGTCTGTATTTACTTGAAGTAAAAATATTTTTTTTGGATTCGCTGAAAATCCTATACTTTAATTCTGTAAATATTTTTTTCAGTTTTTATCCTCCTTAATCTAACACAAAAAACACCATCAAAAAAATTACAAAAAATAAAAACATATCTTGACAAATTGAGAAAATTCTCTTTATCATACGCTCCAATAAAAACAAGAAAGTTCTTATACATTCCACGGACGATTTAAACCTTAACAATAAGGAGGAAAGAGTGGACCAAAACATCATCCACAGAACAGCATCCATGAGTAACTCTCCAAGACAATCAAAAGCCAAAGTCATTAAACGATATGGCAATCGCAAGCTTTATGATACGGAAAAAAGCTCGTATGTCGTATTGAATGACATAGCCAAAATGATCCGCAACGAAGAGGAAGTACAGATCATTGACAATGAAACAAAAGACGACATCACATCCGCCACCTTAATTCAAATCATTTTCGGATCTGAAAAAAAAGCCTCCCTGCCAGCACCTTTGCATGTTCTCAAGTCCATCATTAAAAAAGGGGATGGAAGTTTTTCCAATTATCTGTCCGAAATAGGTGTGTTAAAAAATCAAATAACAGATGAAGAAATAACTATAGAGGAAGACGAAGATGAAGATGAAGACGAAAGTGACACAGATGATGACGACCTTTACAGTTCCTCAGCAAATCATCAGTTTCATTCACCTGAGACTTTGCCAGAAAGAATTGTGAATGCCATGAAGAAAAACTCTTCAGCGGAGAATGAAAAAACCATTCTTCCCGGTTCAAACAGCAACTTAGTGAAAGAAAAAGAAGAAGAAGATAAAGACTGAAAAGCTTTAATGGAAAAAATTTGGCTGTGGTGGAGGGACTCGAACCCCCGACCAAGTGGTTAACAGCCACCTGCTCTACCAGCTGAGCTACACCACAATCCTATAAACTCAGAGCTTAAAGAAGGGATATTTTTCTGTCAATAAACTTATTTCTTGATGAATTTTTTCGATGAATTTTCAGAATTTGTCTTTATCCGGAAAGACCGTTCCCTAGGCGGTGGATTTGTCACAGAAAACACTCCCTTTAAACCCGCCTTAAAACCTGGAGTATTTGTCTGCTTTATAAGAAAAAGCACAAATAAAAAACCCATTACCATAATATTGAGTTTTATATACCAAGAAATTCCTATTTTTCTTTTATTCCAAAAAGCCGGACGAGAGCCTGGAGAAAATTCTTTTGATTCTTGTTCTCTGTCTGATTCCACCAAGCTGTTTAAAAACATAACATACCCTTTTTTTTTAACTTACTTTGAAAGTTTTAGTCCCCAGACATACAAAGCCTTTGAATAATCAATCGGTTTAAAATCGACAGAGGAGTGCCCATTATCCACCACTATAAACATACGGAGAGGGTGAGATTCGAACTCACGAGACCTGTGAAGGTCTGCCGGTTTTCAAGACCGGTGCATTCAACCACTCTGCCACCTCTCCAGTTTTTTCTGGACCTTATTTTTTACACTCGGAGAGATTATAAATACAAAACCCGTCTAGCTCGGGATTCAAATATATATTATTTATCCACTGTCTGCTATCAGTATGTATGCTTTCATAAGAAAAATTATCAAAATAAAAAACACATCAACCAATAAAACACTTAAAAATCCCATTTTTTTTACCAAAGTAAAGAAAGCAAAACTCACTGTCAAAAAAATAAACATAAAGGAAAAGTAACCATAATCCATCAAGGACTGACCTATTATGGAAAGGAAAATCCCGGTTAAAACTGCGGAAAAAAGCTTAAAAAGAAAAGTAATATATTTTTTAATAAGCAATTTTTTTGGCTGTAACATTTTTTTCTCTCAAAATTACAGGGATTTTTCTCTCCCTTTTATACAGAAAAACCAAGGTTTCAGAAACTTCTTTTCCCCATTTAACCACAGTTTTCCTCTGTCTTCCCAGTCAGTTTAGACAGTTTTTTCATTCTTTTTTCAATATCCCTACGATCAGGTGCTCTGGGCATCAAATTTAAATAATTACAATAAGAACCTGTAGCTTCCTGATAATCCCCTCTGATTTCATAGATAATTCCAAACTCTTTGTACAACAAAGGATCACCTGACTTTGTATCACCATCCTCTCCTTTGGCTTTTTTAAGAATTTTCACAGCTAAATCCAAGTGGCCGGAACCTCTATAACAACGTGCTGTTTTGACATAAAAGTTCATATTATCCGGGTTTAATTCAACAGCTTTTTGGTATTCCACAGCACAATCTAAAAACTTTCCCATTTTTTCATACGATTCTCCCGCCAGCAAATAAGGGGTAATGAGTTTTGGATTGGAGCGACTTTCTAAACGAGCTTGGTTAATAGCTGTTTCATAATCTCCTTTTAAAAAAGCAATTCTTCCCAGATAATAATGAGCTTTTGGATATAATTTGTTTAAAGCCAGAGCTTTTTCAAAATGTCTTTTGGCCTCTGGATATCTTTTTTCTTTCAAGCGAAGCTGACCTATATAAAAGGTAGGTAAAGGATCTGAAGGATTTATAATAGCAGACTTTAAAAAGGCTTCATAAGCACTTTTAAAGTCTCCATTAAACATAAAAATCCGACCCAGATAAAAATAAGCTTCATTATATTTGGGTTCAATATCAATAATTTTAAGCAACGCAGACTGCGCTCTGCCATACTGTTCATCCGTAAATAAATATTTCACCAGTTCCATACGATACTTGATAGCAAGCGGATAATTTTCCACCAACTTTTGAAAGTAGTTTACTCCTGTATCCACTCCATAAACATTTCCCAGTGCTTTTGCATAAGCAATTTGTGTTTTTGTCGCGTTAGGATCCACCTCCAACCCTCGCGTGGCAAAAGCTAGGGCTTCATCCACATCACCTGTTTTTCCATAAGCTTCAGATAAAATCACATACGATTCCATATCCGCTTCATATATTTTTAAAGCCATTTTAGCGTACCGAATGGCTTTATTGTAATCCTCTCTTTTCATGGATACATAAGCTTTTCCCCGGTAAAGCTCATAACTTCTGGGCACTTTTCGAAAAGCTATTTCTAAAATCCTATTGGCATTATGAAAATCATACTTCTCAGAATAATATTCTGACATTAACACATAAGCCTCCATCATAACGGGATTGATATTAATAGCCTTTTTCAACCAAGAAAGAGCCTGAGCAGAAAAACTTAAAGCCCAGTAACTTTTTGCCACTTTAACCGCGACCATTGCATTTTGCCCTCTATCCACTTCAAAAGCCTCTTCATAATATCCAATCGCCTGACGAAATTTGTTATCTAAAACCAGCTGATCCGCCTCGTAAATCAGCTGATGACTTCTTACCTGTGTCTGTTTGAGTGTTTCCACACCTCCAATCTGAATAATTAAATTCCGAATGGTTTTATTGGCAGGATTATAGCTATAAGCCCGGCGGGCGTATTCAAGGGTTTTTCCCATATCCTTTTTTTTCATACTAATTTCCGCCAAAGCAAAATAAGCTTCTGAGAGAGTTCTATAGGAAACAATTTCCGGATCACTTAAAGCTGTTTTTAATGTGCTTTCCGCTTTAGCTGTTTTATGGAAATATTTATATTCCATCAAACCTATTTTAAGTTTGACCTCTTTATGTCCGGGTTCCAAGCTTAAAACTTTTTTATATATGGCCAAAGCTCTAGCCGGTTTATTTTGTTTCACCAAAACATCACCCATTATCATATAAGGAGCACTCCATTTAGGCAGAATTGTTTGAACTGTATTCAAATAACTGATCATATTTGCGTAATCATTCAAATAATACAAAACCCTAGCTTTCAAGTAATAAAAAAGAGGCACAAGTTTTTGTGATTCCACATCTTTTACAGATCCGCTTAACCCATCCAGAGAACTTTCCACCATTGTCTTGGCATCCTCATATTTCCCTTTGATAAGTAGCCCCACAGAGTGGCACAAACCAGATCTGACACCTCCTTTATTTAAAAGCCCTGCTCTATTAATTAACAGAGATACAGCATTTGTGGCTTTCAGGTCTTGTCGAGTAAAAGGCCATAGCTCCAAATACACAAGACAAAGCATGGCCATTGTGTAAGTGTCTTTAGGGTCCCCTTCTATCGCGCTCACGAATAAAGTTTGCGCTTTCCCATAAGAAGAAACAGTGCCCCGCAAATAATTCAAAAGACCTTGTTTTATCAACAGGTCTTTTTGCTGAGGGGAAATGGATGGTTGTCTTTTTTTAGCAACCGCCAGTGTAACATATTCCTGTACAGATTTTTGCTCCGTTTCATACTGAAAAAAGAAAAACACCAATATTCCCAAAACTCCCAACAAAAAGATCAGTCTTTTTTTTCGAAAAGAAGGAGGTTGATTTTCACTCACTCCCTCTTCACTCAAAATCTCTTCCGGTTCCAAAAGATCGTAGCTCTCCTCTTCTGGGTGATAAAGGACTGTTTTTTCCACCGAAGATTTCGTTTTTTTCTTTACCCGAAAAGAATCTTTTTTTCTTTGTTTTTCCTTATACTTACGAAGAGATTTTAATTCATTCACATCAATCATTACTGTCGCAGAAGACCTACTCACACTCTCCGGAAAAGAAGAAGACTTCCGGGAAGAACGTCCAACAGAAGGAGCAGAAGCAGAAGAAACCGTATTCCCATCCTGGCCATCTACCTGGGATAAAACCTGCAAAAGCTGTTCATAAAACTGGGGTTCAACAGATACAGGCTTCCACTTACCACCGGGATATTCAGCAATAGTTTCTTCACCTTCAATTGTTTTTTCCTTAATAAGCTTAATAATGTCGTCTGAAGACAAAGGTCCCTGAATACGACCATTTTTACTTTTAATCAGCCAAAGCTTTTTTGAACTCATAGTTCCACCATATTCTTACTTTAATCTCTTAATATCCGCCCCTAAGCCAGATAATTTTTCTTCCAGACACTCATATCCACGATCTAAATGATAAACTCTATGCAAAACAGTTTCTCCAACAGCCACCAAACCTGCCAAAACGAGACAAGCACTGGCCCGAAGATCTGTCGCCGTCACCGGAGCACCCTGCAACGGCCTTCCGGCTTTCACTAAAGCCGTATGAGCATCTAAATGAATATCCGCTCCCAATCGAACCAACTCCTGAATATGCATAAAACGATTCTCAAAAATAGTTTCCCGAATGGAAGACACTCCTTTTGTTATCTGCGTCATCAATGCCATAAACTGAGCCTGAAGATCTGTGGGAAACCCTGGATAAGGGGATGTCACAATATCCACACCGGTAAAATCAGAAGGAGAAGAAAGTTTCACGGATGTTTCACTCATTTTTATAAAAAAACCGGCTGTTTCCAACTTCAAAAGCAAAGCATCCAGATGACTCGGAATACAGGAGGAAACGAGAATATTTCCTTTTGTAATCGCTCCTGCCAGCAGAATTGTGCCCGCTTCAATGCGATCGGGAATCACTGTATGCTCTGCCGGAAACAAAGTTCCTTTTGGAGTAATTTGAATTAAATCTGTTCCCGCACCTTTTACCAAAGCCCCCATTTTATTTAAATATTCTGCGAGATCCAAAATTTCTGGCTCCCGTGCCGCATTTTCAATGACAGTGTCCCCTTCCGCCAGACAAGCCGCCATCATAAGATTTTCTGTTCCTCCTACAGTAGGATAATCCAGCAAAATCCGTGCACCAGTAAGTTTTTTTTCTACTTTAGCAGAAATAACCCCTTTAATTACTTCAATACGCGCACCCATTTTTTTTAAACCCTTTAAATGCAAATCAACAGATCTGGTTCCAATGGCGCACCCTCCCGGCAAACTCACTGCCGCAAAATTATACCGGGCCAATAAAGGTCCCAGGGAAAGCACTCCCGCTCTCATTTTCCGAACCAAATGATAAGGAGCTTTTAAAGATTTTAACTTTTTGGTTTTTATTTTTAAAGTATGACCATCCCTTTGAATATCAGAACCAAAATGCTGTAACAGTAGACAAGAGGTTTCCACATCCTTTAAAACCGGAACATTATGAAAAATATGTTCCCCTTCTGCCAATAAACTGGAGAAAAGCAACGGCAAAGCGGAATTTTTTGAACCACTTACATGCACTTCCCCATTTAACTGTTTGCCACCTGTAATACTGATTTTATCCATTGCACTTTTGAAGTTGAATAACACGAACTACATGAGACAGATCCCTAAACTCTCTCACTTTCCGCATTTTGTTTTGAATCAGTTTCAAAAAAGACATATCCTGCCCGGCCCCAATTTCAAAAAAATACTGTCCTCCGGGTTTTAGCAATTTAATGGCCAAATTCAACCAAGAACGAATATGATAAAGACCTTCTTCTTTGGAAAATAAAGCCAAAGCGGGTTCAAAAGCCACCACTTCTTTTTGCACTCTGCTGTCATCAAAGGCAATATATGGCGGGTTTGCCACAATAATATCCATTTTCCCGTATCCGGTTTGTTCCCACTTTAAGAGATCTTTTTTTAAAAACCGCACTCGATCTGAAACTCCACTTCTTATTGCGTTAGCTTTACTCACTTCCAACGCACATTCATTCAAATCAATGGCTGTTAAAAAAGCCTTCGGCAAACTGGCCAAAAGACTTAACCCCACACAACCACTGCCACTGCCAAAGTCCATAATATTCAGTTTTTCCTCTTTCCCATAGCAGGATAACACAGCGGAAACAAGAGTCTCCGTCTCCGGGCGGGGAATAAACACACCGGGTTTCACCATAAACTCATATCCATAAAAATCTTTTTTACCGGTTATATAAGCCAGAGGCTGGCCTGTTATTCGCTGTTTAAAAAATGAATGAAACTGTCGAATTTGCCTCTTGTTTAACCTTTGATCCCAATGAATATAAAGCTCAGATCTATTACAGCACAAAACATAACTTAAAAGCAATTCCACTTCCAACCGACTGACTTTTTTAGGAATATAAGAAGAAAAAAATTGAATCATTTCCCCACGAGTAAAAAGCTCCTGCTCCTGCAAGAGTTTTTTTTTAAGACAGGAGAACTGCTTTAAATTTTCTGCAAACTTCAAATCCAAACAGTTTAAACTCCCCATAGTCACTCCGAAATCTCTTGCTTTAAAAACTGTTTTACCCGCCAGGCTTTTAAGGATTCAATCAGCGGGCCTAAATCCCCTATCATCACCTGGTCTAGCTGATATAAAGTGAACCCTGCACGATGATCTGTTATACGAGATTGTGGAAAGTTATAGGTTCTCATTTTTTCCGAGCGATCACCGGCACCCATTTGAGATAATCTGGTTTGAGATTCTTTTTTCTGTTGTTTTTTCCTCTCCAAATCGGATAAACGAGCATAAAGCACTTTCAGGGCTTTTTCCTTATTGGCATGCTGGGATTTTTCATCCTGACACTGTACTGTGATTTTAGTCGGTAAATGCACAGCCCTTATTGCACTATCTGTGGTATTCACATGCTGTCCACCGGAACCACTGGAACGAAAAGTATCCACCCTGATATCTGAAGGATTGATTTTCAAAGCCTTTGCAGATCCTGAAGGCAATACAACCACTGTTACGGTGGAAGTATGCACCCGGCCCTGAGTTTCTGTTTTGGGCACTCTTTGCACACGATGCACTCCACTTTCATATTTTAAGTTTTCATACACGCAAGAACCTGAAACAGAAAAAATAATTTCCTTAAATCCTCCACTGTTTCCCGGAGAAGAAGATAAAATATCTACTTTCCAGTTTCTTCTCTCTGCATAACGGGAATACATCATAAACAAATCTTTACAAAACAAACCCGCTTCATCCCCTCCGGCTGCTGGGCGAATCTCCATGACAACATTTTTTTCATCCCATTCCTCTTTAGGAATTAGAGCTTGTTTTAACTCCATGACCAAATGCTTCTCTTTTTCCTTTAAGACACTTAATTCCTCTTTCGCCAAAATCAAAAAATCTGGTTCGGAATTATCAGACAATAAAATATCCTCATAATTTTGAATATTTTTTTTCACATCTTTATATTGCGTGTACATATCCATTATTTTTTCAAGAAAAGAGTATTCTTTCATGAGTTTTGCGTGCTCTTCCTGGTCGAAAGAAGAAGATATCTTTTGCAAGTGGTCTTCCAGCTCATGGTATCTGGACTGCATTTTATTTAATTTTTCAAACATACTGGCTTTGTATGAGCAAAAAGCTCTTTACATCCTTACCGGAAAGACACTTTGAAAATAAAATCCTTTTTTGCCATTCTCTGGATTTTTCTAACCACTCATATTATCTAAAAAATCCTGATTGGTTTTGGCTTTTTTAAGCTTATCTAAAAGAAATTCCATACTATCCACTACATTCATGGGAGCCAAAACTTTCCGCAAAATCAAAAGCCGATTCAGTTCACTTTCCGGCATTAAAAGATCTTCTTTCCGTGTTCCTGATCTATTAATATCCATACAAGGAAAAATGCGTCTTTCCATAAGCTTTCTTTCCAGATGAATTTCTGAGTTTCCCGTTCCTTTAAATTCCTCAAAAATCACCTCATCCATACGAGAACCTGTATCTATTAAAGCCGTGGCAATGATGGTCAGACTTCCCCCTTCCTCTATGTTTCTTGCAGCTCCAAAAAATCTTTTTGGCTTATGAAGGGCACTGGAATCCACCCCCCCGGAGAGAATCTTTCCAGAAGGCGGAACCACCGTGTTATAAGCCCGTGCAAGCCTTGTAATGGAATCCAACAGAATAACCACATCTTTTTTGTGCTCCACAAGCCTTTTTGCTTTTTCAATCACCATTTCCGCCACCTGAACATGTCGTGTGGGTGGTTCATCAAAGGTGGAGGAGATCACCTCTCCTTTGACACTTCTCAACATATCTGTCACTTCTTCAGGACGCTCATCAATAAGCAAAACAATTAAAAACACCTCTTCATGGTTTTTAGATATGGCATTGGCGATATTTTGAAGCAAAACAGTTTTCCCGGTACGAGGAGGTGCCACAATCAAAGCTCTTTGGCCTTTGCCCAGAGGAGACATAAGATTTACCACACGGGTAGTGTATTCCGCTGGACGCCATTCTAGGCTAAGTCTTTCATCTGGGTAAAGAGGAGTTAGATTATCAAATAAAATTTTCTCTTTGGCTTTTTCCGGGGATTCAAAATTTATGCTGTCTGTTTTCAAAATCGCAAAATATTTTTCATCACCTTTGGGAGGACGAATAGTGCCTGTAACACTGTCTCCTGTTCTCAAACCACAGCGACGAATTTGAGAGTGACTGACATAAATATCATCAATTCCCGGTAAATAATTATAATCCGGCGAGCGTAGGAAACCATAACCATCAGGCAGTATTTCCAGCACTCCTCCTCCATAAATATCTTCCAGCTGAGCCGCCCTCTTAAGTATTTCAAAGACCATATCCTGTCTTTTCATACCGGCCGGGCTTTCGATTTTCAGCTTATGAGCTAGGCCCATCACTTCTCTTATATCCTTGGATCTCAAATTCTTAAAATCCAGACCTTTTCTTTCCTGTTCCGTCAAATTAATATCAGAGAGATCCACTTGATCAGCGTGAGCAGAAGAAGAAACATCCTCCCGAAAAAAACGATGAGAACGGCTTTGGGATTTATGACCACTATTATCACTGTTGCCATTGTTGCCATTTCCATGATGGCTACTATTCCGATATCGTCCACGAACACGATTGCCGGATCGGCGATTGGTTTTTCGATCCGTTCGATCGATGGATGCGTAATTTTCTCCACTTTTTTTAGCGGAATACGCTTTATTATTTTTATCTGTTTCAGAATTACTCATATATTTTTACTGATTTTAGATTAACACAGATGAAGAAAGAATGTTCTTTTTTCCTTAATTCCCTTTACCCAACATAACCTCTTTTTTGCGAATTACACGGGTAATGACATATTTTTATAGATATTTTTGATAACTTAGTATAAGGGTATCCAAATTTCATTTTATTTGTCAATATGAAATCTGTTTTTTATTCCTCTAGTTCAAAATTAGCGGCTGTATAATCAAATTCTTTCTTTTTTCTCCGCTTTTTGATAATGGCAAACGCACAAATTAAGGCAATAAAAGCCAAAGCCGCGCCAGCCGTCATATCTGTTTGAGAAAAAAGGTTCAAAAACTTGTCCTCGCCTTCTCCTTCCGCCGGATGAGAGGTTTCTGATAAATGTTGATCGGATGGAGGTTTAGGAGGCACTTCCCCTGCATTTTCTTCATAAGAAGACCCTGTATCATCCGAAGGAGGTTCTGGTAACTCTTCCTCTGGTTCTCCTGGAGAAGAAATTTCGGCTATTTGCTCCACATCCTGTTCTTCATCTGGTACTTCCGAAGTAGGAGAAGGTTGTTCTGGAGAGACCGGGATGCTTTCCCCGCCCGATGGCCAATATCTGACAGTCAAAGCAGAATCCAAAATCCCTTTGGATTGTAAATCGGAATTGGTCGCCCAAATTTCTTTCCAACTATTGGAGTGTCCCAGTAATTGCCTAGCAATTTGACGAATATTTTCCCCGACTGAAACCTGATAAAAACTGGGTTGAATTCCCCTATCCTCAAAATAAAACAGTAACTGATTGGAATCCTGCGGACGATTAGGAGAAGAATAATAAATTTTATCACCCACTTTTACTGTTCGAGCTTTTAAATGAGGATTAATGGCATAAAGTTGACTGATTTGATCAGAGCCAAAAATTTTATTGCTGATGCTTTCAATACTTTCTCCGGATCTTGCTATATAAACCGCATTGACCAAAAATCCTGCCATTTGATAAGGTTCCGCTTTAATTTTTTTATACGGAATATTCTGCCTTAAAGGCTCATCAGAAGAAATATCTGAATCCCCCATACCGGATGCAAAAAAGCCTTTATTTTGATCATCTTCTTCGGTTCCTTCTTCAGTTCCTTCTTCAGCTAAGGCTGACGATTCTTCTGACTCTTCTAGTCCCTCTGATTCCACTATTATATTTTCCGCTTGTTCCTCCACCAGATAATCTTCATCCTCTTCATCAATATACTCAACTTCCTCATCCCCTGAATCCGCCGAGTAAGATTCATTATCTGCTGAATCAGTTATTTCCTCCTCACTGGAAATTTCTGCTTCTGCTTCTTCTTCCTCCGCTCCTTCTTCCTCCGCGTAATAATCCTCCTCTCCTGCACCGTCCTCGGAAACCTCATCAGAACTAAAAATAGTACAAGACGAAAACACACAAAGAAAAAAAGAAAGAAAAAAGATATTTATTAGATGTTTTATCATAGTTGCTATATTTTGATATTAACCTGAAATTTATTTCCAGGTCAGTTTGTGTAAATATTACATATAATATTGAATCAGGACTGAAGTATAAAGTCCAATACAGAAGTTCCTAATCTGGACTATAGGTTAGTCTTTTTAAAATTGACATAGCAAGCCATATCTCAATCCGGTGATTGAAACAACGCATTCTCTCCACTGAAATTGATTCATAATTTGTTTCAATATCCCAAGACCTGCCGGTAAAACATCAGCTCGATAAAGAGGCATGCCCTTTAAGGTTTTTCTTTTTTCAAGAGAGAGCCTAAACAAATATTCCCACCATTTCTGCACCTGCTCAGCACTCAGTTTTTTTCCATGTAATCCTTTCAATTTATCCGTTCCCTGGATTAAAGTCGCTAAAGTCGTGGGGGTTCCTGCTGTCGCCACTAAAGTCATATTTTTGGAAAAAGAAAATGGTATGGATTGTATTTCCCGTTGAATAGCCTCCATGAGAAAGAGTATTTCTTTTTCCTTCGGGGGATCTGTATGCAAAAACTTTTCCATTAAATTGACAGACCCTATGGGCAGGCTAAACACTTGATGAGCTGTGCTGATCTCCGTGGAAGCTCCACCGATATCCAACACAACAACTTCTTCCTCCGGCGGAAATGACATTTGAAACAAAGCCCCCTTGCGACTGACTTTAGCCTCCTCCTCCGCGGAAATAATTTTAAGGGAAAAACCATATTTTTCTGCTAGGGAAAAAAGCTTCTTAGCGTTCATGGCTTTACGACCTGCCTCTGTGGCAACACATTTTATTTTTTCCACTGAATATTGATAAACCAGCTTGCGGGATTTTTGAAAAAAAAATTCCTGACGCTTTAAAGCCTCATCTGTAATTTCAGGACCAGCCAATGTCTTTTTAGAAGAAAATCCTTCTGCCAATCTGGTAAAAAATATTTGATCTTCTAATATCTTCGGTGGTTTGGATCGGTTTTTAACAATCTGCGCTATCAACAATAAGGAAGTATTGGAACCTATGTCCATAACCGCAACCTTCAACTTTTCAACTTCTCCTTTAAAATCTTGTTTAAGCCTACCGGATCCGCCTGACCTTTGCAGGCTTTCATAATTTCCCCCACAAAAAAACCAAAAATTTTTTCTTTTCCATTTTTATAGTCTGTCACCTGTTTTGGAAATTTTTTTATCACTTCCTCCACCATTTCTGATAAAACCGCCGTATCACTTATTTTCTTTAATCCAAGCTTCTTGACGATTCCCCGGGCACTTTCCTTTGTATTCCACATTTCCGCAAATACTTTTTTTCCCATTTTTCCTGAAATCTCTTTTTTCTCAATCATTTTAATCATCTCCCCTAACTGCTCTGGTGCTACAGGACAGGAAATGATGCTTTTTTTCTCCTCGTTGAGACGAGCTAGGACTTCATTAATAAGCCAATTTGCAGACATTTTAGCACCAGCTTTGGTTTTTACTGTATTTTCAAAATAATCTGCCCGGTCTTTTTCCTCTGTAATTAAAAAAGACTCTCCGGCTAGCAATCCATATTGTTGCTGAAAACGATCTGTTTTTTGCAAAAAAGACTCCGGTATGGTTTTTTTCTGCTCTTCAATCCATTGCTCGGATAAAACAACCGGGCGCAAATCCGGGTCGGGAAAATAACGATAATCACTGGCCTCCTCTTTAGAGCGCAAAGAAAAAGTTTTATTTCTGGTGGAATCATAGAGACGGGTTTCCTGAATCACTTTATTTCCTTCATTTAAAATACAAACCTGTCTTTTGACTTCGTACTCAAGAGCTTTTTCAATAAACTTAAAGGAGTTAAGGTTTTTCAATTCCGCCCTGACACCAAGTTGAGTATCTGACATTTTTTGCAAACTGATATTACAATCACAACGTAAAGAACCTTCTTCCAAATTGCCATCACATACTTCCAAATATTGTAAAATTTTTCTTATAGAACGAACCATTTCCGCCGCTTCTGCCGGAGAATTTATATCCGGTTCAGAAACAATCTCCACCAATGGCTGACCAGCGCGATTAAAATTAACCAAGGAACAATGCCCTTTATGATGAAACCGGCCTGCGTCTTCTTCTATATGCACTCTTCGAATATTTACTTTTTTTCTCACACCTCCGCATTCAAATTCCACATACCCTTTTTCACAAATCGGCTTTTCGTACTGAGATATTTGATATCCTTTCGGTAAATCAGGATAAAAGTAATTCTTCCTAGCAAAAACAGATCTGCGATTAACATGGCAATTTAATGCCAACCCCACCCGCAAAGCATATTCCAAAGCCTTACTGTTTAAAACGGGAAGTGTCCCAGGAAGACCCAAACTAACCGGATGAATATGTTTATTTTCCTCTTCCACAAAATGAGCGGGATCAGAAGAAAAAAGCTTACTTTTTGTTAAAAGTTGAGCATGTATCTCTAAACCAATAACTACCTTCCAACCCTTTAAAAGAGACGAAGCAATTTTTTTTTCCATCAACACCCATCCTGAACTATCACTTTCACTCCTTTGGCCTCTGACCAGCTACTCGCAGACTTTCCTGAATGAACAAAGCGGAATCAAAAAGTGTCTGTTCCTCAAAATGCCCCGCTATCAGCTGTACCCCCACCGGCAAAGAACGGGAAAAGCCCGCCGGTACAGAAAGTGCTGGAAGACCTGACAAATTGGCCAATACAGTAAAACCGTCAATCAAGTAAGAAGATAAAGATCCTGCCGGATTTTCTCCCAATTTAAAAGCTGTAGAAGGAGCAACAGGAGCTATCAATAAAGAGTATTCCGAAAATATTTTCCGAAACTCATCTCTGATTTGTCTCCGAATCTCTGATGCCTTATTGTAATACTCATCATAATAGCCACTGGAAAGGCAATAAGTTCCCATAAGAATTCTTCTTTTAACCTCACTGCCAAAACCCTTTCCTCGATTTTGGCTGTAAAACTCTTCTAGGCTAACAGGTTTTTTATCCTGAAAATCAAATCGTCGCCCATAACGAATGCCATCGTAGCGCGCTAGGTTGCTGGAAGCCTCACTGGTGGAAATAAGATAATAAACGGGAACAGATACTTTCATTAAAGGAAAAAAAACATCCTCTACTGTCGCGCCATGAGATTTAAAAAGCTCTGCCACTTCCTGTAAAATTTTAACAGTTTCCGGGGAACAGAATTTTTCCGTATCCTCCCTGTTAAACCAGCCTATCTTCAAATTTTTAATATTTTCTCTGTTAAGCTTTTGAGACCAATTTGCCACTTCCCGCCCGGAAGAGGTGCTGTCTTTTTCATCTTTTCCGGCAAGAACTTCCAACATAAGAGCACTATCTTCCACATACATAGTCATAGGACCTGCTTGATCCAAACTGGACGCATAAGCAATCATACCATAGCGACTCACCCGGCCATAGGTGGGCTTTACACCCACTAGGTTACAAAAAGAAGAAGGTACTCGAATAGAACCTCCGGTATCTGTCCCGACAGAAGCCACACAAAGCCCAGCAGAAACAGCAGCTGCAGAACCTCCACTGGAACCTCCGGGAACATAAGCTCTGTTCCAAGGATTGAGGGCCGGACCAAATGCAGAGTTTTCATTGCTATTTCCCATTGCAAATTCATCCTGATTGCATTTGCCCAAAATAACCGCACCAGCTCTTTCCAACCGCTTAGCCACTTCTGCGGAATAGGGAGCCACAAAGTTTTCCAAGATCTTTGAGCCTGCCGTGGTTTTTGTGTGTTTCACACAAAAAATATCCTTTAATAAGACCGGAAGCCCCACCAGAGGTCGCTCCTTATATTCCTGAAAACGAGTGTCTATTTCTTTGGCTTTTTTCTCCGCTAGGGGATTAAAGTTCAAAACAGCATTCAGCTTGGGGTTAAGTTTTTCAATACGAGCTTTATAAAACCGACAAAGTTCTTCAGCGGAAATTTTTTTATTCCGAATTAAAGAAATAATATCTTTTATTTTATAATCAAGAAGTTCCACTGGTTATCCTGTTTAAAGCGACCGGCCAAAAAACTTATTCTACCACCGGAGGCACTTTATATTCATTTCCCAACCGCTCTGGGGCTAGGCTTAAAAAGTTTTCTTTATCTTCCACAGGCTGAATTTGATCCAATCTGAGAGATATTTTCTCCTCCATATCATCCAGAGGGTACACCAAAGGTTCAGTATGTTGAGTGTCTACAGAGGAGATTTGACTAAAATAATCAAATACCACTCTTAATTGCTCTGTAAATTCAGATTTCTCTTTTTCAGAGAGTTTAAGCCTTGCCAAACGCGCAGTTTTTTCCAATTGCTTTCTATCCATAATAAAATCTCCGGTTTTTATTCCATTTAATACTGGCTTTTCTGGAACAGAAAAACTCTTTAAGCCTTAAAAATTGCTTTTTTTTCGATCGTATGAAAAAATTTTAAAAAAAGAGTTTTCTTGCGTCAATAATATTCAATCAGACCTAAACATAAAGACTATGACAAAAACAAACAAAACTTTTCAGAGAAGAGTGAAACAGCCAAAGCCCTCTGCCTTAGAAAAAAACCAAGCAGTAAAGGAGATCGATATCCCAAAACGGATAAAAACACTTAGATCACTCATCCATCAACATGATCATTATTACTATAATTTAGATCAACCGGAAATAAGCGACCGGGAATACGACCAGCTTTTTAAGGAACTGGTAAAATTGGAAACAGAAAACCCGGATTTGATGACTTCCGACTCTCCCAGTCAAAGAGTTCCTGGAAAAGCTCTTTCCCATTTTACAAAAGCGGACCACAAATCCCCCATGCTCTCTTTACAAAACACTTATAATGAACAAGAAATTATATCCTTTTATGAAAAAACATTAACAACCCTTAAGTCCACAGAAGTGGATTTTCTGCTGGAACCAAAATTAGATGGAGTGGCTATTAATTTACTGTATGAAAAAGGTTGGCTGACTAAGGCTCTCACCCGGGGAGATGGCATCATCGGAGAAAATGTATGGGAAAACATAAAAACCATTCGCGCCATTCCTCTTAAAATCCCCAAAGAAACTCCCATTTTAGAAATCAGAGGTGAAGTGATTTTATTCAAAGAGGATTTTAAAAAAATAAATGAAAAGCGAGAAGCAAAGGGATTAAGTTTTTTTGCCAACCCTCGCAATATGGCAGCGGGAAGTTTAAGACAGCTGGATCCGACAGTCACCGCAAAAAGGCCCTTAAAGTTTTTCGCACACTCGCCGGGTTTTTCCAAAGAAATTCTCTCCGGCCAAAGCACATTCTTAAAAGAGTTAAAAAACCTGGGTTTTCCTGTTTTCCCGATTATGAATCTGGAGGCTTTTCAAAGGGAAAGCAAAAAGTGCAAAAGTTTTACGGCTTGTGTCCTCTCCCGAAACAAATTGGAAATTCTGGAATATTTTCACCTCATGGAAAAAAGAAAACAAAATCTCCCCTTTGAAACAGATGGCATTGTTATAAAAGTAAACTCCTTTTCTGAACAGGAAAAAATGGGCTCCATCAGTCGCTCCCCCCGCTTTGCCAGAGCCGCTAAATTTGAACCCGAAAGAGGAAAAACAAAAGTGCAAAATATTTTCATTCAAGTGGGAAGAACAGGTGTTCTTACCCCTGTGGCCCACTTAAAACCTGTAACAGTGGGAGGCGTGACCATTACCCACGCCACCTTACACAATCAAGCAGAGATAAAAAAGAAAGATATCCGAGTGGGGGATGAAGTGATAATAGGCCGGGCGGGGGATGTGATCCCAGAAGTGATTCAGGTTGATTTTTCCAAAAGAAAAAAAAATCTGCCGGCCTTTAAAATGTCTGATATTTGTCCTTCCTGTTCCTGTAAAGTGGATGCCAAACGGGATATTGTCTTTTGCGAAAACTCTCTTTGCCCGGCTCAAGCCTTACAGGCCTTAATTCATTTCACTTCCAAAAAAGCCATGAATATAGAATCCTTGGGAGAAAAGCTCATGGAAAAGCTTTACCAAGAAAAACAAGTGCAAAAGTTTTCGGATATTTACCAATTAACAAAAGAAAAACTTTTAACCCTTAAGGGAATGGGGGAAAAGTCCAGCCAGCGTATACTGAACAGTATTGAAAAAAGCAAAAACACAAGCCTTCCGGCTTTTATTTTTGCTCTAGGTATCCGCCATATTGGAGAACAAACAGCCCACAACTTAAGCCAGTTTTTTTCCAAAACCCCGACCATAGAGAAAAAAAATCTTATAAAAATCTGGGGCTTGAACATTGTTTTTTTTCCCTACAATCTTATATCACAAATAAAAACCTGGATTTTAAATACCCTTTCTTCTCTCTACAATCTCATATCCTCTAAAACACAAATAAAAATCAGGGTTAATATTCATAGCCTTAAAAATTCTCAAAACCCAGGAGAAAAAGCACTGGGTTTTTTGGTCAGCGCGTCAGAAAAAACACTGAAAAAAATCCCAGACATTGGCGAAGTGTCTGTTAAATCCCTTCAAAAAAGTTTCGCAGAAAAATCTCTGATACAGGAAATAGAACTTTTGCTTTCTCTTGGAATAAAACTCTCCCTCCCCTCGGAAAAAGAAACCTCTAAAAACAATTTCTTTAATGAGAAAAATTTTGTAATTACGGGAAGTTTGCCTGTAACACGCCAAGAAGCAGAAAAGCTTATTCGCTCTCTTGGAGGAAAAATACAAAGCTCCGTAAACAAAAAATCAGATTTTTTGCTAACAGGAACCCCCCGTGAAGAAAAAAAATCTTCCACGAAAATAAAAAAAGCGAGAGAGTTAAATATTCCCATTTTAGATTGGGACACTTTTAAAAAACAAAGCGGGATTTTTCTCTCCTGAAAAAAACTCTATTGATGTTTGAAACTTCAAAAAAAGATGATAAAAAGTTCCGGAAAAAAGGATAAACTATGTATTCAACTTCTTTAAACCTGATTTTGTCATTTCCTGCCAAATACATAACCATTTTCTGTATTATGGGCACTTGTCTTATTCCTTCCACTGGTTTTGGAGGTCAAAAACTATCTGCAAATCTTGGAAATAAAGAACAAACCCTAGAGGACAAATCTGAATGGTTAAAACATTTGATAGCCTCTATTCCCTTTCAAAGAATTAAAAAAGGAAAATTTGTAATGGGCAGTCCCTTTAGTGAAAGAGGGAGAGATTCTGATGAAAACCAACGATCCGTGGAAATAACCAGACCCTTTGAGATAATGGAAAAAGAAGTGACTCAATACCAGTGGATGCTTGTAATGGGCAAAAACCCTGCAGAATTTAAATCCAAAGATGACTGTGATGACTATGAAAATGACATGTGTCCGAATAACCCGGTGGAAAGTGTTTCTTATGATGATGTTCAAAGTTTTATAAAGAGGATTAATGATTTTCTGGAATTAACGAACTGTGATGGAACCCCCGACAGTCAGATGGGATGTTATCGTTTGCCGACAGAAGCTGAGTGGGAATATTCTGTGAGAGCGGACACGACTTTGGCTTATTCATTCGGGGATGATCCTTCGGAGCTTAAGGACTTTGCCTGGTATTTGGATAATGCCAAAGGGAGAACTCATAAGGTTGGGATGAAAAAAGCAAATCCTTGGGGACTTTATGATGTTCATGGAAATGTATGGGAGTGGGTGCAGGATAGCTATGCAAAGAAGTTACCGGGAGGAAAAGACCCTTTGAATAATTTTGATAGGTATCGCCTTATTCATGGAGGGGATTTGAAAATCAGTGCGCAATATCTGCACTCTGTATTTTATAACATAACTCCTGTACGGCTTTCAGAATCAACAGAAAGTATACCAGAAGAAAAAAAACCTTTGAACAATACCGGCTTGTTTCGTGTTATTCGCGGGGGCAGTTTAGATGTCAGCTGGCGAGGGCTACGTTCTGCTTATCGTGGTATTGTTTATCCGGATCTTAAATTCAATGATATTGGCTTTCGCCTAGTAAAGACCCTTTAAATTGGTAAAAAAAACTTTGTCACGAAGGACTAGTTTAATTCCGTTCCTTTATCCAAAAGCTCTATATAATTTTTATAAATAAAAATTCTATTTTTGTATCTGCCTGTTACTTCCTTCACCAAACCTATCTCTTTCAAAACTTTTAAAGATCTTAAAACTGTTTGCAAAGAAGACTTTGATTTTTGCTTAATATTTTTTGTACGGGATATGGGATGCTTTTTCAAGCAGTGAAAAGTTTTTAATACACCAGCTGTATCTTTATTAAGGTTTTTTATTTTTTCTTCATCTCGTTCAAAAAGAATAACTATTTTTTCTGCCGTATCAAAAGCTTGATGGGCCGTCTCATAAACACCGGTTAAAAAAAACTGAATCCAGGCTTCAAAATCTCCTGTTTCTCTCACACTTTGAAGCAGATTATAATATTCTTTTCTATGTGTTTTAAAGTAAAGACTTAGATAAAGCAGAGGCTCTTTTAAAAGACCTGTCAAACATAACATAAAGGTAATGAGCAAGCGTCCCAGTCTTCCGTTGCCATCTAAAAAAGGATGTATTGTTTCAAATTGAACATGGGCAATGGCTGTTTTGATCAAAGTGGGAAGGAGAATTTTCTCATTATGCAAAAATTTTTCAAAGTTTCCCAAACAATCCGAAACATACTCTGGGGGAGGGGGAACAAACAAAGCATTGCCGGGACGGGTCCCGCCTATCCAATTTTGTGAAGTTCTGATTTCACCGGGAGATTTTTCCTGTCCCCGGCCACGGGCGAGTAATTTACCATGAATTTCACAAAGCAATCTTCGAGACAAAGGAAGTTTATGAATTTTTTTCAAGCCGTAATTCATAGCAGAAATGTAGTTGGCCACTTCTATATCATCACTGTTTGTTTTTTTATGTTTTTGCTCATTCTCAAAAAGCAGAAAGTCCGATAAAGAAGATTGAGTGCCCTCAATTTGTGAAGATAAAACCGCTTCTTTTCTGGTAAAGGTATGTAAAAATAAATCAGCATTTGGCAAATTTGTTCGGATGCCGTTCAGCTCCCCTAAAGAAACATTTGCTTTATCCAACAAAGCATAAAATCTTTCTGTTTGAATGGGAGGACTGGGAGGCAGATCATTTGGGATATAACATTTATAGCTTTCTTCCCCGAAAGATTTTGTAATAAATTTTCCCACTCTTTTAAGCTTATTCATAATAAAACCCTTATAAAAAATACAATATCAGTGATATCTTTTATATATAACTTCCAAAAAGTCAATATTTGGAAGTTTAAAAATGTTAACTCACAACTTTGGAAGTTTAATGAATGTAACTTCCAAAAAACCAATTTATGGAAGTTTAAAAATGTTAACTCATAACTTTGGAAGTTTAATGAATGTAACTTCCAAAAAACCAATTTATGGAAGTTTTAAAGCGTTAACTCAGAGGAAATAAATTCTTTTATACGGGAACAGGCAGAAGCCATTAATTTTTCATCAGTGGCAAAATGTATACGCACATAACCTGGATAATGAAATTCCTCTCCAGGAACACAAAGTACAAATTTTTCCTGAAAAAGAGCAGTTACAAAATCTGCGGAAGAACGAATCACTCCCTTCCTCCAAGAAGAACCATATAGTTTTTGTACACTCACCCATAGATAAAAAGTTCCCTCAGGAGGAAACACTTTCAAACCTTCAATCTCCTGAAAAGCTTTTAAAGCCAAAGCTTTTTTTTTCAATAAGTTTTGGCGGGTTTCCTCCAATTCTTTGTCACACTGGGTGAGAGCATAAGCAGATGCAGTTTGTGAAATAGAGCTGGCACAACTTACGGACTGACTTTGAAATTTGGACATGGCACTTATAATGTTTTCATGGCCCACAGCCCAGCCCACGCGCCAGCCGGGCATGGAGTAGTTTTTGGAAACAGCATTGATACATAACACACGATCTTTTAAATCTGGAGCGACCTTTAGTAAATGAGGAGCCATAGAACCCGAAAAATACAAATGATTGTAAATATCATCACTCAACACATATATCTCTGGATAAAGCCTTAATACATCCGCCAAGGCTTTTAAATCAGACTCACTAAAAACAGCACCGGAAGGGTTATTGGGAGAGTTTAAAATCAATATTTTGGATTTTTTCGTGATATATTTTTTTAAAACTTCAGGCTGAAGTTTAAAGTTTTTTTCCACGCAAGTAGGAACAGGGATGAGGCGAGCTTGAGCTAACTCCACCATAGATGGATAGCTCACCCAATAAGGTGTGGGCAAAAGGACTTCATCATCTGGATCACAAAGAGTCTGAATAGCGGAAAACAAAATAAACTTGGCACCAATGGAAACTGTTACCTGAGAAGGTTTTAAAGTTAGATCCAACCATTTTTTTGTATTGGCTATGATAGCTTCTTTTAAAATATGAGAACCGCTTGCAGGAGTGTACTTTGTGTCCCCGGCTTTTATCGCCTCAATGCCGGCAGAACATATAGCCTCTGGAGTGGCCCAAGTGGGTTCTCCTAGGGACAGGGAAATCACATCTTTTCCCTCATCTTTCAGTTTACGAGCTTTTACCCCTAAGGCCATAACAGCAGAAGGTTTTAAATTAAGCGATCTTTTCGAAAGCATGGCTCTCCCTCTCTCTTTTTTTCTTAGACCGGTTTTTCACCCTGAACCTGATCCATTAAAAAGTTTCAACGACATAAAAAATAAAATCTCAATCGTATAAAGATATTATCAAGTATTTTCCCGAAAACATCAAAGAGGTTCCGGCTTAAATTTTTTCTTCAGAGCTTTTGCCACAGATTCTGGAATCCACTCACTTAAATCCTCTCCATGAGAGGCAATTTCTTTGACCACCTGCGAAGATAAATGAGTATATTCCGGGCGGGTAAAGGCAATAAAGGTTTCACACTCCTTAAAAAGCTGTTTGTTGGCGGCCGCCATAGTCAACTCATATTCAAAGTCAGATACAGCTCTCACCCCTCTGATAATAACCTTAATATCCTGTTTTTTAGCATACTCCACAGTCAGCCCTTCATAAGAGGCCACTATCACCCCTTTTATGTCCTGAAGACAGGCACGAGCCAGATCCACTCTTTCCTTCAGGGAAAAAAGATACTGTTTGCTGGCTGAAGTGGACACCAGCAAAACTAGAGGATCAAAAAACTGTCCAAGTCTTTTTACCAGATCAACATGACCTTTTGTAATAGGATCAAAACTTCCCGGATACACCGCTTTTCTGTTCAAATTGGACTTTTTTTCCATATCATGTCTCTTTTCCTCTGAGAATTTCCAATCATAGATTGTTTTGCTAGTCAGCGCCAGTCATAAGCGACTTGAAGACAAAAAATATTTATGGGTATTTTTAAAGTTGTGTTATGGCAATTCTGACATCAGGCGAGAACAACGAGAAAAAACATCTGAAACAATTAAGTTTTAATATTATGAAAAAACAGAAAAAAAACCTCTCAGAAAGTACCCTGAACACAAAATATCTGGGACAGGTATTCACTCCAAAGGATATTGTGCAGGAGATGATTGCATTGCGTCGCAACAAAGGTTTGGTGTTGGAACCTGCTTGCGGGAATGGAGCTTTTTTAAACCAGCTGGATAAGGCTTTAGGGATTGAGCTGGATAAAAATATCATAACCAACAAAAAAGTTTTACAGTGTGACTTTTTCGCATATTCCACTAAAAATAAATTCAGCTCCATTATCGGCAACCCCCCGTATGTGCGGTTTCAGGATATACTGCCAGAAACAAAAAAATTACTTCCAATGGAATGGTTCGACCGAAGAAGCAATCTTTATCTGTTTTTTATAGCAAAGTGCCTAAAGCATTTAAAAAAAGGAGGAGAGCTTATCTTTATCACTCCCCGGGATTTTTTAAAGGCCACCAGTGCCAGAATCTTGAACTCTCATCTCTATGAGCAAGGCTCTATCACCTATTACCGAGAACTGGGTGATTTACCGGTATTTTCCGGCTATACCCCTAATTGTGCTATCTGGCGGTGGGAAAAAGCCTGCTATAATCGCCATGTCTCAAGCGGACAGGGCTGGTTCAACCATCACAGGGGACAGCTTTGGTTTGGTTCTCCAAGTGGAGGACACTTATCCGATCTGTTTGATGTGAAAGTGGGGGCCGTAAGTGGCGCAGACCATATATTTACCAATGAAAAACATGGCAACGCGGATATGGTGTGTTCTTTTACCGCCGGCACGGGAAAAACCCGAAAAATGATTTACAACCGAAAAGACCAATATCTTCTGCCCTACAAAAATGAGCTAATAAAGCGCCGGATCAGAGTATTTAATGAAAACAACTGGTGGGAATGGGGACGCAAATATTGCAAAAGAGATGGGCCACGCGTGTATGTGAACTGCAAAACCAGAAATTCAAAACCTTTTTTTACACACAAATCCAGAGCATACGATGGTTCGGTAATGGCTCTTTTTCCAAAAGACCCTCATACAGATGTGGAAAAAGCAGTTTTCAAGCTTAATGAAATCAGCTGGAACAATCTGGGGTTTGCCTGTGATGGAAGACTGATTTTTACACAACGTAGCCTAGAAAATGCTCCCGTGGAGCTTTCCCTGTAATACCAAAAAAATATTGTATCAGTGATCAAAAAAAGAATAAAACAGTATTTGTTTGTCACCAAATTTCTTTTTAAGTGTCAAAAAATAAAAATCAGTTTCTTCCTGAGTTTTTTCCTGAGTGGAAATTTCCAACACCAGTGTCGTGCCCTTTCTAAAAGCTTTAGAGGAAACAGAAGCTTTTAAAATTTTTTCTCCGTAGTGCTTTTTAAAAGGAGGATCTGCAAAAATTAAATCAAAACCTTCACCCCTGTAAGCAGAGAGAAAACGAAACACATCTTTTTGAAAAACTTTTACATTATTAGGGTAGAGAGGGAGAAGATTTAAAACCTGACAATTTTTTTGAATAATCTGGATCGCTTTTTTATGGGAGTCCACCATATACACCTCCCTAGCACCTCGGGACAAAGCCTCCAAGGCCAGGTTGCCTGTGCCGGAAAAAAGATCCAAAACTCTTTGATTCTCCATTCCCCTAAGCCGGGAATAGAGACTGTTAAAAACAGAGGTTTTTACCCGATCCGTCATAGGACGAACAAAATCCGCAGAAAAAGAACAAAGTCGCCGGCCCTTATAATAACCGGAAATAATTCTCATTATCGATTACAGCACTATATCCCTAGGTGGTGGCCTGAACAAGTCTTCCGCCCGGTCAAAAAACCGAACAATATCCTGAAAAGGTTTAGAGACAAACAAGTCCACACCTGGAATAGATGCTCCCTCAGAAAAAGCCCTGTGAGCGGACATCATTACCACTTTCTCATTGTTTTTTTTACCCGCCTCCTGCAATAAAGAAGGACCATCTAAACCCGGCAAAAAAATATCCAAAAACACCAAATGTGGCTGAAACTTACGCCAAACCCTCAAACCCCTTAAGCCATTATTTTCTGTTTTCACTATATGCCCCCTAGAAAGTGCCACTCGTGCCAGACACTTTTCAATCAAAACTTCATCATCCACAATCAAAACCCTCATTTTATCGTTATACCATATCTTATATGGATTCCAAAGGCAGTGTCATGGTAAAACAAGCACCCCCTAACCCGGAACGACCAGCTGTTAAACTTCCTTCAAAACTTTCCACAATATTTTTACTCATACTCAGCCCCAACCCTGTCCCCTGAGACTCACTTTTTGTCGTAAAAAAAGGCTTAAACACATTCTCATAATCCTTAAACGGAATGCCTGATCCACTGTCTTCCACATATAAAAAAGCTTTTTCTTTCTCCCTTAAAACCCTAACTTTTACAGTCTGCCGAGAACCTTTCAAACCCGATACAGCCTGACAGGCGTTTTTCATTAAATTAAAAATCACCTGTCTCAGCAAACAAGCCTGAGTTTTCACCAAAACCGGTACAGAGCAAAGTTCTATTTGAAGATCAGAAAAATGTATAAGAGATTTTAAAAGCGGTACGGTTTTTTTAACCCCTTCATTTAAATCACACACATCCAGCTGACTGCCCTGCCGGGAAAAATCCAGAAGATTGGAAATAATCTCCTGTGAACGAGAAACCCCTTCAGCAATATCCTGCATATCCTTTCGCTCCTCATTGTTTAATTTATGAGAGCTTAAAAGCCATTGCGCCATAGATAACACACCGGCAAGAGGATTATTTAATTGATGGGCGACTGATTCCCCCAGCTCCCCTAAAGCAGACATTTTCCGATTTTGAATCATTTGTGTTCTTAAACTCAAAGACTCGCTAATATCCGCATAATGACAAACAATATACTCACTGCCCTTAATAAGAACCGGATAAGAATGTTTTTCAAAAATCCGTCCTTCTCTTTGTAAAGTCTGATCCAAAGAAATATTTTTCACATTATCAAACAGACGCTCAAAAGCGGAGTTCGCATTACTTAATCGGTTTTGTTCGTCAAAAACAGCCAAAGGTTCATTTAACTCATCAAAAGTGGAGGTTAAAAGCTCTAAGCCGGTTTCCAAATGAAACTGCCATAAAAGGCGATCCAAACACTTTGTGATCAATGTTAAATAAGACTCATAAAAACTCTTAAGTTTCTTAGGATCTTTTATAAAAAATTCCACAAAAATATAACTAGGATAATCTACACTATACTGACTGGTATAAATAGGCACAGTTAAAATATTCTGAACTGGCCGACCTAAGGATTTTGTCCAATATTGGATATCTGTTCTGTCTCCTATTCTAAGATTTTGTCTCTCATGCTCATTAAATCGTTTGTACTTAGAGGAAGACTTGTAAATTCTTTTGGAATGACACAGATACTGAAGAGGGCCGAAATGACCTGAGTGCCAACAGAAAAAAAAACTTCTTACTTTAAACTGCCGAACAGTCTCTTTATAAAGAAGGAATAAAAAGTCGGCAAGAGAAGAAACTTTAAAAAGTTTATCACAAAACTTCAAATGAGATTTGATTTCCCGAATCTGATTTTCCAGTTTTTTTCTCTCTCCGGGTCTGAAAGAGGACTTGTACAGTTCATCAGGCAATTTGATCTTCCACTATATCGTATTGCAGATCATTTAAATAAGAATGAATAAGAATATCTTTTTGCAAAATCGCCAATGTCACTTCCCGTTTTTTCCGCAAGAGCTGGATTACTGTTTTTTTTTCCTTTTCAGAAATTTTCTCTGGGTTATATTTTTTCAGCTGAATATCTAGGTTTTCAATAGCATCCAGAATAATTTGACGACTGTAATAAAATTGCTTGATATGACTGTAATCCCCCTTTTGCAAACGCTGACATTCTAAAGTGCTGATTTTTTCAAATTGAAAAAGATAATTATTTTTCTGCCGTAATAAATCAATAACCAATTTCATACTTAACCTCTAATATCAAATGATTACATTTTATATTATGCCAGATATTTTGAAAAAAAAAGAGTCAATAATATAACTTGTCTAAAGATGAGACACTAAAAAAAACTTTTTATCCCAAATGCTTATAAATGGTGAAAAACACTTGACAGGGTATTGGTCCAGTCGAGTTTTTAATCTAAAATCTTCATCATATATTCCTGCATAAAATTTTTTGTGTGATCCGGGTTGACCTTTAGTTCCACTACAGCAGGAGAGGAAAAAGAAAGTGTTTTCGGCCACTCTTCAACAAAATAATAATTTAACCCCCACATTTCTGCCCATTTTCCAAATTGTAAGGCATGCGCATTCAGGAATATTGGATCAGAAAACAAAGAGGAAAAAATCTGCCCACCACTGTTATTAATAATCCCCAAAAAAATTTTCATATTGACATCCATTTGTTTTAAAATCCACGGGGCGGAGAGATCATATAAACAACTTAAGTCTCCTATCAGACACCAGTTTTGTCTATCTGGTTCAGAAGAACCTAAAAAAGAGGATAAAAGCCCGTCAATACCGTTAGCTCCTCTGTTACATAAGTATTTTAACTCTTTATCCGGGTGATAAAGACCGGCCAGATTCCACTCCCTTATGGGGAGGCTGTTTCCTAAGAACAAAAGAGAACGAGAAGGGATTTTTTGAGAGAATTTTCTTATAAGAGCAGGTTCACTTAAAGGATATTTTTTCAACAACTCATTTAAAACCTGGGTTTGTTTTTTATCTTTTTTAAGTATGTCCAAAGTGTTTTTTTTCAAGGTTTTTCGGTAGCGGGTTTTCCGGTCTCGAAAATCATATTCTTCCTTACTCCATTCAAAAAAATCAAAAAAAGAAACTACGGGGTGAGTACGGCCAAGCCCTGAATAATGCTGCTCACTCACGGATAAAACAGGTATATGTGTTTTTTCCAAATCTATCCAGAACCGGGCACAAGGTCTTCCCCCTATACGCAAAACCCCATCTATTTTTTTATTTGAGATCAGCCACGATAAAAACCTATCCCCAGACTTTAAAATAACAGATTTTAATTTTTGAGATTCCCGCAGGCCGGAAGGGGCTTCCGCATAAACCGGCCAAGAAAAATCACTTAAAACTTTTTCTGTATTTTCTCTCACACTTTCCGAAAGTTCAGCTACAATACACAAAGGTTTTTTTACTTTTGAAAAAAAAATTTTTATACGGCTTGCTGGTGCAAAAGCAAGAGGGAGGGAGGGCTGAGAAGCTGGCAAAGAAGGAAATGGAGAAGAAAATACAAGCGGTTTTATTTTTTTATCCATCAAAGGCTCAGAAAAACAAATATTGATATGACAGGGAATCTTTCTTCCCCAAGAAGACAAATCAAATTTCTGAGGACTTTCCAAATCCCATGTTTTTTCCACATAATGAGAAAAGATCCCCACCTGCTCAATACTTTGAGGAGCACCAGTTCCACGGTAAGAAGAAGGACGATCAGCCGTAATCAGTACTAAAGGAAGATGAGAGTAATAAGATTCAATAACAGCCGGAAGAAGCTCTGCTACAGCTGTGCCGGAAGTGGTAATGACCGCTAAAGGGGCTTTATCTCTTCGACATCTCCCCATTGCGAAAAAACCCGCTGATCTTTCTTCAAAAAAGGAAAACACTTTTAAACCTTTGGCTTGAGAAACAACAGAAACAAGAGGGGCATTTCTACCTCCTGGACAGAGGCAAAAAGTAAAGACACCATGTATTTTCACAAGCTGAGCAATCACTCCCTCAGAGAAAGCAATATTTCCACTCATAAAATCAGACTTTTTCACCGAAACAAGTTTTTTCATTGATGCTTTCCTCTTTTCCATACTCACTAAATGGATAAAAATAATATATCTTTTATAATCTGCCTCTTTTTTTTCAACTCTTCCCATTCTTTTTCCAACCGGCTTTCTTTCACTAGCCCTGCCCCGGAACCTATATAAGCCTTGTTGTTCATAAACTGAATATTACGAATAGCCACCAAACAAAAAGCTTTTTCCCCCATTGTTATTCCAAAAGGTGCTCCAAAGCTCAGGCGGGGATGATGTTTTTTATCCAAATCCGCCAACATACTCAAAGCCTGCTTTTTAGGAACCCCTCCCAACGCAGGAGTCGGATGCAAAAAAAAGCAAAGCTTTTCAAAAGATATATTTTCTTTCAAATGCAATTTAAAATCCGTTCTTAAATGCCGAATATCTCCTGCAGAATATATATAAGTCTTGGAGAACTGGAGGTTTCCTGTTTTCTCCAAACAGGTTTTTAACTCCTCCACCACTATTTGATGTTCCTTTTGTTCCTTTAAGTCTTTCAGTAAATCATGCCCGGAATGATGAGCTGTGCCCGCTAAAGCCATTGTTTGAACAAGAGGCCCTTCTTTTTGAAAAAGCCACTCCGGCGTAAAACCTGCTATAGCCTTTTTCCCCGACCAAAAAGCATAAGCAAATCCTGCTTGCTCAAGTGAGCGGGAAACCAAACGATAAACCAAAGCTGGCATATCCATTTCTTTTAACTCATATTCCGCAGTTTCAAAAAAAACTGGTACCACTTTTTGAAGCCGGCTTTTTGCAATTTGTTTTTTGGCTTTAAAAAAAAAAATCTCAAAATCCGAAAAAGAGGGAAGTCTCCATTGTAAATCAGATAGATTCAAAGCCCTCTTTTTTGTCTGACTACTTAAAAAATTAAGCAACTCCCTTTTGGAAAAAAAATCTGCCGTGGAGGGAACATACCAATTTCCTGAACAAGAATCAGAGAGAAAAAAAGGAGGATGAAACAAACTCCACTTATTTTCAGCAGGTTTTAAAGAGCGGGAAAAAGGACCTTCAGCTAACAGGTATTGATTAAGACCGGTTTGAAGCAAAAAACCTTCTTTTTTCCCGCGAGCTTTATATATTATTTTCCAACTCATATCCCTTATTGCCCATGCTCAGAATGAATATAAAGAGCTTTATTCATAACAGATAATAATTTGCCAACCTGCTTCATTAACTGTTTGAATTGGCTAAAGTTTAAAGACTGGTAGCCATCTGAGAGAGCTTTTTCAGGAGCGGGATGAATTTCCACCAAAAGACCATCTAAACCCGCCACCAAAGCCGCTAAAGCCATGTTAATCACTAAAGAAGAATCTCCTGTACCATGTGAAGGATCTACAATCACCGGAAGGGAGGACTCTTTTTGAGCCACGAGCGCGCCTGATAAATCCAAAGTGTTTCGGGTGCTGGTTTCAAAAGTGCGGATTCCTCTTTCACAAAGAATCACCCGATTATTTCCGGCTTTCACCAAATACTCCATTGCCATCAGCCATTCTGTCACCCGCGCAGAGAAAGCTCTTTTTAACAAAACCGGCTTAGGTTGCCCTCCAAGCTCCTTAAGCAATTCATAATTGTACATATTACGCGCACCTACCTGAAATATATCCACTACGGAAGAAAGCATTTCCATTTGTCTGGGATCCGTAATTTCAGAGACAAAGCTCAAAGAATGTTCTTTTTTTAAATCCCGAACTAAATCAATGGCCTCTTTTCCAAGTCCTTGAAAAGAATCAGGATGGGTGCGCATTTTATAAACTCCACCTCTTAAGAAAAAAATATTCTCCTGCTTTATAGTGTCCGCGACAGATTGCATCTGCTCTCCGCTCTCCACAGAACAAGGACCTGCAATAACCATAAAAGGCCTTGGAGACTTTTGAAAAAAAGAATACTTGTTTACTTCCATTTTTATTTTTCGACGACTATAAGATTAATACTGAAGAAGTATAATAGCAAAATCCCGAAAATTTCAAACAATATATATTGTATTATGCCATATTGGTCTTATACTTGTTGATGAAAAACTTAAACCCGAAGCGACTTAGAAAAAAAAACAATATATGAAAACATCTCAAAAAAAAACCTCCTCAAAGGAAGTTAAAAAAATATTCAGCTCCATAGCCGTTAAATACGACCAGGTTAACAAATTTATCACTTTAGGTATGGACACAAAATGGAGAAAAAAACTGGTACAGTGGAGCCAAGTGCCTGAAAACGGGAAAGTTTTAGATTGTGCGACCGGTACAGGAGCACTGGCTTTTGAGTTCCAAAAACAAATGGGACCAAAAGCGCGAATAACCGGCGTGGATTTTTGTAAAGAAATGTTACAGCAGGCTTACAAAAAAATGGAAAATATGTCTTCTGCCTCCCAAAAACACCTAAGCCAAACAATTAAAAATATTCATTTCCAGCTAGCAGATATTCAAAAACTTCCTTTCCCGAACAATATTTTCGATGTCTGCTCTATGGCTTACGGACTCAGAAACACCGAAGACCCTTTAAAAACCCTTCGGGAAATGGCTCGGGTTACAAAAAAAGGAGGTATAATCATAATTTTAGAGACTGGAGATAAACCCATGCCTCTTTTATGGCCTTTTTTTTACCTGCATTTCCGTTATATTGTCCCGTTTTTAGGAGGAAGGCTTACCGGCCAGAAATCCGCGTACCGGTATTTACAAAAAACTTCTAGGAACTTCCCATCCCGGGGGTTTCTCCTAAAGCTTATGAAAGACACAAAATGTTTTCATGCTTGCGAATACAAAGCTCTTTTTTTTGGCGCAAGCTTTATCTATAAAGCCCGCGTGGTCACTTGAATAACAAACGACCTAAGTCGGGAGAACTTTAACTGTCATTTAATCCGCGGGAAGGCTTCTTTAAGTTTGAGTCCAGCCAAGAAAGAAAAGGCAAATTAGCTTTTGAAAAAGAAATGAATACCACTAAAGGACAAGTGTAACTGTGATGTTTCAGGATTTCCTCACATAAACTTTCAAACAAATCCTTACGGGTTTTTAAAATCAAAACCCTTTCCTCCTCTTCAATGTATTTACCCTCCCATTCATAACAGGATAAACCCGCTGGAAAAATATTTGCACAGGCCGAAAGCTTTTGTTGCAGACAAGCTTTAGCGATTTTTTTAGCCTCCTCAAAACTTCCAACCGTCACATACACAAATCCATATTGTTTCATTTTGGTAGTCATTAAAATCTCCAACCTCATTTGGCCTTAATAGTATAACTCTGTCGTCTTTTATATCTGGTTCAAAGTGAGAATCGTTATTGTCATTGTCACCACAAACAACAATTCTCTCAATCTTTTTGTCTTTTAAAAGGTTACGCATATTGTTAGGACCAAAAAATAAAACTGGCTTATTTTTTAGTTTTAAAATTAAAATTTAATAATTATCAGGTTTTATGCTTACTTATGGTCTTGAATTGACGCATGCACCCATTTTGATAAAGAGAAAAAGTTAAAAAAACTGGCAGAAAAAAAGGCTTTGCCGGGAAAAGTCTTTCTGGATGATCAAAAAGTAATTCCGACAATTAAAACATTGAAGATATGGCAACCCGTGGAGGTGGCAAATGGTTTACCACTCAAGTATACAGAGTCTCAAGACGGCATAAGTTATGAAAGTAATTTTACGAGACAGTCACTTTTTAAAGGATTAAAATTAAAATGAATGATATAAAAAAAACGAAACAATTTTTAAACAAGGGGGAAAACAATGGCACTATACTGTGTGATTTGTAATATATTACTAGAGCACCCACAAAAGAAAGTCTGTGCAAATATAATCTGTAAAAGAAAACACCATAATAATTTAAGGCGAAACTGGAGTGAAAAGAATCCAGAAAAGATAAAAAAATTTAATGAAGATAGGCGAAAGAGGGAATGGTTGAAAAAAGGGTTTTCAGAGCCACCGCCTAAGAAAGTTTATCCAAAGAGAATATATGAAGATAATAATGTTGATGACCTTGCGATTTTAAACAGGTGCAGAGCTAGTGCAGGATTACGGCCACTCTCTGAAATGCCACAGGTTCGCTGTTATGCAGATCAAGGCCCAAAGCCAGAGAGACCCACAACATTACCTATGGGAAAAGGAAATAAAAAAATATACCCGTCAACATATTAGATATAACAATAATGCCTTTGGCGACTTTTATAATTGCTTTTTGAAAGAAGTAAATACCAAGCTGGATGATATTTTAAGCAAACAATAAATTTTTCACTGGCCATTATTTGCAATTCATTGTTATTTTAATTCTTTATCTTCAACAATAATCCTATGTCTTTATGATTCCCTTTACTAAAAACGAAAAAAACCGTCTGAGATAGACAGGATTTTTCACAACAAAAAGAATTATACGAAAATCTATAATGTAGAAAATTATCTGCCTTCTAGGCAGTAAAACTATTTATTCTTTTTTTTACTCATCTTCAACAACAATAAAACCACTTTGATTTTTTAAGGTTAAATAAGCCCCCAAACTTGGATCAACTTTCGCCCCGTCCAATTTCACCCACCAAAAATTCGCATCTCTCAAATTCGCCCTTACTAGGTTTGCCCCTCGCAAATCCGCAAGTCTCAAATTCGCATTACGCAAATTCGCCCTTCTCAAATCCGCCCCGTACAAATTCGCGCCTCGCAAATTGCACTTATAATTTCCTGGCGTATAGATATAGTCTCTATAATTATCAATATTACAGGTAGTATCAGCCTCATTCTGGCCATAGCTCAAAACACCAAAGCTTAAAAATAGTAAAGCAATTATTAATTTCATTATTTATCTCCTTTTTTAATTGTTTGGTTTGCATAATACAGGATTTTATAAAAAACACTTAATGAAAAAATAGCACTGTAAAAAAAATAAAGGGAATCATAAAGAAAGGGGGGTGGCTTTCAATCGCGGAAGGGGGGTTTCCATCTTTTTGTTTTTAAAGAGATTTGAGATGATAGAGAGATATTAAAAAAAACTATGACCTATTTTTTATGTCCTTCACAATGACTTCATAAAGATCATCAAAACGCTTATTTAAAAGTGCAATCTCTTTACTTAAAAGCGCAATATCTTTATTTGTTTCAGTGATATGATTGGCCAGAGTAAGCTTTATATCTGCAAAATTTTTATTTGAGGTTTGAATATGACTGACAAGACTTTCCTTTACTGTCGATAAATCCCTTCTCAAAGGATCAATTTTATCATCCACAAGATTAGCTATATCACGCTTAAAATCTTCAAAAGGTGGCCAACCTGGCAAAAAACCATTTTTCTTATTTTCTTTCATAATAGCCACATTATATCATATTTATTTTTAAAGGGAGATTTTATTTTATACATTTATAATTTCCACCACTATTTTACAAAACTTGCTCCATGTTTTATGGTCAGGCTGAAATTCCTGTAAATTATTAAAATCTAAAATAAGATCCTCTTTAGCACACTTTTTCCGTACTTCTCTGCACATCCAGGTCAAATGTGCGGGCCTTAAAACACCGGGAATCCCCAGAGAATAATACTTACTTTCAACAAATTCCTCTAAAGTAAAACCTTCAGACATCTTAAATTCTCCAAAATACTACCTTAACCCCACACTAAAGCCGGGGGCAAAGGGGCAAAAATGGCTAAAATTGGTTTACCCAAAATAAATTTTTGAAATAACTAACAAAATTCAAATTAACACGATGTAATAACAAAGGGCAGAGTGCGTGTACACATACATATATATGGCCTTTTACTCAGATCCGGTTCATAGTTTTTTTTCTCATCTGCCATTGTTCCAAAGCATATTGTCTCATGTCCGCCACGGAATCAAATTCATCCACAATTTCCACACCCAATAAAGTTTCCACGGCATCCTCTAGGGTCACCAAACCGGTTAACACTCCATAAGAATCTACAGCAATAAAAATATGCTCTTTTCTTTTAATAAACTGATCCAAGACTGCCGCCACAGAAATTTGATCGGGAATGGAATGAATAGGCTTCATATATTCTTCCAAACTTATGTCAAACAAGTCATGTGAATAAGCTTCCAATATTTTATAACGATGAATAAAACCCACCACTTGATCCAAACTTCCCTCAAAGACAGGAACCCTGGAAAACCGAATGGGCTGATTTTTCTCCATAGCTGATTTTATTTTTAGGTTTTTATCAAAAGCCAAAATGACGGCTCGAGGAGTCATGATTTCAGACACTTTAAGAGTGTCCAACATAAGGAGATTTTTAATCACCCGACTTTCTTTTTGCCCTATAGCCCCTTCACTCGCTCCCATTTCTGCTGTAACAATCATATCTTCACGGGTGATGGAAGTGGTTTTTTTTCGGGTCAGCAGGCGATCCAGTTTTTCAGAAAACCACACCGCTGGATAAAGTGCGAAAATAAGAGCACTTACTAGATAAGTTACAAAGGGAGCCAGAGATCGCCAATAGTTTGCCCCTATAGTCTTTGGAATAATTTCTGACACTATCAATATAACAAGGGTTAAAATAACAGAAGCTAGGGTCACAAACTTACTGCCATATAAAGTATGAACTTGAGCGCCCACTCCAGCCGCTCCCACCATATTGGCAAAAGTGTTTAATGTTAAAATAGCGGAAAGCGGGCGATTTATTTGATTTTTAAGGGATTTTAAAATATTTCCATAAGCCTTTTTCTTTTTAAGAACCGCCCGGACATACACAGAAGTGGTAGAAAGCATCACCGCCTCCATGACAGAGCAACAAAAAGACACCACCACCGCCAGAAAAAAATAAATAAACAACAAGGTCATTTAAGCTCTCTTTCCCTCAATACTGAATGTTTTTTCTGGGACATTATGCACTCTCTTAAAAAAAATTCAGAGGGAAAAACCACAAAGCCAGGTTTACGGGTAAACCACCCCATACAGCTTACAACCAAGAAAAAAACCTCCGGGGGAAAAATAAAAAAACAGACCGAATCAGGATCATCTTTTTCAGATTTTCCATCTGTCGCTGAACAAGAAATAAAAATAGATAACAGGGCATTCATATACCAAAAAACAGGTTAGCAAATTTTTTAATCATTTTGCACTATTTTCCTGATCCATAAAAATTCGTGTCCCTACAGCCCCTTTTTGCCCTTGATACTTGCCTTTATAGGGATTTTTTGTTTTCTGATCCATGCTACAAAACACAATTTGACAGATGCGTCGCCTAAAATGAAGACGAATAGGCAAAGTATTGGCGTTATAAAGCTCTAAAGTGAGTTTTCCCTCAAAGCCCGGATCCACCCACCCGGCATTTTGGATAAAAAGCCCCATACGCCCAACAGAGCTTCTTCCCTCCACAAAGGCTGTCAAATGATGCGGTAAACGGATAGTTTCTATAGTTGTAGCCAAGACGAAGGAATGAGATGGCACCAAAAAATCCTCTGATTCCACAGTTTGATAATGAGGTTCAGAGTTAAAATCCAAAATATCCGCTCCCCAATGCTTGATAATAACAAATTGTTTTCCAAGCCTTAAATCCACGGAAGCAGGTTGTATTGAATCTTTACCCAAAGGATCAATCAACAATTCTTTGCTTTGCAAATGGGCCTGAATGCTGGTATCAGAAAGAATCATGCTTTTTTCTCTTTCTTTCTTTCTTTTTCCGCGCTTTGCTTAATCAGCTCTTCCTGCACATTTCGGGGCACTTGAGAATATCTGGAAAATTCCATAGTAAATTCCCCTTTTCCCTGAGTGGCAGATCGCAGTTCTGTTGAGTAGTTAAACATTTCCGCTAAAGGCACTTCCGCCTCAATAGTCACAAACTTATTTTGGGCACGCGTGTTTTTAATCATACCTCTTCTTTGGTTGATTTGTCCGATAACATTACCTTGAAACTCATCAGGAGCAGACACTTCCAGTTTCATAATAGGTTCTAAAACCGCCGGACGAGCCTTGACAAAATGTTCCCGGAAAGTCGCCATAGCACAGATTTTAAAAGCCAACTCACTGGAGTCCACATCATGATAAGCACCATCTGATAAAACCGCCTGAACCCCTACAATAGGAAAGCCGATTAAAGGGCCTTTTTTCATCTGCTCCTGAAAACCCTTATCCACCGCCGGAATATACTCCTTGGGAATCCGCCCGCCTGTTATTTTATTCAAAAATTCATAGTGTTTTTCCTCTTCCACGGGAAGGGGGTTAAAAGTCCCCATGACCTTGGCAAACTGTCCTGCTCCTCCTGTCTGCTTTTTATGAGTGTATTCATACTCCACAGATTTTGTAATGGTCTCCCGATAAGCCACCTGAGGCTGGCCCACATTGACTTCACATTTAAACTCTCTTTTCATCCTTTCTATATAAATATTAAGATGCAATTCCCCCATTCCAGAGATAACAGTCTGACCGGATTCTTCATCTCTATGCACCCGAAAAGTGGGATCTTCTTTTGTGAATTTCTGTAAAGCCTTGCTGAAGTTTCCAGTAGCACTTCTTTCCTGAGGTTCAACAGCCATAGAGATAACCGCGTTTGGAACAAACATGGAAGTCATGGTGTATTGAACACCTTCAGCACAAAAAGTGTCCCCGGAAGCGCAATCAATTCCAAAAAAAGCCACTATATCCCCCCCGCTGGCGGAACTAATTTCCTCGGTTTCATCTGCATGCATATAAACAATACGAGGCACTTTTATTTTCTTTCCTGTGCGCACATTATGGATAAAAGCCCCTTTTTTGACAGTACCCTGGTAAATTCTCATATAAGTAAGTTGACCAAAGGGAGTATTATCCAGTTTAAATGCAAGACCCACAAACGGTTTTTCAGGATTCGGCAAAAGCACCACCTCTTTTTCCTCTTCCATCTGATTAAAAGCTTTGTTCTCCACTTCGGAAGGATTGGGTAAATAATCCACCACCGCATATAAAATCAGCTGAACACCTTTGTTTTTAAAAGCCGATCCCATAAAGACAGGAGTGATATTTAAAGACACTGTCGCTTTACGAACTGCACACTTTATTTCCTCTTCCGTGGGATCTTTTTCACTCAGAAATTTTTCCGCTAAATGATCATCAAAATCCGATAAGGCTTCAATCATTTTTAAACGATACTCTTTGGCCTTAGCTTTCAAATTTTCAGGAATATTTTTTTCCACCACTTTTTCCCCTTCTGTCCCTTCAAAATAAAAAGCCTTCATTTTTACCAAATCCACCACTCCTTCATGTTTTTCCTCTAAACCAATGGGAATTTGCATCAGGATAGCGTTATGATTCAGTTTTTCCCTTAACATTTCACATACTCGAAAAGGGTTTGCTCCAGCCCGATCCAACTTGTTGATAAAGGCCACACGAGGCACTTTATAACGGCGCATTTGACGATCCACTGTAATGGATTGAGATTGCACTCCGGCAACACCACACAAAACCAAGACCGCACCATCTAACACCCTTAAAGATCTTTCCACTTCAATCGTAAAGTCTACATGGCCTGGAGTATCAATAATATTTATATCATAATCCTCCCAGCTGACATTGGTGGCCGCAGACTGAATGGTAATGCCCCTTTCTCTTTCCAATTCCATAGAATCCATTTTGGCCCCCACTCCATCTTTACCCCGTACATCGTGAATAGCGTGAATCCGACCGGTGTAAAATAAAATCCGCTCTGTTAAAGTGGTTTTTCCGGAATCAATATGCGCGGAAATTCCAATATTGCGCACTTTTTCAATACTCCATTGCTTACTCATTTTTTGCCTCACCTCTTTAAAAAGATTTATTATTATGCCACCTTAGCTTGATTTTCAACACTATTTTTTAGTATATTTTTTCAAAGAAATGCTTATATCCCCTGAATCCCCTCTTCAAAGCTTTTTTGGACTCAAAAAATTTAAAAAAAACCAAAAAGAAATTATACTATGGCTTTTAAAGCAAAACCATTGTCTGGTCATTATGCCCACTGGCTGGGGAAAAAGCTTATGTTATCAGATCCCGGCCCTTATGAAAGAGGGTACAGCTCTTGTGGTGTCTCCTTTGATTGCCCTTATGAAAGATCAAGTGGATAGCCTTAAACAAAAACAAATCCCCGCGGAGGCCCTGCATTCAGCACTTTCCCCTGCGGAGAGAAAAAGCATTCTTAAAAATCTGGAGCAAAACAAATATCGTCTTCTTTATGTCACTCCAGAAAGATTTCAAAAAGAAAGCTTTTTAAGCCTGATAAAAAAACAAAATATCTCCTTTATGGCGATTGATGAAGCTCATTGCATTTCTCAGTGGGGACATGATTTCCGGCCGGATTACTCCCGATTGGGGGAAGTTAGAAAAAAACTCAAAGAACCTCCAACTATTGCCCTGACCGCTACAGCCAGTTTACACACAAAAAGAGATATTTTAAAAAGCCTTAACCTTCCTCTCAAAACAAAAGTTTTTAAACAAAGTATTCATCGCCCAAACCTCTATTTTGGTGTTTACCACGAGATAGGCCTGGAAAATAAAATTTTAAAACTGAAAGAACTGATAAAAAAACAAAGCCCCGCTATCATTTATTTTTCCCTTATTCACACTTTAGAAAAAACCGCTCAAGCTTTTAAAAACTTAAATATTCCTTTTGTAAAATACCATAGCCAGCTGACTTCAAAAATCAGACATCAAAACCAATCTGCTTTTTTAACGAACAAAGTTCCCATAATGATAGCCACTCCAGCTTTTGGACTGGGCATTAACAAAAAAAATATCCGCATGGTCGCGCATTTTGAAATACCAACCAGTCTGGAGTCTTATTATCAGGAAGCGGGACGAGCGGGCAGAGATAACAATCCCGGGTTTTGTTTTTTATTTTACGATGCAGATGACTTGAGTATTGGAATGGACTTCATCAAGTGGTCGAATCCCTCACTATCTTTTATCCAACAGGTGCTCTGGATTATTAAAAACAAACAAGAGGAAGTGCAAAGTTTGGGGTTGAATTACATACGGGAACAGCTGAATTTCTATAATCGCCGGGATTTTCGGGTGGAAACAGCCGTTAATTTATTAAAAAAATGGAATTACCTAGTGGAGATAAAACAGAGATTTTATGTATCTCAAGACCCACCACAAATATGGCCAGATTCCGCTTTGCTGGAAGAAAAAGAAAAATATCAGCTGATTCACCTGAAAAACATATTGGAGTACGCGAAAAGCTCGGAGTGCCGAAAAAAAGTTTTAGGTCAACATTTTGGAGAACCGGATATACCAGCCTGTGGTTTTTGTGATAACTGCTCCAAAAAACCACCGGCTTTGAGGAATAGGCAAAAATAAACAAAGACAAGTCTTAATTGTAAAGAGAGCTTTCAATTTCTTTTTTTGTGGAGATGGGATCTGCTATAAACTTGAAAATAACTGGTGAACCTCCTGTTCCCTTAAATTCCAGATCCCCATAACGGAAGATTCTTCCCAAAATGGATTGTTTAATCTGTATGTTTTCAAGTCGCTCGATTCTCAGTTCATCCGTATCTGCATGGATAAAACCTGTCTTAAATATAATCCTTTTGTTTGTTACCACATTTTCAATGGATATGTATTTTATATAATAACAGAGTAAACCAATAAAAGAGGGTAAAAATATACACAGGGAAATAATGATATCCAATTTTCCGTCTCTAGGGCCTATTTTGGAAATGGATATTAAAAGAAACAGAAAAGAACTGAAATTCAAAACAAACAAAAAAATGGGCATAAAGGAAATCCAGTAAAACCAATGAATCCTTTTGGAGATAATAATGTTTTCACCAGCTGTTAAAGTCTTTTTAATATACGACATGCCAGTTTCCTTAAAACTGTAAAAAGAAAATTTTATCTTTTTGATAAAGAAACAGCAACTCTTTTTCTGGATTAAGAGGGTTTTTATTGACTAAAGATTTATAGAGGGTTTAAATGAACTTCATTTCAAAAAGCAGAGAGTGTATCCCATTGTCATCAGTTAATAAACGCTCAGAAGATAACGGCAAGACCCGGTTAGAAAATGTGCGTAGTATTTATAATGATCTATTAAAAATGTTACGAGCATTTTTTCAATATATTTTTCATAGAGGTTTTTTTTCCAGCTTCTCTTTGGCATTTAACTCTTTCCGGGAATGGCTTTGGTTTGTATCTCACAGAAAAAGCTCCATTAATTTAATAAGCTCCATTGAAAATAATCTAGAAAACAAGGAACATTCTACCTTTTATGTTCCTACTCCCATTATTCCCTTTTTAAGGCTGATGAAGACATTAAACCTTCCAAAAACTGCTGTGTTTGTGGACTATGGAGCAGGTAAAGGTCGGGCAATGATTTTAGCCGCTGAGTGTGGAAGATTTTGTAAAATAAAGGGTTTGGAGTTCAGCCCATCTTTATACAATTCAGCCCGAGAAAATATCCAAAATTATATTAATAAATCCGGAAAAAACCTTTTTAATCTCATTTACGCAAATGTGATAAATTACAAAGTAAAAGCGGAAGATAACTTTTTTTATTTTTTTCATCCTTTTAATGAAACAATATTGAGTCAATGTTTGGAAAATATTTATTTATCCCTGAAGAAACATCCACGAAAAGTGTTTTTAGTGTATCAAAGCAACTGTAAAAATAATACTGATCATATTACCTCTAATGGGATTTTCCATCTGCTGAAAACTTTTGTTTCTTTTGGTTCGCGGTTTTATGTCTATGAAAGCAAAACTCTAGAACACATCGGGACCAAACGGTGAGTATTGGTAATAAGCTTTTTGTCCGGGCGACTCCTAAGTCAAAAATCCTTACTTCCCACTTTGTTGAGAAAGGTTTTGAAAACACTCAACAGCTAAAAAAAGGTCGCTTAAATCCGAAATCACCTCGAAACATGTTCTACCTTATCGCGAGGTGGTTATGAGCAAAAAACTTTTTATATTCTTTTAAGTGATTTGCCGAACTTTTTTTTAAATACAGCTTACTTTTCTACAGAAGAGCTTAATTGGAGATCGATCTTTGGAACATGAGGCTTTTTTACAGTTTTAAGTTTGTTGGCCAGCACATTATCTGCAGCTTTTTGACAAATTTTTTCAAATTCCACATTCAAAGCCTGAATAGCCTCATCTGAAGTTTTAAGACCCCTAGTTTTAAATAGATCTTTTGTTTTTTTAACGATAATTAAAGACATTTCGTTCTCCTTTTTTTGATTAAATAATTAACTGATGAATCATCATAGTTATTATAAAAAACCCGCCTTATGTCCAGAAGGAAAACAAGGTTTTTTAGCATTTTTTATAAAAAATGAGATTTTTTATTGAATTTAAGCCACTTTTTACCGGGTACGCCTAGAAGAACCACCTTTGCTTCGGGATTTTCTGTTCTGCTGGCGACGAGAAGGTGTTTCCACTATGCCGACAACATTAGCTACAATACCAGCCACATTCACTTCTCGGCTAGCTGTTTTATCTGCGGAATTTTCACTGGAATATTCACACGCGGCGGCTTTTTTCCCATAAGGGGAATCCACAGGCCCCACATTCGAAAAAGCTCCCATAGACAAAAATAAAAAAAATCCGATAATTATAAAATAACTTGACATACTACACCCACCTTTCATTTTATTTTATCGGCTGTTCCATATTTTTCTCAAGCTTTTTTTTATTTTCTTGAACAAAAACCCTGGATTTTTTACTCCAAATACAGAGAATTATTAAGAATACGCTCCTCTATTTTTTTTCGACAAAATAAGATACTTTTATTTCTGATCCTGTTTCCAAAGCGGAGTTAAAAACCAATTTTTTGCCTTTAATCGTCCAATCTGTTCGATTTTTTCCTTTTACAAACTCCACCTTAATTTCTTCGGGCAAAAGGGGTTCCTGATCCAACTTAAGACTTTCTATCAGATTCCTCAAAAGATGAGAGATTTCTTGCAAAGAAGGACCATAATTTTCCTCACAAAGAGAAATATTTTTACCATGAGTTAACTCAGCCAACTTAGAAACTTTTTCCCCATAAACAGAATTAGGGGAATGTTTTTTTTGAAGATTGAGACATTCCTCATCTTGAATCAGCAACGCAAAAGAATGAAATGATTTTCCCGGGAACCAGGTTTTAAAGTTTTCCACCACTTCTTCGGCCTTCGTGGCATTATCAGGTTCTTCCACACGCTCATCTTCATCTGTTACAAGAAAACTGATAAAATCCGCAGACTTTCTAAGAGAAAAAGAAGAAGAGGAATCCTCTTCCTCAGCCATTCGCTCCAGACTGGAGTTCAGGACACGCAAAGGCTGTTCCAAAGAACCCTGACAATAGGGTGCATGAGAACAATCCTCATTCGGGGTTTTGGTTAAAGTGTCTTTAAACACATTTACATAATCCGGTGTCTGCACATTCAATGTTTTTTGATTTAATTTTTTTCCCTGATATTCCAGATCCATAAAATGGCCAAAGTGAGGAGCACTTCCCTCATAGTCTCTCCAGTGCTGATGAGAGGAAATAATCATCACATCCTGGCCGGTAATGGGATCTTTTTCATAGTCCCCGTGATCGGCTGTAGTAAAAAAAATCTGCCAGTCGCTTATGGAAATTTGAGACATCAAATCCGAAAAGGCCTGCCCTAAGCGAGACAAATCCTCCAACATAGAAAGAGACACATCCACTACAAATAAAAAATCAACAGATTTTTTACCTAGCTCCTCCACATAAAAAGTTTGCACTTTTTGCTCCACGCAAACTGTTTTTCCTCCAATAATCCTCTCTAAACATCCTGAAGTTTTTTCCTGCACGACGGGGGGTGCTTCTTCTTCCTCTTCCCCTGCCTCTCTTAGAAATTCCACCTGAGAGCCACAAGAAAAAAAAACAAATCCAAAAAAGAATAAAAGAATAATTTTACTGAATCTCAAAACTTCTTCCTATTTTCCATAAAAGTTAAACAAAATCTTTTTTTTCATAATGCAAAAAATTATCGTTCATACCTATAACTGACTGTTACTTCTGTATTGGGTACAATATCTTCAGAAAATATCAGCTTTCTTCCATAAAGCTTCCAGGAAACATTCGGTTGCTCAGGAATTAAAGAAACCTTTACAGTTTCTGGAATATAAAACATTTCACTTAAAGTGAGAGACTGCATAAGGGCTCTGGTGATTTTGGAAATTTCCGCCAGAACTGAACCATAGTCTTCAGAACAAAGAGAAATATTTTTTCCTCCTGTCAATTCTGCAAGTCGCCCTACAATATGACCATAGCTTGCTTTACTACCGAAAAGACCAGCCCTCTTTTCTTCTCTGTAACACTGTTCATCTTGAATACTGATACTAAAACCAAACAACCTTTTTCCTTGGCCTTTAAAAACATTTTTATAAGTTTGAATTACTTTTTCTGCGGTTGTGGCTCTGCGAAAATCCTCACTTCTTTCATCTTCATCTGTAGCAATAATAACCACTGTATCCACTCCGGGTTTAAAAAACTGCCGGGCTTTCTTATCTGTTTTGTAACGACTTACAGCTGATAAAAGTGAGCGCAAAGGTTGTTCATTATGGGACTGACAGAAAGGAGGACGCTCACAATCGGAAGGATCCTGTCTAGTAAGAGTATCTTGAAAAACTGTCTCATACCTAGGAGTATCCCGATTCAAAATAAATTGTTGCAGGACTTCTCCATTTCTTTCCAATCTCATAAATTTACCAAAACGAGGATCATCTCCTGTATAACTCTCCCATCTGTCTGGTGTCCCCTGCTTAGACTGATCATGATCTCCATGATCCGCTGTGGTAAAGGCCATTCTCCAGTTTTTATCTTGAATATAAGATAAAAGAGACAACATGTTTTTACCTGTATTTTTCAGATTATCATCCATAGACTCAGAAACATCCACTACAAATAAAATTTCCAGTTCTTTTCGATCGGATATTTTAAAAGTTTCTGTTAAATAACCTTTTTGTTCCTTATTTATACTCCTTAAAAAGGGGGAACCTTCCTTACTTCCTTTTTTTACACAGTCAGTCTGGTTTGCCTCACATTCTAGGGAGTAATCCTTATAATCCATGATTTTGCTTTGAGAACCTTCCTTTCCTCCGTGAAAGTTCATACGACTACAGCTCCAAAAAAAGAAAAAACAAAAAAGCAAAATAATTATTTTCATGGCTTTCTTCTATTTCGGAAAACTCACAAAAAACCTTTAATTTATGGCTGGATATTGATTTGTTGCTTAGAATTTTAGGGAAAATCAGAAAAATATATTAAGCTAAAAGTCCTGTCTGGAACAAAAACTGCCAGAAACTTCTTTTAGAAGTCCGTGAAAATTGTTTACTCACCTAGTTTTACAGGCTGATGAGAAGAGATATCTCTTTGATCTGCACTTTGACTTTCTTCCATACTGTCAAAGTTATCGAAAGACTGCTCCATCTGTTTGAATAATCCAGAATGCCATTCCACGATAGCATTATTTTTCATAATTTTATTTTGAGCCAACCCTTTAAGGAGTGGAAATTTTTGATTTATCACTCTTTTTTCTGCTTGAGCCATATTTTTCAAATACTGACTAATCGTGGATTGTTTTAATTCCTGCTCAATCCATTCCTCCACACTTTTTTGCCCCACCTGCACCTGAAGCAAGATAACAAAAAAACAGGCACAAGCAATCTTGAACCAAAAAATCAAAAACCGGATTAAAAAACCACTTAAAAAACCACTTAAAAGTCGCATCAGGCTACCATTTCCATTTGTTCTTCCTGTTTTACAGCAGAGAATACTGCTTTTACCATTTCATCAGATTTAAAAGGTTTATTTATAAAATACATAGCCCCAGCTAGTTCACTTTGTGTCCGAACATATTCTGTCTGAAGACTGGAACAAACAATAACTTTTGTCTCATCATACATCTGATTGATCTTATGTATCAATGAAAGACCATTTTCCCTGGGTAATACCAAATCCACTAACACTACATCCGGTTTTAAACCCTTGATTTTAGAAAAAGCCTGTTCACCACCTGAACCTACCATACCCAGCACCTCAATGCCGGCCAAAGTAAAAACCCGGTAAAGCATTTCTCTTAAAAAAGAAGCATCTTCCACTATAAAAACCCGAGGCTTGTTATTCATATAAAAACTTTCGGCAGATAAAGCTCAAAAATTGAATATTTTTTTTTCTTTCCAAAAAGATCTTTCTATAAAACTATAATCCCCGACTTAAAGAGTAGTATCATAAAACAAAAAAAGAGGGGAAAACCTCTCTCCCTCTTTTTGAAAAATTCAAACTTACGGTAAAATTATTCTGTTCTGCCTTTACATCATGGGCATTCCACCGCCCATTCCGCCACCCATTCCGCCACCGGCTGGCATAGGGGGTTCTTCCTTTTTAGGCTCATCAGCGATCATGGTTTCCGTTGTGAGCATTAAAGAAGCCACAGAGGCGGCATATTCCAAAGCGCAACGAACCACTTTTTTAGGATCAATCACGCCGGCTTGTTGCAAGTCTTCATACTTTCCGGTTAAAGCGTTAAACCCAAAAGCTGGTTTCTCTTTTTCCTGAGCATCTAGGACTTTGTGCAACACAATCACTCCATCCATACCAGCATTAGAGGCAATTTGACGAATAGGAGCCTCACAGGCTTTTTTTATGATATTCACTCCAAATCGCTCTTCTTCACTGACTTTCAAAGTATCCAGTACAGTGGAAGCTTTTAAAAGAGCCACTCCTCCTCCGGGAACAATACCTTCTTCCACCGCAGCGCGAGTGGAGTTTAAAGCATCTTCCACACGAGCTTTTTTCTCTTTCATTTCCACTTCAGAGGGCGCGCCCACATGAATAACAGCTACTCCGCCAGTAAGCTTAGCCAGCCTTTCTTGAAGTTTTTCCTTGTCATAATCACTGGTGGTCTCCTCTATCTGAGCTTTAATTTGAGAAACACGAGCGGTGATCTCCTCTTTTTTTCCAGCTCCATCGATGATAGTGGTATTGTCTTTATCTATGACCACCCTTTTGGCTTTACCTAAGTGATTCATTGTCACATTTTCCAGTTTATCTCCGGCTTCTTCACTGATCACTCTCGTGCCTGTCAAAACCGCAATATCCTCCAACATGGCTTTTCGGCGATCTCCAAAACCCGGAGCTTTTACAGCCGCCACCTGCAAAGCACCTCTTAATTTATTCACAACCAAAGTGGCAAGAGCCTCTCCTTCCACATCTTCAGCGATCACCAGAAGCGGTTTTGTGGATTTAACAACTCCTTCCAAAGCTTTTATCAAATTGCTCATGGAACTGATTTTTTTGTCATAAATAAGCAAAAAACAATCCTCCAAAACTGTTTCCATTCTCTCCGCATTGGTTACGAAATAAGGAGACAGATATCCTCTATCAAACTGCATGCCTTCCACAACATCCAGCTCTGTTAAAGAGGTTTTGCTTTCCTCTACTGTAATCACTCCTTCCTTACCTACTTTTTCCATAGCCTGAGCGATAATATCTCCAATTTCCTCATCATTGTTGGCAGAGATAGCTCCCACCTGAGCAATTTCTGTTCTTCCCTTGACAGGGCTTGCCCACTTCTTGAGTTCAGAGGTCACAGCTCCTACAGCTTTATCCACACCTTTTTTTATTTGAGTGGGGTTGTGGTTGGCCGTAATATACTTTAAACCTTCGCAGTAAATCGCTTGAGCCAAGATAGTGGCACTGGTGGTACCATCCCCCGCTTCATCATTAGTTTTACTGGCCACTTCTTTAACCATCTGAGCACCCATATTTTCAAACTTGTTCTTTAATTCCACTTCCTTTGCGACTGTCACACCATCTTTTGTAATAATGGGAGAACCAAAAGACTTCTCAATAGCCACATTTCTTCCCTTTGGACCTAAAGTGACTTTAACGGCATCTGCCAGCACATTTACCCCTCGGGCAATGGAATCTCTGGCCTGATCCCTAAAACGTAACTGTTTACTCATTTTTTCCTCCTTATTTAATTTTGTTGAATATTTCCAAAAATTTCTTTTTGAGCTTCTTTAGTTAATTACCCCATAAATATCCCCTTCACTCATCATCAAAAGCTCTTCACTGCCTAACTTAAATTCCGTGCCGGAGTATTTCCCGAACAAAATTTCATCTCCAGGCTTTACTTCCAAAGGAAGATTTTTGCCTTCATCTGTAACACGTCCTTTTCCAGTGAAAAGAACCTTCCCTCTTTGAGGCTTTTCTTTGGCTGTATCGGGAATAATAATACCTCCTGGGGTTTTTTCCTCTTCAGGAAGCCGTTTTACGATAATACGATCATTTAGGGGGCGAATATTAATGTCCATAACACTTCTCCTTTCCAATTTTTAATAAGTTTAAACAATGGTTTAAAATTTTTTCCAGACTTATAGCCCGGCTTGTCATTCAATATGAAAACTACTCCATTTTTGTCAAGCAGAACAAGAAAAATAAATAAAAAAAATTATATATATTAAAAAACTTTTATTATATCAAGTATTTATAAAAATAATAATTATAAAACCTTTTTCAAAAAGGAGGAAGTGAAACCCAAAGAGCTTTTAGCCACTTCTTGAGGAGCACCCTGAACAAGTATTTCTCCTCCTTTTGGACCCGCGTGAGGCCCCATATCAATTATATAGTCCGATTGACGAATCAAATCCAAATTATGCTCGATCAACAAAACACTACTACCTTTTTTCACCAAGTCCCTTAAAAGCCCAAGCAATAGATCCACCTCCTGAAAATGAAGTCCCACTGTAGGCTCATCCAATATATAAAGGGTGTTCTTCAAATTGCCATTCAAAAGCTCACGAGCCAGTTTAAGCCTCTGGGATTCTCCCCCGGAAAGGGAAGAAAGACTTTGCCCCAAAATCAGATAATCCAGCCCCACTTTCCTTAAAAAAGAAAGAGGTTTCCATATAGCTGGATAAGAAACAAAAAATTCCCCAGCTTCAGCCACTGTCATATTTAATATCTGATGAATATTCCTATTTTTCCATTTCAAATGCAAAACCTCAGGTCTAAACCTCTTACCCTTGCACTCTTCACAGGGAATACGTACGGCATCCATAAATACCATCTCTATTTCCTGATATCCCAAGCCCTGGCAAAAAGGACAACGACCTCCTTCCACATTCAAGCTAAAAAGCCTGGGTTCGACCTCCAATATCCCTCGCTTGTTATGACTCTCAGCCATAATAGATCTGATATGACTGTAGATTTTCAGATAAGTAACCGGAAGACTTCTTTTGGTTTTTTCCATGAGCGCGGAATCCAGCCAAACCACCTGCTGAAGATACTTAGCCCCTTTTAAACTTTTATAGGGATGACCTTTCAGGGCTTTTTTTCCCAAATTACTGACCAAAGCCGGATAAAGGGTTTGACTGACCAGAGTGGACTTACCAGATCCACTCACTCCTGTCACACTAACCAAACGATTCAAAGGCACCTTAAGGCACACATTTTTCAAGTTATGTGCTTTACATCCCGAAATTTCCAAAAAATATTTATAGTTCTCCTCCTCCACGGGCTTAAAAGGAGCTAAATTCTTTTCCTTACGAACAAGATAAGAGCGGGTTAAAGAGGTTTTGTTGTTTAAAAAATCCTTTTTCTCCCCCGCAAACAAAACTTCCCCGCCACCGAGACCCGCACGAGGCCCCATTTCCACAATAAAATCCGCCTGCTTTATCACATCAGGGTCATGCTCCACCACCACCAAAGTATTTCCTCTTTGTTTTATTTTCTTCAAAAGTGCTATCAAACTTAAACTGTCTTTTGAATGAAGTCCCACTGTAGGTTCATCCAATACATACAATACCTGGGAAAGCCCAAGACCCAGCTGATGAATAAGATTTAATCTTTGAAATTCCCCGCTGGAAAGAGTTTTAACCAGACGATTCAGCTGAAGGTAATCCAATCCGATATCATGCAATCCTTCTAGGATGAACTGGATTTTTTGAACAATTTCTCCGATTTTTTTCCGCTCCACGGGCTGAAAGGAAAGAGCCTGAAAAAACTCTCTCAATTCCCCCACATTCATGGAAAGCATTTCCTTAAGATTTTTTTGGCGGAACACAACATGGGAAACTTCTTTTCGAAACCTGCTCCCTTCACACTCCTGACAGGATTTAGTACTTTTATAGCGGGATAAAAAAACCCTGACATGAAGTTTATATTTTTTATTCTCCAAATAATCAAAAAAGCCTTTCACCCCTATAAAGTGAGAAGTACCCTCCCATATTTTTTTTCTCTGCCGGGCGGGAAGTTTTTCCCACGGACAGTGCAAATCAATATTTTGATTTTTGCAAAACTGTTTTAAACTTCTTAATTCTGCTATGGCCGATGGCATGGTAAAAGGAAAAATAGCTCCCTCCATTAAAGATTTACCGGGTTCAGGAATCACTTTTTTTTCATCCAAAGTCAGATGATTCCCAAAACCTTTGCAAGAAGGACAAGCTCCTAAAGAGGAGTTAAAATTAAAAAAAGAGCTTTGTAGAGGAAAAAATGGGAATTGATACGCACAATAAATACAAGCCGGAGTTTCACTGAGAATAAGGGTTTTGTTTTCTAGGCTGGTCACCAGAGCCAAGCCCTTAAGGGAGCTTTTATTATACCGAAGAAAAACTTTATAAGCGGATTTCAGGGAATCCGTTAAACGAGTTTTGTCCTTAAACACCAGCCGATCCAAAACCACATAAAATTTTTTTCTGGGAATATTTTTTCCAGAAGAGCGCAGATCATATATTTTCGGAAAACAGTTTTTCTTCTCCTCCCACCATATTCGATAAAAGCCTTCCTGCAAGAGTTTTTTTTTAAGACGAGTGGGGGAAAGACCTGTCAAAGAAGGGTGGAGGGGAACAGATAATATTCCTTTTCCTTCGGGAAATATTTGTTGCACTTTCTCTGCTCCCTTTCCCGGAAAATATGCACACAGAGGGATCTTATGCTCAGGACAAAGTATCTGACCTGCATGAGTGAATAACAATCGTAAAAAATCTGCCAGCTCTGTTAAAGTGGCCACTGTGGGACGAAAAGAACGCACAGAATTTTTCTGCTCCAAAGCCAAAGCCGGAGGAATATTTTGTATATCCTTCACAAGGGGTTTAGGAAGTTCCTGAATATATTGTCTGGCGTAGTTGGAAAGAGTCTCAGTATAATGCCTCTGGCCTTCCGCAAAAAGGGTCTGAAAAGCTAAAGAGCTTTTTCCGGACCCACTTGGACCACATACCACTGTAAAAGAACCCAACGGAATTTTTAAATCAACGGATTTTAAATTGTTTTGTTTTGCCTCTTTAATTTCAATATATTTCACTGAGAAAAATCCTCTCTTAAAAAATTCTGATCCTCCCCCTCTTTATCTTCTGCCATTTCTTCTGCCGGCTGAGTGCCTTGAATAAAGGCCTGATGAACAATCTGCCGAGATCCTGCAGAAACCAGCTGGCCGGTTTCATTATCAATATGAGTAAAAACAATATCCTCCGGGGCCTTAAACCCTTCTTTTTCCTCTTTGTCTGCATGAGCAAATTTCATAAATTCAAGCCATATAGGAAGAGCGGCGCGTGCACCGGTTTCCCCCCGGCCAAGACTTTTTTCATTGTCAAAGCCCACCCAAACCCCTACAGCCATTTGAGGGCTGTAACCCAAAAACCAGGCATCATAATACCCATTGGTGGTGCCGGTTTTTCCGGCAATAGGCCAATCCATTTTACGGGCCAGATACCCCGTACCTTGTGGTTCCCGAATAACGGCTTTAAGCAAAGTGGTCATTATAAAAGCTGTTTGTTTTGATATCAGCTGTTCAGGATCTGAAAAGAAAAATGAAGGATGGAAAAAAGTATCCGGTTTTTCCATCTTATCCGGGGTTTTTTCCAAATCTTCCTGGGAACTTAAAGAGTTTCCCTCTCTCTCCTTTTTTTCAGCCATTAAAAAAGCTTTTCTTTTTTCCTCTACTGTCCTTTCCCAATCTGCTCTCTGTTCAGAAAATCGCTCATCCAAACTTAAAGAATCCAAAATTTTTTCCTGATTTTGATCCCTTACTTCGTAAAGAAGAAGAGGGCTTATTTTTTTTCCCTGTCGCCCTAAGATGGAAAACACTTTGGTCATCTCATAAAGCGTGACACTGCTGGATCCCAAAGCCAAAGTATAATCAGGGTTAAGGGGACTGAATATACCAAGCCTTCGGGCATAATCACTGACCCACTTAATACCTGTTTTTTCAATCACTTTCACTGTAGGAACATTCATGGAGCGAATCAGCGCGTTTCTGAACAAAACATCCCCGGAAAACCGCCGACCATAGTTATCAGGCTTCCAAATTTTGCCATCATCTTCTTCTTCCGCAAATCCACTGGTTTCTTCCTCTTTAGAGGGCTTTAAAACTCCTCCTTCAGCCTCCTCCTCTTCATACACCACAGGAGCGTCTGTTATTAAAGTGGCAGGAGTAAAACCTTTATCGAGAGCCGCCAAATATACAAGAGGTTTAAAAACAGAACCGGTCTGGCGGGCGGCCTGATAGGCTCTGTTAAATTGAGAACGATGAAAGTCATACCCTCCTACCAAAGCTAAAATATCCCCAGTTTTTTGATCCAAAGCTATAAGAGCACCTTCCACCAAAGGCTCCTGCTCCAAAGAGACCAACACCCTTTTTTCTTTAAGGGAGGAGGACGGGGATGTGTTTCCTTTTATTTTTCGCCTTTTAAAATCTGCGGGAATTACAGCACCAGCTGAATCCTCTGCCACTTTTACCAAAATCAGATCCCCTTTTTTAAGAGCCAAAGAAGGTTTTTCTAGGGAGAAAAATCGAAAACTGACCTTAGGATCTGGTTTTCTGGCCCATTTCATATTTTCCAAAGGAAGTACTCCTTGAACCTGAAAAGGAAGCTTCACCAAAACTTTTTTACTTTCATCATTCACTTCCATGACCCAGGCTTTAAAAACCTCACCCGGTCTGACACCTTTTAAAAGCTTTTCCTCATCCGTCAAAGGGCCAATAATACGAAACTCCCTTCTTTTTTCCACCAGTCTTTCTTCTTCTTTTTCAAAAAACTTCTCCACTTCCTCCTCTTTTATAGTAGAAAGAGGCCCTCTGAACCCTTGCCTTTTATCCAATTCCCTTAACCCTTCTTGAAGATATTTTTTGGCCATTTCCTGAAAAGAAAGATTCATGGCGACTTTAATGGCAAGCCCTCCTGTGAGGAGAAGCTCTTCATCCATTTTTTTCAACAACATCTGCCTTACTGTTTCCAAATAATAAGGGGCTTTTTCATGGTACTTTCCCCTCACAAACACTTTTAAGGGAGTGTTTTTTATCTCCTCTGCTGTTGGCTTATCAATATAGGACTCCTCCACCATTCTTTGTAAAACATAAATCTGCCGTTCTTTGGCTTTTTTCGGATTATAAATAGGAGAAAACCGACTGGGTGCCTGAGGAAGACCAGCCAAAAGGGAGCTTTCCGCCAAATTCAGCTCTCCCACTTTCTTTCTAAAATAAATTTCCGCCGCCATGCCCACTCCATAAGCACCATGCCCCAAATAAATTTGATTGAGATAAAGGCGCAAAATCTCTTCTTTACTGAGATGCTTTTCCATGCGCAAAGCCAACACAGCTTCTTTGAGTTTTCTCTTGTAAGTTTTTTCTGAAGAAAGAAGCAAAGAACGAGCCACCTGCTGTGTGATAGTGGATCCACCCTGCACTTTTTTTCCAGCCTTAATATTGGCCAGAAAAGCTCTGAAAATCGCTTTAAAATTCACGCCTTTATGTTCAAAAAAACTTCCATCCTCAGCTGACACAAAAGCCTGAATCAGGGTTTTCGGAAACTCAGAATAGGCATTCAGTATCCTTCTTTCCTTAAAAAACTCTCCGACCTTGTTGCCTTTTTTATCCAACACTTTAGAAACAAGTGGTGGTTTATAGTTCTTCAGGCTTTCCACGGATGGCAAAGCCCGAATAAGAAAAAATAGATAACCCGCATAAGTAAAGCCAAGGCCCAAAGAGACAATCAAAAAAAATATCAATACTTTTTTTACAGCACCGGCTTTATGCAAAGTTATTGCCTGTTTCAGTCTTTTCAAAATTTACTCCTTTTAAGCGGGGCAGTATAACAAAACCTTTACATTGTGACATATTTTTTGTGGGAAAAAAGTATTTTACGGCCTAAAAAACCGCTAAAGAAAAAAAACAAAACAACCGAATATGACTTAAAAGGGAGGAAAAATGCCAGAATTTTTTTTTAGTAACCCCCATCAACCGTCAAAACTTTTAAACCCCATAAAAGCCTTTTTATTATTGGCATTCTTGTTTTTATCACCGGCTGTTTATTCCAATATAGTCTGTCCAGAGGGGGACACAGAATGCATAAATAGGGTGCTTGAAAGTCAGAAAGAAGAGCAAACATACCGGAGGAACCGGGACCGAATGGCGGACGACCGGCAGGAGAAACTGGACGATGAAAGAAGAGAAAGAGAAGCTCGTAGCGATTTAAGACAAGAGGAACAAGACAGGCGAACACGAGAGCGAGAAGCAGAAGCTGATGCAAAAGAACAGGAAAGAGAGGTAAAAGAGGCCCTAAAGGAAAGAGAGGAAAAATGTGAAAACGCAGAAAATGAAGTAAAAGACGCCCTAGAGGAAAAAGATGAAAAACAATCAGAGCTTGAGCAGGATTTTTACGATTTAGAGGAAGATATCACGGAACTGGAAGGAAAAAGTGCAGAAGAGCAAACAAAGATAAAAACGGAAATAGAAAATTTTAATAGAACAGCCAATAACAATACACAGCAACTCAAAGAAGAAATGGGTAAGGAGTTAAAAAACATAGATGTAAAAGTGCAACAAATCCAAGACACCATAGGCCAGCTTCATGACAGCCTAGAAAAAGTGGAAGAAGATAGACTTACTGCTTTTTACGCCCGCCGAAAACAACAAAATGAATTTTACAGCACCTGCTTTGGAAAAGCCTTGGAGCAAACAGAAAAGGTAAGAATGATTTTTTACCAAAGAAAAAGAGCAAACACTTTAAGGAGAAGGACTTTAGGTGACCTTGCTCGCGGAGGAAAAACACAAACCCGAAACACATTTTCCGGCAGATTTAATCAGTTTTTAAACCTGTGCTTAAACAACCAAGCCGCTTTACTGCAAAAAAGCAATCAGGAAAATGAGTATCAGCTCATGGTGGAAAAATTGAATCGCAGGGAAGAAAGAATAGAGCAAAAAATAGCGGAGTTAAAAACACAAATCGCCAATTTAAAAAGTCACGGAAAAGCGGAAATACTCAACAGATACAAAGAAAAAATGCAACAGGAAATTCAGAATTTTGAGCAATCTTATGACTCTCTTACGGAAAATTATCAAACAAATTCCAGGCAAATTATAAATCAAATCGGGAAAATCAAGCACCAGCAAGCCTCTGTTTTAATGAATCGCGCTCAAAACGCCTTGCCAGAGAGAACACGAAATGACCTAATAGTCCACCAATGCCAACAACATGGAGGAGGATTGAATGTGCTTAATATGTTTCCCAGCTCTTTCACTACTGCTCCCGTGAGCCGAAACAGAGGAGGAATATTTGGAGGAAGTATTCGGTGAATAAAAGAAAAAAGAGAGGAGAGCACTGATGAGGACTGAATCCGTTTTTATTTAGGTGGACGACTACGGTAGGAACTTCAGGCTTCCTAAAACATGAGAGTTTTTGGCTTGCTCACCATCCCCAGAGGCGGTCTCCCTTCTATTTATTGTAGGATTCACCTTTTGTCACCCTCCCTCTTGATCAATTTTTTTTAATGATTCCCTTTTTAGCCATTATAACACAAAGTGTAACATAAAAAGATAACTCTTGCTATTGACTTTAATAAAAATATGTCCGTATTTTCTTAAACTATGGATTGGGATTTTCAACCTGAGACAGATGAAAGCCTTGACTGCTATTCTGTGTCAGAAATTACAAAAATGATTCAGGATCGTCTTGAGTCCTCTTTTCCGCTTTTGCAAATAAAGGGCGAAATTTCCAATTTTACGGCCCACACATCGGGACATTGGTATTTCACCTTAAAAGATTCTACCAGCCAAATCCGGGCGGTTATGTTTCGAAAAGCTAACCAAAAATTAAGTTTTCAGCCGGAAAGAGGAAAAAGCCTAGAAGTAACAGTAACAGGACAAATCAGTGTATATCAAGCCAGAGGAGAATATCAGATTATATGCCAGGACATGGAAAAATGCGGAAAAGGTGCTCTCCAGGAAAAATTTGAACAGCTGAAAATAAAACTTAAGCAGGAAGGACTTTTTGAAAGAAAAAAACCTCTTCCGTTTTTGCCACGGCATATTCTTATTGTCAGCTCTCCCACGGGCGCGGCCATACAGGATATTTTAAATATTTTAAAAAGAAGATATAAAGGGATAAAAATCACTTTGGTGCCCGCTTTAGTGCAGGGAGAATCTGCCCCAGAAAGTTTAATATCCGCTTTGGAGAAAGCCAAAAAGCTGAAAGATGCAGATGTACTGATCATCACCAGAGGGGGAGGAAGCCTAGAAGATCTCATGGCCTTTAATGATGAAAATCTGGCACGCGCCCTATTCAAGTTCCCGCTTCCCGTGATTTCTGCCGTGGGGCATGAAATTGACTTTACAATATGTGATTTTATAGCAGACTTAAGAGCACCCACCCCCTCAGCCGGTGCGGAATTAGTGTCACAAAACGCAAAGAACTTAAGTGAACAAGTTGAAAAAATGAGAGAGCTTATTTATCAAAACATAAAAAGAGAGCTTTTTCGCTTAAAAGAAAAATTAAATGTTTTAAATAACACTCTTATTCATCCCGGAAAAAAAATACAGGAGCTTGAGCAATATATGGATGAACTCAATGCCAATTTGAGACGAGAGATATTTCAACAAACAAAGTTAAAAAGAGAAAAATTAAAAGCTCTTTTTTCTCTGCTACAAAGCCTAAGCCCCCTAAAGGTTTTGAGCCGGGGATATTGCCTTATCAACAAAGATGAGATTCTTATAAAAAAGGCGCAAAGCCTCAAAAAAGGGGATAAAGTGTGTATTCGATTTTCTGAAAGTTTTGCTCTGGCCCATATCAACAAGACCGGCTTGTTGCCAAAAACAGACAAAAAACCTGGTCCTTAAAAAAAACCATTGGCAAAGAAAAAATCGGAAACCAAATGCTTACACAAAAAACTTTAAAAGGAGGTTTTGAGAGTGGAGTTTGAAAAAAAAATAAAAGAGTTGGAAAATATAGTAGAAAAACTAAGCCAGGGAGAGCTTTCCCTTGAGGAATCTTTAAAGTTTTTTGAAAAAGGGGTAAAAATTTCCAGGGAATGTTCGGAACAACTTAATAAATCCGAGGAAAAAGTCAGGAAGCTGATTGACATAAGCCCGGAAGGAAAAGCCTTGACTGAAGATTTCAAGTGAGAGAGCTAAAAAATCATGTCCTGTAAAAAAAAAGAGCTTTTGACCAACCCTTTTTCCGGGAATGAAAGCTTTAAAAAATTTCTTCTCCAGTTTGAAGGGTTTTTAAAAGATCATCTAAAAAGTTTTCAAACACTTCCCTTTAAGGGACAAAAACAGCTTAAGTCCGCAATGGAATATAGCCTTTTTTCCGGTGGAAAAAGATTTCGGCCTTTGTTGGTTTTCGCAACGGCTGAATTAATGAAAATCAAAACTTCTGTTATTTTACCCTGGGCAGGCGCGATTGAAATGCTCCATACAGCCTCTTTAATTCATGATGATCTTCCCTGTATGGATAACAGCCTTCAAAGACGCGGAAAGGCTACTAACCACAGACTTTTTGGAGAAAACATGGCTTTACTGGCCGGGGATTGCCTTTGGATAGAAGCTTTTCGACTGATTGGTTCGCGGGAAAAAGAAAGTAAAGTCTGGATAAACCTCCTTTGCACCTCTGCGGGTTTCAGTGGCTTAATGGGAGGACAAGCTTTGGATCTGAAAATTCCCTCAAAACCCAGTGAGAGCTACTGCAAAAAAATGCACTTTATGAAAACAGGTGCCTTAATCTCTGCAAGCATGACGGGAGTGCTGGCTCTTAAGCCTGAAGAAAAAACAAACCACTTAAAAAAAATCTCTTATCTGATTGGTCAGGCTTTTCAACTTTCTGATGACTTGCAGGATGAAAAAGAGGAAAAAAGCCCTGCCAACTTTGCGCGAGCTATGGGTTCAAAAAAAGCGAGAAAAGATCTAGAAACCTTAAGCAAAAAAGCCTTGGAATTAATCAAAAACATGGGCTATCCCAGCCGGTTTTTAAAAAAGTTGATTATATTCAACCGGGACAGAGCGTTTTAACTCCAAAAGATATTGGTTTTCAAATTAAATAATTCCTTTTATTTCCCTTTATAAAGTTTTATAAATATAATATGTATCAAAACCCTCTTTTAAGCCTTTTAAAAATCTCCTTTTTTGCAAACCGATCCTTAATAAAAGGTTACATTTTTATATGTTTTTTTCTAAGTGCCTGCGCGCTTACCCGCCCTGAAAAAAAAGACATAAAACCTTTAACTGAACCTACTCCTGAAGAAGAAAAAATAAAACTTGGACTTTTTATTTCCGGAGCAGGTGCCAACACCTTTTCAGCACTCCCTTTACTGGAGCTTTTTCAAAAACAAAATATTACTTTTGATTTTACAGCCGGCACGGGATGGGGTGCCTGGCTGGCAGGTCTTTATGCTAAAAACCAAACTGTGGATGACATAAAATGGAATCTGTTTAAACTAAAAGAACAGGGAGTATTTGAAAAAAAATGGTTCCGGAAAAAAAGAAAAAATGCCAGACTCCTTAAAAATATTACAAAAGAAGCCTTGTTTTCCCCACTGTCTGTTCCTTTTGTATGCCCGGTAGTTAATAACAGAGGTCAGGTTTTTTGGATCCAGGAAAAAAGATCGGGAAAAAATATTCTCCAGTGTTTAAACAATACCCTGCCACACTTCTTTTCTTTTGGAAGCACAAAGGAGCAGGGTAGTTTTTTTTCCGCAGAGCTTACTTTAAAATATCTCCAAAAAAAAGGAATAAACACCCTTTTATGGGTTAAACCAAATATCCTGTTAAAAAATGAACCCGATAAACATTCCATTCTTTTCTGGAGAGAGCTTTCGGCGTATTTGAACAATCTGCAAAAACGATATACTCTTGCAAAAACTATACAAACAAAGGGGAAACCTTGGAACAATATAATAATCCTAGAGACAAAAACCAGCTCTTTTTCTGTATCTGATTTTTCTCAATTACACACCATAATGAAAAGCCCTGTCCCTTTACGGGAGAAACAAAAAATTATTAATTTAAAACTTAAACTTAAAAGCCGTCTTAAAAAACTCTCCTTCCCACAAAACAAAAATACCATCAAACAGAAAACCCGGAATAAAACGCTCCCAGAAATCCAAAACACATAAAAAGGTTAAAAAGCTTATGAAAAAAAACTCCAGTGTCGTTAAAAATACAGAAGTTTATAAAACCCGCAGAAACACCCTGATTCAAAACATGCCTGAGGATTCCGCTCTTATTCTTCCTTCCTGGCCAAAAACCAACCGCTCTGGGGATGTGGAATGGCCTTACAGACCTTCTTCTGATCTTATTTATCTAAGTGGTTTTACAGAACCTTATTCCTGTCTCGTGATTTTATCTAAACCCCATTCAAAAGCTCTTTTATTTGCACAGGAAAAAGACCCGGAAAAAGAGCTTTGGACAGGTCCTGTTTACGGCCCAGAACAAGCTGGGGATATCTTTCAGGTAGAAGCCTGCTATCCGGTTTCAGAGTTTTCCCATGTAGCCCCAGAAATTTTAAAAAATATTTGTTCTCTTTATTACAAAGTCGGCATAAATTCCCATTGGGACATTCCTTTGAAAAAACTTGTTCTCGACTTAAAAAGCAAAAAAAAATTATCGTTACAAGATCCTGTACAGTTAATAGTTCCCCTCAGAATGAAAAAAGAAAAAGAGGAGATAAGCTTAATCAAGAAGGCTGTTTCCATCAGCGAAACAGCACATATCGAAGTAATGAAACACACGCAGGCAGGGTTAAATGAAAGAGAGCTTTACGGCAGATTCTTATGGGAAATCAAAAAAGGAGGTGCACAGGCTGAAGCCTATCCCGGCATTTTTGCTTCAGGTCAAAACGCCTGCATTTTACATTACACAGAAAACACCCGCAAAACACAGGACGGGGATTTACTACTAATGGATGCCGGCGCGGAATATAATTATTACGCCTCTGATATTACAAGAACCTTTCCCGTCAACGGAAAATTTTCCAAAGTCCAAAAAAATCTTTACACAAAACTTCTTTCTGTACAAAAAAAAACTGTGGAAAGTCTTAAGCCCGGAATATCTTTTACAGATATTCAAAACAAGCTGGTTGAGCTTTTATCCCTTATGATGAAAGAAGAGGGATTTTTTTCCGAATCTGTAAAAGAAATTATTGAACATAAAAAGTATAAAAAATATTTTCCTCACTCCTTTGGCCATTCCTTGGGTCTAGATGTGCATGATCCTGTTTTTTCCGAAACAAAAAACCTTAAAATCAAAGAAGATTTTGTTTTAACCATAGAGCCAGGACTTTACCTGCCACCAGACGATATGTCTTTAAAGCCAGAACTAAGAGGGCTTGGCTTTCGCATTGAAGACGACATATTGATTACCAAAACCGGCGCGGAGGTATTAAGCAAAAATGTTCCAAAAGAGGCGGAAGAAATAGAAGAGCTGATTCAAAGCGGATAAATCTTTCAAAAGCCTTCTATTTTAAATATTAGTTGGCATACCATCCTGATAGAACCAGTTTTTTGCTTGTGCAATTTTCAACAAACTTCTTTCGGACTCGTAATTTCTCTCCCCCTTTTTTGCTGTAGAGATAACCAACTTGACCGGAAAGGCATATTCTAAAAGAGCCTGATCGGAAAGAGTATTTCCTGCGCAAAAAATGGGACGAGCACCGGAAGTGCTTCGCTTAAAAGCTGATACTTTATCCTTATGGATTGGAGCCGGCAAAACCAGCTTATCCGTAATAAGCCCTTTTTCCACCAAAGTCTCAACACCTATAATGTTTTCTCCCGGAATACCATAGCCTTCAAGGGCCTTTGCTAAAACCCATTTCAAGGAAGAACTGACCACAAAAACCTGAACATTTTTTCTGATAAACCAGTCTATCAAACACTTTTGAAACAAAAAAACCTCAAAGGGTTTCGTCCTTAAAAAATCAGACACCCACCCCTTCATTTGCTCCAAAGAAATCCCGGCCTGAACTTGAGCCAACCAACACAAAGCCTGTTTTTTTCCCTTTGTCACACGAACACGATCAAAATCCTCCTGAGGCTTAGCTGTCTTTCCCTTAAGTAGATCCTTTTCCACTTGATAAAGGAAAAAACTTCTTCCCACATCACTAGGCCAAAGCGTCCCATCCGCGTCAAAGGTCGCAAAAAGAGACTCTTTTCGACTTTCTAAGGTTTTTTCCAATTGGTATTTTATTTTCTCCAAAACCAGTTTCATTTTTTTCTCACTTTATTATCTTTTTTTATTAAGGGGATTGATACAAAATAACAGAAGAGGGAGGAGAAAACAAAAAAGACAAAAGCCATACTCCCAAAGCCAAAATCAAAATCAAACCCAACAACAAATACAGCACTTTCCAGGGTTTTGCGGAAAAAGACATATTTTCCAGACTATCTGGAAAAGGCCTTTTTGCAAGCCAGTCACAATATTGCAAAGCTTTAATTTTTTTCTCAGAGGGGTTCAAAGTTTTCTTAGTTTTCTTTTTCTCAGATTGACCTTCCCCGAAAAAAAAATTCCCGCCAGTCCGACTTAACTCGTCCCCTAAAAGCAAAAGCCCCTCTGTCAAACGATAGGAAAGATCTTCTGGCTGAACTTTCAAAAACCAAGAAACCTTTTCCGAGGGATATTTTAAAACTCCACATAACACCACTGATAATACTTCTTCATAAGAACAGTTTTTGCAAAAAGTTTTCCAGGAAAAAAGCGCGCTTTTCTTATTTGCCGGCCCTTCCCTATTTTTTTCAAAAACCTGCTTGCTTTTTTGAATAAACCAGCTAGGAAGTCCTTTATTTTCCCGAAAAGGAAAATGATTTTTTTTTAAAAACAAGATGCTAGGTTTTTCCTCACAAGCCAAAAGAAAATAAACGATTTTTTTTAACAACTGATTATCCAAATAAAAACATTAAGTGATGGTCAGTTCCCGGAGAAGAGCCAGCTGATCCAATACCTGCCCTGCGCCAAGAACCACACAGGAAAGTGGACTTTCCGCCCCGGAAACCGGAAGCCCCGTTTTTTCTCTGAGCAAAACATCTAGATTATTCAGCAAAGCTCCTCCTCCTGTCAAAATAACTCCATTGTCCACAATATCTGCGGCCAGCTCCGGGGGTGTCTTCTCCAAAGCCATTTTAACCGCATTCACCACTTCATTAAGACTGTCCTTTAAAGACTCATTAATCTGAACATTGGTGATCTTAATTGTTTTAGGTGCTCCCATCATAGTATCCCGACCTTTGATCTCCATTGTCTTTTCTTCTGAACCGGGATCAGCTGTTCCAATATTGATTTTTATATTTTCGGCTGTTCTCTCTCCAATCAAAAGATTTTTTTGCCGGCGAACATAATTAATAATGGCTTCATCAAATTTATCTCCTGCCACCTTAATGGACTCACAATGAACAATGCCATTTAAGGAAATAACAGCAATACCTGTGGTTCCCCCTCCAATATCTACAATCATACTTCCTCTGGCTTCTGTAATGGGAAGTCCCGCTCCAATCGCCGCCGCCATAGGTTCTTCAATAAGGTACACCTCCCGCGCTCCGGCAGAATACGCAGATTCCTTTACCGCTTTTTTTTCCACTTGTGTAATTCCAAAAGGCACACAGATAATAATACGAGGACGAATAAGGCGCCTAGAAGGAGTGGAAGATCGAGCAATAAAATATTTAAGCATTTTTTGTGTAATTTCAAAGTTGGCTATCACTCCATCTTTAATGGGACGAATAGCTTTTATGCTTCCTGGCGTACGACCCAGCATAAATTTGGCTTCCCGACCCACAGCCAATACTTCATCTTCTCCACTCACAGTTTTTTTGACAGCCACTACGGAAGGTTCATTTAAAATAATTCCATGTCCTTTGGCATACACCAAAGTATTGGCTGTCCCTAAGTCAATAGCCAGATCTTGTGAAAAATAGTCACTTACCCGATTAAAAAAGTTCACATCTGATACTCTCTGATTTAAAGTTTTCTTTACAAGCTCTCCCTTTAAGGCAGGTATGAAAAACCCTCTTCCCCTTAAAGGCAAAAGTCACACCCGGCTCTAATTTAATTTTTTACTGCTTTTATGAAGAAAAGTCTAATTTTTAAATACCGTGGTCTAAAAGCTTTTCATTTAACTCTCCATCACGGACAACTGTTTATGATTTTATGCAACGCATCCTTAATAGAAAACCTCTTTAAAGTAGCCTCTTATTATTTGTCATCTGAAACTGCCTCATGGAAATATTCTGATTAAACCGGATATTAGAGAAAGTGTATTCTTCTGTATTTTCTGAGTTTTTCCATTCAAGCCAGATCTTTAAAATCAACCCTCCATCCACTTTCACAGAAAAAGATTTAATGTCAGAGCTTTTTACAGGTTCAAAATCCAAAACCCATGTTCTTCCTTTGGAGCGAGAGGAAATAAACCGAAATTTTTGAAAAAATATATCCGAAGAAAACAAAAAAGAAAGCAGATGTTTATTTTGTTCCGCTGTATTCAAGTTGATTTGTTCAATTTGCTCTTTTGCGCCGGAAGGGGACACAATATACCACAGATGATTTCCATCAAACAAAATCCGGGTGTTTAAAAGATCAGCCACTTTTAAAACAAAAGAACCTTTTGACATCAAAATCTCTCCCTTAGATTTTTTGGTTTTTTGGAGCAATTTCAAATAAATCTGTTTTTCAAAGTTCATTCTTACACCTTTGTTCTGCGTGTATTTATGAACAATTTTTTTAAAATCTGGAGAAGAAATAGAAACCCCATCCGCTGAAAACAAAAAAACGCTGGATAAAAGAACCCAAAATCCGAAAAAAAGCATTTTCATCCGCTCGTTATAGATAGGGGGAAAATAAAATTCAAGATTTTTATACTTTTTCTGTTTTTTCAAAGCGAAACGCCAAAGTAAAAATCATAAACTCCTTTGGGGCTTTCAAGGCTGAATAAACGGCCTGAGCCGTGGCACCTGTGGTTAAAACATCATCCACAAAAATAATTTTTTCATTCTGCTTTAAAAAATTTTTTTCTCGTAAATAAAACCGCATTTCTTTTCTTTCCTGTCGATTTTTTTGTTTTTGCATGGAGGTTTTAAAAGAAACCCTTAAAAGCGGGTTTTTTAAAGGCAAGCCGGAAAAACGAGCTAGTGCGTCTGCCAGACAAAAAGCGTGATCCCGCAAACAATACAAAGGATGGGGAGGAGCCGGGACCAACACAGAAGAAAAAGGCAGGGAAGTTACCTGAAAAGCTCGATTTAAAAATTCCAAAATCAGTTTATTAAAAATAAAGGACGGTCCGCCTTTTTTTAAACTATTTAAAAAAAGACGAATAAAAAAATCATTTTCCTCACTCCAATTAAAAAGTCGAAAATGAATCAAACTATCCTGCTCCCGGATCATATCCTCAGGAGGAAGATAAAAACTTTTTAATTTTTTCCAACAATCAGAACAAAGCCAAGCCACAGGAGGCAGAGCTGACTTACACACAGAGCAGTTTCTAAACCAAAAAGAGATATGTTCCCGCTTTTGCCAAATTCCTAGCATAATTCATTACTCCTTGTTATCGATTCTTACCCTCTTTTATGCAAAAATCGGACCAAATAAGGGAGCTAATTCATTTTTTTTGAAAAAAACCGGCCAAAAAAATGGAAACTTCATAAAGAACCACCAAAGGAAGCCCCAACAAAAACAAACTCAACACATCCGGGGGAGTAATAAGAGCCGAAAACGCGGATAAAATGACTATAGCATGACGACGGTATTTCTTTAACATTTCCAAAGAGATAATATTCCACCTGCAAAGAAAAACCAAAATCAGTGGCATTTCAAACACCATACCAAAAACCAAAATAAACCGGATAATAAAAGACAAATAATTTTTAATGGTGATAAAAGGTTTATCCACTCCTCCGCCAAAGCTCATAAACAGAGAAAACACCAGAGGAAGTGCCACAAAGTACGCAAAGCTCGCGCCCAATAAAAATAAACCCGTTCCCGTAACCCAAAACCCCAAAAAAAAATTTTTCTCTTTTTTATAAAGACCTGGAGAGATAAACCGCCAAAACTGATTTAACCAATAGGGGCTGGAAAGTAAAATGGCAGAAAAAAAAGCCACCTGAAAATGAGCCAAAACATTATCCGCCGGAGCCGTAAAGATAAGCGCGCCATTTGTATCTTTTAAAAAAGGTTTAAGAGGGTGTTTTAGAAAACTCAATATTTGCTCACTGAAAAACCAACAAAACATAAAAGCCGGCAAAAGGCTTAAAAGGCTTTTCAAAAGTCTTATACGAAGTTCGGTGAGATGCTCCATGAGAGAAGAGCTTTTTTCCCGATTAACCAGAAATCCCACCTTTGTTTTTTAATATATCCACATATTTTTTCTTGGTATAATCTGGAAATATAACTTTCATCTCTTTCATAACCTTAATGAAACTCAGAAGATTTTTTGAGGTCTTGATCTTTTGATGTATCTTTTTCAGACATTAAATTCCATTCTCTCTTAAGCCTTTGAAAAATCCTTTTCATTTCATAAATCAATCGGGCCAAAGCCTGAGCAATTTTAGGAAGTTCCTTAGGCCCGAATAAAACCAAAATCAGTAAAAAAATCACAAACAATTCCAGAGTTCCCATTCCCGGCATATTTTTATTTTCTCCTAATGAGAGTGATTCTTCCAGCTTTTTTTAAAAGGAATATTAATACCTTGATTTATCAGATCACGGGCCAATGGACGAGAACCTGTTTCCATATATTGATCCAACATAGAAAGCAAATCCCCTGGCCGACGAAAAGAGTCTTTTTTCCGAATCTGTAGAAAAACAAAAACTAAATCGGAAAAACGAAAAGATAGCTCTTCAAACATTTCCTTATTTTGAAAGTCAGAGAGGCTTTTATATGCTTCACGACCCATGTTCATATAATAATCCACCGACACCATTTTTTTTCTTAAAGACTCCTGAAAAAAACCGCTGATATATAAACTGGTATCCCCCATCTTCTTTAAATTGTTTTTCAAAGAAATATCAGAATGATGACTGTTTAAATACAACTCCGCCAAGGTTTTTAATTGTTTTTTACCGGAGGAGTTTACTGTAAACAGATGATCGGAAAAAACATAAAATTGCAAAAGCTCACATAAATAATTTTTCACCGGTAAAGACACCTGAATACCGGTTTTGTTCAAACCCTCCTTTACCAGAGAATGAAAAAATTCTGATGAACATTTTAAAACCGACAACTTTGACATAAAGTGCCCCACCTTATTTATCCGATGTTTTTACTCTCCCTTTCAAAGCTCATTTTATATAACTATAACAGAAAAAAAGAATTTTTTCAAAACCAGAAAAGAATCCGGCTGGTTTTTAATCCCTTTTCCGCCAAAGAAAGTCAGGCTACGACTTCCGGTTTGATTTCTTCAAGCCTTTATACTACCCTGAAAATCCCATGAGCCTTTCTTGTTATATTCATATTCCTTACTGCCTCCAAAAATGTCTTTACTGTGATTTTACCACTTTTACACAAGATAAACTTCCGCCCCCGGAAGTTTATACAAACTGGGTGAAACAGGAGATAGATCATCGTCATCAGGGTATTCCAGAAAGAAACTTGATCAGTATTTACTTTGGAGGTGGCACTCCAAGCCTCATTCCCGCCCGAAATATCACCTCTCTCATCAATCATTTAAAAAATTATTTTCTGTTTCATCCTCATATTGAAATCAGTCTTGAAATTAATCCTGGCACTCTCACTGAAAGATCTTTACACACCTATTTATCCGCCGGAGTAAACCGTTTCAGTGTAGGGGTTCAAACCTTTCGGGAAGATTTGCTTAAAAAATTTAACCGGGAGCATTCTGCTCAGCAAACAAAAGAGAGCTTAAGACTGCTCCAGAAAAACAAAGTGATATTTTCCGCAGATCTGCTGTTTGCTCTCAATCACCAAACCAAAAAGAATCTTCAACAGGATATAGATCTTTTACTTTCTTATAATCCCCATCATCTCAGTGCTTATTATCTCACCTTACCGATAAACCATATCCTGCAAAAAAACAGACCAGCTGAATCTTTACAGCTGGAAATGTTTTATCAAATTCAATCCTCTCTCAAACAAGCCGGTTTTGATCATTATGAAATCTCCAACTTTGCCCGAAAAAAATTTTACTCCAGACACAACCTAGCTTATTGGCAATATAAAAATTATTGGGGGCTTGGACTAAGCGCGCACTCCTTTTTAAGGCTGAAAAACCAAAGAGTACGTTTTTGGAATCCAAAAAGCTTAAGTTTATATTCTAAACAGGTAAAAAAAGTCCCTTCAGATCTTCCTTTTTCCTGTTTGCCGGCAGAACAAAAAGAAATTCTTTTACCCCATGAAGCCCTGACAGATTTTTGCCACACAGCTTTAAGAACCCGGTGGGGAATTTCTTTAAAGAAATTAAAACTCCTCTTTGATCAAAAAACTTCAGAACTGGTGTTGAAAAAACTAAAAGACCTGAAGAAAAAAAATTGGATAAAAGAGGAAAATGAAAACTGGTGCCTGCCTTTTTCCTCTTGGCTTATCAGCAATCATATCTTCCGGGAAATCACTTTCTTGAAAGAAGATCTCATCGAACTGAACAAACTTTAAAGCTTTTACCCTCAAAGCATAGACAAATCACAAAAACACTTGATTTTCTCTCCCCTGACAGGGAAAATAACCTAAAACCAGCCCTTCATCTCAGGAGATAAGCAAATGCCAAAAACTCGCCCAAAGCCAAGAAAGATGCGAAAAAAAAAATCTGGAGATAACTCCCCTTCAAAGGTCAAGGGGCCTTCTGAAATAAAAAATTCTTCTGCTTTTCCGGAAGAAAAAAAAATCGAGGATAACAAAAAATCAAGTACAAAGGCTGAAACAAAAGAAACCCCTCAAAAACCTTTTTCTTCGCCTGCGGAACAAAAATGGAAAGAGCAGTATGAAGTTTTAAACAAAAAATATCATTTCCTGATGGCAGATTATGCCAATTACAAAAAAAACTGTTTAAAGGAAATGAACAATTTGCGAAAATATGGAGGTGAGCATTTAATTAAACAAATTCTCTCTTCAGTAATGGACAATTTCGATCGAGCCTTGGAAAAAAAACCAAACACACAAAATATAGATGATTTTCAAAAAGGGATTGTTATGATTTATGAAAATCTTAAAAACCTCTTACAGGAAAATGGAATTAAAGAAATGGAATGCCAAGGTAAACCTTTTGATCCTGTTTTTCATTACGCCCTAGATTCCGCGCCCAGTGAAGAAATACCCCCGGAACATATTTTACAGGTAATCAAAAAAGCCTATTTTTTCCATGATAAACTGATTCGTCCGGCAGAAGTGATTGTGGCCCGAAAACACTCAAAAGACCCTCCATCAAAAAAATAAAGGACAGCTTGTGAGTGAAAAAAAAAATTATTATCAAGTTTTAAAAGTTTCCCCTCTTGCAAGCCTGCCCACGATCAAAAAGTCTTATCGGAAGCTTGTGCAAATTCATCACCCGGATAAAAATCCCAATGATCCCAAAGCCGAAGAAACCTTTAAAGCCATCAACGAAGCTTATGAAGTGTTAAGTGACACCTTTAAAAGAAAGGATTTCGATCGACAGATAAAAAAAGAAAAAGAAGCCACAGAAAAAAAAAGGGCCACACCCATTTACAGGTACGATTCCTTCCACACTCCTTTTGATGAAAGACCTAGTGAAGGATTAGGATCTGCCTCTTCTGCCCCTCCGGGAGATATCTCTAAAAATTTTACAGGGCGAAAGTCAGTTTCTGATCAAATCTGCGGAACAGTGGAAATTTCTCTGGAAGAAGCCACTTTGGGATGTGAAAAAAAAATTTCCGGGAAAATCCTCCGAAACAGAACTTTACAAACAACAAACTTCACGGTTCATATTCCTCCTGGGGTCGAAGAAACACAAAAAATAAAACTTAAGTCGCATAAAAAGTTAAAAAACTTATATGTGTCCATTGCCTATAAAAAACACCCTCTGTTCAAAAAGGATGAAAAAAACATATTAATGAACCTGCCCATTCCTTTTACAAAAGCCATTCTAGGGGGCCGAGTGGAAATTCCCACTTTAAGAGGTAAAATTTCCTTTAACCTCCCACCTGGAGTACATGCAGGCCATATCATTCAGTTAAAAAATCAGGGCTTTCCATCTCTCACCGAGCACCGGAAAAGAGGAAATATGTTGATCAGCTTACTTATTGATGTCCCTTCCAATTTATCTGAAGAAGAAAAAACAGAAATAAAGAAACTCAAAAATAAAGATCTTTTATGTCCAAAAGTTGCTGAATTTGATATAAAAGCAAAACTGCTTCTCAAAAAAAGGCAAAAATGAAAACAACTCTTCTTTTATTTTTTCTATTTTACCCGTCCTGTACCCTGCTCTCCAAACTAAAAAACCCCTCTGAAAAAAAAACACCCCTCAAATCCGAAGTTATAAAGCCACAAAAAAAGAAACAATCTTTGGAATCTCAAATTGTCACTAAAGCCAAAAAGCAGATATTATCCAGACCTTTAACGGAAAAACAGGTAAAAAACCTGAAAAAAATTTTAAAAGCCAAACAGTCTGCGCGCTCCAAAGAACCTCTCAGAATGATTCTGGGCCAACACTTTTTTAAAAAATCCTCCCACAAAATCGCCTTGTCTTATTATTCCCAAGTCACCAAGCAACCCTGGAAAACCAAAGCTCTTTTGCAAAAAGCAAAAATTTATTACCAGAAAAACAAGCCCAAAAAAGCTCTTCATTTTATTGAGCTTTTTTTGGAAGAAGATCCTGCCACTCCAGATCTTTTAGTGAAGGCTTATTTGCTGAAGCTGGCTCTTATCTCCAACAACTCCTCCCCTGACGATATGGAATTATTAAAAATTTATTGCCATATACTCCACCACAAAAATGAAAAAACCTCTATCTACAAAGAAAAAGCAAAGAACCTTGTTTTCAGGATAAAAAAAGCTCACTTGCTGGACATCAAATCAGAGGATTTTATTAAACCTGTTCAAGATCTTGTGTTTTTCCGTGTCGGAAAAATTTTGTTTCACAGAGGAAAATTCAAAAAAGCGGGTGTTTATTTTAAAAAGTTTTTACGAATTTCCACGGAAAGCACTCTGGAAGAAAAAACCTTAAAATATCTTCAAGCTATTGAATCTCGGAAAAAGGTAAACCGAAGACATATTGGAGCTGTTTTTCCTCTTAGTGGACCTTCCGCCCATATTGGAAAAAGAAGCCTGAACGGATTAAAAATGGGATTGGGGTTTTATGTAAACAAGGAAAGCCATTTTCAACTCACAGTTTTAGATAGCCAAGGACAACCGGATAAAGCCCGCAAAGCCGTTCAAACATTGGTGACAAAACATCATGTCATAGCCATTGTGGGGGGGGTGTTAAGCAATACCGCCAAGGCCCTGGCCGAAGAAACAGAGAATTTTGGTGTACCCGCTATATTAATGTCACAAAAATCAGAGCTTACAAAAACCGGTCGCTATATTTTTCAAAATGGCCTAACTTCAGCCCTTTCCGCCAGAATACTGACCGATTATCTGATTAATGAACTGAATATCAAAAATTTTGCCATTTTATATCCCAATGACCCTTATGGAGTGGATTACGCCAACGCTTTTTGGTCCGCCGTGGAACGAAAAGGAGGGAAAATAACGGGAGTGCAATTCTACAAGCCCGGCGAAACCGACTTTAACGAACCTATAAGACGATTAACCGGCCTCTATTACTTAAAAGACAGAGTAAAAGAATATAAAGATAACCTAGAGTCTTGGTATTTAAAACAGTCTTATGTGTCCAAAAGAAAGGCTCCTCCTTTGGAAAGTCTTTTAATGCCAGTAGTGAATTTTGAAGTTTTATTCATCCCCGATTCCTTAAAAACCTTAAGTCTTATCGCCCCTCATATTGCTTATAACGACATAAAAAATATAAAACTAGCCGGACCTTCCTTATGGAATCAAAAAAATTTTTTTAAAAAACACTTAAAGTACATGGATAATATTGTTTTTCCAGATCCTGGTTTATCCACAGATAAATTTAAAAAAACACATTTTTACAAACAATTCAGTGAGATATTTCATCAAACCCCAGGGCTTTTCGAAGTCCTAGCTTATGAATCCGCTCTTGCACTGAATCAGGTTATTTCCAGTGGAGCTGATACCCGTAGTGAACTGCGAAAAGATTTGGCAAGCCTTAAAAGTTTTCATGGACCTATGGGGGAAACAGTTATTTCTCCGAAAAGAGAATTTTTACGACCCATAAACATTTTAAAACTGAAAAATAATATTTTACTCCCGGTTAAAACCCCAGCTATGAATCAAAATAACACCCCACAAAAAACCATTTAACAGCTTTAAGTCTGTGCTTAATTTTCTTAAAAAAGACCTTCTCACTGGACCTCTGATTATATTTTAAGGTTTTATTAAGAGTTTAACTAAAGCCTTTTTTACTTTATCCGATAGAGAAAAGAAGAGAGAAGGAAAAACCAATGGAAAATAAAATTCATATCCCAAACACTTTGCCTCTGCTCCCTGTGAGGGATGCTGTTGTTTTCCCTTATATGCTTTTATCCCTGTATGTGGGAAGAGAACAGTCTAAAAAAGCCATAGAAGTTGCTTTAAATAAAAACCGAATCATTTTTCTTTCTTCTCAAAAAAACACGGAAGAGGAAATAATAACCGGAAATTCCATTTTCAAAATGGGCACTGTCGCCATTATTTTAAGAATGCGCACCATGAAAGATGGAAGAATGAAAGTTTTGGTGCAAGGTCTTTCACGCGCTTTAATCCAGGATATTTATGCAAAAAATTCCCATTATGAAGTGAATATCCAGGAAATTCAAGATTTAGAAACCCCGGAGCTTTCTCCAAACATTTTAAATTTAATGAATAAAATCAAAGAAACCCTTAAAATCATCGCGACTTTAGGGAGACCTTCCTCCCCCGACTTACAGATGATTTTAGAGGAAGTAAACCAACCGGGAAAACTGGCTGATCTCATCGCCGGCCACTTTGAATTAAAAACCCATGAAATGCAAAGTATTCTGGAAACAGTCGACACGGAAAAGCGCCTTCATCAACTCCACCGCATTTTAAACAAAGAGGTGGAGATTACCCGTATGCAAAACCGCATTAAAAAATTGGTAAAAAACAATTTATCCAATTTTCCAAATGAAGTTAAAATTCAAAATCACGATCCTCATTTTACCTCCTCAGATCCTAAAGCCGAGGAAATAAAAGAGCTTGTCCAAAAAGTACACTCTGCTGAAATGCCGGATAAAGCCCAAAAAGAAACTTTAAAACAAATTTCTCGGTTGGAGAAAATGCACCCGGAATCAAGCGAAGCTTCTATGATCCGAGGTTACTTAGATTGGATTTTAGATCTTCCTTGGAACAAAGGAACAAAAGACAGTTTGGAGCTAGACCAAGCTAAATATATTCTGGAAAGAGATCACTTTGGTTTGAATGAAGTAAAAGAAAGAATTTTGGAGTTTTTAGCGGTTAGAAAGCTTAAAACAGATTCCCAGGTAAAAGGACCTATTCTTTGCTTTGTAGGCCCACCGGGAGTGGGAAAAACCTCTCTTGGAAAAAGCATCGCCACCGCCATGAACAGAAAATATTACCGTATCGCTTTAGGAGGAGTAAAAGACGAAGCGGAAATACGAGGGCACAGACGCACTTATGTGGGAGCTATGCCGGGGAAAATTATTCAGGCTCTGAAACAAGCACAATCCAACAATCCCATTTTGGTACTGGATGAAGTAGATAAATTAGGTTCAGATTTTAGAGGAGACCCATCTGCCGCCATGCTCGAAGTACTGGATCCAGAACAAAACTTTGATTTCAGAGATCATTACCTGAATTTAAATTTTGATTTGAGTAAAGTCATGTTTATTGCCACCGCCAACCTTCTGGAAAATATTCCGTATGCTTTAAGAGATCGCATGGAAATGATCACTCTCTCCGGCTATACATCAAAAGAAAAAGTGGAAATTACTAAAAAATATATTATTAACAAAGAAGTTCAAAATCATGGCATTAATAAATCAAATATTTCTTTTACAGAAAAAGGGATTAAATATCTGATATCTCATTACACAAAAGAGGCTGGCTTAAGAAATCTCACCCGGGAAGTAGGATCTCTTTGCCGAAAAATAGCTAAGAAAGTGGTCATGGGAGAAGACTCTCTTTTTCTTATCACACCTGAAAAAATTCCGGAATTATTAGGACCGGAAAAATATTTAAAAGAAGAGCGGTTAAAAGAAAGCAAAATTGGAGTCAGCACAGGACTGGCTTGGACACAGGCAGGAGGAGAGATTTTGTATGTGGAGGCTATTCGCATCAGCTCTTCCACAAACAAAGGTATTATTTTGACGGGGCAACTGGGAAAAGTTATGGAAGAGTCTGCAAAGGCCGCTTATTCTTATGTCCGCATGTACTCCGAAAAAGCAGGTATTTCCTCCAGCTGGTTCAAAAAAAATGAAATCCATATTCATCTGCCAGCTGGTGCCACTCCCAAAGATGGTCCTTCAGCCGGTGTTACATTGGCCACGGCCCTTATCAGTTTAATCACAAATACGGCTGTCAGAAAAGATATTGCCATGACTGGGGAAATTGGCCTTCAGGGACAAGTGCTGGCCGTAGGGGGAGTTAAGGAAAAAGCCCTTGCAGCTTTAAGCCACGGAATTTTAAATGTTATCCTGCCTTTAAAAAACAAAGCTGATATTGAAAATAAAAATTCAAAAGACAACACTTTAAAAGAACTAAGACAAAAAATGAATTTTATCTTTGTGGAAAATCTGGATGAAGTGTTTGCCATTGCCCTGAAAAAAGAAACTCATCATCCTCTTAGAGAAAAACCCGCTGTCTCCTCCATAGCTTCTTAAATTGGAAAAGGACATAACCTCTTGACTCCAGACCTTTGGTTTATGAATGAAAAACTTTTAAACAGTTTTCTGTTTCAAAATGGGACAAAAAATATTTCTTAAATATTTTTTTAAGGTTTTTGTTTGCGCTAATAGATAAAATCAAAGAGACTTAATTTATGAAGTTGTTTTTTGCTTTGCTTTCAGTTTTAATTTTTGTCCAAAAATCTTATGCCAATCCTGTTTCTGGTTTAGCCATGCCGGCTATTGATAAAAGCAAAGAAGCAGAACAAGAAAAAACTGCTAAGGGCTTGATAATTGCTTTTAAGGTGTGGCCTTTGAGTGAGATAGATAAAAGTGCACTTTTAAAGAAAACAAAAGCTCTGGGACTTGAAGAAAAAATTTCTTATTCCCGATTTAAGACTTATATATTTGAGTGGGAGGGGTGGCGTGAAAAAAGCCAAGCCGAAAGGGCCTGCGAAAGTTTTTTAAATTTTCCGGGGCTGGATTACTGTGAACCAAATATTTTACAAAAGCCTCAAATGGGTAAAATACGAAGACGAAATGATCAAAAAGCCCATAGACAAACACTTAAAAGAAGAGCTGAAATAAATGAAAAAGAACTTGGAACCAAGAAAGAAGAACCTAAGTCAGATATAAAGCTTAATCCTCAGGAGACCTTTTCAGATACAGAATCGGGAGATGTTCGCACCTGTAAAATCATTTCCTCTGAATTAAAATTGCAGGGAGGTGAATTATCAGATTATTGGGCGCAGGAGATGATCGGATCTGATTTAATGAGAGAGGAACTTAAACTTCATCCCCCTGTTAAAAAACACCTTGTGGGAGTGTTTGATACCGCTCACCATTCCAGCCGGCATGATCTAGCCAGTAAACATATCATTTCAGGTGAGGGAAAACAAGCGGTCCTGCCACCCATAGGTAACAGCATCACCAACTTTGATGTAACTCTCGGAGGGTATAGCTTAGGGCATAGTGAATATTTGTTAAAAACCTCTGAAAACAGATGTAAACACCTAAAGTCCAAAAAACCGGCAAGCCCACCAAGCCAGAGAGCCGTAAGATGATTAAAGCTTTAAAGTTAAATTTACGATTTTTATTAATAATGTTATTTATGGTAACAAGCACTTTTCCAGAAGTGGCTGAATCAGGATTTGTTAAAAAGCGGGTCCAAAAAAAAGTCAGGCCAAGGCCCGATAAATGGCGAGGTCCCCCTTCTCCTCCCATAAAAACCCCTTCTAAATCACCTATAGTGGCTGACTCAAATCCTTATAGACAATGCCGAGCCACTGTCATGCCCTCCTTTATCAACCGTTCTATGTCATCGACTGAGACTACCTATCGCTCTCTAAAAGCACTTTCCCCTCCTTCCATTGTAGTTAATTCAGCAGGGAACGCTTATCCAAAGCCTGTCTCAAAAGTTAATGCAAAAATGAGTAAGGAGTTTAATGCTATTTTAGTAGGTTCTATGTCCCCAGAAGGAATAAAAAGCAAGTTTTCCCAGGAAGGGGAGGCTGTTACAATTATGGCCCCTTCTGATCACTATCTCACTTCAGCTACCAGCACAGGTCATTATCGAAAATATGGTGGTACAAGTGGAGCAACACCTTTGGTCACAGGAAGCCTAGCTGGTTTTGAGTGGATAGCAGGCTATCACCCCACAGCAGAGGAGGCTAAAATTTTATTAGCTAAAACAGCTATTCCCACACCTTATTCCTCAGACAAACCTCAAAAAAATGGGGCAGGCATGGTCAATGCCTATAAATTGGCTATGGTGGGGAAACAATTAAAAAAAACTTGTGGAAAAAATATATCCTGCTTTAAAGACCAAATAAGAAAAAACGATATTTACCAATTTCCAGAAGACAAAGCAGTGAGTGAAGCTTTAGACAAAGCTTTTCCTTATTGCTCTTCCACTTGCACAGCAGAAGACTTAAAAACTCCGCCTTCCTGTGCTAAAAAAGCTAAAGCCTTTAAGAATTTCAGAAAACAAGCTTTTTTAAACCCTCAGAATAAAAACCTTTGGAAAAAGATAGCCTGTGTTTATGCTCAAGGGGGTTTCGAAAAAAACAAAACTTTTGCATTGAATATCTATAACTCTATTTCCGGGAAACCACCACAAACTATTGATCCCCCTCCCCCTATCGGTGGTCACTCTTGTAAGAAAGATTCAGACTGTGTTTTAGCACCCAGTTGTAACATGGGGATTCAGAAGATTAAAAAGGATGGATCTAGCTCTGATATTCAAAACCCACTACTTACCCTGAATCGCGATTATCAGGAAACACATTATCTCGCTTGTGTAGAGCACAACGGGAAAATTCCCCTTTGCAATGGTAAATGTCGATGTGATTCCCAGGAAAAAGTATCACCTTCTTCTGCCGAAGCTGGACATATTGCCACTGCGTCTTGTGTGGATTCCAAGTGTATTATAACGAAAGATTATATTCCTTCTCCACCCCTTTCTTCTCCTCCAAATCCCGGTGGTGGTGAAGTCCCTCCTCCAGAAAGTGGTGGAAGTGGTGGTGAGACCCCCTCCGGTGGTAGTAGTGGAAACTCTGGTGCTGTTAAATAGCAAGAGGGCCACCAGTCCTGAATATTAGATAAAATCAAATAAAAATGGCGCAAGCCCGCTTAGCAAAATAAAAACTGCCAAAAACCCTGAAACCGGTATTAAAAACCGTGGAAAACGAAAAGATCTTTTTTCTTCCCCCGGTTCCATATACATAAGAGCTATTGGCTTTAAATAATAAAACAAAGCTATGCTGGAACCTAAAATCATCCAAAAAAGCATCCACCAAAGACCTCTATCCAATAAACCCTGAAATAAAAACAACTTAGCTATAAATCCTCCGGTTGGCGGAACCCCAGCTAGGCTCAACAAAAACAAAGTAATCAAACAGGCATAAAATGGATGGCCATGAGACAAATTTTTCAGCTCTTCCAAATCAAGAGTGGCTGAATCAGCTTTTTCAAAGGGCCTCAAACAAATAAAAATACCTGTTGTCATACACATATAGACCATCAAATAATAAAACAAAGCCATCTTTCCTATCTGAAAACCCATTTGAGAAGAAATCAATATCATAAGCAGGTACCCTGAATGCGCTATTGTGGAAAAAAGCAACATTTTTTTTAAATCTTTTTGCAACAAAGCCACAATATTGCCAAATAAAACACTTAAGACAGCCATCCACTGAAAAAGAGATAACAACCCGGGACCTCTCAAGGATGTAAAGATATCTTTTGTCCAGTCAAAAAGCAGAACAAATATCACTAACTTAAAGCCTGTTGCCATAAAAACTAATAAAGGAGTAAAGGCCCCTCGATAAACCTCCGGCAACCAAAAATGAAAAGGGAAGATAGCCATTTTAAATAAAAATCCCACCAATATAAACATTAACCCTAAAACTAAAAGTCGAGATCTATTCATCAGCTCAGGGCTTTCCTGAAACACTTTTTGTAAATCAAAGTGTCCCACAGAACCCCATACAAAAGAGATGCCATAGAGCAAAATTGCACTTGCCACGGAACCCAATACAAAATATTTAAAGCTTGATCTCAAAGCCTCAGAGCCTGTTCGTCCCAAGGCAATTAATAAATAAAAAGCCAAAGAAGCAAGCTCCAAACCCAAAAAAGCTGTAAGCAAATTCCCCGCCCAAAGCAAAATCAACAAACCAATAAGAGCACCTGTTTTCAAAAACAACATTTCAGAAAAGCAAACAACCGGTGATTGAGGATGATGAACGCTCATAACTATCACCACACCCCCTGTAATCAACAAAAGCAAAGAGGCCAAAGCTCTTATCTGATCAAAAACCAAAGACGCAGAAAAAAGTTTATGTATTGTTTCTCCTTCCGCCGGCCAATTAAGAGCTATGAAAAAAACAGAAGTGAAAATCCCGGCCAACACAAGACTTGCGGAAATAAAAGGAGAGCTTTCTTTATTTTTCCTGAGCAGTTTAAGACTAATGGGCAAAAGACTGAACAAAAAGAGACACCACAAAGGAGCACTCAGCAACAGATCATTCATCGAGAAACTCCTTTTTAAGAGAAAGCCCATAGTTTTCTCTTTGCTCCTGGATATGGTTTAAAGAAGCCGAAGAATATTTAAGAAAGACCTTTGGAAAAAGCCCCATCAAAAAAACCAAAAAAACAAAAGGCAAAATGATTCCTATCTCTCTTCTGGAAAGCGGAAAACTTTTTTGAGAGGCTGAAGACATTGCTCCAAAAAAAATACGATGAACAAGATACAACATATAAACAGCTCCTAGGACGACTCCCATTAAAGCCAGAGCAACCCCTCCAAAGCTCCCGGATAAAGCCTCTGTTATATTTAAACTTAAAAGCTCGCCCCCTCCTCCCTCGCTTGCCGACTTAAAAGCTCCCATTAAAACAAAAAATTCAGATACGAATCCGCCAGTGGAAGGAAGAGCCAAGGCGGAAAGAGAGATTATTATAAAGAAACAGGCCATGAGAGGCATTTTTTGTGCAAGCCCTCCGTAGTCTGAAATATTCAAACTCCGGGATCTTTCATAAATCATTCCCACCAATAAAAAAAGTCCAGCTGAGGAAACAGCATGGGTGAGCATTTGATAAAACCCACCTGTTAAACCATACAAATTCAAACTAAAAACCCCAAGCAAAACATAAGCCATGTGAGACACAGAAGAGTAGGCCACTAATTTTTTCATATTTTCCTGCGCGAGAGCCATAAAAGCTCCATACACTATACCTCCCCCCGCCAAAAGAGCAATAAGAGGGGCAAAAAGCTCTGTGGATTCCGGGAAAAGAGTCAGCACAAACCGAAGAAACCCGTAAGATCCCAGTTTTAAAATCACCGCCGCCAATACTGCAGATCCCGGTGCCGGAGCTTCCACATGCGCCAAAGGAAGCCAAGTATGAAACGGAACAAAAGGAAGTTTTATAGCAAAAGCCAAAAAGAAACAAAGAAACAAAATATTTTGAGTGCTTAGCAAATCCGTTTTTATAAATGGCAAATCCAATTTATAAAAATCCAAAAGACTCGCGCTCATGGAACCTGTGGACTGGAAAACAAGAGTCATCAAAGCCACCACTCCCGCCAGCAAAAACAAAGAACCAAAAGCCGTATAAATAAAAAACTTAAAACTGGCATATATTCTTTCTTTCCCTCCCCAAATTCCAATAATAAAATAAAGGGGGATCAGGGAGCTTTCAAAAAAGACATAAAACAGCACAGCATCTAGGGATAAAAATGTTCCCATCACGGATGTGTTGATCAAAAACAAACAGGCATAAAAAAGAGATTCTTTTTTTTGAATCAGCTTCCAAGAGGCAAAAACACAAATGGGATTTAAAAAAGCTGTTAAAATGACAAACCAAAAGGAAAGTCCATCTAGGCCCAAAAAATATTTTATTCCCAAAGCGGGAAACCAAGAAAACTCCTCCACTAATTGCAGTTTTTCCGTTTGAGGGTCAAACAGTATGAATAAAGAAAGACTGAATAAAAAATAAGCACAGGAAAAAACCCCAGCAAAACCTCGACAAAGCTTTGAATCTTTTATAAAAAGCAAAATCAAACCAAAAAGCAAGGGGAGAAAAATTAAGACGCTTAACATAGTTTTTCCTATAGATTAAAACCCTGATCTTTTCATCTAAAAAATCCAGACAGATAAAATACAAACAATCAAACCCAAAATCATAAACAAAATATAGCTTTGCATATATGCTTTTTGCCAACTTTCAAAAATATTTTTTAAGGAAACCAGCCACTTTTGAATCAAAAAAATAAACCCTTGAATGAGTTTCAAATCCCCTCCCCGCCAAAGCTCATAACATATACTTAAAAAAGGCTGGACAATTTTGGAATGACAAAAAACATCCACCCTCAAGCCCTCTTCAAAAAACTTACATACTGTTTGATTTTTTTGTTTCAGGGCGTAAAGCCATTTTACCTTATGCCGGTAAAACCAAAACACCAAACCCAAAACCAATAAAACCAAAACTGTGGATCCTGACATAAGTATAATTTCCGCAATATAAGAACCTTTAAAAGTATTATGAACCAAAACGGGCTTTAAATACATCTCCATAAAATGAGGAGGGTGCAGAGGCAACCATTCGCCTATTAAATGAGGAATGCCCAAAACCCCACCCACACAGGAAAGCAAAGCCAAAACAACCAAAGGAAATTTAAGGCAAAACCCTTTTTCCTGAGGCTTAACTCCAGCCTTGAAACGGCTTTTTCCATAAAACACCAAAACAAACAGACGAGTCATATAAAAAACAGTCATTAAAGCGGAAAGCATAGCCAGAGAAAAAATCCCAAAATGATCGCTCGCCAAGGCAGACCATAAAATGGCATCCTTGCTGAAAAATCCCGAAAAAGGAGGAAGACCAGCAAGAGCTAGGAACCCCATCATAAAACAAATATAAGTCCAGGGAAGAGATTTTCTTAAACCGCCCATGCGATAAATATTCTGCTCGCCCTTTAAAGCATGAATAATGACAGCAGCAGATAAAAACAAAAGAGCTTTAAAAAAAGCATGAGTCACTAGATGAAACATAGCAGCTGTAAAAGCAGAAAGTCCCACAGCCATAAACATATATCCCAGCTGGGAGATCGTGGAATAAGCCAGCGTTTTTTTTATATCACTTTGGGCACAGGCAATAAGAGCTGACAAAAAAGCAGTAACACCCCCTATCCAGCAGACAAGAGTCAAAACCTCTCCAGCCTGAACAAATAAAAAACTCATTCTCACCATTAAATAAATGCCAGCTGTCACCATTGTAGCGGCATGAATCAAAGCAGAAACAGGAGTAGGACCCGCCATAGCGGAAGGAAGCCAAATATAAAGAGGAATCTGCGCCGATTTACCCAAAGCCCCCACTAATAAAAAAAAGCAAGCCCATTTTACAGACATTACATCAAAATGTCCTGCCACCACCGAGGAGGACAAATCCCCAAAACTTAAAGAAGAAAACTGCTGAAACAAAATAAACATACCTATCAAAAAACCTGTATCCCCAATACGATTGACAATAAAAGCTTTCAGACCTGCTAAAGCTTTTTGTTTATCCGTAAACCAAAAGCCTATCAACAGATAAGAGCAAAGCCCCACTCCTTCCCATCCCAAAAACATAAGAAGCAAGCTCTCTCCCAAAACCAAAATCATCATACTGAACAAAAAGAGATTTAAATAAGAAAAATACTTCGCTGGGCGTTTGTCGTGTGACATATAATAAACACTGAAAACATGAATTAAAAGCCCCACCCCGGTTATCACCAAAATCATCAACACACTTAAAGGATCCACCAAAAAAGAAAAAGACACTTTAAGAGACTCCAAATTCAACCATTCAAAAAAGGAATAAACCTTATAGGGAACCTGAGGGGAAGAATTTTGCACCGTGGAAAAAAACAAAAACACTGCACTTAAAAAAGAAATTAAACAAGCTCCCACTCCTATAAGAGAAGCTTTTTTAACATCCTCCCTTTGCCATCTGAGACCATTTAAAAGCGAACCAGCAAGAGGAGCCAACAACAAACATAAAAGTACTGTTTTCACCACCATATCAAATGATCCCCTTCTGATTTTTTTCTGAAGAAAACAGTTTCCACTTACGACTGATGAGCACAATAAGAGCAAGCCCCACTCCCGCCTCTCCGGCAGAAATGGTCATTACAAAAAAAGCGGCTATCTGCCCGGAAAGTAAAGAATAAAACTGGCTAAAAGCCACAAACGAAAGATTAACCGCGTTTAACATTAACTCTATACTCATTAATATAACTAGGAGATTTCGCCGGGTCATAACCCCAAAGAGGCCAATTGCAAACAAAAGAAAAGACACTATCAAAAAATGATTTAATCCTGGTTCCATATTTTTTCCTCAAAAGCCTTTCTATTAAAAAAAACTCACGATATTGTTTTTTCCGGGAGCGAAAAAGAGCGATCTTTTGATCGACAAAGAATTGCCACCCCCACTGCAATCAACAAAAGAAAAACTCCCAATACTTCAAACAAAAAAATATATTCGGTAAAAAGCAGGTAAGAAAGCTCTTTCGTGGAGCTTGACTGAAGTTCTTCAGCAAAACGAAGACTTCTTAAATGAAGAGACAAAGGAAAAGTTCCTACCACCAGACCTGTCAGAAAAAACAAACAGGAAAGGGCGGGCCATAAACCTTTGTTGAATAAACGAGATTCTTCTCTTTTCAAATCAAAAAGCATCACCACCATCACAAATAAAACCATTACCGCACCGGCGTACACCACTACCTGCACCCCCGCTATAAAATGTGCCCCCAAAATGAAAAAAAGACCGGCCAAAGCCAACATGGAGCCTGCCAAATGTAAAGCACAAATCACCAAATCCCTCTGAGAAACTGTAATCAAAGCCCCATAAATTGTTAAGAAAGAAAAAAAATAAAATAAAATCTCAGACATATTTTAAACCCCAGTTTTAAGTTATTAAGACCGCATTAAAAAAATCCAAATTCCGGTAACAAGAGTGTTTGCCAAAGCCCACGGCAAAAGGGTTTTCCAACCCAGAGCCATTAGTTGATCATATCGAAATCGCGGTAAAGTCCATCGCACCCATATAAATAACCAAAGAAAAAAAAGCAATTTCAACATAAACACTCCATGCAAAATAAAAGCTGTTAAAATACTGTTGGCTGTGGGAGAAAAAGAAGCTAGCAAAGTGTTTAATTTTTCAGGAGTTAAAAACGGCCAGAAGGTATATCCTCCAAAATAAAAAGTCACCATCAGGGCAGAAGCCACCAGCATGTGGCCATATTCCCCCATATAAAACATAATGATTTTCACTCCACTGTATTCCGTATGATAACCGGCCACCAACTCCGCTTCCGCTTCCGGTAAATCAAAAGGCAGGCGGTTTGCCTCTGCAAATAAAGCCACAAAAAACAACAGCGCGCCCAAAGGCTGATAAAAAATACCCCAGTTAGGCAAAAAAGAAAAAGTAACAGCTTGGCCAAAAAAATGAAAGGAAAGGGGACCACTTTGTAAAGCCACTATTTCCGAAAAATGAAAAGTGTTAAAAAGCAACAGCACTCCCACCAAAGAAAGACTTAAGGCTAGCTCATAACTGATGGCCTGAGCACTGGCCCTAAGAGCCCCATAAAGAGAAAACTTACTGCCTGAAGACCAACCAGCCAATAAAAGAGCATATACCGCAAGAGAGCTTACTCCCAGAACAAAGACAATGCCGATACCCATTACAAAAGACTGAAAATAAAAGGTATAAGGGCCCCATGTTCTGCTCAACCATTCAAAAGCCTCCACGGAAACAGGGGTAGAAAGAGGAATCGCTCCAAAAGCTAAAGCCGCGGGAATAAGAGAAAAAATAGGGGCCAGATAAAAAAAATTTTTTCGGCCCTTTTGCCCTAAAAAATCCTCTTTACACAAAAATTTTACCAAATCCGCCAGATTTTGCACAAGACCCAAAGGACCAATACGATTTGGCCCAAAGCGATTTTGAATAAAAGCAGACCCTCGTCTCTCCACCCAAACCAAAAGCGGAACCATTTGCACCATTAGCAAAAAAATAACAGCAATTTTAATAAAATTAACTGTTACTTCAAAAAAATCCATTCCCATTTTTTATTTCCACTGAAGGGCTTTGGAAAATATTTCCCAAATCAAACCATATATAAAAATAAAAAGAAATATTGTCACAGCCAAAAGAGCTTCCAAACCCTGCCCTCGATCCATCAAATCCTTAAAAGACAAAGCCCAAGGATAGAGAAAAATTATTTCTATATCAAACAAAATAAACAAAATTGCTGTCAGATAAAATTGAACCGGTACCTTGGAGCTTTCCTGTTCCTCGGCTTTCAGACCACATTCATAAGGAAGACTCTTAGCCGGACTGGCCGGGGCTTTTACTTTGGCTCCAAACCATCTAACAGCTATCAACATCAACGCTCCAAAAGTAACGACAATCAATACACACACCAAAACCGGCATTAAAGAGTTCATATTTTTTCACCTTGATTTTTAAATCCCACTCCGGCAAAAAGTTTAAACTGGATCAATATAAAATACAAGTGAGGTTCTGCCGACTCCAAAAGGACTTTCACTCCTGTTGGATTTTCAACAAAAGAGAGTGTTCAAAACCCCGGAACTAGGAATTGAAACCAAAGGAGCGAAAAAGAACATTAAAAACTTTGCCAAAAAGATACAATATATGTTTTCTTTGTTTTCAAAAAACTTCAGGTATGAGAATACAAACAACAGAAACTTATAATCCCTCTCAAGATGAGTTTTCCACTTGGCTTAAGAATTTAAACACCGGCCAAACAAAGAAAATCCCGGCTCAAACTCACCCTTTTCTCATTGCTTATTTACTGCATCACACAGAAAATACAGGCCCTCACATTCTGATTTCCTCTGAAAAAAAGCTCCTTTTAAAAATCCAGTCAGCTTTGTCATTTTTTGAGCCGGAACAAAAAGGTCTCTTTTTTGAGAAAAATCTTTATTCTCTGCAAGAGAACTTAAACCCCTTTGATCAAAAGGAGTTTCTTCGGATTAAAAGCTTGGTCCAGGCCCAGGGAGCTTCCCGGGCAGATGTTTTTTTTATGAACCCAATAACTCTTTTTCAAAGAGTTATTTCTCCAGCCCTGCTTAAAAAAAAGCTTTTCAAATTGAAAAAAGGGCATCCATTACCAGAGTTTTTTTTCCACTCTTTAAAAAGCCTAGGTTATCAAAGCCGGGATCGGGTGGAACAAGCCGGGGAGTTTTCCCGGAGAGGGTTTGTACTGGATATTTTTTGTCCTCTCTCCGGGCCTTTGCGAATAGAGCTTATGGGAGATGAAATAATACAGATAAAAAAGTTTTCTCTGAACACACAATTAAGCTTTCAAAAAATAAATTCAGCACTTATTGCACCTGCTAAAGAGTGGAGTGTCTATGATAAAAAAGACTCGTGGCAAAAAATAAGGAGCAGGTTTTTCGACCAAGGAAAAGAAAAAAACAAGTTTTCTTTTTTGGAATGGGAGCACTTTTTGCAAAAGGGTCTTTCCGCTTTTTATACAAAGGAGTCTTCCCTTCATCAAAAACCTGATTTCTTTTCCAAAAACCCTGATGAAATATATTCTTTTTTAGCCACCTGGAAAGCCGCTTTTATCCATAAATCCCCGTTCAATATTTTAGATCATTTTTCTTTTCCCCCTCTTGTCTGGTATCTAGATCCATTGGAATTTTCGCTCAAAAAAGCGGAAGAGCTGGATGAAAGTCCCGAAAAGTCAACAAGCCCTTTCGGCTTGGAAAAAGAAGCTCTGTACCTTTCCAGCTGGAAGAAAGAAAATCTTCGGGAAGTTATTTTTACCCCTCCCACTTATTCATCTGTTTCCAACTCTCCGGCCTTTTCAGACTCTTTTTCTTTAAAAAAACTTTTTAAAACCCCGGACTGGCCCTTGCAAATAAAAAAACTAAGAGAAAAGGGAATGCTGGTCTTCCTCTCTTTCGAAAAAGAAAAAAACAAAGCTTTGCTTAAGCGAGCTTTATCTGATTTTGAGATGAACATAAAAAACGAATCCTCTTGGATGCAAATGAAAGAAGAACAGGAAAAAAATGTTCTCAATTTACATTTAATACAAAGTTTCACGGAAAAAAACCTGATATGGCCGGCGGAAAACATCATCATTTTAAAAGAAAGTGCCCTAGCCCTCCCTCTAAGGAACACTGATGAGGAAAGTCCAGCCCCTTCAAATCATTTTCCACGAAAAAATTTGATCCCGGAAAACAAAAGTTTAAAACCCTTTAAAACCCGTGATTTTTTCTCCAAAAACCTGCAAGTCAAAAGCTTTCATTTTGCGGAACTTAAACCTGGGGATTTAGTGATACATAAGCATCATGGCATTGGGCTTTTCAAAACTCTGGATATTTTAAATTTCGGAACCGGGAAAAATGAATTTCTGGTTTTAGAATATAAAGATGGAGACCTGCTTTATGTTCCCGTTTATGCCCTTCATCAAGTGCAAAAGCGCGCAACCCCTACTTCCCCATTGAATCAGCACCTGTTGGATAAACTGGGCAGTACCCGGTGGCTGAACACAAAGAAAAAAGCCAAAGAGCAAATTAAAAATATCACTCAGGAGTTGATAAATTTATATAGCCTCAGAACTTCCATAAAAAGAAAAAAATTTTCTGCCATTAGCGAAAGTTTTGAAAAATTTTCCACGGAATTTCCTTTTCAGGAAACCCCGGACCAGCAAAAAGCCATTGAAGATATTTTGCAGGACTTAATAAAAAAAGATCGCCCTGCGGACAGGCTAATCTGTGGAGACACCGGCTTTGGAAAAACAGAAGTGGCCATGCGAGCGAGCTTCAAAGTGATAGAGGACGGATATCAGGTGTGTCTTATCGCACCCACCACTCTTTTGAGTTTCCAACACTTTGAACGATTTAAAGAAAGGTTTGCAAACTGGCCGGTGACTTTACGCATGCTTAACCGCTTCACCTCCACAAAAGAGCAAAAACAAATTTTAAAAGAAATAAAAGAAGGAAAAACAGATATTGTAATTGGTACACACAGGCTCTTAAGCCGAGACATTTATTTTAAAAATCTGGGGCTTTTGATCATTGATGAAGAGCATTTGTTCGGTGTAAAAAACAAGGAAAAAATCAAAAACTGGTATTCTCATGTAGACACCATAAATCTTTCCGCCACACCTATTCCTAGAAGTTTCAGCATGAGCCTTGGAGGACTAAGAGATATGAGCCTTATTCTCACTCCTCCTATAAACCGAAAACCCGTGGAAACCTCCATCAATATTTTTAAAGAAGATCTGATAAAAAAAGCTCTCTTAAAAGAATTAAACCGCAAAGGGCAAATTATTTTTATTCATAATCGCATTGCCAATATTTACGACATGGAAAGAAAATTAAAAGCTCTTTTACCTTCACTCCGCCTTCGAACCGCCCACGGAAAAATGGATAAATTACAGGAAAAAATAGCTCTGGATTTTTTTCAGCAAAAATTCGATCTTCTGCTTTGCACCACTATCGTGGAATCAGGAATGGACTTTCCGGGAGCTAATACCTTGTTTATTCATCATGCCGAACAATTTGGTCTTTCGGAGCTTCATCAGTTAAGGGGGCGAGTGGGTCGCTCGGAAAGAAATGCTTACTGCTACCTATTGATTCCCTCTGAAAAAAAAGTGTCTCAATCAGCTATGGAGCGGTTAAAAATCATCCAAGAAAACAATCAACCAGGAGCAGGAATTATGATTGCCCAGCATGATTTAGAAATGCGGGGGGCGGGTGAACTTATGGGTCGAGAACAATCAGGTTTTTTCAAGGATATAGGCTATGAAATGTATTTTGAGCTTTTAAGGGAAAATATCTCTCTTTCAAAAAACAAAGAGTATATACCAGCACCAGAGCCGGAATTTAAGATCAATGAGTCTGCTTTTATTCCTGAAAACCACATTCCCCATAAAAAAGTCCGCATGCTATTTTATAAAAAACTGTCCTTAGCGGGTTCTGCAAAAGAAATCGAGACCATTCAGGAAGAATTAAAAGATTTTGCAGGCCCTTTGCCTATTGAAGGGGAAAACCTTATTTTACTCAGTCATTGTCGCATTATAGCCAAGGCCGGACACATAAGAGAGCTTTCCCATCGTCATCCTTTTCTTTACATAAGCCTAGCGGAAAGCACACCTCTTCCAACTTCAAAAATCCTAAAATGGATTGAAGAAGGAGTTTGTCAGTGGCAAAACAAAGAAACCTTAAAATTTTTTATGGAAGAAGAAAGCCTTTTGGCAGTGTGGGAACTTTTAAAGAAGCGATTTGGAGAACTGTTAAAAAATTAGATCTTAAAAAAACCACTGTTATTCAGTCTAGGATTTTTAAAAAAGTTCTTTGTTTTTGTTCTTCCTGTCTTAATTTTCTTATCTCATCTGGGGAAAGATGAGGATCTTTTAATTTGTCCAAAATATCCTGCAAAGTTTTCTCTGCTTTATGCTTTTTAAGCTCTTTTTTTGTTTCTGCTGACTCTGCCAGAATTATTACTTTTTCTGCTTGAACTTCCACATAACCCCAGCTTATAGCAATTTCCTTAAAGTTTTTTTCTGTTGGCAAAAGATATTTTAAAACCCCGGAACCAAGAGTCGAAACCAAAGGAGCGTGGCCGGGCAAAATTCCTATTTCCCCTTTTTCTCCAGGAACCAAAAGCTCTTTTACCAAGAGAGCCTCCAACACTATTTTTTCAGGAGTCACCACAGTCAATTTCATCTGTTCCTCAAGAGATCATTAAGCTTTAAGGGTTTTGGCTTTCTCCAAAGCCTCCTCTAAAGCCCCCACCATATAAAAAGCTTGCTCAGGCACTTCATCGCATTCTCCATTGATAATTTTGGAAAACCCGTCTATGGTGTCTTTTATATCCACATATTTTCCCTTCATACCAGTAAATGGTTCTGCTACGAAGAAAGGTTGAGATAAAAATTTTTGAATTTTTCGAGCACGAAAAACAACTTGTTTGTCCTCCTCGCTCAACTCATCCACTCCCAAAATGGCAATAATATCCTGAAGCTCCTCATATCTTTGCAAAATTTCCTGAACGGCCCGCGCCGTTTTATAATGCTTCTCCCCCACCACTTCCGGAGCCAAAATACGGGAAGTGGAGTTAAGAGGGTGCACTGCCGGGTAAATTCCGAGGGCGGCAATTTCTCTATCCAAATTGGTGGTGGCATCCAAATGAGTGAAAGTCGTGGCGGGAGCAGGATCTGTATAATCATCTGCTGGAACATAAATGGCTTGCACAGAAGTAATGGATCCTTTTTTAGTGGAAGTGATTCTTTCCTGAAGCTCTCCCATTTCCGTGGCTAAAGTGGGCTGATATCCCACAGCAGAGGGAATTCTTCCTAATAGAGCAGACACTTCCGCGCCAGCTTGGGTGAAACGAAAAATATTATCCACAAAGAGCAAAACATTTTGACCTTCTTGGTCTCTAAAATATTCCGCCACTGTCAAGCCACTTAAAGCCACTCTAGCTCTCGCACCAGGTGGTTCATTCATTTGTCCATAAACCAAAGCAGTTTTATCCAAAACCCCGGACTCTTTCATCTCCAAATACAAATCGTTTCCCTCTCTGGTTCTTTCCCCCACTCCTGAAAACACAGAATACCCTCCGTGTTCACTGGCAATATTTCTAATGAGTTCCATAATGATTACAGTTTTTCCCACTCCCGCGCCCCCAAAAAGACCCACTTTTCCCCCTTTCATATAAGGGGCCAAAAGATCCACCACTTTAATTCCTGTCATCAGCATTTCCGTGCTGGTGGATTGTTCTTCCAAAGAAGGGGAGGGTCGATGAATAGGCCATCTTTCCTTTGTCTTGACCGGACCGGCTGAATCCACTGGATCACCTGTCACATTTAAAATCCTTCCCAACACTTCTTTTCCCACGGGCATTTTAATTTTATCTCCCGTACTTATTACCTGCATTCCCCGCACCAGACCTTCTGTGGCCGACATAGCCACTGTCCGACAGATATTATCCCCTAAGTGCTGAGCCACCTCCAAAGTAAGATTTTTATCTTTTATCTTTAAGGCCGTTAAAATAGGAGGGATCTGCCCTTCGGAAAACTCCACATCCACTACAGGGCCTAATACCTGGGTCACAATACCTTTTTTGTTTTTATCCATTTGACCGTTCAATGATGATTTTTCCAAAACACCTTCTCCTTTTTTTTGTTATCCATTTTTAAGAGCTTCCGCGCCTGAGCTTACTTCTATCAGCTCAGTGGTAATGGCACTTTGTCTCATTTTGTTAAAAGTCAAGGTCAGACGTGAGATAATATCTCTCGCGTTTTTTGTGGCGTTTTCCATAGAAGTTCTGCGAGCACCATACTCTCCGGCCACACTTTCACACATACAACGATAAACCTGCACGGTAAAATGTTTTTTTATCAAATGCTCCAGCAACTCTTCTGGGGGTGTTTCAAAAATCAGATCTTGGGAAAAACGCTCCTGCTGTCTTAAAGAGGCTTTAGAAATATCCACTGGCAAAAAAAGCTCCCGCTCCACTTTCTGAGAGATAACAGACTTAAAACTATTATACACAAAATAAATTCCATCGTACTTTCCATTTCCAAAACTTTCCATCAGCTTATGAGCCACTTTACCAGCCAGCGGATAGGAAATTTCCCGATCCAAATTAAACATCTCATCCACTGGAGCGATATTTCTAAACTGAAAATAATTTTTGGCTTTCTTTCCTATGAAAAAAAAATCCATCTCATATTCTTTATGGGAGTGATAAAATTTTTCTGCAAAACGACAAATATTATTGTTAAAGCCTCCACAAAGTCCGCGATCAGAGGTCAAAACCACTAAAAGGACTTTTTTCAACCTGTCTTTTTTTCTCAAAAGGGGATGGTGAACCTTACAGGAAAGAGCCACATCCGCCATAACAGACAAAATGTTTTCCGCATACGGGCGCAAATTTAAAATCCGTGCCTGAGCTTTTTTAAGCTTGGCCGTTGCCACCATTTTCATGGCTTGGGTGATCTGCTCTGTGTTTTTAACACTTACAATGCGACTTCTGATCTTTTTTAATCCACTCATTTATATTTTTACTCCCGGAAAAATTTTTCAGGATTTAAAAACAGCTTTAAACTCTTGAAGAGTTTCTTTTATTTGTTCTTCTGTTTTTTCTGTAATCTTTTTTTCCTTTTTGATTCCAAGTAGTAATTCTGAATACCGGGTTTTTAAAAATTCTCTTAACTCCTTTTCGTAATCCAATACTTTTTTCTCAGGCAATGAATCCAGATAACCTTTTGTCGCTGAATAAATAAGCACTATTTGCATTTCTATACTTAAAGGCTCTCCCTGACCTTGTTTTAAAATTTCCACCAACCTGCGCCCTCTTTCCAGCTGAGCCTGAGAGACTTTATCTAAATCAGAGGCAAAAGCGGAAAAAGCCTCCAAAGCGCGAAACTGCGCAAGCTCCAGCTTTAAACTTCCCGCCACCTGCTTTATGGCTTTAATTTGTGCAGCCCCTCCCACTCGAGAAACCGACTTCCCAACATGGATGGCCGGACGAATACCCTTATGAAAAAGATCTGTCTCCAAAAAGATCTGTCCATCTGTAATAGAAATTACATTAGTGGGAATGTAAGCGGAAATATCCCCAGCTTGAGTTTCAATGATGGGAAGAGCTGTAAGAGAGCCTCCTCCCTCTTTATCGCTCATTTTCGCCGCTCGCTCCAGAAGGCGGGAGTGAATATAAAAAATATCTCCTGGAAAAGCCTCCCGGCCAGGAGGTCTACGAAGTAACAAAGAGATTTGACGATAAGCCTGAGCCTGCTTGGTAAGATCATCATAAATGATAAGCGCGTGTTCCCCCTTATCCCTGAAGTATTCTGCCATAGCCACGCCCGCATAAGGGGCCAGAAATTGCAAGGGGGCAGGATCAGAGGCTCCGGCGGAAATGACTGTGGTGTAGTCCATAGCTCCGGCTTTCCTAAGCCTTTCCACTACTCCCGCCAAAGTGGATCTTTTCTGTCCTATAGCCACATAAAAACATTTAACATCTTTTCCTTTTTGATGAATAATACTGTCTATGGCAATAGCGGTTTTTCCCGTCTGCCGGTCTCCTATAATCAGCTCTCTTTGTCCACGACCAATGGGAATAAGAGCATCAATGGCTTTGATTCCTGTTTGAAGAGGTTCGAACACAGGTTGCCGACTGATAATTCCTGGTGCTTTTCTCTCCACTTCCAAAAAATCCGTGGTCTTCAAAGGACCTAAACCATCCAAAGGACGCCCCAACACATCCACGACTCTTCCTAGGGTAGCGGGTCCCACGGGAACCTGAACAATTTTCCCTGTTCTTCTAACTTCTGCTCCTTCAAAAACTTCCTGATCTTCTCCTAAAATCACGACTCCAAGACTGTCTTTTTCCAGATTAAACACCATTCCAAACAGATCTTCCGAAAAAGACACCAATTCCCCTGCCTGCACCTTCTCTAAACCATAAACCCGACATACACCATCTCCAACAGAGATGGCCTGCCCCACTTCCTGATGGGAAATTTCTTTCTCATAGTTTTGAATTTGCGTCTTTAGTATCCGACTTATTTCACTGGCTTGCATGGTCATAAAAGTTTCTCCTTATCTGATTTTCCATGATCGTTAAATGAAGTTTCAAAGTGTCATCAAAAATCTGTCCTCCGGCGGAAATTTTCAAGCCCCCTATAAGGTTTTTTTCTGTTGGCTTTTCCCGCAAAGTAATATTTTTATTAAAAGATGTCTCAAGTTTTTTTATTAATTTTTCTTTCAGCTCTTTATGAATCGGCCCTGATGACTCCACTTCCACAAACATCTCCCCTTTCAGCTCTTTTTCTCTATCTTCAAGATCAGTTAATATTGTTTGAAACTCCCTCCATCTTTTTTTTTCCAACAGCAAAAATAAAAAGGAGCGAACTGAACGCTGAAGTTTAAAAGAGTCAAAAACTTTTTGCAAAACGGATTTCTTTTGCGTTAAAGTCCAACAAGGAGACAGAAAAAATCTTTTTACTTCTGGAGACTTAAAACATTTTCCCAAGTTCTTTAATTCTTCTAAAGCCGTAAAAAAATCTTTTTCAGGAAGATTTTCAAAACTTTCTTCTAAAGCGCGTGCATAAGTACTGGCAATAGATCTCACATTCTCTCCCATTTTTGAACCATCTGATGATTTAATTTTTCAAAACTTTCCGGACTCGCTTTCAAAAGCCTAGATCTGGTTTTTTGCATTACTGAAGATAAAAATCGATTTTTCAGTTTATTTAAGGCTTTTATTTTAATTCGTTTAAGCTCTTGTTCCACTTGTTCTTTTAAAACTTTCATTTCCTGTTTTTCCCGCGTCTCCCACTCTGTTTTTAAGTTATCTAAAGCTTTTGCCACAGTAGATTCCATATTTTTTTCTTTTTTTATGAGGGCCTGCACTTTATCCTCCAGTAAGAGGTAAGCGGATTGATTCTGTTTTTCCAGAAAAGACGCTTTTTTTTTATACTCTGTAAAATCTTTTTGCTTTTGTTTTAAAAACCCTGGCAATTTTTTTTTCAGCAAGTAAAACAAAGCCAGAGCAAACAAAGAAAAGTTAAACACCTGAAAAAATACAAAGCGCAGAGGGATATTTCCCGCGTCTCCTGCTCCTTCTGCTCCTGTCAGAGGCAATATAAACAACAAAATAAGTCCTAAAATCCGACAGTCCATTTTCATTCTCTTCTTCAATGGAGCAAACGGTTCAAAGCTGTCTCAGCTAGCGGATTTATTTCCGATTGCATAAGAATTTCTGCTTGTTCCATTTCTTGGAAAAAGTCCGCTTTTTTTTGTTTATACTCTTCCTTAATTACTTTCTCACCTTTTAACCGGCTTTGAGAAAACTTTTCTTTTAATTTTTGACTTCCCTCATTGTAGAGAATATTAAACTTTTCATTGAGACTTTGTGCCTTTGTTTCATATTCTCTCTCTAAGTCCTGCTTTTTTTTCTCCCACTTCTCTGCTTGTTTCAAACGCTCTTTAGTTTCTTTTTCCCTTTGATTTTGAAGATGAAAGTACGGACGAAAAAGCCACCGGGAAAACACCGGATAAAAGAAAAGAAAAATTAGAAACTGTATCCATAAAGTACCATCTACACCTAAAGCCTCTGTTAAGGAAGAAAACATATTTTACCTCTCGTTTGTTCCATATATTTATTTATTGGTCCGTGAAAAACCTTTTTATATCAGGAGATTTACCATTTTCACACCCGACTTCTTAAAAATAAGCTTAACCGGAATAAAAAAAAGAATCAATTAACATATTGGCTTTCTTTTTAAGTCAGAGGCTTTAACTGAAGCTCCTTCAAAAAAAGCTCCTTCTTCAATATGTAGTTGAGGAGTGCTTAAAGCACCATAAAATTCAGAACCTTTTATCAAACTGATTTTCCTTTGGGCAGACACTTCCCCTTTCATCCAACCCTTTAAGATCAACTCCCCTACAGAAATTTTAGCTGTGACATTCGCACCTGGTTCCACGATTAAAACACCTTGACTGAAAACTTCCCCTTCAAACCGGCCACAAAGACGAGCTATCCCCTCAAAGCCCAGCCGGCCTTCAAAAAAAGCTCCACGAGTTAAAATAACATTGGTATTTGGATTTTTCACACTACACCTTACCTTTAAAAAAAACCTCTAGAAAGTAAAAAAAAAGACAGAGACATTAAAACTCCAGTTTTGGCATTACAGGAAATTTTTATAATTCCGCTTTCAACAAAAGATCCATTATGTGTTTAAGCTCTTCTTCTGAAAAAAAACGCAGACAAAGCTCTCCACCTTTTTTCTTGAAACTCAATCGGCTTTTTACTCCATGAACATTTTGAATTTGATCTATGGCTTGAGTTTGCCAAGGTATTTGTTTCCTAATTCCACTCGCAGGCTTTTTCTTTTTCTGAGATAAAAGACTTTGAGCTTCTCTCACTCCTGTCTTGTGTTTGGCAAAATATCTGGCCCACTTTATTTTTGTTAAATGATCTTTTTCCTGTAATAAAATTTTTGCCAAAGCTAAAGAAAGTTTTTCTTTTAAAATTAAGTTTTGCACTTCTTTCGGTAAATTTAAAATCCTTAAGTAATTAGCCAGAGTAGGTCGTGCAATTCCCAGCTGATCCGCAAGCTGTTCCTGAGTAAGTTTTTGCTCTTGCAAAAGCTTTTTACACGCCAGAGCCAGCTCCAAAGGATTTAAATCCTCTCTTTGAAGGTTTTCCACTAAAGGCAAAAAAATATTATCTGAATCCAACACTCTGACAGGAATTTCCTTTAAACCTGCCTGCATGGTGGCTCTCCATCTTCTTTCTCCAGCCACAATTTGATATTTTGATCCGGAAAGTTTTTTGACAATAACCGGCTGAATCAAACCATTTTTCTTAATAGAATCAGCCAGATCTTTTAAAAATTCCTTATCAAAAACCCGACGAGGTTGATTGGGGTTGGCCTGTATTTGTTCAATACCCAAGCAAAAAACCTCTCTTTGAAACCTCCCATTAGTGGAAGAAAAAGCAGAAGGAGAAGAAAAAAGACTATCCAAACCCCGACCTAAAACCGGTCTGCTCCCGGAAAGAGAAGAAGATTTGGCTTTTTTCAGTCCTTGATTTTCCCGCAAGTTTTTAAGGCGCATGAATTAGCCCTCCCTCTTTTACGCTTGTTGGAGAAGTAGCTTTTTCCTGGCCGAAGATCTGCCCTTGCAACTCCCCGGCCAGCTGTTCGTAGGCCATTGCTCCAGAACAATAGGGTTCATATTGAAAAATAGTTTTTCCAAAACCCGGTGCTTCACTCAATCGAACATTACGGGGTATAACAGTTTTGAAAACCTGCTCTTTAAAGTGTCGACGCACCTCTTGCTCCACTTGATGACTTAAAGAATTACGAGTCGCAAAAAGAGTTAGTAAAATACCCTGAAGTTTTAAAATAGGATTCCATCTTTCCTTTACCTCTCTCGCCGTTTCCAGTAAACGACTTAAACCTTCTAAAGCGTAGTATTCACACTGCAAAGGCACAATAAAAGCCGATGAAGCTGTTAAAGCATTTAATGTCAAAAGTCCGAGGGAGGGAGGGGTATCAATGAAAATAAATTCATAGTTCTTTATTTTGTGCAAAATGTTTTTCAGAAAAAACACTCTCTCAAATTCTCTGGCCAACTCCACCTCCGCACCCGCTAAATCCGCACCGGTTGGAATAATATCCAAACCAGAAACAGAAGTGGAATAAATAGTTTCCTTTAAAGAGCATTGACCCATCAATGCTTGATAAACACCCTTTTTCAAAGAAATGCCCAAGCCACTGGAAGCACTGCCCTGAGGATCAAAGTCCAAAAGTAGGATTTTTCTATTTTTCAGAGCCAAAGCAGAAGAAAGATTGAGGGCTGTCGTGGTTTTCCCGACACCTCCTTTTTGATTAGCAACACTTATTATCCTATTCATTCCTATATCTCTTTTGCTTTGGATTTCACATTCTTTTCCACTTGCTCATTTTTTGTTTTTCTTTCAAAAAGCAAACTATCTAGAAGCCCGTGAAAAACCCTTTCTTTCCCGTGAAAACGGGAATCCAAGGAAATAACACCCTTTATCAAGGACCACTAGGTATTTTCTCCAAACCAGTCTCCCACAAAATAGCTCAACTTGTCCAGACTAAAAGCGTGTTTTAATCAAGCATGAACACTTATTAAAAAAACACCACTTATGATTTTTTCCAAATGTTCCACGGGGAACATTAAGGATATCCAAAATTTTTAGGTTCTGGAAATATTTGCCATCTTATACTAGTAATTAATAATAAAATATTAGTAGTAGGGAGTAAAAAACTGTTGATAATTATTTATAAATATATGAAATAAATAAGATTTTATACTAAAAAAACTGTTGATAACTATGTTCATATATTCTGTTGATAACTCAATACCAAAGTGCATAAAAGTGGTTTTCAACACTTTATGAACAAAATATTTATTAATTATTTATAAATATATGAAATAAATAAGATTTTATACTAAAAAACATTGTTGATAACTACTTTTAAGAAGCAAAATACCAAGAAAAAAATTGAGATAAAAATAACTGTTGGTTTTATGGATTTTGCTTTTTTTTAAGTGGAGATAGCAAAAAATAGCTTTTATTTATAAGGTTTTTTCTTTTTAAGATTATTCATTTTCAGGACCGGGAGTGTTATTTTACTTTTTTTCTTAACTCCAAAAAATAATCCCAGTTTTCCTTGTATTCTTCGAGCTTTGATAAAGATCTTGAGTTTCCAAAATTCTTTATATCTTCCACGGGAATTATGTAACAATCTCCGTTATGACTATTTATTCCAAAAATAATATCACAATCTTTTTTTGTGTATATGTAAGCGCGACTTTTAGCCTTCCTGTCAATCTGTTTTCCTGATCTAACACCACCCTGAAAGTTTAAAATGCCTGTACTTGTTCCTTTTATTTGTATTCTTAAGAGCTTTGTCTTGGTATTTGATATATCTATAACAGCATCGTACTTAGCATTTGTTATATCCACTTTAGAACAAGAAAATCCGGCTTTTATTATCCGGCCTATGGCAATGAACTCGTCTGAATTGCCGTTCATAGTCCTAAATATACCTGGTTTTTTTTCGGTTATATTTACTTTCCAGTCCTTAGACATTTTGTCATTTCCTTGGCTATTCTTATAACAACAGGAACAGAAACACTATTGCCTATCTGTTTATAGAGATGAGACTTTGCCATATCTGGTAAAATGAAGCTATCTGGGAAACCTTGAAATCTAGCACACTCCCTTGGTGTTAACTTTCTTATACCATATTTATCTTTAATAAGTGGAACATTATGGCCACCTGTCCCCATATTAGCCGTCAATGTGGGACAAGTTTTTGATTTGTTTTCCCTCACATACATTCTGCGCCACTGATAGATTGTGTTTGGCTTTGTTATTTCCTTTTTAAGCTCTTTATGAATAGAAAACTTATGGTAATAAAAATTATCATCTTGTTTTTTCTTTATTAAAATATCTTTGATCTTTTTTGTAAGTTTAAGAGGTTTTGGGAATTTAAAATCTGTATTATTTAAAAAGCCAATGATATAAATTCTTTCCCTTGTTTGTGGAGTATTGCCATATTCTTTTGTGTTCATGATTTTATAATGAACATTATATCCAATATTTCTTAAATCATCCAACATATTATTTAAAATATCTCCTTTGTTCAAAGAGGAAAGTCCTTTTACATTTTCCAATAGAAAGCTTTCTGGTTTTTTTTCTTTAAGGATTCTTTGTATTTCAAAAAATAAACTCCCGCGTTTGTCTTTTAATCCCTTTTTATAGCCAGCATAACTGAAAGGTTGGCATGGAAAACCGGCAAGTAATATATTATGATCGGGAATGTCTTTTGATAGAATATTATGTATGTCCCCAAAAGGAATGTCCTTAAAGTTTTCTTTATAAGTTATCTGTGCCTGTTTATCTGTCTCACTTGAAAACACACACTTTCCACCGGCCTTTTCAAAAGCCAATCTTAACCCACCAATGCCGGCAAATAAATCAATAAACTTAAAAGATTCCATAAAGCTTTCATTTATTTAAAAGTACTTTATTAAAAATTCAAATATTTCAGATTTCAAGTCGTTTTGCGTCATCATGTAGATGTTTAGTAATTCTCTGAAAGAATTTGGTTTATTGTAGAACCTTATATGTGGTTCACCAAACCAGACTAGATCTTTGGCGGGCTTTATGACTCCACTATCAATTAGCTACTTTATAAATTATGCTTTTGTTCGCGCAAGCTATCAGTTTTGAAGTTCTTTGTTGTTCGTAAGTTAGATCACCAAGTGCTTCTGGAATATTTTTTAGGAGACTTTTAAGAGTCATGTTGAACAGGCTTTTTCACAAATGTTCCCCGTGGAACATTTGTATTTTAAACAGCCTTTTTCTAGGACCACTAGATGTTTTTAAATTAAAGTTCGGTATAGCCTAAAGACTTAGAAAAACAAAAAAAATCGGGATTATCTTTCGGATCTTTATCGGTCCATAACAAGACCTCCTCCGAACCTAGGTATAAAAAAAGTGTTTTTCAATCTCCCAGTGGGTTTTTCCGAAAAGAGGAATATAGTTTAAGGGTGATTATGAAAAACTTTATACCAAAGTATTTTTTCCGGGGAGTCATTATTTTATTGATGACTTTTTTGTCAGCTTCATGCTGTAAAGAAAAACCCATTGATACAAAGCAAGACAAACAAACAAAGACAGATAAAGAATACAAAAGATTAAAAGATAAGGTTCACAATAAAGAAAACGAGTTGGAAGAAGCTGAGGATGAGTTGGATGAGGTCGAAGATGAGCTGGAAGAGGTCGAAGATGAGCTGGAAGAGATAGAGAAAAAACTAAAAAACAACCAAGATTTAACCACTGCAGAACGCAAAAAGTTAGAAGAACAAAAAAGAACCTTGGAATCTCAAAAAAGTACTTTAGAGAACCGGATTACTTCTTTGACCGGGGATATAACAAGATTAAGAGGGGAGCGGGATAGAGCTTTGCAAGAGCGAGATGAAGCTAGGCGACAAAAAACAACTGCTGAGACAGAACGGGATTGCTGGAAAAAGACAACAGGAAATTTTTGTCATAGGCACTCAAAAGTAGTGGCCAGAATTATAGCCAAGATACCTAAGACTGATTGCGCTGAAGTTAATTATTGCGACCTAGAAACAATCACCAATCTTGATTTAAGTGGGAGTTATGATCCAGGTGATCACAAATGTTCTGATTATCAGTTTTCTGTACAACCAAGTGATTTTTTAGGACTTACCAAGCTTGAGACGCTGGATTTGTCTGGGAATTGTATAAATACTATGATGCCTTTTACGGCAAGCAGTGGCTTTTTTAGAGAATTAGACAGCATAAGACAAATAAATTTACAGGACACTGATGTTTATAAACTTTCAAAAAATTTTTTCAATGGAATTTTAGATACTTTAGAAGACGGCAAAGTATTGGTCACGGATTTTACTTATTGCTCCAGTCCAGAATCACCCTATAAAAGTAAATTAGGTGAGCGTGAGGGGACAAATGAGAATTTTGTCGGGAATAGCAGACTCCCTGCTAACCGACAAGCTGAATTTTGCTATTAAAAAACCCTATTATCAAATACACTTTTTAAAGTTTTACAGTTTTAAGTAAGGTTTTTTTGCCTGATAAAAGAGGATGATTATAACTTTTTACTTCCTGGATTTTCCAAAGCTTTTTAACTTCTTTATTTCCATTTTCCCATTTCTTTTTCCAGTCTGGAGTTTGTAAATGATAGTAAAAAGAATTTTTTTCAAAACGGGATTTGGTTAAAAAAAGCCTCTCATTAAGAGAAAGAAAAGCTTTAGAAACAGCGCATTTCAAAAAAGTTTTTTCCTGTTGGATAGGAATATTTTTCACTTGGACATTTTTCAATTTCATTTTCCAGCAAGTATATTTTAAAAAATCTGCCTTTTTTTTATTAGGCTCAAAAAGCCAAAACATTCTCTTAGCATCTAATGTTGCCAAAACAAGCCCTGGGAAACCAGCCCCTGAACCAATATCAGAAATAAGTTCATGGTCTGAGTCCTTAAGCAGTATCTGCCCGGCTAAAACAGAATCTAAAATCAACTCTTGGCAAAAATCTTTTCCTTTTTTCCGGGAATATAAAGGTATCACTTTATTAAAAGAACAAAGTGCTTCCACATAAACTGAAAACTTTTTTATTTGTGAATCCCTTAAAAACTTATTCCAACTTTTCATTTTTTTTGATTTCTTCAGTAAGAGCTTATTTTTGCAAAAACTTCTTTAATAAAAGAATAAAAACAATGGCTACTGGCAATAAATCAAGTAAAAAATATATGTCACCACAATAAAAACAGGGAATAGTAGTATTTTAAACAGCTTTTTTCATAAATGTTCCACGGGGAACATTTGTATTTTGAACCGCATCTGGCAAAATGTTCCTCGTGGAACATTAAATTTTTACGAAGTTTTTCTGGAAAGGACTTTTAAGTGAATCAGCAAAGCCTGAATGGCAGAAGGTGGCATTCCACTAATGCGACTGGCCTGAGCCAATGTTCGGGGTTTTATTTTCTTCAGTTTCTCTAAAGCCTCGAAAGAAAGCCCTTTTACCTGTTCATAGTCCATATCAGGAAGTGTAAGATTTTCTATCTTTTGGCTTTGGGCGATAAATTGTTCTTGTCTTAGAATATACCCTTCGTATTTTATTCTTATCTCCACGGCCTCCCAGGTTTTTTTACTGAAACCAGCTTTCTTTTTTTCTTCAAAAGCTTTTTCTGAAAACTTTTTAAGTTTTTGCCAGGTTACTTCAGGTCTGCAAAAAAATTTTTTTAAACTCTGCGGTTGATTTAAATCCGGTAAAGCTCTCTCCTTAAGCCAGGCTTTTATCTCTTTACCTGGAACAATTTGTGTGTTTTCCAAAAACTCTGAAAGTTTTTTTCTTTGTTTCAGCTCTTTTTCCAATAAAGCTTTTTTTTCGAGAGTAAGGAGACTTTGTTCAGAACTTAAGTTAAAAAGTCTCTCTAAGGCATTATCTTCTCTTAAAATCAGCCGATGTTCCGCTCGTGAAGTGAGCATACGATAAGGTTCTTTTGTTCCCTTGGTCACCAAATCGTCAATCAAAACTCCAATATAAGCCTCATGTCTTTTTAAAACCAAAGGAGAATGATTTTTCACTTTACCAGCCGCATTCACTCCCGCTAAAAGACCCTGTCCCCCAGCTTCTTCATAACCACTGGTCCCGTTAATTTGCCCAGCAAAAAAAAGATTTTTAAAAGCTTTGGTTTCCAATGTGGAAAAAAGCTCTAAGGGATCTAAAAAATCATATTCTACAGCGTAGCCGGGTCTTAAAATTTCCACTTTTTCCAGACCTTTAATACTTCTTAAAAACTCGAGTTGAATATCAGCCGGTAAACTAGTGGAAAGACCTTGCAGATAAATGGAAGAACCCTTAAGAGTTTCCGGCTCTAGGAAGCTTTGATGTCTTGTCTTGTCTGCGAAACGAATAATTTTATCTTCCACACTAGGACAATATCTAGGGCCAGCTCCTTCAATAGCTCCTGAATAAAGAGCAGAAAGTTTTAAATTTTTTCTGATAATTTCATGAGTTTTTTCATTGGTATAAGTCAAGTGGCAGGCAACTTGTGGAAGTTTTAAAGTTGAAGGGCTGAAAAAACTAAAGGGCTTGAACTTTTTATCCCCTGTTTGAAGAGTAAGAGCGGAAAAATCAATACTTGCTTTTTTGATTCTGGGAGGAGTGCCTGTTTTTAAACGATAGACAGGAAATCCAAGGGATTTTAATTGATCAGAAAGACCTTCTGTGGCTTTTTCTCCCACCCGGCCAAAGGCTTTTTTCTGAGATCCTATGTGTAAAAGACCTTTCATAAAAGTACCAGTGGTGAGAATCACCGAATGGGCACGAATTTTATCTCCTTTGTCTGTCACCACCCCTTTACAGGAGTTTTTTTCGAATAAAAGAGACTTTACCTCTGCGGACAAATAAGAAATATTTTTCTGTTTTTCCAGATAAGTTTTTACAAAGGCACTGTAAAGGTCTTTATCACATTGAGTGCGGGATCCCCTGACTGCTGGCCCTTTGGAGCTATTTAAAAGCTTAAACTGAATACAGGTGGCGTCTGCGGCCCTTCCCATAAGCCCCCCCAGAATATCCATTTCCTTTACAATATGGCCCTTACCCAGACCTCCAATAGAGGGATTACAACTCATGTGGGCAGTACGGTTCCAGTCCACTGTCACCATTAAAACCGAGCAGTTTTTTCTGGCAGAAGCATAAGCTGCTTCCACTCCGGCATGACCGCTTCCCACCACAATAACATCAAAAATTTTCATATTACTTGCCAATGCAAAATTCTTTGAACACTTGTTTTATTACATCTTCATTGTATTCTTTGCCGGAAAGTTTGTATAAAACAGATAAAGCTGATTGCAGTTCAAAGATTGTAAATTCAGGAGAGGCATTTTGCTCCAAAAGTTTTTCTGCAAGCTCCAAAAAATGCTTTATCTTCTTAAGAGCAGTACCTTGACGAGGGGTGAAAAGAAAACTATCAAAAGCCCCTTTTTCAGATTTTTTATGTAAAAACTCCTTTAGAACTGAAACACCTTCTCCCGTGTGTGAGCTGAGCCATAAAACCTCTTTAAATTTTGGTTGATAAGTGGAAAAAACAGAGCTTTCGGCGGTTGATTTTTGAAAATTTTCTTTTAAAAAGCTTGTTGCAATTTGCAAAAGCTTATCTCTTTCCCTCAAAGAAAGCTTATCTGATTTGCTAAACACCATAAAAGTTTTTCCTGGATCCATCTTTTGCAGACCAAAAAAACTTTCAGGGTTTAAAGGCAAAAGACTTTCCACTAAAAACAAACAAATATCTGCGTGCTTTATTTCCTCTAAAGCTTTCTCTATGCCTTTTTTTTCCACGGAATCGGGGTTTTTCCGAAAGCCGGCTGTGTCTTTTAAACAGAACTCTCTTTGATTCAGCAAAATCCGTGCTGACAAAATATCCCTAGTGGTACCAGGTTCTTCTGTCACAATGGCTTTTTCCTCTTCAAGCAAACAATTAAACAAAGAGGATTTTCCAGCATTAGGGGCACCTGATAAAAGAACGGAAAACCCTTCTTTATTTATTCGGCCCTGTTCAAAACTTTTAAGAGTCAATATGATTTCTTGTTTTATTTCTTTTAACAAAATTTTTTGTTGCTTCCTCGAAAAAGGTTCTATTTCCTGATCACTGAAATCAATACTGGCTGACAGATGAGATATGAGTTTTAAAAGTTTTTCCTCCAGAGTTTTTAATCGTAGAGAATTACCTCCTTTTAATCCTTTTAAAGCTTGTACATGCGCCTTAGGCGTTCGGCTTTGAATTAATCCCAAAACACTTTCTGCCTGAATCAAATCCATTTTTCCGTTCATAAAGGCTCTGTAGCTAAATTCCCCTTTTTCAGCGAGCCTAGCCCCTCCCACCCTCAAAGCTTCTAAAAGAGCTTCAGCAATAAAGGAACTTCCGTGAAAACTTATCTCAAAGCTTTCTTCACCTGTAAAGGAACGACCTTTTTCAAAACAGAACACCAAAACTTCATCCAAAGCTTTTTTGGTTTCTGGATGAACGAGAGTTCCAAAATAAATAGAGTGGGATTTAATTTTTGAGGGTAAAAAAGGACAAAGCTTTCGGCTTATTTCAAAAGCTTTTTTCCCGCTTACACGAATCAGGGAAATTGCTCCTTCTCCGGGAGGAGTGGCCAAGGCACAAATAGTGTCTTCATCTTGTTCTCTCAGTAAAAAGGAGTTTTTAGTTGTTTTCTTCATTTTAAGCAACTTCAGGCAGAAATGTTACACTGTTGCGAGAGATCCCCCACAGACATTAAACGGAGCTTTGTTTTTAAACCAACTGATTTATTCAGAAGAGCTTTCAGTCACCGGACTGATGCAAATATTTTTATAAAAACCTTCTCCTACAGATGAGGTTTTTACATCTCCTCTTTCTGTTAAAAATTGATGCACTTTTCTTCTTTGGAAGGGGGATAAAGCTTTTTTAAAATACACTGGCCGGCCTGTGGAAAGGGCTTTTTGCTTCAACTTGCTGGCTAGATCTAAAAGTCTTTGCTCTCTTTCCTTAAAAAAATTCCCGGAATCTATATGCAAAAAGATATTCTGGCCAAAAAAGTGGTGTTGAACCACTCGATTAAAATAAGTTTGCAATGCCAAAAGCAATCGTCCATCTTTTGCTTTCAACAATCCTTCATCCTCACCAAAAATCTCAACAAAGATTTCCCCTTCTTCCTTTTCTGTTAATTCCACTGATAGCGAAAAACCGCCTTTTTCCAGTAAATCCTGCAACACCTGTTCTATAAAATCACTTGGACTTTTATCTTTTCCCTTAAAAAATTTTTTAAACATTTCTTAAATCCTTTCATTTTTTAGAGTTTTCCTTTTTTTCAGGAGAGGAACTTTTAACCTCACTTTTTTTATTCAGGTATATCTGTTGAACCAAACCAAATATTGTACTGATCAACATATAAAGTACCAAACCACTTGGAAGGTTTATCATAAAAAACACCATAAAAACAGGCATAATTTGCATAGCTCTAAGCATTTCCTTATTCATAGCTACAGGGCTTATTTTTTGCTGAATAAACATAAAAACTCCCATTAAAACCGGTAAAATATAATAAGGATCTTTCCAGCTCAGATCCTGAATCCAGAACACAAAAGGTGCCTGATACAAAGAATAGCTGTTGGAAAGGGCTTTCCAAAGTGACCAAAACACCGGAATTTGAAGCAATAAAGGCAAGCAACCCCCTAGGGGATTAGCCTTGTGGCTTTTCATTATGGCCATTACTTCCTGATTCATCCGCTGAGGATCTTTTTTAAACTTTTCCCGTACTTTTTGTATTTCAGGATGCACTTTTTTCATCACCTCCATTGAATGATGAGAGGAAATCACCAGAGGCAAAAGAAGAAGTCTGACCAGCAGTGTCAATAAAATAATGGATACCCCCCAGTTGCTCACTATAGAATAAAAAAACTGTAAGATCTGAAGAATCAAACGGGATAAAGCACCGAACCATCCAAAGTCCACCCAACGAATTAAAGTCGGAAATTCTTTTTTTAAAAAAGAAAAGTCTTTTGGACCCATGAAAACTTTATAAGAAACTTCAAAATCTTTTTGAGGGTTCAACACAAAGTGATTGACAAGCCCTATATATTTTTTGTCTTTCGTGATAAATCGTGCCTGGGGCAACACATCAGACTTCTCTTCCACTAGGGCCTGACCAAAGTATTTGGTGCCCAAAGCCACGGTCTGCACTTTGGAAAAAGGGGGCTTTTTTTGAAGCTCCTGATAGTCTGTTTCCGACATAATCGGTGCTTGTTCAAAACCCTGAGAAGAGGATATAAAAAAAGATAAAAAGTCTGGAGGAATAAAAAAAGACAAAAACCCTGATTTTTGATTCTCAGCTTTTTTTGTTTGAGTGATTATTGTGCTGATACCGGAGATAGAGTTCAGCTGACCCCTTATCTGAATTTTTGTTTTTACCAAAAATCGGGCTTTATCCACAGATAAAGTCTTTTTAATCTCCACTTCATTCCAGTTTGCCACGCCCTCCCAAGAATGATCTGAGTTTTGTTTGATATCAAAGTGCAAGGGTTCTTCCAGTCTTTCCACAAGACGAGTTTCAAAAGGCAGATCTTTTTCCCCGGAAAAAAGCCATATTGATTTTCCTTTTCGATCTAAAATCTGATTCAAAACTACATTTTTAAAACCCATTCCTTCAGAGGAAATATCAAAAGAGAGTTTTTCACTTTTAAAGGAAAAAATCTTTGGGATTAAAGGTTTTTTTCTTTCCTTCGGGCTTAAAATTTTTTTACTAGATTTTGAAAGAGCTTTTTTTTCCGAGGCGGAAAAAGTGGACTTTTCCCTGTTTTCCTCTGATGAGCTTACAGGTGGAGAAGGTTCTTGCCCTTTGGGATATTTTTTCCTCATATAAGCATCCCACGCGAACCAAGCTAGGAAAACCAAAACCACTGCAATTAAAGTGTTTTTATCCAAAAAATGTTCTTTTTCTTTCATCTGAGCTTTTTCTTTCGGTTTGGTGGCGGGTTTGAACCTGTTGGAGATGGAACGGTATCTAAACTAAATGGCCCAAAAAATCGGCATTTAGAAAGCCTTACTACAACTAAAAAAAACGCTTTTAAAGGGGGGTGAGAGGAAAAAGCCTTTTCAGCGTAACAGGAGCAGGAAGGGTAAAAACGACAAGCTCCTCCAAAGTGAACAGATAAAAACACTTTATAGACTTTTATAAGAAAAATACAAAACCCTGCGATTTTTTTCATTATGTGCTTACCCATAAATTATACCTGTGATTCAGTGCCGACCATATATAGTTTTTTTCAACACGGAATAATAGCTTAAAATCTGAAAAAAACGGTCGAAAAAAATAGCTTTTATAAATCTTTTTGATCTTCTTTCGGCAAAAGGGCAGAAAATCCTGCACAAAATTCCTTATAATTTAATTTTTTATACCGAGCTTTTTCTTTTTTTTCAAACCCCAACAATAAATCTAAGCCTGAAAGCTCTTGCTTTTGGTTTAAAAGCATGCGCGCCCATCTTTTAAAACGGTTCCTTTGAACCGCGTTTCCCGAATATCGTGGAAACACAAAAGCAAAGCGAGCATAAGAGAGCTTGTTTTTTCGATAAACCACAAAGAAGCCTTTTTGTCTCTGACTTCGGCCATTTTTTTTAAGTTGGGAAAAATCAGGTTTTTTTGGAGAACACTTTTTATTCTCTTTTTTCATAATAATTTCCTGTGTTGGTCTTTAGGGGTCAGATTTAAAAACTGAAGGAAAAATAAAAACTGTTTTCTTTTGGAGTTTAGAGCGTGTGAGTAAATTTTTTTATAAGCTCATTACTTGCTTCCCGTGGAGACACAAAGTTGTTTCCGGCCTTTTCGTCTTCGTCTGTTTAAGACCTCTCGCCCGGCACTATCCGACATGCGGGAGCGAAAACCATGTGCACTGCTTCTTTTTTTTCTACTAGGCTGATAAGTTCTTTTCATGGACCTTACTCCTATACTTTGACGCAGTCATAAAAACATATTTTGTCTCTTCCCGTCAAGCAAAGGTTTGTGGTACATCAAAAGTTCTCTTTGCCCTAAAAACTCTTTACCACTTAAAAGCTTTTCGGAGGTCTTTTGTCTGAACAACATTTATGGAATCAAATAAAAAAAGCTTTACAGGATCAATCTCCGGTTTTGCGTTCTGTTTTGAACAATATCACTTTAGAAAGCCCTGTTATAAAAGGACAAAAACACTTTGTCTTTCAAACCCCTTCATCTTTTCATCAGGATATTTTGAAAAAACATTTACATGATATCCAGGTTCAGATGAAGAAAAGAGGGGAAGTTTATAAATCCATTTTAATTAAAACAGATAAAAAAAAGAGGGAGCTTTTAAAAGTTTCCTCCAGTTCAAAGCCCAGTTTTTCCCGATTGAAAAAAAGACCATCTTCCAGCTCTTTTTTTCATCAATGGACTTTTTCCTCTTTTGTTCCAGGTCCTAGTAACAGTTTTGCTTTTTCTCTGGCGCAAAATGTTGCAAAAAAACCTATAAAAAATCAGAGTAACCCTCTTTTTATTTATGGACCATCAGGGCTTGGAAAAACACATCTTCTGCACGCCATTGGAAATGCTCTTGAACAGGAAAAGCCTCATTTAAAAACTTTTTATCTTCCGGCAGAGCGGTTTTTGAACGACTGTATCACACATATTTCCAAGAATGATATGCCAGCTTTTCGGCAAAAGTACAGAAATAACACCCATGTTCTTTTGTTGGACGATATTCAAATTCTAGGGAGAGGGGAAAGCACACAGGAAGAGTTTTTTAATACATTTGAGTGCCTTAAACAAAAAGGGTGTCAGGTGGTTTTGGCCAGTGATCAAAAACCAAAGAGCATAAAAGGCCTGAAAGAAAGAATCAAAACAAGGCTTGAAGGGGGGGTTATAATAGATATTCAGGTTCCTGATAAAGATACAATAAAAGCCATCATCAGAAATAAAGCTCGAAAAGCTCTTCTTAAGCTTTCTGAAGAAATTATCTCTTATATAGCTGATCTTCCCATCAACTCTGTTCGGGAAACAGAGGGACACTTGAATAAAATAAAAATGTACTGCGAATTGCAAAACCGGCCTCTTTCCCTGAGCTTGATTCAAAAACTCCTTCCAGAAGAGCCTTTATCTCTTCCTAGCGCTGAACCTTATCTTTCTCACAGAAAAACTTTGGCTACAAAAACTTTGCAAAAAGAGATATGTTCCCGTTATCATATCAAACTTCCGGATTTAAAGTCCAAATCCCGCTCTAAAAACATGGTTAAAGCCAGAAATATTGCTATATATATAAGCCGAAAAGAATTAAATCTCACTTTAGAAGAAATCGGATATCTTTTTGGAAAGAGAAATCACAGCACGATAGTGCATAGCTTGAAGAGTGTGGAAAAACAACAAAAAACAAATATCCAAATGTCCAACAGTATCAAAGAGTTAAGTGTTTTTATCCGCAAAAAATATCTTTGATAGAGTGTGAAAAACCCCGAAATCCCGAAACCCCATCCGGTTGAATAATTTTGCGTGATTATCTCCTGATAATTTGCTATTAACAGTATTATTAAAAAAAGGTTTTTAAAATGCTGAAAGTTCGAATCCAACAGACAGACTTCCTTAATCTTGCTTCGCAGGCCTATAGCTTGATAGAAAAAAGAAATGTCATGCCTATTTTGTCTAAGGTGCTTATCAGTGCTGAAAAGGACACTCTTTCCATACAGGCTACAGATCAAAATAATAGTTTGCAAAGCCAGGTTTCCGCAGAAGTGGAAACTCCGGGGAAAGTTGTTGTGGATGCTCAAAGCCTTTATGATATTTTAAAAGAGCTTCCAGAGGGAGAGGTTCATTTGAGCGGGAAAAGCAGTCAAAAGCTGAGAATAAAAAAAGGGGCTTCTGTTTTTCATCTTTTGAGTGTGGATGTTCGGGATTTTCCGAGTTTCCCCCCTTTTCAGCTGAAAAATTCTTTTCAGGCAAAAGTTTCAGATTTAAAAAATTTTATTGAAAGCACATCTTATTGTTCTTCTGTGGATGAGACAAGTTATCATTTAACAGGAGTGTTTTTTGAGGAGGCAAAAAAAATCACAGGAGTATCCAGTGAAAAAGGAGAACCTTGTTTTCGATTTGTGGCTACAGATGGCCATCGTTTAGGACTTGCAGAAATGCCTTTTAAAAAGTCTGTTTTGGAAAAAGGGGTGATTATTTCCAAAAAAGGAGTGCAGGAAATCAAAAAACTGCTGTATCATGCCGTTTCTGAAGAGGAAGTGGAAATAGCATTGGATCCTCCTCGAATACTGCTTCGCTATGGGTTGGCGGTTTTGAGTGTTAACCTGGTGGAAGGGGGTTATCCTAACTATCAGCCTTTTATACCGAAATCCAGTGCTGTGACTGTGGAATTGGAGGCAGAGCACTTTCATCAGGCCTTAAAAAGGGTGTCTTTACTTTCCAGCAATAAATTTAAAGGTGTGAATTTTCAGATTAAAGAAAAAAAAATATTAATGGAAGCGGAAAATCCAGATTTAGGCTCTGCTCAAGATGAAGTGACTTGTCTTGAAAAAAAAGGAAAAGATTTAAAAGTACGATTTAATGCCAGATATATGCTGGAAGCTTTGAACTCTTTATCCAGTGAGCGAATTTCAATGGACTTTGTCGGCAAGGAAAAGCCTTGTGTTATGCGACCTGTATCTTCTGATGATAAAAAAGAAATTCAAAACAGCCTTTGTGTGGTTATGCCCATGAAAATATGATGTTTTTGAAAAAACTGGAATTATACTGTTTTAGAAATTACGAAAGGCTTTGTTTTTTTCCTTCTTCCCGGACTTTGATAGTGGGGGATAATGGTCAGGGAAAAACTAACTTGTTGGAAGCTTTGGCAGTATTGACTCATGGTCGCTCCTTTCGTGCTCATTTCCCGGAAAGTCTTATACAGGAAAAAAAGAAACAGGCTTTTGTTTTTGCGCAGGTTCTTAATGAAAAAAAAATCCATCATCTGAAACTCTCTTTGGAGAGCACTGGAAAAAAACAGTTTTGGATAAACGAGAAAAAAAGCACAAGTTTTCACATTAGTCAGGAACTTCCTCTAATTTTATTTAATCCGGAAAGTATGGTTCTTTTAAAAAACTCTGCGGAGTTCAGGCGGGATTGGCTGGATAAATGGCTTGGTCTCCAAGGCTACGCTAAAACAGTTTTGGAGTTTAAAAAAATCCTCAAGCAAAAAAATCAGCTTTTAAAACAGATTCAAAAAGGAACTTTTTCTGGGAGGAAAGCTCAGGTCCTTTTAGAAGGTTTAAATGAGCTTTTTATTCAGAAAAGCTCAGAGCTTACAACCTCTAGACAGGAATCTTTAAAGGAGCTTGAGGTTTTTTTTAACAGAAGTGCTGAACTGGTTTTCAGGGGAGCTTTGTCTCCCGGAGAAAAGCCTTTTTTTGGAATCAGGTATTTAAGGCAGGGGATAGAGGGAGAGGAGGAAACAGAAGTTTTTTTAAAAAAGCAGGTGCAAAAAGTTTTTTTTCGGGAGCAGATAGCCGGGGTCAGTCTTTATGGTGCTCACCGGGAGGATTTTAAGGTTCTTTTTCAGGAAAAAGACAGTCGTTATTTTTGTTCTCAAGGGCAACAAAGGGGCCTGCTTCTGGCCTTGAAAATGGCACAGGTTTTATGGTTTCATTATATCAGAGAAAAGACCTGTCTTTTATTATTGGATGATGTTTTTTCAGAAATAGATAAACAGCGGGTTTTAAATTTGTTACAATTTTTGTCTGAGATTCCCTCTCAAGTAATACTGACTTCAGTTAAAACCCCTTCTTTTTTGGACAGGAAGAAGTTTCAAGTTTTTTACTTGCAGGAAGGAATTTTAAGAAAGGAAAATTTCAGTGAAAGAAGACCTAGAACCCTCAGTAATCCCTTCTGATTCTCTGTTAAACAATAAAGCTTATACAGCAGATTCCATTCAGATTTTAGAGGGCAGAGAGGCTGTTCGCAAACGACCAGGAATGTATATAGGGGATGTAAGCCAAAGAGGCTATCATCATCTTGTTTATGAAATTGTGGATAACTCTGTGGATGAAGCCTTAGCCGGGTTTTGTTCTGAAATTCGTGTAACTCTTCATATCGATGAGTCTGTTTCTGTGGAGGATAATGGCCGGGGCATTCCTGTGGGAAAACACGATGGTAAAAGAAGTGCTCTGGAAGTGGTAATGACTGTTCTTCATGCAGGCGGGAAATTTGATCACGATTCTTATAAAGTTTCAGGAGGACTTCATGGAGTGGGAGCCTCTGTGGTAAATGCTCTTTCCTCTTCTTGTTCTGTAAATGTGAAAAGAGAGGGAAAAGTATGGCAACAAGAATATGAAAAAGGTATCCCCACCGGGGATTTAAAAAATCTAGGCTCGGCAGATCAGACAGGAACTTCCACGACTTTTAAGCCTGATTCAGAGATTTTTGGTGAGGACATAAGATTTGATTTCGAGACTTTGTCGACTCGTTTTCGGGAATTGGCCTTTTTAAACAAGGGACTTAAAATTGTATTGACAGATAAAAGATCTGACTTGGAGAAGGTACAAACTTTTTTATTTGAAAAAGGCTTGCCGGATTTTATTTCACATATAAATAAAACCAGAAGCCCTGTTCATTCTGAAATTTTATTTTTTGAAGGCTGTAAAAAAGAAGTGGAAATGGAAGTGGCTCTTCAGTGGAACGATTCTTATTCGGAGTCCATTCATACTTATTGCAACAATATCAGTACAGTGGAAGGGGGGGTTCATTTGGCGGGCTTTAGAAAAGCCCTTACCCGTGCCACCAACAGCTATGCTCAAACAAAAGGTTGGATGAAAGACTTTAAGGGATCTTTGGAAGGGGAGGATATACGGGAAGGTCTTGCGGCAGTGATTTCTGTTAAGGTGAAAGAACCTCAGTTTGAGGGGCAGACAAAAACAAAATTGGGAAACAGTGAAGTTCAGGGTTTAGTGGAGTCTTTTATCTTGGAAAATCTTTCAGGTTGGTTGGATAAAAACCCGTCTGCGGGAAAAAAAATTATTGATAAGTGTATAAAATCCGCTACAGCTCGGCTTGCGGCCCGTAAAGCCCGTGAGCTTACCCGCCGGAAAACCGCTTTAGAAGGAGGTGGCCTTCCCGGAAAAATGGCAGATTGTCAGGAAACAGATCCAGCACTATCTGAGCTTTTTTTGGTGGAAGGGGACTCAGCCGGAGGAAGTGCTAAGCAGGGAAGGGACAGAAAAACTCAGGCGATTTTGCCTCTTAGAGGAAAAATTATCAATGTGGAAAAGGCTCGATTTGAAAAAGTTTTATCTAATGAAGAGATAAAAACCATTATCATGGCCTTAGGCATGGGAATAGGAAAGCAGGAGATGAATATTTCCAAAATCCGCTATCATAAAATTATTATTATGACCGATGCAGATGTGGATGGTTCTCATATTCGCACTCTTCTTTTGACTTTTTTTTACAGACAAATGCCTCAGATTCTGGAAAGAGGTTATGTATATATTGCTCAACCTCCTTTGTACAAAGTAAAAAAAGGTGGTGACGAGCAATATTTGAAAGATGAAAAATCCCTTAACCACTACCTTATAAAAAAACAGCTTTCCAATATGAAAATTTTAAAAGAAATAAGCTCAGCTGAAGTTTTAGCTGACAAAGTTCTTAAACCGGATAACCAAAATTCTCAAATCGGGATGGATTTTGTGATGAATATTCAAAAAAGAAAGGCTTTTTTACATTCTGTCAAATCTCCTGAGGAAAAAGAAATTTTAAGGTTTTTTCTCTCTACAAAAGAGGAGCTTTCTTTTTTATTGGAAAACCCGGAAAAATTTAAAGCGCATTTTGAAAGCTTCAAGAAATCAAGGGAGAAAGAAAAAAACTCCAGAGATTTTTTATCTTTGACCACAGAGAAAGCTTATGAGGGAGGAAATATTTTTAAGATTGAGATTGAGCAGTATGGAAGAAAGCATCAGGTGCTTTTCGATGAAAAAAAAGCAAAGTCTTTAAATTGGAAACAGTCAAGAGAACTTTCTCTTCAGCTTAAAAAGCAATACATACTTCCTTTAAAAGTGGTTTGGAGCAAGGCAAAAGAAGAGACAGAAGAGGTGTTTTGGAGTTATGAGAGTTTTTACGACAAATTGATTATGGAGGCTAAAAAAGGGGTCTCTATTCAAAGATACAAAGGGCTTGGTGAAATGAATCCGGATCAGCTGTGGGAGACCACTTTAAATGCGGATAATCGAAGGCTTTTGCGGGTTACCCTAGAGGACTCTGTGAAAGCAGATGAAACCTTCAGTGTGCTTATGGGGGAAGTGGTGGAACCTAGAAAGCAGTTTATTTATGAAAATGCCCTCTCTGTCGGGGCTTTAGATGTTTAAATCTGTTCGGGAATAAACTTTAAGAAACCTTAAAAATTTTTTTCTAGCTGGTGGAGAGTTTTATAAAACACGGAGCAAAAAGATGAACACAGAAAAACAAAACGAAAATATTTTCAATGTGGATATTAATCAGGAGATGAAGGAATCTTATCTTCAATATTCCATGAGTGTGATCGTGGGGCGAGCTTTGCCAGATGTAAGAGATGGCCTTAAACCGGTTCATCGCCGGATTCTTTTCGCCATGAAAGGCTTAAAAAACACATCTGACAAACCCTATAAAAAATCCGCGAGAGTAGTGGGTGATGTGATTGGTAAATACCACCCTCATGGAGATATGGCTGTGTATGACAGCATTGTGAGAATGGCTCAGGATTTTTCTATGCGTCACCCTTTGGTGGATGGCCAGGGGAACTTTGGTTCTGTGGATGGAGATGCTCCAGCTGCTTCTCGATATACAGAAGTTAGGATGACTCCTCTTGCAGAGTCTCTTTTAGAGGATATTGACAAGGAAACAGTTTCTTTTGGCTGGAACTATGATGACACTCTTCTTATTCCTCAGGTTTTGCCGGCTCGTTATCCTAATTTGCTGGTCAATGGAAGTGAGGGAATTGCTGTGGGTATGGCTTCCCGGGTGCCTCCCCATAATTTGGGAGAAGTGATTTCAGCTTGTGTGGCTTTTATTGAAGATCCTGAAGTGTCAGAGGACAAACTTTTAAAAATCGTTCCAGGGCCTGACTTTCCCACCGCCGGAATTATTAAAGCTAAGGCCGGCCTCCTTTCCGCTTATAAAACCGGAAAAGGAATTATTACTGTTCAGGCAAAAGCCGAAATCGTCCGGGAAAAAGGAAAAGACCTGATAGTGGTAAAGGAGCTTCCCTATCAGGTAAACAAAGCTCGGTTAATAGAAAGCATAGCGACTTTGGTCAAGGACAAAAAAATAGAAGGCATATCTGACATAAGAGATGAATCCTCCAGAGAGGGTATGAGGGTTGTGGTGGTTCTGAAAAAAAAGGAGAACGCAGAAGTTATATTGAATCAACTTTTTAAACACACTAATCTTCAGTCACGGTTTGGAATTATTTTTCTAGCCTTGGATCACCAAAATCAACCGCGACTTTTTTCTTTAAAGCAAATGCTTAAATCCTTTACAAGCCATCGCTTGGATGTGGTTACTAAGAGATTGATTTTTGACTTAAGAAAGGCCCGTGAGAGAGCGCATATCCTAGAGGGTTTGAAAAAAGCTTTGGACTCTATTTCTGAAGTGATTAAAATGATTCGTTCGGCCAAGGATGTACCTTCTGCCCGCCGGCAACTTAAGGAAAGCTTGGATCTTTCCACAAAACAGGCCCAGGCCATTTTGGATATGCGTCTTCAGAAATTAACCAGCTTGGAAAGAGAAAAAATTGCTCAGGAATTGGATGGTCTTTTAAAGGAAATTGAGAGCATAAAGTCCACTCTTTCCAATGAATCGGCTTTATATGAAATTATAAAAAAAGAGCTTTTAGATATAAAAGAAAAGTTTTCCTCTCCTCGAAAAACCTTAATTGTAGCGGGAGAAGATGAAATTTTGGAGGATAAAGATCTTATTCCAAAAGAAGATGTATTGGTTACCCTTAATTCTGATGGCGGGGTGAAACAAATTTCTTTGGAAGAGTATCGTCTTCAGAAAAGAGGGGGTACAGGACTCAAAGGGAGTTCTCTAGCCGGAGACACCAGTGTTTGGAAGAGTCTTTGCGCCAGCACTCACAGTATTTTGTTGGTTTTAACAGATCGAGGAAGGCTTTATTGGCTGGATGTGTTTCGTATTCCCCGGATGAGTCGTACTTCTAAAGGGCGATCTATTAAAAATTTGGTTCCTCTTCAATCAGACGAAACTGTGCAGGTGGTTATTCCTGTGGAATCCTTTTCGCAGGAAGGGGCAAATCTTTGCCTAGTGACTAAAAAAGGATTATTTAAAAAATCCTCCTTGAAGTTTTTTTCCAATCCGCGTAAAGGAGGAGTGATTGCCATTGATATGAATGAAGAAGATCATCTTGTTTCTGCTTGTGTCAGTTCTTCCGATGAGGATATTTTTATTTTCACAAAAAAAGGTTTTTGTATTCGCTTTGCAGAAGAAAGTGTGCGCCCAATTGGTCGCAAAGCTCGCGGGGTGCGAGGTCTTTCTTTGCGAAAAGGTGATGAAGTTATCAGCATGGATAATGTGAGCAAAGATACAAAAGCCTCCTATATGACAGTTACGGAAAAAGGGTATGGCAAAAGAACTTTGTTAAAAGAGTGTAGAGCGCAAAGAAGAGGAGGTAAGGGGATTACAGCTCATAAAGTCACGGAAAGAACAGGTGATGTGGTTTGTTCTCATTTGGTGGAGGACTTTCATCAGCTTCTTATAATGACCAATCAAGGTCAATCCATTCGATTTTCCTGTCGGGAAATTTCTGTTATTGGTCGTTCAGCTCAAGGGGTGCGTTTAATGAAACTGAAAACTGGAGAACAGATAAGAAGTGCAAGTCTTTTAAATTATGAATATAAAAACCCGTAAAAGTATAATGGTAGTGGGGCTTTTGTTTTTTTCCTCCTCCTGTTTTTATTTTATTTCTCCGCTGAGAAGAGCGGAAAAAGCTCTTAAGAAAGTTCAATGTGAAAAGGCTAGGAAGTTTTTCACTTTGGCACCGGAAAAAAGCTTAAAGTTTGCGGAAAAAGCCGCTAAGATTTGCCGGCGAAAAAGCCCTGAAGATTCCCTTTGGTTTTATCAATATCTTTCCTTAAGAGAAAAGGATAAAAAAAGAAGATGGATGTTTGAGGAAATACAGGCTGGGATTTTTTTTGAGGATATGAAAAATTATGAAAAATCCCTAGAAACTTATTTTTTTTTAAAAGAACAAAATTTATCAAAAACCAAAAATCATTTTTATTCCTTTCGTATCGCGCTTTCTTATTTTGAAACCGGAAAATGGGAAATGAGTTTAAAGGAAGTGAACATATTGTTAAATAAACTTTTGGTAGGGAGGAAAAATCTTTTACAGAATCAAAAAAGCAACTCCCAGGAATTTTTGATGAAAGCCTTGTTTCTCAAAGCCCGGATTTTGTTAATGCAGGAAAAATATGAGTTGGCGGAAAAGGAATTTGGAAAAATTCAGAAAATCGCACCAGGTTTTTTTAAGGACAATAATTTATTTCTTTATTTATCTTTTATTTATGAATCCAGAAAGGAGTTTCATCGGGCTATTTCAGAGCTGAAAAAATTTCAGAGTACATCAGAATTTTTGGCTGATAAGGTAAAAAGGCTTAAGATAAGGAAAAACAATCAACCAGGGTCCGCTTTTAGAGGAAATTTGTAGCTGTTTTTTGTGGGGTAAAAGAATGAGATTTTTTGAAGGCTTTTTTTCGGGCTGATTCTTCGGGTTGAAAGTGTTTGCATAAAAAGCTAAAACAACTATAAACAGCCTTGGAGGAGGGGGCCTGATGGTACATTTTGAATGGTTGGGGCTTTTGCCTTTTCTGGAAAGCGAAAACCTGCACATAGCTAATATGTTGCTGGTTTGCTTTTTATTGTTATTGCTGACTTTTTTTGCAAAGCGGGCTTTAAGAAGATCAAAAGATCCTTTAATGCCCGAAAGCCGGCTTTCCGTAAAGGCTTTTATGGAAAATTTTACTTCAACTATTACAGCTTTATCTGATTTAGTGGTGGGGCAGAAAGGTCGTATATTTGTTCCTTTTTTTGCGAGCCTCTTTTTGTTTGTCTGGTTGAGTAATTTATTGGGATTGGTGCCAGGGATGAGTGCTACTACAGGAAATGTCAACACGACTTTGGCTTTGGGAATATTTTCTTTTTTTGTTTATAATATTTACGGTTTTAAAGAGCACGGCTGGTCGTATTTAAAACAACTCATGGGGCCGGTTTTGTTTTTAGCCCCCTTGATGTTTGTGATTGAACTTATATCTCATCTGGTGCGCCCTTTAAGTCTCGGACTTAGGCTTTACGGCAATATGGTGGGGGATCATACGGTTCTTTCCATTTTTTTAAATATGGCACCTTTTTTTATCCCGGTTATTTTTTATTTTCTGGGGTTTTTTGTTTGCACTATGCAGGCTTTTATTTTCACGATTTTAAGTATGGTTTATATGAGCATTGCTTTGTCTCATGATCATTGATTTTTTTAAAAGAACATTATAAATAACTTATAAATAAAAACGGAGGGAAAAAGAAAATGAAAAAAATACTTTGGAATATTTATTTAACAGCATTGGTTTTTGGCCTTGGTCTTGTATCCTGTTTTCAGGCTTATGCTGAGGGAGTGGCTGAAGAAGCAAGTGGTGGTGGAGGACTCTACGCTTTAGCTGCGGGAATGGCTATTGCCATAGCTGCTTTTGGTGGAGCTTTGGGACAAAGTCGTGTAGGAGCTGCGGCAATGGAAGGTATTGCCCGAAATCCTCAATCTCAAAAAATTATGTTTATCCCTATGATTATAGTGTTGGCACTGATTGAATCTTTTGTGATTTTTTCTTTTGCTATTGCCATGATTATAGCTGGTAAAATTTAACTGGGATTTTTATTATATATTCAGCCAGTGGTAAAAATGTTTTTTTATTTTTTCCACAGCTTGTTTGTTTTTTCCTCCAAATCGAAAAGTCCATTCATTTTGTGTGTTGGATGTACGAGCTAGGCCCCAGGCCAGACCTGGAAAACTCACTCGTACTCCATCTATAGAGGAAACCTGTGCAGACTTTTGGGCTTTATAGAATTTTTTTAAATGTTCAAGTTTTTTTTTGGCCTGAACCATATTGGAAATGGACTTTCGGATTTCCGGGGTTTCGAAACTGTTTTTTTTAAAAATCATATCTTCCGGGGTTTTGTTTTTTCTCATGCAGATATTTATTAATCTGAGAAGTCCATATAGTCCGTCATCCAGAGGAAAAAAATCGTCACAAAAAAAGAAGTGGCCACTTAACTCCCCGCCAAAAATAGCTTTTTCCTTTAAGGTTTTTTGCCGTATCAGGCTGTGTCCCGATTTCCCTATAAGGGTTTTCACTTTTTTTCTCTTTAAAAAATCAAAAAACCAGTCACCACATTTTACATCCACCACGAAGCTTGGATTTTTGGGCTTTCGATTTAAAATATCAGTGATGAAAAGAGACATAAGTTCATCTCCTTCTAGGACTTTTCCACTCTTTCCCACAATAACTAGGCGATCTCCATCCCCATCAAAAGCCGCACCAAATTCACAGTTTTTTGTTTCCATGATTTTTTTCAGATCTCTTAGATTTTTTTCAAAAGAAGGATCAGGAGGATGATTGGGGAACCGACCATCTGGAGTAGTATGGAGCCAATGGATTTTTAAAGGAAGGTTAAGGGCCTTAAAAAGCCTTTTGGCCAGAGGGCCACTGGCCCCGTTGGCACAGTCAATGGCAATGTTTTTGAGAGGGGAAAGGGGACGGTAATGATGGAGTTTTTGTTTGTGAAAAGCAATATAAGGGGATTTGATGTCAAAGAGAATGTTTTTTCCTCTTGGCAGGCTTTGAAGGGGAGAAAAAGAAGAGGAATCGGCTATTTTTTTTAATTGTAAAATTTTTCTTCCGCAAACAGATTTTTTGTTCAGAATCATTTTAAAACCATTGAAGTTTGGAGGATTGTGGCTCGCGGTTATCATAAGGCTCGCTTTAATATTTTTCATAAAATAACTAGAGAAAAAGCAAACTGGTGAAGGAACTAGACCTAAAAAGTACACATCTGCGCCAGCTTGGTTTAAAAACTTTGACAAATATTTGGCAATCTCTGGACTGCTTAAACGGGAGTCGTGCCCTAAAGCTAAAGCCAGTTTTTTCTTTTGAGCTTGAGGTTTTTTTGGATAAAGACATAAGTGAACAAAAGAAAAGGCCAGAATCTTTACAAACTCAAGGTCAAAGTCCTTTTTATAAATTCCTCTTATGTCGTTTTTTCTGAAAATATCTGGGTTCCAAGTTTTCATTCAGCCTTTTCCATTAGTTTCCGGGGAGGTTAAGTGTTGTATTGCCCATGATAAAGCCTGTTTCATGGAATCCGCATTTGCTTTATTTTGTCCAAAAATATCCTGAGCTTTGCCGTGGCTGACACTGACTCTCAAAAACGGAAGCCCAAGGCTAATTTGAAAACTTTTTTTCCCGTGAATCATTTTAAAGGGAATCAGGGCTTGATCATGGTAAAGACAAAGATACATAAAATATTTTTTCCAGTTTTCTTTAAGGAAAGCGACATCAGGTACTAACGGCCCTTTCACTTTCTTTTTCCATTTTTTAAGTTCGGTTTTCAGTAAAATCTCCTCTTTTCCCAAAAGCCCTTCTTCTCCTGCGTGGGGGTTTAACCCCAAAACCCCTAAGGGTTTGGAGTTAGGGAAAGTGAACAGTTTTTTTTTGAACTTCAGGCAAAGAGAAATACATTTATGCAGACTCTCTTTTTCAAAGCTTATTTTTTTTAAGGGAACATGGCCTGTAAGCAAAGCCACATTAAAGTACTCCCCCAGAAAAGTCATAAAAACAAAGTCACTTTTGGTGAGTTTTTTTAATAAATCTGTATGGCCTTTTTCTTTAAACTTTTCTTTTTTCATCTGTGTTTTGGAAAGAGGACCCGTTACCAAAGCTTGGTTTTTTTTGTTTTTTAAACAAAGTGTTCCAGCCTCAGCCACCCACTTGGTGGGAGTGGGGGGACAAGCCATATCCCATAAGACAGCAGGATTTTTCTTAGTTCTCCAAAAGCTTTCCTTAAGAAGTTTTTCGGGAGAGGGAAGGGGTACGTTTACGATCTGAAACCTTTTATTGATCAGCTGAAATATTTGCCGGGGGGTTTCAGTGGCTCTCCACAGCACAAAGTGTATGTCTTTTACAGGGGCAAGTTGGCTTAAGGCTTTTAAGCTGACTTCCAACCCAATGCCGTCCAGATCTCCTGTTGTGATATGAATGATTTTCATTTGTTAATTTGCACAAAAGAGGTTTTCTTTTTTTGCTCCAACCAGTTCTTAAGCTCTTTTTTAAACAAGTCCTTAAATAAAACTGTAAATAGTTTTTCTTTTCTTTTTTTGTTTTTAGTGGTGATAACCGGTGTTTTCCAAAGAGCTTTGAAAATATGATACCCGGAGGGAAGAGATAAGACCTGAGAAATTTGTCCAATGGAAAGGGCTTTAAGGGCTTTTTGGATCATGGGGTGCATAGAGGAAAGCTGGATTTTTTTAAGAGTTTCTTTTTTCTCTCCTTTTTTTTCAGGTGCCCATTTATCAAAGGAGGCGGGATCTTTTGAAAAAAGAAGATAATTTTTTTGAGCTTGTTTTTTTCCTTCCTTTGTTTGTGGAAAAAGTACATAAGAAAGCTCATACTCGAAAGTGTTAAAAAGGGTTTTCCCCTCTTTTTGAAGAGCATATTCGTTGAGATCTTGATTGGAAATTCTTATTTTTTCCATAATTTCCTTTTGTATGAGAAGATTCCTCAGGATGGACTTTTTTAAAAATGCTTTGTAAGAGGAAGAAGTGAAATGATTTTTAACGAGCTTCCGGCTAAAGGCTTTTTTGGATAAACCCATTTGTTTTCTTCGTTTGCTTAATTCCTTTTGGAAAAAGTTTTGTCCTATTTCCGTTTTTGGGGCAAAGAGATCTAGGAGTTTTTCATAAACCAAAAACTCCAAAAGTGTGGAATCTTTTTTTTTAAGTGTGGACTTTGAAAAAAGAGTGAGCAGAGGAGAGTCTTCCAGAAAACCTGTTTTCAATCTTTTGCGGGTTTCTTTTAAATCCATGAGGCTTATCATTTCCCCTTCCACAGTGGCCAGAGTTTTTTCCACAGTTTGAGCTGGCAGGAAACCACAAAAGAAAGCAAGAAAAAAACTTAAAATGTATTTCATATATTTTCCGTTCAACAAAACCCGATAAAGCTTTATCGGGAATGAGGAAAAAAGTCAAATGTCCAGTAGTCTTTTTATTGACCGGAAAGTGAAACGAAACGGGCTTTGCTAAAGGAGTTTTACTTTTATTTTTTTTAAATCGGATTCATTTTTTAAGATCTTTGCTTTCCGGCTTTCTGTATCCAACCATTTTGCAAAAAGAGCTTTTCTCTTTTGTGTCAAAAGAATTTTTCGAATTTCTTTTTTTGCAGTGGAAAAAGGGCTTAACTGCTCAGATTTTTTGTCCAATACCTGTATGATGTGATAGCCGTAAGCACTGGGCCAAATCGGGCTTATCTCGTTTTTTTTAAGAGTAAAAGCTTGGTCAAATACAGGAAGTGTGTTTTTTTCCACCCACTCTGCTCGTATAATTTGTGAGCTTTTGAGGAAGTGTTTTGCCCCGGTAATGAGATTTTTTTCCAACTTCAAAGCCTGTTTTACTTTTAATAAAGGTTCTTTTTTTTTATGAAAAAGATGATGAATGAGAATCCGTGGGGGGTTTTTAAAAAAACTTAAATGGCTTTGATAATATTCCTGCATTTCTTTTTCTGTTGGTTCTTTTGCCTGAGAGCTGATTTTTTGGCTTACTTTTTCATAAAGCAGTTTGTTTTTGACAATTTTTTTCCAGTCCTTTTTAGTTATTTTTTTTCTTTTCAAATACAGAAAAAAAATTTCATCACTGGGATAGTCTTTTTTTATTTTTTTCAAGCCGTGATTTAATTCCTCCGGGGAAATAAAGACAGAGTGTGTCTTTGCCCACTTTTGCACCAAATGGGCCATAAGAAGATCCACTATAAGTTGTTCTTTAATGTTTTCTAGGAGCTTTTCATTTTGAAAATCTTTAAGATTTAAGGTTTGTATTTTTTGGGCTAACAGTTTAGCAAACTGTCGATGTGTCCATTTTTCGGAATTGATTTGCAAAATTACAAGATCTTTGGAAAAGAGGGGACAAGAAGTTAAAGTTAAAAAACTTAACAAAAGTGTTATCCGTATGGAGAATGTGAAAATCTTCATAAGGGGATATTATTTAACAAAGCTGTATTGGTTTGTATTTTGAATTTGGATTTTAAGCTATTAAAATACTTTTTTAAAACCTGACTTCTTTTTTGATCGAAGTAGGCCGCTTTTATTTGTGTGCGATTGGCTTCCCCAAAGGGAATTTTACGATTAAGTTTGACAATGTAAAAGCCGGTACCGGTTCTTATAGGATTGGAAATTTGTCCGTTCTTCATACTTTGAAGTTTTTTATAAATGGTGGGATAAATAGTATGACGAGAACGAGGAATGTTGAGCCTTCCATTTAATCGGTCATCAGAGTAGATATCCACCAGATTCGAAAAAGGTTTTTTACTGGCTTTGACTTCCTTATGGATTTTGGTGGCTCTGGCAGTGGTGGTTTTTATTTGTTTGGCGGTGGGGTTCATGGGGAGATTGATGACGATAAAATTGATGTCAAACTCCGGGTTTTTTTTGTAAAACCTGAGCATGACATTTTTGGATAATTTTTTGGCAGTTTTATCCACTTTTGCGATTTGCTTTTTGAGTTTTTTTTCCGCAAAGGTTTTATATAAAAGTTGTTCAAAACCTTCTTTCAACAAAGGGTCTTTAAACATATTTCTTATAGCCGGATTTTTGACTAAACGAGGATCATTATAAGCCTGCTCCACTCCTATACGATAGCGCAAGTATTCTTCAAAAAACTTTTTAATGGGAGGGGTGTTGGGTGCAACAGTTTTAACCGCTTTGTAAGTGTTTACAAATTCCTGGAGCGTGATTTTAATGTTAACGGGTCCTTTTTTTCCAGAATAGGAGATAGTTGCCAGATTCTCTGCTTGTGCGGAGAAAATGGAAAAAAAACTTAACAGGAAAATAGCGATAATAGAGTGTACACACATAAAAAACCTGAACTCCAGTATATACTTAATTGTTGTTTCGGATCAAGGAAAGAGGACTTTTGTCTGGTTTAGAAAGAGCAGGAAAGTTTCTAAGGGTTGATTTCCAAAGCTAATTTTTGTTCTAGGAGTCTGGGCCGGCTTTGTTTTCCGGGGGCTGATTTTTTAATTCTTTTATCAGGCACGGGATAATTTCAAACAGATCTCCCACTAAACCAAAGTGACTTTTTTGAAAAATCGGGGCAGAAGGTTCTTTATTGATGGCTACAATGGTTTTAGAGGCACTCATTCCGGCAAGATGTTGAATGGCACCGGAGATACCACAGGCGATGTAAAGATCAGGGCTGACAGTTTTGCCAGTTTGCCCTATCTGCATGGAATGCGGGCACCAGCCGGCGTCTGTAACGGCCCTAGAAGCTCCTATAGCTGTTTTTGGTCCTAAAAGTCTGGCTAGCTCTTCTAAAAGTGTAAAATTTTCTGGCCCCTGCATGCCTCTTCCCCCTGAGACAATGATTTTGGCTTCCGTTAAGTCAGGGGCATTGATTTTTTGAGTGTGTTTTTTTTGGTGCAGGATATGGTTTTCCTTTTCTGGGAAATTCCAACTCATTTCTTGAAAAGAATAATTGTTTTTTTCCGGGATATTGTCATTTTTTAGTCGGTGAGGTCTCATCAGCAAAATGGGAGGTTTGTCAGAGGAGGCCTTGAAACTTAAAGATGCCCGGCATTTTCCGGCATAAAGGCTTTTTTTCATAATCCATTTTGTTTCTGTTTTTTTTAAATCTAGGCAATCTGAAAGAAAAGGGCTTTCTAAACGAATGGAAATGCGGGGAAAAAGCTCTGTATTTTGTGGGGAAGAGGACGCTAAAATCAAATCCGGTTTTTGTGATTTTATAAAAAGGGATAAAAGCTCAGCCAGAACCTCAGGGTTTGAACTTTTATCTCTTTGAAAAAAAACTTTTTCCGCGCCAGCTTTTAGGGCTTTCTTTGAAGAGGTTTTGTCAGCTCCTAGGCATAAGGCATGAACTTTCCAGTTTTGTTGAATGGCAAAGGAGATAAGCTCTAGGCTGGAAGTCTTAGGTTGCTGATTTGAACAATTAATATAAACAAGAGCTTTTATCGTGGAAGGAGTTTTTTCTTTAAGAGAAGGGGTTTTAAATATTTTAGATCCTGGCAGGTTTTTTTTAAGAGAAGGGTTGGATTCCGTAAAGTTCAGGCCCATTTGATTTAAGAGATGAATAAGGGTTTTAGCCTGCTCCTTTGCAGATCCGGAAATCATTTGAGGAACCGGAGGTGGCGGAGGAGGTTCGTAGGAATAAAAATCTGCTGGTGCCAAGGGAAGATCTTTTAAAGAGGAAAGGGGTATTTGTTTTAAGGGCTTTTTTTTGGCTCGCATGATTCCCGGCAAAGTGGGATAGCGAGGGTTGTTAATGCCTTTTTCCAAAGTGACGAGGGCAGGGAGAAGTAAGGTGATCTCCTCTTTTGTTTCCGGTTCAATTTGTCTTTTGCAAAGCCATTTTTCTTCTTCCAGCTCTTTAAGTTCCGTGATAAATCCGGCCTGTGGAATACCAAGCCTTTCTGCCAGCATAGGGCCTGTGGCTGAATGATTTTCGTCAATACCGATTTTGCCGGCAAGAATAAGATTTTTTTCCAATCCCTCTTCTTTTATAACCTGAGCTAGGGCATAAGAGGTAAAAAAAGGGTTTTTGCTATAGGTTTCCTGTGTTTCCGGTGGTGTTTTTGGGGAGGGGCTGATTAAACAAGCTCTATCTGCCCCCATTGCCAAAGCCGTTCGGAGAGCTTTTTCCACTCGGCGAGGTCCAAGGCTTAAGACCACCACCTCTCTTCCGGGTTTTTTTTCCTTGATTCGCAAAGCCTCTTCCAGCGCAAATTCATCATAAGGATTAATAATCCAGTCAATCCCGGACTCATCAATGCCTTCTTTTTGTAATTGAATACGGGTTCCGGTGTCCGGCACTTGTTTTAAACAAACTAAAATTTTCATATTTTTTCTAGACAGTTTCAGGTTTTTTTTGAAATGGCTTGGTCTTTTTATATCCTTGAATAACGGGAAAAGTCAAATATACTGTAAGAGGGGTGGAAGTCTAGATTTTAAAGGAAAGCTCCGGTGGTTTTTTTTAAACCCGGTGGACATTGAAAAAGAGGTATAAACAAGTGAAAAATTTTTTATGGCTTTCCATTGGGCAAAAATATTTAATGGGAGTGACGGGCCTTGGCCTAGCTCTTTTTTTGTTTTTTCACATGTTGGGAAATCTTCTGATTTTTGCCGGCGAAAAAGCCTATAATCTTTATGCTCATCAGCTGACAAGCACTAAGCTTTTGGTGGTGTTTGAAGTGGGGCTTTTACTTTTATTTTTGGTTCATATTATATTAGCGGTGGGGTTAAGCATAAAGAACCGCTTGGCCCGAAAAACGCGCTATGCCCGCCCAGCAAGTGGGATTAAATCCACTGGATGGTATCAAAAAAGTCTTATTGCTCAAGGGGTGGTCATTTTGGTTTTTGTGATTTTGCATCTTATAGCTTTTAAGTTTGGAGAGCATTATGAAGTGACTTATGAGGGGAAAACAGTAAGAGATTTGTTTCGTTTGGTAATAGAGGCTTTTCAAAAGCCTTTGACGGTTATATGGTATATGGGGGCTTTGTTAATACTTTCCGTTCATCTTTTTCATGGCTTGACTTCTTCTTTTCAGTCGTTGGGGTTAAGTCATCCTCGGTTTAATATATGGATAAAGAAAACAAGTGTTGTTTATGCGGTATTGGTGACTTTGGGTTATATTTCTCTTCCTTTGTTTGTGTTTTTTTTCAGAGGAGCTGGCGGGTGAAATTTTTGTTGGCTTTTTGTTGTTCAAGGGGGAACAGGCTTAAAGGGGTTTTGCTATGAAACTTTCGGCTAAAATTCCCTCCGGGGATTTAGAGGAAAAATGGAATCAGCACTTGTTTGAGCAACCTTTGATAAGTCCTGCTAATCGGAGAAAATACCGATTGATTGTAGTGGGCACAGGGCTTGCAGGAGCTTCTGCCTCTGCCACCTTGGCGGAGCTTGGATATCAAATAACAACTTTTTGTATTCAGGATTCTCCAAGGCGTGCACATTCTATCGCGGCTCAGGGTGGAATTAATGCTGCTAAGAATTACCCTGGGGATGGAGATTCTATAAGAAGGCTTTTTTACGATACGGTGAAGGGAGGGGACTTTCGAAGTAGAGAAGCCAATGTATATCGGTTGGCCCAGATATCTAATCAGATTATTGATCACTCAGTGGCTCAGGGTGTGCCTTTTGCCAGGGAATATGGGGGGCTTTTGGCGAATCGATCTTTTGGGGGTGCACAGGTGTCCCGCACTTTTTATGCGAGAGGGCAAACTGGACAACAGCTTTTGCTGGGAGCCTACGGGGCTTTAATGAGACAGGTGGAAAAAGGTGGAGTAAAGCTTTTTCCCCGCCATGAAATGATGGATCTGATTGTAAAAGATGGGCAGGTTATAGGGATTTTGACCCGAAACCTCCTGACAGGAAAAGTAAAAAGTCATTTTGCTCATGCCGTGATTTTAGCCACCGGAGGATATGGCAATATCTTTTATCTTTCCACCAATGCCATGCACTCCAATGCCAGTGCTGTCTGGCGTTGCCATAAAAAAGGGGCTTTTTTTGCTAACCCCTGTTTTACACAAATTCATCCCACTTGCATTCCCCGTTCCGGGCACTATCAATCAAAATTGACTTTGCTTTCTGAGTCTTTGAGAAATGACGGAAGAGTTTGGGTTCCTAAAAAAGCAAAGGATCTGCGTTTGCCGGAAGAAATTCCTGAATCAGAAAGAGATTACTATTTGGAAAGAATTTATCCAGGGTTTGGCAATCTAGCACCAAGAGATATAGCTTCCCGCCAAGCCAAGTTTCAAGTGGATAAGGGTTATGGTGTAGGCCCTACCGGTGAAGCTGTGTATTTGGATTTTCAGTCGGCAATAAAAAGACTTGGAAAACCCGCGCTTTCGGAAAAATATGGAAATCTTTTTCAGATCTATGAGAAAATTACAGGAGAAGATCCTTATCAAAAACCCATGCGTATATACCCGGCGGTTCATTACACAATGGGAGGTCTTTGGGTGGATTATAATTTGGAAAGCACAGTGAAAGGGCTTTTTGTTTTAGGGGAGGCCAACTTTTCTGATCATGGGGCCAATCGCTTAGGTGCCTCTGCTCTTATGCAGGGTTTGGTGGATGGGTATTTTATTATTCCTGCAACAGTGGCTCAACATCTTGTGAGCAGAGAGGGTTTTTCAAAGAGTCAGACAGATAAAATCTTGGAAGAAAGTCAAAAAGCCGGAGAGGAAAAAATCAACAAAGTTTTGCAGATTAAAGGTTCTAGGACTGCGGGTTCTTTTCATCAGGAACTAGGAGATCTGCTTTGGAATCAAGTGGGAATGCTTAGGACAAAAAAAGGTTTGCTTTCCACCCGGGAAAAAATTCAAGCTCTGAGAGGACAATTTTGGGAAGATCTTTTGATACCGGGAGATCAGAACAGTAAAAATGCGGAATTGGAAAAAGCCCTGCGGGTGGCGGATTATCTGGAGCTTTCGGAATTGATGGCTCGGGATGCTTTGGAAAGAGAAGAATCTTGTGGTTCTCATTTTCGAGAGGAGTATCAGACACCGGAACAGGAAGCTCTAAGGGATGATAAAAATTTTTGTCATGTATCTGTTTGGGAGTATACTCATAAAGACTGGATTTTACATAAGGAAGATTTGAAGTTTAAAGAAGTTTCTTTAAGTGTGAGGAGCTATAAATAAAAGAGGGCAGTGTGGAATTAAAGTTAAAAATATGGAGACAAAAAAGAGGAGAGACAACCGGGCGGTTTGAAAGCCATGTTCTTAAAGAGCTTTCTCCTGATATGTCTTTTTTGGAAATGCTGGACTTTTTAAACGAAAACTTGGTTAAGCAGGGAAAAATTCCTGTAGCCTTTGACCATGATTGCCGGGAGGGAATATGCGGGGCTTGCTCTTTGGTGGTTAATGGCAACCCTCATGGTCCTTATTCCGGGTCTGCTGTTTGTCAGCTTCACTTACGGTCTTTTAAGAGTGGAGACGAAGTGGAGATAGAACCTTTTCGGGCTTACGCTTTCCCTGTTATTCAAGATCTGATAGTGGATCGCAGAGCTTTTGATCGCATTATTCAGGCCGGTGGATATGTTTCGGTTAATACAGGTTCAGCTCCAGAAGCGCAAAGTCTTCCCGTGGAGAAAGCCTTGTCGGAGGAGGCTTTTGCCAGTTCTTCCTGTATTGGTTGTGGGGCTTGTGTTGCGGTTTGCAAAAATGCCTCAGCAAGTCTTTTTGTATCCGCTAAAGTTTCTCATCTGGCTTTGCTTCCACAGGGGCAGGCAGAGAGAAAAACCCGTGTGCTAAAAATGGTGGAACAGATGGAAAAAGAAGGTTTTGGAGCTTGTACCAATACTGGAGCTTGTTCTCGCGCCTGTCCAAAGGAAATTTCCATAAGTTCCATTGCCCGGATGAACCGGGAGTACTGGAAAGCTTGGTGGAAATAAAATGATGTTCAGCCAGAAAGCTCTGATTTCACTCCCTTAAACGCTATTTGTGCAAAAAAACAATGTTTTTCTGCTTTAAAATAGTGCCTATCTTTATACAGATTGGTTCTTTGAGCTATTTCCTTGGACAGGTCTTCTAAAAGCTAAACCCACTAAAAAAAACCAGAAAAATCAAAAAAACTGTTTATCAGGGGTTATGGTTTTTTCTTTTTTGATTTTTTAGGAAAGTCGTAACTGATTTCAATCAAAGTGTTGGCAAAAGAAATGCGATCACCAGTTATGAGATTTTTCTTTGATATATGTTTTTTATTGAGAAGTACTTTTTCCGGGTAAAGAGTTTTAAACAGCACAGATTTTTTATAGGGTTTAAGAGAAAAACATATATCAGGAGCTTTGGCCTCTAAGATTGGTAGATCGAGGCTTGCAGACCCCGCCTCTCTTGGACCATAGCAGATCCGCCATTTGTCACCTTTTTGTGGACCAGACTTGAAAACAAGTATTAAAGGGGGATGTATTACTTGTAGATTTTTTATATGATCTTTTACAGTTTTGTTTTTAAGCTCTTCTGCAATAATTTCATACCAAGGCTTTTCAGGAGGGGGGGCTTTTTTGACTTCAAATTTGGTGCTACCAATTTGAAAAATAATCCCTGGAGTAAGCACGAAGAGGTCATTTATTTCTTCTTCAAAATAGGTTCCATTTTTGGAATCCATGTCTTTTAAGTAAAACTTCCCTTTCTTTTTTACAATTTCAGCATGAGGATTTGAGGCTTTGGAGTCTTCAATTAAAATGTCTCCTTCCTCTTTGTTGTTTCGAGTGAGAGTCAATCCTTTTTTAACCGGAAATTTTTTGCCTTTATGAGGACCATTTAGAAAGTGGATGTTTAAATATTCCATAATTTTTATTATGTATTTTTAAGGGAGTTTGTAAAAAGTTATTTCATTTGTTTGGAGTTTTGCCCGGTGAAAGGACTTGATGAAACCGACTGTATGTGTTAAAAAACCCGAACAAACACAGATGGAAACAGTTAGAAGCTTTTGAAAAAGCTCTGAAATAAAATTTAAGGAGACGAATATGAACTATGAATCTGTATTGGTTATGGAGCCGACTTTAGGCGAAGAGTCTCAAAAGATATTTTTTCAAACAGTCCAGGACATTTTGAAGCAATTTAAAGGGAATATTTATCACATAGATAGCTGGGGGGTGCGAAGACTCGCAAATAAAAATTGGAAAAAATGGTCTAAAGGGCTTTATTTTCATTTTTCGTTTAAAGGAGATACGGGAGTGGTGGAAGAGCTGGTGCGGAAAATTAAAATGGACGAAAAAATCCTTTATTATCATTTTGAAAAGCTTTCTCCTGAAAAATCCGCTGAAGAGCATTTGGCAGACTTTCGGGAGCTGTTGGAAGAAAATGCGAAGAGAGAAAAAGAGAGATTGGCGAAAATTCAAAAAAGAAAAGCTTTTTTCGCAACAAAAAAAGCAGGTGTATAGAGTATGCGGGTTATTTTACAAAAAGATGTTAAAAATCTGGGTCAGGTTGGGGATATTGTTTCTGTTAAAAAAGGGTATGCCCGGCATCTGTTGTTTCCTAAAAAATGGGCTATTCCTTTTACAAAAGGTTCTGCTGATGAAGCGCGCCATCGGCAGGCGTTGATTGAAGCAAAGAAGAAAAAAGCTTTGAATTTAAGAAAGTCTCTTTTGGAAAAGCTAAAGGGTTTAGATATTTCCTTTGAAAAATCCGCATCTGCTGACGGAAAACTCTTCGGTTCTGTAACAGTGTTTGAGATTTCAAAAAAATTGCTTGTTCAGGGTTATGAAGTGGATAAAAGATTTTTGAAATTGCCTCAGCCTTTAAAGGAAACAGGAGAACATAAAGTGCTTTTGGATTTTGGGGCTGATTTGAAAACAGAAATAAGTATTCATATTTCTGCTTTAAAGCCGGCTAAAGAACCTGAAACTGAAAAGCCTTTGGAATCAGAAACGGAACTGGAATCAGACCAAGAATTAGAATCAGCTTCGGACCAAGAATCAGCCCCGGCACAGGAATTAGTCTCAGAATTAGAATCAGCTTCAGACTTAGAATCAGCTTCAGACCAAGAATCAGCTTCAAAACCAGAACCAAAGTCAGAATTGCTTAATAAGTAAATCTGATTGAATTTCTAATCAGTCCCCTTATATTGCTATTCCGCATTTTTCAATTATGTTTTTATTCATGTTCTCTTTTAAAAGTGGCGGAAATTTATTTTGAGTGGCTTGTCGGCATTTTTCTCCATCACCTGGCACAAGATGTTCTGTTGCGCAATTCAAGGCTATTTTTTGACTTAATTCATATCCTGTTTGGTAACCGCTTTTGAGTGTTGTACAAGAAAGACTATCCCACTTTGTTTTGAAACAAGATTCAACATTTTGTATTTGTTGTTCACAGCTTGGTAAATTCGTATTATCCTCTGAGTTTAACTGTGTGGAATCTGATTCTGTAGAATCTGAACAGCCAAAAAATAATGAAGAGGCAAGCACCAGTAAGATTATTGTTTTCATAGTATTCTCCTTTTTTCTTTATCTGTAGTATAACTCAAAAAGTGAATCTTTTACACTTAAAAATATGTAAAAATTTGTAAAACCACAGACTGGAATCTTGCGTTTAAATAAGCTTTGCCACATATTTTAAGACTGAAGTCTGGTAAAATTTCAGGAATACTTTAAAGTTTAAAGCTCCCGGCAAAGGGACAAAAGTTGCTTTATCACTCCTCGGCGATGCTTTGATCCTAATATGATTAATCCTTCACCGGATTGTTTTGAAACCCTATTTGCTATGGCTTTATCTCTTTCAAGAGAATTTTCAATAAATGCGTTCGTACTTGAAAAATATTTTGAGACAAGATCTTTTAAACCCCTGTCACTGAGTCGATCCAAGGCCATTTTTATTTGTGTTTCAGGTATTGTCTCAGTATTTTCCAAAGCTCTGCTTTGAATGATCTCAATTTTTTCAAATTCGGAGAAAGGAAGATGAATTTGATGACTGGTATAAATAATTTGTCTTTGAAGTGACTGTATTCTTCTCATTAATATAATGGCTGTTCTTTTAAGAACATTATCCTCAAGAGGAACAAATTGGATATCTTGAAAAAGTTCTGGATATTTTGAAAAAGCGATAATATAGGTATGAAATATAAGGTGAAGAAGGTTGTCTATTTCTTCAAAGTTCAGTTTTATTTCATCTTGATACAGATTTTTCACTTCTTGATAATCTTGTAGCATGAGTTGTATGGGCATCCGGTTGATTTCCAGTTCTGACGATTCAATTCCGATCCATTTTATTTGCGGGTTATGGGAAAGTAAATTGATAATATCAGAAACATCGTTTTTTTCTGATTCCACTTTTGTCCATTGACTTTCTAAAAATGCCATTAAATTTTGTATTGTTTTTTCTCTATTACCCTGTATAAAATTGAGGATTTGGTTGCCTTGATTTGACAGATGGGGTGTAAACAAGCCATAGATATTTTTTTGATTGATTTTAATATTTATGACATGGTTGAAGAGATTTGTGACAGAGTGCGAAGGAAGAGGACCACGCCAGCCAAATAGAAAGGGAGAGGAGTCACAGAGTTGCTGGGATTGGCCACTTTGAATATAAAGCACACTTAAGAAAAAGATTTTCAAAGCCCAGCCAAAAAAAGATCTGAGTTTGTTTTTGAAGTCATAATTTGTCTTTTGCTTTTGAAAAAATAAACCACTTTGTATCATCATATTTTTCCTTAAATCTTGATCTAGGAATGTACATTAATAAAAAAATAATCTGCTGTATTTTTTTATTGAGTGCAAAACCATTACATCCTTCACTCTTAGAAAGGTGTGTAAAACCAATAAGCTTTTTATATTCTTTTATTTTTTGAAGTTTTTATAAAAAATCAAATGATAGCAATATGTTAAAAACTTTTCCCGGACGAGTATTATAATTTTCTGGAAAAATATCCACAAGAAAAACTGGGAGTGAGTGTAAAACTTTCACATTTGGATATAATTTAAACAATTATTTATTTCAGAGCAGGTTTTTAATATATGATATAGATCGATTCTTTCTCCATAAATCAAAATTTTCTTTTATATATTTTTCCAGCTTTTTTGAACCGGAGCACAACACATAAAAGAAAGCCACAGATTCTTTATTAAAAATTCCTTAACCAGTTTCAATATATCAGATGAATTTTATAGATGTGTTCCATATAAAAAAAGCGATGGCTATAGAGATAACCACAGTTTAACAAAGTCTGTAAAAAAGTAACTCTTAGTTCAAACTACCACTCTGAAGCCTTTGCCGTGACATTGCTCCACTTTCCCCTCTTTTTCCAGGTCTTGTAAAATGTTATGGGTTATACTATGTTGTGGATTATCTTCTATACCTAAAGCCTGATTGATTTTTGCTGAACCAAAGTGTCCTGAAAAATAATTTAAGAAAGCCAAGATCTTTTGTTTCTTTTCTTCCTTGGTCATACGGGTTGAATTGTTGTTGTTTTGATTATCATTCATTGTGTTGTTCTCCTTTGAGAAAAAATCATCATTTTTTGTCTTTATAAAGCCAATCTTATTATGATGTAAAATAGCCTTAATTTCCTGAATGGACCAATCTTTAAAAGTTTTAAAAATTTTTTCACTCTGTTTGGAATAATTTTCAAGCCCTTCCTTCTTGTCAATGTAATTGTAATTTTCGATTTTCATTTTGATACTATCAAAGTGGATATAATTTTTAAAATCTTCATCTTCTGATAAATCTTCACAAAGTTTGTTTTTATCTCCACCTTCTTTGATTTGCCTATAAACAAGATAAGCTTTCAAATCATGGATTATTTTCCATTCACTACCTCTACCCATAATAACGCCCCTCCTTATAAAAAAGTGATGGTCGTTTTGGATAGACCACCACTTAACGAATCCAAGGTGACCAATAACTAGCCTAGCCCTGTGGAGTTTAAAATGTTTACCATACATTCATTATTAACGACAAAGTGCGCCAGCACTGACCCATACACCATCTGTCCCTGCCACACTACCATTGCAATCATTTGAGGAATCACCTGCACAATTTGAGCTACTTTCTTGGCAGAACCCTGAAACGGCAGACTCATCCCCTGAGGATTTTTTACAATAAGCACCTCCCTGTTTAGGGGAACTGTTGTTATTCGCCACAGAAAAACCAACTTCGTTTCCGTCAAACTCATTTACAACAGCAAATTTAAAACTAGAACTTCCTAGTGTACATTGAGATCTTACCATAGACGGAGCTGTATTATCCTCTTCATTTATATCATTTACAGATGCACACTCCCCTGACTCTTTTCTGTCAAAACCTATAAAACTTTTAGTTCCATAAGTGGAAGACTCTTTTAAAGAATTAAGACCAGCTTGTGCTAAGCTTGCACAAAAGTCCCCTTCTACAGCATTATAGGCATGATACGCCTTATAAGCATTACCTACATCGGACTTCAATACGGTTTTATTGGCATTTCCTCTGTAGTTGTTATAAGCCGGAATGGCCATAGCAGTTAGGACTCCTATAAGCCCCATTGCCACCAGGATTTCGATCAGCGAAAATCCCTTGTTGTTTATTGTTTTCATATTACCCCCTTGGTTATTGGTTAGTTTTCTTTGGCTAAAACGCCTTGAGATTCATAATGTTTCTTTACTGTTTGTTTTTCTCTTTGCCCCAGTGTCTAAGCTCATAAGCTTTTTTTCATTTGGTATTTTAATTAACATCTTTTTTCATGGTCTTTCTGAGATTTGTGTATTCTTGCTAAGTCGGAAATCCTAGTCAAAAAACTTTTTGTTTTTTAAGCCTAAAATACCTTTCGGCATACATGGAAAAAACTTTAAGCCTTTTGTCTAAAATTTTTGATTTTTTAAAAAATTAAGTAATATCAAGTATTTAAAATTTTTGATTTTTTAAGATTTTTAGCAGATATCAGGGAGTGGTGAAAAGCAAGTTATTCTCATTTACAACCCCATCAGATCAATTTTTTCTGGACTTTCAAAAAAAGTTGTTTTTTAAATTAAATAAAAAAGGAGTCATCCAAAGTGCTTGCTAGGCCGGCCCTTCTTATTATTCCCTATCTTATTTTTTTATCTTGCAAGGCAATTAACCGACTGGTATTTGCGATTGAATCCTCAACGAGTTTAAGTATTGTGTTGTCAGTTTTAGATAATTGATTAAGTCTTTTTTCCATATATGCTTTATTATTCTTTATCTCCACTTTCATAGCACCCATTTCCGAGCGTATATTATCCATTTCCGAGTGCATAGAGTGAGAATGTTCTTGTAACATCTGCTTATAACTCTCCGTTTTTTCATTCAGCATGACATTTACGCCTTTCAAAAGGAATGTCTTAAAAGCAATTAAAAAAATGCCGGAAGTCAAAATCAATGCCAATAAAGCCAATAGTACGGCCAGCGTTTCCATATTCATAATCAATCCCCTTTTGTTGTTTTTTATTATCACTCACTATCCATGCCTAATAACGATAATAACCACCAAGGCAATTTCCTTTTAATCCATTTCAATACCTTTCCTCGATTTTGTTTTTTATTATCCAAAAGTTCATCTATCTGTTTTAAAGTCCTAAGCTTTTCTTGTAAAATTTTTTGACCTTCTATAGAGTGCATAGCTGGATAAATATACAAAATATTCCTTATTTCACAATAGACATATTCTTGCAATTTTTCGTTTTCTGTTAATCTCCTTGTGATTTGTCCCACTGTGATCTTCCTACACTTTTATTTAAAAACTCTTTTATAGTCTTTAAATTTTCAATCTTTAATTTATAAAGTTTTTTACTTTCCTCTCCATTACTGAATTTTTTTTCTAAATCCTGTATCTCTTTATCTACATCTAGAAAATCTTTTTGGGTATTTTTTTCCATGATGCCCCTCCATTGTTTTGTTCTTTTATTATATCACATTGTTTTGTCAATTCTTTTCTGAATAAGAGTATGTATAAACAGAATAAACCGGCCCTGCGAATCTTGGGCCTCCGGGTTCTGCCTTATAACCCCTTATTGTCTCATACTCTCTCTCTATTGCTAAAGCTTGGTCATAAGTTAAACCAGAATACAGCACTTTAAAGTCTACAACAATAATACCTTTACTTTCCCATTCCTGTTTTCTTAAATATGGATCCCGGGCAGTCATACCAATATATCTTTGCATTATCTATCCTCTGAATTATAATCAGCATTATATTTGACCGCTGTAAATACACCAGTCAAGATAATTCCTTGAACTGTGTATTTTTTATACTCCGGGCCTGAAAATAAAGGTGGTACTCATAGGAGTAAAGCATCGCCCGGACAAGCCAGAGGAATACATAGGACATTGCGGTTTAAATTATCACATCCAAGACTACTTTTTCCTCAAAAGTGCCTTAAAAAGCGGTGAACTAGCTTATCGGTCTGGTTTTTAAGGCACTTTAGACTTATTTCAAAAAAAATAAAAAAGGGCTTTAAATAGTCGGGCGTGATAAAGGTGTTAACGCACTGTTATTACTTGATTTTTTTATAATTTTGTTTGAAAATAATTGCAAGGTTTTACAACAAAGCCCTTTGTTTTCTTGCAAAATAAGGAAAGGAAAAAGCGTTATGATTCCACAAAATAATCAACACTCCGGCCAACGAGATTTTTTCAAACAGAGAACAGATGAGGTAGCTCATAAAAACCACCCTCTGGTTATTTTATCAAATGCCTTTGATTGGGATATGTTTAACAAATGCTTCGGAGAGAAGTTTCATCCTGATAATGGACGTCCTGGTCTTTCCACTCGTTTAATGGTGGGTCTTCATTACATAAAGTATGCCTATAACTTAAGCGATGAAGCTTTATTGGAAAGATTTGTAGAAAATCCTCAGTGGCAATTTTTTTGTGGATTAGAGTATTACACAGACACTCCACCCTTGGATCGAAGTTCTTTAACCCGTTGGAGACAAAGAATGGGAGAAGAAAAGCTTACTGTCTTTCTAGAGGAGACAATAAATGTGGCTAGGAGAGAAGGTATGCTAAAGCGAAGTGAGCTTAAGACAGTGGTAGTGGATACAACCATTATGGAGAAAGCCATAGCCTTTCCAACAGATAGCAGACTTTATTTTAAGGCTTTGCAGTCTTTGGTTAACTTATGTAAAAAATCTGGGATTAAACTTCGTCAGACTTACAAAAGGAAGTCAAAGAAGAGTTTGTTTAAACAAGCCCGTTTAGCTCACTTGCGCAAATTTGGTAAGGCCCGCAGAGAACAAAGGAAGTTAAAAACTTACTTGGGTCGAGTGATACGTGATATTCAAAGAAAGTGTCCTTCTTGGAAAAATAATGTTCGTTTGAAAAAGGTTTTGGAAATAAGCCAAGCAGTGTTTGCACAAAAAAGAAATGAGTGGAGATAGATTTTTTTATTATCTATGTTTAAAAAGACTTTAACGGACCACTATATAGATTAAAAGAGCTTATTTCTTTTGCTTTAAAAGCAATTCATACAATTTGTCAAAACGATTACTTAACTGATCAATACGATCGCTTAATTTATCAATTTTTTTATTTGTTTCAGTATTAAGAGTTTCAATTTTTTTATTTGTTTCAGTGATATGGTTAGTCAATAACTTTTCGATAGGCTTTATTTTATTGTCTATGGAGTTTGTAATCAGCCAACCCAGATTTCCAAACAGAGCACTTGTGTAAAGAACAAAAAATGAAAGAGCTACCCATAAACTTTTATCTGACTTTTTTTGGTTCATATTCCTTCCCTACTCGATATAATTGAATATAACATATTTAAATTAATACATTCAGATTGAAAAATTGCGTAAAAAGTGAATTTTTACAAGTTGACAGTCTCCCTGAACTCCTAAAACTGAAAAATAGTTTTTAATTACAATCAAAAGGGAGGGGGATCATTAGGGGAGTTTCTTACAGGAGGTCTTTCCATAGGGGAGTTACCCATAGGGGGTCTTCCCACATCATGAGGGCCTGTCATAATTTGTGTATTTTCGGCTATGGGAATATAGTTTTCAAACAGTCCAAAACGAGCATCCCATTTTAAGGTGACTTTTCCGGTGGGTCCGTTTCTTTGCTTGTTTAATATAACTTCTGCTAAGCCCGCTTTTTCACTGTTATCATTGTAGTAATCATCACGATAAAGCATCATAATTACATCTGCGTCTTGTTCGAGGGAGCCGGATTCCCTTAAGTCCGAAAGCAGAGGTCGCCGATTCACTCTCCCCTCCACTCCCCGGTTTAACTGAGAAAGTGCTACTACGGGAATCTGAAGTTCTTTGGCCAGAGATTTGAGAAGTCGGGATATTTCAGAAACCTCTCTTTCCCGGCTCTCCATAGTTGCTTTAAGGCTCATCAGTTGCAGATAATCCACGATTAAAAGATCTAGGCCGTGTTGAGATTTGAGTTTTCTTGCCCGCGAGCGAATCTCAAAAGGGGATAGAAAAGAGGAATCATCTAAAAAAAAGGTCACATCATTTAACTTAGAACCGGCCACTATCAGATTATCCCAGTCTTGGGTTGTAATCTGCCCGGTTCTTAAGTGAGATAAAGGAACTTTGCCGGTCAAAGATAAAAGCCTCATCAAAATTTGCTCTTTAGCCATTTCCACTGAAAAAAAAGCCACTTTTTTATTGTTCAAGCTGGCATTTAGAGCAATGTTTAAGCTGAAGGCAGTTTTTCCCATGGAAGGTCTAGCCGCAATAATACTAAGCTCTCCAGACTGAAAACCTGAAGTCAGATGATCCAGCTCTGAAAAATTAGTGGAAATCCCGGTGACACTTAATCTTTTGCCTTGTAAATCCTCTAGGCGTTTTAAGCTTTCGGCTACCATATCAGGAACTGGCAAAAGTTGCTTTTGAGTAAGATTTTCTGTAAATTGAAAAAGATCTTTTTCCAAAGAATCAATAAAATGTTCTAATTTGAAAAAATCATGGCTGATAGCTCTTTGCCGAAAATCAGAACAAAGATGAATGATTTTTCTTAAAATGGATTTTTCGCGAATGATGTGGGAGCACTCTTCTGCGGAAACGGGAGAAGCACTTTCTTCCACCAATTCTGCCAGATATAAGGATCCGCCGGAGCTTTCTAGTTTCCCATTTTTTTTCAATTCCTCGCTAATGCGGAGAATATCCCCGGACCGATCGGACTTATAGAGTGTTTCCATACAGGAAAAAATATCCTGATGGGCTGGTTTGTGGAAATCTTCCGACTTCAGGATTTCCATCACTTCGTCCCAGGTTTTTTGTTGTCCGGCGAGCAAAGCCCCTAAGATAAATCGTTCTCCTTCCAGAGAAGAAGGCAGGAATTTATGCTCTGTTTGAGAAAAAGGTTTTTTTCGGGTTTTAGAAAAGGGCATCACAGATGAGGACTTTACAGGCAAGGACCAGGGTTTATCAAGCAAAAAAATTGGACTTTTATTATTAAACTTCTTTTTTTACACTATTTGTAATGAAAGCAGTATTTTATGGATACAGAGCGGATATTGTTGGCTTGTTTTGGCTGGCGGTGGCTTTTTTTTTCAGTTTAGCTTTAGGCAGTTATTATCCTCTGGACCCTTCTTTTAACGCTATTGGCACGGTATTGGCTCAGGCACAAAACAAATGTGGTTATCTGGGCTCCTTTATGGCGGACCTGCTCTATCAGGGTTTTGGTCTTTCCTCTTGGGTGTTTGTTCTGCTGGCTTTAAGGCAGTCCATGCTTGTTTTTCAAAGAAAATGGACGGAAATGGAATGGATGAATAACCTGATAATATTATTTTTAAGTCTTTTTGTTTGTTCTTCGTTATTGGAATTGCATCAACCAGGAAGAAGATTTTTTGAGGGGCATATTCTTCCTGGAGGAGCATTGGGTCGTGCTGTTGTGAAAATCAGTGAACCATTTTTACATTTTCCAGGGCAGGTTCTTGTATTGTGGTCATTGGCTCTGGCCCTTTTTGTTTTGATCACAAAAGTTCCTGTTTCCGATTTGGTTTTGAAAACAGGGATTCTTTTAAAAAAAGGAGCGGTGAAAACTTTTTTGCTTTTTAGTTCCCATGTTTATAAGATTTTCGTAAAAGCCCTTGGGCTTTTTATTTCTTTTTCGACTGCGAGTTTGGTTTTTCTGAGAAAAAAAACAGGCTTTAAGTTTCCGTTTCTTTCTTCCACCACCACTACTTCTTCTTCCCTTCCCTCTTTTCCCGCAGATTCTTCTTTAAAGAAATCAGATGGCAAAGGCGTTCTTTTTTCTTCGGTTTCCTCCGCTGAAAATTATTTTTTTCAGGAAGAAAAATCAGCAGAGGAAGAGGGGGTTGGAACAGAGGAAATGGAGGACGGGGAATATAAAGATCCCGCACAGATAAAATGGACTTTGCCTACAGCAGATTTGTTAAATCCTGTGATTTCTTCTTGGCAGATGAGTGCTAGGGAAAGCCGGGCAGATGCAGAGAGGCTCAAGGAAAAATTAAAACAGTTTTCCATCTCCGGGGAGATCACCAATATTCGAACCGGCCCGGTTATTACTTTGTTTGAGTTCAAACCGGAAGATCATGTTAAAGTGGCTCGTATCACACAGATGGAAGACGACTTAATGATAGCACTTAAAAGCAAGTCCATAAGAATTATTGCCCCTATTCCTGGTAGAGATGTGGTGGGAATTGAAACCGCTCACACTAAACGGCAGATGGTGTATTTAAAAAGCCTAGTGAATGAGCCAATTTTTTTGGAGAAAAACTGTGATTTACCTTTAGTTTTAGGCCGTCATGTGGATGGCCGATCCGCCATTTTGGATTTGGGAAAAATCCCCCATCTGATGGTGGCGGGATCTACAGGATCAGGGAAATCTGTATTTATAGTGTCTTTTCTTTTGAGTTTGCTTTTTCGCCATACTCCTCAGAGTTTGCGCTTATTGCTGGTGGATCCTAAAAGAGTGGACTTAAGTGTTTTTAGTGGTCTTCCGCATCTATTGGCTCCGCCGGCTCGTGAAGCCAAATCCGCTGTAGAGGTTTTGGAGTGGTGTTTAAGGGAAATGTATAAAAGATATCGCTCTCTTTCCCGTTTTCAGGCTCGGGATCTTAGAGGATTCAATGAGAGAATAAAACACTTAAGTGCTGAAGAGATTCAACAAAATGAAGAGTTCTCAGAAAGTTTGGAAAAAACAGAAGAGGATTACTACTTTTTACCACAGCCTTATATTTGTGTTGTGTTGGAAGAGTTTGGCGACTTAATGGCCTCTCCAGAGAGAAGTCGTGTTGAAAGCTTGGTGGTGCGACTTGCGCAGATGGCCCGGGCCTGTGGGATACATTTGATTTTATCCATGCAAAGCCCTAGGAAAGATGTGGTGACAGGCTTGATAAAAACCAATATCCCCGGTCGGATTAGTTTCAAAGTTTCCTCCCGTATTGACTCCCGTATTATATTGGATGAAGGAGGCGCGGAAAGGCTTCTTTCTCAAGGGGATATGCTCTATTTGGGGCCAGGTCAGGCCCGACCAGAAAGGTATCATGGTCCTTTTGTGAGCGAAAAGGAAGTGTCATCTGTTGTGCAGTTTTGGAAAAGGCAGTCTCCCGGCAATAACTTTTATGTGGTAAAATTTTCCTCAGAGGAAAAAAGGTTTAGGACTAGGGAAAGTATGTCTTTGGACCCGGAAGAAGATCAAAAGTACGAAGAGGTATTTTCTTATGTGTCAGAGCTTAAAGAGGTAAGTGCTTCTCATTTGCAAAGAAGATATGGCTTGGGTTATCCTCGGGCGGCTAGGCTCATTGATCGTCTGGAAGAAGAGGGTGTGGTGGGTCCTGCCAGAGGGAGCAAACCCCGTGAAGTGTTGGGACATAAATAAAAACTAAGGATTAAAAAATGAAAAAGATGGAAGGGATTATTACAGCTCTTGCCACACCTTTTCAGGAAGGAAAATTGGATGAAGAGTCTTTTGGAAAACTCATTCAGTTTCAAAAAGATCAGGGGGTGGATGGCTTTGTGATAAACGGCACCACGGGGGAAAGTCCTTGCCTGTTTCCAAAAGAGGTGGAAAAGCTTTTTGAATGGACTAAGGAGAAGGCAGGAGAAAAACTTCTTATACTGGGGGTGGGGGGAAACTCCACTGAGAAGACTTTGGAAAATATCAAGATCGCGGAAAATTTACAGGCAGATGCAGTATTGGCTGTGGTGCCTTATTATAACAAGCCTCCTCAACGGGGGCTTATAAAGCATTTTAAAAAGCTTTCGGAAAAAAGCTCTTTACCGATTCTGTTATATAATGTTCCAGCTCGTACCGGAGTGGGGCTTTCTCTAGAAAGTGTTTTGGAATTAAGCCGTGAGACTAATATTTTGGGTATTAAGGAGGCCAGTGGTGACTTACAGTTTGGAAGGGCAATTATTGAAAAAACGAATAAAGATTTTGTTGTATTAAGTGGAGATGATGAAACCGGCCTGGATCTTTTTGCCCTTGGTGGAAAAGGTATAATCTCTGTCATAAGCCATATTCTGGGGAAAGAAATGAAAAACTTGCTTCAAAGGATAAAAGAAGGCCAAAAAGAAACTCCTTTAAAAGAGTATAAGGAAAAGTACGGAGAACTTTTAAAAAATATTTATGCAGAAAGCAACCCCATAGGAATTAAAATGGCTTTAAAGCTGAAAGGTGTTTTTAAATCCGCAGAACTCAGAAGTCCTTTGGTGAGTCTAGAGGGGCAAAAGGTAATCTCCTTAAAAGAAACTCTTAAATCCAAAGGGTTATTATAAAGGTTCTGGCTGGAGCAAGATATGGAGGCGTGTTGAATCTAAAAAAAAGTAAAGCTTTAAAAAACCGGTCCAGTTTGCGTCATCGGAAAATCAAAGTGGGGCTAAGTGGTGCGAGCGGGCGAATGGGGCAGGCCGTAAAAGAGCTGATACAGGTAAAAAATTCCGACTTTGTACTCACTTCGGAAATGCCTTCGCCTTCTGTTGAGCATAAAGGGGTTTTGCGAACGATAAAAGCTGGTTTTGATAAATGGGATTCTCGGCAAATAACTGCTGTGATTGACTTTTCCTCTCCGGAACTTTTTGACAAAGCCTTAAACTGGTGTCTTTCAAATAAAAAACCCTTCGTGAGTGGCACTACGGCTTTAAGTTCCATTCAGAAAAAAAAACTTAACCAAGCCAGCAAAAAAATTCCTGTCTTTTATGAAGAGAACATGAGTTGGGGAATTTGGCAGATAAAAAAGTGGATCCAAAGGATATCTAATCAGGCTGGAAGGATTTTATTGGAGGATATTCATCATAAAAACAAAAAAGATAAACCCAGTGGAACAGCCTTAAAATTAAAAAGACATTTACCGGCTTTTGCTCAGAAAAAACTAAAAATAAAAAGCTTTCGTAAGGGAGAGGAATTTGGTACTCACCGATTTGTATTTTTTGGTGAAGAGGAACAGGTGATTTTAGAGCACAAAGCTTTAAGCAGGCTTTTATTTGCAGGAGGAGCTTTAAAAGCTTTAAAATGGTTGGTAAAAAAACCTTCCGGGCTTTATTCTTTTGAAGATCTTTATAAAGAAAACCTAAAAAAGAAAGGATAAAAAAAATGCAATTTTTTGTGGATACAGCGGATTTAAAACAAATAAAAGAAATAAATAAGTGGTTTCCTGTGGATGGAGTTACCACTAATCCCACTTTAGTGGCAAAAAGTGGTGAAGAGCATATAAGCCTTATTCGTTCCATAGCAGAAACTGTGGAAGGTCCAGTGAGTGCTGAAGTTATCACGACTTCTTCTGAAGAAATGATAAAAGAAGCTCGAGTTTTGTCGAAAATTCATCCTCAGGTGGTGGTGAAACTTCCTTTAAACCCAGAGGGGCTTTTGGCAACCCAGATTCTTTCGAAAGAAAATATTTCCACCAATTTAACGCTTTGTTTTTCCGCTCTTCAGGCGTTATCTGCTACGCGTGCTGGTGCGAATTTTGTCTCCGTGTTTGTGGGTCGTTTAGATGATACAGGAGGGGATGGAATGGAAATAGTGTCTCAGATCATAAATATTTTTACCCAATATCAAATAAAGTCAAAAGTCATAGTAGCAAGTGTTAGGAATGTGAGCCATATCCTGACTTCAGCCAATCTGGGTGCGGATATTGTGACAATTCCTCCTGCTTTGTTTTTACAAATGGTTCAACATCCTCTTACAGATAAAGGTCTGGCTCAATTTCTTGCTTCGGCAAGGGGAGCAGAGAAAAAGAGGAAAAATGCCAAGAGCTGATCATCACTGCTACTATATAAAATAACACCACTTGCAAAAAAATGCTGTTTACGGGCTTTTTACCCATATTTGCTATCTTTACTTATGGGTGATATAATAATTACTTATAGTAATACACCTTTTGGGGGTTTTTGTGGCGAATTGGTCATTTGGGGTTTTTGTTGTTGCTTATACAGGATTAATTCTGGGTATTTTAAAATTGATGCTGGATAATCAAACAAAGCTGATAAATGAAAAGTTGGATAATCAAACAAAGCTGATGAATGCTCAAATACAGCCAATAAATGAAAAGCTGGATAACCATATCTCAGATACGAATAAGAAAATTGATGATACAAATAAGAAAATTAATAAACTGGAAACTGAAATCAAATCGGAACTTAGAGAGATAAAAGCTGATATGAAAGAATATTTTGCAAAGAGACCTTCTTAATATCACATTCAAAATCAGGATGATATGCTTATAAAAAGAAAAGATATTTTATGGACTCTTTTTTTTCTTTTCATGGGATTTCTGGTTTGGTTTTTTCCAAGGTTTATGGATTCCCTGAAATTTTTAGGTTTTTCTGAGCCTTTGATTTTGCAATAAATTCCCCAAGATTTAGTTCTGGAAACTTTGATTTTACTGGTAAAATAATTTTTTTTAACCAGTGGTTTTTTTTCGGATCAGAGGATCCGGTCTGAGGGTTCTTCTTTCCAGCTTATAGTCTTTTACTTTGGACACCAAAGCTGCCCTAGAGATACCAAGTTTTTTCGCCACCTTGGTCTTGTTCCAACCCTCTTGTTTTAAGGATTGGGAAATCATTTGTCGCTCTAATTGGGCAATGGCTTTTTTCATGGCCTTTCCACTGTTGTTTGTGTTTAAAAAAGAAGCAAATTGTAAATTGCTTTCCGGGTTTTTGATTTTTTCAGAAAGAAATTCTTCCTTAATATAAGTGTCGTTTCCGGTAAAGACGGCTAATCTTTCCGCTTCATTTTGAAGTTCTCTCACATTACCAGGCCAGGGATACTGACGAAGTTTTTCCAGAGCTTTTTTTGTAAAAATTTTAGGGGTTTGGCTGAAACGATTGATAAAAAACTCTGCTAAGAGTTCGATGTCTTCTGTTCTGTCTCTTAAGGCGGGGGCTTGTATATTGATAACATTCAGGCGATAATAAAGGTCCTCTCGAAAAGTGCCTTCTTCCACCATTTTTTTAAGATTTTTATTGGTAGCTGCGATAATACGCACATCCACTGTCTTGGGTTCTATGCCTCCCACAGGAAAAAAAACACCTTCCTGAATAACCCTTAAAAGCTTAACCTGCATGGCCGGGGAAGTGTCTCCCACTTCATCTAAGAAGAAGCTTCCCTCGTGGGCTGATTCAAAAAGCCCTTTTTTATCTTTGTAAGCTCCTGTAAAAGCTCCTTTTACATGACCAAACAATTCTGATTCCAGAAGATTATCGTTTAAGGCAGAACAATTTTGCACCACAAAAACCTGATTTTTCCTCGGGGAATTTTGATGAATGGATTTGGCAATTAGTTCTTTTCCCGTGCCATTTTCTCCCTGTATGAGGATGGTGTTTTGCGAGAGCTTGATTTTATCCAATAGATTGTAAAGTTGGTGCATGGCTTTGGATTTTCCCACCATATCTCCATAAGAAAGGCTTGAGGATTTAGAGGTTTCATTTAATTGTTGTTTTTTTTCTGTAAATTCTTTTTGGACAGAGGCTATTTCTTTTGCCATCAATTCCATAAGATCTATGAAGTAACTCTTGTCTTTTTCCAGTATCAGGGGAATATGTTCTTTTTTTTCCAAATATTTGGAAAGCCCATTTTTCAACCAATCTTGTGTTATGACTTCTTTGTTTTGGGTTTCTTTGGAGAAGGCAAACCCTAAGGCAATGACAAAACCCGTTGTGTGGAAGTGGCTTTGAATGGGGAGTATTAACATATTCAATCCCGTACCGGGCCATTTTTCCAAATTTCCATCTTGGTGATTTTGCTTTTGAACAAATTGAAGGGTTTGAAAGAAAGACTTTTTTAAGGATTCCTGTTCAAAAAACTCCTGTATTAAAGGGTTTCGAAGATTTTTTTTAAAGTCCAAGGCTTGATCCATAATATTTTTTTCGGAGATAATTATGACATCTGTTTTCCACCATTGGTAAATAATACTTTTGGTTTGTTTTACAACATGAAGATTTTTTAAATCATTCCAGTTAAACATGCCTTTTTCCCTTTTAAAAACTGTTCATTTTCTTTAATTGTACTTGTTTATATATATATCGTAAGGCCAGTGTTTAAACTTTAGACATTTTTTGGACTTAAGTTTGCCAAGGTGGGAGAGGGAGGCCACGGATATTTGTAATACAGATGAAAGTTTTAGGACATATAGAAGAGATGGCTCGGGACGGAATCGAACCGCCGACACAGAGATTTTCAGTCTCCTGCTCTACCGACTGAGCTACCGAGCCTTAAGATGTTTAAAAGCTTGTAAAAAGTCTTCTTTTAAATCTTCTATATTTTCAATACCCACACTGACACGAATCAGGGATTCCGGGGGGGGATGAGGAGAGCTGGCATGAGTCATGCTGGCCGGATGTTCCACCAAAGATTCCACTCCTCCCAAACTTTCCGCCAAAGTAAAAACCTGAAATCGGCTTAAAACTTCAAAAACCTGTTTTTTATTTCCATTGAGAAAAAAACTAAGCATCCCTCCAAAACCCGACATTTGTTTTAAAGCCAGAGAATGTTGTGGGTGGGATTTTAAGCCAGGGTATAAAATTTTTTTTACCTCTTTTCGGCTTTCTAGGAAATGGGCTAATTCCTTTGCGTTTTTTTCATGTTCTTTCATTCGCACGGCCAAGGTTTTAAGGCTTCTCAGTAAAAGATAAGAATCAAAAGGAGACAGAACCGGCCCCAGAGATTTGCTCAAAAAAGCCAGTTTTTCTGCGAGCTTAGGGCAGTTTGTGGTAATTGTTCCTGCCACAATATCTGAATGGCCGCTTAAATATTTGGTCGCTGAATGGATCACAATATCCGCGCCCATTAAAAGCGGTTTTTGGAAAAAAGGACTCATAAAGGTATTATCCACTGCCAGCAAAATTTTGTGTTTTTTCGTAAAAGCACTTAAGTTTTGAATATCCATTAATTTCATAAGAGGGTTGGTGGGGGTTTCCACCCAAACCATTTTTGTTTTTTCAGGAATATTTAAAATATTTTCTTTTCGTGAAAGATCTTTTAAAAAAATACGCACCCCGCGGGGTTTTAAGATTTGTGTGAGAATTCTAAGACTTCCCCCATAAAGATCTTCTTCAGCCACCAGAAGGTCTCCAGGTTTTAAAAGCTCAAATATCAGGGAGCTTGCGGAAACTCCAGAGGAGCAGGCAAAGGAAAATCGTCCTTCTTCAAGGGAGCTGATACATTTTTCCAGGGCTTTTCGGGTGGGGTTTGCGACACGGGAATATTCATAACCTTTGTGTTTTCCCGGTGCACTTTGAGCATAAGTGGAGGAAAGAGTGATGGGGGTCATAACCGCACCAGTTACGGGGTCAGGTTCCTGCCCGGCATGAATGGCTCGTGTGGCAAAGTTTTTCCTATTCTGATTTTGGTTCATAGTCTGCATAATATAATGAAGAATGGAGATTTAGGAAAATGTTTTTTAAGGTTTTCTAAATCCCGCTGGTTAAGAAAATCATGCCCCTCTCAAAGCCGATCTAAAGGGCTAAAAAAAGCATTGCTTTTAAGCCTCTAAAAAATCAACACAGTCAATATTCCAAGAGGCCAAAGATAAAAGGCAAAATAGGGAAAAAGATTCTTTTTAAGGGAATAAACAAGCCCCTTTAAAGCCAGGCTCCCAAAGAACCAAGAACTGAAAAAAGCCAGACATAAACTAAAGCCTGAAGAGTTTTTTTGCGGAGGGTTATCAAACCATTCCCATAAAGAACCTCCTGATATGATCGGGATAGCCATCAGGAAACTGAAAAAAATGGCTTGTTTTCTGGGCCACCTCAGGAACAAAGCCGTGGAGATGGTCCAGCCCGATCGACTGATTCCCGGAAAGAAAGCTAATGTTTGCGAAAGCCCAATCAAAAGGATTGTGAAGAGCAGATAGTTTTTTTTTAATTGTAAAGTTTTTTCGGGAAGAGGTATGGACTTTTTGGATTCAGGGGAAGAAGAGGAATGCGTGAGAGGAAAAAAAATTTCATTATTGGCTTTTTTAAGTTTGTAGCGGGTGAGAAAAAGCAATATACCCGTTAAGATGAAGCCCACACCTGTCCATTGTGGTTCATGGAAAGCTCTTTCCATAAGCGGTTTAAAGGTAAAAGCTCCTAAAATTCCGGGCAATGTAGCCAGAGCTGTTAGATAAATCCATCTTCCATCCCCTTTCGGTTGTAAGGGGTTTGAGCTGAAGTCTCTTAAAATATTCCAAAGATATTTTTTGTAGTGGCCTAAAATGGCCATCAAAGTTCCTAAGTGTAAAATGAGAACGAATAATAAATCAAACTCCGGGATTTTGAAAAGAGAGCTTAACAAAACAAGGTGTCCTGAGCTGGAGATTGGTAAAAATTCAGAAAGTCCTTGAATGAAACCCAGAAGAAAAATATAGAGATATAATTCTGACATAGTGTCTTTCTTTTTAGAAAAAATCCTTATCTCTTAAAATTATTTTTTGGCCACTGGTTAAATAGATATATTTTACACCGGATTTTTTGTAGCTTTCCCATTTTAATTTGTAAGAGCCGGGTTTTTTGACCCGAATATCCAGAGGTGGATAACCCGTAAACCCTGACATTTTCACATACACCCATTTTTTCGTGCGAATCAGCACTTCTGCAGGATGTGCAGAAGGTTTGTGTTTGCCATAAGAGGTAAAGGGATTGGCAGTAAACACAAGAAGGAAGAATAGCAAGGTACAGCTGATAACAGATTGATAGGAAAATAGCTTTTTTTTGGGAAGAGAAGGGTATTTAGGCTTTTTTTTCCGGGAAAAGCAGTTCTTGATAAACAGGCTATGATGAATTTTTTGTCCTAGGGAGGATAAAGCTTTAGGGGAGAAGGAAAAGTTTTTTTCTTTTCTTTTTTCCGGGGATGGATCCAAAAGAGGATCTTCTTTGTGGATAAAGTGCTCGCTTTCTAGGCTTGAAAGCTCCTCTTCCAGAACTCTTCCGATTAGCACTTTTTCTAAAACACCTAAAGAAAAGAGATCCGACTGAAAACCCGCTGATTTACCTTTGTAAAGCTCTGGTGCTGTGAAGGGTTTTGTGCTGTAGGTGAGGTTTTTTGTGTAGTTGCTCAAACCATAATCTGTCAGATAAACAGATCCATTGGTATCAATTAAGATATTGGAAAGACTTATATCCCCGTGTGAAAGCCCGTTTTTCAAAAGCTCTTTTAAGCCCGTGAGTACTTGTGAGCAAATACAGTTTATTTCATTTTTGTTAAGAGAGGTGTTTTTTACCAATTGTTTAAGGTTTAAACCGGGAATGTACTCCAAAATTAACGCGGGGCGAGAATGAAACTTTTCAAAGGAAAGTGCTTTTACCAAGTGAGTGCTGTGTCTGGCTCTTAACAGGGATTCCATTTGCAGGATCGAAAGCAATCTTTCTTTTTTTTTAAAGAGCTTGATAATCACCGGCATTTTGATTTTCAGATCTGTATCGGTACGGTGGGCCAAATACACTATATTAAAAGGACTTTCTCCTAAAATTTCTTGAACTTCATAGGAATGCGAGGAGGTGATAAACCTGTTGGACATGTCCTTTTTTTAAAGGAAAAAACTCAAATGTCAAAAGCTTTTATGGAATATCATGTAAATGCCATTTTAATATATTTTCAGGAGCTTGATCTCTTAACTGATATTCTATCAGTTTTTTCGCTCGTTTTATTTGTTTTCGGCAAAATTCACTTAAATGTTGTTTTTGCAAAATTTGTTTTATTTGTTCGGGCTTTTTCAGTCTCCCGGAAAACTCTTCGCATTTTTCATTTAAATAGGATGTCAATAAGGTATTTTTTTGAATGTGCGGGTTTTTGGAAAAATTTTTCCATTCATAACAGGCATAGGGTACGGTTTCTTTTTGTAATTGTAACAGGCAGAGGGTTTTCAGTTTTTCTTTGGTTTCCTGTTTTTCTATCATTTTCTCCAGTTCTTGGGTACTTCTGGCAGACATCCATTGTTCATTTGGGAAGCTGAGTAAAGGGTATGGTAATAATAGAATGTAAAAAAGTTTTTGGAAAAATGTTTTCATGGGTCAAATGCTCCTTTTAAAGTTTTTATTTTTCGTAATAAGCAAAATCCGTGCCAGATATTATTATTCTGGAATAAAAGTGTTTTCAGTTAAAGCTTGCTTGCAGTTCGAGCAGTAAAGGGGCTAGTAAAAGAAGAAAGAAAGCGGGCACCTGAAATAAAAAAAGCGGAATAAGAGAGATAAAGGGCAATGTTTGAATTTGTTGTTCTAAATCCTCTAGAGCAATTGTTTTCAGTTCTTCTTCCAGATCCTGAAGAAGGCCCAGTATAGGTTCTCCTTTAAGTCCCCGCTCAAGAATGTCTAAAAGAGTTTTTCTATAGGGTTTTTTTGTCAAGCTTAGGTCAGTAAATGTTTTTCCGGTTTCCCGGCAAAACAGCCACTGCCGAAGAGAGGAGGCAAAAGCTGAGTCCGGCTGATTTTTCAAATAAAGATGGATGGCTGAGCGGACAGACAGTCCATTTTTAATATTCATCTGAATTTGAAGCAAAGCGTTTAAAGGGGGAGCTAAACAGTCCATTTTATTTTCCTTCCACATTGAAATAAAACAATAAGCCCGGTTAAAAACAGAAAAAGAGATAACAATAAAATTTGCAGGTACTTTAAACCATATTTTTGCAGGACAAACAGAAAAAGCCCGGAATAAAGAATCAACAGAATAAAAGATTGAATGTGAATTTGAAGGAGAGCGGACTGCACTTTTTTTCGAAAAACAGATCGTACTTTCACTTGATGTCGTAAATTTTCCAGATGCTCCAAACATTGTGGGGAGAGGTCTGCTTGTTTCAGCTCTTCAATCATTTGCCGGAGCGGGGGAAAACAAAATTCTTTTCGGAGACTTTTTGCATAAGAGATTATTTCCAATATTTCCATAAAATAATTTTGAAAATGTCTATGTGAAAGCATTGTCAAAGCTATTTTGAAGCCGGCCCGAAAACTAGAGCCTATTTTAATTTGGGCTATGAGAGCATTTAGAAAAAGTTCAAATTGCAAATAAAACTGTTGTTTCCATACGAAAAGCAGGAACCACTGCAAAAAGAAAGTCAGTATTAAAGGAAAGTAAATAACTAGATATTTAAAAAACAAAATGGGCAGAGAAAGTTGAGAAAGGAGAAAAACAAGTAAAACACTGAAAATAAACCAGATTTTCCAGACTATTGGAGATAAAAAACTGAGAAAGATACTTTTATGAAGAGTGTTCCAAAGTATCTTCAGACAAATAAGAATATGAAAAAATAACAATAAAGATTTTGTGTCAGTCATATAAATATTATGATATGCAAAATAGAGAGCATTTTTTTATTTGACTGGAAAAGAAAGTGGAGTGACACTAATTAAAAAATCGGTGGAAGTTTTTTTTCATCGTGAAACATCAGCACTCAACATGAGGAGGAGCAATGGCTGGCAAAAAAACAAAGAAGAAAGCCAAGAAAAAGGTAACCCGGAAAAAAGCTGTAAAGAGGAAAGTAAAGAAGAAGGTCAAGAAAAAGGTAACTAGAAAGAAGGTTACTAGAAGAAGGAAAGCGGGTAAGAAAAAGGTAACTAGAAAGAAGGTTACCAGAAGAAGGAAAACGGGTAAGAAAAAAGTTAAAAAGAAAGTAAAGAAGAAGGTTAGGAGAAAAAAATAATTAAGATAGTTTAGACCTCTCGATAACTTTTCCTTTTCGGGAGGTCTGTTTTTTTCAGAAATCAAAACTGAGTTTATTTTATCAAGCGGGAGTCGTGTCCTAAAGGTATTGATTTTTGCTCCGCGCTTTAATTCTGGTTTTTGTCAAATATGTTTAAAAGTCAGAAAAACACAAGCCCTAAGGCCAGATTATTCAGGATCGGTTTGGTGGAATCAAATCATCTTTTGCTCTGATACTTTGAGTAAAAAAGGTTTTTAGGGCTTGAAAAAAAATAGTTTTGAAAATGGAACAATTTTGGGCTTAAAGGTTTTTTTTATGAAAAAGGCAAAAATTTCTATTATTGGCGGTGGGTTTGTAGGTTCCACTTGCGCGCATTGGCTTTTAAGTCGGGACTTAGGGGATATAGTTTTACTGGATATTGCGGAAGATATGGTAAAAGGTCGTGCTTTAGATCTTTTTCAATCCCGCTCTTTGACCTCCTCCAGTCTGCAAATAAAAGGAACTGCAAACTATCAGAATATTGAAAATTCAGATATCGTGATTATTACGGCCGGTCAGGCGCGAAAACCGGGAATGAGTCGGGACAGGCTAAGAGATATAAACGCAAAAATAATAGTGCAGGTTTGCGAACAGATAAAAACAAAAGCTCCTTTAGCCTGTGTCATTATAGTGACCAATCCTTTGGATGTAATGGCTTATCTGGCTTGGAAAACTCTGGATTTTCCGGCTGAGCGGGTAATGGGTATGGCTGGAGTCCTAGACAGTGCTCGTTTTAAGGCTTTTGTTGCGCAGGAATTAGGAGTAAGCGTTCAGGATGTGCAGGCTTTTGTTTTAGGTGGGCATGGAGATACTATGGTGTTGCTGACTCGTTTGTGTCATGTGGGAGGTATTCCTTTGAAGGAGTTGTTGCCAAAAGAGAGAATTAACTTTTTAGTGGAAAAAACCAAGTCCGGTGGTGCAGAAATTGTTTCTTTACTTAAAACCGCTTCGGCTTATTATGCTCCGGCTTTAAGTGTGGTGGAAATGGTTACGGCGATTTTAAAAGATCAAAAACGAATTTTGCCTTGTTCGACTCTTTTAAGAGGAGAATATGGAGTCCAGGATTTATTTATGGGTGTTCTTTGTTGCCTAGGAGCAGGTGGAGTGGAAAAAGTGATGGAGTTTTCCCTGAAAGAAGAGGAAAAAGAGCAGTTTCAAAAATCGGTTTTTGCTGTTAAAAACCAAGTGGATCCGTTGAAATAAAAAGGTTTGAAATTCCTTTTCTTTATTTTTAAGGAGTGTAAATTTATAATGGAAATTCATGAGTATCAGGCAAAAGCTTTGCTTAAGCAATTTGGTGTTCAGATTCTCTTAGGTCAGGTGGCAGAAGATGCCGATCAGGCTTTCAAAATCGCGAAGGAAATGCCATCTTCCAAAGGATGGGTGGTTAAAGCGCAGGTACAGGCAGGGGGGCGTGGTCTGGCAGGCGGTATAAAAAAAGCGAGTGATCCCGCGGAAGTGAAAAAAATCACCAAGCAAATGATAGGTCAGAAATTAGTAACCGCTCAGACAGGTGCGGAAGGAAAAATCATCCACCAAGTACTGGTGGAAAAAATGTGTGAAGTGGAAAAAGAGTTTTATCTGGCTTTGCTTTTGGACAGATCTGCTCAAAAACTCTGTTTGGTAGCGAGTGCTGAAGGGGGTGTTTCTATAGAGGAAGTGGCGGAAAAGTCCCCGGAAAAAATTCTTAAAATGGAAATTGATCCTCTCACCGGCTTGCTCTCCTTCCAAGTGATGACTCTTTTAAAATGTTTTAATCTTTCGTTTTCTTTTTTTGGAAAACTGGATCTTTTTTTGCGTTCTCTTTATAAATTGATGAGGGAAAAAGAAAGCACCTTAATAGAGATAAATCCTTTGGTTTGCACAAAACAAGGGGAAATTCTCCCTTTGGATGCCAAGATGAGTTTTGATGATAACAGTCTTTTTCGCCAAGCGGAAATAAAATCTCTGATGGACTTAAAGGAGTTGCCTCTGGAAGAGCAAAAAGCTGAGGAGCATGGACTTTCCTTCGTGAAAATGTCCGGGGGAAACATAGGTTGTATGGTAAATGGGGCGGGCCTAGCTATGGCCACAATGGATATAGTCAGCTTAAAAGGAGCAAAACCGGCTAATTTTTTGGATGTAGGGGGAGGAGTGGATAGTGAAAAAATTGATGTGGCTTTTCAGATTTTAAAAGAGGACTCCCGTGTACAGGGAATATTGGTGAATATTTTTGGAGGGATCGTCAGATGTGACTTGATAGCCGAGGGTCTCATTAAGGCCATTAACCTTTTGGAGATAAAAATTCCGGTGGTGGTGAGGCTTGAGGGTACGAATGCCAGTAAAGCGCGTCAAATATTGGAGGCATCCGGCCAGGATTTGAGTTTTGCGGATAAATTGGATTCTGCCACGGAAAAAATTATTTCCCTGGTGAATCAAAAACCACATCAGGGGTTGAGATGAGCATTTTAATTGATAAAAACACCAAATTGATTTGTCAGGGGTTTACCGGCAAGCAAGGCACTTTTCATTCTGCCCGTGCTTTGGAATATGGTGCTTTTCTCAAAGGAGGGGTCACTCCCGGTAAAGGAGGTACAAGTCACTTAGGTTTGCCAGTGTTTGACACCGTAATGTCTGCTAAAGAGGCTACAGGTGCTAATGCTTCCGTGATTTATGTTCCTCCGGCTTTTGCTTTAAGTGCCATTTTAGAGGCAGTGAGTGCTGAATTGGATCTGGTGGTCTGTATTACAGAAGGTATTCCTCTCCATGATATGTTGCAGGTAAAGCAGTTTATGAAAGGAAAGAAAACCCGGTTGATTGGCCCTAATTGTCCAGGTGTTATTACTCCTGAACAATGTAAAATCGGTATTATGCCGGCTTATATTCACCGCAAAGGACCAGTGGGAGTGCTTTCCCGATCGGGCACTTTGACTTATGAAGCTGTGTGGCAATTAAGCTCTTTGGGCATAGGACAGAGTACCTGTGTGGGTGTGGGAGGAGATCCCATTCCTGGAACAGATTTTGTAGATCTTTTGAAGCTTTTTAAGGAAGACGAGCAAACGGAAGCTTTAGTAATTATTGGAGAAATAGGCGGAGATTTAGAGGAGCGAGTGGCAGAGTACATCCAAAAGGAATTTAAGAAACCGGTTGTGGGTTTTATCGCTGGTCATTCCGCCCCTGAAGGAAAACGAATGGGGCACGCAGGGGCTATTGTCAGTGGAGGGAAAGGAACTGCCGAGGGAAAAATACAGGCTCTTAAGTCAGCAGGTGTTTTTATAGCCAGATCTCCTGCGGAAATTGGTCTTACTTTAAAAAACAAGCTTTTTAATTAGTATATATGCTAAGTTCTGTTATTATTGTTGATCCCGGTTGCAATTCTGAATATACATTTAAATCAAAGGGGGCTTTTTGTGGCTCAAAATATTACTTTTTCCATGATTAAGCCGGATGCTGTTTCCCGTGGCCTGATAGGGGCTATCCTCCAGAAACTGGAATCTAAGGGTTTGAGAATGCGGGCAGGAAAGCTTATTCGTATGGATAAAACTCTTTCTGAAGCTTTTTATCAGGATCATAAAACAAAACCTTTTTTTGATTCTCTTGTTCAGTTTGTTTCATCCGGCCCTGTTTTTGTAATGGCTTTAGAAGGGGAAAATGCCGTGGCAAAAACCAGAGAGCTTATGGGACATACAGATCCTTCTCAAGCTCTCCCTGGCACTATTCGATCTTTGTACGGGGAAAATATAGAAAGAAACTCCATTCATGGAAGTGATTCAGAAGAAAATGCAAAAAAAGAGCTAAAGCTTTTTTTTGAAGAATTGTAAGGGATATAATTTTCATTTGATTAAAGGGTTTTGAGCTTCTTATGCTCCTTGCAAAAAAACCTTTTTTATTATTAGTTGCGCACTATTTTTAGCCTGTGATATAATAAAAAAGATGAAGTTTAAAAATATATGGCCTGTAGCCTCTGTTGTTTTGCTTTATACTGGCTTAATTTTTGGTGGTTTGGCATGGATGTTTAACATTCAAACAGAGCAAATAAATGCCAAATTAGAGCAAAAAATAGGATTCATAAATGCCAAAATAGATGGAAAAATAGGATTCATAAATGCCAAAATAGAATCTATTCAAGAAACCTTAAATAACCATATCACTGACACAAATAAAAAGATTGATCGATTAAGTGATCGTTTTGACAGATTAAGTGTTCGTTTTGACAAATTGTACGAAATCCTTTTGAAGGATAAAGAAAAATAAGTGAGCTAATCCCCCAAATTCATATTATGAAGAAAGCGCGAAAAGTATTTCTGATTTTATGTGTATTTCTTGTTTCTTGTGTGTCCAGTGAAAAACAAACAAAAAAAGCGGAACTGCACCATCAGCTGGCCATCTCTTTTATGAAGAAATGTCAATACCCTTCTGCTTTGGCGGAACTTAAAAAAGCTTTGAAAACAAAACCAAAAGATCCTTTTTTACATCATTCCATCGCTTTGCTTTATTTTCAGTTTAAAGAATATAAAAAAACCCTCAAGCATCTTAAAACCGCTTTGGCTTTGAATCCTGAATTTACAGACGCAAGGGTGTATTTGGGAAGAAGCCTTATTGAAATCGGCCAGGAAAAAGAGGCCTTAAAGGAACTGGAAAAAGCCCGCAAGGATTTAACCTATAAATACTCTGAAAATATTCATGCGCATTTAGGGCTTGCTTACTACAAGCAAAAAAAATATTCTTTGGCGGAAAAGCATTTTAGCGTAGCCAGAATCATAAAAAAAGAGGATTGTTTTCTGGCTTTGTATCATGCTAAAAGCTTTTATTTTCAAAATCAGTTTCAAAAGGCTTTGGAAGTTTTGGAGCCTGCAAAGAAGTGGTGTCAGACAAATCTGCCCTTGTGTTTCCCCCCCTCTTTTTCTGCTTATTTTTTTGCGGCTTTGGCTTATGATAAAACTGGCCAAAAGTTGAAAGCTTTGTCCAATCTGAAAATTTTTTTGAAAAATGCGGAAAAAAACAATGTATTCTTAAAAGAAGCAAAAAAGCTTATGAATATGTGGCAGGGTTTTCAGCAGGATCCGTTGAGAAAAAACCAGGTTCCTTTTTCTAAAGGGCTTAAAAAATCCGCTCAAGGCACAAAAAACTTAATAAACTTGGAGCAATATAAATGAATTCCAATCAAAATTTGTTGAGCTTGGGCCAGATCTTAAAGGAAAAAAGGGAGGATCAAGGGCTTTCTTTGCAGAAAATTTCTGAATGGACAAAGATCAGTGTACAAATTTTACAGGCCATTGAAGAAGCAAAAGCAGATGAACTTCCCGTTTATACCTACTTAAGAGGTTTTATTTTGTCTTATGCGAAAGCCCTTGGCATGGATGAAAAAGAAATAGAAAAGGAGTTAAAAACTCTTATCTCTCCTGAGGAGTTGGTTTATTTGCCCGGTGCAACTTCTTCTTTGGAAGCGGAAACCCTGATTGAAAAAGATATGCGTCTTACGCCCGTGATTTTGGCGATCTCCATTTTGTTTATCATAGGTGGCATTTTGGCATTAACCACGGTTATTTCCTCTTACCAGAAAAGAAACAAGGGGGCTTTTTCAGAAAAAGGAGATTTAAAGTCGTCTCGTGGAGATTCCAGTTTGGCGGACACTTCCTTTCTCTCAGAGGATTTGGCTTCGAAGCAAAAAGTTGCGACTGATAAAAATCCGAATGAAAACCCGAAAGAGGCAAAACCTTTGTCTGTCGTTCCCACAAGTGAAGTGAAAAAAACAGCTTTGGAAGTGATTGTTAAAGCCGTGGGGGATGTAAAGGTATTTTATAGAGTGGACAAAGAAGCCTTAAAGGAAGTATCTTTATCGGAGGATCAATTCGAGGTGTTGAAAGGTATTAAAAATATTTTTATCAGGACCGATCATTCAGATTTAATTTATGTTTTTCATAATGGAAAAGATATGGGTCTTTTTGGTTCTGGCGGAGAAAAGGAAAAATATTTTTATTCCAGAGGAGAAAAGGAAAAATTACCTTAAGACAAAAAAAAGGGGTGAAGATATGAATTTTGTGGCTTTAGATGTGGAAACCACGGGCACTCTTTCTCATTTGGATCATATTGTGGAACTTGCGGCAGTGCGCTTTTCGGAAGGGAAAAAACCAGATAGTTTTTCCACTTTGGTTAATCCGGGTGTACCTATTCCTGAAGAGGCTTCTGCTGTAAATAGAATTACGGATGAAATGCTAAAAGATCAGCCAAAGATTGCCAATGTACTTCAAAGTTTTTCTGAATTTTGCGGGAGAGATGTTTTAGTGGCGCATAATGCTATCTTTGATTTTCAGTTTCTTTCTGTGGCTTTGGAAAAATGTCATTGTCCTGCTCCTGGAGGGCCACTTATTGACACTTATGCTCTTTCTAAAAAAGTTTTTCCCGGTTTGAGCAATTACAAGCTTTCCACTTTGGTGGAATATTTAAAAATCCCCATCCACAAGTTTCATCGGGCAGAACAGGATGCCTATGCCTGTGGCCATCTTTTTAATTTGATTTTAAGAAAAATAAACGAAGGTTTGCAAAAAGGAGCAAACCGGGAAGATCTGTTTTATACGGCCAATTTCTCCGGTGGAAATTCTCTCCCCCTCTTGGTTTTAAAAAAATTAACTCAGCTGACCGGGAAAAAAGAGCTTAGGTTTCCCGCTTTAAAAGCTAGGCAACTTTCCCTTTTTGATTAAAGCCTCGAAGAAAGAGAAAGAGGAATCCGCCAGCCTCTGCCAAAGGAACATTTTTTAATTTTTAAAATCGGAGGAGCTTGTCTCCTTTTAAATTCACTCTTTAAAATCCTTTGGAATATTTTTTTTTCAAAAAGAGTTTTGGGATCTTGATTTTCCTCTATCAGTCGGTAAAGTGCCGGGTCTAAAATTTTATAGGAGGGAATATCGTCTTCGTCTTTTTGATTTTTTTTAAGCTCCGCAGAAGCTTCGCGATTTAAAATGCTCTTAGGAACTTTAAACCAAGAAGCGAGTTGATAAACTTCTGTTTTAAACAGGTCGCCAATAGGCAAAAGCCCTCCTGCAAGATCACCGTATAAAGTGCCATAACCCAGTGCCAGTTCACTTTTATTAGAGGTGGCTAGTAAAAGGCTTTCCGGATCACTATTGGCATAAGCCATAAGAAGCAGACTTCTAAGCCTGGCCTGAAGGTTTTGTTTTGTCACATCAGAGAGCGGACTTTTTAAATTTTTTAAAAGTGCAGAATAATAGTCCTCTATGCTTTGAACAATCACCGGCAGTTTGAATTTTTTCGATAACTCCAGGACACATTTTTCAGATAAAGAGGAAGTAAAGGGACTTGGAAGAAAAAATACTTTTACCTTTCTCTGACCAAGAGCCTTTCGGGCCAGTAAAGCTGTAAGGGCGGAATCCACTCCGCCACTTAATCCCAAATGAGCGCGTTTAAAATTATTTTTTTCAGCAAATTCTTTGACTCCAAATATCAAAGCCTCAGCAATTTTTTTTTGTTTTGGCAGGCTCTTTTTTGGGGTATATGTTTTTTTGACGGGTAAAACAAAAAAGCTTAAATCTTCCTTAAAAAACGGACTTTGTTTTAAAAGCCTTCCGTTTTCGTCCAGCACAAAGCTTCCTCCATCAAAGATCAACTCTTCCTGACCCCCAACAGCATTAACATAAATAACAGGGCTTTTTTTAGCCCAAAGCTTTGCCACCCGGATTCTTTGCTCATTTTTATTTATTTCGAAAGGGGAGGCATTTAGACTGATAATCAGATCTCGTTTTGGGATTTCCCGGAAAGACGGTTTTTTTGCCCAGATGTCCTCACAGATTAAAATTTGGAGAGAAAGCCCTTTCCAGCAAAAAAAATTCTCTTTGAGAGAGCCTTTTTTAAAATATCTTTTTTCATCGAAGACATCATAATCCGCCAGATATTCTTTGGAAAAAACAAGGGGCTTTTGATCTTTTTGCAGGAGAAAAACAGAATTTCCGGGGGGAAAACCACCGCTTGCGGATCCCAGTAAGAGTGTCATGTTTTCTGGAACTTGTTTATGAATGGTCTTAAGGGAATTACTTATTTTTTTTAACAGAGATTTCCTGTGAATAAGATCCAAGGGCGGGTAACCACTTAAAGCCATTTCCGGAAAGACGATGAGAGAAGCGTTTTCTTTTTTAGCCTGGACGACATATTGGAGTATTTTTTTTTCATTGGAGCTTATATCCCCCATGAAAGAATTAATTTGCGCAAGAGCTATTTTTATCATTTTCAAAGTTCCCGGAAAAATTTTTATTTCATAGATTTTTATTTCATAGACTTTTTGACCTGTGTGGTTTGGCTTGCGATCAAAAATACCAAAACTGCAATAACAAGTATAATTAACACCACTCGGAAGATATTGCCAAAGCTCCATTTGCCTATTTTTACATCCTGAGAAGTTTCCTTAAGCTTTTTTTTGATGATAAAACGGCTGGTTTTTTCTTTTTGCCGAAATGAGTTCTTTTTTTTGGAGCTTACATTGTTTTCTGCAATCAAGCTTTTTCTTTTTCCTACCTCCTCTTGATCTCCATCCATATAACCATAAGAGCTTATAGCTCTAGATCGCCTGCCGGAATACCCGGGATTGCTGTTGGTGCTTGAAAGGTTGTTTCTAAAACCTGCCTTCTTTTTTTTCTTTTTGCCTCTTCTTCCTCCACCCCTTGAGGACCCGCCCCCTCCTTCTGATGTTTCATCTTCTAGAGAAAAGCTTTCTGAGTCATTGACGGAAATAAGGTTGCCGTCAGGGTTATGTGCTTTGTTTACCCCTCCCCTTTTTCGGGATCTTTTTCCACTTTTTCCTGTGCTACTCTCAGAGCTTTGCGAGCTTGCGGATTGAGGGGTTTCCATACTTCCCTGCCCTGAATCTTGGTCTTTTCCTGAACCACCTTCTCCAGCCGTGGAAGATCCCGAGGAATCAGAAGAACCGGAGGATGAGGAAGAAGAGTTGGAAGATCCCGAGGAATCAGAAGAACCGGAGGATGAGGAAGAAGATCCCGAGGAATCAAAAGAACCGGAGGATGAGGAAGAAGAAGATCCTGAGGAAAAATTTGTTGTTATAGGAGCAATTCCCGGGTTTTGGCATTTCTCGTGAGGTTTTCCCGGCAAGGTTCCTGTTTGCAGGAGACAGGCAATGTAGCCATTATCACCTACTATGGAGTTGGCCCAATTTCTAACTCCTTTATCGTCCTCTCCTCCGATAAACTTATACATAAGCCCTGTGACTATAAAGACCAACACGGTTAAAATCAGGATATATTCCACGATGGCTTGGCCGTTTTTAAAGGTCTTTAGGCGGTGGTGGGTGAGGCTTTTTTTAAGCTTGGTGCTTGAAAAAATCCGGCGGAAAAACACATCCGGGTTTATGAAATAAAAAAGTCTTTTCATTATAAACTTCTTATCGGTAAAAAAAAAAAAATTAAAAGTCTCTTTTTTTATGGGTTTTTAGATTTTTCTTCCGGATTTTTTTAAAATTAATTTTTTTTTATAAAAAAGACTAAAGTTTTGTTTTTTTTCTCCGATTCTTTATAAAAAGGAGGAAAAACCATGAAAAAATTAATAAAAACAAAAGCCCTTGAGCTTTGGAAAGATGAATCAGGCCAGGGAACAGCCGAATATGTATTGATTCTGGTGGGTATCGTGGCCTTAGGTTACGCATTTAAGGAGAAGCTTGTAGGTATAGTAAAAACAAAAATGGGCGATGTGGGTGGCAAAATAAGTGGTTTTAACCCTTAAAAACCTTTACAGCTGAAAAGCCAAGTTATTGGCCTGAAAAGCCAAGTTATTGGCCTGAAAAGCCAAGTTGTTGGCCTGAAAAGCCAAGTTATTGACTTTTCACTCCCTTAAAAACGGGAATCTTGCTTGGTTTTAGGGAGATGTTTCATTCTTTTTCCTTAAGAAAACATACTTTTTTACGGAGGACTAATTACCAATGATTACCGCAGAACTTGTATTGTTGTTTACAGTATATTTGCTTTTTGTCCTAGCACTTTTGATTGGTGACAGGGGAGCCGTGAACACTTTTAAAGAGAATCTTCCAAAGCTTTCCGCCCGGATAGAAAAACATGTTGTCACAGGATATGGTTTCACGCAAGAAACCACCAAGAAAGTCAGCTGGACTTCTCCTTAAAATTGCTATTGAGGAAATTCAACCAATGCTTTATTATTTATTCAGATCGGCTAATCAACCAGCAGAAGGAATAGTGTTATGGGTGAAGAAAAGGATAAAGTAAAGTTATTGAGAAAAATAGTAAAAAGCATTGAAGCTGAGATAGTAAAGCTTTATAAAGATTCTGAGGCTTCTGATAATAAGACAGAGTTAAAAGTTATTTTACAGAACATTGAATCTTTAGAGGAAGAAAAGCGTCTTTATATAGAAGAGATACATGTACTAAGTTGATGTGCAAGTATGTTTTTCTTTATGGTATAATAAAAAATGAGGGACCTTAAAATGACCGATCAGGAATTAAAAGTTTTGTTAAATGAAATAGATACGCGGATTGAGAGAAAAATAAATTCCATTATTATAAATCAAAAAGACAAGTTTCAAAAATTATTGGATAAAAGTATTGAACAAAAAGTTAAGGCGGAAACTTTAAATCATCTTGGTTTTAAATGGCATTCACTAGTATCTTTTTTGACGGCTCTTGCTCTGTTCTTAGCTGGCTTTACTTATATAGGTAATTTAAAAATGGAATCAGTAAAAGATAAAATGGAATCAGTGGAAGATAAAATGGAAAGTATTGAAAGAATGCTCAGAGAATCTAAAAAAGTGACTACATATAAAGCTTTGCAAAAAACCGGTAAAGTGTAATATTATCCACCGCATCCTCTAGGCGCGATGTGCTCGAAGTCGCATCTTAGGGGTAGGTTTTACTTAAAAAAGCCTTTGGTTTTATCTTTTTAAAAACAGACTTTTGGTGTGAGCGGAAATTTTCTTGATTTTTCCCGGGTTATTCTGGAAAATATTTGTAAATGTTTTTTACTTATATTTTACCGGGTTTTATTTTGCTTTCTGCCATAGTGGATGATTTAAGGTCCAAAAAAATTCATAACAAGCTCATTCTTTTTTTGCTCGTGTTGGCTTTACTTTCCCTTTTGATAAAAGAAAGAAGTGTTCAGGCTTTTTTGTTCGCCGGGTTGAACTTGCTTATGGCTTTGGGCATCAGTGCTCCTTTGGTCCTGTTAAAGGTGATAGGAGGTGGGGACATGAAGCTTTACGCAGTAATGGGCTTGATTCTTTCTCCAAGAGCTTTGCTGATAAGCCTTGTCTTTGCTTTTTGTTGGGGAGCACTCTTTGGTATCATAAAAACCATTTTGGATAAAAAAGCGAGTATAATGTATATGAACTTTCTTTTTTTGCTAAAGTTAAAAAAACCTTCTTCCGATACATTAAATAGCTTTCCTTTTTCTGTAAGTTTGTTTTTAGGTTGGTTGAGTGCGTTTTATTTTTTGTAGTAGCTAGCCAAAGATAAAACATCTCCCTAAAACCAAGCAAGATTCCCGTTTTCACGGGACTGAAAAGAGAGAGAACAAAGCGAGAAATTTTATGAAAAAAGTTTTAAACTGTTTCCCGGGGCGTGGGGCTTCCGGGCAGGCGATAGTGGAGGTGGTTTTGATAATGGCTTTACTTATGGCTACTGCTTATGGCGCAAAGGAGATTTTCGATGAAAAAAAAACCGTTGCTAAATTTATTTCTGAACCTTGGGAAACCATTAGTGGGATGATGGAATCCGGTGTGTGGATGAAAAAAAATGTTGCTCGTAAAGAACACCCAAACCATTTTAAAAGAATGTCTGCGGAGGAAGGGGAGACCCTCTGACCTTTAAGCTTTTGGCCCTTTTTTTGCTTTTTAGAGACATAATTAAAAGGAGTAAGATATTAAAAAAAAGTTATTTTCCAACAAGGGAAGTTTGACAGTTCAGTTTGTGCTCGGATTTGCTCTTGTTTGGGGTTTCATCGCACTTTTTGCTGTTATATGTTTTACCTTGGCAGTAAGTAGCATCACGCAGTACATAACTTTTGCCTCCGCCCGCGCTTTATTTTTGGGAACAAAAAGTTTAAAAGGAGAGGGCGGGCAAAAAGAAATGGCAAAACAAACTTATAATGATTTAAAGAACAAGTTTCGTAATGAAGAAGGGGCAGGCATTTTCAGCCCCGATGTAATTGATATAGACCAGATGCCAGTTACGGGAATTAATCCGGGGGAGAAGGGGGAATTTATTCCTTCCAGCAGTGATCCTAACTTGTTTTATGGAGCCTGGACAAAGTTTGTCCCAAAAGTGTTGAAGATAAAAACTTTTTTTGGAGATTCAGGAGAAGACGATGCTTTTTTTAAGACCACCATTGGTTCTTATCTCGGGCGTGAACCGACTATGGACGAATGTGTAGCTTTTGATAAAGCTAGGTGGCCAAAAATAAAAGAGGGGAAGATGCATCCTACAGTATCCTCACCCCCGGCAAGTGTCGTGATTGAAGTTTTTGATAATGGTTGTTGAATGAAGGGGCTTAAAGGAGATATGAACTATGAATATCAGGATCCTTTGTCGGAAGTCCTACAGCCTTCCGCCGTTTAAAGTTTTATCCAACAAAAAGGGTATGGCCATGTTGGAGGCTTTTTTGATTCTCTGGGTGATGTTTGTTTTTCTGGGTGCTACTCTTGGCTCCTGGGGTATTGCTCAAACGGCGGTTTTGCACTCTATTGCCGCCAGAAACTACTCTTTTTTTCTTTTTAATAATCGATCAGATCTTTCTTATTTGCGGGATTTTTCATATCCCTCCTTAGACAAAACCTTGACAAGTAAATATTACAGGGAAGATGGTTCACCTGGTCGTGGTGGGAAAAGATTTGCTTTTATCATTCCAGAAAATTCATCTCCAGATGCCGGGGCTAATGTTTTAGCCACTTTGCGGAAAGTGGATTTCAGAGAAGATCTTTACTCATCCAGTGAAGATGGTGTTTTAGGCCCAATGAAGCATAACAATATCAAGGGTGCAGTGCCTGAACGAAATCAAAACAAAGTCATTCCTGCTTGGATCATGGTGGGATACGGTATTTGCCTCAGTGAAAAATGCGGAGGAGATTAATTAAATATCTTTTAAAAAAATATTAATTCTTAAAATCTTTTTTTCCGAAATAAAAATATGAGGGAAAATTCCCACGGCTTAAGGCTTAAGTCCTGATGAATAAAATCCTCGGTTAAAATCCCTTTTAGTGAATGAGGCTTTGCAGATGAATAAAAATGAAACTTTAACTTTGTGGCTCAGTATTGGTGCGGCTATTTTCGCGGTTATGCTTCTTTACAGCTATACACAGGAAAAAAGTGCTCAGGTAGCCAAAAAATTTGGTTCTATGGCTTCTGTGGTGACAGCAGTCAGAGAAATCGGAGAAATGGAAACAGTGGATGACTCCATGATTGAGCTTAAGGAGTACCCCAGCAGTTTCATTCAGCCGGAGGCTTTGCGGACAATGGAGGAGGCCCTAGGTCTTGTAGCTTTAGCTCCTATCAGTGAAGGGGAGCAGGTGCTCAGAACAAAAATCACTCGCCCAGGCCCCACCACGGGTCTTTCTCTTCAAGTGTCTCCCAGCAAAAGGGCTTTAACCATTCCCATTGATGAAATGAGAGGGGTGGCCAAACTTTTAAAACCAGGAGATCGTGTGGATGTGATCGCAGCACTGGATGTAAAGTCAGGAGTTTCCCAAAAAAAAGAAATAAAAACCATTATGCAGGATGTGGTTATCTTAGCGACAGGGATCAAAGTGGTAAATGAACTTCCTAGGGTGTTTGAGGAAATCAGTGGAGATAGTTTTATTCGCAATATCCGTTCAGCGACAGATTTTAACTCCATTACCATTGAAGCAGACCCTAAGGATATCCAGGATCTGGTGTATGTGCTTTCCACCTCCCCTGGAGCTTTATTTCTTTCTTTAAGGCATCCAAGTGATCACTCTTTTACAGGTCATTTGCCGACTTCCAGTTTAAACTCTTTGTTGGGAAAAACTCCAAAGCGAAAACCCTCCGCGAAAAGAAAAAATGACTTGCCTAAGCTTTATAAATAAAAAAGAGATGGATATGAGAAAAAACTTTTTTTTTAAATTTTTTAAAGCTCGATTTTCTAGATGTCGGGAGCAAAAATCCTCTCAAAAAAAGAGCTTTTTTTTTATAAAGTGTTTTCTCCCATTGGTTTTTTGCCTAAGTTCTCCAGGGCTTAGGGGAGCACGGAATATGAGTTTAGAAACTTTACCGCTTTATGTGGGTGTTCAGTATGATTATCAGCTTTCCTCAGACTTAAAAGGAAAAAAACTGAAGTTTGAAGGTTCTTATAAACGATACACCGGTTTGAAGTATAACTCAAAGACAGGGATTATTCGTTTTATCCCCAGAAGAGTGGGGGTGAGTGCTTTGAATATCAAGGGTTTAAAAGGAAAGATTTTAAAAAAGCTTACCTTGAAAGTCAGTAAAACGGACTTACAACAAGCCGCTACCGAAATTCAATCTCTCTTAAGAGCTGTGGATGGTATTCAGGTTAAAATTTTAAACAACAAAGTAGTGGTGGACGGAGAAATTTTGGTTCCAAGGGACATGAGACGTATTCACGATGTGGTGCGGGAGTACAGAGGCAAAGCCACCTCTCTTGTGACTTTAAGTCCTCTGGCGCAAAGTAAAGTGGCTAAATTTATCGAAAAGGAAATCAATGATCCAAATATTACTGTGCGGGCTACGAATATGGTGTTTATTTTAGAGGGTTTTGTCTCCAAACCGGCAGAAAAAAAGCGCGCTTTTGAAATTGCACAGCTTTATCTTCCCGATCATGTTGTGGATAGAGCCATCAGCGAAAACAAGGTTAAGGAGTGGAAGAGAACCCCGGTCTTAAATTACATTCAGGTTCGGGAAAAAAAGGCGGACACAAGACCTAAACTTATTCAGCTGATTGTGCATTATGTAGAATTGAATAAGGACTATGCAGATAGTTTTCGCTTCCAGTGGACACCACAAATTGATGACACCCCCACTAAATTTACTTTTCATACCGGAAGTGCAGGACTAGGAGCCATTGGAGGGGTGTTGGCCGGTACCATCAATAATTTTTTGCCTAAACTGAATTGGGCCAAATCTTTTGGTTTCGCCCGGATTTTACACAGTGCCAATGTTATTACAGAAGCCGGACAACAGGCTACCATTGCTTCTAAAAAACTCACCCCTTTTCAAGGTTCCACAGGGCAAAATGGAGAGCAAACTGTGGAAATGGCGGAAACAGGAATCCAAATGCAACTCACACCGAATGTGGCAGGTCTTAGAGGAGATAGTGTTCGGTTGGCCAATGTGGGCTTCACAGTCAGCAACATGGTTGGTTCTGCCGGAGGAAAACCCATTACCACTTCCCGAAAGCTTACGACCAGTATTCATGTTCAAAGCGGATTAAGTGCGGTAATGGGAGGAATTATCAGCAATAAAACTTTTTCAGATTATAATCGGGAGCCTCCTCAGGGAAGTTCCAGGCCCTTGTTTTCTTTTCTGGCCTCCAAAAAGTTTCATCGTTCTCAAAGTCAGTTTATTGTGTTTGTAACCCCTATTATCAAGACTTCTGCCAGTTCAGGAGTCCGTAGAATTAAGAAAAAATTTAAACTTTCGGGTAGGTGACTACACTTTCTCCTAAAGAGACTGCCGTCTTCTTCCGAATGAATTATTTAAAACAGGAATAAGGGTAAATAATGAATCCAGGATGTCATTTAATTGCTGTAACCGGAGGCAAAGGGGGTGTGGGAAAAAGTGTTCTCGCAGCTAACCTAGCTTTTGCCCTGCAAAAGGAAATGAAAACCCCAGCTTTGCTGATTGACCTAGATGAAAAAAGCTGTGGAGATCAAAGCGTTATTATTGGGCTTAGGCCCCGGAAAACTGTTTTGGATTTAACCCGCTTTTCCGGGGTAATCAGCGATCAAAACGCCAAAAGCTTTTTAGCTTATCATAAGGCGGGGCTAGCTTATCTTGGAGCTGTAACAGGTCCTGAGCAAAACTTGTCCGGGGACCCTAAACTTTTTGAAAAACAGCTTTATGGGCTTTCTCAGATTTTTAAGTATATTGTGGTGGATGTAGGTTCTCTTTTAAACCCTTTGCAGTTTTCCGCCTTAGAAATATCCAGTGCCATTTTGGTGGTGCTCACTCCAGAGATTTTGGTGGTGAATCAAACCAAAAGACTTTTAAACGAAATGAGTTCTCAGACTCTTCCCTCTCAGCTTTTTCAAATTGTGATCAATCAATCTGGAAAAGGAGGGCTTTCTACGCAGGCTATTTCCTCCAGCTTGAGGCTCCCCGTGGTGGCGATATTACCTAAAGATGATCTCTCCTCCTCTCAGGCTCTGGAGTCCTCTCTCCCTTTTGTACTGTCTAGGCCCTCATTGCCTCTCACTCAGGGTTTTCATGATATGGTAAGAAGGCTGGTGGGAGGAGTTTTGCAAAGAAACAAAGCTCTGATTCGTCCTAAAAAACCGTCCGCATCTAGTTCTGCTCCTTCGGGAAACACTTCTTCTCCTGGTGCCTCCTCTACTCAGGGGCGTGAGCTTACCCCTCTTATTATTTTGAAAATGCAAATTCATACGGAACTGATAAAAGAGATGGATCTCAAAAAAGATCTCACTCAGGCCAAAGATGAAGCCTCCAAACAGGAGCTAAAAAACAAAACACAGATTGTGGTGTCACGCTTGGTGGATAGAAGAGGCCAAGGGCTTTCTCGCCAAGAAAGAAGCCAAGTGATAAAGCAAGTTTTAGATGAATCTTTGGGGCTTGGTCCCTTGGAGGAATTGCTTGCCGATCCAGCTGTTACAGAAATTATGGTGAATGGTTGTGATCAGATTTTTTGTGAAAGGAGCGGAAAAATTCAGTTAAGCCCCGTGACTTTTACTTCCAATCAGCAGTTAAGGAATGTGATAGAGAGAATTGTTACCCCCCTAGGCCGAAGAATTGACGAAAAAACCCCTTATGTGGATGCTCGTTTAGCAGATGGCTCCCGGGTAAATGCAGTGATTGAACCTCTTTCCATTGATGGTCCGGCAGTTACTATTCGTAAATTTCCACAGGACAGAGTGGTTATTGATGATCTGGTAAGTCGCTTTGGATCCATGACTTCTGCAATGGCAGATTTTTTTAAGATCTGTGTGGAGCAGGGCCTGAATATTGTAATATCTGGCGGAACCGGTTCCGGAAAAACCACTCTTTTAAATGTGCTTTCAAGCTTTATTCCAGCCAATGAGAGAATCATTACTGTAGAAGACGCAGCAGAGCTTCAGTTAAAACAGGAACATGTTGTAAGGCTTGAGACTCGTCCGGCCAATATGGAGGGAACGGGGGAGGTTAGTATCAGGGACTTAATTCGAAACTCCCTTAGAATGAGACCAGATCGCATTGTAGTGGGGGAATGCCGGGATGGTGCGGCTTTGGATATGCTTTCCGCCATGAATACGGGCCACGATGGGTCCATGACCACTGTGCATGCCAATAACCCAAGAGAGGCTTGTGCTAGGCTTGAAACTTTATGTTTAATGGCCGGCATGGATCTGCCGATAAAAGCTATCAGGGAACAAGTGGCGGGTGCGGTGCATCTGATTATTCAAATCGGAAGACTCAGTGACGGGACCCGAAAAGTAAAAAATGTGGCGGAAGTGGTGGGAATGCAGGGAGATACTGTGACTTTGCAGGAAATTTTTCGATTTAAAGAGGAAGGCTTTGACAAAAACCGAAAAATTCTGGGGCAGTTTCAGGCTATGGGTATGATTCCCACTTTTATAGAAAAATTTGAAAAAAGAGGTTTGAAAATTCCCAGATCTCTTTTCACCACTAGCTCTTCCACTAGAAATGAAAAAAAGTCTTTATTGAGTGCCGGCAAAGCCGGCTTGAAAAAGGCACCGGGAATAGCTGGCAAAAAGTTATCCCTTAAAAAACCTCTTTCCCCACCCGGAGTAAAAAAGGCTGGGTAAAAAAAGAGATCACCGGTTGGTAAGCTTTAAAAAAGCCCGGCTTAAAACTTTAAAGGAGCCCCTAGAAAATGGACCTTTTAAAAACTTTTTTTTTAAAGCCTTTTGTTTTGTCCATTGTAGTGGGCCTGTTGGTGTTTTTGTTTTTTTATATTCGTTTTCCGGGAATTATAAATTTTTTTAAGGATAAAACCCTTAATTCTCAAAAAGAGATTTTAAGAATTGCTGATCAGATGATGCTTAAAGTTTCCGAAGAAAAAATCGCGCTTTGGCTTTGGGTTTTTGGACTCTGTTTTGGCTTTTTGATTTTTTTGGCCTGTTGGCCCAGTTTGCCTTTAGGTGTGGTGTTTGGTTCTATAGGATTTCTTTGTTCTTGGATTGGAATACAGCAAATTATGCGGACCAAGTGGGAGACTAGATCTAATAAATTGGTCCGTGAGATGGTGGAAGGGCTTACCATTATGACCAATGGAGTGAAAGTAGGTCTCAGTATCACCCAAGCTATGGAAAGAGTGATTAAGAACATGAAAGGTGGGCCTTTGGCTCAGGAATTTCAGCTGGTATTGAATAAGACACACTTAGGTATGAGTGTTGAGGAGGCTTTTACGGAAATGGAAAAAAGAATTGATCGACCGGATGTTACCATGATGGTGGTGGCCATCAATATTTTGAAAGAAACCGGAGGAAATATCGCGGAAACTTTGGCGGTAATTTCTGAGACCATTAGAGAAAGGCAAAAAGTGCAAAATAAGATCAGCGCGCTTACAGCTCAAGGAACCATGCAGGCCATTATTATTTCCATTGTGCCTTTTGTGATTCTTATCGGAATGTTTGCAACAGATAAAAGAAAAGCAGAGCTGATGCTGGGCACGCCTTTGGGCCTGCTTTCTTTGTTAATAATTATGGCTTTGATTTTTTCCGGTGGATTTTTAATGAAAAAAGTGGTTACAATTAAAGTCTGATGTTTTTTGGTTTTAACTCATTTAAAAAATCGGTTTGGAAGTTTTGAGTTTTCTAAGCTGGAGAATATAAAATCTGCGAGGGGGATATAATAATGAAAATAAAGCTCAGTTTGCTTTTTTTTGTGTTTTGTGGATTTGAGGTCAAAGCACTTGTGGATACCAAGAATGCCAACTACACGAAAACCTTTGTGGATATTTCCATTCCTGGATCGGGACTTCCTCTTTTAGTGGAGCGCACTTATAATTCCAGATCTCTTTACAGGGGAATGTTTGGTTATGGCTGGTGTTCCAATTTGGAAACCCGGCTGGAGGTTATGCCGGACAATACCTTAATGATTGTGGAGTGCGGAGGGGGTTTGGAAATTCCTTATGTTTCCAATATGTCCAAAGGTAGTCGTCAAGCTTTGATTCAAAGGATTATGGCCGAGGTAAAAAAGAAAAAAGGACTTTCCAAGAAGTATGTAAGTCAGGTGGAAAGGGATTTAAAAAAATCCCCACTCCTTCAGTCCGAGCTGATTCGGGCTTTTCGTTTAAGAGGAAAGGCAAAAGCCGGGGAAACTTATCGGGCCGTGGGTCGACAAGGTGATTACATTCAATTTACGGGCAGTCAGTATCGGAGAACCCTTCCTAATTCGCAGGTTCAGATTTTTGATCAAACTGGCGCACTTATTCAGGAGCAGGATAAATCCGGGAACTGGATAAAGATACGAAGAAAAAAAGGCAAAATTGTGAAAGTCATGGACAATAAAGGAAGAAGCCTTAGCTTCAGAAGAAAAAAAGGAGTGCTCACCATAACAGGGCCAAATGGTCTTAAAGCCAGTTATACCATTGAAGGAGATAACCTTTTAAGTGTGGTAAATAGCAAAGGGGAAAAATATGTGCATCTTTACGACAGCAATCATAACCTGATAAAAACCCGCTATCCAGATGGCACTTATGAGTCTTTAAGCTATAATAAGAACAGGGATTGGGTGATGTCTTTTAAAGATCGTCGGGGTTGCAAGGAAAGATACAAATATGTCACCAATAAAAGAAACAAAGATCATTATTGGACAGATGTGAGAAAAATTTGTGGAAAAAGGGTGACCAATATCAGTCGGTACGAATTTTGGAACCGGAAAAAACCGGACGGCAGTAAATATCTTTATCGGGCACGACAAAAAGTAAATGGCTTGGTTGCAGATATCACTTATGACGGGAAAACAGGTTCTCCCCTTTCTGTGACCCGAAACAGAATCACCACTCGCTATGCTTATTATGGGAACGGCTTTTTAAAATCCCGATTGGATCCGGGAAGAAAAGTGACTTTTTCCAAATACAATAACAAATGCAAAAAACCCACTCAGGTTTTGGTGCAGTATATTCAAAATAAAAAGCCCGTTCGTAAGGTACAAACACAGATCTCTTATGATGCGAAAAAATGTCATCTGACTATGGCTAAACAATCCGGCACGGGCCGGTGGGTGGTTGTAAAAAGAGATCACTTAGGGCGTATATCAGAGATGCGGGATCAGAGTAAAAAAAGAATTATCGTGGCTTATGATGAAAGATACAGTAAACCTAAAAAGATCACTCGCCCTGGTGTAGGATCCATTCAGGTTTTTTACAATAAAGCGGGCCAAGTGGATACGGGAAAAACCAGAACCGATCCCACAGTAGCGGCTCAGGTGGCAAGTGTCTTTAACGGCTTTTTGGAAATTATCTCTCCGGTGGCAAGGAATATTAATATCTAATTACTTAAGGCTACCGATGACTCCTCTTTTAGAGGATTGATTTTTGGATCAAGAAAATTCAGGAGAAAACAGGATGAAAAAATCAGGGTTTTGGATTTTGTTTTTTTTGCTGTGTCTCCCTTTGGAGGCGAAAGTGGTGTGTAAAACTCCTTCTGATACAGGAAATGAGGCCACGGAAGCTGGTAATATTCAGCAGGAGTGCAATGAGGATAGCACCGGTTCCGTGCAAGTTAGTGATAGAGATGTGAATGTTCAGCAAATAGCAAATGTTTTAACAAGTGATCAGGTTTCCTCTAAAGGAGAGAGTTCTAAAAGTGGTGGTGCTTCTGGAGCGACAAGATAAAAAACTTATTCAATCAAAATATGGAAATAACTTTAAATGTCACTTTATTAACGGCTTTATTTGCATTGCTTTTGACAGGTGGTATTTTTTTATTTGCTTTTCAGGCATTTCTCTTAAGAGGTGTTAATGCTATGTTGGATTCAAAGACAGAACCCTTAAAAGAAAATCAAGTGCGTATGGAAAAAGACCTTAATCAGCTGGAAAAAGATATTAATCAATTAAAAGAAAGTCATATACGGATGGAAAGTGAACTTAATCAGTTTAAAGTGGAAGTAAATGTCAAGTTGGACAAGCTTTTAAGCAAATAAACAATCCTGTGCGGGATAAAGCTTTTAACATATTTTGACATTTGATTTTTTTTATTTGCTTTTAAAAATAGATACCCATTCTTCCGGCAATGTTTTCCTAAAACCCATTACCAGAAAGCTCGGGCAATTTTTTTTCAAATCCTGCCTTAACACTTTTTTTTGAAAGTCAGAAAGTTCTTCAAAAGAGGGAATGCACACAAAAACCCCGTTCATTTCCTGAAAGATCCCTTTTTTCCATTTAAAAGCTTCTGTGTTTAAAAACGCAAAAGCGGATGTTTTTAAATACAGATTATGGGCCATTTTCAGTAGCTCCGATTTTTTGTTTTTCGGGAGTAAGAGTGGAAAAAGCTCTTTGTTCATTTTTTTAGGCGTGATTTCTGTTTTTTTATAATCTCTGCTTAAAAAATCCCGGCTTTGTAAATAACAATCTATAAATGTTCTTACCTCACTTGGGCGGGGATTTTCTTTAAGAAAGGGCTTAAAAGCTCTCCCATTTCCTTCGCCTCTTTCGGAGATTGTCATTTCCTTAAAGCTTGGAAATACAAAAGAAAGTTTTTTTTCTCTCCTCCCAGAGCGAAAACAAATCAGCACACCAAAGAAATTTTTTCCGGAAAAAAGTGGAAAACCCACTTTTCCCTCTAGGAAAAACCAGTCTCTTTCATATAAAACCGGAAAAGGAGCTGTGATTAAGTGTATGGAGGAGAGGTTCCACTTTTTTTTCAGCAGACCCATTAAATGGGGAATCTCCCATTGAATCATTCTTTTTTTCTGATTTTTTCCTAAAACTTCTTTCTTCATTGTCTCATTTCCTTTTTCATTCATATATATTCTTGCAAAAATGAGGACATAAAGCTTTAAAACTGGCGATTTTAAGGAAGACTTGAAGCTTAAAAACAGAATTTCTTAAAAAAACCTAAAAAAAATGAGGTGTTTTCGTTACCAAAGTCGGGAAAAGGATGATGTAAATACTTAAAATATTTGGTTTTATTTTTGTCTGTAAAATAAATAAACAGTTCTTTTAAATTCAGAGAAAAAACATTTTTTTTAAGAAAAAAAACTTTTTATATCTGAAAAAAAACCTTTAAGGAAAGAAAATCCCCTGCTGGATTTTAAACAAAAATATAAATTTTACATTCTTTTACGATTTAAGGTTTGGAAATTCGGGGTCTTTAATCGTTGGTTATGCAGGACAAATAAAAAGTTATTGTTGTTAAAAACTTCATTCTTAAAAGCTAGAAAGCCCCTTAGGGAGTGTGGGTTTCGAGAGAGTTTTTAAGCTCTTGACAGAACTTTTGATTTTTTTACTAATAAAAAAATATGGATCTGTTTTTAAAGAAAGTGTTAAAAGGAAGAGCGTATAAAAAATACCCTTTGACTCAAGAAGGAAGCTCCCGAAAATATTTTCGTGTAAAAACCGATCAAAACTCTTATATTCTGGCTCACTCCCCTGCTCATCAGAAAAAAAAATTTTTGGAAAAGCACGCACTTTTCTCACAAATAAATCTGAATGTGCCAAGGCTTTATTTTCCGGATTTGAAATCTGGTTTTCTTTTGTTGGAGGATTTAGGGGATCAGAGTCTGGAAAAAGAAGTTAAGGCAAATTCAACTTTTCCCTTTTCCAGTTACATTCAGGCTTTAGATCAAATCATCAGCCTGCAAAAACATTCTGAGCACGCTTTGTTTCCCCGCTTTCAGGGTTTTTTTAAGGAAATGCTTCTGACTGAAAAATATCTGGTAAAAAGTTTTTTTAAATTCCCGCCGGAAAAGTTTTTAAGAAAAAAATATTTAAAAGAATGGCAGGATATTTGTGAAAAACTTAAGTCTTTTCCTCTAAAGCCTGCGCACCGGGATTGCCACAGCCGAAATCTGTTTTTAAAAGATCAAAATGTTTATCTGATTGATTTTCAGGATGCAGGGCTTTTTCCAAGATTTTACGATGTGGTAAGTCTTCTTTACGATGTTTATGTGGTAGACAAAATAAAAGATCCGGTAAGGGAAAAACTTTTAAAATATTTTCATCATCCGGGAGAAGCCCTGAAAAAAGAAGTTTTGATCACAGCCCTCCAAAGGCTTTTTAAGGCGAGTGGTAGTTTTGCAGGCTTTTATGTTTTAAAGGGCCAAAAGACCCACTTAAAATATATCCAGCCAGCTTTAAAAGAGTTGGAAAGGCTTTTAAAGGGTGGTGAAGTTTATTATCCAGGCTTTTTAGAGCTGATTCAAAAATTATTAAACCTTGAGGCAAAAAAGAGAGCTTTCAGTGGGACATAAAGTTTTCGAAAAGAGCTTCTTTAAAACCCGTCAATCAAAAGGGAAGTTATGTTAAAGTCGCCGGGAATTTCTGGATTTTTGCTTTGCGCAGGAAGAGGTACTCGTTTTGAACCTCATACCCGTTTTCTTCCAAAGCCACTGATTCCTTTTTTAAATCTTCCGCTTTTAGCCTATAATATATATTTGCTCAGAATGTTGGGAGTAAAAAGGCTTTCTGTCAATGTTCATGCTCATCCTGAATTATTGAAAAGCCAATTAAAAAAGTGGGCCATAAAGGGGAAAATGGATTCATTGGTTTTAAGCCATGAAGAAAAACTTTTAGGTTCTGCTGGAGGGCTTTTAAAACTTGGAAGCTTTTTCAAAGTTTCTGAACCTTTTTTTTATCTCAATGGAGATAGTTTTATTTTGTGGAGCGGGGAGGAGAGTGTTAAAAAATCTTTAAAAACTAAGTCGCTCCCTTTGAAAAATTTTTACCTCTCTCATATCAAGACGGGTGCACTGGCAAGCTTTTTGGTCCGGCCTGAAGAACCTTTCAAAGAGCCTTTATTTCGCAGGGGATTCATTTGGGCGGATCGGGAGTCCGGGAGGGTTCATTCTTTTGCTCGCCCGGCAGAAGAAAAAAAATCCCTTAAGCCTTATGACTTTTCCGGTCTCGCCATTTTTTCTCCGGAAATTTTTAAGGAGATAAAGCCCAGTGCTCGGCACATTTTTAAAGATGTGCTGGAATCTTTAAAAAAGCACTGCCGGGTATACCCCCTTTCTTCTTTAAAACTTCTGGATATGAATCAGCTGGATACTTATCTTAAAGCCACAGGAGAGGCTCTTTCCCTTCTGCAAAGGGAGCGGGAGGAAAAGGCTTTGGGGCATGGTTCTTTTTTGCGCAAAATTTTGAACTTTTACTCTCCGGCTTGGAATCTCTTTGAAGGGGAAAATTACTTTTCCGCGACAGCTTTGGATACTCTGCCGGAAAAAAAGAATATTTTGTTTTGTGGAGCAAAGGTAAAAGGGCTTGAACAGCTTTTGGTTAAAAACTTTGCCGTGCTGGGGGATCATTCGTCTCTAAACAGTTCCTCTTTCCAGGTTGAGTCACGATTGAAGAAAAATTCCTTGGATTTTCAAAAGATCATCATGGAAAGCTCAGTTTTAGGAGAGGAGATGCGTTTAAAAAACTCTTTAAAAAACACTTTGCTTTTTAAAAAAGCTCTATAAACTGCTTTTTTTTGCGCTTGGCTTGGTATCTTCTGTGGATCATCTCGAATATGTTGTCCTGGCTGACCCCAACGCGGTTTTTCCCTCTTTTAAGGGACATGCCAGCGACTTTTGAGGCTTTGTTTTTCTCGTCAGATCCAAGCCCTGCAAGCTTTTGGCCACCTCTTTTTCCCGCGCCAGAATTATCAGAGCTTCTGCCCCCACCGCCATATCCTGAAAAGCCACCCGCGCCCAACAAGCCGGCATCTTCCCCTTCTGCTTCTCCATCTGCAAGAATTTCATCTCCTTCTTCATCTAAGGCTTGAGCAATTTGATTTTCCAAAGCATCCATTTTTGCTTTAAAGGCCTGCCCTTCCGGGCCAGCAGTGAACGCCTGCACTTCAGGAGAATCTGCATCATGAGCGGAATAGGTCTTTCCGTCAGGGGTGGTAATGGTTTTTTTCACGGGGTCCCATTTTAAATCGGTATTATCCTCGAAGGCTTTTACTGGATTATTTGGATCAATTTTAATTGGCTCCCCCCCCCCATCTGTTGGTACCTGGATTTCGATAGTGGGTTTTGGAATATGTGGCTCGGGAATGGGAACACCACCAGTTGTCGTTATCTCCCCTGTGCTAGTAGGGGCAGGATCTGGGTTTGGGTTGCCAGTAGTGGTAGGTTCTTCATCACCTGGTTCATCGCCCCCACCTCCAGTTCCAAGAAGACCTGCTGAATACTCCGCGGCTGCTTCTTCATTTTCCTTTGCGGTCATAGCCAATACTGTTCCTGCAAGACCAAGCCCTGCCGCGATTTTGTACCACATCGGAGCACTTGGGCAACATCCTGGAGAGGGTGTACCACATTGTGAGGAGCAGATTCCTCCCTTTATTCCGGCGGCAAGTCCGCCGGCTATGGCCACAAGACCTGCCATTTGTTGCTTTTCTGCTTGTTTTTTGGCTTTTTCGCTGGCAGATAGCGCATTTTCATCCATCTGGTTGTTGAATTCTGTAATGGCTACGTCAGCGTCTTCTCTATGACCTCCGAATTCGGTTTTAAGCCACTCTGCTTCCGCTCTTCGTTTGGCGTCCAGGCAGGATTCATATAAAGCATTTCCTTCTTCATCTGTGCCAGTTCTTTTGACTTCTACTTTTCTGGGTGGAGGGGGGTTTGGATTGATGGAGGTTTTCGGGGGGGAGTAGTAGCAGTTGTCTGGTCCTCCGCCTCCTTCTTCGGCCCTTTCTTCCTCCCGCTTGGTTTCGGCGGCCTCAGCCTTGGCTTTTGTCACTTGATCTTCTCTCCTTTGAATGGCTTGATCACAGGTTTCGTATTGTGGTTCTCCGTTTTCGTCTCGGCCGGGCTTGACCCTTAAAGCGATGGTTTCCTCTTTGTTGTTTTCATATATGTTGGTCCATTTGCAAGGGCCGGGTGGTGCAGAATGGAGATCAAGTGGAGCTAGGAAAAACAAAACCAGAAATTCTTTTTTAATGATTATTTTTTCTTTCATTGGTTACACTCCTTTTTTTTGTTAACGGCAGTCAAGCTTGTTTTTACAAAGGCTTTGAAAGCGTTTGCTGATTCTTTCAAAAATGTTTTGGTGTGCACCTCCTGCGGAAGTGGCTGGTACTCTCTTGACCCCTTCTTTGTCTTTTAATTCCTTAAGCTTTTTTTTGCTAAGTCCTAAATTGGCATAATCGCCCTCGCTTTCGTCTTCATTTCCTCCCCCGCCATATCCTGAAAAGCCTCCTCCTCCCATGCTTAAATTTCCGTCCTCGTTTTCTTTGTCATATTTTTTTCTTTTGAAGTTTCCGGGGTTTGCTCTGAATCCAGAACCACCAAAACCAGAGTATGTTCGCCCGCTGGATTTTGGATTTTTATCCTGCTGAGAAGTATCGGCACTTTCCCAGTCCAGATCAGCACCATCTCCTCCGGGGAGGTCAATTCCTGGGCTATCAAACGGGTGTTCTTCTCTTCCTCCGCTTCCTAGGTTTCCGGGGTTTGGTTTCGGCTCGTCATCCTCCTCAGTTTTTTGGTCCTTGGGATTTTCTGCAATATCAGGGGCTTCTTGGGTTTTAGGTGTTCCCCCTACGCCTTTGTCTGTAGTAGGTGTAGAAGGGTCTGGAACTGTAAGCTCTACAATATCTCTTTTTTTGGGTTTACATGTTTTTGTTTCGGGATTCCATTCCCCACCCTGTTCCTCGCATTTATCTTTTTGAAATTTACAGTCATTGTTTATCCATTTTCCACCAGCTTCTTTACACTCTTTTTGGTCGTTTATGATACCAGCCTGCATTTTACACATCTCTGAACTAATGGCAGAGTTTGCCATTTGAGATATGTTCTGCATCATAGCGTCTGAGTTGGTTTTTTGACTTGCACAGTTGGCTTTTTCTTTTCTTAATTGACAGATTTGTTTTACAAGAGGTGTGGCCTCGGTTTTAAATTTTTTTTCTTTTTCTTGTTTTTGTTCAACGGTCTCGGTTGGGACTGGTGGATTCGGCAACTTCTCACAATTCGTTTTAGCTGTTTTATACTTTGTACAAACTTGAGCTATCTCACTATCGCAAGTGGATTTACAGCTGGAAATGGATCCTTTGCAGTTTTGCGAGGCTGAAAGGGAAACTGTCGCTCCTCCCGCCGCCATCATTTGCATTGTTTTGCAAAGCTCTGCCATGTCTTTACCAAAACCTTGGGCAGCCGATGCTAGACCAGGTCCTAATGTGGTGGCTATATCGTTTATGCTTTTCAAAGTAGAAAGTGCTTCCCCTCCAAGGCAACTTGTAGGATCTTGGCAACACTCCATCGCTTTAATATTTGCGGCCATACAGGAGGCGGTATTTTCGGTTTTATCATCATCTTCAGAATTAGCATCACTGTTACCTTCTGTGGGGCTTTCTATTCCACAAGTATCATTAATGAATGAAGGTCCTTCACAATTTTTAATTTCGAAATTTCCACAATTTGCAGAGGAAGAGGAGCTTTCATCATCATCAGCGGTGGCTATAACCCCCGCAGAAAAATTATTTTGGTTAGGTGTTAAAATAAATTCGCCTTGAAAAAGGAAGAAAAAAAATATAATCCGAAAAAAGATCGAGCTTTTAAAAGCTTTAAAAAAACAAAACATATTTGATTAATCATCGGTAAGATCCCCTTTAGAGCTTTAGGTTTTTTTGAAACCTTGCCCGGATTTTTTCAGGTTTTTTCCTTATCTAGAAAAAAAAGGCTTTTTACTGTTTAAAAAAAAGTCGTCTGTTTATTTTTTAGGCTTATTTTTATGTTGTCTGTTAAGCTCTCGCATTTCCTGCAAAATAGCTTGGCTTTGTGGAATAAAAACCGCGGAATCCAATTTTTCAAAATGTGCTTGATATTGTGCATTTGTGAACTCAAATTTATAATCAAAAATCCAAAACATGACAAAAAAAGCAACACTTACAGCAAAAACAATAACAGTAGAAAGCACAGTAGTTATTCTCATAAAAAGCTTTGTTTGTACTTTCTCTAATTCAGAATGTACTTTCTCTAATTCAGAATGAAACTCAGATGACAGGTTATCAATCTTTGAATCCAGTTTTTGAATCAATAAAGCAACATTTAAATCATTTTGTGAGATTGTTTTTGAATCCGACATTTATATCCCTCTTTGTTATTTATCATAAGAGTAAAGAAAAATAGTTCAAAAGTCAATTTTTTTACTGGCCCAAGTGATACATATCCGGGTAATTTCTTCCCTCTTCGTTTAAATCCATGCCATAGCCCACGATAAAGCGATCATCAATGGCTTTCCCGATATAGTCAGCATGTATCAGGGTTTTTCGATGAGAGGATTTATCCAGTAAAGCCACAGTTTTTAAAGAGGCCGGTTCTGCAAGCTTGATCCTCTCCTTCAGAAAAGAAAGCGTAAGCCCGGAATCAATAATTTCCTCCACAATCAGCACATCTTTTTTTTTTAAGTTAAGGGAAATATCTTTTTTGATTTTAAAGCTTTTATTTTTTGGACTTGAGATCAATACAAAGTCTGTTTGTGAGGGGATGGTGAGCTGGCGGATAAGATCTGAAAGAAAAAAAACAGAGCCTCTTAAGGGACATATCAAAATCAGCTCTTTTGTTTCTGAATAATCTTTTTCAATTTCCCCTGCGAGATTTTTTATGATCTGCTGAATATCTTTTGCCCTTAAAAATGGAACCAGTCCTTTTAACATTTTTATCTCCTCCTTCAATGGGTCGTCTTAAGCAAAAAAATTAAAGTTCATTTATGTTTTGTGCTTTCAAAAGGCCATTCATGGCTGTCTGATTTTGGGGTTGAATTTTTAAAACATTTTCCCACTCGTTTATGGCCAGAAGAATTTTTTGGCTTTCAAAGTGCCATTCAGCTTTTAAAAGCCTGGCCTGAATATTTTGAGGATAAAGACAAATAAAGCTTTTTAAATATTTTTCAGCTTGGGTTTTTTGATGAAGTTTCCAAAGGAGACGCGCAATTTCCAATTTTACGAAAGGTTTTGGACAAACCTGATCTCCTTTTATGTATTCCTTTAAGGCAGATTTAAGCTTGTTTTTCTTTAAATAAAGCTTTGCGGTTTGGCTGTGTTTTTCCATAAGTTCCTCTTTCCAGGTCTCTTCCCCGGTTTGGGCTTTAATTTCAAGGGCTTTTTCGTAGGCTTTACGGGCTGGCTCGTAGTAGCCAAGCTCATTTAGCACAATGCTTAAGTTTAACAAATATTCTGGGTGGGCCTCCCTTTCAGAAGCTCTTTGAAACTGCTTAAGGCTTGCCTTGAAAAACCCTTGATGAAAAAGAGCTATCCCCAATAAATGATGAGCCTGAGCAGTTTTTTCCACTTCCATAAGGCCTTTTTGTAAAATATTTTGAGCAGAGCGAAATTGTCTTTTTTGTAAAAGCTCTCTCGCCCTCTGGCAATAATCCTCCCCTTTCAGGTAAAAAGATGTTTCCATTTTTTTATGGCTCCTTTAATCCGCCCGGGTTTGTTTTTTGAATCAAAGTTTTTAATTTTTTTAAAGAAGGAAGAGTGCTTGAAGAGCTTTCTTTTTTGGGCAAAAGGGTTCTGTGGTTTTTCATAAGTTTTAGCATATAGGGCCTTGCGGAATGGGGTCTTTTTTTTCTTAAATGAAAGCGGGCGATCATCCACTCCTTTTTGGCTAGGAGAGTGAGAATTTTTTGTTTGTATTTTTGAGCCTTCTCCCGGTAAGGGCTTTTTGGAAAAAGTTTAAGATGTTTGTTGATGTAAAAAAGAGCTTTTTTGGAAAGGCTTAAGTCTCTTGCTTCGGTTTTAGGAAGCTGATGAAAATAAGAAAGGCTTAACTGAAAAAAAGCGCGATCATTTTCCGGGTGTTCAGGGTTCAGGGCAGAAAATCTTTCGTAGGCCAGGCCCGCTTTTATCCATTCCTCTTTGGCAAAATAAATATCCGCTATTTTGAGATCTGCGGACTTTGCGAATCGGGAATAAAGAAACTGGCTTTTTAATTGCCGGAAATAACCTAAAGCCTCTTGGTAGTAGGATCTTTTTCGTAAATTTTCTGCGTGCTGAAAAAGCTCTTCTGCGGTGGGGTTTTCTTTTAAAGTTTTAAAGCTGGAGCAGGCTCCCCCGAATAAAAAGATAAGTGGTAATAAACATTTCATTATAAAGCTCTTGTTTTTCGAGGCTTTTGCCTATTTTTCCGATATCTGTCAGAAAAAAAGATTTTTTGCTTTTTTTCGTTAAAAGTCAATATTTAAAGAGTTCCATTTTTAAACTGGGTAATGTGTTCGTATACAGCTAAAGCTGTCACTTTCAGGGCGTTGGCCAGGGGGATGCTGATAATCATGCCCAGGATTCCCATGAACTGTCCTCCCAGAATAATCAGCAAAACGACTGTTACAGGATGAAGGTTTACGATACGGGCCACTAAAATTGGAACCAAGATGCCCGCATCAATAAGTTGAGCTATCAGGTACACACCGATCAGAAAGGATAAGTCCCAGGTTTCATAATTGTTTACCAACGCAATAATCACTGCTGGTATCGCCCCGATAATCGGGCCTATATAGGGGATCAGATTGGTAAGGGCCGCAAACCCTCCCAGTAAAAAGGCAAAGGGAAAGGAAATAAGACTTAAGCCTAAAAAAGTCACTAAACCCACTATGGAAGCCTCTAAAAACCTGGCGCGGATAAATTGCCCGAGTTGCCGGTTAATTTGATACTGTAGATCCAGTACCATTTCAAAAACACTGTTTGGCACCAGTAACATAAATCTTTTGGAGATTTTGTGGCTATCTTTTAACATGAAAAAAGCTAGGAAGGGGGCGAGCAGTAAAACACTTAAGGCTTGCATAAGCAAAGAGGGGAGATCTTTTAAAATCACCTGACTTAGGGAAAAGAGTTTTTCTTTGCCTTTTTCCCGTAAGTGAATCTCAAGCCCCAACCAGTTTTTGGTTTTTAACTCGATATTTTCCATTAAGTTTAAAAGTCCCTCTGAATAGCGAGGCCACTCTGTCTGAAGATTATTGATCTGGTTGGAAATAAGCGGAAACCCCCATATCCCTAACAGGCCAATAAGACTGATGCCAGTTAGAAAAATAAAAACCAGGGCACCGTTATAACTTAAGCCGGCTCTTTCCAAAGGGGCCAGCAGGGGTCGGGCGAGATAACTGATGACAAATGCTAAAAGAAAGGAGATAAAAAGGTTGTTGATTAAAAACAGGACCGAGCCGGTGACAATTAAAATTCCTAGAAAAACCAAAAGCCTTATGATATTGATTTTTTTAAGTCTTGTTTTTTGTTCAGGGGTTGAGGAGATCACAGCTTAGTTTTCCATTGTTTGTTTGAATTGAACCAGTTTTTCCCCGGCTTTTTGAAGTCTCTCTCCCAAAATTTCCGATAGCTTCATTAAAATGCTTATGCCAATGCGAGGGTTTTTTTCGATAAGATTCAGTAGATCCGGGCGAAAAAACCTAGGAGTTTGCACTCTTCCACCGCCTGTGCGGACACATGATGGTAGCCTTTTTCCTGCGCGAGGCAAAGTTCTCCAAAAAAATCTCCCGAGTTGAGCTGGGAGAGAACCACCGTTTCCTGACCCGTGGAGCTTCCATGTAAAATGTTTACTTTACCGCTCAGGATGATATACATTCCAAGCCCTTTTCCTTCCTGAAAGATAAACTCTCCGGGCGCGAAAGATCTTTGATGCACAAGATGGCTCAAAAGCTTTAATTCTTTTTCACTTAAACTTTCGAAAAGAGGATTTTCTTTTAAAACCATCTCAATATTTTTTTCTTCTTTTTTAAAAAGATTGTTCCACAAAAAATCAATCATCATTTTTTCTGTCCCCACTTGGTTCTGGGAAATACAAGTTCAAATGGGCTTTGAGATAGCAGAGAAATTATTGCTTGCTTAAAAGCTTATCCAGTTTGGTATTTACATTTTAACTTATATCATAGTTTTTTTCCAGATACAAATTTAAGATTAAAACGAGTTTTTTCGGTTAAGGGGCAAAAAATCTTCGCTTTGTAACCAGCCTTTGTTTTTGGCAATTTGAACATGAATCAATCCTTCCGGGGTTTCCGGGGAAAGCACTTTTAAAAGCGAGCCGGCTTTTGGTTCAAACAAAACCGGTGCTGAAGAATCGGGACCACTCAGCAAAGAGGAGTCTTGTTTTAAACTGCCATAGTGTGTAATTCTTGGATAAAAGTAATAAGCTGAAAAGCCCCAGAGGATCAAAAAAAAACCGGCCCCAAGACGAAAAAGAAAAAGACTCTTTCGGAAAATTGCGAAAATCATTCCTCCCAAACCTAAAGCCATTAAAGCTAAAATAAAATCTTCCGGTATCCAAAGCCAAAAATATTTTTTGTCTTCTAAATTTTTTAAGAGTTCGCGGGCTTGGGCGTGATAAGGGTTTTCAAAAAGGATCTGCCTTAAGTAAGCTCGTGCTGGATCTTTTTTGCCCGTTTTCTGGTAAAGGGATAAGGCTAGGTTAAAACGCAAAGCTTCTGATTCCGGTTGAGTTTTAAGAAGGCTTAAAAAAATCGCGCTCGATTCTGAAAACTTATTGTTTTTGAAATGGGTCAGGGCTTTTTCAAAAAGAGCTTTTTTTTCTTTTGTAGCGGAGAAGGCAAAACTTCCGGTAAAAACCCAGAAAAAAAGGAAAGCTAAAAACCAGTTTTTTTTGTAAAGCATTTCTCGTCTCTCCCTTGATTTTTTTATAATTTTTCAGGAAAATAATTGCAAGAGGATTATTTGGTTAAGAGGGCAGGATCCTAAGACTAAAATCCTAGAGGTGTAAGAAAATTATGCAATTCGAAGAAAAAACAAAAAAACTTGTTCAGGATTTTTTAAATCTTTTTCCGCAAAATCTTCAAGGGGAATGGAAAATCACTCCTCCTGATCCGGCCCGAAAAAAAGAATATTTATTTCTTGTAAAGGAACTTAAGACCTTAAGGGGGCGCCCCCTGCTTTACCCTTATATAGGTTCGGGACGGGGCAAAGGGGTGTATGTGGAGCTTTTAGATGGTTCTATTAAGATGGATCTTTTAGGAGGGGTGGGGGTGCAGATTCTAGGTCATTCTCATCCGGCTTTGATGGAGCAAGTCTTTCGTTCCTCTTTTTCGAATGTGCTAACACAAGGCCATTTGCTTTTGAATCAGGAGTATTTGGCTATAAGTCGTAAGCTTTTGGCTTTGGCAGGAAAAAACTCCCGCTTGAAACATGTCTGGCTTACCACCTCAGGAAGTATGGCCGGGGAGAACGCTCTTAAGATGGTCCGGCAGAAAAAAAGCCCTCGGCGAAAAATACTGGCTTTTGATCGTGCTTTTCACGGCAGAACCACTTTAATGTCAGTCATTACGGGAAACCCAGCGATAAAAGAAGGACTTCCCTCTTATGACGAAGTGTTGAGAGTGCCGTTTTACGATCCAGAAAATCCCGGGAATAGCCTCAAGGTTTTGAAATCCCATATAGAACGGGAAGGGGATAATATTTCAGTCTTTGTGTTTGAAATTGTTTTAGGGGAGGGAGGATATAAATCCGCTCCGCCGGCCTTTTTTAAAGAGCTTTTTGAAGAGTGTCGCAAACACGGTATTCCACTTTGGGCGGATGAAGTGCAGACTTTTTTAAGAACCGGCCGGTTTTTTGCTTTTGAAAAATGGGGCTTGGGGAATTACATTGATATTTGCACAGTGGGAAAGAGTCTTCAGCTTGCAGGTACTTTTTTTACCGAAGAGTATAACCCCCGGCCGGGGCTTGTTTCTGGCACAGTCAGTGCATCCACAACAGCTTTAAAAGGAGGGCTTAAGGTGTTGGAAATTTTGGAGCAAGGATATATGGGGGAGGAAGGCAGGATTTCCCGGGTGGAAAAACAATTTAAGGATGTTTTTAAAGAGCTTAAGGAAAAACTTCTTATAAAAGACTACGATGTTTTTGGACTCATGTCCGCTTTCACTCTGAAAGAAAGCTCACGGGAAAACACGCAAAAATTTTTGCAAAAGCTTTTTCATCAGGGAGTGATAGCCCTTTCCTGTGGTAAAAACCCCTTTCGTGTTCGGTTTTTGGTTCCGGCTATTATTCAGCCGGCGGATATCATCGCATTTAGAGAAGTTCTGCTTAAAACCCTTTGAATATAAAAGAAAAATGTTTATTCAGTCTGTAAGTTTAAAAGATTATTCGGCTTTGCAAAAGTTGGCTTTAAGGTATCCTCTTTTGAATCTTCCCGCAGAAAAAAATCTTTTGAGAAAAAAAATTGAACAAAGTGTAAAATCCTTTTCAGCAGTTTTGCCAAGGGAGAAAAGAAATTTTTTATTCGTGCTAAAAACAGCAGATGGAAAACTTGTTGGAAGTTCTCAGGTTTCCTCTCAATCTGCGCGAGCTTCAGCTCCCTCTTATTCTTTGGAAGTTTCAAAGAGAGATCGGGAATCTTTTTTGCAGTTGAAGGTGATAAAAAATGGCCCTTCTTACTTGGGGGGGCTGATTTTGGCAGAGGAATATCGTGGTCATCTCTTGAAAGTCGGAAAGCAGATAAGTCTGATTCGACTTTTATTTGCCGGTATGCACCCTGAGTTTTTTAAGGATACTTTTCACGCAGAAGTGGCTCCCTTTTTGGATAAAAAAGGCAAGAACCCTTTTTTTGAAAAGTTTATTTATCCAAGGGTATGTCTTTCTATGAAAGAAATTGATTATATGACCTTGACGAAAAAACAAAAGCTTTTTGCCTCTTATCCTCGTGAAAAAATTTTATTATCCTCTTTGCCGGAGGAGGTGCAGGAATCTTTGGGAAAGCCTGGCTTTTTCAGCCAAAGAGCTTATGGGCTTTTGAAAAAACAAAATTTTTATTTTGCCGGAGAAGTGGATCCTTTTGATGGAGGTCCTTATGTTCAGGCGAAAAAAAAAGATATTCCTGTGATTCAAAACACGGAAAAAGTTTTTTTAAGCTTTTGGCCCAAAAATAAAAAACCGACTGATAAAACCCGGCGATGGCTTTGGGGAAAAATAAAAGGCGAAGGTTTTTTAGGCGGAGTGCTGAAAGGCTTTTTAAAGGAAAAAAACTTTTTTGTTTCGGAAAAGTCCGCAGACTTTTTTTCCTTGGTAGAAAAAGAGGAGATTTTTGTGTCGCCATTTTAAGAAAGTTAAGATAAACTGAAAACCCTCTCTTCTTTCAGGCCGTGGGTAATTTTTATAAAAAGTCATCAGGAAAAGAAAAAAATATGGAAAAAATTTTATTCAGTCAAGGTTCTTATGTGGCCGGCAAGTTTTTAAAAAACCCAGGCCTTAGATCAAAAAAGCATATACTTTTCAGTCCGGCTGATTTAGAGGATAAAGTATTTGAGTTTTTTTCAGATCCTGATCATTTAGATCTGGCTTGTGTATCTGCTAAAAAAGCTTATCCGGTATGGTCCTCTTTTTCTCAGGAAAAGCGAAACTATTACTTAAAAAACCTGGCCCGTATTTACAGGGAAAAAGCAGAGGAAATAGCAATTCTTATTTCCCGGGAAACCGGAAAGCCCCTCTGGGAAAGCCTGCTTGAAGCAAAAGCTCTTTGGCAAAAAATTGATATTACTTTAAAGGAGTCTTTACCTCTGGTGAAGGATACTTTGCTTTCCCCTTTGAGGGTGGGAACAAAAGGAAAAATCGTCTATCGATCCAAAGGAGCTTTTTTGGTATTAGGACCTTTTAATTTTCCGGTGCATCTCCCGAATGGACATATTATCCCCGCACTTGCCACCGGAAACACTGTGGTTTTTAAACCTTCGGAAAAAACTCCTGCGAGCGGGGAAAAACTAGCAGAGTGTTTTCATCTGGCGGGTTTTCCAAAAGGGGTGTTTAATGTTGTTCAGGGAGGGGCGGACATTGCAGAAGCTTTGGTGGTCCATGAAAGCCTTGCGGGAGTTCTTTTTACGGGTTCTTATGCTGTAGGCAAAAAAATCCAAGAAGTTCTTTTGGATCAACCTCAAAAAACTTTGGCCCTGGAAATGGGAGGAAAAAACAGTGCTCTTGTCTGGAAAGACGCCGATCTGGAAAACGCAGTTTATGAAGTGCTAAAGGGTGCGTATTTCACCTGTGGACAAAGGTGTTCAGCCACTTCCCGCCTCATCTTGCATGAGGAGATAAAAGAAAAATTTTTAAAGGAATTTATCCGACTTAGTCAAAAAATGAAGATCGGACACTGGAGAGATAATGTCTTTATGGGACCTTTGATTGACGCTAAAGCGATTTATCGGTTTGAAAAATCATATAATGAGGCTAAAAAGGAAAAAGCTTTTATTCACCTAAAGGGAGAAAAAATAAATCATCTGAATGGCTATTATGTTTCCCCCACCATAGTGGAGCCGGAAAAATATAATCCTTCTTCTTTTTATCAAAACGAAGAGTTATTCCTGCCTTTTTTGTCTGTGTATTGTGTTTCCAGCGAGGAAGAGGCTTTAGAGCTGATAAACCAGTCGGGCCTAGAACCAGTAAAGTCAGGAGGTTTCCTTGATAAGCGCGGGGAAAAGAACCAGCCTTTGAATCAAAATACCTACGGGCTTTGTCTTTCTCTTTTTTCTCAGGAGGAGAAGTTTATGAAAAAAATTATCACGCACGCGCGGGTGGGGGTTTTTCATTGGAACTTGAGCACCTGTTCTGCAAGCTCAAATCTTCCTTTCGGGGGACTTGGAAAATCTGGAAATGATCATCCCGCAGGGCTTTTTGCGGTTTATTCCTGTATGACCCCGGTGGCTTTTTTGCAAAAAGATTTTTTGCAAAAGGCTATAGACCCGCTAAAGGATTTTTTTGACTGAAGCCGAAAGGACGAAAAATCCTTTGATGTTTAAGGGGATATGTCAGATAATTTCTTACAGCTTAAAAAAAAGCTTATGGAGCCAAGGGTTTTTTATGAAACTTATGATTTTATGGATATTGGTTTTTTTGCTGTCTTTAAACTCGTCGCCACCTCAGGATGTGATTTCAGAGGTTTCAAACCCGCTGACTTTACATTTGTTTTTAAGGGGTATGGTAAATGCAGAGGTTTCTTCACCCCCCCCTCTCCCCCCGGAAGAAAAGAAAAATTTAAAAGCTAACCTCTCCTCGCTTTCAGAAGAAGAGATCACTTTGCATATCAGGAAAGGAATGTCTCTTGATGAGGTGGCAAGGCTTTTAAAGGCAAAAGGACTTTTGCGAAGTGTTTTTTATTTTAAAATGTGGGCCTCCCTAAAGGGAGCTAGCAAAAAGATAAAATCCGGAGAATATGTTTTTAAAAAAAATGTTTCTTCCCGGGAGATATTGGCCACTCTTGTGGAAGGCCGGGTTAAGCTTTACCCAATTACTTTTCCGGAAGGGTATAACATATATGAGATGGCTTTGGCTTTAGAGAAAAAAGGTTTTTTGAAGAAAAAAGATTTTCTTTCCCTCTCTCAGAATCCGGAGTTTGTTTATGAGTTGTTAAAAGAAAAAAGACCTTCCCTAGAAGGTTATCTTTTTCCTGACACTTACCATATTCCACGGCCTTTGGATCCGAAAAAACTCCTTTACAAAATGACCAAAAAATTTTTTACCGTTTATGGCGAAGTTAGCCGGAAAACTGTAAAAACTCCTGGAACCAGAGGAATTAAGCTTACCCGGCATGAGGCTTTGATTTTAGCCTCTATTGTGGAAAAGGAAACCGGTGCCACTCAGGAGCGAGAAAAAATTGCTTCGGTTTTTTATAATCGTTTAAAAAAAGGAATGCGTCTAGAAAGCGATCCCACTATTTTATACGGGATGATGTGGGAGAGAGGAGGACTTATCCCTCTTAATATTCGAAAAAAAGATATTTTACGAAAAACCCCTTACAATACTTATCGCATATCAGGTTTTCCCGCAGGGCCTATTGGCAATCCGGGCGAAGGTGCTCTGAGAGCGGTTTTTGAACCGGAAAACTCCCCCTTTTTTTATTTCGTGAGCCGAAATGACGGCACTCATGTTTTTTCTAAAACCTATCAGGAACATGAAAGAGCTGTGGATCGCTTCCAACGAAGGACTAAATGATTACTAGTACCAATCCCTATCTGTCAAATGATCCTCGATTTTGTTGTCAAGCCCTCTAAAACCTTTTATAAATTCGGCAGAAATCAATTTCACAGAATAGCCAACTCGTCCGCCGTAAATACAGCCATTAGCAATCTTCCCTTTTGTTGTTCCGTCCAATATATTAAAAAAATCATGTCCCCACTTGTCACAATGCCCGAATTTGGTGTTGTCGATATTGTTATAAAACTCCCCGGCTTGATATTTGTTTGTCGGGGGATTCCAGCCGGTGAGTAGTTGATCAAGGTTTCCTATTTTATACCAAGGTTTTGGAACAGGTGGCGGGGGTACATGAGAACGGATCTGGATCCATGGGGGCTGGATGTGAGTAGATACTCCGGTCTGCTCTAAAATGCCACTTCTGTAAAAATTGTTATTGGTGTCTCTGAATGTGCCCAGATCCCCTCTTAAACTGTTGGCCGTTTCCCCACCGGCTTCTTCAAAAAGATTTTTGATTTTTGGAAAGTGGGTTTGCATGTAATAGGGTAAAATAGTGAAATAAGTCACATCGAAAATATCTGGAGATATCGCCACTAGCTCCCATTTTCGGGCTAAAATCCCTAAGCCAGGGGGTATTAGACCTCTAGCCAAAGGGTCTCTATCATCATGATAATTGTCTTTTGAGTAAAATAAGATATTTTTTTCATTTCTGTTAGTGCTTTTTATATGATTAGCCCAGTAGTAATGTACATAAGGTGATCTCAAACCATATTCGTCTCCTGGATAGCGGGAATAATTGGGAGTGAATTTTTTGTCAAGTTCCATAAGATTTCCACTGGGTGATTGGCCACCATTCTTGGGTTTTGGCAGTCGAGGATCTGCTTTTTTTGGTTGCATTGGGCCTATGGTGCCTCCAAAGGGTTTGGCAAAAGCTTTGGCTTTTAGGTTCACTTTATCCGCTCCAAAGGAGGGTAAAAAGATTTGATTTTTATATTTCAAATCAGCTTTTACAGTGTAGAAAATCATAAAGTTTTTGTTTTTATAGAGACCGGCAGAGGGTGCACAGAAGAAATCATTTTTACAATCAGGCCAGGGATTTTTATTTGTGTTAAGTATCTGTGTAAGCTGGAGGATATCGTGGTTTGAAGCTGCTGCTGGCCCATTTCGCAAATAATCTAAATTTTTTTGGCAGTTTGTTTTTGATCCCTTGAAGTTGCCGAAAAGTCCCAGATGATATAAGGGTATGTCCTTCAACCACTCTTTAGGGTTCTTTCCTTTTAGGGAGTTAAATTGCTTAAAAGACTTTTTTGGTTCCTCTTCAAAAGCTTTTCTGTTTATAAAAGTTAAGTTTTTTTTAAAAGTTTTTAAGACTCCCTTCTCTATAGATTTTCCGTCAAGATCTGTGCCATATAGATGATCAGGACGACCGGACATAGTTTCTGCAAGATGATATATCATCTTTTTTCTGGCACTTTGGTCCATATGAAAATGCCTAAAGGTCCAAGCTCCAAGTAGCCAGGAATTATAGCCATAAATGTCACAATGTTCCTTAAGTTGCTCTTGAATTTTAAGCCCGGTGGCTCTTATCTTGTTTAAGGCACTGGAGAGACTTCCTAAAGTTCCGCTGAGTGTGGGCACGCTGGGTGCCTTGATATCCTGTAACATTTTATGGCAGAGCATATCTTTGGTTTTTTCTAGTTTGACAGTGCTGACGGTGCCTCCTGTTTTTTGTATAGGATCTCCCCAGTCCTTATGACCCACGCAGAAAAAATAAGGCCCCGGGACTGTTGTTGGATGAAAAGCGGGAAGAGAGTGTTCTCGATTTTCGACCGGGAGCGCGGGTTTCCAAATTGGAACATTGGTCAGACCTATATTCCCCAGCACCCGATATCTCCAGGTCATAAGTTTCCAAGACTGGCGGATTTGGTAGTTTATATGAGCAATGGCGTTTAGCATTTCTGCCTGTTTCATAGCACCGTAGTAGGCGGCGATATCGACAGAATTTTGAAGATTGATTTTATCATGCACCACTAAAGTGATATTTAAGGACATGGCAAACAGAGTAAACAACACAGGAAAAAGCAGAATAATAAAAATGGCCAACTGCCCTGTATTTTTACGGCTGTTTTTTTGATTTTTCATAAAGTTAATTTTGGGGAAAAACCCGAAAAAAGTCAAAAAAAACCTCTGGTTGTCTGGAACAAGGATCTTGTGTTTTTTTGCAAATATGAAAAACTTCAGAGAAAAAGCCCCGCATTACAGGGTTTGAAAATTTTTCTTTTTGCTGATAGAAAAAAGCAATATGCGTGCTCTCACCCGAAGGTTTTTTTTAAGCCTTTTGGCTTTATTTACAGTTTTAAGTTTCAGTTTTTTTCTGATTCATCTTGTACCAGGGGATCCGGTGGATCTGATTTTAGGAGATCAGGCTTCGGCTTTGGACCGGGCAAAATTAAAGAAAAATTTGGGTCTGGATCAAAGTTTGTGGAGTCAATATATTCAGTTTTTGGGAAATCTTTTAAAAGGGGATCTGTCTTTTTCTTTACATTCCGGGGAGCCTGTTTCCCGAAAATTGTTTTTAGCTCTTCCCGCTACTTTTCAGCTGGCGTTTTTTGCTCTTCTTTTGTCTGCTCTGTGGGGGATTCCAGCCGGACTTTTCTCCGCTCTTAAAAAAGGCGTTTTAGAAAAAGCTCTTTCTTTTGTTGCGGTTTTGGCTATGTCTTTGCCGGTGTTTGTTTTGGCACCAGTTTTAATTTGGTTTTTCGCGCTTAAGCTTTCCTGGCTCCCTGTCAGTGAAAGAGGAGTTGGGTTTAAACACTTTATTTTACCAGCTTTGAGTTTGGCTTTGCCCTTGGGAGCGGTTTTACTTAAGATGAGTCGGTCAGCCTTGTTGGAGGCTCTGGAAAAAGATTATATTCGAACGGCCCGCGCAAAAGGGCTTTCTTTTTTTCGTGTGGGCTTGACACATGGTTTTAGAAACGCTCTTGTTCCTGTTGTAACAATTTTGGGACTTCAAAGTGGAGCACTCCTGACCGGCACAGTCATAGTGGAAAGTATTTTTGACTGGCCCGGACTTGGGCTTTTATTGCTGGAGGCTATTCAGAGAAGAGATTATCCTGTTTTTCAGGGAGCAGTTTTGTTGATTGCCGTAATCCATGTGCTGGTAAACCTGATTGTGGATATAATTTATATATTAATTCACCCTAAAATGACTTTTTAATCAAGTCACTGGTTTGGCATAAGTTAAAAGCTTTCTTAAGTATATATGAAAAAAATAAATGTAAAAATTATAATAGGATTAAGTGGGCTTTTTATTATTATTATTTGCGCTTTGCTGGCTCCCTGGATTCGTCCCTATAGTTCTTTGGATATGGAGCTTGGGCATTTGTTGGAACCTCCAAGTTTTGCTCATCCCTTTGGCCGGGATGAAAACGGCGTGGATCTTTTGTCCCAGGTGTTGTATGGTGCCAGGGTTTCTCTCACAGTGGCTTTCGTGGTGGTTTTTTTAAGCCTTCTTACAGGTCTTGTGATTGGCTCCCTCTCTGCTTGGTTTGGTTCTTTGGTGGATCAGCTGTTAATGCGACTGGTGGATATGGTGTCGGCTTTTCCTCGTTTTTTGTTAGCCTTGTCTGTTTTGGCCATGCTGGGGTCCAGTTTGTTTAATTTGATTTTAGCGATGTGTCTTTCCGGTTGGGCCGGCTTTGCTCGTCTCATTCGTGCCGAGATTTTGCATTTAAAAAAGGAGGAATATGTTTTAAGTGCTTTATCTTCGGGCGCAAGCTTCATCAGAGTTTTGATTTTTCATATTTGGCCTAATTTGCTGGGGCTTTTATTGGTTCAGTCTGCCTTTTCCCTAGTGGCGGTGGTGATAGCTGAAGCCGGGTTGGGTTTTTTGGGCTTAGGCGTGCCTCCAGAAACCCCGAGCTGGGGAAGACTGCTCAGTTCAGGAAGGCAGGTCCTAGAATCAGCCCCTCATTTAAGTGTTTTTCCCGGCCTTGCCTTGTTTTTTTTGATTTTGAATTTTCAGCTCTTAGGAGATGGTCTTAGAGATTTTTTTTCCGCAAAAATCTCTTAGGAAAATTAGGGGAAAGCAAATGAAATGGGGATCTTTGATTTGGATGGGTATAAAAGGAAAAAGCCTTTCCAATCAGGAAAAAAAAGATATTCAGCAGGAGGAAGTTTCAGGTCTTGTTCTTTTCAAAAGAAATATTGAGTCTTTGCCTGAGCTTTTTGAATTATGTAAGGAGATTCAAAGTTTAAAACCGGCTCCTCTTATTATGATGGATCGTGAGGGGGGATCTGTGGATCGTCTGCGACATCTTTCGGAATATCCTTCCTGGCCTAAGCCGGCAGATCTTGTACGAGTTTGTTCTCTGAGGGAAATTGAGCAAAGCTCTTTTTATCAGGCCCTAGAAATAAAAGCCTTGGGAATTTGCGCAAACTTTGCTCCCGCTTTGGATCTGCCTTCTGTTTTTAATCCGCTGTTTAAGGGTCGACTTTTAGGAAAAACCCCTCAACAAATTGCTGAAAGAGCGATCGCTTATATGAGAGGTCTTAAAAGAGCCGGTCTTGCCACTTCGGCAAAGCACTTTCCAGGACATGGGGGTGTAAGAGAGGACTCTCATTTCTCGCTACCAGTGGATCAAAGGAAACTTAAGAATTTAAGGGCTTTCGATCTCTTTCCTTTTCAAAAGGCCATAGACTTTAATGTGGAAATCATGATGACAGCTCATGTTCTTTATTCCAAAGTGGATTCTTTCCCGGCGACTTTATCAGAGTTTTTTTTAAAAAAAATTTTAAGAGAGGAGATGAAGTTTAACAATCTGATTGTGTCAGATGATCTGGATATGGGAGCTTTGCGGGGTAAAGATCATCCTCCAGCGGAAGTGATGGCAAAGGCTCTTTTTGCCGGAGTAGATGTTTTACTGAAGTGTGAGCCTTCTGAAAATTTTAAGGAACTTTTAGAGGAGGCTGAAGAGGTATTAAGTCTTAAGGCCAGGGATTTTTTTAAAAAGTCCGGGCTTAAAAAAAACTGGAATATTTTGATAAAGGAAAAACTTTTTCGGATAAAACAGTTTAAGCAAAAATATGGTCATATAAAGCCTCTTTCCTCTTTTGAGAATTTGATAAAATCCGCCGGAGATCCAAAAGTGCATCGCTGGTGTGAAGAACTTCAGAGAAGAATCAAAGGAATGGAAAACCTTTAGTGCTGTAAAATTCAGGAAAAATAAGAAGAAGGCTTGAAAATTATTTTGAACAAGCCAGATCAATCTTCCGAAAAGAAAGTTTGAGGGTTTTGATTTTTTGGAAAATCCAGACTTTATAAGGAATAAATTTATGAATCGGTTTTTAACATTTTTTTTGGTGTCTTTTGTTTTGCATATTGCCGTGGGGGCGATACTGCTTTCCCAAACCGGGATCTTAGGAGGCAAAACCTTCAACAAAGGAATTAGTGAAGTGACGGAATTTCCTGAAGAGGGAATTGAAGACGGAAATACAGAATTTCCCTCAGAAACTCGTTCTTCTGAGTCCCAGAAAAAAGAGTTTAAGGCTAAAAAGCCCTCGCAAAAAAAATCCGCGCCTGAAAAAAATTCAAGCGAGAGAGGGACTAAAAAGCCCTCGCAAAAAAAATCCAAGCCTGAAAAATCTGTTAAAGCTCCTTTAAAACCTGTCCAAAAAAAACTTTCCCCGCCCGTTCCAAAAGAAAAGCTGGATGAGACCAGTGAAAAGCCCGTATCAGCTGGAAATATCCCGGCAACAAAAGATATTCCTAAACCCCTTGAAGATAAAAAATCGCAAGCTGTGGATGAAAAAGCCACCGGCCAAAAAGAAGTTCACGAAAGTCCTGAGAGTTTGAAATCGGAGACAGAAGATGAGGAAATCATCAAAGAGCTTAAAGAGGAGATCGGAGAGGAAAAAACTTTGGATGTGGAAAAACCCTCTGAAAAAGTTTTGCCATCCCCTGTGGCTGAGGATTCCAGAGTTTCTTCCTCCTCTGGAGGAGGGGGAAAAGAACCTGAACAAAAAACTGTTTCTTCTAGGCTTCCTTTGGATCTCAGAAAAGCTAGAAAATACAGTCAGTTAAGGCAAATGGATGGCAACCCAGTTCCTGTTTATCCCAATGAGGCTTTAAAAAAAAGATGGGAAGGCCGGGTGGAGCTTGTCTATTATGTAAACCAGGCGGGTTTTGTGGAAAAAATTCAGCTGAAACAATCTTCCGGTTATTCTCTTTTAGATAACTCAGCACTCAGGGCCTTAGGCCGTTATCGTTATTATCCTGGGCAGGAGGGTTGGGTTGTTCATCCCGTGGAATTTATGTTGGAATTAGAAAAAGAAACCCTAGAGGTGGCTCCCTTGGGGACACGAGCTCCTGGAGGTTTTTAAAAAGCTCCTCGGATATTTAATGTGTGTAATATTTCCTGGTTTTTTTGGGTTTGGCTTAAGCCGTAGTCTATCCCCATCTTTTGAGTGGTAAGTCCCATTCCTCCAGAAAACAAAAACACTTTATCGGTAAAGTGCCACTGACCTCCAAGACGCAGGATCAAAACCCGAGCGATGGTGAACATTCCCCCCCCGGCCATACTCCATTTTTTATCCGGGTTGTAAAGGGTGTCTACTCTTAAATGCAACCATTCGTAAGGTTCATAAGCAAGTCCTAAGCCCCATTTTCTTTCTCCCGTGTAAGCTCCCTCCAGCGGAAGGATATGATCCCAGGTGATTCCTAAGGAAAAAACAGATCTCTCAGGTTTTATCAGAAAGCCGGCTTGAAGATTCCAATTTGCTTTTTCATGGGCTTCCCATCGGCTAAGCCCTAAGCCTAGACTCCATCCTGGCAGGATGAAGCTTGCTATGCTGAGTTGGAAGTATTGATCTCCAGATCCCCGCTCCCGTAAGTAGCTGAAAGATACCGGAAGACCTGAGTTTTCTAGGAGGGAAACCCCCCAATAGGCCTTGCTTTCTTCTGTTTTAAATGCGTAAAACCCAGCCCCTTGGAATCCTTGAACATGAGCTACACCCGCCGGATTGAGTAGATGATACTCTGCTCCTTTTTGAAAAGCCGCCCTGCCGGCGTTTCCGAAGGAGAGGGCAAGAGGCCCCGCCGGTTTTAAAGCACTGGCAAAAAAAGGAAAACAAAGCAGTATTATTTTAACAAAATTTTTTTTTGAAATGATATTCATCTGTAAACGGAAATAAAAGAGGATTTTAAAAAGATATAAACAATTTTAATTCCTCTCAACCTTGCTTAAAATATTATCCATCTTGATATTTAATTCCTTTTGAGACTCTTTAAGCTCTTTAAGCTCTTTTTCCATACGGGCTTGATTTTCCTTTACTGGCTGTAAAAGAATTTTAAAGACAAAACCTAATCCCGCAAATACAGAGCAAAAAGATATAACTGAAGTCAATACCAATGCAATTAAAGCCGTTACCAAGGTTACATTTAAAGTTATTTCCATAACACCGCCTTTTTTTGATTATTGAGTTATTATACCATCGTTTTTTCTTTTTACAAACAAGTAACCTGTTTTATTAAAGGTTTTTTCATGTTCGATTAATTATTTTTTCGGACACAGATGGAAAGGTACTGGGGACAGTAATCAAAACCGTTACGTGTATTAGCGCAAGAGCTACTCCGTCCCAGGCGAAGAAATGGGGTATTGTAACAAACTGAGCTGTTTGTCTTAAGGCTGATACATTTTCTGTCGATATTGATATGCCAAGCATCTCCCAACACTTTTTTGGCAACAGTGAGGGCTGCTCCCTTAGCGTTGCTGGTGGGGCATAAAGCTTCATCAGGTTGAACTCTGTGATTGGAGTCTTCAGCGTTTAAGGCGGATTCTAAAGTGGGGTATTTGTCTTTGTATCCTGCTGTCTGGAGGTTTTGTTCATATCGTTTCTGAGCACTCCAAGCTCTTTCAGGATGTCTTCTTATTTCAAATCGAAGGTCCTCTGGGCAGTTCCATTCTTTTTGTGCCGGGGCTGATGGCAGTTTTTTTTCGGAAATGGAATTTAAGTGATATCTGTTATTGCCTCGATCCTGAACAGCCACTTTGTACATTCGTCCATAAAAATCTACTCCCTTGTCCCCGTTTGTTTTATGAATGATTTTGTTTGAATGTCCCCAATAAAAAATACCCAGTTGCATACTCTTGTTCAGTAACATGATGTAAGATGCTTGTTTGCTGGGATCCAGGTGAATCTCAGCGGAAATGGGTTCTCCCTCTATTTCTCTTAAACGGGAGGGGCCTTGAGTAATCAGCTCATCCAGATGTCTCCAGAGCCTGATGTTAAATGCTATAGAATAACCCCCAGAGAATATGTTTATTTTATGACGAAGGAAAAAAAGTGGCATGGCTCGCGAGGTGGTGGAGCTTTCTATTAAAGTTTTTAAGTCGCTTGCGTCCAGCTTTTTTCTTAAAAAATATTCGCTTAAGCGAAGTCCACTTCGCTCAAAATAAGCTCCGGCTTTAAAAGTAAACAGAGCAGGGTTTTCACAGGTCATTAAAGCAATGGTGTCCAGTGACAGATCGTAGGGAAAATAAGTAAAGGCTTTAGGATCTTTCGGGGGTGGTTCTGCCTCTTCCTCGGTTGCGTTATCGTCATTGTTAATAATTTCCTCTGCCTCCTCCACGCTTTTTGGCGGTTTAGGAGCGGGGGCTGTTTCTAGATTGGAATTGAGAGACCTTAAAATTTCCGCTTTTCGGCTGGCCGCGCCGGAGCAGGTATTGAAAAAAAAGACAATTAGCGATAAAAGCAGGAAAAAGGGGAAAAGCAAAAAAAAATTTTTCATAATATCTTTCACTAGTAAGAAATTTTTTTGTAAAACAGTTTTTTCCACTGGGCAAAAGCCTATTGGAAAATTCTGAAACACATAATATATCGGAGTTTAGAGTGTAAAACATGAGTAAAAAATGCTTTGTCGTTTTATTATTGATTTTTTCCGGGAAAACGGAGGCTTATATTCCCTCTTACTCTCTTATCCTCTCTCATTTGGCCTATTTCCAGGGAAAAGGCGGGTATCGTATCGAACAGGAGCTTTTCTTTAAAGGTGCCAGGCCTTTTTCTTTAAAGGAGATATGGTGGATAAAAGATCCAAATTATATTCGTCTGGATGTAAAATCCGCTCAAAAAGAAAAGCTTTATTTTCGATTTATTTATGAGAAAAACAAAAAATGGTTTAAGGATGAGAAAGGGCGTCTTAAAAATCAGCTCATTTCTTATTATCATTTGGAAAGACCTTTTCATTTAAGAAGTGCAAGAGAACTTGGGAAACTTTTTTCTTTTTGGAAAGTGGCTCCCTTTCCGCCGGCGGAGAGAAAACCAGGTGTCGGGTTTGAGCCTTTTTTACGGCTCAGCCGAAAAGGGGGGGTGATTCAGTATGAGACAGGTCTTGGAAAAGCGCGGGTTTGGGTGGAACAGGATGAATTTGTGATTCGCTCTTGGAAATGGAGCACAGGAGAAACTTTAATGGCCTGGAATTATAGACTTTACCCCGGCCATTTCTTTTTTCCCTCAAAAAGGCTTTTTACTCAAAATGCCACAGAAACGGAAATACAGGTTAAAAAAGTACAAAGTTTGAAGCTTACAAAAAAAACTTTTCGGAAAACCCAGCTTCTGCCAAATGTATTGGATCCTGAGCTAACTTCCATTGTCCAAGAAAGAATGCGTGAGTTTTATGGAAAGTTCAGATAACTTTTTTTAATGGAGGAGTGAATAAAATGCTTCCGCTATCCTCTTCGAAAGCCTCTTTAAAAACATATCACTATGAGGTGGCTTTGCCGTTGGCTTTGAATAAAAATTTAATCTATGCCTCCTCTGAGGTTTTTGAGCTAGGCACAAGTGTATTTGTGCGTTTAAAAAACCAGAAAATGAGAGGGGTGGTTTTAAGGGGTAATGATGTAAAAGAAAAATCTTTTAAAGTAAAACCCATTTTATCGCGTGATGAGAGTCGGGAAACTCTCTCCCCTTCCCGTTTGAAATGGTTGTTATGGCTTTCGGAATATTATCAGCATAGTCCGGGAATGGTGATTCATTTAAGTTTTCCTCCTCCTGGAAAAACTATTTCCAAGGTTTCTTCTCTACCAGAGAAAGAAAGTTCAAAATCACCTTTTTTATCTGTTAAAAAAAATACTTTAACAGCTGAGCAGAAAAACTGTCTTCAGCAAATTCAACAATACCCGGAAAATCAATTTCGGACACATCTTTTGCACGGAGTGACGGGTTCGGGGAAAACGGAGATTTATTTTCATTTGATTGAACCAGCTTTAAGGCAGGGCAAAAGTGTTTTGGTATTGGTGCCGGAAATTGCTCTTACTCCACAACATATAAAGAGGTTTTCCCTTCGTTTTCCAGATCTTGTAGCTTGTTTTCATTCCGGCCTGAGTCCAAAAGAAAAACGTTTTCAGTGGAAGGACTTGTTAAAAGGAAGAAAAAAAATTCTCATAGGTCCTCGTTCAGCTCTTTTTTGCCCTCTGCCGGACATGGCATGGATTATTGTGGATGAGGAGCATGAATCTCATTTCAAGCAGGAGGAGAAGTTAAAGTATCATGCTAGGGATTCTGCGGTTTACTTGGGGAAATGTTTGAATATTCCAGTGGTTTTGGCTTCTGCTACACCCAGTCTGGAAAGCTGGCAAAATGTCCGTCTCGGAAAATATGTGTATCATGGTTTGAAAAAAAGAGTCTTCAACACGCCTCTTCCGCAAGTGGAAGTGGTGGATATGAAAAAAACAAAAAATCAATTTCTTCCCTTCTGGTTAAGTGAGGAGCTTTATCAGGCTCTTAAGTCTGCTTTGAAAAACCAAGAACAATCGGCTTTGTTTTTAAATCGCCGAGGGGAAAGTTCTTATGTGTTTTGTTCGGTTTGCGGGAAATGTTTTTCCTGTGCCAACTGCGATATTTCCCTGACTCAACATCAGGAGTCTCATCTGCTTTGCCATTACTGTGGCTTTCGGGAGGAAAAGCCCTCTTTTTGTCCGGATTGTGGGGCTGAAAAAATTTTTTCTTTCGGAGTGGGTACAGCCTCTTTACAAAAAGACCTGAAAAATCTCTTTCCTAAAGCTCGCATTCAGAGGGCGGATCGGGATGAAGTGAAAACCCATAAAGAATGGGAATCAGTCCTTTTACGGGTGGAAAAAAGAGAAGTGGATATTATTGTAGGCACTCAAATGATAGCCAAGGGCCTGGACTTTCCTCACTTGAATTTAGTGGGATTTATTCTGGCAGATCAGGGTTTGAATTGGCCTGACTTTCGATCTGCGGAAAAAAGCTTTCATCTGCTCACTCAGATGACAGGTCGGTCCGGTAGAAGGAAAAAAATGGGGCAGGCACTTTTACAGAGCTATAACCCCTCTCACTGGGTGATAAAAGCCATGAAGAAAGGAAGTTATGAGGAGTTTGCAGAAGAAGAGCTGAAATACAGAAAAAAACACCTGTATCCCCCTTTTGGAAAACTTTCTTTGGTGCGTGCAGAGGCACTTTCTGCCTCAAAGGCTTATCAGTCCGCTTTGAAAGTTCGGGATCATTTAAAGAATCTGAAGGGTCTTACCATCCTGGGACCTGCCCCCGCGCCCCATTTTCGCTTAAGAAACAAATACCGCTATCATCTGCTTTTGAAAAGTGTTGATTCTTCAAAGATAAAACAGGCAGGGTTAATGATACAGGAGATAAACCCATCTCGGGTGCGGATTTCCGTTAACAGGGATCCGGTTTATATGTTTTAAACAGGTGCTCGATGGAGCTTTTTTTAAAATTTTGTTGCGTTTTCTGTAAAAAACATGATAACTCTCAAGTTTACACAGATTTTTTTACGGGCGGTTGATTCGTCTGTTTAAAACCGGGAAATACATAATGCAAACTGATTTGAATATAAAAAATATGCTTTCCGCCGGAGTTCACTTTGGCCATCAAATTCAAAGATGGAATCCGAAAATGAAACCTTATGTTTATACTTCCAAGGGAGGTATTCATATTATTGATTTGCAAAAAACCTTGGTGTTTGCCAAAAAGGCTTTGAAATTTGTGGAATCTGTAACAGCAAAAGGTGGCACTTTTATTTTTGTGGGTACCAAAAAACAGGCAATCTCTCTTGTTCGTTCCTCAGCTGTGGAAGCCGGCCAGTTTTATGTCACTAAGCGGTGGCTTGGGGGCACTTTAACCAATTTTCAAACGATTAAAGTCAGTGTCGATCGCATGAAAAAAATTGACCAAATGAGGGAAAGAGGGGACCTAGAACCTTTTTCCAAAAAAGAACGGGCAGGAATTGAAAAAGAATATGATCGTCTTAATAATTATTTGGAAGGCATCCGGGACATGAAGAAAAACCCTTCTGCTTTGTTTGTAGTGGATATTAACCGGGAAAGCATTGCTGTTGCAGAAGCCCGCCGTTTAAATATTCCTGTGGTGGCTTTAGTGGATACCAACTGTGATCCAGGACAAATCGATTACCCCATCCCCGGAAATGACGACGCCACCCGTTCCATAGAATTTTTTGTTAATTTAGTAAAGCAGGCCTGTATGGAAGGTCAAAAAAAATGGACTCAAAATCTCAGGCAAAAAACTGGCTCTGCAAAAAAGGAAAGCTCCAAAAAAACTTTGCACCGCTTAACCTCCTTAGAAAAACCTAGTAAAAAAGCGGAAGGTGGTGATGACGGTCCCACAGTAGTAAAGGTGTTTAAAGCCAAAACCCGGAAACTGGTGGCAGCCGGGACAGCAGAGGATGTGGAAATTTCTATGGAATTGGAAGAAAAAAAACTTCTTAAAGAAAGCAAACCCCCCACTCAGGAAAAATGAAAGGTCTTAAGAAAATGAGTGTTATGGAAATTAAAAATTTAAGAGCCAAAACCGGAGCAGGAGTGTTGGATTGTAAGGAAGCCCTTAAGGAATCCGGGCAGGATTTGAACAAAGCTTTGGAATGGCTTAAAAAAAGAGGCTTGGCACGGGCAGAAAAAAAAGCTTTCAGGGAGGCTAAAGAGGGAAAAGTGGCCTCTTATTTGCACGGAGAAGGCCGGATTGGTGTGCTGGTGGAAGTTAATGTGGAAACAGACTTTGCTGCGCGATCAGAAGATTTTAAAACCTTTGCCCATCAGCTTTGTCTTCATATAACGGCTTTGAATCCGCTCTTTATCACCCGGGACGAAGTGCCTGAGCTTATACAAAAAAAAGAAGAAAATATCTTTCGTGAGCAGGCTCAACGGGAAGGAAAAAAAAGTTCCGTGCTGGATAAAATAGTGGAAGGCCGGATGAATAAGTGGTTTTCTGAAACTTGTTTGGAAGAGCAGATTTTTTTAATCAGTGCACAAACGGAGCATCCTAAAACTGTGAAAGAATGTGTGAAGGATATGATTGCCAAATTAGGGGAAAATGTGGTCATTCGCCGGTTTCAGCGGTTTGAACTGGGAGAGGAAATATCAAAAAATCCAAATATCAAACAACCCCCGGGGGGGATAAGTACTTCAGGTACAAGAGAATTTTAGGGGAAATGAGTGGAGAGGTTTTAAGTTGAGCCAGCCCAGGTACAAGAGAATTTTAGTGAAAATCAGTGGAGAAGTTCTTAGCGGAAAGAAAAGTTTTGGCATTCACTACCCCACTTTGTCGCGTTTAGCGGAAGAGCTTATGGAAGTTCATCAGCTGAAAGTGCAGATTGCTTTAGTGGTGGGAGGGGGAAACATATTTCGGGGCATGTCGTCCCATGAGTCCCAGGGAATAGACAGAGCCACTTCCGATTACATGGGGATGCTGGCCACCTGTATTAATAGCCTAGCTCTTCAATCCGCTCTGGAAAAAAAAGGAGTGGAAACTCGTGTGCAGACTGCTTTACCGGTTTCTGAAGTGGCCGAACCTTATATTCGCCGTAAAGCCCTTCGTCATTTAAAAAAGGATCGTATTGTTATTTTCTCTGCGGGCACGGGGAATCCTTATTTTACGACAGATACGGCGGCTGCTCTCAGAGCTATGGAAATGGATGTGAATATTTTGTTAAAAGCCACAAAAGTAGATGGAGTGTATGCAGAAGATCCGGAAAAAAATAAAAACTCCAAAAAATATGACAAATTAAAGTATATTGATGTTTTAAACAAAGGTCTTAAAATTATGGACTCTACGGCCATAAGCCTTTGTATGGATAATCAAATGCCTCTGATTGCTTTTAATTTGAGAAAAAAGGGCAATATTGCCCGTATCGTAAAAGGGGAAAAAGTGGGGACTCTCATTCATTGAGAGAAGGAAGTATAAAATGGAAATGGGAGAAATTAAAACAGAAACGCAAGCCCGAATGCAAAAAGCCTTTCAGCATATTCAGGATAAAGTGAAAAAAATGCGCACAGGTTCTGCACATAGCTCGCTTTTAGAGGGAGTAAAGGTGCAATCTTACGGAAGTGAACAGGAGCTTAAGCATATAGCGTCCATTGCCTGCCCGGATGCTCGATCTCTTGTGATTTCCCCGTGGGATCAAAACACTTTAAAAGATATTGAATCCGCGCTTTTAAAAACGGACTTGGGTATAACTCCTCAAAGGGATGGAAAGGTAATCCGGTTAAAAGTGCCGGAGCTTACAGAGGAAAGAAGAGAGGAGTTAATAAAGGCTTTTAAAAAGGATGTGGAAAAATCCCGAGTGGAGTTTCGGCAAATTCGAAAAATAATGAATGAGAAAGTGAGAAAAGCCTTGAAGGAAAAGCTTATTGGTGAAGATATAGCAAAAGACACTGAAGCAGATATTCAGGAGTTAACAGATCAATTTATTAAAAAAGTAAATGAGCTTTCCGAAAAAAAACAAAAAGAACTGTTGCAAGTTTAAACTCCCGCCGGATTTTCAGCATTTAGCGGTTATCATGGATGGTAACGGGCGTTGGGCCAAGCAAAAAGGCTGGCCTCGTTATTTCGGGCATTTTCGTGGCGTAAAGTCTCTTTGGAAAACCGTTAAAAATTGTTCCCGCTTTGGTATCCCTTATTTGACTGTGTTTGCGTTTAGTACGGAAAATTGGAAACGATCTTCTAAGGAAATATCTGTTATTATGAAGTTGATTCAACGAGCACTTTTCAAATACAAAAAGGATTTGGATCGTTATCAAATTCGCCTCAGGATTTTAGGGGATTTAGAGGAATTAAGTCTCTCAGTCCGGGAGCTTTTTGATAGCATGGTGGATCAGACCAAAAACAACAAAGGGCTTCAGTTAATAGTGGCGGTGAATTACGGAGGCCGAAGAGAAATCATTAAGGCTGTGCAATCTATGGTTGATAAAGTAAAAGCCGGACAAGTAAAATCAGAGGATATAAATGAAAAGAGCTTTTCTGAATGTCTTTCTTCCTCTTTGTTTCCACCTCCAGACATGATTATCAGGACAGGAGATGTTAGCCGACTTTCCAACTTTTATTTATGGAGTGCCGCTTATTCCGAAATTTATGTGACACCTGTTTTATGGCCGGAGTTTAACGAAGAAGAGCTTGAGCGGGCCTTAAAGTTTTATGCGAACACTCAGAGGAGGTTTGGAGCTGTGCCCTTGGAAAGCGAATAATGAAATCCAATAACTTTATTTTAAGAATCCTAACTTCCCTGGGGCTGATAGCTGTTTTGAGCTTGGCATGGGTGGGACTTCCGAAAGCCGGAATGTTTTTTCTGGTATCTTTTTTCGTAGCCGTTTTGATTTGGGAATATTATAAACTGGTGTTTTACAAGCAATTTTCTAAGAGGATTTTCGGGCTGTTTTTTTTGGTGGTGTTTGGTTTTTACCTGTTTTTTATGTCACCTTTGTTTTTTTCGTTTTTGAGCCAGCCCAGGGCCGGGAATAAAGGATTTTTTCTACTTTCCTTTTATGGCTTGTTGGTTATAGGTTTTTGGGGATTTTACCTGTATCAGGCTCGTTTAAGAAAGTTTGAAAAACTAGGCTTGGGTCTGAGGGGAGGGTCTTCCCGGAAAGATCTCATCTGGCAGATAGGCTCTGTAATATCTGAAAAAAAGATATTTTTTGGTTTTTTAGCTTTGTTCTATATAGCTTTTCCCGCGGGATGGTTTTTGAATGTGTTTTTTAGAAGGGAAGAGCACTCGAATATTTTGCTGGTGATTTTAAGCCTTGTTTTTGTGGGAGATATTTTTGCTTATATGGGAGGTCGGATTTTAAAAGGAAAAAAATGGGTACCTTTTCTTTCACCTAAGAAAACTTGGTCTGGTTTATGTTGCGGTTTAGGGGGGAGTGCTTTTACAAGCGGGCTTGGGTTTTCCTTGATAAACGGCAGTTTTTCCTTGTTTTTTCTCTATTTTTTATTTGGGGCTTTTGGTTTTTTACTGGCTCAAACTGGGGATTTGTTTGCTTCTTTGTTGAAGAGGCGGGCTGGGGTTAAGGATAGTGGTTCTCTTTTGCCGGGACATGGTGGCGTGTTGGATCGCCTAGATGGTTTTTTACTGGCTTTCCCTTGCGTGTATTTTTTTGTAAGTGGGTTTGTTTAAAGCGTCTGGATTTTCCCCTTTAAAGGGATTGTTTTTTGACTTTTTTCGCCGGGCTTTGCTATAGTTCAGGATGTTCATAGTAAATATTCTTATGACCCATCCGCAGGGGAGAATGGACAAACCAAAGTGGATAGGGCTGTTCTTTCGGAGTGTGTAAAAAGTGTCTTTTTTCGTAAATGTGTTTTTTTCCATAACCGGAGTACTCACTTCTCTTTTTCCGTTCGTGGTTTTGCTGGGAATATTGGTTTTTATCCATGAGTTTGGTCATTTTATAACGGCTCGTTTGTGCGGAGTAAGAGTAGAGGTGTTTAGCCTAGGTTTTGGAAAGAAGCTTTTAAAATGGAAAAGAGGAGATACGGTTTATTGTGTGAGCCTTTTCCCCTTAGGGGGATATGTAAAAATGTTTGGCCATGAATATGAAAAAGAGATAGAGGAAAAAGAAAAACCTTTTGCTTTTCTTCATAAAAAACTCTGGCAGAAAACATTAATTGTTCTGGCCGGGCCTTTGATGAATTTTTTTCTGGCGGGTTTTATTTTTGCTGGGCTTAGCATGGCAGTGGGGGAAAGAACAATAGAACCAGTGATAGGAGAAGTGAAGCCGGATTCTCAAGCCGGAAAAGCTGGCCTAGCTTATGGTGATCATATTATCTCCATTGATAAAGTTCCGGTAAAACGAATAAAAGATGTAAATAGCCTAGTTTTTAAAAAACCAAATGCGGTGTTGAGTCTAAAAGTGAAGACCCTAAACGGGGAAACACAAATAAAGCAAGTTTCCTCTACTGCGGGAAAAACACATGGTAAGTGGGGCTTTCTGGAAACAGGCGGGGTTATTGAAGGGCTTGAATTTTCCACAGCAATGGCTGGAGTGGGGGTTTTTGATCCCCTAAAACCTGCGGGCAAAGCGGGTTTAAAAACTTTTGATAAAATTTTATCTGTGAATGGAGAAAAAATCAAAAGCCGAAAAGAGCTGTTTGATCGATTGAGCCATCCTCCTTTAGATGATCCGGATTTTTCCTGGGAAATGAAAATTCAAAGAGGGGCAGAGGAAAAAACTTTAACTCTTCAAAAACCCCGGAATTATAAAACAGATGTTTCTCTTTTGGGCTTAGCTCCTGTGGAACTATTTATTGCGGATTTGAGGAAAGGGGGGGCAGCAGAAAAAGCTGGGCTTAGGAAAGGGGATTTTCTTTTTAAGGTAGATGGAAAAGCCATTACCAGCTGGTCTTTTTTCGCAAAGGAAATTAAAAATTTTAAAGAAGAAAACGGCGCTTTGAATTTGGAAATCATAAGAGAAGGGAAAAAACTTTCTTTTTCCGTTACACCAGAAATAAAAATGCAGATTATCAACGGTGTGGAAAAAAAAGATTATATGTTGGGTGTTGTGGCTCAGCCCTTTTATGGATTTTCCGGCGAGGTGAATTTTGAAAAACAAAAAAATCCCTTAAACGCCTTGGCCGTGGGTTTTGGCAAAACATTTCACTGGTGTGCCATTGTGGGGATTTTTATCGGGAAACTTGTTACAGGAAAAATTTCCAGAAGGACTCTGGGAGGTGCTATCTCCATAGGAAGAGAAGCTTATAACAGTTATTCATACGGCTTGACGCATTTTTTCAGTCTCATGGCTATTTTGTCCGTTCAGCTTTTTTTGCTCAATATTTTGCCGATCCCTCTTTTAGATGGAGGACACTTATTTTTTTATGCGGTCGAGTTTTTTAATGGCGCGCCTCTCAGTATGAAAAAAATGATAATCGTTCAAAAAGTGGGACTTTTATTCTTATTGTTTTTATTGATATTTACGACTTTTAATGATTTGCATAATTGGCTTTTTGTTTGGTAAACGGCTTTGATTGAAGGAGAGGGGGAGACTTTTCTTCCAGTCTTGTTTTTATCAAGCCCCCTTCCCTGCGTGTGCTCTCGTGAAAAACCAAGTCCCGGATTTGATATATTATGAGTCGGAAGTTTTGTTTTTTAGTGGAAACCACCAGTCCTAAAGGTTCTTTAGGCTTATATTCTTTTCAGGAAAGAGGTATTCAACCCATAGAGGTTAAAACCTGGGAAGGCTCTGCTCATAGTGCTTTAATCACTTCCGCGTTTGAATCTCTCTTAAAAATTTTTCAGGATTTAAACCCCACTTTAAACAAAAAGGCTTTTTTGGCCTTAGGGGCTGGGCCTGGTCGGTTTACAGGTGTGCGAGTGGGGGTAAGTTTTGCTAGGACCGTGGGTTTTGCCTTAAATCTGCCTTTATATCCGGTTTCTTCTCTGAAAATTCTAGCGGAATCTCAAAAGGGGGAGGAAAAACCCATTTTAGTTTTATTGAATGCTTTTAAGAATAGTTTGTATATGGCTCTTTATCGCCGGAAAAATTCTTTAATGGAGGAGTTGATCCCTCCTTGCGTGGTTTTGGCCCGGGATTTACCGGAAAAAATTAAAACAAAATGTATTTGCGTGGGGGACGGATACAAAGCTTATAAAGATATTTTCCCATCAGAACTAAAGGGCTACTTAGAGATAAAGGAAAATATTTTTCCACACACAAAATATCTGGCTGATTTTTTGCAAAGGGAGTTTGATGTTTCCGGCCTTATTTCCTGGAAAAAGCTTAAGCCAGTTTATTTAAGATCGCCCGTGAGGCTTGTAATATGAAAAAATCTTATTTTCAAGTAGTAGTTCCGCGGGCAAGCGAAGGCCAGAGGTTGGATATGTTTCTTTCTCCTTATATGTCTAGCCGGTCCAGTGCAGATAGCGTAATCAGAGAAGAACTGGTGAAAATCAAAAAATCCGGGAAATATTTTGCTATTCTAAAACCTTCCCACAAAGTGAAAGCCGGCGAATTTTATAGGGTTTCTTTTCCTAAAAAAGACATTTTTCCGCCAAAAGTTCTTAAGCCTTATGATTATAAAATTCCGATTTTGTATGAAGACGAGCAGGTATTGGTGATAAATAAGCCTGCGGGAATAGTTGTGCATCCTAGTCCCGGACATGAGCAGGATACGGTGATAAACGCTTTGCTGGAAAAAGTGAGTTTATCCCCCGGTGTGGATCCTTTAAGACCCGGAGTGGTGCATCGTTTGGATAAAGATGTAAGCGGTTTGATGCTTTTAAGCAAAACCAAAGTCGCAGAAGAGTTTTTGATAGAGCAATTTAAGCATAAAAAAGTCAGGAGACTTTATCGTGCTTTGGCTTTGGGAAAGGTCAGACAAAAAACCTCCACCTGTGTCAGTTTTATAGGGCGTCATCCCAGAAATCGGAAAAAATTTTGTTCTTTTAAAGAAGAAGTGGCAGGATCTCGAAGAGCTGTTGCCCATTATCGAGTGCTGGAGTCCTTTCAGGGTAAAATTCATCATATTGAATGCGAATTGGAGACAGGCCGGACTCATCAAATCCGGGTGCAGTTAAGTGATATGGGTCTACCGGTCTTGGGAGAGGAGCTTTATTCTTCCCGCCGTTTTCAAAGGAGGGTTTTAAATGAGTTTTCTTTAAAAAAAAATACATTTTCCTTTAAACGACTCGCGCTTTATTCTGCTTTTTTGACATTTATTCATCCAATAGGCGGTAAGAGAGTTTCTTTTTCTGTGGATTGGCCGGAGGAATTACATTTTTTAATGGAGCAGTTATTATTTAATTTGAATTAAAATATTTCAGGTTTTTGGAGCTTTCAGCCGACAAGTATAAAATATGAAAAAGTGGTCTTGGACAATTTTTTTACTTATTTTCTTTGGCTTGAATGTTTTTTCTGTTGCCATTTTGTTTTCCCCCTCCTCTAGGAAATGGGTGAGGAGCCAGGTGGTATCCGAAAGACAACAGATGTTGTCCAAGGTTTATGGGGATTTAATGCACAATGGTTCTTCTATAAAAGTGGTGAAGCTTAAGTCTATTACAGGTATTGTGTTGGAGTTTTATTCCTCGGCGGAAAATGGCATTCGTCATCTTGTGACTCGTGTTGAAATTCCAAACGCGCGGGATGGCTTTTTTGATCATCGCGGACAGGCTTTACAGCTGGCTGTGGTAGATCTGGATGGAGACGGCAAAATGGAGCTTTTATCCCCCACTTTTGATGAAAATCTGCTCGCTCAATTAAACCCCTATCATTATTCACCAGAATGGGACGCCTTTGTGCCGTTTATCTTCTCTGATGACTAAAAAATCAGACAAGCTTGGGCCATAGCTCAAATAGGCATTCTCTCCAATATACAGGGCTTTCTTGAGAAAACTCCATATTCACTTCAAAGTTTCCTTGGCCTAAGTGCTTTGCACCAATAACTTTTCCCTCTATATCCATTTCCATATCAGGAATATATATATCAATGTTCTTATGCCAGAGAGTATGTAAATCCCACTGAAACTTAAGAGAGTCCATTACCATATCCTGATAATTAAAGGTCAGGTTAAAGCCTTTTGGGCTTACTTCAGAGACAAAAGCTTTTTTCACAATAAGACTTTCCTCCTGGGATAAAGCGATGGAAGTGGCTTTTACCCCTGTTGTTTTTTGTATTTCTTTTAGAGAGATGTGCATGATAATATTCCTTCCTTGCTAATGGTTCGAAAAAAATGGTTCGAAAAAGCAGGTGTACTTTTTGTTTGTACTCTTATTGGTAAGTATCGGTTAAAGGACTAAAGTCTTTAATATTTTTTTGGGAGCTTTATTTAAACACCTGAAACTGTATTTTGAATCCGGTTTTTTACTGAAAATGACCGCCCTTTAATACCGTTAAAACCATTTTTAACAGGGTTTTAAGAGGTTCAAAGACTGTTTGTCCCTGTTCAGCGCATGCAGTGAAGTCAGGATGATTATAATGATTAAGGCTTGTGCGCATTTTCGTGACAGAATGAATATCCGGGAGATCTCTTTTGTTATACTGTATTACCATTGGGGTATTTTCCAGGGATACTCCGTCTTCGTTCAGATATTTTTTCAGGTTTTCCATAGAGAGTTTGTTCTCCGGCAGTTTTTCTTTTTGGGAATCGGCTACAAAAACCACGCCATCCACCCCCTTTAGGAGTAGTTTTTGAGAGGTTTCAAACATGTCGCCGGCAGGAATGGTATAGAGGTGAAATCGGGTTTTGAATCCGCGAATGGAACCAATATCTAAAGGTAAAAAATCAAAAAAAACGCTCGGTTTTGTTTTTAAAGGGATGGAGAGTATATCTTCTTTTTGTTTCTGAGTGTTGCGACAGATCCATTTTATGTTGCTGGTTTTGCCGGCCCCGGGCGGACCATAGTAGATGATTTTGCAGTGAATTTCTTTGGAATTGTAATTAAAAAGTGACATTCAGTTTCTTTCTTGTTCGGGCCTTATGTAAGCAGATCCACTCTGTTTTCCAGAGCGCGCCCTAGGGTTTGTTCATCAATATAATCAATATCTCCGCCAAAGGGAATACCATGAGCTAGGCGTGAGAGTTTAATGTGTTTATCTTTCATTAATTTTCCAATATATAAAGTGGTTATATCTCCTTCCATATCTGCATCTAAAGCTAAAATAATTTCCTTTATTTGTTTTTTCTCAATGGTTTTCATAAGAGAATGGAAAGTTAAATCGTCAGGGGTGATATTATTTAATGGGGAAAGAGCACCGTGCAAAACATGATACTGCCCTTTGAATTTTCCAGAGGCTTCAATATGTGCAATGTCGAAAGGTTCCTCCACGACACAGACCTGATCTTTTCTTCGAGCCGGGTCAGTACACAAATAGCAGAGTTTTTCCTCTTCTGTTAAAGTGAGACAACCAGGACATCTTTTGATATTGGTTTTTATGTCTTTTAAAGCCTGCCTGAGTTGTTGAATTTCTTTTTCAGGGACTTTTAAAAGCCAGCCAGCTAAGCGGTTGGCACTTTTGGGACCAATCCCCGGCCATTTCTTTAATTCATGGATGAGGCGATCTAAAGAGGGAACATGGTGTTTGTTTATCATAGTGAAAGGACCTTTTAAAGCTCTTATTTTTTTATGGTTTTAACACTTTGTCAATTTTTAGTGCTTTGTTGTATGAAATTAACAGTCTTTGGTATCTAAAATATCTGCGTCGAAGGCTTTTTGAACTTCCCGGATGAAGGGGTGTTTTTGAATATTTATGTTTTGGTTTTCATCGGGTTTTAGAGAGTGATTTCCAAAGTTTAGGTTTATTTTGCTTTGTGTGGGAGAAGGAAGGAGAGCCTTTTCTGGTATGTTTTTTTCCGCTGTATCTTTTTTATCCGGGTTTTTGAGCAAGGTTTCATTGGTTTTTTCCAGCTTGTTTCTTTCTGTTTCATTTTTGTCATCAGGTTTTTTGAGCGAGGTTTGCATGGTTTTTTCCATTCCTTTTGCCAATTCTGCTTTTAGAGGTTTTTGGGGATGCAGAGTTTTAAAATCTTTTTCCGGGCTAGATTTTACAGGGTTTGGTGGGTCTTCTTTTTTGGGGCTCCCTATTCCGCCAAAAAGCTGTTCTATATAAGGGGCTTGGCTCATTTTCAGCAAAAGCATTTCCAAAAAAATTTTTGAGTCTTCTGTGCGACCTATATCCCAAGAACCTTTTAAGCTCATATCTAAAAGCAAATGTATATCTTCTGAGGAATGAGATTCAGCCCATTTTGAAAGTTTTGTTTTTTCTTCCTGAGAGAGAGGCACCAAGTGCTTTAGGGAGTCAGCCGGGGAAAGCTTTAACAAAAGTAGATGTCTAAGCTCTTTTATCAGGCTTTGTAAAAACCCTGCTGGTTCACTCCCCTTTACCTGAAGTTGCCCCAGGATCTTTAGTATATCATTTGGCTTTCTTTTCAGGAGGCTTTTTAGGGTTTCTAAGAGCAAAGAGCGATCAGTTAGCCCCAATATTTCGCTCACATCTTGCGCGTTAAATTTCTTATGGCAAAATGTGATCATTTGATCCAAAAGCCCTTGAGCATCCCTAAGAGAGCCTTCAGCAGCTTCTGCCAATATCCAAAGAGTGCTATCTTCTGTTTGTGCTTTTTCTGCTTGACAGATTTTTTTCAGCTGCTCATAAATTATGTCATCACCAATTTGGCGAAACTGCAAGATTTGGCAACGAGATAAAATGGTGGAGGGGATCTTTCTCATTTCTGTAGTGGCCATAATAAAAACGGCGTGTGTAGGAGGTTCCTCCAGAGTCTTTAGTAGGGCGTTGAAAGCACTTATGGAGAGCATGTGCACTTCATCAATAATATATATTTTGTAGCGACCAGAGGGGAGATAGGTAATGGTTTCCTTTAATTGTCTTATGGCTTCCACTCCATTATTGCTTGCGCCGTCAATCTCCATGACATCCAGTGAGCGACTTTCATCTATGTCTTGGCAGGTTTTGCAACTATTGCAGGGAGTGAGGTTTTTTAAGTTTGGGCAGGAAAGGTTTTTGGCTAAAATACGGGCGGTGGAGGTTTTGCCGGTTCCTCGAGGTCCTGCGAAGATAAGAGCGGGGTGCAGACGGTTTTCTTTTAAACTGTTTTTAAGAATCCGCACTACAGAGGGTTGCCCAACAAGGTCTTTAAGGATCGCGGGTCTCCATTTTCGGGCTAACACCTGATAAGACATAAACACCTCTTTTTTAATACTGTACAAAGGTATATTTATGAAAAAAAAACTCATAAAACAAGGCTATTGTGTTGTAAGGCTTGTTTTTTTTATTGTAAAGAAAATTATGGAACAAATTTCTCTGTTTTCTCTTTTCCCCAAGCCAGAAAAAAAATTTTCAGGCCCTGCCTTCCTCTTTTGTGTATAAGGGCTTGCCGGTGGTTTTAAATCGAAGGCCGTATCAAAGATCTCTTAAGTTATATGTAAAAACAAAGGACTCGATCATACTCCCATAACAATCAGTTATGTCTGATATAACAGATTGTTTGTTTACCCCTATTATGTGTAAAATGTTCATACTTTTTCGAGTATTATGCCGTTTTTGCTTTCTTAAGGAAATATATCTTTGCTTTTTATTTCTTCTTTCCTTATAAAAAAAGATTCTTTTAGGAGGTGTTGAATCTTTAAAATAATAATTATTTTAATCTTAATTTTAAGCGTGGGATGTCGTAAGAAAGACACCCCTCCTCTTACTGTTTCCGGTGAGGAAGGGAAAGAGGGTTCTTTGGTTAGCGGAAACACCCCGCCTGCTCCTTTAGGAGAAGATTCTGATTCTAACGGGGTTCTTCCTGTCAATGTTCCTGAAGAACAAAAAAGCGAGGATGATAAGGCTTTTCCACCTTCTGAGTTTTCTTTGGCAGAGGTTTCAATGTTGGACTCATCAGGAGGTAAAAAAGATACTAAAAACTTACTTGCAGATTCTGCAAAACCTCCTGAAACAAAAGCTCCTCTGAGTGAGTCAGTATCTTCAGAATCAGCTTTTGATTTCTTTCAGTTTTTTAATGTATGCGCATTTCCACGCAGTTTGCGGGATGCGTTGGAACAGGAATTAAAAATAGATTGTGCGGATATGACTGTAGAACATATATCACAGGTGACCCGGCTCTCTTTAAGAAATATTGATGAAGAGCAAACCCGCTTGCTTAGTCAAAAGTACACAGATTTTTTTCCGGTGCTTTATGATCTGGATATATCTAATAATCCTGATATGCAGGATATTCCTGAGTTTGCCCTTAACATTTACGATTTAAAAAAGCTTGATATCTCTAGGACCGGCATAAGCGAGTTTCATGAAAGTATATGTAACTTGGATCTTACCACTTTAATAGGTAGCCACAATAACTATAAAGGCCACGAAGTACCCTTTGAAACTTTTTGTCTTTTTAGTTTAAAAGTATTGGATATGTCTTACAGCAATATTCTCTATGTCGATCAATATATTGGAAAACTTTCTCACTTGGAAGAACTTTATATGTCCGGGAACAATCTGGTTTACACTCCCCGCGTGTTTAAACTTCCTCATTTGATGTTGGTGGACTTTGATAATGCAGATTTAAGCAGGAATTGTAAAGCTGAAGAGGAGAAAAAAGAATGCCAAGAAGATTTGTTAAGTGATGTTCGTAGTTCTTATAAAGCTGATGGTTTCTTGGAACTGGATTTTCCAAGAGGTGAGCCTTTGCGGGGAATGTACATAAATTTAGCCCGCCAGAGTGAAGAGCTTATGAGGCAATGTGAAGAAGAGGATAGTGATAAATATTGCCCCAATTTTATTACAGAATGCAAAGATTCTCCAGAAAACGACAAAGCCCAGTGTATGTTGGATGTTTTTGAAGACTTAAGAGCGATGGATAAACACAAGATCTTTAGAGATAAGTGTTATACTACATGGGTGGGTTATCTTGTGGATAACAACTCGCCTGAATTTTTAAATAAAACAATCCGGGGAATAACAATCAGAGAATTAAAATATCTCATTGAAAACCGGGAACCTTTTTGGTCTCTTTATTGGTTACGGTTGCCGTGGAAAGGGAAGAGCATATTGTTCGGATTGATTGATTTAGCTCCTGAAAAATTTCCACCACAAGAGTGGGAGGTTGAGCAAGAGTACTACCGGGAAAGTGGGCCAGCTTCTGCTATAAAAGCTTTTTTTGCATTCGATCGCTATTGGTGGGTTCCAGAGGACTGTCCTCATTTGCCATCAGATTTAAGAGATCGAATAGAAGAAATTGATAATAGAAATTAAATGAAAGAGGATAGTAAAAAATGATAAAACACATAATAAAAACAGGATTCAGATTTACTCTTTCCTTATCTTTGGTTTTGGTGCCTTCTTTATCATACCCACAAGTTTCTGGCCATCCTGTTCCTGATCCTTCTGCCATTCAGAAACTTTTGGATAGTCTTAAAGCGGAGTCTCAGGGAAAAGATATTTCTCCTGAAGTTCAGGAGGCATCTCGTATTCTTGAAGAAATGGAAGAGGCTTTTCAAGAAAATCGTTTATCAGAATATATAGACTCCAAACCAAGTTTAAAGGAAAAATTTGATGTACTTTCCCTTGGAAATCAGGAAGTGAAAATCCTAGATTATAAAGAGGATATCAAACGTAAGGTTTATTTCGATACAAGTAATAATGACTTTTTTTCTTATAAGAGAAAGATTTTAAATATTGATGTGGAGTTTAATGAAGAGGGGAAGTTGGTGTTTAAAGGAGTGGTTGTTTCAGGGGATAAAAAAGAGCCTAGTCTGATCAGAAGGGGCATTGCTTGGCTTAAAAGATTGGTTGTTTCAGAGGATAAAACTCCGGAAAATTCAAAGGATAAAACTCCAGGAAGGAGAATTGGCCTCGTTCACACTTTTAATGATGTGGAAAAAAAAGATGTTATCTCTTGGGATTATGATAAAGAGTTTTTGGTTCTTCTGCATAAGAAAAGAGGTCTTGTTTTATATAATACGATAATAGCTCGCGAGTTCTTGTTGGGATCCGCGCCAATTCCATCTATTAGTCTTCTAGGTTCCAAGGCTCTTTTAAATCTGCTGAAAAATGAGGAAAATATAAAACTGGAGTTTATACATAGAGCCGTATCTCCTCCGCTTTTTTCAGGGTTGGAGGAAGAAAGAGCTAGGGATAAGGGTTTTCAGGTGAATTTAGATGGAAAGCCTATATTTACTGCCGGGGATTTATTGGTTTCTCGTACAGATTCTGAAGGTAAAAAGCATATAGTGAAGCTTATATCCCGGAAAGATGTTACTATTGCTAAAGTCAATATGTATCAGGTATTATACCATTTAGTTCAGATTAAAAATCTAAATACTAACGAAATGCACAATCCTTCTCTTTTTCAGCATTTTAAAACAATCCTCTCAGCAACTTTTCATAGAAAACCTATCGGTTTTTTTAGTAAATTCGCAGAGGAGAAAATTTTAGAGCATATACGGATGTTTTTAGTTTATAGAATTCAAGAGAAAGATAGGGATGTATTTACACTGGAAGAGTGGAGGAATAACTGGCAAATGATAGAGGCTGATCTAAACCCTCGTAAATTAGTTGATAGATCAAGAAATGAGGGGAATATGCCTTCATTCGAGGAGATTGCAAAAAAAATAAATCCGGAAGATTTATCCGTTTTCGAAAGCGAAAAACAATCTCGACTTAAAAAGGTTTTGGAAAGGTACATACCTCCTGCTTTGTTTGAATATTTTAAAAACAATCAATTTTGGCCAGAACATGGAATAAAAGTCCTGACTGGGGCGGTTTTTTTTGTGTGGATTACTATGGAGGGCTTATTTGATCGACCAAGGCTTGACTGGAATTCAAATTATGCGCAGAGTGTCGCTCAGCATCTTGTTCTTTTAGGGGGGGTTCTTTTGTTTGCTACTTATGTATTCGCTGCGTACAGTATATCGTTTACAAAGATTATTAAGCCCATTGTTGGTTTGTTTTCAGGAGAGGCAAAACTTTCACTGGAGCAATTTATTGAGAAATGGGATAAAAAAAACACACCAGAGAGACTAACGAGTTTTGGATTTCGGATAGCAAGTCTCTTTCTTCCGATTTTTGACACTATATCTAGAGTTTTTGGCGGAAAGAATTTTTATGAGGCTTTAAGGCATGGAATTAATCCTTTGCAAAAAATAACTCCTGAATCTCGTTTGGGAAAAGATTTCGCACTTAATAAGCCTTTGCGTGTTGGGGGTGGGTGGCCCAGCTACAGAGGATCAGCTTTCAAAAAAAGAGAACAGATGATTCCGGCCTTAAAGGAAACGAAGAGCCGAGTGGAGGGTTTATCGCTCTTAATGACTTACTATGCTCTTTCCGGTAAATCAAATTTTGATCTTACGAGATTGCTGACGGGTCCTGAAACAGTGAGGGGGGGTATCATCATAGATTATTATATGGAAGAAGTCGTCGAGAATAAGGAAAAAAAGGATAAGAAAAGAAGCGTACTGGAAGTGCTTTGGGTGTCTCAAAAGCTAAGCAAGTATATTTTGAAATCGAATATCGATACAACTCGTCCTCTATACGACTGGGATGTTGCAATGATAGAAAATGATTTTTATCAAAAAGCCTTGGATCTGGCTTCAAAAGTAAAACCTTTATCATTGGTTGATTTAAACATACTGTTTAAGGTTCCGGAAAAGTTTGCAGAGTATGGTAGAGGTGTTTTAAACTGGAATACAGAAAAAGCGAAAATATTAAAGTCTATTTTACCTGCAAAGCCAATAGTAGACCAATATTGGAGTGGACTGATTATGGATCATTTGCTGATGGTGCTGGCTACATTAACAAGTGGGACTCCCCGTGGAGAAGCTTTTTATGGAAATATGAGTGGAAAAGCCGTTGATCGTTTTAATGTTACTCAATCAAGTGCTGAGCATTTGAATGAGGTGAATGTTAATATTTTACTGCACACTGCTTTAAGTGCGAGGCAACAATTACAATATCTTTATGATGGAAAATATGAAAGACTGAGAACTTTATATAAGTCTTTAGATCAATTATATAAACCTTTTTTAACAGAATATTTCCGTCCTACGAATAATAAAGCCAAGTTCTGGTCATATTTTAAGGATTGGTTCTCTTTTCCCGTTCACTGGGGACACAGGATATATGAGGGTGATGATACACGAGAAGAGCGAGTGGATGCGGGAATACAGGCTCATAAGTTTGTAAAAGGAGCTTTGGGTTTTTGGATGATGACAATTCCTCTTATGCTTATTGCAAGGGTGTCTTTGACGCCTGAATATTCTTTTTGGTCTAATTTTAAAGGTGTGCTCTATTTTGTAAGTATGGGATTTTTCCTTTTTGCATTACCTCAAGTATGGGCAATATGGCATAACTCCATGTATAACAAAAAAGCAGAAGAGAGAAAAGCTCTTATAGACCACATAAAATTTGTCTTGGACAGAATGGAAAAAAGAAATTATACATCTGTTTCCTACCTGAATGAAGATTATAAAAAAGCTATCTTGGGTTTTAAAAAACTTTACGATTCTTCTAAAAAGTTTCGAAAAGAGATATCTTCAAAAATCAATACTCTTGATCCAAGACTTAAAGAATTAATATTGCAAGCTGATTTTAGAGGAAGGGAATCACTGGAGATTATGGAGAGTGAATTGCGGGAAATTATTGAGTCTCAAACTATGGAGGAAAAAGTGAGACAAATGAAAGTTATTCGTCCACTTTTAGATACAGCACACTTGCCTACAGAAGCAAACAAACTAGCATATGATTCTATTTTACTCCTTACTCTTGGAGTGTTCAGCAATCTGGCTTTTGTATATGCATCTGAGAAAAGCTTTGCGACTCTTCGTTTGAAAGCTGTTGTGTTATGGATTGCGCTATTTTATGGTTTCGGAAAGGTAGCCAATTTCTTGGGTGAATATAGTCTTCGCGATCACCGGAGAGGACAGAGTATCAAGCCCTTAAGAAAAAAAGCTGAAAACGTTGGAAGAATAATAAGAGAACCCGTCGCGACTATTAAGCGATGTGTGTCAGCGTTTAAGAGAAACCAGCGCGAAGAATAAGCGATGTATGTCAGCTTTTTGATGTGTGACTTCAAAGAAATTTATTTCAAACTGGGGCATTAGGGCATTAAATGAGCACTGATATACTGAGAGGTTTTTTGACTTTTACCTTTTGGAATGCGGGCGCGCCAGTTTTCCATGTAGTGGGGAATACGGTCTCTTAAAAGCTCCGGATTAAGTCTTTTTATTTTCGCATAAGGTTCTTTGATGTAACGGGCCATAGCGCGCAAATTTGTCCCTCCTGGCAGGTAAAAAAATTCGTACTTATGAGGAAGTTTAATTTTTAAATAATTAAACCCGTAAAGTGCAGGGGCTTTGGCAATGGTGATGGCCGCTATAAGCTGTGGAATATATTGTGCGGTTTCGTAAGGAAAGTCATATTTTTGAGCTAAGGACCAAAAGTTTTTTGTTTTGTGTTTTTGAATAAGACGCATGAGTCTTTGTTCTCCCATATTATAAGCTGAAGCGGCAAGCCACCAATCTCCAAACTGTTTATAGAGGAATTGCAAGTACTGGGCGGCGGCGCGGGTGCTTTTTTCAAAGTCCTTTCTTTCATCCAGCCAATAATGTTTTCTAAGGCCAAAGCGGGAGGCTGTGGGTTGAATAAATTGCCAATACCCTAAAGCTTTGGCTTTGCTTTCCGCATGGGGTGAAAAACCGCTTTCAATCATAGCCATATAGATGAGATCAGCTGGGAGCTTTTGGTTTTTTAAAATCTCTTTCATAAGAGGTGCATAGCGATAAGATCGTTCAAGCCATATACGAAAGCGATTCGAATAGTTTTTTTGAAAGAGGCGAATCCACTGCTCCACCCAATAATTACTGGTGACCGGCAAATCAGAAAAAGGGTTTTTTAAAATAATGTTTTTTTTTAAAATTTTCGCCGGCAAAAAGAGTGGAAAAACAAGCAGAAGAAAACATAAAAAGAAATTTCTTTTTTTCATCATCGTCTTATTGTTCAGTTTCTTTTTCCGGAAAGCAAGTCAGTATGAGTTATAGATTTTTTCGGCTTTTTTCTGCATGACATTATATGTCAACCCTATAAAAAAGCCTTAAAAACCGGTTTTTTTGATTAAAATGTGTAATTTTTTTAATATTTGTACTTAAATTTGACAAATCACACAATAAGCATTATTTTGCAGTCTGTTCTGAGGTATATTTTTTTAAATTTGAAAGGAAAGTAAGAAGAGGCAAGGAGGTCTGTTATGTTGGTACTGACTCGTAAAGTGGGAAGCAGTATTGTGATCGATGATCATATAAAAATTCAGGTGGTTCAAATCAAAGGTCGTCAGGTGCGTTTGGGTATTTCGGCTCCTAAAGAAACCAGAGTGAATCGTGAAGAAGTTCAGCGAAGATCTCAGGAAAAGCGGGAGTTACAAACCTCTTCTCTGGACAGGCTCTCTCTTTAAAATTCCTTTTTATCTGAATGAAGCATTGAATAAAGTAATATGCACTTATGATGGAAGATATGGAAAATTTTAGCCTTTTAGGGCCGGGCTTGGGTTTTTATGAAAAAAAACCAGAACCCACCAGTGAAAAAAATCTGGCTTTGCCGGATCTGCCAAATTTGGATCTATCAGAGGATTTTGATTTGGATTCTGCCGGTGCTTATGAACATTTGCTTTCTGTTTTGGAAAAGCCTTATCTTGGGGAGAGGGCCGATCCTGCCCTCGGTGGTTCAAGAGCTTTTTCCTCCTCTGTTTCGCCATTGGTAAGTGTTCCAAAAGTTCTACCTGCTCCTCCAGAAAAAGTGTCACCACTTGCCCCTCCAGAAAAAGTGCTACCTGCCACTCCGGTGTATTTTTGTTTTTCTCCCAAAGCTTATCTGATGGATGCTTTCGTGGTTTCTTTGTTGTTTTTTCCGCCTCTTTTGTTTTTCGCTTTTTTGACAGAGCCTTTTCCTCTTCAAGCCTTAAAGGTTTTATGGCTCCAAGTGTTGGTGGTCTTTTTTCTCTTTGCTCAGGTTTATTGTTTTTTATGTAGGCTTTTTTGTTTTGAGACTTTTGGAGAGTCCTTTGCTAAAATAAGACTCTTTACACGACATTCTCAAAGTAAGTCACCACCACATCCTTTCAGGCTTTTTTGGCGATTTTTATTATCCATTTTGACAGGGATAATTTTAATGCCTTTTTTTTCTCTCGTTTTTGGAAAAGATATTATGGCCCGCTTGACCGGGCTTTATTTTCAAAAAAACATAAAGGAGTAAAATGAAAACATGGATTATGGTCAGAGAATATCAGGATATTCTCTTAGAAAAAACTCAAGATGGTGTAGCCAAGATCACTATCTCAAGACCTGAGGTGAGAAACGCTTTTCGTCCGCAAACAGTAAAGGAAATGAAAACCGCTTTGGACTGGGCAAGAGACGAAAGCTCTGTTGGAGTGGTGATTTTAACCGGCGAGGGGGAAAAAGCTTTTTCTGCTGGTGGAGATCAAAAAGCCCGCGGGGTGGGTGGTTATGTGGATAAGGATGGTGTTCCAAGGCTTAATATTTTGGATGTGCAAAAGCAAATCAGAAGCCTCCCTAAGCCTGTAATTGCTATGGTGGCAGGTTATGCTATTGGAGGAGGGCATGTTCTTCATGTAGTTTGTGATCTGACAATTTGCGCGGATAACGCGCGTTTTGGACAAACCGGCCCTAAAGTAGGCTCTTTTGACGGGGGCCTAGGGAGTGCTTATCTGGCACGCATTGTGGGGCAAAAAAAAGCCAGAGAAATATGGTACCTTTGCCGGCAGTATGGAGCCAAGGAGGCTTTGGAAATGGGGTTAGTGAACTGTGTGGTGCCTTTGAAGGAATTGGAAGCAGAGACTTTAAAATGGTGTCGGGAGATATTAAAGCATTCTCCGATGGCTCTTCGTTGTTTGAAATCCGCCTTGAATGCAGATTGCGATGGTCAGCAGGGTTTAATGGATTTAGCGGGAAATGCCACCTTGCTTTATTATTTAAGTGAAGAGGCTCAAGAGGGCAAAAAAGCTTTTTTGGAAAAAAGATCGCCTGATTTTTCCAAGTACACCCGCTATCCTTAAGCGGTTTTATGTATGAAATATATTTTTTTATCGGCGCGGTTTAAGCCTCTGATAGTGGGTGCCGGGCCTTTGTTTTTTGGGATTTTTTTATCTTTTTCCAGCTGGGATAGCTTTTCTTGGCTTTTAAATGGTTCTGTTTTTTTATCTGTTTTTTGTATTCAGATCGCTACACATTTTTTTAATGATGCTTTGGATTTTCTGAAAGGGGCGGATACTCCCTCCCGAAAAGGGCCTAAGCGTCCCGTGCAAAAAGGGTTGGTGTCTCCTTCCCTTTTGTTTAAGGCTGGTTTTTTATGTTTATTTTTGGCAGGCTTAAGTGGTCTCTACATAGTATGGCAGGGAGGATGGTTTTTTTTGTTCGTGGGTCTTTTGAGTTTGGCTTTGGCTTACTTTTATACCGGCGGGCCTTATCCTCTGGCTTACACCGGCCTAGCTGATTTTTTCGTGCTTTTGTTTTTTGGCCTTATTCCTTCCTCTTTTGTGTTTTATCTGAATGCCGGTTTTTGGAGTATGGACTCCTTTGTAGCGGGTTTTCAATGTGGGCTTTTGGCCTTAAGCCTTCTCACAGTGAATAACTTAAGAGATGAAGAGGAGGACCGGCAGGCCGGGAAAAAAACCTTGGTGGTGCGTTTTGGCCGGAAGTGGGGCATAAGGGAATGGACTTTGGCACATTATCTGCCGTATTTTCTTGGGGCTTATTGGTTTTTTAAAGGATCTTTAAAGCTTTGTTTTCTTCCTTTTATTTTGTTCCCCTTTTCTGTTTATATGCAAAAGCTTCTGGAAAAAACTTTTGAAAAGGAGAGCTTATATGGACGAATATTTGCCAGCTCTCTTTTATATTATCTGTTTTTTGTTTCTTTATTGTGTTTGGGATTTCTCTGGGGATAGGTCAAAAAAACTTATGGATTTTTTATCAGAAAACCCTTTAAAAAAAGTTTGGTTTGCTCCTTATGAGTTAAAAAGAAAGGGAATAAATCAGATTCGTAAAGGTACTTTGTTGAAAGTGGAGTTTGCCGATGGCAAAACCGGCCACGCCGATCTGCACCCTTACCCAGAAAAAGGGGAAGCGGACTTAAAAACCCAATTAAACAGGTTAAAAGAAAAAAAAATCTCCAGCTTATGTTTAAGAGCGTTCCATATTGCTAGGGTGGAGGCTGATGCGCAAGCAAAGAACATTAATTTGCTAAGCACTTTATCCGTTCCTTTGAGTCATTATTTGATTTTGGATGTGGAAAAATTTTCCAAAGCTGACTTGGAAAAAGAGCTTGAGCGGGGTTTTAAAGTTTTTAAAGTAAAATTAAATCATCCCTTGCACCGCCAAAGCAAAAAGTTATTGGCACTTATGCAGGCCGGGCGTGGAAAGTCCCTTAAGTGGCGTCTGGATTTTCATACTCGCCTGAGTGTAAAGCAGTGGGAAAAATGGCAAAGGGAATATTTAAAGCAGATACCCGCTGAAGATCTGGATTTTATAGAAGCCCCTTTTAATTACCAAGAAAGCTTTTGGCAGAAAAATAAAAAAATTTCTTTGGCCTTAGATGTATGGGAAGGGGAAAACACTTTGCCAGTTTCGGTTTTGGTTTGGAAAATTGCCAGAAAAAACCCTGAGGATTTATCAAAAAAACTCGCAAGAAATCTCTTTAAAAGAGTGATTTTTACGCACTCGCTTTCCCATCCATTGGATCAGATAGCCAGTGCTTATTTTTCGGCCAGCTTTTATAAAGTCCATCCGGGTTTAAGGGAAATATGCGGTTTGGTTCAAAAGGATATTTATGAGGGTTTTACTTTGCCGGATTTCGGACCAGTGTTTCCTAAGTTATCCGGCCCGGGCTGGGGGCTGGATATTTGTTATCTCTCGAGTTTGCCTTGGAAAAAACTTTTTTAGTGGCCCTTAAAAGCCCTTTTCGGTTGATGGAAAATATGTTAAGTGTAAATAGTAGCCCTTGAAAAAGTATATAATTTTAAAGCACTTTGATCTTCAAAATGTCGTTTTATAAAGTAAATCCTTTAAAGGTGGATTGGGAGTCAGAGGATTCTGCTCTTTTTTTTAACGAGCGGAATGCAGAAAAAAAGATTTTTATCTCTTATATCAATCGTCTTCCCAGTTTAAAATCACATATATGGCTTTCCACTTCTGGTCGGACTCAGCAAAAATGGATGGCTCTTTCCAAAAAATCTTTACTGACTTCTGCTAAGGCCGTAAATCAGCATCTTAAAGTCTCTGCAAAAGATCGTTGGGGTCTTTCTCTCCCTTTGTTTCATGTAGGAGGGCTTTCCATTTTGGCGCGCGCACATTTATCCCGCAGTGCTTGTATTTCCTATAAGGGAAAATGGCAGGTGAGATCTTTTTTAGATTTTTTAAACAGATATCAAATCACTTTAAGCGCGCTTGTTCCCGCTCAGGTGTACGATCTCGTAAAAGCGAAGATAAAATGTCCTCCATCCCTTCGCTTAGTGGTGGTGGGTGGTGGTGCTCTAAGTGAAGCCTTATATCGTTCCGCGAGAATGTTAAATTGGCCACTTCTGCCCTCTTATGGTTTGACGGAATGCAGTTCTCAAGTGGCGACTCAGGAAATAGAACATTTGTCAAAAAAAGAGTCTTCAAAATTGAAAATTCTTTCTCATGTTCAGGTTAAAGTGGATGATCAGGAAATTGCTCTTCGGTCGGAAAGTCTTTTTACCGGTTTTGTGCCTCTTTTACCGAATCTTCGAGGGGAGTTTCAAGACACTAAAAAAAACGGATGGTATTTTACAGGGGATAAGGGGTATATGGAAGCTCCATATTTATGGATCGAAAGCGCGCGTCAGATAAAAATCCTGGGGGAAAAAGTGAATATGAAAATTCTGGACGAGAAATTAATGAATATTTTGTTGAAAAGATCCAGATTTGGACATTGTTTTCTTCTCCCTTTGCCCAGTGAAAGAGAGGGCTTTCAGATAGCTTTGGTTTCCGATATTTTTCAACGGGACATTTTATCCAGCATCATTCAACAATTTAACAAAAAGGTATCCCCTTTTGAGAGAATCCGACAATTTTACTTCGTTCCAGAGATGGAGCTTACCAGCCTTTCCAAAGTTTCAAAATCCGCATTGCAAAAAAAACTTGGCTTTCCTTCCCTGTAGCTTCTTAAAATCAAAGTTTTTGTAAAGAATGTTTGCTTGATTCCTGATAAGGATAATATAGTTACCTCTAATGATGAAAGAAAAATTGGATTTAACAAAGGGTCTTTCTCCGGGCATTCCCCAGCTGGAGCATCTTTACCAAAATTTATTTTCCCGGGGAAAAACTTTAAGGGCTTTTATGATATGCCAAGTGGCGGAGGGTTTAAAGCTTTCCAAAGCGGAAACAGAGAAACTCTGTAATATCGTGGAGCGTATTCATCAAGCTTCTATTTTGCACGATGATGTCATTGACGCCTCTCCTATTCGAAGAGGTGCTCTTTCCAGCTGGATGCAGTACTCCATGAAAAAAGCTGTTTTAGCTGGGGACTACCTGTTGGCTCAAGCTTCCAGTGACACAGCGGAGATGAATAATATCCCTTTGATGAAAATCACAGCGGAGATGTTAAAAAATCTGGTTAAAGGGGAGTGGATGCAGGATATGCTGAAAAACAAGGAAACCATGTCTGATTTAAGAAAAGTGCATGAGTTGAAAACCTCCTCTCTTTTTCAGTGGAGCTTGCGTGCTCCCTTTTTGGTTATTAATCGCTTTGAAAGTAAATTGCATGAATATTTGGAACAGGTGGGGTTGCTGATGGGGATTTTATTCCAAAGAGCGGACGATTTATTGGATTTTGATATCAGGAACAAAGAAAACAAACAGGGCTTTAAGGATTTAGCAGAAGGATATTTTAATTCTTTTGCCGTTTATTTATCAGAGGGCAAAGGCAGTGAATTTCGTGCGATTTTAAAAACTTGCCGTTCCTTAGGAGAAGTGAAAGACCTTACAGGTGCTGAGGCGTTTGAACAGACTTTGTGCTCTTTTGATAAAATAAACGCAAAGCTTATTACGGACTGTCTACAGGCGATTGACCGGTTAAAAGAGTGTTTGCAAACTCAGGAGCAGTCTCTTCTGGAGGAGCTTAAAAAATGGCCTGCCTGTTTTTATTGGAGAAAGAGTGTCTGAATTTCAGGATTGGCGGAGCAGATTTGAAGAAGTTTCCGCTCTTTTACAGGAAAAAGAGAAAACTTTAAAAGAGTATCGGAAAGTTATTCAGCAAAGCCATCAGCTGATGAAAGAGGTGATGGATAAGCTTTCTTTTGAGTTAAAAATTGCCCATCAAATTCATCGTATTTTGCTTCCGGTGGAACTGCCGATTATTGCAGGTTGTGAGTTCAGTTTTAAATTTCGTCCGGCAGATGGGGATGGAAAAAGTAAGGATTTTTACGAGGTTTTGCCTCATCCGGCCAGTAAGTCTTTCAGTATTATCATGTCCAGCTGTTCCTCTCATGCTTTGTCTGCTTTGATGTTTTCTGCCCGTTTAAAAATGTTGGGTCGGGGAGAGAGAGTGGATCACCTTAAACCGGATGAATTTGTGGCCCGCTTGATCGAAGAAATTAATATTGATATTTCCAACTTTTCAGAAACCCGAGCTTATCCCCTCCGAGGAAAAACTTCTCTTTTTTATGCTCTTGTCAGTCAAAAAACCTATCAGATGTCCTATTGTTTGGTAGGGGATATTTTTGCTCTGACGCAATATGCAGAAACCGGGGAGATGGAGCAGATGAAAACTTCTGCAGTTTCTTTGGAAGAAGAGCAGATAGATCAGTTAAAAACATATACGGTTTCTTTAAATGGCCGTGATCGTTTGGTGGTGTGCAGTCCTGGAATCTTGTTTTGCAAGTCTCCTGAAGGAAACTCTTATTCTTTATCTGCCCTTAAGGAGTCTCTTCAAAATGAGTCCTCTTCCTCAGTGCATGAAGTGAGAAACCGGATTCTTTACAATTTGAAATCTTTTGCCAAGGGTCAGCCTTCCATAAGAGATCAAAGTGTTATGGTAATGGATGTGAAAAGCCGTATACTGAAGTTAACAAAAAGTTAAGGAGTGTAAGTGGCCCTTGAAGAATTAAAAAGCAAAAAACAAAGAGTTAAGCGTGTGGTGCACCTGCTTAAGAGGTATCGTCCCCTGGCGGAATGTGCTCTTTATCATAAAAATCCTCTTCAGCTTTTAGTGGCGACCATACTCAGTGCACAGTGTACAGATAAAAGAGTCAATGAAATCACTAAAACCTTGTTCAAAAAATACCCCACAGCTAGGGCCTTTGCGAAAGCTCCTTTGAAAACTTTGGAAAAAGAAATATACTCCACCGGTTTTTATCGTGCCAAGGCAAAAAACATTCGGTCTGCCTGTCAAAAAATTCAAGAGGAGTTTAAGGGTCAGGTTCCAGGTAGGCTAAAGGATTTGCTGACTTTGCCGGGAGTAGGGAGAAAAACAGCCCATGTCATTTTGGGCACAGCCTTTCGCATCAGTTCCGGGGTGGTGGTGGATACTCATGTCCGGCGGATTTCCAATAGATTGAGCTTTACAAATTCTCAAGATCCGGAAAAAATAGAAAAAAACTTATGTAACCTGCTTTCAAAAAAAACTTGGATTTATTTTTCTCATGCTTTGATTTTACATGGGCGGGAGGTGTGTAAAGCTCGCTCTCCAAAGTGTCATGTCTGTTTTTTGCAGGAACTTTGTCCCAAGAGAGGGGTGGAAAAATAATTCAGTTTTGAGGAAAGGTTTTATGTTTTGAAAAAAATTATTGTTTTGTTGCTCTTGGGCTTTATGGGTTTTGGGATTTACTGTCTTCTTCCGAAGAGTTCTGTCTCTTCAAAAAAAATATTAAGAGTGATGACTTATTCCTCTTTTGTGAATGTTTTTGGCCCAGGACCGGCCCTTAAAAAAGCCTTTGAAAAAATATGCGATTGCCGTGTGAAATGGATTAAAGTTCCAGACTCCACTTTGTTTGTGCAAAGACTTTCCTTGCGAAAAGATGGCTTTAAAACAGATGTGGTGTTGGGTTTGGATCAGATTTCTTTAAAGCTTGCAAAGACATTGCCTTGGAAAAAAACTAGGGTGGCCCCTAGCATTTTTATCCCCCTAGCTAGGGAGTTTTTGTCGGATTCTTTTGTACCTTATAATTGGTCGCCCATGAGCTTTATTTCTCGTCAAAAAACAAAAGTACTTGGTCTGGAGGATCTGCTGAATAAAGAATTTCAACACAATATTTCTCTTCCCGCCCCTCGTGTTAGCACAGTGGGATTTCAGTTTTATTACTGGATATGGCTGGTTTTTAAGGAAAAAACCGGCGAATTTTTAAAATCCCTTAAAAATCAGCTTTATGGTCTTCCTTCTTCTTGGTCCACTTCTTATGCTCTTTTTCAAAGAGGCCATGTTGCTCTAAGCTTTTCTTACTTAAGCTCTTTGCTGTATCATCTGGAACAAAATCAAAAAGATTTTTATTTTGTGTCTTTTAGGGAAGGGCATCCTTTTCAGGTGGAATTGGCTGGAGTTTCCGGTTTTTGTAGGGAATGTAAATTGGCGGGGGACTTTATACATTTTTTGCTGAAACCGGACACACAAAATATTCTTAAAACGAAAAATTATATGTTTCCGGTTATTGCTTCTTTGTCTGAAGACTCTTTATTGCCAGAGGGAAATTTGATTCGATATAATCAATTAAATATTTTTCTTGAGGAAAAGAAAAAACGGCTTTGGGAATGGGAGAAATGGATGAAATAACTGGCCTGTGGGATTAAAAAATTAAACTCCTTTGCCTTTTGTCCTTTGCTCAGGAGTAGAAATGTTTTGAAACTTTTTTTTAGTTGTTAAGAGAAAAAAACCATGCCGGCAAATAAAACTGCGTTAATATCAGTGTTCCTTATATCCCTTGTGCTTTTCCCGGTTTTTGTTTTTTTGTTTAAGCTCTCCTCTTTTCGTGTTTCTCTGGATTTCCTGTGGATGGAGGTTTTGTTTTCCTCTTTTTTACAAGCAGGTTTAAGCACTTTTTTCTCCATTGGGCTTGGTTTTTTCGGCTCTCTTGGGTTTTTAGGGTTTGCAGGAAAACAGGTGAGCCTTTTCAAGGTGGAATTGTTTTGTCTTTTGCCCGCCTTGCTTCCTCCTTTAGTTCCTGTGCTGGCATGGGTAAATGTTTTGGAATTTTTTTTTAAAATTCCTTTTTCTTTTTATTCTGTGTTGTTTGCTCATGTATTGATGAACACAGGTCTTGCTTCCGTGTTTTTCTTCCGGCTTTTTTGTGCACAAACAGATAATCTTCCCTCTTGGGCTTTTTTGCATGGAGTCTCTTTATGGTCCTTTATGAGAAAAATGTTGTTTTTTGAATGGAGAAAAGATCTGGTTTTTCTGAGTGTGTTGATATTTTCTTTTTGTTTTACCAGTTTTTCTGTTCCCCTTTTGGTGGGAGGGACTAGTGGCCGGACTTTGGAGGTTTTTATTGCAGAAAAACTGAAAGATCCCTCTGCTTGGCCAGAGGCTTTGTTTTTATTTTTTGTGGAAACAATATTTATCTGCCTGTTTTTTATTTTGCTTTATGGAAGGAAAGAGCAAAGCACTGGTGTAAGGAGGGAAACAAAGCTTTTTTATGGGCCTTCCTCTCAGTCGAATGTCTCAGAAGAGCTGGTTTTCTTCAGAAGATTCATTGGGTCGAAAAAATTTAAGCTTTTTTTGTTTTTGCCACTCTTGCCGTCCCTGTTGATTTTTTTAGGACTGGGAGATGTTTTTTCTTCAGACACTCTTTGGCGGGATTTGTTTTCAATTAAAAAAACCATTTTAATATTTTGGGTGCGTACATTATTGGTAGGAATAGGTACTGGCATTTTTGTTTTTGTATGGCTTTCTGTTGTGGCGTTTTGTCTGCGGGATCTTTTTTTGCGCCGGTTTCTTGTTGCCTACTATGGTTCTTCTGTGGCTTTTATGGGTTTTGCCTTTTTACTTATAGGCTCAGATGGTCCTTTGGAGCTTTGGTTTAAGGGGTCTTTAGGTTTGAGTTTGCTTTTTTTACCTCCTGTTTGGCGTTTAATGGGGGAGTCTTTGTCAAGACGGCTTGGAAATCAGATTCAGCTGGCAGATCTGATGGGAGCGGGTCGAAAAATGAGTTTTTCGAAAATCGTATTTCCTCAATCTGTAAATGTATTTTTATTTCTTTCCGGGGTTTCAGCCTTTTGGGCCTCAGGAGATTTTGCTTATTCTTCCATTGTGGCAGGAGAAAAGGCGCACCTAGCTTTATTGATTCAGGATCTGTTTTCCTCTTATCGTTTTGAGTTGGCGACTGCACTCACCTGGCTCTTGATTTTTACCGGTATGTGTTGTTTTTCTTTATTTGTGGGGGTGAGTTTTGTCTTTTATAAAAAATTTAATTTGCCGGCAAGGTGACTTTGAATTGAATATTCCTTTAATGGAATGGCCGGACAAAAAAGTGATTGCACTTTCCGGGCCTTCCGGTTCTGGAAAAAGCACTTTGGCTTTGGTACTTTGTGGATTGAAACCAGCAAAAAAAGGTTTTGAGTGGATTTTTAAGGATCGTAATTTGGCTTTGCTTTCACCACCAGCTCGGAATATTTCTCTTTTGTTTCAGAGTCTTGAACTTTTTCCCAATATGAATGCAAAACAAAATATTTTATTTCCTGCGGAGGCACGAAAGATGTCTAAAGAGGCAATGGAGAAGCGCTTTTTTTTGCTGACAGATAGGTTACAGATTTCTTCTGTTTTAAAGTGTCCAGTGCAGGTTCTTTCCGGTGGTGAGAGGCAACGGGTGGCTTTGGCCAGGGCTTTGATGGTAAAGCCGGATTTTTTAATCCTAGATGAGCCTTTTTCCTCCCTAGACGATTCCCTTAAAAAAGAGGCTGGTTTTTTGGTTCAGGAAATTTTAGAGGCGGAAAAACTACCGACGCTTTTAATTTCCCATAGCAAAGAAGAAATAAAGGCTTTGGCTCATCAGGTGTTTTTTATTCGAAACGGGAGGTTGGTGTCTGATTAAGGTTGATAACAGAGGCTTGATATGGTCAAAACAGACTGGAGTCTGGATTTTAAGTGATGTCTGATTTTAAAAGAAAAGTTTTGCTTTTTCCTCAGGGAAAAAAACCTCCTCGTTATTTTGTGCGTATTAAGAGCCGGCAGGGTCAGGAGCTTAAGCTGGCTGATCCTCGCATAACCCGTGTGGCTTTGGCTTTAATGGATATGCAGGCTTTCTTGGGAGGTGCGGCCAGTCACTGGGGAGGGCCTTCGGCTTTTGTGGAGGTGGTGTCAGCACTTTATGGCTTGGTTTTTCATTATGCCAATCAGGAAAATCGTCCCTGGTATGATTTGTTTCATTTAATAAACGATGCCGGCCACTGTGAAAACGGACTCTATGCCCTGAAAGCCAACTATAATATGGCAGGCCTAGATTTTTCAGACTTAAAAGGTTTTAGATCTCTCCAAAGTCCTTTGACCGGACATGGGGAAGCGCATCTTTTCCCGGAAGGGGTGTATTTGAGCAATGGCCCCTTAGGGTCCACTTTGGCCCAAGCCCAAGGGCTTTGCCTAGCAGACAGGTTAATGGGGCTTAAGCGATCCACGATTGTTTTAATGTCAGACGGAGCTTGTATGGAAGGCGAGGCCAAGGAGGCTTTTTCTTCTATCCCCGGATTTTTTCAGAAAATGAACCCGTTTATTGTAATCGTAAGTGATAACAACACCAAATTGAGTGGGCGCATTGATAAAGACAGTTTTTCCTTAAATCCTTTTTTTAAATCTTTGGAGCTTTTAGGTTGGGAGTATAGGGAAATTAAGGCTGGTCATAATTTGCAGGTTTGTGTGGATACACTGGAGGATCTGTTGTGCAGGTTTTGTTTTCCTTTAAGCTCAAAAACCCCCTTGGAGGAAGCTCAATCTGTTTCGAAGATGAATAAAAAACCGCTTTTTATTCGTGTGAAAACTGTAAAGGGCTACGGGGTACGGGAAACAGAAGAGGCAGAGCATGGAGGGCATGGATTTCCTCTTAAGAGTGCCGAACGATTGCGGGAATTTTTGGAGGAAACTTATGGAGGAGAGGATATCCCGGATGAATTTATCCAGTGGGCAAAGGATTTAAAAAGCCAAAGGAATAAAAAAGATCTTAAACCATCTTCTGTTTTCCCAAAGGATCGTGTGGAAGTTTCTTCAGCCTTTCTTTCTGTAAGATCTTTTTTGGATCAAAAAAAAGTAAAAGCTCAGGAAGGTATTGGTCGCGCTCTTATTCATGCGCGTAAAAAGCAAGGTTTGCCTGTGGTATCCATAAGCTCCGATTTGCAAGGTTCCACAGGGACACTTCCGTTTCGAAAAAAATTTCCCGACTTTTCTTTTGATATGGGAGTGGCCGAGGCCAATATGATATCCACCGCTGCGGGTTTTTCCAAGCAGGGTTTTTTTCCTGTGGTGGATACTTTTACACAATTTGGAGTCACCAAGGGTGCACTTCCTTTGTTTATGGCCAATCTTTCTCAAGCACCTTTGATTGCTGTTTTTTCTCATGCGGGGCTTCAGGATGCAGCAGATGGTGCCTCTCATCAGTGTTTGACTTATTTAAGTCAGACTTGCGCTCTTCCCATGACGGATGTGTATAGTGTGAGTTCAAGCCGGGAGGCTTTTTCTTTGATGACTCAGGCTTTGGAGTCTTTTGCTTTGGCTTATCAAAAAGGCAAAATTCCCAGGACAAAGATTTTCTTCTTAGGAAGAGAGACTTTTGCTCCTTCCTATTTGCCGGAAGAATATGCCTATAAGCTTGGAAAAGCACAAGTGGTTTATTCAGAATTAAAAAACCGCGGAAAAGGAATCACTCTTTTAGCTTTAGGGCCTTTGTTGGAGCAGGCTTTAAGAGCGGGTTTCCTGTTGATGGAAAAAGGGTGGAAAGTGATGGTGGTAAACGCTTCCATTATTAACCGCCCGGATATGGATACTCTTGTTTACTGTTTACAAAACACAGATTTTCGTTTGCTTACAGTGGAAGATCATCGCCTGCTAGGAGGTATGGGATCTTTGGTGGCGCATGAGTTGGCTCTCAAAGGAATTAAAGGGGATATGCTCTCCCTTGGAGTAAAAAGTGATTTTGGCCGAAGTGCTTATAAATCCCATGAGCTTTATAAAAAGGAAAAACTTATGGCAGAAGACATTTTGGAGGCTGTTATCTCTAAGTGGTCTTAGTGTTTTTCGGAAGAGTCTTTTTCAGGTTCTAAGGGATCAGGAGTGGCCGAGGATTTCACGGTGTTATTTTTTTTGGTTGTGTCTGATTTTCCTTCCAGACCTTTTTTAAAGTCTCTTAAACCTTCTCCTAAGGCTTTTCCAAATTCCCGGATTCTTTTATGTCCGAAAAGCAAAAGTAAAATAACCAAGACTATTAAAATCTGTGGGATGGATGGGTACATGACGGATTCCCCCTTTTGTCTAGAAGACTTTTTTTATTTCTACCAAGTATGGTTTAACAAGTTATAAATATAACAAAATAAGCTCTTTGAGCAATATTTTTTTAAGAATCCTAGTTAAATCAAGGTATTTTTGACGAGATTCACTGTCTAAATCAAGGCTTATAAGTCGAATTTCAGATTTCCATCATTCCAGATTGTTGAAAGTCTTTCGCAGGCGGGATCCGTCCAATCATCAGAATTATCTGTAATCTCAAGCCCTCCTTCTGCATAATCCGCTTCGATAAAGCTTTCCACTTCTTCAAGCATCAATTCCCCGGCAATGTTTTTCCTCAAGTCCTGACCTCCTTTTTTTGCGACATACTTTCCGGCAGAATAAGAACCTGTGAGATGACAATAAACGGCCAACACACAAGCCGGATAAGTGTAATTACTTTGGTAAGAATAGTAGGCAGGTATTGGGTGATTAATATGATAATCACAAAGATGACCAGCCACTATTTGCTTATGCGTGTAAGACATTAATGTCATATTGTCTTTTTGGTTTGTGACTTCAAACAGATGTTTTTTTTTCTCCGTAACAGGTTCTTTAAGACCTGATAAAAGAGCATTATCATCCCATAGAGTTGTTCGGGCATTTTGTCGCAGTAAAGCCATTAAAATCAAACGAATGGGATTTTGATTTACGCGATACGAAAATACATCCTGTTCGGGATGAGAGGCCAGCCAAAAGAGGACTGCCTGTGCCTCGCGCCTAGAATATTTATTAATTCTTACCAGCCAGGATTTTTCGGAAATAGTGAGAACAGATTGTAGGGTATTTAAATTGATATTTACCAGATTATCTTCATTTGGTTTTTTAAAAACTTTTGTTATAAGTGTGTGCATTTTTTCAACAAGGTCGGCAAATTCCTTAAAACATTTTTCTTTGTTTTCCCATTCCAAGAAAAGCTCTTCACATTTTTGCTTGCAGTTTTTGTGTTGATTACAACACTTATCTCCTTGGCAGGATAATAATTTTTGTGTCACCTTGTAGGTTTTTTTCAAAGAGCTTACTTTCTCTTTGACATTACAACTCAGTAAAAAAAACAAACTTATAAATATAAAACTTTTCATTTCTTCTCATTTTTTCAAGATGGATAGGAGGGGCGGGAATCCTCCACTTTTTTTATGAACCGGGATGGTTATAAACCTAGTTGGATCTGGCCATTATCCCAAAAATGCTGTAAATTACTACAAGCCTTATCTGTCCATCTTTCCACATCATTAGCGGGTATAGCCTGATGACCACTTCCGGTTAACCCTCCCTCACTTGCTGGGGTTTTTATGAAGTTGATCATATTGTTGTTATTTGTCATCCGGGCTATATCTTTCCTGAAATCACTGTTTTGTGTGTTATTCACTGGTGGAGCTATTTTGCAATAAACAGCCAGCACACAAGCTTGTTTCCTAAAGTCATTGGCTTTTTGCCGATCGGGAGAATGGGAGGAGGGAGTAGGATGGTTTTTCTCAGAGCATAAGCCATCGTCACTGGTTATGATTTCTTGGTGAATATACTGAATAAAGCTTTTATTTTTATTTGTATTGGCTGTAAGAAGAGTATTGTTTAGGCTGTCACCGACATTCATTTCAAGGCCGTTTAAAATGCCCTGATCGCCACCTGTCTGAGTGGCTTTTTGAAAAAGCGTTTTAATCATCTCGCGTCCGTCTTTGTTTTTTGTATTTTCAAATATTTCTATTGTGGGAAGGGTTTCGATTATCCAACTCAATGCCCATTCCGCCTGCTCTTTAGAATAATTATCCACTCGGGTTTTTAAAAGATTGGATCCCCATTCTTTAACTGTGCCACATATTAAACCTATATCCACTTCATCTAAATTGTTCAGGCTCTCCAAAGTGGGCTTTTGTAACACTTCTGTAAATATACTCACCAGATTTGCCACTGTATCTTTGCTCAAAGCCAGACATTTGTTGCCCAAATCTCCGCTTAAGCTCAGATAATCACTGCCGGTACATCCGTCATCACAGTTTGAATTTTCCTGATTACAACAGCTCTCCCCTTCACAGACTGGTAGAGTACAATTCAATACCCATTCTGTGTCGGCTTTATCATCATCTCCGTTTCCGGTTGCTGCGGGTGGATCAGGAGGAGGAGGGGCTTCTTCTTTGGGGGAGCAGGTAAGGATGAATAAGGCAATTAAAAACAAAGATTTTGCTAAAAAAAAATTCACTTTGTGTTTTTTCCTCTTTCAAAGTTTTGAGCTTGCTCTATGAAGGCTTTGCCGTTGGCTGGTTTTTTATATCAGGACTTTGCAAAAGAGTCAAGTTTTCCCTTGATGAGGAGTATTTCCATAATTTTGCTGACTTAAGGTGTTCCATTCTTTCAGATAGAAATGAATATCCGGTGGAGGCTGAATATCTTTTTCATCAGGTTCAATATAAGTGGCTGTCATTCCATCAAAGCCTTTAAAAGTTTTAGAATGACTTTTTTTCCCGATTTGGCTTTCAGGAACCAGTTCCACCTTTCCTCCTCCTCCTGGTAAATCCACTGCCAGTCGGGGGACGGCCAGGCCGGATAAAATTCCCCATAATTGTTTTTGGATCCATTTGGAGTTTTTGATGGAGGTGCGTAAGTGATCTGTTCCCAAGGAGGGATCGCACTGAAACATGTAATAAGGTCTGGCTCTTAAGAAAAGAAGCCGGCGGGAAAGTGCCTGCACCATTGCGGGGTGATTATTAACGGAGTTGATAAGAACCATCTGATTATAAACAGGAATCCCCTGATCGGCCAAAATATTTAAAGCCCCTGCGGACTCTAAAGTGATTTCTGCCGGATGATTAAAATGACTCATTATAAAAACCGGCTGATATTTTTTTATCATATTTGCAAAAGCTTTTGAAAAACGCATAGGGCAAACTGCCGGCATTCGTGAACCAATTCGTATAATTTCAATATGTTCTGTAGATCTTAAATCCTTCAAAATTTTTTCTAACAGAGGATCTGCCAAGGTAAGAGGATCCCCACCGGAAAGAATCACCTCTCTGATACCTGGATTTTTTTTTATATACTCTAGGGACTTTTCATATTCTTCTTTTTGTATGATGCTTTTTTCCACAGCCGTAAATCTTTTTCTTGTGCAATATCGGCAGTAAATAGGACATAAATCCGTTACTAAAAAAACCACGCGATCTGGATAGCGATGAATAATATGTTTTTCAGGGCTGTGATGTTCTTCTCCCAGAGGATCTTTCAGAGCTTGTTTGCCGTTTGCTTTTTCTTGAACACGAGGTGTAATAATCTTTCTGAGTGTAGGGTGGGTCCTAGCCAGCTGAGCATAATAAGGAGTGCTTTGGGTAGAAAAATCATTTTCGGGAGTAAAGCCTTTTTGTTCCTCTAGAGTCAGGGGAAAATATTTTTCATACTCTTCTTTTGTTTTTAGGGAAGAGCGGATTTGCCATTTCCAGTTAAACCATTCTTCTTGGTTTACTCTTTCTGGAATTTTTACGGACTCAAAATGAAATTTCATAGCTTGTTTTTTTATAAGGAAAAGTGAGCGTATTTGGCAATAAATTTTTTTACTTTTTGATTTTTAAAAATAACACTTATTCTCAAGTCGTCTCCACTTCCCTCTATTTTTTGAATTTTCCCGGTGCCAAAGTGCGGATGGCATACAGTTTGCCCCTCTTTGTATTTTGAATGATGTCTTTTTTTGTTTTTCCGGGAAAACCATCTGGTTTTTTTGCCAAAAGGTATTACTTGGATAAACTCTTCTGGGATTTCTTGTAAAAATTGGCTGGCCTGATTATATTGGGTTTTTCCAAATTTATTTCTTTTGATCGCATAAGAAAGATGCAGTTTTTTTTTCGCTCTGGTCATGCCCACATAAGCGAGTCGTCTTTCTTCTTCTAGGTTATGCTCATCTGTATTTTGAAAAAGAGGAAATAACCCTTCCTCTAAACCTGTTATGAATACGGTGTTAAACTCCAGACCTTTTGAGACATGAAGGGTCATTAATGTAATACCAGATGATTCTTTTGAGGCAGGATCAGCCGGCGCGAGTAAAGCTGTTTCTTCTAAAAACTCTTCCAGAGAGTTGGTTGTATTTTCTCTGTTGAATTGGCTTATGACATTGCCTAATTCCTGTAAATTCTCCAGACGACTGATGGATTCAATGGAGTTTTCATTTTTTAAATTTCTTTCGTAGCCGGTTTTTTCCAGAATTTCTTTGTAAAAATCAGGGAGAGACAAAGTGTTTTTCAGGTTGTTTAAATATTCCATTGTTTGTATAAATTCCAGGATGCCGGCACGGGCCGTTCCTTTTATCTGGTTTGTTTCAGAAAAGTACTTCATGGTTTCGTAAAAACTTTTTTGGGTCCGCTGACTTTCTTCTGAAAGAAGATGTATCGTATTGTTTCCAATCCCTCTTTTTGGGCTGTTCAATATTCTTTTTAAAGATACCTCATCTTGGGGATTGGCAATAAATTTTAAATAAGAAAGAATATCTTTTATTTCCCGCCGATCATAAAATTTTAAGTTTCCCACTATTTTATAAGGTATGTTTCGACTCCTTAGGGAATCTTCCAATACCCGGGATTGGGCATTTGTTCTATAAAAAACAGCAAAATCCTCGTAGGAGTAGCCTTGATCCCGGCAATAAGAGGTAATAATATTTGCGATGAGGTAAGCCTCTTTATATTCGTCTTCCAGTTCATACAGCTGAATGAGATCTCCGGTGGGGTTTTTTGTAAAAAGATTTTTTTTCTGCCTTAAACTGTTGTGGCTGATGAGGGCACCAGCTGCGGAAATAATATTTCCTGTTGAGCGGTAATTTTGTTCCAGTTTTACGATTTCGCATTCGGGAAAATCCCGATCAAAATTCAAGATATTGGAGATATCTGCTCCTCGCCAAGAGTAGATGGATTGATCTTCGTCTCCCACAACACAAATGTTTCTGTGTTTTTCCGCTAGGGTTTTTATAATCAGATATTGAATGTGATTGGTATCCTGATACTCATCCACAGAAATATATCGGAATTGATCACGGTATTTTTCTAAAAGCTCCGGGAATTTCAGGAATAACTTGTAAGTTTCCAGCAGTAGCCCTTCAAAATCGAAAGCCCCTGCGGAATACAGTTCTTTTTGATAATGAAAATACAGTTCTTGAAAGCGATTTCCATAAGCCGGAAAATTGGTTTTGTCAATATCCTCCGGATCCATCCCTTGACGCTTAGCGAGAGCAATCTGGGCAGAAAAGGTTTTGGGGTTATGCACTTTTTCATTTATGTTTAAGTCTTTCATAATTTTTTTTACTAGGGAAAGTTGGTCTTTATTGTCATAAATGGTGAAAATGGATTGGTTGGTGATGAGTTTTTTGTGTTCTTTTAAAATCCTAGCGCAAAGGGCGTGAAAGGTGCTGATCCACATTCTTCCTTTAAGAGGTATGTTTAAATCTTTAATAAGATCATGCACTCTTTCCTGCATTTCCCGGGAGGCTTTGTTTGTGAAAGTGACCGCTAAAATCTGGTGAGGAAGAGCTTTTTTTTGCTTGATGATATGGGCAATGCGATGGGTGAGTACACGGGTTTTTCCTGATCCGGCCCCTGCGGACACCAATAACGGACCATCTAAGATTTTTGTCGCGGAAAGCTGGCCCGGGTTAAAAGTGTGTAGGGTTTTTTCAAGGGTTGAAGACATAGTTTTACCATTTATAGTTTTTCTAATTTAACATTGGAAAAGTTAGGATCTTCTTCCAGTTCCTTTAAAAATTTTTCCGCAGCTTCTTTTGATTTAAAAGTTCCGATGTACACTTTATAGGAATTTTTAAATTTTTTAAAAAAAATTTTCCAGTGGGGAAATCGTATTTTTAACTGTGTTGATTTTTCTATGGCGGACTTTTTATGCTCGTACTGAGCAATAAGCAGAGTGTGTAAGGTTGTTGTTTGCTTTGTTTGTGTTGTGTCAGTGGTTTTTGTGTCATCAGCGGGTGTTTTGTCAGGGGATTTTTTGTTAGTGGCTGACAATTTGTTGACGGGTTCTGGTTTTCTAACGGGAGCACTTTTTTGGGAGACTTTATCAGAGAGTGTTTTTTTATAAAGATTTACCTTTTCTCTTTGGCTTTGTTTTGTATTTGATGGTGGCCATTCAGGGGAGGACATCTGTTGATTTGGAAGCATATCCGGCTGGATTCTTTTGGATGGCTTTTTTTTTGCAGAGGATAAAGTCATTTCTCTTCCCAGAAAAAAAGCCAGAGAGAAGGAAAAGACAATCATAATAAAAACAAAGCTTAGTTTATAAAATTCTTTTTTCATTATGCGGTCAATACTCCAGGAAAAAGTCTTTTTATACAACTGAAAAGCTAATTTGGTAAGGTGTAATGTCAAAAATTTAGCTCTGATACATCATTTTTTTGTCTTTTTTTCTCTAAAACTGTGGTTTCAATCCGTTTTTTCAGGGTTTTTAGGAAATTTTTAAGACAAAAGTCTGTCAGGCCCTTATGTTGCTTTGTTTCATTATGGGAGTGGCCGTTGTCAGATAAAAATTCCGACTTTTATTTTACTGAAGAAAAACCCTTCGTTCCATCAAATCGGGCGAGTGAGGAAAGATTTTCTTTTTTTCTTAAAATTGTGTGTTTGTTTGCATTCTGTGGGAGTACAGCTTTGTGGCTGATATCAAATCAACCCCATTTAGGAAGTCCTTCAAAGTCCAGCCGGGTCGTGCAAAGTGTATCATCCGCCTCTCTTTTTGAAGATCAGGAGCTGGCTCTGGATTCTTTTTTTGTTTTGCTTAAATCGAATCAAGGTCGTCAGTTAATAAAGATGGAAGTGGTGTTCCATCTGAATGATCCACAGGTATTTGCTGAGGTTCAGCAATCTGTTACGAGAATAAAAGATCATATTGTATTTATTCTTTCCCATCAAAATGTGTCTGTTTTTTCTGATTCAGAAAGAAAACACCTGCTGGAGCAGGAGATTATCCATCAGCTTAACCTGTTTCTTGTTTCCGGGAAAATCGAGGATATGCGATTAAAAAAAACTTTTTTAAACAATTCCGGTGTTGAGCTTCCGGATTTATGAAGAGGAGAAAATAATGAGAAAAAATAAAATGATGAAAATGGCTACACGGGGGGCAAGTCAATTAACACTAGAGGAAAGGCAAAAGTTGATTGAACAATACACTCCTTTAATTCGGTTTATAGCTAAAAAGATTTCCATTCGCCTGCCAGCTAATATTGATGTGGAGGATTTGATATCCAGCGGAGTCATTGGTTTAATGGATGCCATAGACAAATACGATTCCACAAGAGATAATAAGTTTAAAACTTATGCTGAGTTTCGTATTAGAGGTTCTATTTTAGATGAACTAAGAGCGCAGGATTGGGTGCCACGTTCTGTGCGAGATAAAGCAAAAATGCTTGAACGAGTAACGGCCAACCTAGAGTCGGAATTAGGTTATCCTCCTACGGATACAGAAATCGCGGAGCGACTGGGTTTGACAAGCAGTGAATTTTATAATCTGGTAAATCAGGTACGACCAGTTAATGTATTATCCATTGATGAAGTAGCTAATTTCAGCAATGTGGATCGAAAGTCTTTTTTGAGTCTTCTACAAGGAGAAAGTGATCCTTTTTTCTATTTGAGTGTAAAGTCCATTAAAAATGCGTTAAAAAGGATCATTGAAGAGCTTCCAGAAAGGCAAAGAATTGTGCTTTCCCTTTACTACTACGAAGGGTTTAATTTGAAAAAGATTGGTGCTGTTCTAGGGGTTACGGAAAGCAGGGTGTCTCAGCTTCACGCACAAGCCATTAAGCGTCTTAAGGTGAAGATTGAACAAAGGTTTAAAGAGCATGAATTGAAAGTCGCTTAATGTTTAATGTGTGGTAGATTTCTTTTTGGAAAAAGCACTGAGTTTTTCTGCTAAAAAAAACAACCCACCACCTATGCAAAAAAAGGCGATACAGTTTATAATTTCTAAACTTTTTTCTAAGGAAACCAAGTTTTCATAAGGTATTACTTCCGGTAAACTGCCCGTAATGCAACCTATAGCCATACAGAAAAAAATATTTTTTCGTTTTTTCAAGAAGAAACGAATAAAATAAAAGGCACAGAGCAAACCTAATCCGCCACCTGTTAAAAACATCAAAATATATTTCATAAGCCAATCTGTTAAGGCGTTTAAAATAAAAGAGTATGTGCCTAGAAGCCATAAAACCATTGAACCAGAAAGACCGGGCAGGATAGAGGCAAAAAAGCCAAGAAATCCAGATATGAAAAACAGCAAAAGGGAGGGAGAGGAATGGGAGACACTGGGAATCATTTTAAGAAGAATAAAAATGCTGGCAGTCGTCAGAAGAATCAATAAGAAACTGCTGATTTTTTTGTCTGTTAATTGAAAAAGTTTGGGGAGAGATGCAACTATCAGCCCAGAGAAAACCGAGTAAACTTCTAAAGGGAAATGTGTCAATAATTGAGATATCACTTTTGTTAAAGAAAAAATTGCCAACAAAATTCCTGCTCCGAGAAAAAGAAGAAAGACAATATCATCTTTGTTTTTTCTTGAGAGACGAGTGAGATTTGTGATGGAAAAAAAACATTTTTCATAAATACCCATGATAAGAGCCAAAGTTCCGACAGACACCCCCGGCAAAAGGCTAGCTGATCCTAAAATAAAACCTTTTAAGATCCATTCGATCTTCTGAAAAATATTTTTTTTAAAGGTTTTATTTTTAACCGGTTTCATTTTTCTTATTTTTCCTTCTTCTTGAATATATATCATTTGATACCTGTTAAAACCAGGCCCTTAGTATAAAGAACTTTTTAATGTTTATATCCAGTATGCAGGATTCTTCATGAGGATTTTCCGGCAGTTTTTTTCCTATACAGAGGGAGGTGAAAAAATATATTTATATGTAAAGCTTATTTACTCATACCTCAGCACTCGGGGCCTGCGTTTTTGCCTCGTGGTGGATATAGTAGTCCGGTTCTGAGTAAGTCTGTTTAGTGGACAAGTGCAGTCAAATCGCTTATCCTGAAAACTGGCAAGTCCACTCTCAGAAAATTCAAAATTAGAGGTTTATATGAATTTTTTCTTAGGTTTCCTGTTTTTTGGTTTTTTGGCATTATCTAATTGTGGTTTTTTTCAGGATTCAGATGAAACAGAAACAGAAAGGGAGGGAGAGGAAAGAGCACAGGACAGGGAACAGAGCAGAGAACGGGACAGTGGTCGGGCCGGTGGTCGGGAACAGGCAGGAAATGTCCCATCCGCTTTAGAGCATGAACTAAAGGAAAAAAAGCCTTTGGGACCCATACATGTATGTGACCGAACAGAGCTAGTTAAACAGGCTATTCTCGTGCAATTACAACAACCGGATTGTAATCAAGTGACCGCTTTGGATTTAAGTACTATTTCCGCATTGGATTTGAGTGGAAAACAGGTGCGCGTTCTTGAAGAAGGGGATTTTTCAGGATTGATTTCTTTGACCACTCTTGATCTTTCCCATAATCATCTATCTGATTTACCGGTGAATATTTTTAAAGGGCTTGGTGCTTTAGAAATCCTATCTCTTTCTCATAATCAGCTATCTCATCTTCCTGTAGGAGTGTTTGATGAGCTTTTGTATTTGGAGATGCTTTCCATTACCAATAACTCTCTCACTGATTTATCAGCCGGAGTGTTTGTAAACCTCAGCGTTTTAAAGCAGCTGGATCTTTCCAATAATCAATTAAAAGTGCTTTCCGCCGGAGTGTTTGATAAACTTAAATCTCTGGAAATTCTTGCTCTTTTTGGCAATAAATTGATCATTTTATCGGAAGGAATTTTTGATGATCTCAATTCTGTAAAGACGCTTTCTCTTTTTGATAATGATTTAACCACTTTTCCTGTGGGGTTTTTTAATGAACTGAGAGCTTTAGATACCCTTCTTCTTCATGGTAACTCATTTACTGAGATAGAAAAAAATCGTATAAAAAAGGAACTGAATGGAAGAGTGGCGACACTGCGTATTTAAAGGTCGCCCGTGAAAAACCTCTGAAAAAATAATACCCACTTACGACAAAATTCTTGGGAAATTCATACCGGTTTTAAAGGTTTTACTCTTTATCTTTTTCCTCCACTAAAGCAGGAAGATATTTATGATAAGGTCTTCCGCCTAAAAGGCTTAATACACGATTATAAAGATTTTTATTGTTAATCAGAGCACCGGCTGTTCCCTCTCCTTCATCTATTTTTTTCAATATGCTGTTAAGGGTTTTTAAAATTTGAGATAGTTCTCTGGATTTATTTTCAGAAAACATCCGGGAAAAATCTTGAGCGGTTTTGCTTAAATGTTTAAGGGTTTGCTCGGAGTTAAGAGTGCGTGTAAAAATCAATAATTCCTCCAAAATCTCGGATATTTTTTCCCCCGTGGCTTCATTTCCCAAAGCTCCCAATATTCCCGGAACAGGCTGGGTAGGAATGTAACTGTTTTTAGGAAGCTTTTGTCCCTGTTTGCCTTTGGTTATAATGGTGATATATTTATCTCCCAGAAGACCTTTTGTAGCTAGGGACGCAAAGGCTTTATCTGTAATAAAAGGAGTGAATTTATGCAAAATGGATACCACTACCTGTACATGACCTGTTTCCGGTATGAAGTGAATACCTGATACATTTCCTGCCGACAAACCGTTTATCATAACGGCACTCCCCACGAATAATCCATCCACGGTTTCAAATTTCAGTTTATACTTGGAAATCAGATTAAAATAGGTTTTATCATCACCTATTAACGCCACATAAGCGAATAAACAAAGTGTCCCTGCCAGTATAAAAACACCTACTTTAAGTTTTATTCTTTGTTTACTTTGCTTCATAATTTTCTCCTTTTTTAATACCTTTAATAAAATTATTTAAAAGAGTGCCATGACTTTTTTTTAAATTCTGAGGGGTGTCTATAGCTTGTATTTTTCCCTGCCCCAGTAAAGCAATACGATCACAAACCCTTAACGCTGTTGGCATATCATGTGTTACCAACATGGCACTGGTTCCCTTTTTTTGCAGTTTTAAAATTGTATTTTGCATATTCCGTTTTTTATAGGGATCCAAACCCGTGGTGGGTTCATCATACAAAATAACTTTTGGCTTGGTAATGGTTGCCCGGGCAATGCCCACTCTTTTTTGCATTCCTCCTGAAAGCTCCGCCGGGTACATGGACTCATTTCCTTTTAAATCAAATTCCTGCAATTCCTGTAAAACCGCCTCTTTGATTTTGCTTTCCGACCAATTCGTATGTTCTCTTAGCGGAAAAGCTAAATTTTCATAAACATTCATGGAATCAAACAAAGCACCTCCCTGAAAAACATAAGACACTTTTTTTCTGATGAAAACATATTGCTCCTCATTTGAGCTTAAAACATCTGTTTGTTCAAAAAATATTTTGCCACTGGTAGCCTGCTCCAATCCAATGATAGAGCGAAGCAAGGTGGATTTACCCTCTCCAGATCCTCCAATCAAGCCTAGGCATTCCCCGGGATTCAGAAAAAAGCTCACACCTTCTAAAACTTTTTTTTCCTTAAAAGAAACATACAAGTTTTTGACGGTAATTATCGGGTTTTGCATGTATCACATTCCTTTGGTTTTTCATTTCCGTCAGGCCACACTGATTTTTCTCTTGGAAAAAGGGAGGCTTGACTCATCTATTTTTCAGGTTTTTACACCATCATCCAATAAAATTTTGTTAACAGATAATCTCCCAACACAATTAAAACAGAAGAAAACACAACCGATTTTGTAGTTGCATTTCCCACTTCATAAGTGCCCTGACTCACTTTTAAGCCAAAATAACAGGCTGTTAATATAATAAAAGAAGAGAAAAAATAAGTCTTTATGTAACCGGAAAAAAAATCATGTAAGGTGGGAGTGTCAAAAGCTTTGCGAAAGAAATACACCACATCCAGATTCAGCTCAGAATACCCTACCAAGGCCCCACAGACAATGGAAACCAGACAGGAAAACACGCATAAAATCGGGACTGCCACTAAACCTCCTAGGAAGCGGGGGATGACAATCCTCTTAATGGGAGAAGTTCCCAAGGCCAAAAGCGCGTCAATTTGTTGAGTGACTTTCATAGCACCAATCTCTGCTGTTATTCCTGCCCCCACTCGACCGGCCAAAATGAGGCTCGTAAATACAGGGCCAAATTCCCTGAATATGGACAAAGATAAAATCTTTGGACTGTATATTTTGCCTCCAAATTTTTCAAGAGTAAGACCAAATTGTAAAGTCAAAACCATTCCTCCACAGGCAGCTGTAACAAAAATAATAGGTAGAGATCTCCACCCTATTTCATAAATCTGGCGCAAAAAAATATTAAAATAAAATGGCCGGGTTTTTAGTTCTAAAATAATATCCCGCAAAAGAAGAACAATGCCTCCAAAAAAATGCACAATTTGCATAATCCAATTCATGGCGCGCGAAACTCCTGAAGGAAGTTTTTAAACACCGGAGTTTGATCAGAAATATTTTTTTGTGGGTTTGTTGTCAAAAAAACCAGCGCGTAAAAACATTTTTCTTTCTTAAATAAAAAAAGTTCCATAGAGGTTTTTGAATCTGGCGGTTTTAAGGACTTGAGCTTTAGATAATTTGCTTTTTGATTTTGATGATGGGTTTGATTTTTATAAATCACACGAAAATTCTTTAAGTCTCCTAAAAAATCTTTTTGAAATTCTTCCAAAGAAGTGAACGGAGTCGCAGAAGAACAGTTGGAAAAAAAAGAAAGTATATTTCCTCCTGCCTGATCTTGCCAAGAAGCATCCATTCCCTTTTGTGGGATCTTTTTATAGGGCTTAGGTGGAGCTTTAAAAGTCACCCCTTCAGCACTGTGATCTTTCAGCATATTTAAGTCAAATGATATACAGGAGCTGTAAATTAAAAATAAGAAAAAAGGGATAAAATATATTCGCAACGCATTATTAATACGCAAAACGGAATTTTTAAAGGCTTTTTCTTTTTTGTGGATTTTCTCCAAACAAAAAAACATACACTGTTTCATAGCCCACAATTTCCCATAACTTTATACGGCTTTCAAGAAAGACTGCACCTTATAATTTTAGTCTTTCCGCATTAAAACCTTGTAAAAAGCCGTCTTGCAGGACTTTTAAGGAGAATAATAAAGAATAATTTTATCAACGGCCACCTTGACCACCGCCATAAGGGTCCTCCAGATCTGAGTTATTCAGATCAGCTGTTCCTATCTCGGAACTGTGGTTGGTGGTCCCATAGTAAACTGTCACACTCAACAAGCCATTTACTTCTGGAGTGCTGGCTTCACTTCTTAAAATCACAGAACTTACATTTGTGCCTGAAAATCGCACATAAAAACCTTTATAATCGTTCCAATGCCTAGCCGTTCCTTTTAATGTGATGGGTACTAAAATAGAATAAGGATTAAAAGGAACATACGCATTTCCCGGGCAGATCCCACCCTCAAAAAACGGCATTTCTCCCTCCTGGTAAGGTTTAATGGTCAAAGTTGCTTCAGAGGGCAGTTCCTGTTTTTCAAACTGAATTTTTATATCCGCTCTGGAGTCAAAGTACTCACATTTATAACGGCCAGTATAAAAACCGCAAGGGTCACATTTCCGGCTTTCTCTTAAAAGATCTCTGTATTTGGCAGGATTGGTAAAATCTATGTTCCCGGCCCAAAATAATTTTATGGCCTTTTCATCAGTCTCCTGTTCGCCCTTTGGTGTTTGGTTGGAGGGGGCGGGATTTTTAGGCTTTGCAGGATTATTCGGTTTTTTGTCCAAATGGCAAGCCATTAAAAAAAAGGACATAAAGCAAAGAAAACAAACATAACTTAATATTTTCATTGTCTTTCCCCTGAATGTTAATTAAAATCTAGCCTTCAAACCCCTTAATCGGCTGTTTTTTTGGTGTTCTTAAATAAAACATTTTATAGTGCTTGGAAAATTCAGGATAAATGACAGTTTTTTTGGTGTTTCCCCTTTCTGTGTGTTAAAATGGTAAATCAACACGGGGGCGAGTGGCTTCGACGCAGGTCATGAAGCTTCGGGAGCATGCAGAGGCGCGTGAGGACCTCTTAAAAAACATGTACAAAAACTAATTGGCAACTTTTTTCCAGTTGCTCTTGCTGCTTAATTTAAACAAGTGGTCGCTAACCGCGCTTTTGACGATGAGGTGTGGAAGGCGTTGATTCAGTCGTCTCGGCTTTTTACTGTTTTGTCAGGGTAGATAGGCTTAAACTTACTGATAAAAACCCGATGGGTTGTGTTGGTACCAGCCTTTCGGTGTGTTTTGTATCAACTAAGCATGTAGCTGGCCTGAATGTGGATTATTTGCGGACACGAGTTCGACTCTCGTCGCCTCCACCATTTCTAGGAAAATAGCAGACTTTTTCACGGGCCACTAAATAAGGCGTTTTGCCCCGCGCCCGGCTTTGAAAGTCTTGCAGTTTTTTCCATTAAATATATAATAATTATATGTTCTTAAATCGATTTTTTCTCAAAGTTATTCTCTTCTCTCTTATAATAATGAGTGGTTGTGATGTGTCTGTACAAAATAATTCTGAAGAGATCCCGGAAAACACCGTGGATATTTTTGTGCAACCCGGTGAACCTTTGATTTTTCTGGAATCGGCGGGGGATAAAATATGCAGACGAGGTCTCCCGGATGAATCCATTTATGGACTGGATCCGGAGGAAAAAACAGATCAGGCAGAAAGTGAGGAAGAGGGGGAAGAAGAAGGAACACAGACAGAAAGTGAATCTCAAACAAACGATCTCATTTCAACATCAGTGGATGAAAATTGGTTTGAAATGGGTCTTTTGATAGTGAACAAATCCAAAAAATATCATCTTATAGTGAGGGACCTGCAATTTAAGATAACGGCTACTTGGGGTGACGAAATTTTAAGCTCAACAGCCAATCTTGGTTCTGGATATTGCGGTTCAAGTCCCCTTTACATCATACCTCCCACTCCTGAAGGTTCAAAAAACTCTTATACGGGAGATAAATATGAACCTTTTAAGCAAAACTATGTAAACAATCTTACTTTATTCATCAGTGGAGTGCCTATTCCTGATGGTCCTCCCACTTACAAGGAAAAAGAGGGTGACACCAACTCAGCTGTAAATGCCACCCGGAGGGAAGGACAAAGTGCCACCCAAACCGCTGAGCAAACAGAAGAAGTGTTTGTGCTTACTTATCTCCCCACTTATAGAGTGCAACTTGTTGCACATGGCTATTGGATCGACAAAAGAAGAAACATGGTGGCTAATTTCAGAAAATCAATCCGGTTTTCACTATCTTCTCAATTTCTTAATTAATCCCCAGTGAAAACCCCTTTTTATAAAACTAAAAAACCAAGTTGTTGTTAAAAAGTGTTTCTTAAAGAGACACTTTTAATTATTTTTTAAGCTCCAAGATTTTTTTGACGATGAAGAAATATATAAACATTGATTTAAGCTGAACCTATTTAGGAAAAGGTTTAGCTTTCAAAAGCAATTTTATCTTGGACAAAATATAAATCCAAGAAACATGTTTACAAAGGAGATTTTTCGTGAAAGCACAAAAATGTGAACCCAACTCTCCTCTTGTAAAGTCCATTGTAAACTTTATATCCCAAAGTCGAGGGCTGAGCTTTCTGGAAAGCAGTTCAGATGAATTAATTATCTGCCAGAGTGTGGACGGAAAATATTTAAAAGTAAATACAAATACTATTACTGAGGTCTTGTCTCGCAAGGATTCCAAAAAAGATCTGTTTTTACAGGTAAATTTCTCAAATGGAAAAAAAGTGATTTTGACAGACAACTTGATTGGATTCAAACCCGCTATTTATTCTGATCTGGATATGAATCGTTTGCCAAAGGTGGTAACCACACCGGACTTAATCAGCTTTATTGAAGTGTTGGAGGACTCTTTGTATGATACAGAAGTCAGTATGGATGAAATTGAAGATGTAAAGCAATATTTTGAATCTGTTCTTATGGGAGCGGAAGCCATTGGTTTCAATTTAATCTGTGAAAAAATATGGATAGCGCGCCTTTTAAACCATCAGATATCCACAGGCAATGCCTGATTATTCTTATCACCCACAAAAAATCCTCTTGATTTTTTAAAGAAATACAATACAAAATACCTGAAAGGGGGGGGGTGTAGCTCAGCTGGGAGAGCATCCGATTTGCATTCGGAAGGTCGCAGGTTCAATCCCTGTCACCTCCACCATTATTGATTTTGATAACAGAACTTAAAAAAAGAGATACAGACAAGGTTTTGGATATAAAAAAGAGGATCACTTATGGACAAACAAAACCAATATATAAAATCAATGGAATTTTGCCAAGCTACTATTAAAAGAATGGCTGATAATTCTTTCCGTTTGAAACAATGGTTTCTTTTAGCTGTAACCGCAATGTTCACTGTCTTTTCCAAAATTATCTTTTCTGAAAATCAAGAATTTCATATAGACAGTCTCTTTCTTCTGGCTCCCTTGGTTATCTTCCCTTATCTGGATGCTTATTACTTGCAACAGGAAAGGCTTTTCAGAGAGATTTACAATGATTTTATGAATTGTATAAACAACAATGAATCAAAAAGAAAACCCTTTGATATGAAACCCACAAAGGAGCAAAGAGTGAAATTTTCTATATGGAATGTGATTTTTTCGATCAGTGTAGCTCCATTTTATTTCATTATTATTTGTGTCTTGCAAGGGTTTATTGTTTATCGATCTTCTATTGACAACCCTTGGTTTTGGATGGGTGTTTTGCCGATTTTATTGATTATCTTGGGATTGATTTTTAAGAAAAAAACTTCACACCAAAAATAAGAATCAGTTGGTCCTGAATAAGAAGATATGGATGACCAACCTTTCCTGGGGCTGGTTACCCTAATATGTGAAGTTATCCTTCTTATAAGGTATAAGGAGGGTTAATAAAACTTTTAACATAAAGGAGGTCATCCAATGAAAAAGAACATACTCCATGTCGGGCTTGATGTCGATGATAAAGCCTTTCATGGCACAGCTTTTTACTCAAAAACAGGGGAAATATTTGAATTTTCCTGCCGACCCAATAATGCCTGTTTGCTGAAAAAACTGCAAACTCTCCAAAAAAAGGGCTTTAAACTCCATACTTGCTATGAAGCCACATACATCGGATACAGCCTGCACCGCTTTTTAATGAGTAAAGGCATTCAAAATAGCATCATTGCTCCATCTTTGATCCCAAAAAACCCAGGAAAATGTGTTAAAACTGATCGCATAGACAGTAAAAATCTGGCCATTTATTTCTCCAAAGAACTTCTTACAGCCATATGTGTACCAGACAAGAGTGATGAAGAGGTCCGGGATGTTATCCGTTCCAGAAGCTTTTTAGTTCGTTTAGTGGACAAGTACTTTTTCACAGACACATTTTGCAAGAAAACAATCAATTATAGACTTTGATTCAATTTCCGGCATTTCTTGCCGCTTCCTCAATCCAACTCCCTATATTATGATAGCCATTATCATTAACCCAATCATAGGTTTTGTAAATATAGTCATATCCATTATGTAATTGAGATAAAGGTGTATTTCTTCCATTGTTATTAACTGTTAAAACATCCAATGGATTTTGTCCTAGACAATCAGTAACCTCATCTTTATTTTTTATATTATGAATATGGATGCCTAAGATACCTTTTCCTTCTGCATAACTCTTTTGAATTTCATATTTAACATATTCTCTTGTGCTGGTTTTCGCTCCAATTAGAACTACAGTTACAGAAGTTCCTTTCATTTCTCTGTTGATCCAATTTTTTATAGCTTGATCTCCTTGTTTTTTTACTGACTCCCAACTTGCATCATCCCAAAATCCGGCTGTTGTATTTCCTTGAGTAATCCATGAGTTTCTGACCTAGCTTACTCGCCAATTATCTCTTTGATAATGAAAACTGAAAAAAACATGCCTAGCCATAAAACTATCTCCTATTGAAAAATCTTTTTTAAATTTTCCCAACTCCAGCTGTAAAGCCGTCCGGCATCAGGGACTCGCTTATAATTTTCATCATTCCGGCCAATAATCTGAGCAATGTTTTTATTATTCTTTCTGGCCATATAAACCTCTTTTAAAACTCCAGGGGCTTTGTGGGTTTTTTCACCAAGAACCACCAAAACAACATCCACGCTTTTTATTCGATTTTCTGCTTCTTCTTCCCAATTTCTTTCCGGGGCGGCTTCTTTCATTGAACAATCTGTCACTTCAAAAGGAGAGTCTGGATTTTTGGATTGTCCAATAATAAGGTCCTTTAAGTATTTGTCATTATCAAAGTCAAAGCTGATAAATACACGGGTTTTATTCATCTTCAGAAAAACCTCTTTGCTTTAATTCTGTTAAAAGATTTTCACTGTATCTTCTGTCTTCAAAATATTTCTTATCTCTTTCCATTTCTTCGTTAGGTAAGTTATTTAGTGCTTTTTCTACATCAAATATTGGCAAACCTTCTAAAAATGAAATTCCCAGTCTGACATTTTTTGGATATGTTTTATAAAACCTTTTTTCCATAGATACCGCTTTATTTCCTTGTTTTTCTTCTAGTATAATTGTGGGAATATCCATAAAATGGTCCCGGTGTTTTCGGTCCTCCGGGATGTTGATTTTTCTTGGTGTTTTCCCAATTTTGAGCCACTTCTTGGCTGGAAAACTTCCTCTCCACTTTAAAATTGTCCAAGCCTGAAAATTCATTTTTCAATTCCTTTTCGCGTCTTTCTGGATCACTTGTAATTCCATATCTTTTTTTCATAAAAATCCTCCTTTCTGTGGATTTCTCCTATAATTCATATAGTGTGGTCATTTTCTGAAAAAGCAAGTCGCCAGTTTCATTTTTTTTTAAAAGTTGGGATATTATTTTGGAATAAACAAAGAAATACCAACTTCCAAGGTTGAAGTCGCTCAGAAAGCCAGTTTCAATATCTTTCATTCAGCTTTAAAAAGCAGGATATAGTTCTATGCTTCATAAGCCTAGGGTTTTATTTTTGTAGTGTTTTCCGCGTCTTTTCCTGAAAAAAAAGTGTCTCATTCGGTGTTATGACTTGTAAGTTTTTTTTTCCAATCGTATAATATGAGCGACATTATAAGGAGTAGCTTATGAAATATGTCGGTATGACTTCCCGTAATCCTTACATAAGGAAACAGGAATGGGAGAATGAAGGTCGGCGTGTGTCAAACTTTGTGATTATTCAAATAGGCTTAACTTATAGTGAGGCTCAAAAATTAGAAAACGAGTATAAAATACATGGTTATCAGGCTGAACCTGGCGGGCCTGTAGTCCACGGTGCGGTCTACTCTATTTATACTTACGAGTATTAAACTTATGGGAAGTTTATATGACAATAACTTTGGATTTTAATTTATTTACCGGTTTACTTACTCTGATTTTTTCTGTCGGTATCTTTTTATTTGCTTTTCAAACATTTCTTTTAAAAGGTGTTGAGGCAATGTTAGAGGTAAAGTTTAAGCGTAATAAAGAGGAAATGGTGAAGATTTTATCTGAGGATTCGGATAAAAAATATCAAGAGAGCAAAAAAATTTAGCTAAAGTAAAGGTTGCACAAAAGTATAATACAACCGCTTTACAGCTATTGTCTAATGATATGAGACAAGTAAAAGAAAAAATGAGGCTTAAAAAAAATCTGAAGCTTAGTGAATAGTGTGATAAAAATTTCTTTTTGAAAATTTAAATAATCGTTTTGACAGGCTATATGAATTGTTTTTGAAGGATAAAAAAATAAGTGATATCTTCTTTAATATTTCGTCTTCGAAATCAAGGTACAATATCAAAAACAAAGCTCTTTTATGGTGTTGTTTTTAAGTGTAGACATAAGAGCTTTTGAAATGAGAAAATCATGAATACTTCTTTTCATTTAGCGATTGCAGTCAGTGATCTGAAAAAAGCCAAAGAGTTTTACGGAGGTCTTCTGGGTGCAAAGGAAATGCGTTCTGGTTCCTTATGGGTGGATTTTAACTTCTTTGGTCATCAGCTGACTTGCCACCAGATTGAAAACAAAAAAAAGGAAGAGGCTTATTTCAACCCAGTGGATAACATACAAATTCCTATTCCTCATTTTGGAGTGATTCTTCCTCTTCAGGAGTTTGAACATATTGAGGAGAGGCTTGGAAAACACAATATTTCTTTTTTTATAGAACCACAAATTCGATTTAAAAATCAATCCGGTGAACAGAAAACCATGTTTTTTAAAGATCCTTTCGAACACTTTATAGAAATCAAAAGCTTCAAAAAAGGAAAAGAATATTAACCGGCTTTGAGGTGAGGCATGAGCTACTCCAAGTTCGGATTTTAGCATGTCACAGCTTTGGAAAACCCGCGTGCGTGAAGAAACCCCTGCGTATGTGGAAAATCCGCGTGCGTGAAACTTCCGTATGTTTTCGTCAATACCATTAAAGTTAATCTTTTATTCCGTTGGCAACATGGGTGGTAAACTGGATTGCAAATCACTCCATTGCGTAAAAATATTTTTAAATATGAGGGCTTCCTGGTCAATGTAATTTGCCATATTGGAATCTTTTATTACACTTTTATTCAATACATTACTGATGGTGGAGCTTAATATATTTACTATGTTGGCCGATTGTCTCAACTTGGCGATTATGGCTTCACTTTCTTCAGTTTTGTTCTCGAGGAGCTGTGTTAAGGAAGCCATTTCATTTTTGTATTCCATTTTCGCCAGAATAAGAAGCTCTCTGGTTTGTAGTTTTTTTGCCTCCAATTCCGCCAGTTTTATAATAACTTTCTCCAAGTCCAAATAAAGAGCGTTTACACCTAAGGCAGGTCTTCTACCTTGAGAGTGTGGTCCATAAAGAGCAATAACAGCTTCCTTAAAGTCCCTTATGTTTCTTTCTCCTAATTCACCATTTTCTATGGCAGTAATGGTTTTTCTTCTAAGAATGCGTCTATCTTGCACATACCTCGAAAATAAATCTGAGAAACGGTTAATAACTTCTTGGTGTTCCTGAAGGAGATGATCCGCTGTTTCCTTTTGAGCTGAAACATTCCTGTTGGCTGGAGAGGAAGAATCATTATTCGCATCTGATTTCACAGTTTCTGAGGCTTTTTCTGAGGAGGCGTCCTTTAATATCTCCACTGCTATTTTATCAAATAGCTGTTCCATTTCCCATTGAACCTTTGACAACTCTTCCAACTTGAGTCGGCTCTCTTGATATTCGTTTCTCAAAGAGAGAAGAGGAGTATCAGAAGATGCTACTATTGCCAAAGCTTCTTTAATGGTTTTTATATAACTTCTGACTTTGTTGAGTAATGTTTTATGTTCCGCTCTTAACTGTTTCTCTTCCGCTTGAAGTTTTGACAATTCCCTTGTAAGCTTTTTTATGAGCTGAACATTGTCAGTCAAAGATCTGTGAATGTTTTCCACTCTTTTTTCCTTTTTGCCCTCAGGAATCAGATTCTTTTGCCTCAGCCTTGCCAGATTTGGTACATATTGTCCATTGATAATGTCTTGGATTTCAAAATACCTTTCCAGAAGTGGGGTCAATTTGTCTGTTATCTTTTTGGGAAGATTTTCTCTATGAGATATAATGTTCAAAGCTGCATTCAGATTTGTTGCAGAAAATATTGCTCTCCTGAGGGGGGATATTTTCTGATTTTCCGAGTTGTTGGAGCGTATTATCTGATCAGGCCAAACTTTCCTGTATTTTTCCTTTATTTCTCGGGCCTTATTAGTAATTGCTTCAAAATCTTTTGTTGAAGAGGCTTGTAATAATAAGGATTGCAGGTTTAGCAAATCATTTTTAAGAGTTATGCTATTAATCTTTAAAATAGACACTTCTATAATATGTTTCATTTCTGATTTCAAAGCTGACAAATACTCTCTGTTATTTTCCATGAGCAGATTCTCAGTTTTTATTCCTTCTAAAAAATAAAATACTCGAATTTGAGCCGTGTTGTAAGGTTGTATAATATCTCTCACTTTGTTTTGGATTTCCTTGTTTTCATTAAGAAAATTTTTCACATTGACAGTTTTGCTTTCCTTAAAAACTTTAGCATCTTTTAAAAAATCCCGGAAAGCCATATTATTTGCAAACTCCTGTACAATATGGATATAATTTGGAATGAGATCCTTATTTTTACTCAGAACCGGAGTGTTTTTTTGTGTATTAATAAATGTCTGAATATTGGAGATAATCTCTGGTTCCAATCGTTTGAAAGCAGGGTTGTTTGTTAAAGAAAGTTCTATCGTTTCCACGAGTCGCATCCAATTTAATTCTTTAAGAATAGTCTCTTTGGAGGCAGAGTTGATAGCAGATTGTGTTAATTCTTGGATAATAAAATCTTTAATATCGCCTATCCGAAGTTGCTCCGCAATAAAATCACTGGCTTTTATAAAATTAATGGGTTTTTTTGAGTGTGGATCCAAATAATCCCCCAGTAGATGTCCTACTTCTTTGGCCGGACCATTTTTATCTTTTAAATGAGGAGCTTTTTCCAAATAGTGGGTTTGCATATTCTCTTGTCTCCTATATACCCCATATTGAGATTCATACCCTATATATACTAAAAGATCAGATATACCCACTATCATTTGACCCGGTATCCATTGTCTTCCTCTGTGTGAAGGAAGAGTCTGATCAAGTTGCATTAAATTTAACATGGCGACAAATCCTCCAAGAGGGCTTATTTTTCCTTCTCCGATTATATTCCGATGAACCTGTTGTTCCACTTCCGCGCTTTCATGAAATCTATTCTGATAAACTTCTTCACGTATTTTATGAAGGGCCTGTAGCTTTTCATGAGGGGATTTTCCCGGAGCAGGATCCACTGCGGTGGACATTATCAAAGCCCCTTTTAAATTATTATGGAAAGAAAATTCATTATTTGGACGATCTGTCATCATTCTAAGCTGATCTGCAAAAACAGAACCGTAACTATGGCCCCAAACAAACAAAGGAACATTTGGAGGAATAAACTTTTTGGCGAAATTACCTAAAATTTTAATTTCAGTCTCGAAATTCACTAATTTTCGATGCCCCTGATTGTGCCAAGGTAAGTCAATAGCCACCACATCAACTTGTAGATCACTGAAATGATTAATCATAGTTCTTGCTACATGAGCACCTGTGGTTCTTGTACCTCCTCCATGTAAAAACAAAATTGCCGCCCGGGCTTTTGATCCCACAAGCCAGTTTTTCTCCCCTTTCATATTATCCAATATTGCTCTCCGGCTGAAGACCACATTTGTGGCAAAAGATGCTCCTTCGTGTGTATAATGTGCTCGGGCTATTAAAGAGGCTCCTGGTTCATCAAATTTAATAACAACTGGGGAGCTGGGTTCGTATTGTTGATATTTGAGAAAGTGAACACCGTCTGGAAGAAAAGCTTTTAATAACTGGGGAGTTTCTGGTTCTTCATTCCAATATTTTTCCCTACTTCTGTCTATTTTAGGATCTGTACTTGTAGGTTGGAATTTTTCACTGTCTGCTCTCCTTTCAGCTTGTCTTAATTCGTAATCCAACCTAGAGCCTTTAATAAAAGCCTTCACACACTCTATTCCAGGAGCGGAAAAACTAACAAATAAACAAACAAACAAAATAATACTGTGGAAAAACACACGAAAACCAGAAGACATGTAAAACTCCTTTTTTTTAAGTAATTTTTGTTAATCCCTGTTATTATCAGTTTTTCCTGTTTTTTTGCGTAATCGCAACAAAAAGCCGGAAGTGTGACTTTAAGAGGCAAGGTGGTAAAATTTTCAGTTTCCAGCTCAGAAGAACACTTAAAGCAATAAAAAATTCCGATAAACCAAAAGCTTTTTAAGACTATAGCAAAAGAAAAACCTTTCTGCTATTTTTTATCTTTAAAAAGAAATTATTGCATTACACTTATGTAAAAATTACAAATGATTTCTGTATTGATTTTAAATCAATCGTCACTCGATCAATTTTTTAAAATATATATTATTTTTAATAAGTCTTTGATTTTAATACAATTTTATAACTTTTTTTTCCAGTCTTGGAAGGGTTTTGGCGTCATTATGGCACGGATTTTGCTTATACAATTTAAAAAAATCAGAATTAAAACAAAGGAGTATTATATATGGAGTCTTGGATAGAATATCTCGCTTTTTTAAGCTGGCAATACCAACCTCTTGATTTAGAAGACTTTAAAAAAGTTTTTCAAAACCAAGAAAAGATACATTCCATTGACCAAATCAAAAATTATGTGTCCCATCCAAAAACCAGACATTATTTGCAAAATAAAAAACATTGGTGGAAAGACATGGAAAAAATCAAAAAAGAGCTTACAGCATGCCATGTAAAAACCACTTGGCCTTTTCACCCGGATTACCCTCTTCAGCTTTTAGAAATGGAAAAACCTCCGCTTATGATCAGCTGGAGAGGAACAAATTGTTGGAAAAACCACTTTCTTTTTTCCATAGTGGGTAGCAGAAATCCATATGAGGACACTTTAACATGGATGGATATACATTTGAGTGGGTTTTTAAAAAGCCGGAAAGAAAAAGTATGTGTCATGAGTGGAGGAGCCAGAGGAGTGGACCAAAAGGCGCATGCTTTATCTTTGGCCATCCAAAAACCAACTCTTTGCTTCCTTCCTTGTGGAATAAAACAATATTACCCAACAGATTTAAAAAAATGGGAAAAACCTCTCCTAGACGGAGGGGGAGCTTTTATAAGTATTTTTCCGCCAAAGTCTTATACGCAAAAACCTCATTTTCATGCCCGAAACAAAATGCTTGCGTTCTTGTCTCATCTGATACTTATAGCCCAGGCTCAATTCCGAAGCGGAACGATGGTCACTGCCCGCTACGCCCTTGATGCCGGCACTCCACTTGCTGTGTTGCCAGGAAGCCCTTTATACGCAGGATACAAAGGTAATTTAAGTCTTATTAACGATGGTTGTTTTATGATTCGGGACCATCTGGATATGGAAACTCTTTTCCAATCCTGTAAAATAAATATTTCCAAAGAGCCGGAAATGTGTAAATTGTTTTAACCTCCATTTATTTTAATATAGGCGATCTTGTCTCGCCCATAGTACATGATCAGCTATCACCAACCAAGCCATAGCCTCTGCCACAGCCCCTGCACGCGGAACAATACAGGGATCATGCCTGCCTTTTTTTGCAACCTTCAGAACAGAAGCAGGAGGTTTGAATTTCAGCTGAAGAATAATTTTTTCGCCTGTGGAAATGCCTCCTCTGATACCTCCGTAGAGAGAGGCTTTTTTTAAGCCGTGTAAATGACTACCTTCCTCCCGACTTATATCCCTTTGAAGGAAAGGGGAATGCTTTTCAGTGGTATTAAAACCCCCGGTGGATTTATCCCCTAAAGACACTTCATAGCAGGCACCGATACTCATAAACGCAAAAGCCATATCTGACTTTAATTTTTGAAAAACTGGTTGTCCTAATCCCTCTGGAGGAGAGGAAATCTCCACTTGAAGTGCCCCCCCATAACTCAAGCCTTCCGCTTTTTTTTGAATTAAAAAAGTTTCCACTTCTTTTGTTTTTTCCCCAAACCAGTTTTCCGGATCCCATGTCTGATTCAAAGAGGGAGAATCATCAGCCTTTCTGGAAAATGGCCCAATTTGTATAGGAAACACATTGATTCTCAAATCCTTGTATAAACTTTTTAAAAACATTTCTGCTATAGCCCCCCCCATCACTCGGGCTGTTGTTTCTCTGCCGGAAGCGCGTCCGCCACCTCGATAGTCTGCATGTCCAAATTTTTTTTTCCATACATCATCTGCATGTCCTGGTCTGGGTTTTTTTTTAATACTTAGATAATCTTCAGACTTGCAATCTGTGTTTCGCACCAACAAAACTAAAGGAGTTCCCAGGGTGCGACCCTCAAATACTCCGCTTAAAAGTTCTGGTTCATCCTTTTCCTTTCTTGCTGACATCCAAGGAAATTGTCCTGGCCTGCGACGATGAAGGCGAGCTTTGATTAACTCCCAGGAAAACAGCACCCCTGCAGGACAGCCCTCTACCGCCACTCCTAGAGCCGGGCCATGACTTTCTCCAAAAGTTAGTATTTGAAAGTGAGTTCCAAAAATATTTGCGCCCATATATTTTTTATAACTCATTCAAAGAAAAAATCCAGGTTTTTCAGAAATCTGTCAGTAGCTCAAAAATTCCCTAATATTTAAAATCTAGGGGCACTTACCGGAATGCTCTCTGACAACGGTTTTTCAAAGAGTGTGCAAATTTGGTTAAAAGAGATTTTTTTTGAGGCTTGTAAAAAGAAAATATTGATAAAATTTCTGTCGCTTTAAACCTTATATATTTGGAATTGGTATTATCATACACAATATACTTTAAAGTATCAAAAACAGCCTGTGTTTGAAAAGAGGGATTTTGCGCTATTCGCATAAAAGAATTTATAGCATTTCTTCGCAAAGCCTTGTGCTCTTTTTTATCATAAATTATATGTTTTAGGCTTTTTATCACGGAGAGGGAAGTTGTATGATGTTGACTGATTTCTCTAATAACAGCTTCTGCCGAAAGTCTTATTGAATAATTCTCTTTTTTGTCCAATAAAATTTTCAAAAACCAGTTTACGCGCTCAGGAGAAATAAGAAAGTGTTTTGCTCCAAAATGAAAAATTTTAAGGACAGTTTTTCTTAACTGTTCATCTTCTTTTTTATCAACCACAATTTGTCCTATATTGTCTATCACGGAATCCGGTAAAGGAGAGAGTTTTGCCCACTCTACCAGAGGATACACTGCTTCTTTTCTGATCTCCAAGTGTTCCTTTTTATCAGATATGATCTTTACAAGGGTATGTACTTTGACAGTGGAAGGAAAGTATTTTTGTATCTGTTCTTTTAAAATTTTCATCAGGGTTAATCGAACATGGTGAGATCTGCTGTAATCCTGCAATATTATCTCTATTTTGGATATTATGTTTTCAGGCATTGGGCTCCATTTTGTGGCTTCCTTCAAGGCTCTCACGGAAAGCTCCTGGAAAAAATCATCTCCTCGGTTGATAATATAAATTAACAGGTTTATAATGGCATCCGGCAAAGGTTTTTCTTTGGCAATTTTTCGTAAACTTCTTAGGGCTTTTTCCTTTTCTTTCATGGGATTATTTTGATTGAGCACAGATTCCAGATAACTTGTTTGTTCTAGGGCAAGCTCCCCTGCTAGAAAGTCAGCCGGGCCTATGGGAACTTCAGGATTTTTTTCTCCAGAGAAAGGAAAGACGAAAAGTTCTTTCGCACTTTCTTCTCCCGGAAGAGTTTGTGCGTAAGCGGTGTTTGCGTCCGTTAAAAAAGAAAAAATCATCAAATAAAAAATACCAGTTAAAAAACTCATCTTTTTTTTACAGTTTAAAACTTTTCAGTTCATCAGAGTGGGAGTGCGGAAGGCACCCTCTTTTCTCTGGCAAGAGCCTGAATCTTCAGGCAGGTCTTTTATTTGTGCACAAAAATCAACATAATACAAGAACCATTTTAAGTGTGTATGGTTTTGATACACTTACATGTATAAGCCAAACATATTGGCCCGGCAAAGTTTAGTGGTTTTTCAAAACCGAGTTAATGGATATTGTCTCAAAAAAAGACTTTGTTGTTTTTTTGCCTGTTTTACGAACAGGGCTTTTCCTGGGATATATTCAGCTCCAACCTTTAAAGCATATTCTAAACCCGGGGAGTTTTCCTCGTAGTTCAGATCCACCACCAATCGGGGTTTCCAAGAAGAGCTTGGAAACATACAATCCACCTGCCGGGAGCGACCTACAGCCCATATTACACCCAGAGGATTTTTATTTATTTGGGTTTTGCCATGTTTCTTTCCGGTCCTTGCAGAATAAAAGTCTGCAAAAGGTAGCTCCTTTTCCAAGACTTTTTTCAAACCCCCTCCTCCCCATACCACTAAAGATTTTTGATTTTCTTCAGATTTTCTTATTCCTGCCCTCTTAAAAAGCTCCCTTAAGCCATATTGATCTGTATTGCCACCCATCCACTTTTGGCCCTGAAGTATCAAAGTATTGACGGACTGAAAAGACCTAGCAGAAAAATCCGCTTTATCACAAATTTGAAAAGCTTTTTTCTTTAAAGGGGAGGTTACAGCAGAGAAAACAAGACCTAGTTTTCGCAAAATACATAGATTCTCTTGGGTAAATTCTGCTTCTCTTATTGGAATTTTAACAAAAATCATGCCATATTTTCTGAAAAATTCTCTGTGAAAAGCCGGACTTGCAGAATGAACCACTGGACTTCCTAAAATAGCGGCAAATAATTTTTCTTTATTTTTTTTTTCGTCAACACTTAAAGAAAGCAAATGCTCGTATAAAAATGGTTGATCGGTGATTCCTGATCGGGATTCTCTGATGAAATGCAGTTTCATTTGAGGTCCAAAAATCTGTCGATACCAGCGCCATACCCCTGGTATTTCTCCATCTGGAGATACTGGCAGAAAGGAGCGATGCTTCGGATCTTCTAAAAACCACAAATGCCCCAGCATAAGCTCTTTAAAGGAGTAAACCGGCACCGCCAATTTAAAATGATGAGCTTTGTATTGTAAAAGTTTATTACAGAGTTGTTCAAATGGTTCTTTTTTTCTTTCGTGCAAAGACAAAACAAAGGGAGAAGCAGGTGGTTTTCCTTTCTCCAAAGGCCAATCAAAAACCGGCAAAGGAAAAGTTTTTTTCAAACTCTGGTGGGATTTTTCTAAGTTGGGTTTATTCCTTTTTAAACCAATTAGGTTTAAAAAAAGAGAATCCCCTGACTTCCGAAAACTTAGTAGCTGTTTTTTCTGTGGAATGATTTTTAATAAAAGCTTCAATTCCTTGGAGTTTAATTGATCATCTCTCAGTTCGAAAAATGAAAAACCCCAGGAAATTCTTTTTTTTATAAATTCTGCCCATTTTTCTGAGCGGATCGGTAATTGATGTCTGTTTAAAGTGATAATGGATTTTAAATGGGGGATGGTTTTCAAGCTAAACAACAATTTTTCTGCCTCGTTAAATTTAAAGTCCCACTCCGGCAACACAAAGCTTTCATCTCTGATATTTTTGTAAAAATTTTCCCGATCGGGATAAAGTAGGCAATACTCTTTATAGGGAGTTTTATTTTTCCTCAACCGCGGACGATCCAAAAATACCCGCCCGCAAATATCTGTTTCCCGAATAAGATGAATAACATGACAAAAAAACGGTAGTTTTTGTTTAAAACCCGCTCCTATGGCAATGAATACTCTCTGCTTTTGATCTTTATATTTATCAATCAGCTCCATAAGGGTTTGGTTTTCCACTTCGCGAAAATTTTTTTCCAGGTTTTCAGAACCCACAGATGACAAATTATTTTCTGAAAAAAAATCACTCACATTCCGGTTGGTTTTTTTCTCTATTTCTTGATCCAGATCCAAAAATCTGTCCAGTGGATCTGATGAATGTGTTTTATGAAAATTTTTAAAAAGTTTTCTTACTTTTTCAAGCCAGAGGGTTTTTCCAACCCCTCGATGACCCACAATCAGATATATCATGAGTTTTACATCCTTTATAGTAAGAGATCAAAATCTCAGGCTTTGACGATAGACCAGAAATCCGGAAAACTTTTATTTACCACTTCTGGGTGTAAAGTTTGAATAGGCAAACCAGCCCTTTGCAAAACCGAGCAAGCCATTGCCATACGATGATCTTCTTTCGGATCAAAGAAAATTAAAGGCTTTTTTTCTCCAGAAAAACCAGGTTTCCCCTTTATGATCAATCCGTCCTTTAAAATTTTAACAGTCCGCCCGGCTTTTCGCAACAGTTCCGCGGTTTGTTGAATACGATTGGATTCTTTATAAAGCAGATGAGGAGCCCCATAAAGATGGCTCACCCCGTTAGCTGTGGCACAAAGAGCGGATAATACAGGAAACATATCTGGAAAATTTTTTAAATTGAGCTTAATGGGTTTTAAAGTGTTTTTGATAGCTGTAACTTTTAAAGTGTTTTTTTCTGAACTGATTTGAAACCCCATGTCCTTCAGCACGGAAGGAAAAATAAAATCCGGCTGAGAACTTTCCCGAGGCCAGTCCGTAAATACGACTTCTCCTCCTGCCAAAGCCTCTGCTGCGAGTGCAAACAAACAGCTCATATCCGGTTCCGGTTCATAGAGATATTGACTGATTTTTTGATGGGCAGGAATCAAATACTCTCTATTATCTCCTTCAATTTGCATTCCCAGAGAACGCAAAAAAGAAAGTGTCATTTGAAGATAAGAATAAGAAACCATATCTCCTTCTATACTGATAAATAGGTCACGGTCTAAATTCCAGCTGTTTAAAAACACAGAAGATGCAAATTGACTGGATCGGCTGGCGGAAAGAGTAAGAGCGTCTCCTGAAAGAAACCAACCCTGGCTTTTTAAAATCATCTGGTTTCCCTTGAGGCTTGTTTTACAGGCCACCTGATTTAAAATCATCTGCAATTCCTTAAGAGGTCTGCTAAACAAAGAGGGAGATCCGGTTAAGGTAAAATCCCCCTTTTCCCGGCTGGCCCTTAAAGCCAAAAAGCGTAAAACCGTGCCTCCTTGTCGGCAGTTTATAGTGGTGTGGCTTTTGAGACTTTTAAGACCCGATTTCAGGGAAAGCACATCATCACATTCACTTACGCCCGTGATTTTCAGGGTTGGAAAATAGCTTTGCACCAGCAGAGCGCGTAACAACAGGGATTTTGAAAAAGGTCCTTTCCCCACGAAATAAAAAGACATACCTTTGTACCTATGGCGAGTTCGGCTTTGAGTAAATCGCGACTGAAAGTCGCGCACATGGAAAAAAATCGCATGTTTTCACCCTAGCGGTGAAGTTTTGGTAAAAACCCCCACTAAACCAACCTATTCGAGGGTCGACTCTATGGTTTCCACTTTATTTTTTATGGTTTTTATGGTTGTTTCCAAGTTTTGAAATAACAACAGTATGTTTTTGATGTTTTTTTGATTGTCTTTTATTTGTGATTCCATACGAACTTGATTTTCTTTTAATTCTGATTCCATACGGGCTTGATTTTCTTTTAACTCTGATTCCATACGGGCTTGATTTTCTTTTATTTGTGATTCCATACGGGCTTGATTTTCTTTTATTTGTGATTCCATACGGGCTTGATTTTCTTTTAATTCTGATCCCATACGGGTCATCTGTTTTTCCAGTGCATCTTTTGAGGCATTAATGAGAAAATACATAACTCCAAATATCACTGCTAAAAAAGCACATACTGAAATAACGGATTCCGGGTGGATACTATCTAGGTTCATTGGTATTCTCCTTTATAAAATATAACATACGACTTTATTAATAGTCAAAATCTTATGAAACCTTTGTTTTTTTAAGATCAACACATTTATTTATCACAATGCTAAATAATTCAAAGAACCTTTATCTGAGGATTCTTTTTTCAGAAAATATGATAATTTTTGAGTCTAATCAGTTACTTATGTTTAATCTCCGGTTATTGATTATATTGTTTTTTCAGTTGCTCAAACTGGGTTTTGTTGCTATCTATAGGAATCATTGGTCCTTGATTCAGGGCCGGCTTTGAGATTGAATGTTAGTAAAAAGGGATAAGGAATATATACAAATGGGTAACAGTGTAAAAACAGCTCGTTTTCGAATACAAAGAAGGTTGGGAACAGAATTGCCGGGATTGGGTAAACCAGGTGCTTTGGAAAGGCGAAACTATCCGCCGGGGGAACGTAGCAATAAAAGAAAGAAATATTCAGATTATGCTCTTCGTCTGGAGGAAAAACAAAAATTGCGCTTTCATTATTGTTTGAAAGAACATCAGCTAAGACGTTTTATCAGGAATGCCAAAACTGGCCAGAGCGTAAACTGGATTAGCAAATTAATTGGCTTGTTGGAAAGAAGGCTTGACAATGTAATTTTTCGTATGGGTCTTGCACCCAGTATTCCTTCTGCGCGTCAGCTGATTTCACACGGTCATGTTCGCGTGAACGGGCAAAGAGTTAACATTCCTTCTTTTGTCTTAAAACCTGGGCAGGAAGTGAGTTTGAAAAATAAATCAGAAAAAAATCAAATTGTTTTAACAGCTTTGCAAAAACCGCGGATGGAAACTCCAGACTTTATTAAAAAACAGGAGAAAAGCGGTGTTATTACCGGGACTTTACTATCAATACCCGGTATAGAGTATGTTCCTTTTAATTGTGACACCGGTTTGTTGACGGAGTACTACGCGGCGAGAAAAACCTGAATAAGGAGAAGGTCTTTTGGCTAAGAAAAAAGGAAAAAAAATAGTGACTTTAGAATGTACGGAAGCACGCAAAGAAGGCAAGCCTCCTTCCCGTTACACGACCCGGAAGAATGTTCAGGCTCACCCTGAAAGGTTGGAAAAGAGGAAGTACAATCCCTTTTTAAGGAGACATACTTTGCATAAGGAAATTAAATAATTGAGCAGGAGAAAGTTTTTCTGACTTTTTATCACAGCTCAGCAGATGGATAAGCAAGGTATATGTAATGGAAAATCTGTCGGTTTTAAAAGATAAAGATCCCATAAAGATATTTGAACAATGGTGGCAAGAGGCGGAGAAACACAGGGAAATACCACAGGCTAATGCTATGGTGTTATCTACTGTCGTGTTCGGTCATACAGAGTATGATGTTAAACCTGTGTCTCGTGTTGTTTTATTGAAAGAAATCCATGCTGGCGAGTTGATTTTTTACACAAACTACAGAAGTGCTAAAGCTTATCAGTTAAAACATGATTCCGCTCTTAATTTTTACTGGCAGGTTTTGGGTCGACAGGTGCGTATGGAAGGAATTGCCGGCAAAATAAATCGGGAAAAATCCGTAAAATACTGGAAGACCCGACCTCGGGAAAGCCAGATAAGCCAATATATTTCTGAGCAATCTGAAAAACTGGATAGTCGAATGACATTGGAGAAAAAATGGCAGGAGGCTGAAAGAAAATTTGCCGGAAAGGAAATACCTTGCCCAGATCATTGGGGAGGTTATGGTTTTTCACCAGATCTGATTGAGTTTTGGGTGGAAAAATCGCATCGTTTGCATGACAGACTTGTGTTCAAGAAAAAGCTTTTTCATGGGTTCTCAAAACAAAAGTGGAAATCCCATCTTCTGTACCCTTAAGTCAGATGGGGAAAAAGCTTTTAACAAAGTTGTTACTGCTTGATTTTTTACTGACAATTTATTTTTAAGGAGATTTTTATATTATGAAGCGTGTCCTCTCTGAATATCAGCTGATTCTTTGTTTGCGAGATTATTTTAAGCTCACTAAATCCGGAATTGTGTTTTTTGCTTTGTTGAGCGCGGGTGCGGGATATGCTTTGGCTTTGCGGGCGCGAGATCTGAGTTCTGATTTTGTTTCTCTTGATTTTCCTTTCTTGTGGTTACTGGCGGGCTTGTATCTTGTGGTAAGCGGAAGCTTTGCTTTGAATCAGGCTTATGAGTGGCGACTGGATAGTGTCATGAAGCGCACAAAAACCCGGCCAGTTCCTTCTGGTAAACTCACAGCCCTTCAGGCTTTTTCTCTTGGGATTACAGAAGTAATACTGGGTTTGTTTATACTTTTGAGCTTAAAGCCTTTAACAGCCGGTTTGGCCTTATTGGCTGTTTTGCTTTACAATTTATTTTACACAGTCTTTTGGAAAAAAAAATGGATATTTGCGGCAGTTCCTGGAGCTTTGCCTGGGGCTTTGCCAGTGATGATAGGATATTCTGTTCCTTCTTCTTTTGTTTTCTCCATAGAATGTCTTTATTTGTTTTTTATTCTCTTTTTATGGCAAATGCCTCATTTTTGGTCTCTGGCCTTGCATTATAAAGAGGATTATAAATCCGCAGGGATTCCTGTTCTCCCTCTTCACCTAGGTTCAGAAAAAACTCTCTATTATATGAGTTTTTATTTGCTATCTTATCTGGGGCTGGCTCTGATTTCTCCTTTGTTTTTTAAAATGAATATTGTTTATATCTTTTTGCTTATTCCTTTTTGCGGAAAAGTGTTCTTGGAATTTATCAAATTTTCCAGAAAATTAAATTGGAAACCATTTTTTTTGTGGCTTAATTTTAGCGTTTTGCTTTTTCTTTATGCTCCAGTTTTCGACCTCTGGTTTTATTCTCTTATCCGCTGGTGATTTTTTTAGTGAATTTATAGATCAAAAAGCTGATTATTAAATTGGCACTAGCCAGAAACAAAAAAATTTCCGGTTCCTTTAAGCCAAAGTTAAAAAGTAAAATCAATAAGAGAGCCGAGCTGGCTATAAAGAAAGCATCAAAAATATTTCCTGCAGAAATGATTCTGGATAAATGCTTCTTAGGGGAAATCGTTTGCAGGAAAGTCATCAGAGGCACAAAAAGCAAACCTCCTGAGAAGGAAGTCATAGTTAGGTCAAATATAATTCTGAAATTTTGAATATTTTTGATAAAATCCATAAAATGAATAACTGTTTTGTGGTTATCTTTCGTAAAATAAGCTTGAAGGGACAAATCAAACAAAAACACACTTAAACCCAAAGCACCTATGGGTGCGAGACCTAGTTTTAATCCTCGCCCGGAAATTTTTTTACAGACCATGCAACCTAAGCCAATGCCTATGGAAAATAAAGTTAGTAAAAAAGTGACGACTTGTTCGTTGCCACCCAATATTTTTTTTCCGTATCCGGGAAGAAGAGCCAGAAAAGTCGCTCCATAAAACCAAAACCAAGCTAATCCTAAAAGAGTGTAAAGAATGTGCTTTTTAGGAAGGACATAACGAATTAAATTCCAAGTGGAAGTGAAAGGATTGTATTGAAAACTCAGATCTGGTGTTAGAGAAGAAAGCTTTAAAACAAAAAGGCTGAAAAAAAGGCCGATAACAGACAAGCCCAAGACTCCCAAACTGGTGTAAAATATTCCCTGATGGGGAATGGCGATCACAAGACCTCCGAAAACTCCGCCCAGTAAAATAGCCAAAAAGGTGGAGCTTTGCAGTAAAGCATTGGCAGATATCAGCTGATCACTGGAGACTTGTCTTGGCATATAGCTATATTTTAGAGGGCTGAAAAGAGTGGACTGAAGGCCCATTAAAAATAAAGCTAGCAAAAGCAGAGAAAGGTTTTTTGTTAAAAAACCTGCTCCGGCAAGAATCATTACAAAACATTCCAAAATTTTTATATAAGTAATCAGTCGGGATTTTTCATATTTATCCGCGATTTGTCCCGCAATTGCGGAAAATAAAAAAAACGGAAAAATAAAAACTCCTCCGCAAAAAGCTATCAGCTGCTCTGAACTCAGTCCCCAAAGTTTGAGAGATTGAAAAGTGATTAATATAACCAGAGCGTTTTTAAAGAAATTATCGTTAAAAGCTCCAAAAAACTGAGTGGCACATAAAGGCCAAAACTTTCGATTCCCCAATAAAAATTTATTGTTCATTTTTTTTTTGGGGGCTGTCGGGTTGTGCAGATGGATGTGCTTTTTGAAAGGCGGGCAGGGTTTGACATATCTGTTCTAGCTTTAAAAGCCTTGGGAAATTGTTTAAATTCACATTAAATCTTTTGGCATTGTACATTTGAGGGATGATAAAAAGCTCCACTGCGGTCAGGCTTCGGCCTACAGCAAAAGGGCTTTGTTTGTTCTCTTGTATTTTTTTTTCCACATTAGCAAGTCCTTCGTGAATCCAAAACTGGCTCCATTTTTTTTTCTCAGATTCTGTTATTTGCCAATTTTTCAGATATTTCAGAACTTTTAAATTTTGTAAGGGTTGAGTACTACTGTTGATGATTTCGCTTATGCTGATTATTTGGGTTTTTAGAAGGATTGGGAAAAGTGCTGGGCGGGGACATATATCTTCCAAATATTGTAAAATAGCCATTGTCTGTGTGATAGTTTGATTTTTATGTGTGAGGCAGGGAACTGTTCCTTCCGGGTTGAGTTTTTTATAGGGTTCACTATTTTGCTCTCCTCCGTTTTTCAACAGGTGAATGGGAATGTATTTAAATGGAATGTTTTTTAAGTGGAGCGCGATGCGCACCCGGTAAGAGCAGGAGCTTCTGTAATAACTGTAAAGCTTTATATCGTCTTTCATACTTTCTTTATGGCTTTTTTCAGGTTTTTTCCATATAGGGTTCTGATTGTTACATATTTTTACCCAGTATTACAATGTTAAGCTGTACATTTTATTCGTTTGGAGCAGGCTTTTTCCAATCGGTTCCATATTGCTAGCCAAGGTCCTCTGTTTTTTTTGGTTTTAGATTTTATAACATAAATGACATGGTTTGAGTTTTGAGAAAGTTTTTTAAGTTGGTGGTAAAGCAAGCGGGCACTGAGTTCTGCAGAAGTGTTTAATTTTAATTCTTTAAATGTTTTTCCCGGGAAAAACTGCTTGAGTTTTTTTTCTACATCTTTTTTTCGAGGGATCACCAAACCTTCTGTTTCCATTAACACTAAAGGTCTTGCTGGCTGATAATGTTTTTTTGATTGTCCTGGACTCAGAGAGGAAGAGGCCAGTTCCACTTGCCATCCCGTGCCGGTGTTTTTTTTAAGCCAGTTTTGTAATTGATTTTTTGAAAAGCCTCCTGGTCTTAAAATTTTTAAGAATTTGTTTTTAAAGTCAGGTTCTATAACAGTGGATTCAATACCCATTTTGCAGGCACCTCCATTCAAAACTGGAACTTTTCCTTTAAAGATGTCATGAATATGATCTGCCCGGGTGGGGCTTAGTTGACTGAACAAATTGGCACTGGGGGCACAAAGTGCACCAGTGTTTTTTATTAATTGTAAAGTAAGAGCGTGTTTTGGTATTCTTAAACCCACTTTCGCCTGTCCTGCGGTGATAATAGGATGGATGGCGTCGCTTTTTTTAAGCACAAAAGTTAGGGGTCCTGGAGTAAAATGTGAAATCATTTTCCAAAGCAGAGGATGATTTACAGTATGAAAATCACTCATTTGTTCAGCACTTTCACAATGAACAATTAAGGGGTTAAAAAGCGGTCTTTTTTTTATGTGAAAAATTTTTTTTAAGGCGGAAATCTTTTGAATAGAACCTGCCAATCCATATACAGTTTCCGTGGGGATAGCCACCACTCCCCCGTTTTTTATTATGTGGCAGGCAGAATTAAAGGATATATACTTTTGTTTCATTATAAACAATTATAAACACTCTGCTTCCTGTCTGACTATTTTAATTATGATATTTTTCCAGGTGGTGGTAAAATCCTGTAGGTCAAAAAGCCGGAGGAGTTTGGTTTGGACCTGCCGGGGTTTTTATGAGGTTGAAAAGAATATGGAAACAGTTTTATTTTCTTCTGTAGAGGGTAATGGCCAGTGTCTAGACGGAGGGGCTATGTTTGGAAATGTTCCACGGGCACTTTGGTCTCGTTGGCAGGCCCCGGATTCTAAGGGGCGTATTCGTCTGGCCTGTCGCGTTTTGGTTATCGAAGCGGGAGGGCTTAAAATTTTGTGTGAAACAGGAATTGGGGCTTTTTTTGATCCAGCCTTGGCGGAAAGATACGGTGTACAAAATAGTGAAAGTCACGAATTGCTAAGAAATTTGAAAAACCTTGGTCTTCAGGAGGAAGATATTGATTATGTGATTTTATCGCATTTGCATTTCGATCACGCAGGTGGCCTACTTCCCTCTTATCAGGAACAAAAAGAAGGGAAAAGAGATCTTTGCTTTCCTCGTGCTTGTTATGTTGTGGGGAAAGAGGCTTTTGAAAGAGCGAGCATGCCTCATTTAAGAGACAAAGCCTCTTTTATTCCCGGTCTTACAGATAAACTAAAGCAAACCAACAGATTGATAATTGTTGAAAATAATAAATTGCCTCATGTTTTGGGAAAAAATCTTTCTTTTGTGTTTACAGATGGGCACACCCCTGGTCAGATGCATGTTTTTTTTGAAGGGGAAGGAGGGGAAAAGATTTTTTTTGCTGGAGACTTGATTCCCGGTAAGGCTTGGGTGCATTTGCCGATCACGATGGGGTATGATCGTTTCCCGGAAAAACTTATAGAGGAGAAACAAAACATATACCGGAAAGCTGAAAAAGAAAACTGGATGATTTTTTTTACGCATGATCAAAACAAAGCTTTAGCGAGCATCAGAAAAAATCAAGCTGGCCGTTACGAACCCTATAAGGAAAAAAACAATTTTGTAAAAAAAAGTTTAAGGGAATTGGCTGAATGAAGAATTATTTTAAAAGTGTTTTTTTAAGTTTCTCCAAAAGGTGAGAGCAACCATCTTCCAATAAAGAGATAATGTTTTTGAAGCTTTCTGTTTCTCCATAATAGGGATCGGGAATAAAATCACAGGTTTTTCTTTTGCAAAAACTGGCCATTTTTAAAACTTTTTTTTCCTGTTCTGTATTTTGAGCTAAAGACAGGACATTTTCGTAGTTATGATCATCCATTGTGATAATCCAGTCAAACCGGTTAAAATCCTCTTTTTCAAAAGTTCGGCTCAGGCTTTCAATATTGTGTCCTTTTGTTTTGGCTTCTTGGATCATTCTCGGATCTGCCGGGTGACCTGCATGATGCTCTGAGGTGCCTGCAGAATCGCAGGTGACCTGTTTCGTCAAACCTTCTTTTTCAAGAAAGGTATTCATAATGGCTTCTGCCGCAGGGGAGCGACAGATATTTCCAAAACATACAAATAATATTTTCATCTTAATTGTTTTGTGTAGCTGTAGAAAACCCGGGTTTTTCATCAAATAAGTATAAGTTTTCTGTTTTAATAAAATCCATATTGTTTTTCTGAAAGTCAGACAGCAGTTTAATAATATTTTCAGATTCAATGGGAGGGAAGTTGTCGTCTTTTATGAAACGGCAGCGCCAATGATCCGAAAGCAACACTTGGGAGGATTTCGTGGGCCAGACATTCACTCCTCGAGAGGAAATAGCCTCCAGTTTTAAAGAGTTTGTGATTTTTTGTATACTTTTTGCCAGTTCTTCAGGAGAGATGGGAGAGGCATCCATAAAAACATCCACCCCCACTAATGTTTTTTGTTCTTTTTTGTCTTTTTTTAAAGGTCTCAGGGTTGTTGTTGTTTTTTGGCTTGGATAGGAAACAGCCTTTAATTTTTTTGGTTTTTCCCCCAGTCGTTCTATTATAGCTGAAACAAATTCTTTTGTTCCCACTTTTTTTTGGCTTAAATTTTCCTGATAAATATCGTAAGTGTGTATGCCATCCTCTAGGGTTTTAAGCCAGGCATTCTGTATGCTTTCCGCCCGATCTTTTTGTTCGATATGGATCAACATTAAAACCGCAGCTTGCAGAAGACCAGAGGGGTTGGCTATGTTTTGTCCAGCTCTTCGGGGGGCTGAGCCGTGGATGGCTTCAAACATGGCATATTCCTCTCCAATGTTGGCAGAACCAGCCATACCCACCGAACCGCTGATTTGAGCGGCTACATCGGAAAGAATATCACCATATAAATTGGGCAAAACTAGCACATCAAAATTTTCCGGCGAATCAGCCAGTTTAGCTGAGCCTATATCCACAATCCAGTGTTCTTTTTCCAGTTCTGGATATTGTTCCCCCACTTCCTCAAAAATTTTCCGAAAAAGCCCATCTGTTTTTTTCATAATGTTATCTTTCGTGAAGCAGGTGACTTTTTTACGCTTGTGTTCAAGTGCGTATTCGAAAGCAAAGCGATTGATTCTTCGGGAACCAGATTTGGAAATCAACTTAAGACATTGGAACATTTCCTGGGTTTGCTGGTATTCAATACCGGTGTAAAGATCTTCTTCGTTTTCCCGGATAATAATCACATTCATGTTCGCGTGTTTGGTGGGAACAAACGGATGGTAAGAAATACAAGGTCTTATGTTGGCGTAAAGGCCAAGTTTTCGCCGAATGGTTACATTCAGACTTCTAAAACCTCCTCCTTGGGGAGTGGTAATAGGTGCTTTTAAAAATACTTTTGTTTTATAAAGGGAGTTCCATGACTTTTCTTCGATGCCAGTTTTAACGCCTTTATGATAAACAGTTTCACCAATTTCAATCACTTCTGGTATAATATCAGCCCCAGCCGCCTCCATTGTTTTTAACACAGCTTCCATGATTTCTGGCCCGATTCCGTTTCCATAAGCGACTGTTATAGGTACTGATTGAGACATTATTTGAATCCTTTCTTTCAGATTTTTCTTAACCTCTATAAAAACAAATTTTATAGGGCATAATCAAGATAAAAATATTTTTTATCTTGAAAAGTGTTTCAAAGTACTTTATCACAGGTGGTTCGTTTAATGATTCAGATGTTATAATCCACTTGTACAATGCGGGATTTTGGCAGGGCCTGACAAGTAAGAATTTCCTGTTTTTCCATATTTTCATCTTCCAATATACCTCTTTCCTCTTGATGGATTTGTCCTTTTTTCAATACCGCCAGACAGGACATACAGGAACCGGAAAGGCAGGAAAAAGGTGGAGAATATCCTGCAGAAAGCAGTTGTTCTAAAATGGGAATATCAGGAAGAGCTTCAATTTCAATTATTTCTTCGTTGAGAGAGGCCCTTATGATTTCCGGGTTGGCGGTTTCACTTTCTCCCTCTTTTCCCATGAGTAAAACCTCTGGTTTTTTATTCTGTTCCTCAGAGCTGGTGATTGGAGTTTCAAGGGATTGAGTGGACTTAAGGGATTCTTTATTATGTTCCGGTTCAGGATTTTTTTTTGTTGGCAAAGATAAAGCCTCGGAAGATTTTTTTTGTGTTTCAGAAAGTTTTCTTTTTTGCTCTGCTGTGAAAAAGCTTTCCGTTTTAATTTGCTCTTTTTTTACTTGTTTTAAAAAGTTTTGCGCAATTTGCATAAAACCCACCGGCCCACATAAATAGTACAAGCAATCGGGATGGCAAGTTTCAATATTTAAAAAATATTTTTTCAGATGTTCTGTTTTGAGTCTGCCGTAAAAGTGTTGTCCGGTTTTTTTTTCTCGGCTTAAAATATGTGTGATACTGAACCGGTTGTTAAAACGAGCGGACCAGTCCTTCAGTTCTTTATGATAGATAATGGAGGATTCATCTCTATTGGCATATAGTAAATGAACTTTATTTTCCGGATCACTGATAAGAACAGTTTTAATAATGGAGAAAAGAGGGGTGATGCCACTTCCACCCGCAAAGAGAAAATAGTGCTTTGGCTTAAGATCTTTTGGAGGTTTGAAAAATCGTCCGGCTGGTTTTCGAGATAAAATACTGTCTCCCGGTTGTAAATGATCTATCATGTAATTGGAAACCACCCCTTCCGGCACTCTCTTGACAGTGGTTTTCAGTTCCTCGTTTAGAAGGGGGCAGGAGGAAAGAGAGTAGCTTCTTAAAAACCTCTCACCTTTGATTTTGAAGTCAAAAGTAAGAAATTGAGCGGGAGTGTAAATAAAAAGAGATCTGTATTCCTGAGGAATTTCAAATACGAAAGAAAAACTGTCTTTTGTTTCTTGTATTTTCTTTTTGATTTTTACAGAATAAGTTTTTAAAGCCGGTCTTGCCGGTGGATTTTTTGGCCTCATAAAGTATCTGCTCCTTTTTTTAAATATATTGCTTTTTCCTCTATCCATTTTACAGGGGACATAAGAGAGATTTCATTATCAGAATGAAAACTGATTTTCAACCTCCCCCCCGGCATTTCCACAAAAACAGACTCTAGATCAACATTCTGTTGGCGACATACTTCCGCTACAGCCAACGCACCAGTTCCACAGGCTGGGGTAAAATCCTCCACGCCTCTTTCAAAACTGCGCGCAAAAACTTGCTCTGGCAGTGAGATATTTTCTTCTTTTTTCAGCCAGTAAAAAGACACATTCATTCCCTTTTTATGGTGGGTGGTTTGTTTTCTTAAAAATTTTGCCAAACTCTTCTTCTGTTCCCAGTTTTTTTCTTTACAGTTCAGAGAATTTTGAATTTTAATTACGGCATGTGGAACTAAGCTGTTTATAAATTGATATTGTATTTTTTTATTCTGAAAACCTATTTCAAAAGGTCCTTGAATGTTTGGCTTCCATCCAAGAAAGATACGTGCAGAGCCTTTAAACAAATCCCCTTTTATTTTACCAGCTTTGGTTTCCAATGAAAAAAAAGAATTTTTTGAAGATATCAATTTTTTTTTAAACACATAATCTGTTACACAACAGGCGGCATTTCCACACATTTCCGCAGAAGAACCATCCGCATTGTAAAAAAGCCATTTGAAATCACAAGTGTTTGAGGGCTTTAAAATCACCAGCCCGTCCGCTTTTTTAAGCTGGCAAAGGGTTTTAGCGATCTGTGGGCCGGCTTGTTTCAAATCGTAAGCAATAAGGGGAAAATAGGCAATCCAAAAGCTATTTTCGGCCCCACTCATTTTTGTCCATATTGTTTTATCTTTACGGGTGAACATGGTTTGTATATCTTTCGTTCCTTATTTTGGTTTTTTATGGCTAAATCCACGGGTTGCTTTAATTTACCTTTTCTGCATGGAAAAAGCAAAGTCAGGAAACCCTCTGCAAAATTGCTTGAAAAAACAATGTGTTTTTCAGATAAAATTAAATTTTCATAAAATAATTCCGATAAGAAAGTATGTGTTGAGTCACTTTATGCAAGCTTATTTTGCTAGACAAAAAGCAAAGCCCGGCAGAATATGAGTTTTATAATTTTTTAGAGGTGATTGAATGTGGAAAAATCGCATTTTTATTTTTTTGAGCATTTGTCTTTTTTTTGGGTTTTTATTTCATAACTGTGCTCCTTTAGCGGAGCAAGGGGGATTTCAGGATCCAAAAATAAGTATATTTAATTCGGAAACTCCTAAAAAAAACAATCAGGATAATGACGAGGAAGGTGATGACGAGGAAGGTGATGACGAAGAAGAAGGTGACGAAGAAGAAGGTGATGATAAAGAAAATGACGACAAAGAAGATGATGAAGATAGTGATGAAGAGGAAAGTAAAGATGACAAATCCGGAAACGATGAACCAGGGCCTGAGTTTTTTGATTCAGAAACAGCAGAAACCGGATCACCCCCCGGTATAAGTAGTTTATACTAGTGGCCCGTGAAAAAGTCTAATTTTTACATTTATTGTAAGTAAGGAAACCTTTTAAAATGTTCCATTTGCATTTTTCTTACGGGAGAGTCTATATGGTTTATTAATTGTCTAATGACATTTTTTGCTTTATTTTTTGCGTTTTTGCAAACATCAAATAAATTATCCCCTTCAGATTGAATTTTAATGTTAAAGGCTGAAGGTGCTAAAATAAAAGTTAAAAAATATCTTGGCTGGTTTTCGGGGCTTTGGTTTTTTTCCAAAATTACGGCGATAGATCTTCCATCTCTGGTTGGAAGAGGCTTTAATTCCAAAGCTTGTTGATATACAAAAGCTTTTTCCTCACCGGAAGGTTCTATTAAGTTATTTTTATTTTTCATTACCCTCTAAACATGGGTGCTTTCAGCTATTTTGTCAAGTTTTACCGTTGGCTTCGGTGTTTGATAATAAATAAAGTGACAATATCCTGCCTTTTTGATAATCAATCCTATAAAAATTATACACGCATGTAATTTTTACTCAAGGTGTGGTAAAAAACCGCTTTATAATTTTTCAGTCGTTTCCCAAGTGAAAGCTTATTTTGGCAAAAAACATTTGGAGGTTTTATGGAACAGGATCAGGTGCGTTTATCTAACAGCTGGAAACAAAGATTAATACCAGAGTTTCAACAACCTTATATGCGGGATCTGAAAAAATTTCTCATTCAGGAAATAAAATCAAAAAAAGTTATTTATCCTCGTCCTCATGAATATTTTTCTGCTCTGGATGCTGTATCTTTTGAAAATGTAAAAGTGGTGATTCTCGGCCAGGATCCTTATCATGGCCCTGGACAGGCTCATGGCCTTTGTTTTTCTGTTCGTCCTTCTGTTTCCCCTCCCCCTTCTCTTGTGAATATTTTTAAGGAATTGCAATCTGATCTCAAGTGTTCAAAGCCCCGGCATGGTTGTTTGAAAGCCTGGGCCCGTGAAGGAGTGTTGCTTTTAAATGCCACTTTAACAGTAGAGGCTTTTAAGGCTGGCTCTCATCAAAACAAAGGATGGGAGACTTTTACGGATCGGGTGATTCATCTGCTGAATGAGGAAAGGGAGCATTTGGTGTTCATGCTCTGGGGCAGTTTTGCTCAGCGAAAAGGGGCTTTTATTGATGCGAAAAAGCATTTGGTATTGAAAGCTTCACATCCGTCTCCTTTTTCTGCGGAAAAGGGTTTTTTCGGTTGCGCTCATTTTTCCAAAGCTAATGCCTATTTAAATCTGCACGGAAAAGGAGAAATTGATTGGAGGCTCCCTGAAAATGAAGGGCTTTAAGTTGGTCAAAAAAAAGTTTTTTAAGTTTTACCGGTTATTTGCGGACTTCAGGTATTTCAGGTCTTTTTGGTGTTTGGTGCTTTTTTCCGGGTTTTGTTTCGGGGAAACCAGAAAGCTGGTTTATTGTGCAGAGGGAAGTCCCAGTTTTTTTAACCCTCAAATGGCCTCAGATGGTCCCTCTCTTGTTATTGGTATGGGAATGTATGATCGTTTGGTGGAGTTTGAAAAACAAATAGGTGGTGTCAAGCCCGGATTGGCGGTTTCTTGGTCTGTTTCTAAAGATCAATTAACTTATACTTTTCGTTTACGAAAAAATGTGTCTTTCCATACCACCTCTTATTTTAAGCCTACCCGTTTCTTTAATGCGGATGATGTGATTTTTTCCTTTAACCGGCAAATGGATAAAACAAATCCTTATCATTTGATAAACGGAGGTGGTTATTCTTATTTCAGCTCTTTGGGTATGGGGACTTTGATTAAGAGGGTTTTAAAAAAAGATCCTTATACTGTACAAATTGTTTTAAACAAAAAAGATGTGACCTTTTTAAGGAATTTGGCAATGGAGTTTTCCAGTATTTTATCAAAAGAGTATGCGGATTATTTGTTGAAGATCAAAAAACCTGAGTCTTTGGATTTTCGTCCTATTGGAACAGGCCCTTTTGTGTTTAAGCAATATATCAAGGATAGTGTGGTTCGTTTGGAAAATCATCAAAAATATTTTCGGGGAGCTTCGAAGTTGGGAGGGATTGTTTCCGCTATTGTTCCGGAAAGCAGTGTGCGGTTTCAAAAATTAAAAGTGGGGGAATGTGATTTAATGCTACAGCCATCTCCTCTAGATTTGCCATCCGTGAAAAAATATCCTCGTATGAAATTGGTGAAAGGAAAAAGCTATAATGTTGCTTATCTGGCTATGAATACACAAAAAGGTCCTTTCAAAAAATTAAAGGTGCGAAAGGCTGTTCATCATGCTCTTAATCGCCAGCTTTATATTAAAGCCATTTATCAGGGCTATGCGGAGGTGGCGAAAAATCCTTACCCTGCCGGCCTGTGGTCTTACAATCATCAGGTGAAAGATTATGAATACTCCGTTAAAAAAGCTAAAAAACTGTTAAAATCAGCAGGGTATGAAAAAGGCTTTAAAACCACTATGTGGACTTTACCTATTGCTCGCCCATATAATCCGAATGGAAAAAAAATGGGGGAATTAATGCAGGCGGATTTGGCAAAAGTGGGTATTGATGTGAAGCTTATCAGTTATGACTGGCCCACTTATATCAGCCGGGCGCGTAAAGGGGAGCATGATATGATTCAGTTTGGCTGGATTAGTGACAATGGAGATCCGGATAACTTTTTAAGAGTTCTTTTAAGTTGTGGTTCTGTTCATTCTGGAGTGAATGTGGCTCGTTGGTGTTTTCCGCCTTTTGATCGTATAATCCAGAAAGCTCTTCAGGAAACGGATCAAAAAACTCGATCGAGCTTTTATAAAAAAGCGCAAATTCTTTTTAAAGAGCAGGTTCCCTGGGTGACTCTCTCGCACACTTATAATTATGCCGTTATGTCAAAAAAGGTACAGGGTTACACACCAGCCCCTTTTGGTTCCACCTCTTTTTATCCTGTTTATTTTCAATAGCCGAGCCTGAATAAGTCCATGTGGAAAAGTACTCTTACCAATACTTCACCGCTCGGGCTCAAACATGCGTTTTGCCACGCGCGCGTCTTCCAGACGCGCCGTGCTCAAAGCCGAACTCGCCTCGCGGTGAGTATCGGTAAGAGCTGTTTCACTGATACTTTTTGCAAGAAAACAAAGGTTGTGTTGTAAAACATTGCAATTTTTTCCGAATCTTTCCGTGGGGATTTAAAATGAACCGGGTTCGGCACATGTTCCATCTTCCAATGTGATATAACAGCCATCAGGGTTTCGAACAGGAGAGGGTGGTCCTCTCGTTTTGGCAGGCCCCCGTGTTGCATCTCTCCCTGTGGCTGAATCCTTTTTTTCAGAAATGTATATTTGATATAAATACATACAGCCTGATAATATTCCAAAAGAGATAATACAGGTTAAAAAATATTTAAAAATTGTATTTTTAAGTTCCATTATTGTATTTTTAAGTTCCATTTTATCATTTTCTTCACTGTCAGGCAACAAAGGTCATGGAACAAGGGCCAGAGAGTCGTTCTTGACAGGTTACAGAATATACAGCCAAAATAAGAAAAAGTCAGAGGTTCTTTTGTTTCGTTTTTTATGTCGAAGATTTTTATCTGTAATTTTCACTTTATTGGTTTGTACTGTTTTGGTGTTTTTTATCGTGAGATTGATTCCAGGGGACCCTGTGGATCATTTATTAGGGGAAAGAGGGGCTGATCCAGAATTAAAACAGGAGCTGATAGTCAAATGGGGTTTGGATCGCCCTTTGTATAAGCAATACTTTATTTTCATTTTTCGAGGGTTAAAAGGGGACTTAGGTCATTCTCTTGTTTCGGGTCGCTCTGTATTGGAGGAGTTTAAAAGTCGCTTTCCCGCTACAGTGGAGCTTTCTTTTTTTGCCCTGTTTTTTTCTTTGTTGGTGGGTATTCCATTGGGTTTTTTATCTGCTTTAAAAGCGGATTCTGTTTGGGATTTTATCTGTTCCGGCTTTTCTCTTATGGGTTATTCTGTATCGGTGTTTTGGTGGGGGTTGATTTTAATTCTTTTCTTTTCCGTGTATTTGGGTGTTACGCCTGTTTCTGGGCGTATGGATGTTCTGTATGAGATAGAACCTGTTACAGGTTTTATGTTGATAGACTCTTGGTATAGCTCGGATGGATTTTTGGCTTTTAAAAGTGCGGTCCGGCATTTGATACTCCCTGTGTTAACTTTGGGCACAATTCCTCTCGCTTATTTCACACGTATAATTCGGTTTAATGTATTGGAAATTCTTAAAGAAGACTTTATCCGCACCGCTAAAGGAAAAGGTCTTGGGATATATCGTGTGTACTTTGTACACGCCTTTGGAAATGTTTTCATTTCTCTGATTACGGTGACAGGTTTGATGTTAGGAACATTACTAGCGGGAGCAGTTTTGACAGAAACTGTATTTTCTTGGCCGGGAATAGGCAGGTGGCTAGTGCAGGCGGTTTTAGCCAGGGACTACCCGGTTTTGCAGGGAGGGATTTTGCTTGTTGCCGTTATTGTAGTGGTGGTTAATTTGCTTGTGGATGGACTTTATTTCCTAGCGGATCCTCGTATAAAAACTTCTTTGGAGGGGTGAAAAAATATAATGTGCAGACTGAAAGTACGGTCTCAGAAAGAGGAGTTGTGTTTTTTTTAAAAAAAGTTTTTTTTATAGTGAGAGTTAATAAATTTGCCGGTTTCAGTTTTGCCTTTCTCTTGTTTTTTTTCTTTGTGGCTTTGTTTGCTGATGAATTAGCTCCTTATTCTTTTTCAAAAGTGCATCCAGAATTTTTAAAGCTTCCTCCCGCTTGGATGGAAGGGGGGAATATGCAGTTTTTACTTGGAACAGATGATCTGGGTCGGGACTTTTTATCCCGTTTGATATATGGGGCTCGTATTTCCATAAGTTTGGGTTTGATGGTGGTTTTTTTGTCGGTTCTCATAGGCGGGTCTTTGGGTTTGGTGGCTGGTTATTATGGAGGGCTTTTGGATCGAATAGTGGTATCGGTCGTGGATATTATGATGTCTTTTCCGAGTATTTTACTGGCTATTTTGATTGTGGCTATTTCAGGTCCTGGTCTTTTTAACACAATTATAGCTTTGAATATTGTGGCCTTGCCCGCCGTGATCCGCCTTGTGCGGGGGGAAACCTTAAAAGAAAAAAACAAAGAATATGTGTCCGCTTTAAAAGGTGTAGGTGCTGGATCTTTTTATATTGTTTTCAAGCATATTCTTCCCAATGTTTCCGGTTCTTTGATTGTACAGGCTGTGTTGGGTTTTAGTGATAGCATTTTAAATATTTCTGCTTTGGGTTTTTTGGGCTTGGGCGCGCGTCCCCCTCTTCCAGAATGGGGTGTGATGATAAGTGATGGACGGGATTTAATGACTACAGAATGGTGGTTAGTGGTATTTCCTGGCCTTTGTATTTTCATAGTGGTTTTGTGTTTTAATATTTTTGGAGGAGTGTTGAGAGATAGTTTTGATTCAAAAACATAAAGTAGTTTTAAAAGTGCAGGGTGTAAATATTCGTTTTTGACAGGTTGTATAAAACACTTTTAAAAGTTGGGAACAGAATAAGCTCTTTTGGTCCAGTTTTTATTTGTAGTTTTTTAAGACTTTGTTTTATAGTTGGTATAATGAAAATCAAGATTCTGCGATTTGTTTATTTGTTTATACTGTGTTTCCTGTTTTGTTTTAAGGCATTTTCGGAAAAAGACCAAGGAAATACCAGTTTATCAAATACTTTCCGTGATAGCCCTTTAGAGGCAAATAAGGAAAGCTCTGATTCGTCAATCCTTCCTGTAAAAAAAGATGAGCCTCTTTTAAAGTATGTGGAGATTTCCCGATTTAATATAAAGGTGGGTGTAAAAAACCTTTTTACCAGATTTGCTGACTTTAAAGTATGGCAATTCCCGGTTCTTTTGGAGTTTCAGGTGCCTATTCTGACGGCAAGTGGCAATGTTAGATGGCTTGCTGAGGCTGGCGGGGGTTGGATGGAGCTTTTGAAGGAAAGTCAGGGTTGTAGTGAGTTCTTTCATGGGCCTGCTCCTAAGCCACCTGCACCTCCTTTTGATGATGAATTTTTTCAAAGGATTCACAGAACTAAGTTAAATGAGTATGAACAGAATTGTATCTTCAAAGCATGGGATACAGTTTATTCCTTTCCTTACATGGTTTTTCAAACCGGACTGCAATATAATTTTCAGCCTGTGACTCTCTCTTTACTAGGGGGCACTGTGGTGGGTTTTGGTGGACCGCAAACTATGGGCTTTACAGGCAGTGTATTATTGGGTTGGAATATTTCAGATGTATTTTATTTGGATCTGGGAGCAGAGTACCTGCATTATGATCGGGATTATATTGGATTTTCTGTTTCTATGGGGTTTACTCTTAAAAAATGGTGGGAAAAAGTTTATTTTAAATGAAAGTTGTTTTATGAAAGTAGTTTTAGCTGAATTTTTATTTTTTGTAAGAGAGTCTTGAAAGGACTTATTCAGTCAGACTGACTTTCTGGCTTTAACAGAAGGAAAAACCAATAAGTGTGGAGTTTTAAAATAAGAAGAAAAACCTTTAAAGGAGGAGGTAAGAATTATGAATTGGTTCCATAAAATTTACAAGCTGGGTTTAAAAACCTTTGAAGAGGATTTTTGGGTAGCTTTAATCACTATCCTTTTACCCGGGCTTTTATTCTTAGGCTTAACCGGTTGTGCTTCAACAGCCCTTAAAAGGCAACATTGCGAGTCTTTGAATGTGTATAAACGAGGATATACAGATGGGTCAAAAGGGCTTCCTTCCCGATTTTTTGAATCTTACAGCCAGGAATGTGGTGAGTATGTGGAGGAGGTCATGCAAAAAGAGGTGGAATACGAAAAAGGCTGGAAAAAAGCGGTGAATGATTTTTGCACGAAAAAAAACGGTCATGAGTTGGGCTTAAAAGGAGGCCAGTATCACAATGTGTGCCCTAAGGAGATTGAATCGGAATTTTTAGCAGGATACAAAGAGGGGGACAGGAAATGTCTTTATGAAGAAGGGTATCAGGCCGCCATGAGTGGTAAAGAGGAGTCTTTTGCGCAAAGTGTTTGTAAGAAACTGGAAGGGGAATTGAGTGAAAGAGAATACCGGGCTGGTCACTTGGCGGGAATAAAGGTTTTTTGTGTTTATAAATCCGGTTATTCCCTGGGTTTAAAAGGGGAAAAATATCCAAATGTGTGTACTGAAAAACCCAAGTTTTTTAAAGGCTATAGAGCTGGAGACAGAAAGTGCCTTTACAAATCCGGTTATGAGCAAGCCATGAAGGATAAGCATGCCCATTATGATCAAAGTGCTTGTTCAAAATCAGAGGGAAAACGTAGTAACAAAGAATACAAGAAAGGACGTAGAGCAGGGTTAAGGGTTTTTTGTGGCTATAAAAACGGCTACCAGCTGGGGTTAAAAGGCACTTCTTATCAGACTATATGTTCTAAAAAGACCAGATTTTTTAAAGGCTACAGAGCAGGAGACAGGAAATGTCTTTACACTGTTGGCTATGATCACGCAGTTAAAGGTATGTCCAGTGCTTTTGAGAAAAGCCGTTGTAAGCGTTTAAGCGGAAATAAAAAATCATACAGAGCAGGTCGCGTGGCGGGCGTAAAAAAGTTTTGCACTTATAAAAATGGTTTTAACTATGGTTTGAAGGGTTATCAGTATAACAATATATGCCCCAAGAAAATGGAAGAAAATTTTTTTAAAGGTTACACTTTAGGTTATCAGGAGTACAGGGCGGATAAACGAAAAGAGGAAATTTTAAATATAGAAAGAGCACGTATAAGAGCTGAGGAAATATCCAGACAGGAGGCCTTGGCCGTGGAACGGGAGCGTATAGCTGTGGAACGGGAGCGTGTGGCTGTGGAACGGGAGCGCGCAGATGCAGAACGAGAGCGTGTAGCCGTGGAACGGGAGCGTGCAGATGCAGAAGAAAGAGCCCGACAGGAAGCTTTGGAGCGACAAAGAAAATTTTATCGAAAGAGAAGATAGAAATTTAAGAAAGAGTGCAAAGGCTTAGGGTATTTTTTCTTATTGATCGTTCGAGCTTTGAATTATATACGGTAGTTTGAATATCACTCTTAATGCAATAATGTAGTTTATTTCAATGTTTCTCCCCAGAAATAAAGAAAATATATATCCTATGCCATGAAAGGACACTATGGATCTGGTATCGCTGATAATAACTGCCACCTTTATTGTTATTATCATTTATATAACTGTTTTTGGTTTTTGGCCTCTTAATAAGAAGTTGGGCTTTTTCAGTATTTTGTCTTTTTGGAGAGAAACTAAGAAAATTAAAAAAAACCTTGAAGAGGCTATCGAAAAACTTCCTGATAAAGATCATAGAAATGAATTTACTCGCAGATATCAAAGAGAAATTGATCCATATTTTAGTGAACAAGGGGCTTTTTTCACTCATCTTTGGATAGAGTTTAAAGAACAGCTTATAGAGCCAGGTGAAGAAGAAGCTGTTTTTCAAAACAGTATGCGACCTAAGGAGTTTTTTATTTTTGATGATTTGCTGAAAAAACAAAATCTCAATTTTAAACTGATTGAATCCATGCCAGGTATCCTCGTGGGGCTTGGGGTTTTAGGAACTTTTACAGGGCTTTCAATATCTATTCTGCGTGCTATGCCTAAATTACCTAGTCAGGGGGATATGGGTAATATAAGTGAAGCTGTTAATTTATTAATTTCAGGTGCTGGAGTAGCTTTTTTCACTTCTGTGGTAGGTCTGCTGGCTAGTTTAATATTTAATTTGATTTCAGATAAAAGGGTCTCGCTCTTACAAAGTCTTTTAAATAAATTCAATTCTCGATTGGAAAAAAGTCTTAAGTTTGTAACAGAAGAGCATTTGTTGGTCGAGTACTTAAAGGAAGTAAAACAACAGGGAAAACATTTGGCAAATATGGATGAAAAACTAGCTTTAAAAATTGGAGACAGAATTGAAGAAAGCGTAAAATCAATGGGAAATGCCATTCATAGTGCCATCTCAGAAAGCCATCAAAATATTTCGGAGAGATTTTTTGAGGATATATCCAGTAAGATGACTGATGGAATGGGAGATTTTTCCACTAAACAAAGAGAAAACCTAGAAAAAACCCTTAGCTCTATACAAAATAATATTCCACCTCTTATTTCTCGGTTGGAGCAATCTCAAAAACAAAACGAAGAGACGACAAAAAATCTTATAAATCAAATGAGCGTGGTTAATATAAAGAGCCAGGAAAAGATTAATGAATCTCTTGCAGAAACCACCCGCCAGATGAAAAGTGACTTTTCAGAAATCACAAAAAATCTAAAAGAAGGCATGAGTCAAACTCTTTCGGATTCTTCAGGTGAGCTAAAAACTCTTATATCCAGCCTTGGAAACATCAGTAAAGGACTTATCTCTAACTTGGGAAGCGTCAATAAAGATATTTTGGAGAAAACAACCAAGGCGCAGGCTCTGTATAAAGAGCATTTTGATGAAACTTTGAAACACTTAAGTTCTTTCGCGGATCGCCTCGAAAGAGCAATCTCAGAAGTAAATACTGTAACCACAGACAATATCAAATCCGCCGGAGAAAAATTTAATCAAGTGGTGGAAAGTCAAACACATATTATGGAGCAAAATCAAAAGTATATTCACTCTTTAAGTCAGCTCTCAGAAAAACTGGAATCTGTATCCCTTTCTGTTTCGGACATGACCCATAAAATGCCTGAGTATATGCAACAAATAAACAGCTCCAATGAATATCTGAAAGAAATATGGCAAGGATATGAAAAAAGATTTGAAGCCGTTGATGAAAAAACCGCAACACTTTTTGAAAATGTAAAAGCCGGTTTGGAGTCTATTTCTACACAGAGTATGGAGCATGTCGGGAAATTGAATCAGCAGTTTTCTAATATATCAAAACATGTTGCCAGTATGGTTGACGACTTAAAAGAGGGTGTTGAGGAATTTGGAGAGACTATTAGTAAATTATGAATAAATAAGTGTTTCTGATATATACTCGGTTCTGAATAAATCAGTTTTTACTATTCATCATTTCCGCTCAGGATTTGATTTTTTAAAGAGAGCTTTATATGAAAAAAAATTCCCATTATGCCCTTTCCATCAGTGACTTGATAATGGGGCTTTTGTTTATTTTTATACTAATTTTAATGAAGTTTATGTTGGAATATCAAAGTAAAAAAGAAAATCTTTTTCAACCTTTGGCGGAAAGAGATAAGCTTCTCGAAGAACTGAAAAAAGAAATGAAGAAAAAGAATATACAAGTTGAAATTGACAAAGAAAATGGAGTGTTAAAATTATCCGGCACTCATTATTTTAATAAGGGTAAATACAGTTTGAGTGATACCGGAAAAAATACCTTTAAGAAAATAAAAAAAATATTTGATAAGTTATTAATATGTTATTCTGCTCTTGAGCATAAAAAAACAAAAAACCGGTGGCCTTCTTCCAAAGTCAGAAACAAAAAAAGTAATTTAAAGCAATGGCAAAGTTACTGTAAGAAAAAATATCCAAAAAAATCAGCTTTGATTGACTCTATTTTAATTGAAGGTCACGCGGACTCCACACCGATCAGTCAATATTCCAAAGGGATAAAAACCAATCTGGATTTGGCTGTAAAAAGATCACAGACAGTATTTGTTTTTTTGTTGGATTACAAAGAGGAAACCAAAGGGTATGATCCTGTGAAAGGTCTAATACATACGAAAGAATCTGGCAATCATTTATATGCTTTGGTCAATAAACAAGGAAAACCTTTATTTGGAGTGACCTCTTATGGTAATTTAAGAAGAAGTGAGCTTCTGAAAAATAAAGGAAATCAAGATCAGCAAAAGTCAGACCGGCGGGTTGATATACGATTTATCATGTCTCAACCAGAAGATTTAAGTGAGCAATTAAAAAAACCGTTAAAATCGGATTAATATGCCCAGTTTATTTATCACTGAAAGGTAACTGATGAAATACTTTCTGCAGGATTTTTTTAAAGAAAATTTTAAAGCAAAGCTTTTTGATAGGAAATGGGAAAAATATCAAAAGAGTATAGAAAAATATCAAAACCAAATAAAAAGAAATATTAAAAGACTTGGAAACTTGGAAGATATGAAATCCCCTGACTCTCAGAGTTTAAAAATCATTTACGAGGAAAGCCAGAAGTATTGGAAGCAACATAAAACCTTTAAAGGAATGTCGAGCAGAAAATTAAGAGAATTGTTTTTTATTTTATTCCCAAACCCAAATGATGGGGTTCGGCAAGGTATATATGAAAGTCCAGAGCAATTTGATGATTTTTTGAATATTCAAAAAAACAAGCAATCAGCTTTAAGAAGGCTTATGTCAGTATTGCTTCATTTTTATCCTGAGGAAAGCAGTTTGTTGTTTAAAAGGTTGGACAAGGTGTATAGGGCTTTAGAGAAAAATAAAAAAAGAAATGCACTTTTGATTACTGCAAATAAAAAATTCAAGCTGATTGAAAAATCAGGCCCTGAAATCATCGCGAGACAAATATTGAACCCAAACAAAAATATGGATGATCTCCTTCAGGAGATTTGGATAAAAGAAAGAGATTTATCTCATGGTATAGGAAAAAGCATTTTGAAAGAGCTTTGTCAGCTGGCTTGGCATAATATTGCAAATGAAGCTATATTGGATCGTTTCTTGGAGTATTTATCTGGAGAGAGCATAAACTCTCCTTCCGGTTTTTCTGTTCAGTCTTTCTCGGAAAATGAAATATCTGGCAGATATAATAACATTAAGCCTGTTGTTTCCACTTTATTGCTTCCTTTTGAAAACAAAATACCTGCACCTTCTTTTAAGAAAAAAATCACTTGGTTTTTGGATAAACATATCGGAGATCCGCGCTTTCAGTCTGAGAAGTGGATAGCTTTGTCAAAAGAAAAGGAGATTTTTCAAAGCTGGAAAGTGGGGGAAACCATACAGGATTTTTTTGCTCTTCTGGATTATACTGCTAAAACAAATCCCACTTCTGATAGAATGTGGCCTTTAAGAAAAAAATTTATAGAGTTTTATTTGAACGCTGGCCATATAGTATCTGCTTGGATTGTCTTGGGGAAAGAGGCTTACAAGAATCGTTTGGAATTTTTGAAAGAAGGTGTTAATGATTATGGAACTATCACCCGTGGGGCCAACCCTATTCATTCGGTTCTGCTTTTTCAGATAAGCGATCTTGTGCTTTCTGAATGGAACTATAATGGGAAAGTAAGAATTTGGAATAAAGCTCATCCACAAGTACCGAGGTTTTATAAAAAACAATATGAAAGAGAAGGCTTGGTTAAAGACCCTGAACAGGAGATAATTCATCATCATTCTGAAAAATATTACTGGCAAAAAAATCTGAGTGATTATATTGAAAAATATACCGGCATTCCCTGTCCAGAAGATTTACAAAAAGAAATTGATAAATTTAGATAAGAAAGCAATGGAGATATTTATGACCTATGAAGTAAAAGAAGGATATATAGTGATTTATTTCCAAGAGCTGACAGAGGATATTAAAAGTGTGTTCAGTAGAGCCTCAGCAGAAGTCCATACAGAGAATCAAAAAGCCTTGATAAAAAATGAACACATTGCGGATTTGAATATCCATGAAATTAAAAAACTGGGCCTGCCTCCCGTATATCCTCATCGTTTGAGAGTAAACACAAGAGGTGTGCCCACTACTCCAGCTTTTTCTTATGAAGTGAAGTATTTGGATGAGAAGTCAAGGCAATTTTATCAAGTAAAAAGAACAGGCCCTGTTTTAAATTTAGATGGCCAGTTATTCACTCTGACGAATCCTCATTTTAGCTTTTTGGAAAATTTGCAAAAGTTATCCTCTAAGGTTAAAACTCCAGGTGCGCGTTTAAAGATTTGGTCTCAGATCATTAAGCATATTCCTAAAGAAGCTTTGGATAACAAAGAGCTTTTGAATATTTGTTTTGTAAAGGCGGATCGTTTTTGTGTGGATCGAAAAAAATTATCAGATAATGACTTTCATATTACACCAGAGTTGATTTATAGTGATGAGGAAAATAACGAAGAAAAATCTTTTACCCATCAACTTTCCAGTGGAATCTCTCAGGATTTTAAAGAGGCTTTTTTAAATATAAACAGTGTGGATCCTTATTATAAAGTAGGTAACCATTATATACAGGTGTCAGAACCTTTAAGGGCTTGCCTGAAGATTATCAAAAAAATAAACAGAGAGCCGTTGGCAAAGAAAAAAGCTTTTTATTTAAACCCTATGGAAAGAATTAAATCAGAATTGCCAAATAATCTGTCAGAAAAATTGCTGGAAAATATTTTTTTTGAAACTGAGCAGTTTAAAAGCTCTCGCATTTCTCATCTTGGAAAATGGGTGCCAAAAGTGGGAATTTACATTGACCCGGATAATAAAAACCCCTGGTTTCCAAAAGATGATATTGCCGTAAAAATAAAAGACAGCTTATTTCATTTCGCGCCGGATGATATGGACACTTTACTTAAAGATCTTGAAAATGCAAAAAAAGAAGGAAAGGATAATGTTTATTATAAAGATCAGGTGTTGCCGGTGGATGATGCTGTTATTTCTGAATTAAAAAATGTGAAAGATAACATTGTTAAAGAATCCCAAAAAATTATTTGTTCATCTGAGGAGAAAGAAGAGAAACAAAAAATCTCCAAACTGGTGGCTATCATTAAGGACAATATTGATCATCTGGAATATCAATCTGTTTTGAAACCTCGACTTGATCTTGCAAAAAATATTCCTCAAGAGCTAAAAAGTAAATTCATTAAATACCCGCATCAAAAAGAGGGTGTGTTGTGGCTGGAGGAAAATTTTATACAAGGTAGGCCCGGTGCGCTTTTAGCAGATGACATGGGTCTTGGAAAAACCTTTCAAGCCCTATCTTTTTTATATTGGTATAAGAAAAATTATGTAACAAAAAGAAAGCCTGTTTTAATTGTTGCTCCAACCGGGCTTTTGAAAAACTGGCAGGATGAACATGAAATACATTTATTTGAACATGGAGGCATAGGCAGGAAATACAAAGCGTATGGTGAATCATTCCGGAAAGCCCGAAAAGAAAGTGAATTACAAGTCATTAAGGAGATGGAAAAATCAGACTGGGTTTTAACCACTTATGAGGCTCTAAGAGATCATCATACAAAATTTTTTATAAAAATTTCTTGGGGTGTTTTAATATTTGATGAAATACAAAAAATCAAAAACCCTAACTCATTGATGACAGATGCTTCCAAAGCTCTTGAAAGTGACTTTTCCATTGGTCTTACAGGCACTCCACTTGAAAACAGCTTTATTGATTTATGGTGTGTATCAGACTGCTTATATCCAAAAATTCTTGGTTTGTTAAAAGATTTTCATGGTAAATATATAAAAAATAAGCCAGACAATTCTGCCCGGGAAATTCAAAAAAAATTATTTCAAAAAAATCCTCCCTTTATATTACGCAGGGTTAAAAAAGATATATTAAAAGATTTACCGGAAAGAAAAGTCATTCCGAAAAAACTGGATATGACAGATGTGCAAAAGGATATATATTCAGAAGTAATAAGGAAAGCAAAAAATCGAGAATATACCAACAGCCTTCAAGCTCTTTCTTTGCTGAAGAGGTTTTCCATTTATGTTCAGGATTGTTTTGAAGGAACTGATGATGAGTTTATTGATTCCAGCGCGAAGTTAAAATTTCTTTTTAAGACTTTGGAAGATATAAAAAATAAAAAAGAGAAAGTATTGATTTGTGTGGAAAACAGAAATTTACAGAAAAAAATAAAAAGTATTTGTGATGCGAAATGGAGTCTCAATGTAAAAATTATCAATGGGGATATGCCAGGTGAGAGACGAAAAAGCACTGTGGATCAATTTGGTAAGAAGGATGGATTTAATATTATGATTATTTCACCCAGAGCAGGTGGAGTGGGCCTTAACATAGTGTCTGCAAATCACATTGTTCACTTGGAAAGATGGTGGAATCCGGCAGTGGAAGATCAGAGCAATGATCGTATTTTCAGAATTGGGCAAAAAAAACCGGTGTTTGTTTATTATCCTTTGGCGGTTCATCCTGATTATCGGGATGAAAGTTTTGATATAGTTCTGAACCGCCTTTTGGAAAATAAAAAACAAATGAGAGAGCAGACATTAATCCCTTCAGAACCCGATAAGCAGGAGCAAAAAGAGTTTTACCGAACTGTTGTCTCAGGTGAAGAAATGTATACTGATGGTACAGAGTCTTTTTATAAAACTGAAGAATGGAAGGCTTTACGGAGACAGGTGTTTCAGAAATATCCGCCTCTTTGTGGTCGTTGTGGCAATAAAAATAATTTGGATGTAGATCATGTTAAGCCTCGGTCTAGGTATCCTGAGCTGGAACTGAACTTTGATAACTTGCAAATTTTATGCAGAGACTGCAATCTGCTTAAAGGAACCAAAGATTCCCAGTCCTGGGACTTCAGAGATAAATAGTCGGGCGTGAAAAAGGTGTGATATTTTTCTGGATTCCCGTTTTCACGGGACTGAAAGCCAACAACTTGGCTTTCAGTTTCCAAGGGAGATCTTTCTCTTTAACAGGTAAGTAACCTGTTTTATCAGAGGTTTTTCACGGGCCATTATAGTAGTTTCTTAAGTTTTTTTTTGCGGAAGGTTGTTTCCTGAACCAATAAGAGCTTTTTTAATTTTTTAAAAAATATAGGGGAATATGAGTAAGTAATTGAAGCTTGCTGTCTGTGGTGTCATATAACACATCCAATAAAGGCATTGAATGTTTTGTAGTTCCAATTCTCACTAACCCCAAGTGAAGGCTCATTGGTCGCACCTGTTCCCAAAGATGCAATCTGAGTGTGCTTAGCACTGGTGGATTTCCAGCTAGTAGGTGATCTAATTCATTATGCACATAATTCGTCAACTTGATAAATCTCGTGCTCAAAGATAGTGGGGTGCCATATATTTTACGAAGAGGCATTGCTACTTTTGATAAGCCTGTAAAATACAGCTGATCAGGAGAGGCCCTTAATTCATTATGAACAGCTACAACCAACCTCTCCGGGATTATTTGATAGCTGTCGCCATCAATATTTTTTATAGACTTATTATATTCAGGAGCTTTTGGGTAAAGTACAGGGTAATGAATTTTATTATCCAGTGATTTTTGTATTTCAACTTTAAATCGAGTGTTTGGTCCGATGTTATCATCATGTATATATAATATTTCACTTTCAGAATCTGCTAAAGTGATCGGCTTTGATGGATCAGATTGTTTGAGTGGTGTTTCCCTGAAGCCTACTACGCATACAGCATGATCTCCTTGGTATTGTTGGTTGACTTTTAGTTTTCCTAAAATAATTACTGGATAACCAGAGCGAATATAGGAGGCGATTGCACTCATAAAGTGTTCTTTTGGAGAAAAAAGTTTTTGGGTGGTGTTATAGAAACCAGTTTGGATCATAGGAGAAAGTTTTAGCTCTTTTATAGCTTCATACAGTTGAACTTCAGTTAAACCCTTTGATGGAAAAGTTTTTTCTCCGAAAGAGGCTATCTTATGTGCGGCTTTGGTAATTTCCGCAGTAGTGGGTATAGAATGAAAATCATCAAAAGCGGAAGATTGTAGTGCCGACCACAAAGCGATAGTGACGCAGGCCCCTGCGCCTGCATCTTGTTGTTGCCATGCCAAACCTTTTATATGTAATTCAATCCCAGCAACATGACTTTTATAGTTTCTTTGTACTGTTATACGCGAGCTGTTTTGTTCTCTATTTTTATACCATTTTAAAACTGTTTTTCCCAAACGAGCTTGTATAGGTCTTAAGACACAAAATCCCAGATAGCTTTTAGTTAAGATATCTATAGCATTTAAGTCGCCCCCAGTGGCTTTTGTAAAAAATTCACGGGTTATATTTAGGTTGGAAAAAAAAATGAACTCTTCGACAAATATTTTTATATCCGAAAGCACTGGTCGAATAAAACTCTGAAAACTCAGACAAGTAATCTCGATCAAAATAATTTGGTTCTATCAGAATTTTTTTAGCTGAAAGTCCTTTCAGATAATTGATCAAATAATTCCCTTGCTGGGAGTTTTTGATCTTAGATAAAATATTACTTTCTGTTTCAAAGTTTGAAAATTCTAGGGGTTTTGGAGTGTGCATTTAGTATTCTTCTTCTGGCTTTGAGAATATAAATTTTTCCGGTTGAGGTTTGAAACAATTTGCTAGTCTTTCTATTTCCTTTGCCAGCTTTTCTGTTTCCGGGTCAGACTGATGAATATCAGTCTTATTTTCTTTTATATCTTTAAAGACTTTGTCCAATTCCTCTTTTGAGGGAAAAGAAATGTTTTTTATATCTTCAAGAGTTGTGTCTATATCTTCAAGAGTTGTGTTCCAAAGGGATGTCCCTTTACGCATTCCTTCGTCTTGCTCCATTATTCCCTCCGTCCTTTTTTTATAATATACTCTCTCTTAAATAACTATTTTTTTTTAGGATTTGTCAATACTTTGGATTGGCATTGGACTACGTTCTGAAAATTGGCTGGGTTTTGTTAAAAGTTTAGTGTGGATTTGCCAGTCTCTTCATTATAGACTTGTATGTCGTCAAAAAGTCGTGCAAAATGACGATTATGTATGCAAGATCTTTAAAACCTCCTAATCAATCTTTTTTTCTGTTAGGCCCTCGTGGAGTCGGAAAAAGTACATGGCTCAATCAGCACTTTAAGCAAGCTCAATTTATTAATTTGTTGGATGACGCACTTTATCAAAATTATTTGGAGGATATTTCTCTATTTTACGAAACGCTTAAAGTGCTTAAACCTCGTTCATGGGTTGTGGTGGATGAAATTCAACGTATGCCGACTTTATTAAATGCCGTTCACCGCCTTATAGAAGAAAAAAAACTTCGGTTTGCTTTAACAGGATCCAGTGCCAGAAAATTAAGAAAATCAGGTGTTAATTTATTGGCCGGGCGCGCTCATCAGTATTTTATGTATCCTTTAACCCCTAAAGAGCTGGCTCAGGATTTTAATTTTAATCAGCTTCTTTGCTATGGTTCCGTACCTTTGATTCAAGTGCAGAAAAACAAAAAAGCCACTCTTCAGGCTTATTCTCAAATGTATCTTAAAGAGGAAATCAAATCGGAGGCTTTGGTTAGGAATTTATCGGGGTTTGCCCGATTTCTTCCCGTGTTGGCACTTTATCATGGACAAGTTCTTAATATTTCAGCAGCAGCGCGTGATGCAGGGGTATCACGAACCACTATTAATGGTTTTTTAGATATTTTGGAGGACACTTTGCTGGTCAATAAACTGCCAGCTTACGAAGCTCGTTTGCGGGTCAGGGAAAAAAAACACCCTAAAATATATTGGATAGATCCTGGAATCGTTAGGGCGTGTAAAAAACAGACAGGTCCTGTTGTTGCAGAAGAGAAGGGAAGCTTATTTGAAGGTTATATGTATATGTGCCTAAAAATGAAAATGGAATATGAAAATGAATATGACGAAATCAATTACTGGTCTTCTGGTGGTTCTGAAAATGTTGAAGTAGATTTTCTGCTAAGGATGGGGCGTGAGTTTACCGCCATAGAAGTAAAAACCGGAAAAAAAGTTAAGGCAGAAGATTTAAAAGGGCTTAAAGCTCTGGCAGATTTAAAGGGTGTAAAAAGAAGAATTTTTGTTTATCAAGGGCCTTTCCTTATGGAAAAAGAAGGAATTGAAATTATGCCTTTTCCTGTGTTCTGTAAAAAGTTTTTAACAGTTTGATATACCTTTAGACTCTCTGGTCTCCATAAATTTACTGAACTTCACAAACACTATCTTTAAATCATCGCTTGGATTTTCATTTTTCTTTTTGACTATTTAGTACCCCGTGATAAAGTATGTTTTCTTAAGGAAAAAGAATGAAACATCTCCCTAAAACTCAACAAGATTCCCATTTTCACGGGACTGAAAAGCCAACAACTTTGCTTTTCAGCTGTATAAAAAAGGTTTTTTACGGGCCAGTATTTATCCCAGCTTGGCTTAAAATTCTCGGCATTATTAGTGAAGGAGGAAAAAATGATAGAGGAAACCCCACGAAGATTGATTGTTCTGGAAGATAATTATTATTACACCCGGACACACGAATGGATTTCATTGGATGATAAAAATACAGTCACTATTGGTATTACTTATTATGCCCAGGATCGTTTGGGGGAAATTGTAAGTTGGAGATTGCCAAGAAAAGGCCAAAGTTTTGAGAAAAAACAGGTTTTTGGTTTGGTGGAGAGCAATAAACATGTCAGTGATTTGTATATGCCTATTTCTGGCGAAGTAGTGGAAATAAATGGCAGTTTGACCCCCGGATTGATTAGTGATGATCCTATGAGAGATGGTTGGTTAGTGCGCTTAGAGATGAGTCGGGAGGGAGATCTGGTGGATTTATTGGATCCTGCCGCTTACAGAAAAATAATAGAAGAAGAGATTAAAAGTCTTGAATAGCGTTTAAGCCGTTTTTTTCGAATTTATCAAAAAGCCCGGCTGGCGGAATTGGCAGACGCGCATGACTTAGGATCATGTCTCTTTGCGAGGTGGGGGTTCAAGTCCCTCGCCGGGCACCAGAATTGGAGTGAGAATCTCTAAAAATTATTGACAACACTCCTAATTCCTTGCGTCAATAAGAAAGGAATACAAATGAAGAAAAAGTTATCAATAAATGATTTGCAATCCATAATGGAAAGTGCGTTTTTGGCCTTGGGTCGTCCTTTGTCTTCCCAGGATTTATTAAAATTATTTCATCTGGAAAAAATTCCTTTATCAGAAATTAAGTCATCATTGGCTTGTTTGAAAGAAAAATATCAGGCTGATAATTCTTGTGGGCTGGAATTAAAAGAAACAGCGGGAGCTTATCAGCTGAGAACAAAAGAGGAAAACAGGGATTATATCCGCCGGCTGATTAAGGGACGTTTGTTTCAGTTATCTGCCCCGGCTTTGGAAGTGTTGGTGATTGTGGCTTATCGTCAGCCCTGTAAAAAAGTGACAATAGATGGAATACGTGGCGTGGAATCAGGACATTTGCTTAAAACACTTATGGAAAAAAACTTGGTTTGTTTCGGACCAAAGAGTGCAGATCCAGGAAAGTATATAACCTATAAAACCACTCCCCGATTTTTAGAGGTATTTGGTTTGAAAAGTTTGAAAGATCTGCCATCATCCAAGGATATTCGGGAGCTTTTAGCAGATGAAAATCAATCTGAGGAGGAAACAAAGGACTTAAAAAACCTTCTTGGTCGTTTTAAAAATTCTGGAAAATCTTTTTCAGAACAGAAAAAAATTCTGGATGAACTGGAATGGGTGTCTGAAGAAATCAGCTCCATAAAACCCAAAAAACAAGCAGTTTTCAGTCCTGATCAACCCTGATCAGCATGTTGAACTTGTAAATTATGTCAGGTGTGAAAAAAATAATGGGAAAGAAAATTAAAACTTCGGCGGTTTTTAAAGGCCAAATCAAGAATAAAAAACTTCGTGGAGTTTTAAAGCTGTTGCTGTCTTTGTTTATTTTGTATCATCTAACGATGACATTTGTTACACCTCACTATATGTCCATAGTCCATGAAAAAATGATGCCCTATTTTAAAACTTATGCTCATACCTTGTCTTTTACCACCAGCTGGGATTTTTACGCTCCCAACCCGAGTTATTATAATTACTTTGAATATGAGGTCGTTCACTCGAAGAACAAAGTGGAGACTTTTCGTTGGCCTCTTTCTCGAAAGGAATCCAAACAGATATATTTGAATCACAATCGTCTGATTTATCATTCCCGTTTTTTTATGGTCTTAGGGAAGAGGTATATCATAAAACATTTTATACCTTACCTTTGTAGTCTTCATCCTTTGGCTAATGAGATTACTGTAAAAGTTATGGTGGAAAACAGACCGCACTTTAAAAAAGCAAAAGTTTTGGATCCCAATACTTTTTCATCTGATAACAAGAAAAATATGCGTAAATGGTTTTCTGCCTCTTCCCGGTGCAGGAAACAGGTAAAATCCAGAAATATAAACACTGCCGATGATGATTTTTTGTTAAATGAGGAAAACGCGAATGAAGATAATACAGAAAATGATACAACCGATAATGAAAATTTCCAAAAATGGGAACAGGGTATGGATGAGTAAATGCAATGGATAAAAAATAAAATTTTTTTGGGCCTTGGAAAATGGGATGTTTTTTGGTTTAAACCTGTTGATACGATTTCTTTATCCTGTTTTCGATTTTGTTTTTGCTCCACTTTGCTGGTTATGTATTTAATCCGCTTTTTTGATATACGATTGTTTTTTTATGAAAATGGCTTAATGAGTGGTGCTGACGCCAAAGCCTTATACAAAATGTATGCGAAAACCGCTTTTAATTTAATACCTTCGGTGGACGCTCTGATATATGTGCTTTATCTGTGTTTTATTACAGCTTTATTGCTCATGGCTTTGGGTATTTACAATCGCTTGATCGCTCTTATTACTTTTGTTTTGCATATTATTTTTTTACAAAGAAATCCAAGTATTATATTTGGTGCTGATGTGATAGCCACTTTTTGGCTGTTTTATTTGATATTTGCCAATGCCAACAAACAAGTGAGGTGGGTGCATTACTTTTTAAACAAGCGAAAAGGTTTAATTTCTGAACGGGCGGAAAAAGGAGATTGGTTAAACACTATTTCTCTGCGTTTTGTACAAATTCAATTATGTGTTATTTATATGTTTTCCGGTTTGGAGAAACTAAAAGGTTTTTCTTGGTGGGAGGGGACAGCAATATGGGAAGCTCTTTCGTTTTATGATTTCACTTTGATAGATTTTTCTTTTCTTCTTTCCCTGCCTCTGTTGGCCGGGGTGATAACTGCTTTTACTGTATTATTTGAAATTTACTTTCCAGTATTGGTATGGACAAAACTCAAAAAGATTCTTTTGATTCTGGGTTTGTGTTTTCATACAGGTATTGCTATTTGTTTGAATATTTACTTTTTCTCTCTCATTATGTTGTCTGCGTACATTGTTTTTATTCCTCCAGAAACCCTAAGGAGATTTTTTGTCAAGCTGAAACTTGCAAAATAAAAAGCTGATTGGCAGTCTCAGAAAAACCTCTGGCTAGTAATCCATGAAAAAATTTGTTATTTCCCTGGATTTCCGTCTTCGTGGAGATGGCCTCCCTTGGGAAAATATATGAAAAAAAGTATAACCCATTCGTCAGGAAAGAAGAGCGAAGGCAATCACTTTGTTGTTATAGGGATCAGATGTAATCACTCCTGTATGGGTTTGTTTTCTTTTAAGAATACAGTCGTTAGAGCTAGGGTCGGTTTTTAATTCCTTCAGCTTAAAGCAACATACATAACCTTTTCCACTTGGAGAGTTTTCGTTTCCAGCTGAAAGGTCCTTGTATGAAGGCGGGTACTTTGGATGTTTAGCGATTGATGAACCTATGTGGTTTGTTTGTGTTACTTTAAATTTATAATCATATATTTCGAGTGCATATTTTTGATGGGTTGTTTTTTTTAGGAGGGAAACAAAGGTTTTTAAGTATTCTTCTCTTTTCTGATACGGTAGTAGCCTCCAATGAAAAACAAATATTTGTTTGATGGAAATTTTCGGAGTATTAGGATATTGGCTAAAGCTTTTATAGGCAGATTCTTTTGCAGACCATAAAGCGGAAGAAGAGGGAGCGTGGTTTAATTCCTCTTTATGGGAAATACGTAAGACTGTTTTTTCACTAGCTCTTCCCCATTGTTCCAGATCAAAACCTATGCTTTGCCGGAAAGGAGCAATAATAAAACCTCCCATAAAAGTCGAGTGAGAAAGAGATATGGAGGCAAAAGAAGTTTTTGGAGGAATACCGGGCTTTAGCAATATTTTTTTTTGTTCCTGGGAAAATATACCTTTTTGATCTGAAGCTCCGAGAATGGTTGATTTCAGATTTGCCGGAGTTTTTTTCAGTAGTGCTGGATTTCGCTTTTCCAGCTCGTGGAGTAAAAACCGGCGTAGTTTTTTTCTTTGTTCCATTGGAGAGTTTTTTTTGTCAAAAGTCATTAAGTGGCATGTTAACTTGCAACCAAGCCTCTGGCTGTTTTTCTCCACTATGTGTTCAAGATTTTTCAACATAAACTATCTTACCAAGGTTGGTAACTTCCTTTTTTTAAAGTCCATATTGCTGCAATATGAAATAGCAGTAACCCCAATAAGGAGATCCAAAAGGCCACATTAATAGGCACATCTGAAAGCCCCAGCACTCCATAACGTACTCCGTTTATAAAATAAAGCAGTGGGTTAAAGTAAGACACTTTAATCCAAAAAGGGCTTAAGTTTTCCAGAGAAAAAAACACTCCCCCAAGGGAAATCAAAGGCAAAATAATAAACCCGCCGATAGCACTTACATGGTCAAAGCTTTTAGCCCAAAACGCCACTGCGATTCCAAGCTTGGTAAAAGCCAGTCCTCCAATGACACAAAAAAGCACAAAGTAAAAAGGATGAGCAGGGACCAACCAAGCACTTTCGTGGAAATAGTAAAAAAGCTCTCCCGAAAGCAAAACAACCAATCCCACAACCAATCCCCGGAATAACCCTCCTAGGGACATGGCCCATATAATTTGCTGGATTGTCAGCGGGGAAGCTTTAATATCCACGATTTCCCCGGTAAATTTCATACCTAATAAAGAGCTGGAACCATTTTGATAGCTGTTGTTCATACATCCCATCATCACCAATCCGGGTATTAAAAACTCCAAATAAGATAACTCCTCTAACACCTGAATATTTTTTCCAAGGCTGACTCCAAAAATAAGCAGGTAAATGAAAGAATTAATGGCAGGAATAAAAATAGTTTGAGCGAGTACTTTGATGAATCTTTGCACTTCCCGGTAAAGCAATATGAAAAAAGGTGTCCATACCAGATCTTGTTTTTTATTCATATTTTTTAAATATCTCCTTTGTTTAGCACATATTTAAAAGCTTCTTCCAAAGTGCCTTCCCGGATTTTCATATCCAATATGTTATGGCTTTGAAAATTTACTTCAGAAAAAAATTGTCCAATTTCTAGGGAATAGGGTACACGAAATTCCAAAATATTATCGTGGCTTTTTACAAGAGTGGGATGCACGCACTTCATCTTGTTTTTCAGGGTGATTGTTAGATGACGGGAGGTAAGTTTTTGGACCAGTTTTTTTGTGTTTCCCTGTTTTTGGATCTGTCCTTTATGGATAATGGCCACTCGATCACAAAGTTGTTCCGCTTCTTCCAGATAGTGTGTGGTGAATAAAATGGCCACTCCAGTTTTTTTTAATTGTAACACCTGCTCCCAAATGGAGTATCTTAATTCCACATCCACACCGGCTGTAGGTTCATCCAGCAAGAGTAATTTTGGGGAATGCCCCAGAGCTTTGGCGATCATTAATCGACGCTTCATTCCTCCGCTGAGTTGACGAACTTTTTTATGTCTGTGTTCCCATAGTTCCAGCTGTTTCATTAATTCCGGGATTTTTTTGTTGTGGGAAAAACCATAGTAACCAGAATGAAAATTTAACACCTCAGACACATTAAAGTATCCGTGGGTAATAATCTCCTGTGGCACCACACCTGTTATGGATTTAACAGCTCTTTCGTTTTGTATAATATTCATATCATTTATGGTGATTTTGCCTTTAGTGGATTTTTCCAAAGTGGTGATCATGGAGATGATGGAAGTTTTACCAGCTCCATTTGGGCCAAGAAGACCAAACACCTCTCCTGAGTGCACTTCAAAAGACACCTGATTGACAGCACAAAAATCGCCATAGTTTTTTACCAAGTTTTCAATTTTTAAAACAGCCATAATTTTTTGCTCCAATCTTACTTTATCTCTGGCTTTCTGGGAAGGAAATGGTTGTTTACGCTAGTCCACCGCACGCGCAATTTTTTTTAAATAAGTCTAAAGTCCACAAAAAACGGACCGATAAGCTAATTAATCGCTTTTTATGGCACTTTTGAGGAAAAAGAAGGGTAAAATGGACGACAATAAAGAATCCACAAACAGTTAGTCGACTTAAAAAATAAAAAAACAACATAGGGAATCATATAAGAAGCTATAATGTTTGAAAATGATAAAAATAACCCCGCTTTATATCAAATAGTGAGTTTTTATCGTTTTGTTTCTTTTCCAAAGCCCGTTTTAAAACAAATGAAGGAAACTCTGATAAAAACCGGTGCGGAAAAAAACATTGTGGGCTTGATTCTCCTAAGTGTGGAAGGTATCAATGCCACCATTTCAGGAAATAAAGACAATGTAAATGACTATTTGCGGACAGTGGAACAGATTACGGGTATCGATAACTTTTTTTATAAAAAATCTCCATCTCCCATTCCAGCTTTTAAAAAGTTAAGGGTAAAAGCGAAACAGCAGATTATTTCTTTTAGGAAGTCGCAAAGCGTCACAGCGGATTTTGGATTTCATAATTTGGAACCCGATGAATGGGAGTCCTTGTTAAATGAAGAACAAGTGACTGTTTTAGATATTAGAAATGATTATGAAATAGAAGTGGGTCAATTTAAAAGATCGAGAAATCTAAAGTTAAAAGAATTTAGTGAATTTTCTGAAAAACTCAAATCCTCCACTTTGCCTAAAGCACAAAAGACATTGCTCTATTGCACAGGAGGCATTCGGTGTGAGAAAGCCATACTGGAAATGAAGAAACAGGGTTTTAAAGAACTGTATCAACTTAAAGGGGGTATTTTAAATTATTTAAAAACATTTCCAAACAGGAGTTTTGAAGGGGAATGTTTTGTTTTCGATCATCGTGTCGCAGTGGATCAAAACTTAAAAGCCTCCAGTAAATATGCCCTTTGCCCTCATTGTGGCCAAGCGGGAGGAAAGACTATTGATTGTCTGCACTGTGGAAAAAAATTTAAAATCTGTAAGCACTGCTTAAAAAAACAAATTAAATATTTAATGACTTGCACAAAAAACTGCTCGCATCATTTTCGTATGGGACATAAATGCAAAAAAGTTTTTTAAAGGAAAAACAGTTGCATAAACTTTGCTTTAAGTCTTAGACTAAAAAATATGTGGTTTGGAATATTAGCTTTTGTTTTTTGTTTTTCTTATTTTGCAGAAGGTGCGGATTGGTTTTCCGGGAAGAATATGACCTTGGAAGAGAAAATAAAATTGACAGAGCGTATAAGAATACAAACAGTGAAACAAAAAAACTCTTCAGCCCAAAAACATAAATATATGCGGAGCAATAATAAAAAATCATCTGTTCACTCTCCTTCTCGTTTATATGTTTCGAAAAAAGATCGTCATAATGTCAGAATGATTTTAGCTCTTCCTTTGGAAAACAGAAAACAGGCTTTATGGAATTACGGAGCACGGGGTTTTCTGGCTTTAAAGTATTTGGTGTTTTCAAAAAAAGAGCAAATGTCTGTTCGTTGGAAGGCTTTAACCAGTTTGGCGCGTTTATACCCGGAAGAGGCCCTCCCTATTTCCAGAAAGGCTCTTCGTAGTTCTGTTTGGTTCTTAAGGAATGCTGGTTTAATAGCCATAGAGATCATAGATGTAAAAGAGAGTATTCAGAGGGCGGGGGATTTGTTGAACGATCCTTCTTTAATTGTCAGAACAGCCGCTGTTGATGTCCTTAAAAGAAATAAAGCCAGCCAGTATAAAATTCAGCTGATGGAAAAGTTAAATGCCCCTGATAGCTTTTACAAAAACAAGAGCCTTTGGATTCGTCACCATATTGTGTCTGCTCTGGCCAGTTTTTGTGAACCCGGGGAGGAAAGAATGTTTATTGCTTTTCTTAAGGATCCGGATGAAAGATTGCATGCTTATGCTATTTCCGCTTTGGAAACATTAACAGGAAAGACATTTCGCACCACTGGCGACAAACGGAAAGTGGCTGAAAAAACACAAAAAAATAAATGGATAAGTTGGTGGACAGAAGGTCGTTATAACTCCAAAACCCACTCTGAAATTTCCATAAAGCTCTAGTTTTTTTCATTTTTTACATATCAATATTCGGTACGCCACCATAAGCTCCGGCCAAATATTTTTTAAAAATATTTTCATCATTTCTTATTCCTGGAAATTCATCTAATCTGTATACTTCACTTTCGCATTCCTGGTTTTTTTGAACTAAAAATATCTGATATTTAGAGAGCACGCTCATTAAAATCGGCGTATGTGTAGCACAAATGAGTTGAGCACCTTTTGGATTGGTTTCTTCGGAAGTAAATAAATTAACCAAGGTTGGCAATATATTGGGATGTAAGTTGCGCTCTATTTCATCGATTAAAAACACAGAGCCTTTTTTTAAAGTTGGAAATATAAAACTTAGCAGATTGTATAAGTGTTGAGTCCCTCCTGATTCAAGAGGTAAAGGAAGCTTGAATGTTTTATCTTTACTTTTATGTATTCCATACGGGAAAAAATGTTTCTGTTTATTCCCTCTGAAAAAACAGATGACACCTTGGAGAATCGATCACCTTCATTACACAAACCAAAATGACTGGTTTTAGGGGCATTTTCATTGACCAAAAAATTCATTTTCACCTCTTCTTTAAAAGAGTAAAAATTTTTGAGTCCAATAGAGATGATTGTCATTTGAAACTCCTTTTTGCAAAACACTATAAAACTGGTTTATTTTAGATTATTTTAACGAAAAATCTTATATTATTTATATAAATAATATATAAGCTATAATATAATCTTAATTTCAACAAAAAATCGTTAAAAGTCAACTTTTTATTGTTGATTTTTTTCCCTTAAAGGGGATTTCTCCTGTTTAATTCAGTTTTTGGGTCATAGGTAAAGGGATAATAGGGGAAAAATAAAGCTTTTTTATTGCTTTTTTATGTTAGCTTGCAGAAGATCTTTTATGGTGGTTGGTGATAGCTCGTTCTATATTAATTTCCCGGTGAATGCGATATAAAATGGATCGTTCTTCCAGACCATTTGAGGGTATTCGTTTGGGGTTTTCTATAAAGCCTTTTTGAAGAAGTATCTTTTTTAAGACAGTTACTTTTACAGCAGGTCGGGATTTGGACTTTCCTTTTATCATTTTTATATGGAGGGTGTATTTTGCGGCCGCTAAGGTGTCATTTCTTTCCACCGGGAATTTCCATATTGTTTCTACAGGAATACTTTCTGTTTTTAAATATCCTTTTTCATTGTTTTCCGCTTCTATGGGATAGTCTTCCAGAGCTAACATGGTCGCACTCCAGATTTTTTGATAATCAGCCTGGAATATTTTTGAAATCGGGTGCATAATATTAGCAACCGGGTCTTTAGTCGCGCAACCGGATAACAGGAAAACAGAAAAAAGTGAAAACACCACATAAAATATTTTCATACAAAGTCTCTATATTTCTCAGTTTATTTTTATCAATAAATCTCCCCTGAGATTGACATATTAGTATAAAACCAAGACAATAGTTTGGCAATTATTATTATGGCGGGGTAGCTCAGGTGGTTAGAGCAGCGGAATCATAATCCGCGTGTCGGGGGTTCAAGTCCCTCCCTCGCTACTTTACTTTAAAGTGACAACTTCCCGCTTTCGGGGTCGATCCCACTTTTGTTTTTCAAGAAAGTCTTAAAAAATTCCGATTCTTGATATAACTGGTCCAAAATATTGAGAGTATGGAGAAATGAACCGAAAAACAAATAATATACGCGCATTAAAAATCAGATCTGTTTTTTTCTGTTCTGTTTTTTTCTGTTTAGCTCTTTGGCTGGGGCTGAACTTGCTTATACGATCCGGGTCGGAAACGGAAAACACTTCCAAGAGTTTTGTTTTTGTTCGGGATCCTGCCAATGCTTTGTTTCCCGCCAGCCCCGCTGTGATACCAGCCGGTACACAAATGATGATACCTCCTTGGGTGTTGCAACAATACCACCTAAGTCCGCAAAATTCTCTGTATGGGGACCCTTTAAATTTTTTGATATATAACTATGGCAAATCTGCTCCTTCTGTTGATAACGAAGATGAAGATGACATATATGTTCCTCTCACACGTTATAAAAGTGAAAATTACTATCGGGGTTATGATGATTATGATGATGACGATTATTATGATCGTGGAAGAGATGATACAGTTATGATGTCTGTAACTCATTTGCAGGTAGCACCTGATTCCGCACCGGGAGGAGCAGAGCCACCGGGAGCAGGGTTCGCACCGGGAGCAGAGCCACTGGGAGGAGCAGAAAGTCCACCAGCAGAGGACGAAAAACCACAAGGCCCAAATGGCCCTGTTTTTGTTACGACAGAATCTGTTGATACCAGTCAAGTTCCTGAGACTCCTGCACTTCGCCCGGAGGAGAATTTATCTGCTACATATCCTGCCACTTGTGATACCACTGATGATGCTTTGTCAGATACAGAAGCGTCTGCACCTTGTGTGAATTGCGAGGATCAGCAACAGGGTTTTTTAACTCAAGTTGGAAAAGAGGTGAATAGAATTGCAAGAGGAAAAAAATTTCCATTAGTCATAAGAAAAATTTGTGACAAATGTTCTCAAGTGGATATAAATGATTTAGTGGGATATATGGAACAAAGATCCAAGAGTGAAAATGTGCCTCCAGAAATTATGTTTGCTATTATGCTTCGTGAATCCAATGGAGATTGCGATGTGAGCGGGGATAGTGATACCAGTTTTGGTTTATTTCAACTCAATGTAAAAAACAGCTCGAAACTTAGGGTTTGTGAAGCCAATGAATTAAAAAATCAAACTGCAAGCGCACAAAAAACAGCCTGTAAAAATGGTGCTTATAGAAAAAATTCTAACTATGAAAATGTGCAGTATAAGAGTCAAGGAGGTCCAGATTTTAATCAAAGGCCAAGTATTGGAGTAAATGTGTGTTTAAATAACCCTTATTGTAACTTTGAGGAGGCTTTGCATTTGTTGAAAGGGGAAAAGTGGCAAATAGGAAATAATAGAGGAGAGAGAGACAGGAGCAAGCACAAGCAAAAACCTCGCGGAAAAAGCTGGCAGGAAATGAGTGGAGAAGAAAGAAATCTATGGAGAAACGCTATTATTGCCTATAATGGAGATTATTATCATTGGCAAGCTAAGGGGGCTATGGAGAGTGCTCAAGTGTCTGCTGAGCATTTTGATGATTGGGAGCGAAAACGAATATATTTTTTGCGACAATATTTGAATATTGGAAACCGAAATAATAAAACTGATTCGCAAAACCGCCAAGCGCAAAAAAATCTCATCCATAATCTGGCTTATGTGGAAAGAATTACGGGCCGGGAAGCACGCGGGGGTTTGGTGGGCTCTTCTATCTGCCAGTGGACTAAATTCAGAACAGAAAATGCAAAACTATCCTGCAACTGATTTATCTGCATATATTTTTATAGTTGTTATTATGTGTGCCAATATAGATTATCTGAATAATGCCATTTTGATCTTTCTTCCAACACACAACATACTTTTTTCCACTTATATGGGCATGATAAACATGTCTGTCTCTGAATCTAAATCCTGTTGAGGGTTTACTTACTCCTCTTGGTAGTGTTTCGTTTGGAGGAGGTGATAATCCTGTTCTTCGTAAAATATTCATTAATTGTGTAAGCTCGTTCAATTTCTCTGGTGGGAATTTATTGCCTTTGTGACCTATATTATTTGCTCTATTGTATGGAAGCATTACTATGTGGTTTTCTCCTGCTCTTCTTTTTATCCGTGTTAAACCATTTAATAATTCTTGTATTTGTGTTTCGTCCGTTCTTGCTAATAGATTGCTGAGGATAGTTACTGTCCGCTCTCTTTCCTGTTCCAGTGTTTGTGGTGGTCTGTTGTGTCCAACCACTCCATCTTCCATAAGTGCTCTTACTTGTGAGGCTATAAAACCAGCTTCTCTTAGTATTGTGGCTTTCTGTCTGATTTCAGGTCGGGTATAGACAGTGCGAGCTTGGTTTATCCAATTAGTGACTCTACTAAGCCTTTCTTCTCCTACAAGATGTGCTCTGTGGATGGCTCTTACTTGATCATTGCTTAAAGTTTGCCCCAAGCTTTCTTCTGCTGATTTTCTGAGTCTTCGTAAGTCACTTATTTTTTCAGAAGTTTTTTGAATCGTACGAGCTAAAGCCACAGTCCCGGGAACAGCAACTGGGAGAGATAGCAAAGCCACATTCATCAGGCAGGATTTGTAATTTGCCTTTAAAGTGGCTGTCTCCTTGATTTCTTCACTACAGCTGTTGTTAGAACTTTGAAACTTAGCTCCCTCTATCCGATTCCAGTTTTCATTGCATTCGTCAAAAGTGTCTTGTACATGATCCATTGAAGCCAAAACTTCCGCACTCAATAAAGCCCCCGTCATGCCTCGTGTTGGCTTGGTTGCTCTTCCTGCTGAAAGCACTCTTGCCACTTTTACTGCCGCTTTTCCTCCTAAAGCGATTCCTGTAAGTCCTAATGTTCCTGCCATCAACAAAGCATCTAAAGCCAGACCTTCCATTAAGTCATTGGCACTTTCTCTTTTGTCTCTGGCCTCTTCCCGGCATTGCGCCGCCTTGAGTGCAGAAAGCGAAGAGTCCCTCAGGCCATAGCTGTTGGGGCTTTCCAAATCATCCAGCTTAGGAGAGCTGGCAATAACCTGCAAAGTATTTTGACATTGTTCAGGATCATAAACTTGACTGTTCAAACATTTTAAAGCTTGTTTTTGCTCTTTCAGTGTGTCCATCAGCTCGAGACTGGTCACCTCTGCTTGATCTTTAAGTAATCGAACCACCTGTTGAGGAGACTCCTTTTCCTCTTCCAGAAGATCCGAAAGCCCAGACTTAAATTTATTGCCGTTTATCCAAGGGTAAAGCTCATCAATCATCCCTATTGTTGAAGTTAGTTTTTTTTCCTGATCTGTCAAAGATTTCAAATCCTCACTCAGCACTGATAAATTCTCTGGAGCTTCAGAGTTTTGCCGGTCTGGTCTGGTTTTGGACCAAGCCCCTGTCCGGTTTCTTTGAATATACTGATCTGCTACAGAAGTTATTTGCGGGCGAACAGATTTTTTAAGCTTATCCTCTAAAAGCTTTTTGGCCTGAAGGGCCTGTATGGTTTGTTCAGCCACATCAAGGGATTTTCCAGGAGCGGAACATTGTTTTAAGTTCTCGCACTTTTCAACAAGTGCGGGAAATTCCTGAAAATCACAAGCCACTTCAGGGAGCAGGGAGTGGCCTTCTTCTCCGACCATTTCACCTAAACTGGCAAGGCTGGTCAAAGTTTGCTCAATGCCTCTTTCAAGTTTCTTCATGGAATAATAGTAATCGGCCACAAATCGTGTTTGATCCTTGGTTGTAACTGCTCTTCCACTTATCCTGCCACGCCGGCCTCTTCCGCTTCTTCCACCGACCCGGTTTGTTGTCTGAGGAAGACAGTCAGGGGAGCTTACAGGTCTTAGGGGAATAAACGATTCAATAAAATCAGCTTGATTGATATCAGCTTCCAGATGAGAGGGGTTTGGTTTTGCTCCATCGGTTTCACATTGGGAAATAGGTGAAGAGACTATCCCCAGATGAGAGCTTTTTTGATCCTGAGACAAAAATGTTTTTAAAATGTTGGGACAGCCAAAGAGAGCCTGGTTTTCTAGGCAAACTCCGGCGCAATTTTCTTCCAAAGGATCTCTTATGGAATTAATTTCCAAAAGAGTGCTCATTTGTTCTTCGGCAAACTGGTTATGGCATTTCCGCTTTTCCGATTCCTGATTTAAGTTTATAAATTCCTCTAAAGAGGGACAAAAGCAACCCGTTTCTGTATAATAAACTCCACCGATCTCAGAACACTGTCTGGTGTTGTTTCTTTCTTCACGGGTTTGTTGATCATCCTGGAGAGATGATCTGTCTGGTTGAGCCAAGGCTGTTGTTATTATCAACATCCAAGTTGTAAGAGTCATAATCATTTTTACGAGAATCATAATCATTCAGTTGTTTGCAGGCTAGCTTATCGGTTGTCTTTTTGTGGACTTTAGACTTTTATCTTAATTTTTTTAATGAAGCTCAAAAAAATCGTTTATTTTCCCAGACCATTAAATGCGCTCTCTCTTCCTTTTAAATGTGCGCACTCTTCCTTACAGGAAAGAAATGTTTTTTGAGTTTAGTCTTAGGTCCTGAAGTTATCTTTGGTCTTAATTTTTTTTTAATATATGTCGAAACAGTAATAAGAGGCAGTCGTTCTTTAAGCCGTGAAGCGATGTTTTTTAAATTGTGAATATGAGGTAATTTGTAGATGATATTACGAAAAATGTTGAGAAATAAAGTCATTATGGTGGTTGGTGTTTTAATCAGTTTTTTAACTTTGGCTTTTCTTTTTTCTTCCTGTGGTTTTGTGAACAAGGGAGGGCCAGGTTCTTTTCAGGTGGCAAGCCAAGGAGGGCCGGGGGATGGAGAAACGCCCACTTTAGGCCCCCGCTTGCGGGATAACCCCCAATTGGCCGAAGAGAAGTGTGAGGATAATGATCGTTGTAAGGAGACCTGTCGGGATATGTACCCTGATAGCTATAAAGAATGTTATGGCCTTACCATTCAACAGGTATCCGATGTGGAAAATGTTTTTTATGCTCTCGTAAACGCAGATTCCGAAGAGCTGGAAGATATCGATGGCGATCATCTAAAAAATTATCTGAAGATTGGTTTAGATAGCTGGCAAGAAAGAGTGATCGAAAAACTGACCAGTAAAGATAATCGAAATGCCCGATTTTCCAATATTCTAACATGGATTGTAAACGAAGAAAAAGATGTAGTTCCCCTTTTGGAAAAAGAAGATCCGAAAAATGAAATTCTTGAACAAATTGTGCTGAAATATTGTAATGTGGCAGATAGTGGCAGATGTGGAAACACGGATAGTGCAAATCCCCACACTGGAGTTAATAATTTTCCGACAGGTTCTTGTGCTCTTAAGATAACAACCTCCACTGAGCCTAGTTATCGTTTTCCAAGTACTCCTAGTTGTACGGCTGGTAGCCCTGCTACTCACTATGTTTGTCCAGAGCTTAGTTATTTCCCGGAATACTCCATTGCTCATTCATTTACTACATTTAACGAGAGTGATGTTAGTATTGTTACTCAAGATAACCGGGGTTTTGCCTATGGTAACACTCAAGATGGTAAAGATGGTGTGGTGTTTGATTATGCGGATGATGGGGGATTATATTATTGCTATCATTTAGCAGTCAAAACATCAGATCCTACCAAATGCTCAGGTGGGGGCTTTAATACTAACTTTATTGGTGACGATTACCCTTGTATCACTTTAACGCATAAAAAATTGGCTGAGATAGAAGATGATGACGATAAAGATCTGTTTATGTCTTTGGTGGGAGTGGGAAAGGTGTTTTTTAACAAAGCTGCTGACGATCTCAAAACAAGTGCTTTTGCTCTTGGGCATAAGCTTTTGGAAAAAGCCTGTAGTGGAGGCACTGATACATCTCTTACTCAATGTATGAGTGTGTTTTATTGCTGGTTAAATGATCATATAGGTGACGCAGAGATTTCAACAGGTACAGACAGTGAAAAATCATTCCTAAGAAACTCTGATCTTCAGGAAAAAATAGAACTGAGGATTGCTGATTTGGAAGAGTGCGATTATAGCAATTTTGACTGAACTTTAACAGAGCGATACTTAAAATGATAATGCTCTTTAAGGAATAAATAGTGGGAAGGAGAGTAAAAAAATGCAAAAAATCAGTTTAAAATCAAAGACAAAGTGTGCTTCTTTTTTTAAAAGAGAAAAAAAGAGCTTAGGATTTTATCATATCCGTTTTTTCTCTGGCAAAGGTATGGGAGGTCCATCTTGGAGAAAAATTATCACTTTTTGGCTTCTTATTTTTTCTTTGGGTAGTCTTTTTTCATGTGGGCTGGCCAATTATAATTTTGGTTCTTCTAATTCTTCTGCGACTGTTCTGGATTCTCGATCTAATGATGATTCCACGGGAGAGTTTAATTCTCCTAAAGGTCGTCTGGAATCCTCTGACACTTGTTCCAAGAGTGAGGACTGCAAAGAGCTTTGCGATTCCATGTTGCAAAGATTTTCCTTCCAGAAAAAATGTTACGAATATAAGGAAGTGGAAGTGCAGTCTTTTAGAGATGTTTATAACCTTTTAGCAGTGGGAAATCCCAGAAAGCTTTCGCGGGTGGATACAGAGAAGATGGAAAAATTTTTAACTTTCGGCCCTGAGCTTTGGCAAGATGCCATTTACGGATTTGAAAGACAGAGAAAAGAAGATTGTACACCCAATGACGGGGCTGATGATCCCACAGAGCGTGAGGATTGTAAGCTTGAGGGTTATTATAAACAGGAGGGTTACTGGAGTGGTGGAGCTTTGGCCGCTTTAGAGTGGATCGCAAAAAACGACTGGCTGGCTGAGCTTATTGTAAGGCATGATGAAGACCTTGTAATTATGACAAGCCTCTTGGATGTTTTAGCTCATGGAGGAGGAAAAGTTTTTAAAGACCCAGATAGTGCTATAGAAACCCAAGACAATAAAAACAAAACTTGCAACTTGAATCTCATAGAATTGGATCTGAATGCTAATAGGAATTGTGACAAACCAGCCACCGCTAATAATGAGGATTTTAACAAAGATAACGAATGTAGCTTTAAAGACTCTGATTTTGCAAATTTTCACGGCAGGCTTTCTCCTAACTCAGATATCAGATTGGGTAATACACCCACCAGTATTTCCGTAAATTTGGAAAAACATTATAAGGCTTTTGGTGCAGACTGTGTAAGTGATGATCGTGAGAACTATTTTATCATCGCCGTGGCGGAAAAAAACAAAAACTCATTAACCTTGGGTCATCAGATGGTGGATAAACTTTGCTCTGACGACATCACTTGCATCCGGTATTTTTATTGTCATATTAAAAATGGGTTCAAACAGGGTGACTTGATCTCAGCCACAGACCGTTTCACTACAACAGGCACCCCACCAAAATCTGAACCCAAACCCGCCCAAGAAGGCACAATACTGCATTACATGGATGATAATAAAGGATCGATTAGTGGCTTTAGAGCTAACACTTACAATAATTGCTATTTTCCATAATCTTTGATACAAATACCTTATTATGGGAACAGCTTTAATCAAAATCGAAAACACATTGGCCACTAAATTTGATATATCATCAGTGTTCATGCTCTTCAGTTTGTTTCCTGTTTTCCAGCTCTGTCGTCGCTAGGTTATGAAACGAATCCTAATACAGCAAATCCAACGATTATCAGACTTCCTAGAATACCCACTAAATTCAATGTGAGGTCTTTTTTTAAGAGAGACATATCTTTTTTGATTTCCAAACGCAAAAGTTCTATGTCTTTTTTTACATCAGCGATATCTTTTTTGGTTTCGTTGCGCAGAAGTTCTATGTCTTTTTTGGTTTCGTTGCGCAGAAGTTCTATGTCTTTTTTTACATCAGCGATATCTTTTTTGGTTTCGTTGCGCAGAAGTTCTATGTCTTTTTTGGTTTCGTTGCGCAGAAGTTCTATGTCTTTTTTTACATCAGCGATATCTTTTTTGGTTTCGTTGCGCAGAAGTTCTATGTCTTTTTTGGTTTCGTTGCGCAGAAGTTCTATGTCTTTTTTTACATACTCAATTTCTTTTTTTACATCAGCGATATCTTTTTTGGTTTCGTTGCGCAGAAGTTCTATGTCTTTTTTTACATACTCAATTTCTTTTTTTACATCAGCGATGTCTTTTTTAGTGGCCATTACATTTTCCTGAAAATAGATCAGGGTATTGGCTTGTTGTTCTGTGAAGCCGTTTTCTTTAAGATATTCCACTTGTTTGATTAAAGCAGTAGCCATAGTAAGTTACTTGTATCAGTATTTTGCAAAAAAGTCAATATTACTTAGAAATCCTGGAAAAAGCTGTTAACGAACTGTTATTACTTGATTTTTTTATAAAAAATGTTAAAAATAATTAGCTTGAAAAACCCTTAACACTTGATAAGAGGTGGAAAGTGGTATAGCTTTTTAATCAGTAGGGTGAGTAAAGTGATCATTTGTAAACTTAGGGGTAAAATATTAAGCTCATATAAGGAGGAATGGCAAGTGTCCACAGAAAATCATACAGAAAACCATATAGTATCTTTTTCTCTTTACACAAAGGTGTTGTCCACTTTACTGGTTTTGACAGTTTTAACTGTGTTGGTTGCTCAAATGGATTTTGGCGTATTTAATGTTCTGATTGCAATGGGCATTGCTAGTGTCAAAGCGGTTTTGGTTTTGCTTTTTTTTATGCACCTGAAATACGACAATAAACTTTTCCCGGTGATTTTTTTTACCGGAGTATTTTTTTTGGCAATTTTATTTTTATTTTGTGAGTTTGATATTATCACTCGCATTCCTGAATTTTCTGTATTGTAGCATTGTATAAAATGTCTTTCACAAAGCTACTCACCTTGTATGCCTGACTAATTTCGATACTGGCAAGTTCGGCTTATTGGGTCATAATAAGTACCGGGTGGGCAACAGGTGTTGTGTGTGCGATCATACACAGATCCGTTTGGACAGCAAATATTGCCTGTGCCATGATTATAGTTCCATCCGTTTGGACAACAGGTGCCGTTTGAGAAATTATATCCGTCTGGACAACATGTTCTACCTCCTACGGAATAATATCCGTTTCTGCAACAACCAGAATCAATAGAATGTCCCAAAGCACAAGCCCTATTGTTTTTAACACATAATACTGTTCCTGCCGGAGTGTTTATATATTCGCCGGCTCTGGCAACCTTGCGAATATGTCCAGGCATACAGCAAGCTCCACTGGAACTTGGACAACAATTTCCATTACGGAGGTGTGGAGCGGTGCGAGGACATCGCTCACATCTATCACCATAGCGTAAATGATTTCTCGGACAGAACCAGCACTTATTGTCGTATTCGTGTTGTCGCCCCCTCGGACAACGGTTGCAACTGTTGTTATAGTGCCAGTATCTGTTACGCGGACACTGGCGACAGTATCCGAAATAATGGTGTCTTCTGTCACGATGGCAACGGTTGCATTTCCCATCGTAAAAATACTCAGCTCTGCAACTATGACATCCTCCATTGTGTTCATATCGTCTATACACCGGACAACGGTTGCAACTTCCCCAGTAATAATGTTGCCCCCTCTGGCAAGTGTTGCATCTTCCATTGTAGTAGTGCGGAACATGTCTTGCACATTTATTACACCGGCCATTATAATAATACCTTTCATTGAGGGGACAGCGGTTGCAGGTTCCCCAGTAGTAATGTTGCCCGCTCGGGCACCGGTTACAAGTCCCGCTATAATAATGTTGTCCGCGTGGGCATTGGTTACACCGACCTCCATAATAATACTTCCTAGAGCTTGGGCAACGATGGCAGGCCCCGCTATAGTAATGTTGCCCTCGTGGACAGCGATTACATCTGTTATTATAGTAATGTCTTTGGTAGCTTGGACATTTGTTGCAGGTTCCTCCATAGTAATACTTCCTTGAGCTGTTGCATCGGTTACACCGGCCATTATAATAATATCTTTCATTGAGGGGGCAACGGTTGCAAGTTCCACTATAGTAATGTTGCCCGCTCGGACATTTGTTGCAGGTTCCATCATCGTATTTATAGGGTGTGGAGCTTGGGCATTCGTGGCAACTCCCGTCGTAGTAATGCTCTCCACTGGGACATTTATTGCATACATTACTGTGGTAGTGTGGAGTCCCCTCAGGGCATCTGTTACACACATTACTATAGTGGTGTGGAGTCCCCTCAGGGCATTTGTTGCATTGGCCATCGTAAAAATGAATTTTATTGGCTGGGCAGGTGTTACAGCTCCCATTATAGTAATGTTCTCCACTTGGGCACATATTGCAGGTTCCACTATAGTAATGTTGCCCGCTCGGACATTGGTTACATGTTTGATTGTGATTGTAGTAATAGGGTTTATCTGCTGGACAAGCACATTCCTGATTTGGAGGGGTTCCTCTGTGCCGAGTTTCCCCTACGCATACACATTCCGCGCTTTCTTGATCCCACCTCTGCCTTGTTTCACAAACCCCCGCACATTCCAGTTCCCCGGAGGATTTTACACTTACCACAATTTGCCCCTCTGGACATGCCATATTCTCTGAACTACTGGCATGAATCAAAGCCGAACATTGGATATTATCACCACCTGTATAAGCAGATGGTGAATCAGAACAAGGATCATAATCAACACAGTCAGGTGTTCCATCGGGCTTAAATCCACGAAAATGTTTATAAGGCCCTTCGTCCTCACAACTCACACTCTGGAAGCCCTTTCCGGTATGACAATCTAGGGGAACACACTTATCTTCAGTGCCATCACATGCCTCATTCGAACACTTGTAATCCAACACACAGGTTTGATGATAACAACCGGTTTTATCTGTGGCGGAACAACCCCCACCCCCTAAAGTTTCATTACCCCTAAGATAAGGCTTTGTGTAAAACACAATTAAAAGTCGCTTTGGGTGATCCTTATCAATATTCACTTCCTTTTTCAGCTCAATCCCCTGAATGGAAATAAAATCATCTTGTGTAAACTGTCCTATGGATGTAAGGGGATCTGAGAGATTTCCTTCATCATCCAGCTCATGCAACAAACCACTTTGGTGTTCTTTGTCGCTCTCCGAAAGCCGGGCAGGCTTTGTTATATCCTTGCAATTAATTTCATTACTTAAAAACTCTTTTGTTCTGTGAGATAAAACCTGCTCTGCCAGATTGGTTCTGATTACCTGCTCGGACTTTACCGATATTCCTATTATTTTTAATGTGCTCAAGCTTATAGTGAGGCCCAGAGTGCCAGCCACTAAAATGCCAGCTAGTCCTCCAAATCCTCTTTTTCCTCTTAAAAAACTTGTGTAATACATTTTCATGTTAACCTATTTAGGTATGTCAGGTTCAGGTACGCAAACTATCGGTGCTCCTCCCGGTTCAGGGAGAGGACATTCACATTTTTTAGTATCTGGATTATACCTTGTAAGGCCTGTACAGATTATTGGTTCATCAGGTTCATCAGGTTCAGGGGTTGGTTCATCAGGTTCAGGGTTTGGATCATCAGGTTCAGGCGGAGGCACAATACATTTTAAACTTATTTTGTTCCAAATTTTTCCAGTCGGGCATTTACAGGTCACCCCGGTCCAGATTTTGTCATAAGGACAATCACAATTTGACCCAATCCTTCCCCCGGAACAGATACGGCTACAAATCGGATCCCCGTCTTTGTCAAAACCCTGTAAAAACTCGTCAGCATTCGGACAACTTAAATTCCCAGTTTCAGGAATCGCCGGAAATGCCCGGCAATCTTCTTCACCGTCTGCTTTTCTGCCAACATAAACTTGACCGGGAGGGCAGGTTGGTTTTTCCTGGCATCTTGGGTTTCCATCTCCGTCAAATCCGCTTAAGTATTGTTCATCTGAACAAGACACACTCAAACTATCTCCTATACTTTTGCAAGCTGATAACGAACAGCTGGTGATTTTATTATTATCGCCGGGGTCATGCACGATTTCCAAATCACAGGATTGGTGATAACAGCCTTTGTTGTCAGTGGTTGAACATTCTCCATCTCCCAAGGTTTTATAAGAACCTAGTTGAGGCTTGCTGTAATAAACAGCAAAAGTATATTTGTCCGAACCTTCGTTTGACAGTTCAAGGCTTTTTACAGATATCAGATCGCCTTTAAAACCTCCGGTGGCAAGATAAAGTATGTCGTCTGAAGTGTTGGGACTTGGAGGGGTATTGTTTCCCTCAGTCTTCATATATTTACCGCCGGTGAGTTTGCCTTTTTTATGGGTGCGGTCAGAGAGCCTAGAAGGATCTAAATTCCATTTGCAATCCTCCTCATTGCTTAACATTCGCCGAATGGTGATATACAAATCCTGCTCCTTTTGCTGAGTGCTGGACACCTGAGCAGAGCTTATGGTTATTTGAGAGAGCTTTAAAACGGCTAGACCTAAAACAAGTCCAACCCCGGTGGCTACAAATACTTCCACCAGACCAAAACCTTTATTGCCAAAGAGAATTTTTTTCATACATGTGGTCATGGTTTTTAAAGTTCCCTCTCTTTAAACTATACTGGCCTCGCAATAAAATTCTTGTTTTCTTGCAAAAAGTGTCTTTAATGTGCTTGGTTTTACTCATTCACTTTAAATTGGTTCAAAATGGCGTATCGGTCTTCTTTGATTAGGACTTTAGTGGGGAGAGTGAAAAAAACTGGTCTTATGGGACAAAAAACAGCTTAAAAAAGCTTAAAAACAAAAAAAACTTGAAAGAGGCAAAATGAGGTATATACTTATCTACACGACTATTGAATGGGTCTTGGATAAATACTCCTGCTCCATCCAATACTTAGAGCTTGATATGATAAGATTTTTTTTTGATGGATGATTATAAATTTCGGAAAAAATAAGAATTAAGGAGGAAAGATGAAATCATTTTTACGAATAAGAGCTTGGCTTTTTTTGTTTGTATCCTGCTTTTTTACAGTAATGATTGTCTTGAGTTGCACCCAGGAGGGTCAGGAAAGTGGCACTTCCACCACCACAGGTTCCGGCACCAGGGATAGGAATGATGAACCAGAAGAAGATGATGATGACAAACCCTTACTCACCTGTGAATTTTCCTCCTGTAGCGGAAGCGACTGTTGTACAGAAGATGATGAAAAATGCGAGGAATGGTGTAGTAAAGACAAGTATTTAAGTCTAAGTGGAGATGAGGAGGATAAATGTCTTGGTGTTGGTAAAGAGCCTGGGCTGAAGAAGGAAACAGTGGAAAGACTAAACGAAATATTTACTGGTAAGTTTAAAAGAAATAAAATTAATAGGAAGAACTTGGACAATCTAAAAGACAGGGATGATATAGAATTAATATGTGCTGCTGTAAAAGAGTTGGGTACAGATATATTGAACAATCATATTGAAGATTATAAAGAAAAACACGCCAAGTTTTTTTTATCTTGGCTCGCTAGAGAGAAAGTGGCTTTGGAGATATTTGAAAATGCAGAAGACGATGACGGTATTGAAATGTTGAAAGACCTTTTAAAAAAAGCAGGTAACAGTAGCTCAGATAACGAAAGCGAGCAGATTTTGATAGGTCTTACGAAAAAAATAGAGAACCTGGATGATAAAGATGAGAAGTTGCCGATTTTGGCTTTGGCTGATGAACATAACAACGAACGATTGATAGAGTATTTCCATGAGACTTTTATCGCAGATGATGATGAGGCAATATGTGAAGAAGACAAAAGTAATAATTTACCAGAACCGGTTTCCGGTTCTGGTAAATATAGTAACGTCGCAGTAGCGGAAGACAACAAAGAGCAAGCCTGTGTTTTAGCGGTTTACTGTAAAATAGCTGATGATGGAATAATCGCCGAAGACCGAGATGATTTCAGAAAGGCTATGGCCGATGCTACGGAGTATTCACTTGATTTTATAGAAACAGATATAGAGGATGGAGGTTTAGACCCCGGCGAAAATACTAATAATGCTATTCATGATCTGACAGATGACGACGAGGAGGAGTGGTCTAATAACGCTTGTGAGAATTTGAAACACTACTGGGACAACGATGGTCTTGATCTTGGTTTATAAATGAATGATTGAATTTAGGTTTTTAGATAGTACCCTTTGAAAAACCTCTGATAAAACAGGTTACTCGCCTGTTAAAGAAAAAGCTTCCCACCTCAAGCATAAGGTATGAGTCACTTTATTTTTTATCTTTTAAGCTGTTTAATGAGTCGATCCTGAATAAGTCTGTTTAGTGAGATATGCTCTTACCAATACTTCACCGCTCGGTCTCAAACATGCGTTTTGCCACACACGCGTCTTTTCAGTCGCGGTGTGCTCAAAGCCGAACTCGCCTCGTGGTGAGTATCGGTAAGATCTTTTTCACTGATACTTTTTGCAAGAAAACAAAGGTTGTATTGTAAAATCTTGCAATTTTTCCCGAACCGTTTATAAAAAAAATCAAGTGATAACAACGCTTTATTATTTATTCAGAACCGACTATTTCCGAGTGTATAGAGTGAGAATGTTCTTGTAACATCTGCTTATAACTCTCCGTCTTTTCATTCAGCATGACATTTACGCCTTTCAACTGGTTTTAAATCTATTCTTTTTTCGAAAACCATACTCTCATATCTTCTTTTAAATCTTTAAAACCACTTGTCATATCAATTCTCAAACCATCAATTTTTTTATTTGTATCAGTGATATGATTACTCAAATCTTTTTTCGAATCATCAATTTTTTTATTTGTATCAATTCTCAAATCATCAATTTTTTTATTTGTGTCAATTCTCAAATCATCAATTTTTTTATTTGTATCAATGATATAATTACTCAAATCTTTTTTCGAATCATCAATTTTTTTATTTGTGTCAATTCTCGAATCATCAATTTTTTTATTTGTATCAGTGATATAATTACTCAAATCTTTTTTCGAATCATCAATTTTTTTATTTGTATCAGTGATATAATTACTCAAATCTTTTTTCGAATCATCAATTTTTTTATTTGTATCAGTGATATGATTACTCAAATCTTTTCGGATATGTCTCATTTCAATGGCAAGATAAACCAAGATAACTATCCCTATCACAGAATATACGGGGACTTGGTCGCCTAAATAATTAAAAAAAAGAGGTGCAAAATTACTCATTTCTACATTATATCACATATAATTTAAAGCAACAATATAATACGGCTAACTATTGCTTTTTAATTTAACCTGGTGGCCACTTCATGGGCCTACCTCCTAAAATATGAATGTGAATATGATATACGGTCTGGCCACCGTCTGCTCCGGTATTTATCACCAGCCGCCAACCCTTTTTTAATCCCGCTTTCAAGGCGATTTCTTTTGCTTTTAAAATCAGGTGGCCCATGAGAGACAGATCTTCTGATTCCACCTCCCGATGACTGAAAATCTCTTTTTTGGGTATCAATAAAATATGAACAGGAGATTGAGGGTTTATATCATCAAAGGCAATACATAAATCATCCTCATAATGAATATTGGCTGGCACCTCTTTATTAATAATTTTTTGAAAAATAGTGGAAATGGCAAATCTCCTTACCAACGAGTTTTATTTGAACTCTGTCTTTCTGACTTTAGCATACTTTTTTCGAAATTTTTCCGCTCTGCCTTCTGTGTCCAATAACCTTTGCTGACCAGTATAAAAGGGATGGGAGGCACTGGATACATCAAAAGTCACTAAGGGATGGGTTTTGCCGTTTAATTCAATCGTGTTTTTGCTTTTCACAGTGGATTTTGTAATAATATGAAATTGAGTGGAAACATCCTTAAAAACCACTTCTCTGAATTTTGGGTGAATGTCTTTTTTCATAAAAACCTCATAACTTCTTCTGTTGATTATATAACATATTTATAGCCTGTGGAAAAGCTTGTTTTGAGACAAAAAATCAAGTATTCACAGTGTGTTAACACGCTATATCTTCTTTTTAAGGTTTTGTAAATCAATCAATTTACAAATCTGCCTCTTCAGGTGTCAGGAAATTCACATATAAATTCCATACCTCCAGCTGAACGGGAAATCGCTCGCACAAAACCGCCATGTTTTTCCATGGATTGTTTTACTAAAGCTAGGCCCACACCCGTCCCTCCTTTTTCTCTGGACCTTGCAGGATCCACCCTAAAAAATCTTTCAAAAATTCTTTGTTGATATTTTTCTGGAATCCCCTCTCCGGTATCCATAACCTTAAGCAAAACCCGATCTTTCACATTTTCCCATCGAATATAAACATCGCACCCCCTGGGTGTGTGGCGACAAGCATTGTCTATTAAATTATACAACACCATTTCCACCCAGATCGGATTTGCCAGTACATGCTCTGCGGAAAAAAAATAGTGCAGTTTATGATCTTGAGGCACTATCATTTCCATAACCTGGCTGGTGATTTTTTTTGTGCTAAGTCGTTTTTTCTCCAAATAAGTCTGAGCTGTTAAATTGGAGAGACTCAGCAGATCATCCACTAAATTACTCATTCTTTTGCAATTTCTCAGCAATATTTGTAAAAAAATTTCAAATTGATCGAGCTTTTTTTGAGAAAAGTCGTGTATTAACATTTCCACATAGCCTTGAATGGAAGTTAAAGGGGTTTTTAACTCATGCGATACATTAGACACAAAATCAATATGTGCTTGTTGAGATTCCTTGATATCTGTTTGATCGTTAAACAGTAAAATCACATTGTTTATTTTTAGATCTGTATGAAAAACGGGCAAGGCTGTCACTTGAAAACTGCTTTTAAGATATTGATTTTTTTTTTCGAGCGTACATTCTTTTACAATCACATTTTTTTTCTGCAAACACTGTTTAAAAATATTCATTACATCAGGAGAGCGGGTTATTTCCGTTATACTGCGCCGAGGAGTATTTTCCAAAGCCAGAGCTTTTTCTTCTAAAGAAAGAGGCTTTGAAGATCCGAAGCTCTTTGCATAAGGTCGATCTGTGAGAGATTCCTCTTCAACGGAAAAAGAAAATATTTCTGAGCTTTGAGAATTATGAAAAATCAAATCTCCTTTTTCATCCAAAATAATGACAGCTTCTTTTATACCAAAAACCATTTTTTTCACGGTTTCTCTTAAAAAGAAAAGCTGATTCGATTGATTTTGAATCCGGTTTTGTGTTCGTTCCATATAGTGAGTCAACCGGGATATTGTATTCCCTTTCTTTACACTCAGGGAAGTTTCAGAGAAAGAACGATTTTTCTCTATAAGCTTGATGATTTTTCGCTTTAAATTCCAAAAAGGAATAATAACGCAAATTCCTCCCAAGACAAAAAAAACAAGGCTTAAAAGTAATAACACATTCCTCATTAAATAAACCCGATTCGATATCCTATACCTCTTACTGTTTCAATAAGCTTCCCATATTGTCCTATTTTCTTCCGTAAAATGGAAATATGGGTGTCCACTGTTCGGCCAGTGACATTAATCTCCTCTCCCTGAATAAAGTTAATCATCTGTTTTCGGGAAAGGGCTTTTCCCTGATTTCTCAAAAGAACTTCCAATAAACGAAATTCAGAAAGTGTCAAAATTAATTCTTTTCCAGCTAAAAAAGCCTTATGCGCGGTTGTATCCAAGGTAAGATCACCTAGATGAAACTTAAAATCCTGATGGTTTTCCAACTTTGTGAGAGTGTTCATAAAAGAAAGTCGTTTAATCAGATTTTTCACTCGTGCTTTAAATACAGAAAAATCAAAAGGCTTAGTGATATAATCATCTGCACCGGCTTCGAGTCCCAGCACAATATCCTCCGGATCAGACTTGGCGGTAACAAACAAAACGGGTGTGTTTTTATATGCAGAAGAAGGTGTCTTCATCCACTTTAAAAGCTCCAAACCATTGATACCTGGTATCATCCAATCCAGTATAACCAGCTGATAGGAATGATTAAGAAGTTTGTTGTAAGCTTGTTTCCCATTCTCAGCGGAGTCCACTTGGTAGCCCTCTCGAGACAAGTGCAGACATATAAGATTTTGAATATCTATCTCATCCTCCACAACCAATATGGAATGTAAAAGTGTGTCTTTCATTTTGTATGATCCTCTTCATCCATGTCGATATCCTGATGCCGGACATCATCACCGGTTTTCAGGAAAATAACCTCCTCCGCTATATTAGTGGCATGGTCAGCTATTCTTTCCAATTCACCGGCTATAATAATTAAATCAATACAGGGTTTTATCAAATGATTTTGAGACAGTGTAATTTCCTCCAACTCTTCCCGGAGTTTGTTTCTGATTTGATCCACATTATCATCCTGACTGAGAATGGTTCGGGCCATCCGCTCATCCTCCACCACAAGAGCGTCAAGGGATTTATGCACCATTTTACTGACTTGATCAAACATAGCTTCGAATAAATAAATCATCTCATCCAAAATAGGATCTTTTGTCACCACTTCTGCTCGTTCAGCAATATTGAGTGCCAGATCACCCATTCTTTCCAAGTCTGTATTTGTATTCAAAATTGCCAAAATAAGACGCAAATCTCCTGCCACAGGAGACTCTCTAGCTAAAATTTTAAAGCCCACCCTAGATACTTTCAGCTGAAGAGTGTTAATTTCTTCTTCTCTTTTTCTTAATTCACTCATGATCTCCGGGTTAAGGTTTTTGCTCAAAAGAATCTCCAAAGAGCTGGCAATGGTTTTTTCAACGAAACCGCCCATATTTAAAATTAAGGAGCGCATATAATTCAACCGCTCATCCAATTTGTTTTGTACTCTTCTCAATATATCTGTCCCTTTCGTTTTAAAAATCAACCAAACCGGCCAGTAATATACGATTCTGTTTTGGCTTTCCCCGGCTTAGTAAATATTTGTGAGGTTTTTCCATATTCTATCAATTTTCCAGAAAGTAAAAAAGCGGTTTTATCTGAAATGCGGGATGCTTGTTGCATATTGTGGGTGACAATAATGACTGTAACAGTTTTTTTAAGCTGTTGAATGAGATTTTCAATACGAGAGGTGGATATGGGATCCAAAGCCGAAGTGGGTTCATCCATTAAAACCACAGAAGGATTAATAGCCAGCGCGCGGGCAATGCAGAGTCTTTGTTGTTGTCCCCCGGAAAGAGAAGTTCCTGGACGTTTTAAAATATCTTTCACTTCCTCCCAAAGCGCGGATTGTTTAAGAGAGTTTTCCACTTTCTCATATAGAGCTTTTCTTTTCACTCCCATCAATTTAAGCCCCAATGCCACATTATCAAAAATACTTAAACCCGGAAAAGGGTTTGGTTTTTGAAAAACCATCCCCACTTTTCTGCGAACCAAAACCGGATCAATATTTGTTTCATAAATATTTTGACCGGCCAATAAAACCTGACCCTGAATACCCGCCCCTGGTGCTTCTTCGTGCATACGATTCAAACATCGTAAAAAAGTAGATTTTCCGCACCCGGAAGGACCAATAAGTGCCACCACTTTATGAACAGGAATTTTCATATTAATTTTTTTCAAAACCGGTACAGAAAAAAAATCAGCACTCAGGTCCTGAATTTTTACAAGTATATTTTCCATAGTTTTTTATTTCCGCATAGGCGGAAATCCCTTCACTCCATCTCTTTTATAAAAAAATAAAATCACTCTGGTAAAAAAATTAATAAAAAACACAAAAAAAACCAACACCAAAGCCCCCGCCCAAGCTTGTTTTTCCATTTCCTCAAAAGGCCCTTTGGAAAGCTCATATATCTGTACAGGCAAGGTGGCTATAGGTTCATTTAAATTCCTTACATGGTACTGATTGCCCAAGGCTGTAAATAAAAGAGGAGCTGTTTCTCCGGCAATACGGGCAATAGAAAGCATGATTACTGTTACAAGCATACTTAAAGCACCGGGTATAATAATACGTGTTATCACTTTCCACCGGGGAATCCCCAAGGCCAAGCCAGCCTCCCGAATATGATGAGGGATGATTTTCAAAATTTCCTCTGTTCCGCGCGCTACGACAGGCAACATAATCAGCAACAAGGCTGACGCGCCAGCATAAGCGGAGAACCCGTATCTGACCACAAAGACAACATAAATAAAAATACCTACAACGATAGATGGAGCACTGATCAACAGATCCACCACAAATCGAAGAGTTTTCGCAGTTTTGGTATGTTTATACTCACTTAAGTAAACCCCCATTCCCATCCCCCAGGGAATACCAAAGATACTGGTCATTCCCACAACGATAGCACTCCCTAAGAGAGCATTGGACATTCCTCCTCCTTTTTCTCCAGGAGGTTTTGGGAGCTGAGTAAAAAAATCCCAGTTTAAAGCGGAGATTCCTTTTTCTAAAACATAATAAACTATAAATAAAAATGGAACCGCTGCGGTGAAGCTGAGAAAAAACAAGCAACCTATCATAAAAGAATTACACCATTTTCGCCATCTATCCCTCAAAGATAAGGGCTTTCTTTCTTTTTTGTTCTTCATATTTTTTCCTCAATAAATTTTATTAACACTTTTTTTGTATATTCTCCAAGTTTACCTCTTAGTAGATCACAGATCGACCTTTTTTAAAGGTTCTCTTTTCCAATTTAGCTTAACTTTTTCCTCCACGCATCCTAGCTGGTCCCTGTGTGGAATAAAATTTTTTTTCCATTCTCCACACCAACAACAAAGCTAAAGCATTAATCAATAAAGAAAGAAAAAACAAAGAAAACCCCACCGCTGTTAGGGAAGCTAGGTGCAGTTCATTATCTGCTTCTGCATATTGATTGGCCAGAATGCTGGCCATAGTTTGAGCAGGTTCAAAAAGAGAGGCTTTAATGGAAATCGCATTGCCTATCACCATAGTAACCGCCATAGTTTCTCCTAGGGCGCGCCCTAAACCCATAATGACTGCTCCGACAATGCCAGTAAACCCTCCTCTTAAAACCGCTATTTTCAGCATCTCCCAGCGAGTGGCCCCTAAGCCTAAAACCGCTTCTCTGTTAGATTCAGGAATAGTGCGAAACACTTCCCGACACACAGAGGAAATGGTGGGTATAATCATGATGGCCAAAATCACCCCGCCACACATCATTCCCACACCATAGTAAGCCCCCTGAAAAAAAGGCAAGAAGGAAAAATATTCAGATAAAAAATATTGAATGTAATCCCTGAGGATAGGAGCCAGAACAAAAAGCCCCCATAAACCGTATACAACAGAAGGAACTGCAGCCAGCATTTCCACAATGAAACTCAAAGGTTTTGCCAGCCATTTTGGAGCCAGTTCACTCAGAAAAAGAGCCACCCCTATACTGATCGGCACAGCTAATAACAAAGCCAGAAAGGAAGTGACAGCCGTGCCGTAAATCAAGGAAAGAGCACCAAAACTTTTTGTCCAATTATTCCAATCGGGATTAATAAAGAATTTCATGCCAAAATGAGAAAAAGCCGGCCAAGACATTTGAAAAATCACAGCCAACATATAAAAAAACAAAAAAATAAGAGACCAAGAAAAACCCTTGAGAACAAAATAAAAAAGACGATCTTGAATATGAATGTCTTTTTTTTTGATATTTTTCCGATTAAAAACTTCTAGGACGGAATTTTCTTTTTGCAAAGGCCATTGGTTTGGAGATTTGACCTCTTTCATAATCATCTCACTCCCAAGAGGAAAAAATAAAACTCGGGTTAAGTTTTTTTATCATCATCTTTGTTGTCATTAACTTTAATCGTCTGGATTCTGGTTTTCACTTCTTGTATGACTAGCTGGGGGAGAGGGATGTAATGCAATTTCTCACAAAAACCTTGTCCCACACTCAAGTACCAATTCAAAAACCGCACCAATGCTTTTCCTTTTTCAGAAAACATTTCCTTATATACCAGTAAATAAGTGTAGGAAGACATGGGATAAACACCATTTCCTCTGGCGACAACAAGGGGTTGAAACAGATCATTTGTTTTTTTTAACATTTGTTTTGCAGAAGCAGTGACAGTTTGAATGTCAGCTTTTACAAAGTGCCCTGACATATTTTGCACTTCTGCCATCTGGAGATTGCGATCAACGGCGTAGCTCATAGCCACATAACCTATAGCCCCCGGTATTTTTTGCACCAAACCCATCACTCCTTCATTTCCTTTTCCCCCCACTCCCGTGATCCAATTCACAGCTTTTCCTTTGCCCGCTTTTTTGAGCCATTTTTGTGAAAACTGAGAAAGATACTCCGTAAAAACTGCTGTAGTACCACTTCCATCCGCACGATAGATGGGAACAATATTTTTATCAGGTAACGGAACACTGGGGTTTATTTTACGGATATCTTTATGATTCCACTTGGTGATTTTTTTCATATAGATATCTACCAATATTTGGGCAGTTAAACGCAGGCTTGTTTTTTTTAGAGAGGGAAGGTTATAGCTGATGATTACAGCCCCCAGAGCAGTAGGCAGGTGTAAAATTTCTTTTTTTGACTTTTGCATTTGCTCTTTTGGCATGGGAACATCTGTTGCCCCAAAATCTAAAGCACCGGTTAAAAACTGCCGGATCCCACCGCCACTTCCAATAGAGCGATAATTAATCATGATATCCGGGTCTGCTTTTCTGTATTCTAAAAACCATTTGGAATACAGAATATAAGGGAAAGAAGCTCCCGCGCCGTTTATCAAAAGCGGACGTTTTACTGTTGGTTTTCCCGGAGCGTATAAAGGGAAAAAGCCAATCAAGATAAAAATAAACCAGAAAGAACGCAAAATGAAAAACCTTTTTTTATTTTTTTAAGCCTGTGCGGGAGAGGTGTTGATTATTCACATATTCTTTTAACCCGCTCTCCCGGTGAAATTACAACAGATAAAATTAAAAAATTATTAAATTTATGTTAAACTTCACAAGTCAAAGAAGGATTTATGACTAGATTGAGCGTAAATGTCAATAAAATTGCCACTCTTCGCAATTCACGGGGAAAAAATCAACCCAATCTGGTAGAAGCTGTCAAAAAACTGATTCATTTCGGTGTAACAGGAATTACTGTTCATCCGCGCCCAGATGGTCGCCATATTCTTTACAAAGATGTACGACAAATTAAAAAACAGCTCAAAAAACACCCAAAAGTGGAGCTGAATGTGGAAGGTTATCCCAGTGCGGAATTTATGACTTTAATAGAGGAGGTAAAACCTGCCCAATGCACTCTGGTCCCAGATTCAGAGGTTGTGTTGACATCCAATGCGGGATGGAAAATCCAGAAAAACTTTCCCTTGTTGGAACATATCCTTAAAGTCCTGAAAAAAAATAAAATTCGATCATCCTTGTTTATAGACCCTTTTACCTTCAAAAAAAAGGAGTTGGAATTGCTAGTTGAGCTTATGCCTAAGAGGGTGGAACTTTATACAGAAGCTTATGCAAACGCTTTTTTTACTCGGGAAAAAGATCATGTGATCCGCACTTATATTTCCACAGCTAAAAAACTTATAAACCACGGACTGGAATTAAACGCCGGACATGATCTGAATTTGAACAATCTAACCTGGTTTTTAAAAAAAATTCCTCACATTAAAGAAGTTTCCATTGGTCATGCTTTAATTTGTGAATCTCTTTACCAAGGTTTGGAAACCGTGGTGAAAAAATATTTAAAAATCTGTCGTGGTCATTAAATAACAAACTCTTGTGGAAAAAGAGCTGAACTGATATATAAAGGGATATGAGAAAAACTTTAAAACAACCCGTGCCTTTATCTGACATTTTACATACTTTTTTTCAGGATCGCCTCAATAAAACTGATCAGGGGATAGAAATAAAGCTTTGGCAAAACTGGTCTCAATTTGCTACACCGGAAGTTTTAAAATGTGCCAAACCTGTCAATTATCAAAATGGTAGATTAATTTTATGGGTGGCTCATTCTGTGGAGCTTCAGGAGTTGAGTTTTCATCTGGAAGACCTGAAGCAGGCGATCAACAGTTATTTTAAAAAAAATTGGGTTAAAGACATTTATTTTACCGTTAATAAAGATCTCTTGAACAAAAAAGAAAACTCCTTGAAATTTCTTCAAAAAATATCCAAAGAATCCGCACCGGTTTATAAAAAAATCAAGTAATAACAGTGCGTTAACACCTTTTTCACGCCCGACTAGTGAGTTGGCAAAAGAGGTTCATTAGTTTCATATTGGGGATGGATCGAATATGAGTGTCTGCCACATTTTTGGAGCCTACGATAAGCGAAAGGCACCGGGCGCGGGATAAAGCCACATTCAGACGATTTTTATTGAGCAAAAAAGAAATGCCTCTTGGTGCGTCCTGAATAGTGGAAGCGCAAAGGGAAAGAATGCAAACGGGTGCTTCCTGACCTTGAAATTTATCCACAGAAGCTACACGGGCGGAATCCTGAACTAACACCTTCTTTATGCAAGCAACTTGTACATTATAAGGAGCGACAATTAAAATATCCTTGGTGGTTATGGGCTTGGTTTTTCCTTCCCTGTTGATCCACTTTGCCCTTAAAAGCTCTTTATAAAGAGCACCAATCACTTGAGCCTCCTCCATTGAGGAATGAGTGTTTCCTGAATGTTCCACAGGTATAAAACAGATTCCCGCTTCTGGGATCTTCAGCTTTAAACCAGTTTGGCTTAAACTCTCCGGGAGAAGAACTTTTTGCTGACTCGTGGTGGGATGATTTGTAAGCTCTCCCTTATAAAAATAATCCGAGACAAATTGGCAAATCCCCTCGTGCATACGATAAGAAACTGGCAAAAATACCCCTTTGTCCTTGGAAATAGTGGTACTTCCTTCAGTGTAGTAAGTGAGAGCGGAAAGTCCTGACTCTCCGGGATGAACAGCCTGTTGAGGCTGATCCAATTGATTTTGATCCCCAATGAGGATAAGGTTTTTGCCCGCACGCGCGCCAGCCACCAGATTGGCGAGACTCACTTGGGAAGCTTCATCCACAAACAGGTAATCATAAGAGGATTCCTGTTCTTCCCTTGAGAAAAAAAAGGTCGTACCACCCACCACCCGGGCACTTTGTTTGACTTTGTTGCCATTAACCAGCTCCACCGGCAGGTTTTGAAAAAAAAGTTTTTCTTCCTCTGATTCTTTTGAAGATTTTACTTTTTGGCATTGAAAAAAAAATTTTTCTTTATTTTGTTCGAAAATGGTTTTTAAAACATTTGAAATGGCTTTATGGGAATTAGCTGTCACCCCCACTCTTTTGCCATTTTTTACCAAGTGTAAAATCATATAAGCCACTGTGTAGGTTTTGCCTGTACCGGGAGGGCCTTGAATGCAAAAAACAGAGTCATTTAAATTTAAAGCATGCGTGGATATTTTTTCTATAAGATTTTCCGAGTTTAAAACAAGCGGGCCTTTATGGTTTGGCAGGCTTGGTTTTTCCCTCAATAAAAGATCATGAATACATTTTTTTAAACCGAAATGAGAGGAGGAAGAGGAAAATTCATTAGCTGTTTTCAACAAGGATCTAAAAATATTTACTTTGTAGTAATCATTTTTTTCTGGTCCTAAGGTGAAAAAGCCATGCGCAGGAATATTGTTTTCTTTAGGAGCTTTAAGCCATAAAATTCCATTAATTAAATCCAGTTTCAAAAGGGTGTGGGTATTGCGCGTATTATTATTATTTTTATCTTCATTTTTCGAAAGCACAATCACTTTGTCTTCTTCTGTGAAGCCAATTTCCTGTTCTCTTTCAAACTGTATTTTACAGGACTCTTCGTTAAGTTCCAAGAGACGGCAGAAGGCAATGGTGTTTCTATCCTCCAGCAGTTGCTCTTCATTCATGTCTCGGCGGGAAAAGTAATCCCACCACCCGGGTTTTTCCTCTCTTATATGAAACATCAGTAAATCCGAAAGAAGTCTGGTAAGATAATTTTTTTTGTCAACCAAGGAAACAGGTTTTGGCAAAATGGGTTTTTCTCCCTTTAAGGGCAAATGTTTTGAAATGCTCATCTCTTCCGGGTTGCTTTGGCTTAAAAGCTCTTTGGCTTTTTCTTCGCATTTTCCACGAATGCCCTCCCGATGATATTCCTGATTGTTTTCCTCTTCTTTGTGAGGAATGTATTTAATTCTGTGTGTTTCCTGCTGTTTCCATAGAAACTGACAAAGTTTTTTTGTGGAGACGCAGTCATCCCGGTTATAAGCATTTATTTTTTTTAAAAAAGGAGAGTTTTCTCTATTGTCATCAGTATTCAGGAAATGAAAAAACAGCACAGCAGACTCCCCGCCAGTTTTTACTTCTGTATTTCTTTTCTTGTAATAAAGGTTTTCCACTTCTTTTAAGGAATAAGATAATACACCTATGCGAAGGCTTTGAATCACTATTCTGTGTAAATCCACAAATATGTGATTTCTTAAGAGGTTATCCACTTCTTGCTCTCTTGTGCCGTATTTTCCCATGAGTCTTTTTATTGTGGAGGTTTCATAGTGTCCGTAATGGTAAATGTGCATACCGGGGTTTTCCCTCCATCTGTGATATACCCAATCCATCCATTTTTGAAACGCTTTGACTTCTTCCTGTTCGCTTAAAGCCCAGAAACAGATAAATCCGGGCTGTTCCTTTACAGCATTGCCGTATAGATATTCCAGACCTTCCTCTCCTAGGAGAGGGTAGCCTTCCATATCAAAAAACACATCTGCTGGGTGTGAGGGAGGGAGTGTCTCCAATCCCTTTCTTTCTCCGGTGTGAGGCAGAACTTCGAAGTCAGGTCTGTTTTTTCCTTTGGATTTTAACTGTATTTTTGCCTGTTCTTTTAAAGTTTCGAAAGTGGCTATAGGTATATTTTTTACTTTATCTCCTGAGTATAAAGCCAGCTCAGAAAGTTTTTTTATTCCCGCTCTTTTTAAAAGAGTGGAATGAGCGGAGCGAATGCCGGCTGTTAAGGAAATATCATCTAGCTGATGTAGTCTTTTTTTGGCAAAGAGGCTCCAGTCCCGGTGCTGAGCGGTTTTGTCCGGTATGGGTAGTGAGTCCTTAGAAAAATGGGAATGGTAGTGTAAAAATTCTTCTTTTAAAAAATTGTAAAAAGAGAAAAAATCTTTGGTTTTAAAAAAATGCTCTTTTGAAGATTTTGTGACAATCACAAACTCAGGAGGCAATACTCCCTGAATAAATTGCAACATATCACAATAACAGCAAAGCTGAATCAAAGCCGTGGGTTTTGGATGTCTTGCGATTTTAAAATCATAAGGAATATAGTAATGATTTCCCAAGATGGAAGGGCCTTTTTGCTTGACCAAAAGATCAACATACCCAAATATTTTTTCTTTTTCAATAGCGGCTTGGTAAATTTTTTCTTCACCGTCTTTCATGGCTTTTCGGGTTTTCTGAAGGGCTTTTATATGTGTTTCTTTTTCCACTCTAAAAATAAATTGGTCTTTTTCCATTTTATTGATAAGATTTTCTTCGTGTTTATTTCCCAGATCTTTTATAAGCTCATAAAGTGGATCGGAGGGATCGCGATGCACCCCAAGATCTTTTAGGGTTTCCTTGGAGGCAATTTTTTCAAAATGATCCATATAAGAGGAAAATTCAGATTCAAAAAACTGAACCAGATCTGATGGGGAAAAAGTGATTTTATTAGGAAAAATATTCATAAAGCGGACTGTAACAAATAAACAATCGTTCGGGAAGAAGCTGTTAACATATTGTTTATAATTTGATTTTTTTATAATTTTCTGGAAACATAGCAAGGTTTTACAACGAATGAAGGAAAAAAAAAGCTATAAAACTATCCGAAAAATCAATGCTGATTTAAAAGCTCACGGAGTGTATTTTTCTGAAAAACTGCCTTCATTTAATCAGGTTTTAAAATCCTTTGAAAGAGACCTTTCTTTTTCTAAGAGTGATATAAAACCAATGGTGGTTTGCGATCGAAAACTAAAGCATGGAAAAGAAGTGAAGTTATGGTTAAAAAATTATCCGGTTTATTTTGTCTCAGGGGGGGAACAGTTAAAAACTCTAGAAAATTTTTCCAAGCATGTAAACAGTCTTTTAAGGAAAACAAAAACGGAAAACATTTCAGGGTTTATCAGTCTTGGGGGAGGAAGTGTGGGGGATTTTACAGGCTTTCTCGCCAGTGTGTATAAACGAGGTACTATGCTTGCTCATATTCCCACTACATGGCTTTCCGCTTTGGATTCCGCACATGGCGGAAAAACCGCTTTAAATATCGGTCCCGTTAAAAATGTGTTGGGTACTTACTTTTTTCCAAAAGCGGTGTTTATTGTGAAGAAGATGTTTTCTTCTTTGCCGAAACGGGAAATAGAATCCGCCAAAGGGGAATTAATAAAAATCTCCTTAATAGAGGGAGGGGAGCTTTACGAAAAATGTTTTAAAAAGAAATGGCCAGAGGATATATGGAGTTTTTTGCCCCAAGCTGTTCTCGCGAAAATAAAAATAGTGGAAAAAGATCCTTACGGAAAAAAAGGTTATCGCCAAAATCTTAACTTAGGCCATACTTTAGGTCATACTTTGGAATCTTATTTTAGTTTGGCACACGGAAGTGCTGTGATGTATGGTCTTGTTTTTGCTCTTTTATGGAGCCATAGCCGGTTCACTTTTTCTCCGGGTTTTTTGAAAGAAATATCCTTTTTGATGAGAAAAAAAACTCAGCTGAACTTTTATTTAAAAAATCTGCCGGAAGGAATATTAAGAAAACTCCTTTTACAGGATAAAAAACGAGTGGATAAACAGAGTATTCAATTTATTTTTCTGAAAGGACCTGGGAAAGTTTTTTCAGAAAATGTTTCTGTAAGAGAGATAATAAAAGAGACAGAGAGGCAACTCTTCCTTAATCCTGATAGCTTATAAACATAAGTTTTGATACTTATTGAGCTGTATAAGATTAATGAGCATAAAAATTATGAAAAGTAACACAAAGCAACCTGCAAACTTTCATTTGGTGTCGGATTACTCTCCAGCCGGGGATCAGCCTTCGGCAATACGGCAGATTTGTGAGGGGTTAAAAGCTGGTGAGAAGTATCATACTTTATTAGGTGTAACCGGTTCCGGAAAAACCTTTACTATGGCTAATATCATTCAGGAGATGAAAATGCCGGTTTTAACGCTCGCACCTAACAAAACTTTGGCCGCTCAGCTGTTTGCTGAGTTTAGAGAGCTATTCCCTAAGAATGCCGTGGAATATTTTGTCAGTTATTATGATTATTATCAGCCGGAAGCTTATATTCCCGCTACCGACACTTATATTGAAAAAGACGCCAGCATTAATGATCAAATTGATCGCATGAGGCATTCTGCCACGATGGCTTTGCTGGAAAGAAAAGATGTTATTATTGTTAGTAGTGTATCCTGTATTTATGGCTTAGGTAGTCCTGAAACCTACAGGAATTTAAAAGTGCATGTGAGCCTGAATCAAAATTTGGACAGAGATCAGTTTTTAAAATCTTTGGTGGATATTCAATATCAGAGAAAGGATTTTGATTTTCACAGAGGGGTTTTTCGTGTTCGAGGGGACACAGTGGATATTTTTCCCGCTTATGAGGAGAATAAGGCTTTTCGAATTGAGTTTTTTGGCGACTACATTGATTTTATTGGCCAAGTGGATCCTCTGCGTGGGGAAGTTTTGAAAGAGCTTGAGGAACTTTCCATTTATCCATCCAGTCACTATGTTAGCACAGAACAGGAAAACGAAAAGGCTGTTAGATCCATTAAAGAGGAATTAAAACATCATCTCAGGATATTAATTAATAAAAAATTGCAGACAGAACATGACAGGCTTAAAAGGAGAACTCTTTATGACTTGGAGATGATAGAAGAAATGGGCACTTGTCCTGGTGTGGAAAATTATTCCCGGCATTTTACGGGTCGTGCGGCTGGTGAACCTCCTCCCACCTTGCTGGAGTATTTTCCGAAAGATTGGCTTTTGTTTATTGATGAAAGTCATATCAGTATTCCTCAAGTGGGAGGAATGTACAGAGGGGACAGAAGCCGAAAAGAGAACTTGGTTCAGCACGGGTTTCGTCTTCCATCTGCCTTGGATAATCGTCCTTTAAATTTTCAGGAGTTTGAAAAATCGCTTAATCGAGTGGTGTATGTGTCTGCGACTCCAGGAGATTTTGAAATTCAAAAAAACGCAGGAGTGGTGGTGGAGCAAATTATTCGTCCCACGGGTTTGTTGGATCCGGAAATATTTATTCGTTCCACGGCGAAACAAGTAGAAAATTTACTGATGGAAATTAAAAAAAGAGAAAAAAAGCAGGAAAGAGTTTTGGTTGTAACTTTAACAAAAAAAATGGCAGAAAATTTAACAGCGCACTATCAATCAAAAGGGTTAAGGGTAAAGTATCTTCATAGTGATATAAAAACCATTGAAAGAATGGAGTTGATACGAGACCTGCGTATGGGGGTGTTTCAGGTTTTGATAGGCATTAATCTTTTAAGGGAAGGTCTGGATCTGCCGGAGGTGAGTTTGGTGGCTGTTATGGATGCTGACAAAGAGGGATTTTTACGGTCCCGCAGATCTTTAATTCAAATTATTGGAAGAGCGGCCCGACATATTGATGGAAAGGTGATCCTATATGCTGACAAAAAGACAGATTCCATTAAGGTTGCTGTGGAGGAAACCAACCGGCGGAGAAAACTGCAGCAAGCTTTTAATAAAAAGCATAACATTAAAATTCGCGGAGTGAAAAAACCAGCACCTAAAGGATTGATGGAAATTTATGGTTATGAAGGTGAACTGGAAAAAGATTTATTGGTAAAGAAAGGCCGGAGAAAGAACCAAAAAAAACAAAGCGGTAAAACTCTGGAAGATGGGGAGTTTTTAAAAAAGGAAGTTGCTTTTTTGAAAGAGGAAATGAAAAAAGCCTCTGAGAAACTGGATTTTGAAAGAGCTGTGGAGTTAAGGGACAAAATAAAACGATTACAGATAAAAGAAATGACTCTCAGGGAGTAATCAGAGGGAGGGGAATAACCTCATAATTTTTTGTTCAGTTTAAAGATTTTTTTTGAACCAGATTGGATTGAAAATTCACTTGATCAAAAGCAATATTCACTGCTTCCTGAATATCAGGCCGTTCCATGTATTTCTTTTTAATCACTTCCTCTGGTTTTTCCACGCTTTCTTCAGATTTTTTTTCCAAAGCTTTTTCATTATTGTTTTTCTTTTCTTTTTCATTTTCTGCTTTTTTTGCCTTATCAAATATTTGAGCGATAGTGGTCACATATCCCTTAAGTTTTTTGTTCCGCATTTCCAAAATATCTTTTTCAATTTCCTGGAATTTTTCATTTTTCTTTATTCGAAGATGAGATTTTTTACGGAGAGAAGAAATCAGATCTAGTGTAACAGGGCTCCATTTTTCCTCTTTATTGGAAACATCGAAAGCTGATTTTGAGATAAATCTATCAATTTTTCTTTCAGATAGTACATAATCCAATGTTTTCTCTCCAATTTCATCGTTGGAAAACATACTAGGGAAGGAAATGTCAGACTTTACACCTTTTAACTGAGTGGAAAATCCACTGGGAATAAAAAACATTCCTACTGTAACACGAATGGAACCTAAGCCAAAACGCAACCGCTCCACAGACTGTATACTGCCTTTTCCAAAAGTATGATCCCCTCCTACAATCAGTGCTCTTTTATAGGATTTTAAAGTTCCCGAAACAATTTCCGAAGCACTGGCACTTACTCGGTTTACCAAAACAACCAAAGGTCCTGAGTATTCAATAGTTTCATCCACATCAGATAAAGTTAGATAACGATCACCACTTTTTGTCTTAACTTGTTGACGCACAACACTTCCCTTTGCAAAAAATAACCCTGCTAATTGTACGGCTTCCGTTAGAGAACCGCCTCCATTATTGGACATATCCAAAACAATGGCAGATACTTTGGCTTTCTTCGCATTGGTCAGTAGTTTTCTCACATCATTGGTAACAGAACGTCCTCCTGGACGTCCCTCTCCGTAAAAAGAAGGAAGTTGAATAACACCCACCTTAATTGATTTATTATCTTCTCCACGTTCAAAATAATGAATGTTCGCGGCTTGATCATCTAAGTTGACTCGATCACGAATCAAACGCACATTAAATATTGTTTTCTTTTCTTTGTCATTTATCCTCATAATTTTTAAGTACACAGGGGTTCCTTTTTTTCCGCGGATCATGCTCACCACATCCCTTAAAATCATATTAAAAATATTTATCATTTTTGTAGTAGACTGTCCGACTGCCAAAATTTTATCTTTGGGCTTTAATTTGCCGGAACGAGCGGCCGCTCCTCCAGGAATAAGCTTCTCAATAACAGTATACCCATATTTGGAACTAAGGCTGGCTCCAATGCCCTCTAAAGAAAGCTTCATATTAATTTCAAAATCTTCATGATCCTCCTGTGAAAGATAGCCAGAGTGAGGATCAAAGCCTCTGGCAAAGCTTTTCAGATACATGGAATACCATTCGTAGGGTTTGCAAACAGCAACTTTGCCGTAAGATTTTCTTTTCTTGTAACATTTTTTCTTTTCTTTATCCGACAAATTAACTGACCAGCTTTTTATTTCTTTATGCAAGCGGTTGTAACTATGCAACACACTTTGTTTTGCCTCCTCTACCTGTTTTTCATAATCCTTCTTATCACTGGCAATGATGGCATTGGCCATTTGATACTGAATATACTTTTTATGAAACTTATTAATTTGGCGCATGGTTTTACGCCTTGGTCTTTTTCTAGGATCCAAGGTTAATTTAATCATCGGATCCAGAATAAATTTTTGTTGCAGATATTCTTTTGCAAATCGTACACGCTCAGACACTCTTTTCGCGTAAAGGTCATACACTCTGTCCAAGTGGGAACAATCACTTTTTTGTATTTTAACGAAAATATTTTTCAACTTCTTTTTAATATTGTTAATATCTGATTGAGTGAAATATAGTTTTTCAGAATCCAGAGACTTGAGAAATTGATCTCTTACCCTTTTTTCCAAATCAGACATCATGGTTTTGAAGCGTGTGCTTTTTCTGTCCAAATTGGAAAAATTAATATGCAAATCCAGATATTTTTTCTGAATATCGTGTATATAATCACATTCCAAAATGATCGCATATAAATTCGATGAAAAAAGAAATATTAAAAAAACCAAAATATTTTTCATTGAAATCAAATTTTACCTCACTTTTTTCTTTTTTGTAGTGTTTCCAGAAGATTTTTTCTTTCTGGATCGCGATGTTGTCTTTTTTTTGCCGATTTTCTTTTTACTGGACTTTTTCTTACTGGATTTTACAGATTTTTTAGATTTCCGGGATTTCACGCCTTCTTCAATCAGCTTTAAAACAGTCTTCAAATCCAAATCATCCTCTTTTAAATTTGGAGGTAATGAATGGTTTTTTTTATTATATTTAATGTAAGGGCCATAACGTCCCTTCATTAATTGAATAGGTGTTTTAGATTCAGGATGTTTAAACTCCTTTAACACGCGTGAAGAGCGACCCTTGGGTTCACTCAACCTTTGAATGGCGTATTTCAAGTCGATATCAAAAAATGTATCCGCCGGTACAGAGCGAAAATCTCCTGCATGCACAATATAAGGGCCAAAGCGCCCCACGGATTTCTTAATTTCTTTACCTGTTTCCGGGTGTTCACCTAAGGTTTTAGGCAACTCCAATAATTTTAAAGCACCATCCAGAGTAATGTTTTTTTCATCAAAAAACGGTGTAATGGTAGCCGTTTTATTTTTTTTTCGGGATTTATTCTTTCCCTTTTTAACTGTTTTATCCTCTTTGCTTTCACTGTTTTTATTCTCATCATTTGTGCCTAATCGCACATAAGGGCCAAAGCGTCCCAGAACAACAAACACTTCCTGACCTGTTTTAGGGTCTTTTCCCAAAGACCTCCCCCCTGTTATTTTATGCTCAATAATTTGATCAATTATCTCTTTTGTGATTTCACCGGGATAAATATCTGTCGGCAACGAAGCAGATATATCCTCTTTACCATTTTTTCTACACACATAAGCTCCAAAAGGTCCTACTTTAAAGGAATACTCTTCAAAACCTTTCAAAATCAAGGATCGAAAAGTTTGATCTTTCGTGCGCTTTTCATGCGTTTCCACTAATTTTTTCAGACCTTTTGGCCCCAGGTAAACTGATTTAAGATATTTTACATGGTTTTTTTTGCCACTAGCGATGTCATCTAAGTCTTTCTCCATTTCAGAAGTAAATTGCATATCCACATAATCTGGAAAATTTTTCTGTAAAAAGTGATTTACAATCAAAGCTGTAAAGGTGGGAATAAGTGTATTTTGTTTTTTCTCCACATAACCCCTGTCCTGAATAGTGCTGATGATACTGGCATAAGTGGAAGGGCGTCCCACCCCTTCTTTTTCCAATTTCTGAATAAGAGAAGCTTCTGTGTATCGAGCGGGAGGTTTTGTTTCATGTTTAACCGTTGATACTTTCAGGCATTGCACTTCGTCGCCTTTTTTTAAAGCCGGGAGCTGAACTTCATCTGTTATTTGATCCTTATATACCAAATAAAACCCTGGAAAACGAATTGTCACTCCTGAACTTTGAAAAACAGAAGATTTCGCTTTCATTTTTACCCGTGTTTGATTTTGCTCGCAATTTTTCATCTGTGAAGATAAAGTCCTCTTCCATATCAGATCATACAAACTTAATATCTGCCCGCTTAAACCTGTTTTATCAGGAGCGATAAAGTGTTCTCCAGCAGGACGGATGGCTTCATGCGCCTCCTGCGCGCCTTTGGCTTTTTTACGGTACACTCTTGGAGTGGGAGGCAGATTATTTTTTCCATATATACTGGATACTGCCGAACGGGTAGCTTGTAAAGCCTGTGCAGACAAAAAAGTGGAATCCGTCCTCATATAAGTGATTAAACCCTGTTCATACAGTTTTTGAGCCAAGCTCATTATTTGTTTGGAGGAAAAGTTTAGTTTTCTATTACCCTCCTGTTGAAGGGTGGAAGTAATAAACGGCGGAGGTGGTTTTCTGGAAATTTTTTTATTTTCCACTTCTAGGACTTTAAATTTTTCACCTGACAAGGTTTTTTGCAGTTTTATAGCCTCTTTTTCTCCCATTATTAACACATTCTGGTTTTTTAATTCCCCAGTTTTACTGTCGAAATTAGAGCTACGCGCAAGTTTTTTTCCTTTGTGCTCAATTAAACGGCTTTTGAACACATTGGAGTTTCCTTTTTTATGTACTCCCTCTAAATCCCAATACACACTCTTTTTAAAGGATAGACGCTCCAATTCCCTGTCACTTACCAAAGCCACTGCCACAGACTGCACTCGTCCAGCGGAAAGCCCCCGTGTGACTTTTTTCCACAACACTGGCGAAATACTATACCCTACCAAGCGATCCAAAATACGACGCGCTTCCTGTGCCTGCACCAAATTATGATCCACCGGTCTGAAATTTTTCAAAGCTTCCTGAATCGCGGTTTTTGTTATTTCGTGAAAAACCATCCTCTTGACGGGAATTTTAGGCTTTAAAAGCTCCTGAAGATGCCAAGAAATACTTTCTCCTTCACGATCTTCATCTGTTGCTAATATCAACTCTTTTACTGAACTGATTTTTTTCTTCAATTTTTTTACTATTTCTTTTTTTTCGCCGGGAATACAATAAACCGGTTGAAAGTTATTTTCCACATTCACACCAAAATGCGCCCAAGATTTTTTTCGTATTTGCTCCGGCAACTCTTTGGCGGAACTAGGTAAATCCCTTATATGTCCCATACAGGATTCCACGGCGTAATCTCTGCCCAGAAAACGGCTGATCGTTTTAGCCTTGACAGGGGATTCCACGATAACCAATTTTTTTTCTTTTGATTTTGACATATTTCACCCATCTGTTTGCTTTATAAGCCTAACGATATCTGTATATTATCAAACCCAGTGTGAGATCATGAGGAGAAAACCCCACTGTCACTCTGTCTCCATTAACCACTTGAATATTGTATTTACGCATTTTACCACAAAGCCTAGCCGACACTTCAATCTCTTTTTTTTCCAGCTGCACCTTGTATAACCCGTTAGAGCATACTTTTACAATTTGACCGTCAAATTGAACTAATTCAGATTTTGGCATAATCATATTCCTGTTTGAGAAAAAAGAGTTTTATATTATTGAGTGCCATGAAATTTTATCTTAACCTCTTCCCTGATTTTGTTTCATTATAATTAGATAAAAGAATTCTCACTTTATCTTTAAATATTACTTCCAAACGATCATTTGTATTACTGATAATCCACCCCCACCCAAAAACAGGGTGGCTTATGGGAGTTACAGGTTGAAACTGACGGGAAATATTAAAGGGGGTGGGTTTTACGCCTTTTGCTTTTTTATAAAAAGCTTCCCATTTTTGTTCATTTTCCTGTTTGAGTTTCTCCTCTTTCTTACTTTCAACGGCTTTTTTCCGCGAAGATGTTTTTTTCACAAGGACAGATTTTTCTGGTTTTTTTTCACCTTTAACTTTTTTTTCAACGGAAACAGACTCCTTTTTATCAGCAGTTTTTTCCGTTGAATGTGTAACGGGTTTTGCTTTTTTAGTCGGGAGAGTGGCGGATTTCACTGGTTTTTTGTCGACTTTGTTTTTGTCACTGACAGCCTTGGAAACAGCAGATTTACGAAAAGTCTCCTTTGTGGAAGATGATTTTTTCTTTTTTGCAATCACCTCACTTTTTTTCAAAGCACTTTTTGAAGTGGCAGGTGTTTTCTTTTTACCTGACTGCTTGCCATTGGTGGCTTTTTTTTTGTCTGTATTGACTGTTTTCTTTTTAGCGATCTTGGCTGGCATAAAAATATTCCTCCTGATTTTTATTTCATTGCCTGTAAAAAGTATATTCCGAAAATGCCTGACACATATTCTATTCTTAAACCTGTTCTCACAAAAATCGGGGACGGGAATCTTGTCAAAAAAATATACTGTTTGCCCGGACAACTACTCAGCCCTTTACTTCAGCAATAAACTTCACACTAAGCAAGAAAATACACTTTAAGCAAGATTTTTTTCACCTTATATCCAATAATTCTTTTCCAAAACCGGAAATTTGTTATCTTTTGACATTATGATCAGGACTTATATCCTGTAACTTTCTGTTTATGATAAACAGATAATTTTTCCGGTTTTATCAGCTGGTTATTAAACATTCCTGCCTTGTTTTAACCTTATTTTTTTTATATATTTTCAGGGAAACAGGATATAACTTTTATTTTTATGCTCTCAGAAACTGCAAAACAAAAGATGATAATGAACCGCTTTTATATTACAACGCCTCTTTATTATGTCAACGACAAACCCCACTTAGGCACTGCCTATAGTACTGTTCTGGCTGATGTTCTCAATCGTTATCATCAACTTGTGGGATACGAAACTTTTTTTTTAACGGGTGTTGATGAACATGGCCAAAAAGTTAGTCAAGCTGCGAAACAACAAAATATTCCGGTTCAAACTTATTGCGATCAAATGTCCAAAAGATTTGAGACCGTTTGGAAATTAATGGATATTTCCTACAATCGCTTTTTCAGAACTACTGCAAAATGGCATAAAAAAGCTGTTCAAAAGTTTCTGCAAGAACTCCACGACAAAAAACAAATTTATGAATCCACTTATGAAGGCTGGTACTGTGTTAGTGAAGAAACTTTTTATACTTCAAAAGATCTGATAAACGGAAAATCCCCTTCCGGGAAAGAAGTTATAAAAATAAAAGAAAAAAATTATTTTTTTAAAATGTCCTCCTACCAAAAGCCTTTATTGGAATATATTGACGAAAACCCTGATTTTATCCAGCCCCCTCATCGAAAAAATGAAGTTATAAGCTTTTTAAAGCAGGGGTTGAGTGATTTATGTATCAGTCGACCCAAAAGCAGAGTGAATTGGGGAGTGGAGATTCCTTTTGACACGGATTATGTGACTTATGTATGGGTGGATGCTTTGCTGAATTATATCACCGGCGTAGGCTGGCCTCCGCAAAGTGGTGGAGGGAGAAAACAATTCTCTTTCACCAATCCCCTAAAAAGTGAGGACTTTGAAAAGTGGTGGAAAGAAACGGGAGCTGTTCATCTGATAGGAAAAGATATTTTAATCACCCATTGCGTATATTGGCCTTGTTTGTTAATGGCTTTGGGAATCAAACTTCCAAAAACCATATTGGCACATGGCTGGCTTTTGAATCAATCCCAGGAAAAAATGAGTAAATCAAAAGGGGATGTGATGGATCCCTTGAAGATTTTAAACAAATCCTCGGCAGAAAAATCTTCAAAAAAATTATCCAGCGGGACAGGAAAATCAAACCCAAAGAACAATATACAATTTTTTGATTCAGACAGCCTTCGTTATTTTCTCATTCGGGATGTTCCCTTGGGAAACGACTCCCCTGTCTCTCATACCCTTATTGCCAACAGAATTAATGAAGACTTAGCCAACAACTTTGGCAATTTAATCAGTAGAACCACAAAAATGATTCATCAAGGCTTTGAATCCAAAATTCCTGAAAGAAACTGCAAAACAAGTAAAAACCCCTTGATCGAAAATCTGAGACATAAAGGAATAGAAGTTACAACAGAACTAAAGGCAAATCTTCTCCGCCCTCATCTTATACTGGAAAATATTATTAATTTGTTGAATGAAACAAACCGATTTTTGGAAAAAAGTGCTCCTTGGAAAACCATTAAGACCAATAAGCAGGATACAGGGGCTGTTTTACGATCCGCTCTGGAAATTATTTATTTGTCTGCCGTATTGCTGAAACCGGTTATGCCAAAAAAAATGGATCAGCTATTAAAAAGCCTCGCTTGCCCGGATGAATGGCCGGTGGAGAACTTTCAAAGCGGTTTTTTTCCAAAAGCCGGTGAAACGATCCAGGAATTTCCACCTCTTTTTCCCCGTATAAACTAAAAGTCTTTGGAGTAAGAGTCTTTTCTGCGATTGGGTGTGGGAATATTCATGGACTCCCTGTATTTGGCAATCGTCCGGCGCGCAAGATGCACCCCTAAATCTTCCTTCAGATGATCCATAATATATTGATCAGAAACAGGATCTTTTTTGTTTTCGTTTTTAATGTAAGATAAAATTTTCAATTTCACTACTTCACCGCTTATCTTTTCCCCTCTGTCTGTTTCAAGACCTGAGTTAAAAAAATATTTAAGCTCATATACACCATGTGGAGTATGAGCATACTTATTAGTGGTGACACGGCTTACGGTGGATTCATGTACACCGACTTCTTCCGCAATTTGCCTGAGAATCATGGGTTTCATTCCTATAGACCCTTTTTTAAAAAATTCCATTTGATGTTTTACGATAGCTGAAGTGACTTTAAACATGGTCTTTTGACGCTGGTTAATGGAGCGAATCAGCCAAAGTGCAGAGTTCATTTTATGTCGTAAATACCGTTGTGTGGAGTCCAAGGGCAAAACTTTATCATTATCCAGCCCCCCTTTTAACATATCCTGGTACACATGAGCCACTCTTAAGTGTGGCAAACCCTCTTCATTAATGGATACCCGATATCCATTTTCCTCTTTAATAATATACACATCTGGCGTGACATATTGAATAGGTTGTGTAACGAAACGGCGACCGGGTTTAGGTTCCATGGCAGTAATGATTTTATACAGATCCATCACTTCCTCTTCTGTCAACCCCATTTTTAAAGCAATAGCATTAAAGTTCTTGCTTTCCAAATCTGACAGATGGTTTTCAATTAGAGTAATCAGATCTTTAGTGTCTTCTTGATTTTGACGAGCCTGAATCAACAAACACTCTTTTAAATTTCTGGCTCCTACTCCGTTGGGATCCAAAGTATGTAATAGCTTGAGTGCCTTTCTTAAGGTGGACAAATTTGTGCCTGTTTCATTGGCTATGTGCTCTAGGGGAACAACCAAATAACCATCTTCATTCAAACGATCCACCAGTAAATTCAAATGTGCTTTCTCTTGATTGGAAAAACCACTCATTTGAATTTGCCACACCAAGTGATCATAAAGGCTTTGTTCTGTGGAAATAACATTTTCTAGATTAAATACACCATCAGCGGACTTTACCTGAGACTGCCTGGGGCCTCGCACAGAATAAGTGCTTGTAAACTCCATCCAAGTATGTCTTTCTGGGAGTTCTTCCTGATTGGATAATTCATCCATACTCTGTTCTTCCATTGTATCATGTACTTCCTCTAAAACCGGATTTTCCAGCAATTCATCTCTAACCGCTTGCTCTAATTCCATTATAGGGAGAGTAAGAAGTTTTATGGACTGTTGAAGTTGAGGTGTCATCTTCAGTTTTTGAGCCAGTTTCATTCCCATTTTTAAATGCGCCGACATAAATCCTCCGTATTATGTATAATATATACCATATCCTCTTTTTTTCATTAGTCAATTTTTTTACAGTCAAAGAGTCTGGTCAAGTCCGAAAACCTTTTAATAAACGATCTTTAGGGGAACATACCTCTGTTTTTTATTTGAGCAAAAGGTATCAAACTTAACTCTTTGGCTTGTTCAATATGTTGTGCTTTTATTTCTTCATCTTCATTCAAGTCTGCCAAAGTACGAGCCACTTTAAGAACCGCTTTCTTTCTTCTTTTGGAAGACACACCAGAGGAAATTTGTGTTTCTCTTAAAAAGGAGCTGAGAGATGACTCCAGTTCCTGAATGGATAAACGAGCGTTCACTTTCTCTTGTTTTCTTTTCTTACGAAATGTGTGCGCTTTCATTACTTTTTTATGGATATCTTCAAGATGTACGGAAAGCGGGCCTTTTTTCCATTGGGTGGAAAAAGCCAGAATGTCAAAACGATCCAACATAGGGCCATTCAGCCTGTCCATAACAGAAAAGCACCTCCTGAGGGAATAAGAGCATTGAGTGGATTTTCCCGGAACCAGATCCCCACAAGGGCAAAGGTTTGTTGCAGCCACTAATAAAAACCTGGCTGGAAACTTTTCACTTTGGCCCCGGCGGGAAATACAAATTTCTCCTTTTTCCATTGGCTCTCTAAGAGCTTCTTGCACTCTTGGATGAAACTCCAAATATTCATCCATAAACAAAATACCACCATGTGCTTTTGTAATTTCTCCAAAAAATACAGGATAGCCTCCCCCTATCATGGAAAGCGCGGTGATACTGTGATGAGGATTTACAAAAGGTCGCCATGTCAAAGACTCTCCTGTGTGGGACCAAATTTGCCGTGATTTTTGAAATTCGGATAAAGAAGGAGGAGGCAATAAATAAGGTAAATGCTCGGATAATGTGCTTTTACCGGAACCTGCTTCGCCGGCCAACAGTAAAGGGTGCTCACCCACAGCTGTAATCGTCAAAATAAAAGCCGATTGTTCGGAAAAACAAATATCGGGAATAGAGGGTTTTTGCAAAAGCTCTGTTAAAGGTTTTGCAGGCATAAAAGTTGGTTTTTCCAAATCCCTTAAAGAGCTTACCTGAAACAAAGGACAAAGATAATTTTCTTTTTCTATTATCCCTGTCAATATCCCTTCTTTTCGTGAGGGCAGACTTTCCCAGTCATCCGGTGCAGATACAGTTCCATCCAGTGACAACTCTCCATAGATATAGAAAGGAGAAGATATCTCAGCAGGAGGTGGTATCTGCTTTGTTTTCCAAAGCAACGCGCAGGCAATAGCCAGCTCCAACCCTTGTGAGCTTTTCTTCAAGTGAGCAGGTCTGAGATTAATAATCATCTGTCTTGTATTAGGCCATTCAAACCCTTGAGCGCGAACAGCGGATTTAATCCGCATAACACTTTCCTTAATGGCCATATCCGGCAGACCCGTAAACTGAACCTGTGGCAAACCTGGAATCAAACTGAGCTGTACCTCTACAGGAATAATTTTATTTCCATCTTGTGTAAAAGAAAAAATATTCATACCCAATATATTTGCAAGACCGGATTGCACGAAAAAATAAAGAAAAATGGAGTTTTGAGAAGGTAAAAATTCGAAATCCGAATATTATCCGAAATCCGAATTTTTTGACGCATAGTGTTCATTCCCGTAAAAAGCTAGATAATCTTCATATAAAAATCTTAAGATGTGTAATTATATAAAGATCATATCGATTTTACAGGCACTTAAAAAATGAAACAAAAAATTAAAAAATTTTTTGAAATAGAAAAAAACCAAAGCTCTCTTCGGCAGGAAGTGTTGGCTGGGATTACCACTTTTTTGAGTATGGCTTATATTGTCAGTGTACATCCACAGATCATCAGCCAAACCGGTATGCCTTTTTCCGCCTGCGTGACAGCCACTATTTTGGTTTGTTTCTTTAGCTCTGTGGCTATGGGAGTTTATGCCAATAACCCCATTGTATTAGGCCCCAGTTTGAGCCTCAGCAGTTTTTTTACATTCACTCTGGTAAAAAGCCAAGGTGTTCCATATACTATAGCTTTGGGTGCCACCTTTTGGGTGGGTATTATCTTCTTTATCCTATCTCTTTTTAAAATCCGGGAGAAGTTAGTTCTCTCTGTGCCTCATTCCATTAAAAATGCTCTTATTTGCGGTATTGGATTCTTTATTGCCTTCATAGGTTTGAAAGAAGGCCAGCTGATTGTTCACTCAGATGAAACCTTTTTAAAAGCAAAATCTCTTACGATAGAAAACGGAATATTTTTAGTGGGTCTGGCTTTCACCTTTCTTATGTTGGTTTTAAAAATCAAAAACGCTTTATTGTTTTCCATCCCTGTTGTCACTTTTTTATGTGTTCCCGTAGGACGGCTATGGGGGGAGGAAACCATTGTAAACTACAGTGGCTTGTTCTCTTGGCCTGATTGGAGTCTTTTTTCACGAATGGATTTATTGGGTTCTTTACAATATTCCTTTTGGCCGGTTTTGTTTTCCATCGCCTTCGTGGATTTATTTGAAAGTCTTGGTGGTGTACTGGGAATAGCTAAGTCTGGTCCTTTAACTTCAGAAAACAGTTCTCGTCCTCGCTATTTAAGAAAAAGCCTTTTAATAGATGCCACAGCTACTTCTTGGGCAGGACTGGCTGGTTCCAGTTCTGTTGTGTGTTTCCTAGAATCCATAACCGGTATTCGTGCTGGTGGAAAAACAGGCTTAACAGCAATTACAACAGCTCTTTTGTTTCTTCCCTTTTTGTTTCTTTCTCCCCTGCTTTCCATGATTCCTCATATTGCCACAGCTCCCATTTTGGTGGCACTGGGTTCTTACATGATAAAATCCGTCGTGGATATAGAATGGGATAACCCCGAAGAGGCTTTGCCAGCTTTTTTGATCATTATACTTATTCCGTTATGTTTTTCCATCGTTCAGGGTATTATCTATGGATTTTTATTTTACACTTTTTTGAAAATAGCCTTGGGAAAAGGCCGATTGCTTTCTCCTTATATGTATTGCTTAACTATTTTTTGCGCACTCTTCTTTATAGGATCTTGGCTCTGAATCATTAAAATACAAAAAATTGGATCAAGGTCGGGAAAAATTTGATTTAATGTGCTGAAAACAGAGATGAAAAAGGGGCTGAAAAAAGTCATTTTTTTGAAAATTTTTATTCAAACTTGACAACATACAAGTATTATCAGACAATAATTTTTAGTTGACAACACAAAATCAGAAAATTTGATTGAGTATATAATTTTGCCTCTTAACCCACTTAAGAGGGAATTATGAATCCTCCAAAGGAACTTAAAAATTCTGATTTGAAATATATATCAGAAGAGAGAAAAAAAGAAGTTGAGCAGGTTTTCCAAACTCTTGGAATACTACAAAAAGAGAATCTCCTTGACTATTCTGAAGGTTATAATACTCCATTCAGACAACTTTCTGTCTTAAAAAATGAAACCATAATTTTTAGTGGTTATGGTTAATTATGCCTAATTGGTTGGAAAAAATTAAAGATCTTTAAAGAACAGAGTGCCATCTGAGCTTCCCATCCACTCTGCCATAGCTCTTTCTGGATGAGGCATCAAGCCCGCCACATTTTTCTTTTCATTCATCACACCGGCTATACTTCCCACAGAACCGTTGGGGTTATTTTTGTACTTCCACCAAATTTGTTCCTGATCTTCCAGCTGTTTTATTCCATCTTCATCAATGTAAAAACAGCCTTCCTTATGTGCGATGGGAATACGAATAGTTTTTTTTGTCATTCCATTTCCTCCTCCCCACTCTTGGCAAGAATGACAAAGCTCAAGCTCTACCCATTCATCAATAAAACGAAGGCTTTTATTAATTTTTAAAACTCCTTTCAAAAGACCCGCTTCACATAAAATTTGAAAACCGTTGCATATTCCTAAAACCGGCCACCCCTCTTGAGCCACTTTATGAATATCCTGCATAGCTGGAGAATGTGCTGACAAAGCCCCCGCCCGAAGATAGTCTCCATAAGAAAACCCCCCTGGCAAAACAAAAGCCGAATAATCTTTCGGAGAAAATCTGTCTGTATGCCATATCTTTTTTGCAGGCTGGTTTACACTCTCCAGAGCCTTCAAAACATCCTGATCACATTGAGTGCCTGGAAAAACCAACACTCCAACCGGTTTTTTACTCACAATACTTTTTTTCATAGTCTTTGGTTCTCTTGTTTGTTTTTCTGATGATTTTCGTGATTATTCTGGTTTGTCAGATAAAATTTCCAACTCATAAGTTTCCAAAAGAGGGTTGCATAACACTGACTTCGCCATTTTTTTCGCTTCACCCAAAGCAAATTCTAGGTCATCTGTATGGATTGTCAATCTGATAAATTTTCCGTACTGACAATTTTTAATGGCCCTACCCTGTCGCTTTAGCATATCTGCTATAGCACGACCCTGCACATCCAATACTTCCTTTTTAGGTAAAATTTTAACTCCCACTATTATCATTTTCCCATTTTCCTTTGTAAATAATCATACACTTTTTTATAGGATTCTTCCACTCCACCTAAGTCCAAGCGGAAGCGATCTTTATCCATTTTTTCTCCTGTTTGCTTGTCCCACAAACGACAGGAGTCACAGGAAATTTCATCAGCCAATACAAATACTTTCTTTTTCAAAGTGCCAAACTCCAGTTTAAAGTCAATAAGTTCTATTTCCGCTGAATCAAAAAAATTTTTTAATTTCTGGTTCACCCGCAAAGCCTGCTTTTTTAAAATATCCATTTCCTTTCTTTCGGCAACAAAGTTAAAAAGCACTGCCTGATCTGTACTAACAAAAGGATCTCCTAAGCTGTCGTTTTTATAATAAAACTCCACCAATGGTTCTGAAAGTACTTGGCCTTCGGGGAATTGAAATTTCCTAGCCGTGGAACCAGCCAAGCGGTTTCTTACCACTACCTCCAAAGGAATTATTTGCAAGCCTTGGCAAATCATTCCTGATTTATCCACATCCGCCACCCAATGCGTTTTTATCTCTTCTTTCTTGAGAAAGCGAAACACAAGAGAGCTGGTATCTCTGTTTAAAGTGCCTTTTCCTTTAAAGCTGGATTTTTTTTTCCCGTTAAAGGCTGTTAAATTATCTTTGAACTCCATCCATATCAGATGAGGATGATCTTTAACTCCATAAATACTCTTTCCTTTTCCTTCACTGAAAAAATCTCCTTTTATCCATTTCATTTTATTTTCCTCAACCCCGCGCTTTTACTTTACCTGACTTTGTTTTAAAATGACTTGTATTTGTTTTGCGATTTGCTTTTTTCGTTTCTCCAAAGAAAATTTTTCTTTAATCTCTTCCGGCTTAAGGTATTTTAAAACAGTTTTGTTTTTTAGTAATTGCTCTTGGAAAGATTCTCCTGATTTAAGAGCAAAGCTTATTTTTTGAATTAACTCGTAAGCCTGAAACCTCGACATGCCTCTTTGTACAAGAGTCGTTAAAAGTAAAGAAGAGAACACCACTTCTCCACTGGACTTCAGGTTTTCAAGCATTCGGTTTTCATTAATACATAAGTTCTCCATTATCTCCGCCATGCGGTTTAAAGCAAAATCACAGAGAATAAAAGAAGAGGAAAACATAAGCCTCTCCACAGAAGAGTGAGAAATATCTCTTTCATGCCACAAAACAGTATTTTCCAAAGCTGGAACAGTGTAAGAACGAATCAAACGGGAAAGTCCTGTAATATTTTCAGAATAAATAGGGTTTTTTTTATGAGGCATGGCACTGGAACCCGTTTGACCGGGAGCAAAACCTTCAGATACCTCTGCCACCTCAGATCGCTGAAGATGACGAATCTCCACTGCTAGGCGCTCTAAACCGCTGGCTGTCATGGCAAGAGACAAAATTACCTCTGCATGACGATCTCTCGGCACTATCTGTGTTGCAGTTGGCTCTGCAGAAAGATTAAGAGCTTGGCAAATTTTTTGTTCCAACTCAGGAGAAAGTGCACTGTAAGCACCCACCGCCCCACTGAACTTTCCCACCATTGTTTGCTTAAGGGCGCGAAACACTCTCTGCTCATTCCTCTGAAGTTCCATTAAATAACCGGTGAGTTTCCAGCCAAAAGTAAGAGGTTCTGCCACCATCCCATGTGTTCTGCCACAACAAAGAGTTTCTGCGTGTTTCTCGCTAAGCGTAAGCAAGATTTTTTTCAAGCGGACAAAAGATCTTTTTAAAACTTCACTGGCTGAAGAAAGCAACAAAGCCAGTGCAGAATCCAGCACATCAGAGGAGGTAAGCCCCCAGTGGACATACGCGCCTTCTGAACCACCCACTTTATCGGCCACTTCCTGCACGAAGGCCGTCACATCGTGTCGGGTCTTTTTTTCGTTCTTTACTATATTGTTTAACTCAAAATCCGCTTTTTCCTGAATGGCCTGAGCAGAAGTTCCGGGAATCAACCCCATTTCCGCTTGAGCAAGTGCCACCGCTTTTTCCACTTGTAGCATTTTTCGAAAACGATTCTCTTGAGTCCACACTTGACCCATTTCTTTTCTGGTGTATCTTTCCAACATGAACTGTCCCCTTTCAATTTATTTATTGCTGATATAATTTCTTACAGACTCTTCATAATGGAGTCCGTCAGCAAAATCAATATAAAAACTTGCCGGTGCAAATTGCTCTTGTTTTCTCTATTGCTGTATTTTATTGGTGTATTTTTCCAGAATATGGTCAGCCAATTCTAGGAAAGACAAACCCTCTTCGGAATCAGGATAGCTTTCCATAAAAGGTACACCGCTTTCACAACTCAACCCCACATCAGGATGAAAAGGGATACTGCTTAATTTTTTAATATTGTTTGTTTTTAAATAAATATCCAGCTGTCCTTTGGGAAATAAATCAATAGGTTCTTCATCCTGTCTTACTTTAAAAGAAGACATATTTTCCACAACTCCCAAACAAGGGATTTTCAAGTGTGCCAACATATTTAAAGCTTTTTTTGCATCTGCCAAAGCAATATTTTGAGGAGTACATACCACTATACCACCGGATACAGGTGTTTTTTGGGCCAGGGTTAACACCACATCCCCCGTACCGGGCGGAAGATCCACTATTAAATAATCCAGTTCTCCCCAGTCCACTTCGTTTAAAAACTGGCCAATAGCTTTAAACAACATGGGGCCACGCCATATTACAGGTAAATCTTCTTTCACTAAAAATCCCATGCTCATTAATTTAATGCCAAAGCGGTTAAGGGGAATCACTTTTTTGTTTTCAGAATTGATATCTGTCTTTTGATTTAAACATCCCATCATACGGGGCAGGGAAGGTCCATAGAGATCTGCGTCTAGGAGACCCACTTTTAGGGTGGTGGATTTTTTTTTAAAAGCCAAAGCTAGATTTAAAGCTACAGTGCTTTTTCCTACACCTCCTTTGCCGGAACCAATGGCTATAATATACTTTACCCCTGGAATTTCAGCTTGTTGATCAAAAGGGTTTTTCCCTGTGTTCGAAGCTTGTGTTTTCATATTTACCCTCTTGTTTTTTTATTGCTAAAATTCAATGGTTTTTACTTGATGGCTGACTTTTAAAGTGGCAGAAGTGATTTTTTTCACCTCTTCAATAGTAATGCCCGGTGCGGTTTCCTGTAAAACAAAACCTTCTTCTGGAATAACATCAATCACAGCATAGTCCGTGACGACACGATTAACGCAATTTAAACCTGTTAAAGGCAAGGAACATTTTTCCAAAATCTTTGAATTTCCTTTTTTATCAGTATGTTGCATGGCTACAATGACTTTTTTAGTTCCTGCCACCAGATCCATAGCACCCCCCATGCCTTTTACCATTTTTCCCGGAACCATCCAGTTGGCGATAGCCCCTGTCTGATCCACTTGTAAAGCCCCCAGAACACTTAAGTCAATATGTCCTCCACGAATCATGGCAAAGCTTTCCGCTGAGGAAAAAAAACTAGCTCCCTTTACCGCAGTGACTGTTTGCTTTCCGGCGTTTATCAGATCAGCGTCTTCTGCTCCGTCCAAAGGGAAAGGGCCAAGGCCCAGAAGACCATTTTCACTATGAAGCATGACCTTTATATTATCAGGAATGAAGTTGCTTACCAAAGTGGGAATACCGATTCCTAAGTTAACCGTAAAACCATCTTCAATTTCCTGTGCAATTCTTTTTGCGATTTGATTTCTGTCGAGTGGCATAATTTTCCTTTTTTTTATTTGTAGCGTGTTTTACTGTATCAACACTTTCTTTTTTATTTCAAAGTCAGCTTTGTGCTCTTATTGTTCTTTGTTCTATTCTTTTTTCATGTTTTTTTCCCTGGAAAATTCTTTGTACGAAAAGACCTGGAGTATGAATAGTATCAGGTGCCAATTCTCCTGTTTCCACCAATATTTCCACTTCAGCAACAGTGATTTTTCCGGCTGTGGCCATAACGGAATTAAAGTTACGAGCAGTATGACGATAGATTAAGTTGCCGAATTTGTCTCCTTTGTAAGCTTTTACCAAAGCAAAATCCCCTTTGAGGGCTTTCTCCAATAAATATTCTTTTCCGGCAAAAGTTTTAACTTCTTTTCCTTCCGCCACCTTGGTTCCCACTCCGGTAGGGGTGTAAAAAGCTGGTATACCAGCACCGCCAGCGCGGATTCTTTCCGCTAAAGTACCTTGAGGAACCAGCTCCACTTCCAATTCACCATCTAAAAATTGTTTTTCAAAAATCAAATTTTCTCCCACATAACTAGCCACCATTTTTTTGATTTGGCGGGTTTGCAATAAAAGCCCTAAGCCGAAATCGTCCACACCGGCGTTGTTGGAAACACAAGTAAGATTTTTAATGCCTTTTTCGCGAATGGCGGAAATAAGATTTTCCGGAATCCCGCAAAGGCCAAAGCCCCCTACCAATAAAACAGAAGAGTCTTTTATATCAAAAACTGCTGTCTCCGCATTTTTAAAAACTTTGTTCATATTTTTAAGTCTTTCATTTTGATTTTTTATTGGATAAATTATTTCTTACATTTTTTCCGGCAAAAGAGCCAGCACTTCCCCACCTAAATCTGCATTTTTCAACAATTACAGTTTTTCCACCAAAAGGGCCACGGCTTCTCCGCCTCCTAAGCATAAGCTGGCTATTCCATATTTTTTGTTATGATGATGGAGAGCATGTATCAAGGTGGTGAGGATGCGCGCGCCACTAGCTCCCAAGGGGTGGCCCAAAGCTACAGCACCGCCATGTATGTTGAGTTTTTCAGCTGGAATACATAGCTCTTTAGAGACCGCTAAAGCCACAACGGAAAAAGCTTCGTTGATTTCAAACAAATCAATTTCAGAAAGTTTCATACTGGCATTTTGCAAACAGTTCTTTATGGCTTGGACAGGAGCTGTCGTAAAGTATTCCGGTGCTTGCGCAAAAGAACCTTGTGCAACAATACGAACCAAAGGCTTTTTCTTTTCTGATTTCAGATATTGTTCTGAGACGAGCAAACAGGCGGAGGCACCATCGTTGATTTTACTGGCATTGGCCGGGGTTATGCTTCCGTCTTTTTCAAAAACAGGTTTGAGACGGGAGATTTTATCAAAGAGTACTTTGTCCGGCTCTTCGTCTTTATCCACTAGCCGATTTTGTTTTTTAGAGGGTACAGTCACGGTCACTATCTCTTTTTGAAACCAGCCTTCCTTTTGCGCTTTTTGCGCTTTTCGGTAACTTTTTATTGCAAATTCATCTTGTTGTTCCCGGCTGATTTTGTACTCTCTGGCGCAAATTTCGCCGGCATTTCCCATCTGAAACTCATGATAAGGATCCCATAGGCCATCTTTAATAATTCCGTCCTCTAGGTTGGAGGGGCCAAAGCGAAGACCTGTTCTGACTTTAGGGAGAAGATAAGGGGTTAAGCTCATGTTTTCTTGGCCTCCGGCGACTGCGACATCGAAGCGACCCAGAGTAATGGAATCCTGAGCGAGCATAATAGCTTTTAAACCAGACCCGCAAACCTTATTGACAGTCATGCACTGAGTGGAGTTTTTCAGTCCGGCATAGATGGCGGATTGGCGGGCAGGGGACTGCCCCGCGCCGGCGGTCAATACCTGACCCATAATACATTCCTGTATATCCCCTTTCTGGGATTGCAGTAAGGAAGCAATTACTTGCGCCCCCAAGCGAGGAGCGGGAACAGAAGAAATAGCTCCCATAAAGGAACCAATAGCTGTTCTTTTAGCCGATAAGATATAAGTATTCATGGTTGATATTTACAGTATAATCCAAAAAACAATGTATGACACATACTGACCCAATAGTCTGGTTATTTATCTTTAAACCGGACTTTTTTTATCTTCTGCTATCTTAAAACCGATAAATTTTCCATATAAGGTGATTTTTATGATGAAAAAAAATCTGTTTATTATTCTGTTTTTTTTCTGTGGGTTAATAAACTCAAGTTCTGCCAAGGCTGATACTCGTTGGTCTCAAACTGAAAATACCACAAAAAAATCATGGTTAATAGCGGAAAACTCTACAGAAAAAAAGGAGGAATTAAACGCGTATGATCCTTTTGCAGACTATTCTGAGTTTGAAAATACAGCAGAAGAACAGGAAAATATCAATTTTTTTCAAACTGGCAGATTTCTCACTCTAGGAGTTTTAGGAGGAGTAAAATTATTCACCCTGAATATGGCCATTTTATACCAAATAGGTCCAGTTTATGGAGGATATTTAAACTATTTTTTTGATCTGCAATTTTCCATTCAATTCGGACTAACAGCCAGCACCCATGAAGTGATTTTACAAGATCAACAAGAGCTGAATTTTCTGGGAGCTGCTGATTTTTTGTCTATGGGCTTGGATTTTAAATATTTTTTTGACAAAAGTCTTTTTAGCAAAAACTTTTCCTGGTTACAACCTTATGTTTTTCTTGGAGTATTTAATGCCTCAGTGACAATGGTTGCCACATACACCGATCAGCTCGGTTTTACTGAAGCTAGCGGATTTGGCCTAAATATGGGGTTGGGAATAGAATTACACTTTATGAAAAAAATCCATTTTGGGCTGGAATACGCATTTAAATTCGTCACTTTGGAGAACGAAGCTATCCCACTTCGCTTAAATGTTGGAAATAACCAGCAAAACACCAATTTTAGACCTTATGGGGACTGGATGAATATTACTTTGCTATTAGGCGTCAATTTTTAAAATACTTTTCATTTTTTTTATGTTACGCTTTTTTCAGGGCATGATTCAAGTGCCCTGTGTTTTAATACATCGTTGCTAAGGAGGTAATATGAAAAAAGCAATAATGGTTATATTAACCGGATTCTTTTCCTTGATAATGGCTTTGCCAGCACTTATGCCCATCGTGACATACGCAGAAAGTGGTATGGATGATGGTATGAGAAAGAAAAGATACCGGTATAGAAAAAGAACCCACCGTATCCAAGTTGGAGTGGATGCCATCCCTTGGTCAAGTGAATCAAAGAGGAACATGAAATTTGGTATTGATTTTCTCTATGGATATAATGCCGGCCATTTTGAGATAGGGCCAAATATAAAGATCGAAAATGCTGGTGATGGAAGGATAAACCTAGGTTTCAGAGGTGGAATTTGGGGAGAATTTAACATGATAAAAAACACCAGAAAAGAAAAATTTGTCCCGGCTTTAGGTTTAAAAATTAACTACCAGAGAGAAGACAACAAAAATTATTTATTGTGGGGTCCTAATCTGGCTTTAAAATATTTTCCAGCTAGCAGAACAGGGCTTGTGTTCAATATAAGTTACGATATAAGGGATGAGTTTAGTAGCTTGTTTAAGCTTGAAGATATGCAATTTAACCTGTCATTGGCTTATGTTCATTACTTTAATTTTTGATGGATTTTTTGAATCACATTATTAAGTGAGAATGTAAAAAGCCGGAAGATATCTTCCGGCTTTTTTTGTAGCTAATTTTTATATTCATCATTTGCATTGAAAAGTAATATCCGTGTATTCCCTAAAAACAGGCGCGGTTCTGGTGGTGGAATAGCTGTCGCTATGGCCGTGTTTTGAAGAGCTGTCCGATTGGGAATAAACTCCCCCTATTGCCTTGCTGATAAGGCTACCTCCTGCCCCAGTATTACGGGAACCAGCACCATAACCGCTATGCGCACCCTGACCATAACTGTCTCTTTGAGAACTATAGTCACTGTGATAAGAAGTGTCCGTGCGAGTTCCTAAGTTTTCTTTCTTCTCAGCAATAGTGTTTATAGTATATTTGCCCTCACAAAAATTTTTAATACTGCGCTTTACCGATTTCAGACCTTTTTTATGTGCTCTTTGCCAACTTGTAATAGCACCCGGTCTCTCGGAGTAAGTGGTTTCTCCGTACACAGTCAGCTCCACACGCCCTTTTTTAACCGGATTATATGCCCTCTCCTTAAACTCATGAGTCGCATGATAATAACGAAATGTGGTACAGGATACAGCAATAAATAGGTGGAACAAAATCATTGCAGATTTTAAATACATAATACCCTCCTTGTTTTCTTTTATTTGTACAGCTATTTCTTTTTAAAAACAACTTATTTTGGAGGTCATCTGCCTTAAGAATTGGGCTTATTGAAATTCTCTGACGGACTTTTCTCCCCTTTAGGTTTTTTTACTTTTCTTTTCTAAAGGCTCTGGCCGAAAGAGTAACAAGAGATTTATTGTCAAAAGGAACACCCACACCTATTCCGCTCCAAGCTGAATAAGGAGGTAAAATGTGCTTATTTTTTTCCTTAAGAAAATTAAAAAATCGTTTAGATGTCATTTTTGTGTGAAAAGTGTTCACTTCCATAAGGTCGTTTATACTCAAGCCAGTGAGTCGCAATATTTTTTTCAGCTGCTCAAACAGAAAACTGTATTGTTCCTTCTCCCTTATATTTAAACGACTACCAGCTGAAAACAAAGTACCAATATATACGATATTTTTAAATTCAATCGCTGTGGAAAACTTTGAACCTTTTCTCTGGTGATATCTTATATTGTGTTTGGAGTTTTTTAAACGGGCGCGAACTGTTATTTCCAGAAGGCCGGCAGGATCTGCAATATCACTCACCATTAAGGGATTCCACACAATAGGTTTTTGGATAAATTCATCTCTGATTTTTTTAAAAATCCTTATATTTTTTCCACTGTTGACTCCAACAACATGAAATGTATCCAGCTCAATCACCTCATCCAGCCCGGAACCCACAGATTCCAAAGCTTTTTTAAGAGTCAAAAAAGCATCTTTAAACTGCTCTTCCACGGTTTTTCCTTTTGATACTCCTGAAAGACCGGATAAATAAACCAAATCATCGTCAATAATGGCAGGAGTGTATTTCAACCGACTGATATTTTTATTCAGAGTATTTAAATAAATAAGTTTATCTCCTCCTTTTATTTTTTCTGCTCTAGCAGTTACTTTCAGCTTCTTGGTACCAGGAAAGAAATTTTTTATTTCCACGGCAGTCCATGTTGGATAAGGAGGTTTTGGGAAGTATTTGTCTTTTACTTTCAGAAAGATTTTTTCATGTTTAGATATATCCACATGCCATGTGTAAATTTCCTTTATGTGTGAAATGTCCGATCCGGCGGTTTTTAATACTTTGGATAACTTGTTAAAGGTGGAATCAAATTGTTTTTCAATCGCGTTTTCTCCTTTAAACACTTCACCAGAAATTCCTGATAAAAAAAGATCATTTCCAATTTCAACAACCGCGCTGTAATGAGTATTTTTGGATGTTTTCTGAAAATCAGGAGGATTAATATGGTGCATTGTTGTTCCATCCTTAAATAGAGCGCAAGAGACAAAGAAAAGAAACACAAAAAGAAAACCATTTTTCATAAAGATGTAAGAGTTTTCTTCGCAGAGTTTTTTATTAGGGATTGGGTGTAATTAATCCATTGCCTAGCCGTTTTAATCATCTGTCCTGTTGCTTTTGTGTTAATAACCTGTTCAAAAGATTTTATGGCTTTATCGTAGGCTTTTAAATTGACCTGAGCAATGCCGATAGAAATATAAATCTGTTCAGGACGTTTTATATTTCCTTTATGGAGGGCTTTCGTAAAAGAGTTTACCACTTTATTCCAATTTTTGTTTTTCATGTAAATATGTCCAATCTTGGCAAATATTTTCCCATCTTTTGCCGAAGAACCAGCCAGCTGGTAAGCTTTTAAAGCTTTATTTGTTTCGTTTGCTCTTTCCCAGCAATCTCCCAATATTTCATAATTTTTTTGAGAGAGCTTTACTTTTTTAAGCTTAATGGAGTGTTCCATTAAATGACCAGCTTTAAAGGCAAGCCCTTTATGCAAAAGGAGACTGGTTAGGTGTAAAATCTCTTGTTCTTTTTCCAAAAAATCCAATTTATAGGCCAAATCCAAGGTAGCCAGCGCGCGATCTTCTTTATTAATGTTTAGATAGACCGCAGAAAGCTGTTTCCAATATTTTTTCTTGTCCGGCCAGCGCGCAGTCAATGTGGTCAGAAAACGCACAGCGGGTATGTATCTCTCCATTTCCAAATTGAGACCCGTTGCAAGAGCTAGCCAACTCTCTTTTGGATTCGTAGTGGACTTAAGAGCTTTCATTACCAGTTCCAGAGCTTGTTTTTTTTGTTTTCGTTCCATCAAAACAGTGGCTTTTAAAACATAAAGTGGTGGAGGAATAGTGTCAGACAGATAAAATAATTGCTCTATAAGATCAGAGGCTTTTTTTATTTTATTTTTCATCAAATTCAAATAAGCCATATCGTACAGAACAGATAGATGTTCCTTATAAGGAAGAGTTTTTAAACCCAAGGCTTTCTTATAGTAAAGGAAAGCTTTTTTTAAATCATCCTTGGATAAATAGACACTCGCTTTTAGCTTGTAAAGATGTGCTAAATCGAAAGGTCGGTTTTTCACTGTTTTTTCCAGTTTATTAATAAGCTTCAGGGTTTTGTTTTCGGAATTTTTTTGATTCATTACCCGGTGAATACGATCAAGTCGCCGTTTCACTATAGGGGAAGTAAGAGCATTTTTGCGATTTTTAAGTTCTTTTTTAAAGGCTACCCACTGCTCAGGCATTTTTGTTTTAGTGTGTTGTGTTCGGTGATGTTCGGCAGATGGGCTTTCTTGTGTGTTGTTTTTTGTTGTGTTTTTTATGCTGTTTGGTGGATCTTTTTTCGCGACAAGTGTTTTTTGTTTTGCGTTTAAATATGGGCCACTGATCAACAAAGCCAGAAAAATGATTGTTTTTATCATAAGAAAACACCTTGTGTTGAACCAACCCGATAAAGTTTTTATATACCAATAATTGTCATTAATGTCAAAAATCTTAAAGGTTATTTTAAGAATGGTATTTATAGGCTTTTGGGTTTATTTCGTATTTTTTGATTCGTTCGGAGAGGGTGCTTTGAGCTATGCCTAGCTCTTTCGCTATTTTTTTCTGATTGCCCCGGTAAAATGTCATAGCTTTTAAAATAAGATCTTTTTCTATTGTTTTTATTACCGGTATTTGCAGGAGTTTTTGAGTAAATTCTTCTTTCTTGTCTGATGATAAAACAGGAGTGTAGATGAGGTGTGGTATTTGTTTTACTTCCACTGTTGTTCCTGAAAACAAAGCCTTAGCTCTGGCGACTGTATTTTTAAGCTCTCTGATATTTCCCGGCCATGAATGCCTTTTCAACAGCAAAATCGCTTTGTCTGAAAAAGAAATGTTATATTCATTACAAAAAAATTGCAGAAGATCATCGAAGTCCTCCATTCTGTTTGCCAAGTAAGGAGGGGAAAGATTGAGCACATGCAGTCGGAAATACAAATCAGAACGAAATGTTTTTTGAGCCACTTTCGCTTTTAAATCCTGATGAGTGGCTGATATAATACGAACATCCGTTTTTTTTACATTATCTGATCCAACCGGTTTAATTTCCTGATATTCTAGTGCACGAAGAAGTTTGGGTTGCAAATGCAGAGGGAGATCTCCAATTTCATCCAAAAACAGAGAACCACCCTTAGCGGCCATAAACGCTCCCTGCCGATTGGTGAGCGCACCCGTATAACTACCTTTGACATGTCCAAAAAATTCACTTTCAATAAGAGACTCTGAAAGAGCACTGCAATTAATGGAAATCATAGGTCCTTTGCTTCTGTAGGAATAACGATGAATTAATTTTGCCAGCATTTCTTTCCCTGTGCCTGAGGGACCGGTAATAAGAACAGGCATATTATTTCTGGCTATGTTGGGAAGTTTTTCCAGCTGTTGACTCCATTCCGGATTTTTGCTTTTTGTGTGAATATTCCAATGATTGTCAAATCTTTCAAAAGAGAAAGTAAATTCCTTTGTCCCCACTTGAATGCGATCATTGTTTTTTAAAACGGCTTTAAATACACGAGTGCCATTGAGAAAAGTGCCATTTTTGCTGTTCATGTCCTGTAATATAAAGCCTTCTTTTTCTTTTTTTTGAATGCGACAATGTCTGCGAGAAATGAAACCGTCGTCCAGAACAATGATGTTTTCGCTATCTCTGCCTATACTGACAAAGGAAGAGATTTCCCTTTGCTCTGTATGTGAATCTTCTGACCAGCGCAGAAAACCATGATTTTGGTTGTTTTTTTGAGGAGTTAATTTTTGTGTTAGCATTTTGTGCTCCTTTTATATATATATCGTTATTTTTTATGTTTTTTATTGTTGCAAAAAACATAACAGGGTTTTGTCGTCTAAAAATAGGGTTTTGGATTCGGATTCCGAATTTTTTTCAAAAAAGATTCGGATTTCGAATTTTTTGGATCAAGACAAAACTATATTGTTGCATCTTGTCAAGTTGGCATTCATTGGTTTTTTCAGGCAAAAAGTGAATGCTTCCTGTTTTTGTATATACCTGTTTTAAGTTTCTATCCTCCTTTTAAAATTCTTTTTGCCAATATGTTTAAACTTACCACTATTTACCCTCAGTACTTGTAATCATCTGGTTTGTAAGGGCCATTTACATCTAGGCCCAAATAATCTGCTTGGACTTGAGAGAGCTGGGTTAACTGAACACCCAGTTTTTCCAAATGCAAACGAGCCACTTTTTCATCCAAGGCTTTAGGTAGACGATACACTCCTGGAGCATAACTGTCTTTTTGTTTCCATAAATCCAGCTGAGCCAACACTTGATTACAAAAGGAGTGGCTCATTACAAAAGAGGGGTGGCCGGTGGCGCAACCCAAATTCACCAAACGTCCTTCTGCCAAAACAATGATTTCCCGTTCATCAGAAAAACTATGTAAATCCACTTGTGGTTTTAAAAATGTTTTTTTGCTATTTTGGTTCAGCCATTTCATATCTATTTCCAAATCAAAATGACCGATATTGCAGACAATCGCTCCACTTTTCATTTTTAAAAAATGGTCTTTTGTGATGATATCTCTGCACCCGGTGGCTGTGACAAAAATATCCACTTGGTCAGCCACATTATCCACGCGAACTACATTGTAGCCTTCCATACTGGCTTGCAAGGCGCAGATAGGGTCAATTTCAGAAATCAGCACCTGCATTCCATAAGCGCGAAGACTTTGCGCAGATCCTTTGCCTACATCCCCATAGCCAGCTACCAAGGCAGTTTTTCCAGCCAGCATAATGTCCGTGGCTCTTTTGATTCCATCCACCAAAGATTCTCTGCATCCATACAGGTTATCAAATTTGGACTTAGTTACAGAATCATTGACATTAATGGCTGGTGCTTTCAGTTTTCCTTCTCTCTGCAATCTTTCTAAGTTTCTTACACCGGTAGTGGTTTCTTCAGAAATACCCACCACTTTTTTCATTAAGTGGCTATACTCCGGCTTGTGCATAACATTGGTTAAATCCCCTCCATCATCCAGAATCAAATCGAAGCCACCTGGCCCCCAACCTTTAATGGTTTGTTCGATACACCACCAGTATTCTTCTTCTGTTTCTCCTTTCCATGCGAAAACAGGCACTCCAGCTTGTGCCATTGCCACTGCTGAATGATCCTGAGTGGAATAAATGTTGCAGGAACTCCACCTTACCTGAGCACCTAACTCTATCAGAGTTTCTATCAGCACTGCTGTTTGAATAGTCAGATGCAGGCAACCTGTTATCCGCGCACCTTTTAAAGGTTTTGATCCAGAGTATTCTTTTCTTAAAAACATTAACCCGGGCATTTCATTTTCTGCTAGGCGGATTTCCTCCCGTCCATAACGGTTTAAATCTTTCATTTTTTCCGGGTTGTTCATAGCCTCTTTACACACCCGGTAGTCAAGTGTTTCGTTTTCTCTTCTCTTCAGCTCTCCCATAAAATGTTCTCCTTTTTTCGGCATTTTAATTCAGAGTTACGGGAATATACAAGTGTATTTTTTTCTAAAAAGAGGCTTTAAACTCATCCATAGCTTTCACAGCATTATTTCTTCTGTTTTTATCATAGACATAAGTCGTTTGTTTTTGGTTAAAAAAGATGTGATAATTGAAAAAAAATGAACAAAATCGGATTTGCAAAATATGGCTGAAAACAAAATAGAACCTGATTCCTTTAAACCGCATCATCATATTCCGAAGTTTTCAGCGGTTTTATTTAAGCTGGTTAAAAAACCACTTTTGATTTATTTTACAATAGCTGGCAATATAATCATGTTTTTGTCTGCTTATGTGTTTTTTCATTTTGAAAACAAGCTCAACAATAATGTAGACACTTATTGGGACGCGCTTTGGTGGGCACTTTGCACTGTCTCCACTGTGGGGTATGGAGATATTGTGCCTATAACTGGAATAGGGCGTATTACGGGTGCTTTTCTGATTATTTTTGGTGTTATGTTTTTTTTGGGTTTTATGGCCATTATGGCTACAGCCATGTCTGTTATCATCACCAATCAGAATTTTCCGGGAACAAACGGCGAACAATAGAAAACCCGGATTTTTCTTTGTTTTTTTGACCAAAAATCCAAGAAAAATTGCATTATAGTTGTATATGATATATAAGAACGAACCATTGTGGATTATTTTTTTGCAGATTGTAGATTTTATCAGGTGATATGAGATATTATAAATAAGAGGGAAGTTTGAGGCATAATATAACCTGCGAAAATAAAAATCGGGCAGGTTCCAAAGCAAGGAATATAAAGATGATACAAGTTTCTGATTCCGCGGCTAGGCAAGTCCAGCTTTTGAAGGAAAGAGATAAATTGAGCACAGATGATTTTTTGCGGGTCTCTGTCAAAGAAGGGGGATGTTCAGGGTTTTCTTATAAATTGGATTTCGATAAAGAAAAACAAACTAACGATAAAGTTTTTGAATGTAATGGTGTTCAGCTGATTGTGGATTCCAAAAGTCTGCTCTATTTAATGGGTATGACTCTGAATTTTGACGGTGGTTTGAACGGCAAAGGGTTTACCTTTTCCAATCCAAACGCCTCTAAAACCTGTGGCTGTGGTTTTTCCTTCAATGTTTAAAAACAAGTATTCCCATTAACGAGGAATCATGCAGATGAAAAAATCCATATTTGAAGGTGCTGAAAAAAAACTGGAAGTGATTTTTTCTCCTGTTATGGAGCCTCTAAGAAATAAACCAGAGGCTTTTTGGAAAACCCTTTGTGAAAAATCAAATGCCCATATTGTGTCCTGTTTTTCCAATTCTTTTTGTGACTCTTATGTGTTGTCTGAGTCTAGTCTGTTTGTGTGGGACCATCGCCTACTTATACTGACCTGTGGCAACACCTCTTTGGTTGACTCTATTTTGGTTTTGTTGAAGAGCTTTAAGAAAGCGGATATGGAGTTAATATTTTATCAAAGAAAAAATGAATTTTTCCCTTATAAACAAAAAACTTCTTTTATGGAGGATCTTGAAAAGATCCGAAAAAAAATCCCAGGCCAGGCTTATTGTTTTGGAGTCCCGGAGGAGCGTCATTTTTATTTATTTCACTCAGAAGGGCAATGTCGTCCCGATCAATCCGATCGCACTATTGAAATACTGATGTATGATTTGGATGATCATATAAAAAAGCTGTTTTTTACAGCGGATTCTGCCGGGGATATTAAAAATCGTCTTGGCTTGGAACATTTTTTTGAAAATGCAGAGGTGGATGATTATATTTTTAAACCAGTTGGATATTCTTTAAACGGTCTGGTGGGAAAGAATCAATATTATACCATTCATGTGACTCCTCAGGATCCAGGCTTTTATGTCAGCTTTGAAACAAATGTTGCTGAAAAGTCTGTTAATGAGATTATAGAGCGGGTAATATCCCTATTTAAACCCCTCAGTTTTGATGTTATAGTGTTTTCTTCTGATTCCTGTGGAGTGGCGGAAACATATAAGAAAAACTCCTTTACTCAGTCCTCTCATTTTTTCAGAAGGCTTGAGTGTGGATATCGGGTTAACTTTTTCAGCTTTTTTACACCCTATAAGAGTCCGCGTTTGGCTCTTGAATTATAACTGAAGGGTGGTCGCGTCTTTAGGGAAACCTGTTTTTTCACAGGTGATTCTTAGGAAAGAGAGGTTTTGAAGTGGCAAATGAGAGCAAAAAACCGGCTTGGGAAGAAAAAACTTCTCCCATGGATTTGTGGGTGGAGGAGCGTCACAGGCATTACTATGGTACACGCTTTCGGTGCAGGCAGGTACTTTTTTCCGGTAAAAGTGAATATCAATATATTGATGTGGTGGAAACAGAAGGGCACGGACGCATATTGCTTAACGATGGAGTTGTCATGTTGAGTGAAAAAGATGAATTTGTGTACCATGAAATGATGGCACATGTTCCCTTGTGTGTTCATCATTATCCGGAAAAAGTATTGATTATTGGAGGAGGGGATGGAGGGACAGCTCGTGAGGTGCTTCGCCATGAAAATATTGCTCAATGCGTATTAGTGGAAATTGACAAAATGGTTGTGGAAACCGCTAAAAAATATTTTCCAAAAATAGCTTGTTCTTTTGAAACTCCGCGACTGAACTTGAAAATCCAAGATGGTGCACAGTTTGTAAAAGAGACAAAACAAAAATTTGATGTGGTATTAGTGGACTCCACAGATCCTTTTGGACCAGCAAAAGCATTGTTTAGTGAGGCTTTTTACAAAGACATATTTAAGCTACTTTCTGATGAGGGTTTGTTGGTGGTGCAGGCGGAGTCACCGTTTTTTGAACTACCCACCCAAAAGTTTATTTTACAATCCTTAAAATCTGTTTTTCCTTTAACCGCTTTGTATAATTACAGCAACACAGTTTATCCGGGAGGGCTTTGGTCTTTTGCTTTCGCCTCTAGGAAATATCATCCTGTAAAACATTTTCAGGAGGCAAGAGCAAAAAAACTGGATGGAAAGTTATCTTATTATAATACAGATATTCATAGAGCTGGTTTCGCTCAACCGGAATTTGTGAAACAATACTTAAAAGAGGTTTTATAACAAAAGCTGTTTTGTTTCTTTGTCAGACAAATGTTTTAACTGGTTATTAATTCTGTCTATGGCTTTTCGTGTGTTTTTTAATATATCATTTTGCTTTTTTTCCATAGTCTTTCTGTATTGCTCTTGGTTGAGCACAAGAGAAAACAGGTTAATGGTAAACTGTGAGTTCAATATTTTAAGCCGGTTCATGGTCTTTTTTTCTAACTCTCTTAAAATTTTTAATTCTTGCAAGAGCTTTGTTTTTTGCTGTTCTCTTTGTCTTTGTTCTTTTCTTTTTTTCTTTTGAAGTTTTTTTATTTCCAAAGCACTCATATTTCTTCCATAGCCCATAGCTTTATGTTTTTTTTGTGCCTGTTCCTGTCTTTTTCTCTCCTCGTTTTTTTGTTTCTTTTTGGCTTTTCGCTCTTCTTTATTTCTTTCCGCGATATCTTTTCGATTTTCTCTTTTTTCTGGAGGCTTCTTTGTTTCTGGAAGTGTCGCAAGTTTTTTTGTTTTTGCATTCATGATATTATTTAGTCGCTGATTTTCCTTAAATTGATTCAGAAGATTTACGATTTGACTATCTTGAGAAAATTGTGAGTGATATTTAATAACAGATAAACCAGACCGATCTCTGATTTTTATGTCTGCATTATGTTTCAGAAGAAGTTTTACAGTTTCCAAGTTTCTGCTGTTATGGAGGGGTGTTCGCCCTCTGTTATCCTGTGCGTTTGGATTTGCCTTGTAATGTAGTAGTATTTCCGCGATTTCCCGATCTATGGCCAAGTGAAGGGGAGTTTCTTTTATTATGTTTTCCGAATGCACTAGGGAAGGATCGATTTTCAAAGCGGCTAGCACAATTTTTTGATTTCCGACATGGACCATAAGAAAGAAAGGAGGGAAGTTTAATAAAGTTCCGTCATACAGTCTTCTTGGATTTTCTTTCATCAGTGCTATTGTGTCTTCTGTTGCTCTATTAATGATAGAATCAAATAAGGGGTTTGGAAGAGTAAAATAGTTTTTTGCTTTTACTGTTATATGCTTTTTATCTATTAAATATCGTAATATTTCCTCTCTGGTTTTATCTGCCGTGACAAAAGATTTCAGATCGGATTCAAAAGCTTTTTCCTGACTCCACTGTCTGCCAATAAGAAAATAACGTAATAGAGTTTCTGTGAATTGTTGGTGTACGGGACGTTCAAAGGCTTTTCTGCATACTGTATTGGCCACAACATGGTAAGTCCCTAAAAAAAATAATAAAAATATCCATTTCATAATGATAACTCTCTATCATTTGTTGGTTTGTTTATACTTTTATAGTTTGATATTTCAATATCTTTTTTCCACTTGGACAAATCAATATTCTTTTATTGTGCGGGAAATGCACAGGTAAATATATTGAGGGTGTAAAAATTACAAAAAGATATATCAATCTGCTTGATTGAGTGGCTTATGCAGAAAGACCCTGTTAAAGAGTGGAAATAGTGGATTGCCACTTTTTAACGAGCTTTGTGAACTGAGAGTGCTCATAGTTGAATAATCGTTTTTTTCGATTTTTAAAATCAGGGTCTTTTGCCTGAATAATTTGTATTACGGTTTTCAGGTGATGATCCTCTTCCTGCAAGATGAAATTCAATTTAAATCGAATGGGTTTTGAAATCACTGGATCGCGGACAGAAGCAGATTGCCCCTTGTTTTTTTTATCATCAGAATCAGAAATTGCTGTTCGACTTAAAACTTCATTGTAGAGTTTGTAAAGCATGATAGCGCGTTCTTCTATCATCCATGTTGTGTAAAGATAATTAAGTATATTTTTTCGGGAGGAGTTGGCCAGATCCTCTTCCGCATTGTGATCAATGGCTTGAAAGTAATCTTCAGAATCTGCACCTTTTATCAGGTATTTTTCCTCAAAAGAGGGGCAATCAGCCGGTGAAAGTTTATGAGCTAGGGTTTTAAAGTAAAAAGCGTGGCGGGCTTCTTCGCTGATATGCTGAAGGAGAGTTAAATCCAAGGAGGCGGAATTTTGACTTTTGATTATTTTACGAGAGCCAATATGCTCCATGAAAGCTAGGGTATTCAGCCAGTGAGTATGTTGTTTTGTATTTTGAACCACTTTTTCCAAAAAAGTTTTTAAGTCGGTTTTTATATTTTCCTGGGTTGAACTTTCATGAGTTGTGTTTTCTTCCATTTTGGAAATTTTTTTTGGAAATTTGGCTTTTTCCACCTCGATTTGATTTGTACTTTTTTTATACATTTTTTGCACTCCTGTTTTATTCAGCCAGTAGGAAAAATCTATTAACATCTTATGATACTTGATTTTTTTATAAAAAATCTTAAAAATAACTGCAAGGAAAATCCACATCTGAATAAATGGCATGTTTTTTGACGAGATTCCTGCATCTATGGAGAAATAGAGTTGCATTTAAAAGTTCACCGAGGTCCAGCTGGTACTGTTTTTGATATGATTCTTAAACCTTCCGCGAAAATTCATATTATGGGAGTGTGTGGAACAGCCATGTCTGCCTTGGCGGGATTATTAAAGGAAAAAGGGTATGATGTTCAGGGAAGTGACAGCTCTTTTTACCCCCCTGTATCGGAAGAATTAAAAAGAATGGGTATTCCTATTCTCAAAGGTTATAAAAAAGAGAATATTCATGAAAACCTGGATTTGATCATTGTGGGAAATGTGATGTCAAAAAACTTTCCTTCCGCTGAGGCACTTTTAAATTCTCATCTTCCTTATATCAGTTTGCCGTCAGCACTAAACTCCTTCATTATTGGAAATAAAAATACAATTATGGTTTGTGGGACTCATGGAAAGACCACGACTTCGGGTTTATCTGCTTGGGTTTTACGGGAATGTGGTCTGGATCCTGGTTTTATGGTTGGAGGAGTGACGGAAAATTTTAAAACAGGGTTTCATTTCAGTGAATCAGATTGGTTTGTTTTAGAGGGGGATGAATATGACACGGCTTTTTTTGAAAAGACACCAAAGTTCATTCATTACCATGCCACTCATACTTTGCTGAATAATATTGAGTTTGATCATGCAGATATTTATCGGAATATTAAGGATGTGGAAAAGGCTTTTCGGCTTTTGATAGAGAAAAAAAATCATTCTTTTTTAATAGCAGGTGTTGATTCTCCTTTGGTGGAAAAGCTTGTGGCCTTTGCAAATCAAAAAGTGATGACTTACGGTATCCACAAAGGGGATTGGCGTTTGATAGATCGTCAGTCCATTCCCGGAAAAGGGCAGATATTGCAAATAGAGCATTCTTGCCAGGGAATAGAGAAAATTTATATTCCGCTTCCAGGAGAGCATAATGCTTTAAATGCTTTATCTGTTTGGGTGCTCTCCCGCGTTTTGAATCTCGATAAGAAAAAAACACTTTCCGCTTTTAAAAGCTTTAAAGGGGTGCGCAGAAGATTTCAGGTTTTGGGTGATTTTTCCGGTATTACTTTAGTAGAGGATTTTGCTCACCATCCCACTGCTGTTTCAGCGGTTTTGCATTCCGCTCGAGAGATGTATCCTGGTCGGCGTATTCTCGCTGGTTTTGAGCCTCGTTCCAATACCTCCCGGAGAAATATTTTTCAGGAAGAATACCAAAGTGCATTATCCATAGCGGATTTGGTATTTTGTATGTCGGCACACAATACTTCCCGTATTTTGGAGTCAGAGCGATTTTCCTCGAAAAAATTAGTGAATGCACTGCAAAAAAATGGAAAACCGGCTTTTTACGCAGAAAATCCTCGGTCCATGACAGAACTGATCCAAAAAAAAGCTTTAAAAGGAGATGTGATTTTACTGATGAGTAATGGGGACTTTGGAGGAATTTACTCTCTACTAAAAAACGCACTCGTTCAGCCGAGTATTTGATTAGCGCGACATAGTATTTGTATTGCGTCAAATTTTTTACTTATCTTATAGTCCAATGAAATGTTAGGTCTTTGTTAAGAAGTATTTTATTGCTTTATTGTTCTCATAATGAGTTTTAAGAATAATTTTGAATATAGTTTTCTAGGGGTAACGAGGCTTTTTTTCATCTGTTTTTTCACCTTCAAAAGTAAAGGGTTGAAGAGGTTTATTTTAAATGAAAAAGTTTTTGTGGTTTTGCTTCTTGGTTCCCATTTCCATTCAGGCTCAGCTCCAAGACAGTCACTTTTACAAAGTGGATGATAGAGAAGTGTCCTCTGATTTTAAAGTGGACAGTTTTTGGAAAACGCATATAGAGGGTTTTTTTATCAGCAACAGAGAAGGGCGTGAACGACTGATGAAGGTCAAACTCTATGGCAAATTTGACTTGGAGTTCAACTCCTATATATCCGCTAAATTTGAACCTTATCTTGTTGTAAAGGAAGGGGAAGTTCAACGACGTTTTGTTCGTCCTGAATCTTCTATTATACAAATGCGCCAAGGTTTTTTCGACATAAGACCCGCTGATGGTTTTAATCTGCAAATAGGAGCTGTTAATCAGGAGTATTTAAGCTCACCTCTTCTGATATCCGATCACGCATTTTTGTCTGCGTTGTTTGGTTATTCTTACATAAAGAAGAAGTATGAAGTGCAAACAGTCATACAGCAAAGTATGCCTTCCATTGTTAACTCTTTTAACAGATACAATGAAATAGCGGATGCACCATTATTTACTTCCTGGTTCACTTATGGAGAGTGGATTCCCTCAGATTATTATTCCTTTAAAGGTCATGTTACCGGTTTTTATTTTAACAGTCTTCCTTCTTTTATTGCCCATCAAAGTAAAAGTTACGGGAATACTATCTTGGGCCAAAAATCCAGTGCTGAGTTTGCTTACTCTTATTACGGGTTTAATTTTGATTTCAGTTCACAGATTCGGCTCACACCGGCAATGTACTTTTCTGTTGGCTACAATGGTTTAATGAATATAGGTGCTCCCACTGGGAAAGCTTGGGGAGAAAGAGTATACAGTATTTTGGACATGGATTTTTGGAAATTTGCCAAACTGTATTCTTATATCGAATATTTTTATAATAATTCAGATTCTGCCCCGGCATATTTCAATAGTGAAATTTACGGGCGAAACGACAGAAAAGGTTTTTTAACGGAGATAAAGGCTTTTTTTCCAAACGGAAATTTTGAGTTGGGTTTTCGTTATGTTTTATCTTCGGCTATTCAAAAACAAATTATCAACTCATCCTTAGGAGACCGGCAACATTATTTTATGGTGTTTGTAAGTTCACGCTATTCTTCCATGTAATTCATTTTTCGTAATTCATTCTTCCTTGTAATCTTAACCAAATGTCTTCCCTGTAATCTTAACCCAGTGAAAAAAATTATTAGGGAATCCGAAAAACATAACATAAAATCTTTCTATACAGGTCAAGAACATTTTTCCAATGTCATTAAAAATGTTATTTTTTTTGTAATCTTTCTTTCTCCTCTTGATTTCAGAGATTTTTTTTTTTATAGCGAACACATAAGGTTAAAGTGGTTTTAAAAAAAAACCTTTCTGGTAGGTTTATTAAATAAAAAATTATGAAAAAAACTATACTTCTTCGAGTTATTATTTTTATTCTTCATGGTTTGTCTTTACCAGACAAATACTTTAGCCGTGTAAAATATCTCCCGTGGAATCGATTTAAAAATCAGTCTGCTTTCGTATGTAGAAGGCTTGCGATTTTGTTGTCTTTTTCCCTGATGTCTTGCTCTTTTTTTATTAGTGACGACAGCAGAGGACCCCTTGGGGGCAATACAAATAATGCGAATTTTATTCTGGATCAGGTGGAAGGAAGAGTAGTCACTGCGAGTGTAAATGGTCTGCCAGAGGAAATTCAGATATTTTATAAAGCCTGTTTTCGGGATTTCATTCATCAGGATAACACCTTACAAAACAGTGTATTTAAAATTCATCTCTTTGAAACTCCTGATATCAGAGGAAATCTAGGAAAAGAAAAAAAAGAAGGAGAACTAAACCGTGTTTCAACAAATAATTCCACCGAGTATTTCCCTGACCCTGAAAATCCTATAAACACAAGTATTGAAGAAGGGGAAAACCCTTTGGAGACAGAGGAATGTTCTGAAAGCTCTTCTTTTTTATTTTCTGAGGTTTCCAACAAAAAATCCTGCCTTAAAATCAGGACTGACTCCAGTGGTTGTTTGATCTGGACAGAAGTATATCCTTATTATCCTGTTAATCAGTCGGTTTGGTTTCACTATAGCCGGACTTTTGAAGGTACAGGGGTTAATCATGGTGTCATTACTATACCTATGGCTGTCAATCCCTGGTTGTCTTTTGATCCTTCTGGTTCAGCTATTCAGCTTCAGTTAGTGGATTTGCGTTATCATCCTGTAGATCAAAAATGGAAGCTGGTCAGGTTAAAGGACGAAGATATTACCCAGTGTCTCTCCTGCCCTTCAGATAGGGAAACAAAAGATTGTGAAATTTGCCAAAAGAAAAAAATGAGTTTATCTTCCGTTATTGCCCATTTTGAAAAACAGGCAGATCGTCCTCGTTTATGGATAGATGAGATGGATTCTTCTATCAGTCAGGAACATATTGTTATTGATCAGAATCCAGAGGATATGCCTCAAGAGCAGAGGCAGGCTTTAAAACAATTTAAGGTGTGCCATTTTGATGTAAAAGAAAATTGCGATCCACCGGGCCGGTTCTTTAAAGTGAGGTTACGTATACCTCTTCATATTAAAGTGAGAAATTACAGAAATGAAGAAGAGCTTCTCCCTTTGACTCGCGGAAATTATTCTCTAAAAGCCTATTTGTTTTTACAAGGTAGTGACGGCAGAAATATTGTACTCCACAGGGATATGGATTTTATATCAACCCCTTTACACCGAGGATCCAAAGGAACTGCTTTAAACCCTGAATTTTATCTTCATATTCCATACGAGAACTACAGTTTACGGGCTTTTTTAGGGTTAAAAATACAAGCGGAAGGGGAGTTAAAATCTTTTTTTCTTCCGTTTGAAAGTGTGTTTTCTTTTTCAGATCGTTTAAGCAGTGTTATTGAAACAAACTCTCTAACTTTAGATCGAAACACTTTATCTTTTTATGAAAAACAGCCAGCTAAAACCGAATATTCTCTTATGGATAGCTACAATCTGACGGGTTCTTGGTTACAAATTAACAGAACGGTTGAGGGTTTTCGGCGAGCAGGCTGGGACATTAAGCTTAATCGTTTTCGGTTTTCGGAGATTAGTATGAGAGAAAACGAATGTCCCACACCAGTGGATCGTACTATTCGTTATGTTGGTGAAGTGTGTATTATTGATCCTCTCACTAATAAAGTGGTGCCCAATATTGATATCACCATTCAGCGACAGGATTTCTTTACCAAAAATTCCCTAGGAGGGGAGATTGTCAATATATCAAGTACATCAACAAATGGTATAAACATAGCTTCATTTAATAAGGAGGGTAACCACTATGATTTGACCGGCGAACTAGTATCAGAAGAAGATAAATACAAAGCAGACACCAGTGGGTGTTTACAATGGGTGGATCACCTGTACCATAAATGGTATGATCGGGAAAAATACTTTGTCAGGAAAATGATTTTTTCGAAAAGAGAATGGGGTTTTGAGGGAGAAAGAATGATTGCCATTAACCCCTGGCATTGGGGCTTTGTCTTCTTTCAGGATATAACTCAGTTAGGTCAATCTTCTATAAGAACCGATAGAACCGATGCGAGTCGGGCAGCGCGCCCTAAAATTATTTTACATGATTTCAGAAGCTTGCTTGTGGATCTTGTTTATACTATTGATCGTTGGCTGGGCATTAATATTTTCCAAAATATATTATTCCTTTTTAAGGCAAGGGTGGAGCGACCTGACAATATATCCGTAGCATTGGGAGGACAAAGACCTTCCGCTCAGGATCTCAGGAGGGGATATTATTTCCTCCGATTTATCCTCGTAAAATCACACACAGAAGAAGCAGGTGGCAAAGGCAATATAGTTGTCGACGATCGAGAATTTCGGAAACAATACATTAGATCCCAAGACTTTAATACTAATAATGGCTGGAGTATTGGCAGAGAACAAAATCAGACTGGACAAATGATGAATACCAACTTGGAGTATATCACACACTATGAAACTTATGTACAGGTTAGGGACGGTATTGTAAACGCCTATATCAACTTTTTATTTAATTTGGATCAGTTTATTTTTATTGGCTCAAATAATCGTCTGATTGTTCAGATTTTTCCCACAGATCCAAAATATTATGTCTACAATCCTGATTCTTGTGAAGTTGATCCTTCAAGATCCATATTTGAACCTTTTGAATATCATGATCTCATAAGCCAACCGTTTATGGGCACTTTTGTGCCCGGTGATCAAAGAAATTGGAATATCTTTAAACCCTTAAATGATAATGTTAATTTGGATGTTCATAAACAGATAGAGAAATTTATCAAACAAGGAAAAAACTCTGAGGAGCATCTCTTGTTTATGAAATTGCAAACCAATCTTACTGTTGAAACAATCAATGATGTAAGTTCGAATGCTAGTCAAAAAATCAGTAACATAGGTTTTGATTTTGAGAAATTGTATGAAGATATGGATAACTTTTTAAGGGTAGATGTAGATCCTGCTATATTATCTGCATTTAATCAGACAAAAAACACACTTATTGAGTCCATAGACAAAGTGGATTCCGATATTTCCACAATACTTAATGGCTTCGATAGCAATGCTCTTCAGCAACAAAGTTTTTTTACAAAAATTCAACAACTTTTACAGGAAGCTTTATCTTTGTTAAATAATTTTACACTACCTTCCAACGAACTAAAACAGGAAGTGGAAAAAATTCAAAAGGCTTTTAACCAAGAAGTTGTGTCTTTTGTGTCATCAGATATATCTCCCGAAAAAGCAGAACAATTACTAAAGACAGAACGACTATCCAACAAATGGTTTCATCCCGAGTTATCTTTTCCTGAGAATGAGCAGGATTGGTCTGGGTTTAATATGAATTTATTTGCAAAAGCTGAAGGTTTAAATGTGATCTCAGTGGACAATGAAAATGTAATAAACGAATTTTTAGACGACTTAAAGGACTCCGCAAAAATTCATAATACCTATTATAAAAAATATAAGAGACTTAAAGCAGACGAAATGGATCAAAAACATAAAGCTTTTCAGGAAATGGATCAAAAACATGTAGAGGATTATAATGTAACTTATGAATGGAACCAGCATAATGAAAATGTGCAAAATCTTGAGGAAGAAGCAGTTTTTTTATTGAATAATTTTAAATTGTTGGAAGGAGATGATTTTTATACCGTGAGGCAAAAAATAAACCAGATGTTTTTACCAGATTTTTCTCGATCTTGGTTGGATAAAATTTTAAAAGATGGAGTACATGTAGGAACCCTGTACAAACCGGAAGTGATGACTTTTTTTCATTCTCTTTGTGTTTTTTGGTTTGATAAATTTTACAAAAAATATTTGAAAAAGCACCAGCTAAAGACTATTTACAATAAACATTTGGAGCATTTTAATTATTATAAGGCCACCCTAGACTATCTGCAAAACAGTAATTCACCGGCGCAATATGTTGATCTTTTTCGAGCTATGCAGTTGTATAATTTACAATCTTTAGACAAAGGATATTTCGACAACATAGATGATACATTTCTTTATAACCCTTTTAAAAGTCCTCAGGACAAAATAGAAGAAAGTTGGTTGAGTGATTTGCTTGATTTATTTCATTTGGCCAAACGAGAAGAGCAGGAAACTTTTAGCAACAAAACAGTAACACAAAATCTTTATGATAGCCTAGAATATATATTAAACCAGACCGATCAGGATTATCGTGCTACCACATCATATAACCATACCTTCTCATCATCTATGAGTCCTCAGTCTTATTTTTTTGATCGCTTAAAAGAGTATCGTCATCCTCTCTTTAAGTGCATAGCTGATCCTTTTAATTTTTTTCATATAGAGGAAAAAATTATAGTGGGGGATATTAGTTCTGACTACTCTGAGTTGAAATATGAACATGGTCTGACTAAATCTTATACTATGCAAAGGGCTTTTGATTACGCTTATTCGGCTCAATGGTCCATGTCTCGATCTTTTTCCACTTCTCTTGGAACGGGGTTTGTTGTCCCAGGAACAGTAGGAATAGGAGATGCAGGAAAATTTTTGAATCCGTTAAATACAATAACCTCTTTTCTGTCTTTTAGTGGTGTGAAGTTATCCAGTGAGTGGTCAACCAGCAGGTCAGACACAACGGCCAACCGCCGGCAACAATCTTTGCGCTTTGCCGAAGAAGGTTTATATTTGCAGATCAATCATTCTGTTATATCCATTGGCTTAAAACGCTATCGTCATTGTCTAATTGTACGGGCAAAGAACCATGCTTTTGAAGGATATAATAAAAATGTTATATGGAGAAAAGATCTGGCGGAAAATTTTATATATCAAATTCCCTATATAAAATCCGGCTTGATGATTTGTTCCCAGGATATTGACACAACAAAAAGACAAGACCCTTTTTCCATAATGGAAGATTATTTCTATATGTATCAACTTGTACCGGGAGATAGAGGGCAATTTCAAAATCCGCTAAGCTTCAGGAACAGACCTTTTGTGATATCTGTAAGAGGCATAACAGAGATGGAAAAACTGGGCTTTCTTTTGCACTCCTCCGTGGAACCAGATAAAACAGAGGGTCAGGAAGATTATAATCCTTTTAAAGGGATGACAAATCCCTACAATCGAGTACCCTCTGTGACTGATGGAACGAGAAAGGCAATTCAAAAAGCAAAAATTTGGGATAAAACAGGTTTTTATCCTGGAGTGTATAATCGTAAACACGATCAACAGCATTACTTTTTTACTCCGTCAGAAAAGAAAAAAAACATGCTCGAGCAACTCGGAGCATGGTTAAATAATGGAAATCCTCTGGGACCTATCCGGTCTTCTGATGATGAAACAACACCTCTCACAGAAAGAGGAGAATCTCCTTGAGCTTTTTAATAATATTTAACTCAGGGATTCCAATTCTTTTGTGATATTTTTTTGCAGGGCTTCGTTGGTGCCTCCGCCGATTTCCAACAGTTTGGCATCTCTCCATAGTCGCTCTACATGGTACTCTCCCACATAGCCATAGCCTCCTAAAACCTGAATGGCTCTGTCTGCCACGCGTTTTCCCATTTGCGCGCAAATTAATTTGGCTGTATCTGCGTTCAGCCTTTGCCCGGCCTCATTCAAGTTCATTCTTCTGGCGATGTTATAAACATAAGTTCTGCATGCCATATATTCTGCGTAACTCTCAGATAAGTGTTGTTGAATTTGCCCGAAACTTCTGATACTTTGCCCAAAAGCTTCCCGCTCACTTGCGTATTTATTCATTTCCACCATGCACCTTTTGGCAATACCTAGGCTCATAGCCGCTAGGCTTAGTCTTTCAATTTCCAGATTTTTCATCATCTGAACTAGAGACTCTCCCTCTTTTCCAATCAGATTTTCACGGGGAACTTTACAGTCATTAAAAACCAATTCTGCCGTATTGGAAGCACGCATGCCAGTTTTGTCTTTTATTTTTTGCCCGACTTCATAGCCTGCGAAGTCTTTTTGTACCAAAAATGCAGAAATTTCTTTTTTATCAGATTGAGCATAAAGCAACACACAATCGGCGGGGGTTTTGTGATCGTCCAAAGCTCCGTTGGTGATCCACATTTTCCTTCCGTTTAAAATAAAATGATTTTCTTCTTTTTTAAACCGGGATTTCATACCGAACACATCCGTACCCGCGGAAGATTCAGACATTGCCATCGCTCCCACCCATTCTCCTGAGCAAAGTTTTGGTAACCATCTCTTTTTTTGCTCTTCATTGGCATTGATGGATATATTGTGAGCGCAAAGTATGGCATGTGCCAAATAACCAAGACAAAACCCCGGATCAGAACTACTTAATTCCTCATGAGTAATCACAACAGATAAAGTGTCCATGCCGGAGCCTCCAAAAGCAGGGTCAACAGTGATACCCAGAAGACCTAAAGCCCCCATTTTTTTGAAAAGCGACAGATTAAAATGTTCTTTCCGGTCATTTTCCAGAGCTTGTTTTTCCACTTCATCCTTTACAAAAGAAGCAATAGTGCTTCTAAGTATTTGGTGATCTGCCGTGGGTTGAAATAAGTCATATTTTTGCCATTCTTCCGCCATAGAATACTCTCCTTTTTTTGGTTATTTCCCGGTGTTTTTTCAGACTGGCAATATTATAGAGAAACCCTTAAAAATTTCCAGTAAACTCCTCCGTTTTTCTGAAAACCTTGGAGATAGCTTGCCAAACGACTTTGAAAATGCTTGTAATATATAATGTTTTTAAGTTATTGCTAGGTAATAATATCAGTTAGGTAATATCAGTTGGTGATGTCATGCACTCAGCAGAAATAAATCAAAAATTTATTTTCATTACAGGTGGTGTGGTGTCCTCTCTGGGGAAGGGGCTACTTTCCGCCAGCTTAGGGGCTTTGCTGGAAGCTCAAGACTATAAAATCAGCTTGATAAAATGTGACCCTTATCTGAATGTGGATCCCGGAACCATGTCTCCTTTTCAGCATGGGGAAGTTTATGTCACTGATGATGGCGCGGAAACAGATATGGATCTTGGACATTACGAGCGATTCACTCACGCGCCACTCCGAAGAGAAAACAGTATTACAACCGGTCAGATCTATGAAAGCGTGATTTTAAAAGAGAGAAAAGGAATGTATCTTGGTAATACTGTGCAGGTGATTCCTCATATTACGGATGAAATCAAGTCTCGTATTCGGTCAGCTGCGCGTTCAGCGGAAGTGGTGATTGTGGAGATAGGGGGCACTGTTGGGGATATTGAGAGTTTGCCTTTTATTGAGGCTATTCGGCAAATGCGGGTGGATTTGGATTCCAAAAATACTGCCTTTGTGCATCTTACCCTAGTTCCTTACCTTTCTGCTTCCCGGGAAGTAAAAAGTAAACCCACTCAACATTCTGTTAAAGCTCTAAGAGAGGTGGGTATTCAGCCAGATTTTTTAATTTGTCGAAGTGAAAAAACAATTGTTAGGGAGTTAAAAAAGAAAATTGCTTTGTTTTGCAGTGTGAGGGAAGAAAATGTCATTTCCGCTCCTGATGTGGATACCATTTATGAGCTTCCTTTGTTTTTACAAAGAGAAGACTTTGATAAAAAAATAATCAATCGTCTTTCTCTTAAAACCCGCCCCTCCAAGATGGATCTATGGAAAAATATTATTACGGCCATCAGAAAGCCGGATTACAAGGTTTCCATTGGATTGGTGGGTAAGTATGTGAACTTAAAAGACAGTTATCAATCCATCCATGAAGCACTTGTGCATGGAGGTGTAGCCAACAAGTGTCATGTGAGCATCAAATATATTGATTCAGAAACTTTAACAAATGAGAATGTGGCTCAAAAGTTAAAAGATCTGGACGGAGTGTTGATTCCTGGCGGTTTTGGAGAAAGAGGTGTGGAAGGCAAAATTTCAGCCCTTAAATATGTGAGGGAAAACAATATTCCTTTTTTTGGAATTTGTCTTGGAATGCAGATGGCTATTTTGGAATTTGCCCGTCATGTTTGTGGCATTTTGGACGCAAGTAGCAGTGAGTTTATTCCACATTCTGACTCCATAAAAAACAGAGTTATTGATTATATGGATGGTCAGTCGGGCGATCAAAAAAAAGGGGGTAGTATGAGACTGGGAGCCTACGCCTGTCATTTAAAAAAAGACAGCCTAGCTTTTTCCATTTATAAAAAGAAAGATATTTACGAGCGACATCGTCATCGGTTTGAATTTAACAACAAATTTAAAGCTCTGTTTGAGGAAAAGGGTATGATTTTTTCAGGTATCAATAAGGAAAAACATCTTGTGGAAGTGATTGAGCTTACCAAACATCCCTGGTTTTTAGCTGTGCAGTTTCATCCAGAGTTTCAATCCAAACCTTTAAAGCCACATCCTCTGTTCTCCAGTTTTGTTTCCTCTGCTCTTTTTATGAACCAACATCAAACAAAACTACCCCACTCATCAGAACTCAATCAACACTCATCATCATGTAGGCTTTCCCCATCGTCTGCGTCTCCTCCTAACCCTAATTCATTCAGTTTTGCAAACACAACTGTTTGATTAACATCACAGTATAACCTCTTAATACAGCTTTTTCTCTTTTCGCATTCTTCCTTTAAAATTTCGTGGCCGGCTTGGAAGGCATTGTCATTTTTTTTTAACGCACTTACTTCAAAAAAAGTTTGTTCCTTTTCCAAGTCCACATCTTTCTTCATACCTCTCAAAATAATATCTTTTTCTCCGTTTCCAGGAGTACCTAGAACAAGAAAAGCATTTCTCAAAGCTCTTTGATCCTCCTTTAAAAAAGCTGCCACTTTCGACTCATTGGCCACCCATTTAATCATGGCATGCGCCAGTTCCCTGTTGTTAACGCTGGCGTATTTAGGCCAGAGGTCTTCATCGAAATCAATCACAATTTGTAAATGTTCAGCTTTAATAGAGCTCCAGTTTCCTTTTTCCATTGCTGAAAGAGCAGCATGTAATTTGGAGACACGGTCTGTGGTTTGATCCAGACATTTTTTTAAAAGAGATTTCGTAACAAATAAATTATTACAATGTACTTTACATCTCTGGCTGTTTTGACACGCATCGGAAATGGCGCCTTTAAATTCACCGGTTAAACCATCTGTCGGTTTTGAATCCTCTGAAGAGAACATCCCACAGGAACTACCAAAACCCATAAAACCCAAGAAAAAAATCTGTAAAAAAAAAGTTTTGGTAACAGTGTGATGGATTCGAGAGCTTTTTATACTGAAAAACAAAGCACCTCCTAAAGTCCTATATACATTAAAAAAACTGCTTTATATTATATCGGGTTCAGACACATTGACTCTTTAATAATTTATTTTTCGGGAAAAAATCAAAAAGAGAGTATAGGTTTTGTAAACTCTAAAAAATCAGGATTTTGGAAATTCTTTTGACTGAACAGCTCGACTTAAGGAGTTATTCACCTGTTTTTCTATTACGGAGGAACTGGTTTCTGACTGAAAGTGAGAGGGGAGAAGAGAGTGAATGGGATCTTGTTCCAGTAAATCCTGATGAGACTGCAAAACAGATTTTAAAGTGTTTTTTAATTGAATATGTATTCTCTTTAGATCAGATAAATCCTGATAAGCAGTTTTAAGGGAATCCCTTGCATCCTGTATAATAATATCTGCTTTTTGTTTGGCGTCTTCCAAAATAAAACGAGCTTCTTTTTCTGCCGATTCTCTGATTTTTCCAGCTATTTTTTGCGCAGAGGTAATAGTGTCTCTTAAAACTTCCTCCCGCTCTCTGTATTCACGGAGAAAAGCCTCTTTCTCACGGACTTTATCAGAGAGAACAGATTTTTCCTTTTCCTTTTCTTCCAGCTCTAAAGCAATGGACTGAAGAAACTCCTCCACTTCAGAATGGCTGTACCCTCCTAGAACTTTGCGGGTAAAAGTTTTTGTTAGAATATCATCTGCATTGAGTTTCATGTGACCTCACATTCAGCTCTTCATCAGAGCTATAAAAAAGACTCAATCCTTTGAGCGGATTTAAACAAACAAGCTTGAAAACCTTGCTTTCCTGAAAAATACCTTCCTTGGCACAAAAAAACAAAAGTCGCTTTCAAACCACTAAGAATATAAATGAGAACATCCTTGTTCCCGAAGGTGACTTACACGAACAGTTGCAAACACCTAAAGCTTCCAGCTTTCATTAAAAGAGTCTAAAAAACTTTTTTTAATAAATCCAATACTTATTCCTTGCGTTAGTATTTTATTTCATACAGGACATAAGGCTATGTATCATTATGCTTCAAAGTGGAATCACTTTTTTGCCAAAGTGCTGATTTCCAAGGCTAAAGAAGTGGATAGCTCTTTACTGAATTAAAATTATATATGCTTTGCAAAAAAAACTAAGGTCAATGCAGGGGGCTATGGCTGAATCAAGATTATATGTATGCTTTGCAAAACACTCTGTAAGAAGAGGCTTGAACAAGAAAACCAGTACTCTCTGGTTTAAGATTTAGAAAATACAGGGATATTTCACACTATCTATGCGCAATTTTTCTTATGTTACACAATCTGATTTCCGATATTTAAATAGTCGGACCTCGAATAAAAAAAGGCTTAAAATATGGAATTTAATCACATTTTTTTACTGTCAGGGTTAGCTTTAAGTGCTTTTTCTGTTTATTTATTTTGCTCCATCATTTTTGCGAAAAAAAATGACGCTGAATCCCTAGCTTGGGCAGAAGGAAACGAACCCACACCATCTAAAATGCCTTTGATCCAAATATCCAGACCATTGGTCCATAATCTGGCTCTAAAGCATGCCCGAAAAATCAAATCAAAAAAATACCGTGATTCTGTGGAACATACATTGCTTACCGCCGGACTCCAAAAAGAATTAAACACGGATGAGTTTATCGGCTTGCAGATTCTATGGGGTATAATGTTTCCCGCGTTTTTTATCATCATCAATTTTGCTCTTCAGCTGAATTACTCTTATGGACTCAGTGTTATTATTGCCGGTTTTGGATTATTATTTCCTCATTTTTATTGCACCAGCCATAAAAAAAGAAGGCATTTATCTGTTACCACTGAGCTTCCGTTTTTTGTAGATCTGTTGGCCCTCAGTACAGAAGCCGGCTTGGATTTTTTTGGAGCTATACAAAAAATCACGGAAAAGGCCAACAGTTCTGTACTCACTGATGAATTTCTTATTGTTCAAAAGGATATTAAACTGGGCAGTTCCCGAAACGAAGCCTTATCCAATATGGCGAAGAGAATGGATGTGGATGAGATCACCAGTGTTTGCACAATGATTATTGACTCAGATGAAACCGGGGCCAGCATTGCCAAAACCCTGAAAGCCAAATCAGAGCAGATGAGATATGAACGCTTTGCCCGTGCGGAAAAAGAAGGTGCAAAGGCTTCACAAAAAATGCTTCTGCCTATGATTATGCTTATTTTGCCGGCGGTTATGCTCACAATTTTTGCTCCTATTGGATTACAGTTTTTTTACGGAGGAGGAGGGTAATGGCGCATTTGATTAACAGGAAAACAAACCAAGTGCTAGCGCAGAATGTGGTTTCAGCTCATGGCTTTTTTTTACGAATGAAGGGTTTAATGGGAAAAACAGATTTTCCCTCCTCATCCGCTTTCTGGATCACTCCCTGCAAGGGAGGTATTCACACATTTTTCATGAGGTTTCCGATTGATGTGATTTTTGTCAGTCGTTCCCTTTGCATTACTCGTGTATTTAAAAACATAAGACCCTGGAAAATAGTTTATCCTGCTTTTGCCAAAACTCATTCTGTTTTTGAGTTTAAAGCACCGGCTTTGAATCAATATTGTTTACAAAAAGGAGATCAGCTTTATGTGGGCTATTAGATTTTTAAACGGCAAGTTGGTCGGACAGGAAATTCCTCTTCAAGAAGGCAAGTATGTTCTGGGCCGAAGCGAGGATTGTCAAGTCACCATACCGGATGCGGGCATATCCAAGAAACACGCGGAAATAGAAGTGGATGAACACGGAATTATTATTTATGATTTAGGGTCCAGTAACGGCACTTTCTTAAATGGTGTAAAAATCCAGGAAAGTGAAGTTCAAAAAAAAGACAAAGTGTCCTTAAGCCAAACCACTTTCGACATTGTTCAGTCTAGTGCTCTGAGTCTAATGCCTTCTCCTCCCGCTACTCACACTTCCCATTCCCATCCAGAAGTAAAGACGCTACAAACCCCGGTGGGTTTGCAGACGGCGCAGGCTCATTATGGTTATCCTTCTCAAGATCAGGTTCAGGGACAAACTCCAATACAAGAAGGAGAAAAAGCACCATTAAAGCTTACACTTAAAAACTGGTTTTTAAATTATTTGGATAAAGTGGTATTGCCGGGGGTTTATAAAGTTCCGGAAGTCATGGAATTTAAATGGGTTATTGCTTCTTTTTTAATTTTCTTCATTGTAACAATGACAGCACTTTCTGCATTTCCCCTGATTGAGATCCTTAACTCCAGTGTAGCTCAGGAGAGTATGAATCATGCGGAAAGCATTGCCACAACTTTGGCACGTATGAACTACGAACCCATTAAAAATCAAATACATTCTGCGGCCAGTGTGGAATATGCTCTCAGGAGACCAGGAGTTTCCAAAGCTTTTTTAATTTCTGCCACCACTGGAAAAATCATAGCTCCTTCTGAACAGGCGCACACCTATATCAAGGTTCCTTTTGTCAATGAAGGGCGCAAAAAAGAAACCACCTCTGTAAAAAAATTGGATTCTAATACTGTAGCCGCTATGGTGCCCATCCAGTTTTATAACACCAAAACAAACACCCACAACGCAGCGGCTTATTCTGTGGTGATTTATGACACAGGAACACTGGCTTTTGGGAATAAAAGAACTATAAGCCTCCTTGTGCAAAATTGTTTTATCGCCTTAGTTTTGGGGCTGTTGGTTTTTTTTCTGCTTTATAAAATGATTGAATTTCCCATTTCCTCCCTGAATAAACAGCTCAACTCCGCTTTACAGGACGAATCCCTGTCCGTAAAAACGGATTATGACTTCATTCCTCTTCAAAATCTAACAGCCAATATTAATTCCGCTTTATCTCGTATTTCCGCCGCCCAGTCAGTCAGCCAGCAAACAGGGGACTATGATCGTCTGACGGAAATGAATGATATGATCGAAATGATAGGCTATCCCACTTTAGGAATTGAAATGGAGAATCTGAAAATTCAAGGAGCTAGTGCAAGTTTTGAAGAAGAGACAGGAGTCAGTACGGAGAGAATCCTGAATTACAATGTTCAGGATATTGACGACCAGGCTTTGAAACTGAACCTGAGCAATTTACTGGAACGGGTACAGCAACACCCGCAGGAAATTGCTTCAGACTCTTTGGAGTTTAGCGGTGTTGAGTTTCAGCTTTCTGCAAAAGGAATTTATGGAAAAGAGGGGCTTGCTTACACTCTGATTTCCTTTATTCCCATGAACCAAGAACAAGAAGAGGCGGGATAAAATTATGGTTATCTCTTTATATTCCTCGGAATCCAGAACCAGAAGAGGTGAAAAACTATGAAAAAAACTCTTCCTTCTCCTGTGCCTTTTCCTTCTTCCTCGCCGAACACAACTCGGCTAAAAATTATCAAAGGTCCTCATAAAGGAGCTTCTTATAAGTTAGTGGCAGGAAAAGTCACTATTGGTCGAAGTTCGGAAAATGATATTGCTCTTGTAAACGACAATAAATGTTCTCGAAAACAAGCTGTTTTGATCATGGGGCCTGATAACAGTTACTCCCTTAAAGATTTAAGCAACAGAGCTTCCATTAAAGTAAATAATCTGACAAAAATCCAATCCGATTTACAGGATGGAGATTTAATTCAATTCGGTTCCACAATTTTACAGTTCGAACATAAACCCGCCACTATCTCTACTCAACCCTTAAGCAATATTCCATTTTTGCCTTTGCCCACCACAGCACACAATTCAACATCTCCCTCACAAAGCACGCACTCCCTTACTCCCACTCCTGTAGAAGCCCCAAAAAAAGATTTGCCAGCCTTAAAACCTGAAAACCCTTTGGACTCTGCTCCTAATTTAAACCCGTCTATCCCTCCTGATCCCTATTCCGCTAATATCCCTCCCCCTTTTCCCTCTTCCAAGAAACAAAAACGTCCGCTTATGCCCAAAATAATATTGCTGGTTTTGGTTTTAGCCGGTGCTTGGCTGTTTTTAAGTGATGATTCCACAAACAAGACAGAAAAAGAAGACAAACTGAAAACCAATCTGGAAAGAGAGGAAGATGTAAAAACCCTCACCGAACTCAAAGAAAAAGAACAGGAAAAAAGACAAAAAAACAGTTCGCCGAGTTATAAAAACGCTCAATTTGCTTATGTAAATGGCATCAGAGATTACAGAAAAGGGGTTTATAACAGAGCTATTGAATCTTTTCGGGTTTGTAAAACACTTTATCCTCAACATCCCTTATGTGCGAATTATCTGAAGAAAGCCCAAGTAAAAAATCAGCAGCTGATACAAGCTTGGATGGTGGCAGGAAAAGATTACCGGGAAAAACGGCGCTTTATTCCCTGTATGTCTTCTTTTAAAAATGTCATGATGGCCCTGAAAGATAAACAACATATCACATACAAGGAAGCCCTTGAAAACTACACAATTTGTAAAATACAACACGAGGATCGTTACTGATGCCAAAACTGATTATCAAACAAAAAGGAAAACTTCTTCAGAAAATAGAACTGACAGAGGGTAAAGAATACCTTATTGGTCGGGGAAAAGAAAGTGATATTATTTTACCTGAAGAACCCGGCATTTCCCGGAAGCATCTTTCTTTTTCTGAAGGAGAGGATAACCAGTGGATCGTTAAAAATCTTTCTCAAATAAGTACGCTCAATATCAACGGTGTGCCGGCGGATGAAGGGTCTTTATCTCTTGGAGGGGCTTTTCAAGTGCAGGATTTTGAATTTCTTTTGCAATCAGCGGAGGTGACAAAACCTCCACTTTCTCAAACAAAAACAAAAGATTCCCTGCAAGATCATAACAATAAAGAATCCCCATCAAGTGCCTCTTTGGGAGAAGAGAGCGCGGAAGAAGAATTAGCTCCTTCCCATGAGTTACCGGCGGTGGTTTCCTCAGAAGGTGAAACCCATATTATGGATATAGGTTCAGAAAAACAGAAACTATCGGCCTATTTAAAAGTGTCTTATGCTGATGATGCTCCAAGAGATATTTTTAAACTGGAAGAACAGGAAGAATGGATTTTCGGCAGAGATGAAACAGCTGATATCATGGTGGATAATCCCAACATCAGCAGAGAGCATTTTAAAATAAGTGAATCAGAAGGAAAATACTATATAAAGGACTTAAAAAGCTCAAATGGTACTTTATTAAACGACAAAGAGTTAAGCACAGGGAAAAAATATCCCATACAAAGTGGCGATGTTATTTATATTTTGGACATTGAAATTGTGTTTGAAATTAAAAATCTATCCTTAGAAAAAGAATTGTCAAAACTCACCCCTCCTTCCAAAGCGAAATTCCCTGCAAGTGGTGTTCCTGTGGTGGGTGCAAGTGGTGTTCCTGTGGTGGGTGCAAGTGGTGGTGTTCCTGTGGCGGGTGCAAGTGGTGTTCCTGTGGCGGGCGTGCTAGGAAGTTATATGCCTCCCCCTCTGCCAGCCCATGTTCCCGGTGTTATTTTGGAAACTTCGTCAGAAGACACAAAATCTTTTTTTCAAAAAAACAAAAAGCGACTTATGATATACGGAGCTTTGGCGATAGCTGTTGTTTTTATCTTTTCAAACACCAACAAAGAATCAGTGGAAAAAGGGAAAGAACCCACTGTCCCCAGTATTGTGCAAACTGGAGAAGGGGCTGGACTGACTCCCCAACAGTTACAAATTGTAAAAGACACCTATCAGTCTGCACAACAGCTATACTCTCAGGGAAAATTTGAATACTGTAAAAGTGAAGTAATAAAAATTCATGAATATACAGATTCCTATCGGGATTCCAAGAAACTAGAAATCGCCTGTGCGCAAGCGGCAGAAAATCAAAGAATGCAGTATGATTTAGAGAGAAAAAAACGAAAAGCTGAAGAAACAGAAAAACTCATTCAAAAAACCACAGACAAGTGTCGGGAAAAATTTGACACATTCACATTTAAACACGAACTAGTGACCTGTTTGAATCCAGCTATAGAACTTTCTCCAGCAGATAGTCGGATCCATATTCTTACAGAAAAATTTGATGCAATTGAAATAGAAAAAGAGGAAAAAAAACAGCAGATAGCTGAAAGAAAACAATTCATCAGATCCATTGCTAATAAATACACTTACGCCAGATCTCTTTACAAGAGCGGGAAAATTTTAAAAGCCATGACTGCTTACAGGCACTTTATTTCAAGCAGTAACCACAGAGAATTAAAAGAAACCAGAGACAAAGCTCAAAGAGAGTTGGCCACTATCCAAAAAAACTTTCATGACAAAAACAATAAAATGCACAAAGAGTGTTCCAGTCAGTTTAACGCCAATCAGTTTAAAATCGCTTACTACACTTGCCGGAAAGCTTATCGTAAAATCCCTCCCCCTCACAATGCACCCTCTCTTAAGTTTATGCAAAAAGCCAAACAAACTTTGGAAGTGGAAATGAAACCCATTTATGAGGAAGCAAATCTTAATGAAAGCGTGGGCAATGTGAGTATTGCTCAGGAACATTGGAAAAAAATTTTAAAACGGGATGTGGATACCGGCTTATACTATAACCGGGCAAAAGAAAAAATGGATAAATACTAGCAAGGTACAAAGGAATAAAATGAAAATTCAGGAACGGTCTTTTGCCGGCAAAACTTTTCGGCCAAAACCCGCATATTACATATCATCCCACAAAAAACTTATAACAGTTATTACTCCTTGGGGACAGGAGGCCACAAACCCTTCAACTCTGTTTGAAATCTTGGAAACTCAATATAATTTGTTTGCCGAGGATAAAGAAAGTACCCACCCTTTTCCCAAAAAACTAAGCCTCTCATCTGCGGAAAACAATATGAGAACGGCTGTTATACAAACCAATGAAAAAATTTTTAACGACATTAATGAAAATGAATACTCTATGGGTTTTGAACTGCTTTTCGCCACTTGTACGGAAAACATATTTACTGTCATTCAAATAGGAAAGCCTTTAATGTTGATTGATCGTCCGCACCAATTTCTTCAAAGTATTGGTCAGATTCCAGCACCCTCTCTCTCTTCACCTCTGAAAAACAATCAAATTAGTCCACCTTTGCCCTATCAGTTATTGGGAATCCATGAAGATATTTCTTTTTATCCGTTTTTTTTTCGTCTTCATCATCAGGATCGTCTGATTCTCTTAAACCGTGACACTATTCCCACGAAATGGTTTACCCTTAAAAGGGAGGAGCGCACTTTAAATGGCTTAAGCCAATTTGCCGCAGAAGAAAATCCCCATACTCCGTTTTGGGTAGCTATATTGGATCCGTATTCCGAATAAACTCAGCGGGCTAACACATTTTGCAAACTAGCGCACACCCCAGCCGGATCTGCCGACTCATAAATGGGACGCCCTATCACTAAAGCATCTGCTCCAGACTCTATCGCCTCTTCCGGCGTAAAGACTCTTTTTTGATCTCCTTTTTCCAATTTTTTGGATAACCGAATGCCGGGTGTAAGAAGATAAGCTTTAGGGTGTTTTTTGCGAATAAGATCCACTTCATGGCCTGCGCAAACCAAGCCCTTCAATCCGCTTCTTAAAGCCAAATCAGATAAGCTCTCCACACAGGAAAGCAAAGGTGTAGCCCGCAAAGGAGGAGGGAGGCTATCTTGGGAAAAACTGGTAAGAACAGTTACCGCTAAAATTCGAACTTCCTTTTTTTTCCTTAACTGTGCTTCCAATTTCGCAAGCCTCTTTAAGCTTTCCTCTCCCGCCAATGCGTGAACAGTCAACATATCCACTCCCATATTGAAAGCCGAGTTGACAGAAAAAAGCATAGTGGAGGGAATATCAAAAAACTTAAAATCCAAAAAAACTTTACAACCATAAAATTTTAATTTTTCAATAAGAGAGGGGCCACTTTTAAAATACAGTCCGGGGCCTATTTTAAAACCTTCCACATAAGGGGCTGTGGCCTTCGCCACGGAAAGAGCTTTTGCCTCTTCACCCAGATCCAAAGCGACATACAAGGGAAGTTTTTTCATATTTTTTAAACTCCACCAGCAGGAAAACGACCAGCTGTTTGAAAGATCGGTTTACTTAAGCCGTATAAAATTTTATTTCAATTTCAATATGTGCTCTAACACATTCCTCTTGGAAATTTTTTCCCGTGTTCCAGTAAGACGTTCTGTTAACTCCACCATACCTTTTTTGCCATCTCTTGCACCCACACTGATTCTTAAAGGAAAACCCAGAAGATCTGCATCTTTAAATTTCACACCAGCACTTTCAAAGCGATCGTCCATAAAAACATCCACTTTTTTTTCCTGAAGAGATTGATATATCCTGCCGGCGACCTCCGTGGTTTTTGGATCTTCAGGATCCAACAAACATATATGCACCCTAAAAGGAGCTATTGCTTTAGGCCATATTATACCGTTTTTATCATGGCTTTGTTCCACAACAGCCTGAATGACACGTGTAATACCAATGCCGTAACAGCCCATCTGCACATTTTGTTTTTTTCCGGTTTGATCTTGATAACAAAGCTCCATTGTTTTGGAATATTTATCTCCCAGATAAAAAATATGCCCGACTTCAATCCCCCGTGACGCTTTTAGAATTTGCCCGTCTGATCCTTTATCCCCCTCTTTGACCTTCGGAAACATTTCTCTATTAAATGCGAGAGAATCTGTGAAAAGCAATTCATCTTCGCCATGATCAGCCAGAATATGAAACTCCTCTGATTGATCTCCTCCGATTTCACCACTGTCCGCTTTTACTATGCGAAAAGGTACATTCAACTTGGAAAAAATATTGGTATAAATCCCTCGCATTTTCGAGTAACTTTCTTTTGCCCGGGCTGTATCGCCATCAAAACTGTAAGCGTCTTTCATAATAAACTCTCTTGCTCGCATAAGGCCAAAACGGGGACGAATTTCATCGCGAAATTTAGTCTGAATCTGATAAAGACAAAACGGTAGGTCTCTGTAACTTTTGATATTATTTTTCACATAGTCTGAAATGACTTCTTCGTGAGTGGGACCCAGACAAAACTCCTGACCTTGGCGGTTTTTCATTCTTTGTAAAATGTCGCCGTATAAACTCCAACGCCCACTTTGGATCCAAATTTCCTTTGGCTGTACCATAGGCATAAGAATTTCTACACAGTTTTTTTTATTTAACTCTTCCCTGACGATATTTTCAAACTTTTGAATGGCACGAACTAAGAAAGGCCCGTAAGTGAAAAGGCCGGCGGAAAGTTTTTTTATAAACCCTCCTCGAACCAGTAAAGTATGACCCGGCAAATTTGTGTCAGCAGGTACTGACCTTAAAGTTTTAATCCCTGTTTCAGACCATTTCATTGTCCATATAAGAAAGCATTTTCAGAGCGGTTTGTACAGAAGAACGAGCAATATGTCCTTTTTTTCCACCGGTGCGCGCCAAAGCCTCAGCTTTGGTATCTGTCATTAGGACTCCAAAAATCAAAGGGCGGTTCATTTTTAACTGAACATTCATACAACCTTGCTCCACTAGTCGGCAACAGGCGGAATAATGAGAGGTTTCCCCTCGAATAACTGCTCCTAAGGCAATCACGACTTGAAAGTTTTTTTGAAACAACCACTGAGCCATTAAAGGAATTTCCACCACTCCCGGTACTTCCACTATCTTAAAATTTTTTATACCGGCTTTTTTCAGCTCCTCTAAAGCTCCTTTTTTCATCTGTTCGGCAATATCTCTGTTAAACACTGATAAAACCAAACCTGTTTTTTTATGGGAAAAAGAATTTTTTTTCACACCAAAACCTCAGAGAAAATAAATAATCCACTATGAAACCAATATATACATATATAAAATTCCAAGTTATATCAAGATTTTTAGGCATATGTTCATACAGTATTTGTTTTTCAGAAATATAATCAAATATCTTCTTGCAAATTAAAAAAAAACTTATAAATAATTCAGGTAAGTTTAATCACTGAATCATCAGATCTGGATCGACCTTGAAAAATGGACAGTTCAAGATTGGTTCAACAATAGAGGTAAAAAATGAGAAAATTTGTATTGGGGTCAGCCTTGTTGGCTTTCGCACTCAGCTATGCTCCTTTTGCTTTGTCAGAGGAACTGGAAACTCTGGCCACACCCTCCACAAAAGATACAATAGCCACAACAGAAAAAAGTATGGACAAAAATGCTTACACAAAAAACATCCACAATAGCACATATTTTGGAAGTGGCATTGTTTCAATGGTCTTTGGATTTGGAACAGGTCATGCTATCCAAGGAAGATGGAATGACACTGGTTGGATTTTCACTGTTAGCAATGTGCTCTTATTTGGAGGAATGTTCACTTTATTAATGTCATCGTTGACATCATCGTTTCATGTAAAACTATTCAGTCCCAATCTAGCGTATAAGGCTATGGCATTATATACGCTTGCTTCAGTCTACTTTGCTTTCAGGTTATGGGAAATTATAGATGTATGGAGTCTTCCTTCCCATTACTACAAAATAGTCAAAACGCCAAAGTTACAAATCAGTCCCGTATACACAGCAAACTACCGGGACATAAGCACCTCAGGACTGGGACTTTCCCTAAAATACAATTTCTAAAAATATATTAAAGGTGCTTTTGTACTTTCCTGCTCAGAAGGTGTTTTTTCAGCGGAGGGTTTTTCCAACACTGAGGCCAAGTGAGGTAGGCTTTTTATATAATTTGATTTTTCCAAAGCTTACTTAAAAATACCTTCCAAGGAAGAATATGAATGTTGTCATTGGTAAGCCTTTTCTCTTTATCCAGAGAAACAACAATATATTTTTTTATCAACCCTTCCTCTTTCAAGGCACGCAATCCTTTAAGATGTCGATCATGCACCATAGCAGATGCTTTCACTTCAATAGCAACAGAAGGGGCGATAATGATATCCACTTCAGCTTGAGAAACAGATCGCCAATAAGCCATTTGCAATCGTTTTCTGAAATAGCTTAAAAAAGCGCGAATTTCCAATGCTATAAAATGCTCAAAAGCTTTTCCAAACAGTTCACTGTTTTTTTTTATTTCCCCTCGGTGACAAATTGTATTAGTAACACCTATATCAAATAAATAATACTTTGAACGCGTAATGGCTTTTCTCTTTTTTGTTTTTGTAAAAGCTGGCAGGTAAAACCCCAAAAGCGTGTCGTTTAATATTTCCATGTAACTTTTTAAAGTGCCAGGAGAAACCTGCAAATCTCTGGAAAACCCCTCGTAATTTACTTCCTGTCCATTAGATAAAGCTATAGCATCCAAAAACTCTGCAAAAGCAGGTACATTCCTTGTAACAGATTCATGTTGAATTTCCTCCCTTAAATACAAGTTAACATAATTATTCAGCTCCTCTTGATAGTCCGGGTTGTCGTATACTGAAGGCATACCCCCTCGATTCAGATATTGAATTAAATTAAATTCAGGAAGCTCAAACCATGTTAAAGGGAAAAGTTCTGCCCGCCACGCTCGCCCGGCTAGTAGATTAACACTTCTTTTCTTAAGTTTACGAGAGCTACTCCCTGTCAATAAAAATAGCTGATCGGTTTTTTGAATAAGCCGATGAACTTCATCTAGGAGAGAGGGTTGTTTTTGTATTTCATCAATAATAATAATGTTATGTTTTTTTCTTTTGTTCTCCTCTTCCAAAAGCCGGGGGTTTTTAAGCAGTTTGATATGTGTTTCAGAATCCAGCAGGTCATATACTTTAGCCTGAGGAAGAGTATGGGTTATTAAAGTGGTTTTCCCGGTCTGTCTTGGGCCAAACAGGAAAAAAGATTTTTTTTGCAACAGATTTGAAAGATTTAAAGTTCTTTTATACATATACTTTGCCAAAAGTTTCTGGTTTATTTTCCACAACTATATTGTGGATTATTATTATTTTCCACAACTATATTGTGGATTATTATAGTATAAAAGTCAAATTTTTAGAAGTTTTATAGAGTGATAAGAATAACCAGTCGCACCGGAAAATCTTTTAAAATACTGTTATTACTGGATTTTTTTATAGAAGGTGTGGAAAATAATTGCAAGCCATTATCATAAAAATCCTTTTTGTTCCTGTAACATTTGTCAGTGAAAAAGCTTTTACCAAGTATTCACTTATTACACATTTACAGGCAAAGTCTCCACTATTTCTAGGCCATAGCCTTTAAGTCCCACTCTTTTTTTAGAAGAGTTGGTGAGAAGGCGGAGCTTTGTCACTCCCAAGGCTCGTAAAATCTGCGCTCCCACGCCATAGTCTTTTTCATCTGCCATTAAAGGAAGAAATGAAGCATTTTCTTTTTTTTTATAAAAATCCAAGTGGGACCTTACCTGATTCATCAACCGGCCTGTAACACTTTCCAAACACAAATAAAGAAGGACACCCCTTCCCTCCTGATGAATTTTCTCCAAAGAAAAACGAAGATACTTTCCGCTTTTTGTAACTTGTCCACCAAATAGATCTCCCGTCACACAAGAAGAATGTACACGGGTCAAGACTGGCTTCCCATCTCTGATATTCCCTTTTGAAAAAACCAAATGTTCCCGATTGTTGAGCTTATCTTGAAATACCCGCACGGTAAATCCCTCGTAAATGTCTGATCGAAAAGGAGCTGAAATTTTTTCCTCCACAAAGCTTTCGTGTGTTACACGATAATGGATCAAATCTTCAATCGCCCCCATTTTAATTTTGTATTTTTCAGAAAACTTTTTTAAATCCGGTACCCGGGCCATAGAACCATCTTCATTTATAATTTCACAAATCACGGCTGAGGGGCTAAGCTCTGCCAGACGACAAAAATCCACACTGGCTTCTGTATGCCCGGCTCTTTTCAAGACTCCTCCTTTATGAGAGCGAATCGGAAAAACATGACCAGGAGTGATAATATCAGACTTAGAAGAAGAGGAATCAGCCACTACTTTTATGGTTCGTGCGCGATCCTCTGCTGAAATTCCTGTTGAAACCCCTTGAGCCGCCTCTACACTCACTGTAAAAGCTGTTTTATTGGGGGATAAGTTTTTTTCGTGATCCACCATCAGGGAAAGCCCCAGATGCTCCACCTGTTTATAGGTCAAAGCTACACAAATAAGCCCTCTGGCCTTAAGGGACATAAAGTTAATAGCCGAAGGGGTCACAAAATCTGTGGACAAAACCAGATCTCCTTCGTTTTCCCGGTTTTCATCATCCACGATAATGATCATTCGGCCTGATTTCAGTTCTTCGATCAACTCCGGTACTGTATTAAAAATCATATATCTCCCCTTTTGTTGTTACATTTTAAAAAGTTCATACTGAATAAATAGGTCTTACTCACTAATTTCACATTCAACTACATACAGCTGATAAGTCAAAATTTTTTAACCTAGCGAGTAGTACACGGGTCAGGTAGTCTATTTCAAATGTCAAAAAATTCCCAAGTGCTTGATCGGCCAAGTTAGTGCGTTTTAAGGTTTCAGGAACAAGGCAAAAAAACAGCCGATTTTCTTTCACTTCATTCACTGTCAAGCTGACTCCGTTTAGAGAAATAAAGGCTTTTTTCCAAAAGTAATTCTTAAAATTAACCGGAATTTTTGTTTCCATCAACAAGCATTCTCCTTGAGTTTTACGGCTTGTCACTGTTGCCATTCCATCCACATGGCCACTTACAAAATGTCCACCCACGAAATCCTGAACTCTTAAAGCCGGTTCCAGATTAACTGTTTTATTTTCCAGTTTTTGTGTGTTCCATTTTGTAATTTTTAAGGTTTCGTGACCTATATGAAAACCCATTTTTTCAGAGGAAATTTTGTCCAAAGTAAGACACACTCCATCCACTGCTACACTGTCTCCTGTTTTTAAAGCAGAAAAAGACGGGTCATCCGGTTTTTTTATTTGTATCTTTATGGAAGAAGCCTTATCTGTAACCTTTGTGATGGAACAAACGCTTTTTACTATACCTGTAAACAAAATTTTCTCCTTTATTTTAACAGATTCCCACTGGTTCGGGCAAAATTGTATGTGTGTTCAATCGGTTACTGTTTTAGAATTTCTAGGCTTAAGTCATTGGCGGTTACTTGTATGGCTTTTCCCTCTTTCAGATCTTTGGAGATAATCCGGTTGGCCACAGGATCCAACAGTTCCCTTTGTATAACCCGCTTTAATGGACGAGCACCATAGTCTGGGTTAAAACCTCTTTGAGCCAGATAATCAATCGCTTTTTTATCCCATTTTAAAGAGATATTTTTTTCTTTTAATCTTTTTTTTACATTGTGCATTTGTATACCCACAATCTCCGCAATATGTTCTTGAGATAAAGAGTTAAATTGTATAATTTCATCAATACGATTCAAAAATTCCGGTCGAAAATACTTTTGTAGCTCCTTAAGCAATGCCGATTGAGCAAAAGCAGAACCATTTTTATCAGAATGATGCTTTAGCCTGTTTTTGCCCCCGGAAAATCCATTATCACTGGATTCCAAAGGTAAAATATTGGAAGTCATAATCAAAACTGTGTTTTTAAAATTCACTTTCCGACCTTGAGAATCTGTTAAATGACCATCATCCAACACCTGAAGTAAAACATGAAACACTTCTGGGTGGGCTTTTTCCATTTCATCGAACAACACGACCGAATAGGGTTGTCTGCGGACAGCCTCCGTGAGTTGCCCTCCCTCATTATGTCCAATATACCCAGGAGGTGCTCCGATAAGCCGGGACACTTGATGCTTTTCTCCATACTCACTCATATCAATACGAATCATGGCCTCTCTGGAATCAAATAAAAAGTCGGATAAAGCTCGAGCGGTTTCTGTCTTCCCTACTCCTGTAGGCCCTAAAAAAATAAAACTTCCTATAGGGCGCAAGGGATCAGAGATGCCAGCTCGTGCTCTGCGCACAGCAGACGATATTAGTGCTATGGCTTGATCCTGGCCCACTACCTGAGCGCGTAGCTTTTCCTCCATATTCAGCAGTTTATGCGACTCTGATTCCAACATTTTACTTACAGGAATACCTGTCCAGCGGGAAACAGCTCCAGCCACTTCTTCCGGTCCTACTTCTTCATTCAAAAGGTTTTCCGATGAATTTGACTTTATGTATTGGCTTTTTTGTTTTAACTCTTTTTCCAATGCAGGCAATCGGCCATATTTAAGCTCCGCTACTTTATCCAATTTAGCTTCTCTTTCCGCTTTTTCTATAGCCATGCGGGTTTTTTCGATTTCCTTCTTAACTTTCTTCAGAGATAAGATTTTTTGTTTTTCTGCATCCCAACGGGTTTTCAAGTTCGAATATTTTTTATCCAGTTGTTTTAGCTCTTTTTCCAAAACATTTAATCGGTCCTGCTCTCCTTTTTCCTTTTTCAGAGCTTTTTGCTCTACTCGCAAATGGGTGATTTTTCGTTGAAGTTCGTCAATTTCTGCCGGAACACTGTTTATTTCAATATTAAGCCGGCTGGCTGATTCATCAATCAGATCGATGGCCTTATCCGGTAAAAAACGATTACTGATATATCTGTGAGAGAGCTTTACGGCAGATACCAGAGCTGAATCCTTGATCCGCACCCCGTGGTAAACTTCATATTTTTCCTTCAGGCCCCTTAAAATGGTAATGGCAGATGCTATATCCGGTTCCTTCACCAAAACCACCTGAAAGCGTCTTTCAAGGGCTTTATCTTTTTCGATAAAATTTCTGTACTCCTCTAAAGTGGTGGCACCAATGGCTCTAAGCTCCCCCCTAGCCAAAGCAGGCTTTAGGATTTGCCCTGCGTCCATTGCCCCCTCTGTTTTACCAGCTCCCACCAGATTATGAAGCTCATCAATAAACAGGATAATTTGCCCAGAACTTTGCGAGACTTCCTTAATAATAGCTTTTAAGCGGGCTTCAAAAGCTCCTCGAAAATGACTTCCCGCCACCATACTGGCCAGATCCAGGGTCACCAGTTTTTTGTTCCAAAGCACCTGTGGCACATCCCGTTTAATAATCCTAAGAGCCAAACCTTCAACAATAGCGGTTTTTCCCACTCCTGGTTCTCCAATAAGAACAGGGTTGTTCTTTGTTCTTCTAGCCAGAACTTCAACCACGCGACGAATTTCTGTGTCTCTTCCTATGACAGGGTCCAGCTGGCCATCTTCAGCCAAAGCCGTCAGATCTCGGCCAAATTGAAATAAAAATCCTTCTTTTTTACTGTTTTTTTCCATATTTTATAACTGCCTCTTTTTATGTTTCCGCTTGGTAAATCCTCAAAAATACAACAAAAATCAAAATTTTTTACACGAATGACACAATTTAAAAATGGGGTTAAAATACATTTTGTCAATCAACTTGGTGGAATTAAGCTTTTTTTCAGGAGATGTGGCACTTTGTAAAAAAATCCATTTCTCCATTGACAAAATACTGGAATCCGTTACTGGTAAAGATCTTTGTGGCACTTTGTAAAAAAATCCATTTCTCCATTGACAGCAATCCAAAGATTCCACAAAAATAAAAAAGATCAGAAAGTTACAATTAACAGGATAACCTAACAAATTTAAAAAAAAACATTTTCAGGAGTATAACTATGGCTGTAAAAAAAACCAAGAAGAAGTCGCAGGCCAAAAAAGCCACGAGCAAGCCAAGCTCTTCCAAGAAGAAGTCGCAGGCCAAAAAAGCCACGAGCAAGCCAAGCTCTTCCAAGAAGAAGTCGCAGGCCAAAAAAGCCACGAGCAAGCCAAGCTCTTCCAAGAAGAAGTCGCAGGCCAAAAAAGCCACGAGCAAGCCAAGCTCTTCCAAGAAGAAGTCGCAGGCCAAAAAAGCCACGAGCAAGTCAAGCTCTTCCAAAAAGAAGTCGCAGGCCAAAAAAGCCACGAGCAAGCCAAGCTCTTCCAAGAAGAAGTCGCCGGCTAAAAAAGCCACGAGCAAGCCAAGCTCTTCCAAAAAGAAGTCGCCGGCTAAAAAAGCCACGAGCAAGCCAAGCTCTTCCAAAAAGAAGTCGCCGGCCAAAGAAGTCGCCGAAAAAATCAGCTCCCCAAAAAAATCCGAGGAAAGAGTTGAATCCACTTTACTATTCTCCGAAGAACCTCAAAACATTTTTGAACCCAGTGACAGTGCTAAAAAAATTTCCCATCCCAGCTCCTCTGTGGATTTTTCAGACCCGGAAGAAACATTTTCCTCTTTCGAGGAAGAAGAAGAAGATCGATCCGATTTTTTGGATGAACCGGAGCATGACGACGATGAATCTGATTTTGATGATCCAGAAACTGAAGTTTTTGAAGAAGATCCTTTTAGTGAAATGGATGATGATGAAGATCAGGCTTTTGATGATCCCTCCTTCAGCTTATTTGATGATGATGATGATGAATCATTAGGTCCTGAAAATGATGATTATTTTAGTAGCTTTTGAAAAACTCTCCTGAATATTGGGACATCCTCTGATAGAGCCTGTGTTTAAAATGTCTTTAAAGGTTTCTTATCCCTTTGGAGCTTGACATATAATGCCAAAGAATTTAACAATAGAACTTTTAATAATCCAGAGAAATTTGGGGAAAGTAAATATCTTATGAAAACATGGAATGCGAAACCTGATGAAGTACAAAGAAACTGGTGGTTAGTGGATGCCACTAACTGTTCTTTGGGGCGTTTGGCCAGTGAAGTGGCAGTATTGCTTAGAGGAAAAAAAAAGCCTGAGTTTACTCCTTATGTGGATACAGGGGATTTTGTGGTTGTTATCAACGCCAAACAGATTCATTTGACAGGGCGAAAATGGACAGATAAAAAGTATTTTTCCCACTCGGGTTTTTTTGGTTCTTTAAAAGAGAAAAAAGCCAAAGAGCTTTCCGGTGCTTTGCTTATTAACAAGGCTGTGTCTGGTATGCTTCCCAAGAACAAGATGAGAAAAAAACTAATGAAAAAATTAAAAGTGTATGAAACAGCGGAGCATCCTCACCAATCCCAAAAGCCTTCTGCTTATTTTTGTATCGGGCAGGAGAGGAAAAGAAAATTGAAAGGAAGTTAAAAATGAAGGTATATTATAGCACAGGCAGAAGAAAAACCTCTTCAGCAAGAGTATTTTTAAGACCAGGAACAGGTAAAATCACCATTAATGGGAAAGAACCAAAAGTATTTTTTCCTTATATGTCAAAAAGAGCGGAAGTTCTCAAACCTCTGCATCTCACAAAAGAAAGCACATCTGTAGATCTTTACATTACTGTTAAAGGTGGGGGAATTACCGGTCAATCTGAGGCTATTCGTCATGGCATAGCTCGTGCATTAACTGAATACTCATATAGTCATCGTACTGTCCTGAAAAAAGAAGGCTTGCTCACCAGAGATTCCAGAATGGTGGAGCGGAAAAAAGCGGGGCTTCACAAAGCCAGAAAAAGCACTCAATTCACTAAGCGATAATTATTGTTTCTGAAAAAGATGCCTGTTGGATTCTGTCACTTAAGATACAGGTCTGAGGTAAAAGTCAATGTACCAGTTTGTTGAGTTGTACTCCAACAACAAATGTACTTGTTTTTTGATATGATAAAGCAATATCAAAAAAACAATGGAATAAAAATTTAAAAGTAATCTGGCTGGCAGAGAGTTTAAAATTAACATGGTAAGCCTCCTTCGTATTTCTATAAAATATTTATGCAATAATTAGGACAGCTCTTGTTTTTAAAATAATGTGTTTTTGTGTGGTTTTGAGCGTGTAATTTTTCCATGATTGACTAAAAATCAGTCACCATGCCCTTTTTTGTCCTGCTTTTTGTTTTTTTTGCTGATCAATGAAAAACCCCCTTAAAGAAAAACGCGCCATATTTTCTATATTGACAAGTGTTGTTAAGACTTATCGCCATATTACAAAAGTACTGAAATCAGGAAAAAATTGTGTAGTTTTTAATGGTCGGGGAGACAGGATTTGAACCTGCGACCCTCTGCTCCCAAAGCAGATGCGCTACCGGACTGCGCTACTCCCCGTCTATGATAAATGTTTTTTCTTCGTCAATTCCTTATTTTTAGCTTTAAAACAAAATAAAAACCACTCAACAGGACTTAAAAAGTCCTAAAATATTTTTTTAACTCATAGTGTTGTACTAAAAAAAAGCCCTTCTATCCCTTTTTTATCCCCTATTTAGATGAGTTTGGTTTTGAGCACGGGTTTTATACAAAAAATATGAAAAAAGGCCAGTTTTTGAAAAATACTTTATATTGACTCTTTTTTAAAAGAATGAGTATAAGGAAGAGAATAATATATTGTTGAATAAACGTAAACCAAGGAGTTAATTTATGAAAAAATTTATTTGTTTACTCGCCTTGTTTTTCACAACTCCGTTTGCTTTTGCAATGGATGTGGAATTTGGCGGTCAGCATCGTGCTAGAGGGGTTTATTACCAGCAAGAGGTGGAAGATATTTTCATTCAGCGGTTTAAATTCTCCGGTGCTTTTCGTCCAAATGAAATGTTTGAAAGCCATTTTTGGCTGATGACCAATTACCAATGGGGTGACACTGAATATAGTGACAACGATATTCGTATTTACGGATATGGTGACTGGAAAGTATCTGATGAGCTTATGATTAGATTAGGCAGATCGCCTTATCAAATTGCAGATGGTTCATCTGTTGGTATGAATGATTATGACGAATACCCTTATGTTTTGGATGGTGCTTTTTTAAGTTACAATACGGAAAGTCTTGCCGTAGATGTATGGGGTGCTTATCTTCCTAAAGTATGGACAGGCATGGGTGAGGAGGCTTTATACAAAGCAGTTGTTGGGCTTTCTTTGGATGTGCGTGCACTTCCTGAAGAGTTTAAAATGGCTAATTTATTTGGGTTGTATGTTATAGACAACAATAATGAAACGGCTCAAATTCGTTTAGGGATCGGCATTGGTGGAGATATATCAGGTCTTGATTACAAACTGACTGGTGTACTTCATGGTGCTAATCTTGAAGATCTTAAACAATACGGTGTTGATGCGCAAGTGGGTTACACTCTCGACTTCGACGCGCGTATCTATGTTGGTGGTCACTATGAGTCAGAATCATACGACTCATTTTATTACAGCCGTCATGGTCGCTCCGGTCTTTTGGATGTAGCTCAGTGGGGTAAAGGAACTGTCTATGGAAAAGGTGGTATCGCTTATATGCCCAGTGAGGATTTTGAGGTTGGTATTGTTGGGTTATATTTCCACAAAATTGGTGTTTTTGGCAAATGGGCCAATAACGGGAAAAGCCCTCAGGATGACTCTAAAGATTTAAACAAAGAAGAAGTGGTTGAAGCTGACCTGTACATAAAGAAAAGCTATGCAGGTGGGTTTGCTATAAAACTAAAAGGTGGTCTCTTTGACTTGACGGCTGGGCGACCTTATTGGCAAGTGCAGTTAAATACCACATTTGATTTCTAATTATTTTTGACTTGTGTTAAAATCAAAGGGCCGGTCAAAAAAACGGCCCTTTTTTACTTTATCAGGCAATAATTATGTTTCGCCTTTCTTTTATTATTATTTTAATGCTTTTTTTTTCTGAAGTTGGCTTTTCCATGAAAAGACCAAACTTCCCTATAAATAAGGAGTTAAAAGGGACACTAACATCCTTATTAGATAAGGCTGTGGATTTACATCAGGCTTTCTATTCCAAGAAAGAAGATCAAATGCGCTTAACCTTATTGAAAATGATAAACACCATTAAAATTTTAGAGCAATCTCCTCAACCGCTACCTTATCATCAAAGAACTTACATATCTAAACTGTTGCGGGAGTTAAAACCTAAACTGGAAACCCTGAAAAACTCTTATGGAAATACTGCTGAAAGCATCAATTCTATTAATCGATCCTTAACCTATATGGCTCATGTATATGGGTTAAAAAAATATGTTGTTTTTTTCTGTCCAAAAGACCGCAGTGTGTGGATGCAAGGCCAGCACACAAAAGCTGGAAAGCCTTTGCATTTGGAATATCAATCATGTGGAGCACCAGTTGGCAAATAAACCATACCTGTTTTCTCGTGAATTCAGCTCCTAAAAAAGAGGAGTATAAAAGTGGTTCAATGGTTGTTATCTCTTCCTAAAAATATATTTGTTCTTTTGGTGTTAGGAGTGGCTATTTTATTTATAGTGGTGAAAGATCCTCCTCACACTATTTGCCGAACACAAATAGAAAACTTTAAAGCTCAACAAAAAGGAATTATTTATAAAGATCCTAACATTAAAACAAGACAAAAACCCTTATTGGAAGTGTTAACTGAAAACTGCAAAAAACACAATTCTCCAGGAAGTTGTTATGGGTTATTTTCAAAAACAAAAGTATTCATAAATAATTTTAGAGTGGTTTCGAGAGACTGCCACGCGCTTTTTTCTGCTCTTCCCAAGGTACGTAATACTTTATTTACGGTATATAGCTTGATGATTCGGATAGCTTGGGGGGATGCTCCTCCTATAGAATACCAGGATAAATTAAATTGGTTTTCCGAAGTGGATATGTCTTTTTTTTGCTTATTAAAGGAGGAAATTCTCTCTTACTATGGAGAAAGTGGACTATTGGGTATAGAACGAAAAACATTTAAAACTCTGCCAGGAGTAAAAAACATGAATGAAACCCGTATTCGGGAATTGGCTATTATTTCTGAAAACTGCTCTCGTTATCCATCTTTGTAAACTGATTCCTCTTTTTGCCGGTTTTTTTATGTTTCTTTTTTTTCTTCAAAGGTTTTTTCAAAGTAGATGGTGTCTGGTCCTGCTTCTGGTTTTCCTTCTTTTTTTTCTGGTTCTGCTTTGAATGATTGGGCTTAAGAAGAGGGTGGTGAGTTTCCAACAGTCGACTCAGATGAGATATATGAAGGTGTGTGTATTTCTGAGTGGAGGCCAAAGACTCATGCCCCAACAATTCCTGAAGTGTGCGCAGGTCTGAACCACTGTTTAAAAGATGTGTGGCAAAACTATGTCTCAGTATATGGGGGTTTAAAGGTTTTTTAAGACCTGCTCTCTCCCCCCAGTATTTTACTCGGTCATAGGCTTTTCTGGTAGAAAGAGGAGGGTTAAATATCAACCCTGAGAGTTTTCTCTCTGATCTTAGATAAGTTAAAACCAGCTCAGGCACAACAGATAATCTCCATTTCCCACCTTTGCCTTTAATTCTTAAAATACCCTTTGAAAAATCCACTTGTTTCCACTTTAATCCACAAGCTTCACTGACTCTCAAACCTCCTCCATAGAGGAGCAAAATCAAAATAAGGTCTCTTTTGTCACTTTCTTTGCGATGGGTAAAAACCTCCTTGCGCAAAGTTTGTACTAAATATAAGGCTTCATCCACGGATAAATAATGAGGCAGGCGCAGGGGTAAAGGATTCAGCCGAACCTGATCCTGGAGATTTTTGGTTATCAAGTTTTTGATGAATAACCATTTCAGGAAAGATTTAATACAGGCATATTTGCGATTTTGGGTGGCGGGGGAAAGCCTGGACCACTGTTTAAAGCTTTTTTGGATGAAAGTTTCCAACAATCGGTGCAAAAGTTTTGGATTGACTGAATTTAAGTCATTGATTTCTGAAAAATCTGGTGGATTACAGGATAAATTAAAAAACTGTTTTTTCTTTTCCGTCAAAAGAAAAGACATACAGTCAGGTGTGTAAGAAAGTAAAAACTGTCTTAAATCTATACAGTACGATTTTATGGTAAGTGGAGAGGCGACTTTATTAAATTCCAAATATTTCAAGTATTTATAGGAAAACTGTCTTACTTTTAGACAACATATAAATATTTTATAATCAGATTTTTTTATATTTTTTGTAAAAAAATTACATATTTTCATTGAAAAATTTTCAAGACTTTGATACAGAAATAATGCACTGTCTCATAATGAGACACATATAGTTTAACCACGGAAGGAGTAAAAACAAATGATCCCATATTTAACCAAAGGCCAGGGTAACACTTTAATGAGTGAGATAAAAGAAAAAGACTCAGGGAATAAAAAGATGATTTATTGTTCTGAGGAAATAAAAAAACTGGTTAAAATAGTCGATAAAGTTGCTTTTACAGAAGCATCTGTGCTGATTTCCGGTAAGAGCGGAACTGGCAAAGAAATGATTGCCAAAGAAATACATAATAAAAGCTACAGAAAAAGCAAGTCTTTCACTGTGATTAACTGTAGTTGCTTGAACGAAAATACTATCGAAAGTGAACTTTTTGGACATGAAAAAGGAGCTTTTACAGGTGCTGACCGGCAAAAAAAAGGTTTATTGGAAAAAGCCAACAACGGTACTTTGTTGTTGGATGAAATTGGAGATTTAAACCTCAAAACCCAAGCAAAACTTTTAAGGCTTTTACAGGAAAATGAAATATACAGAGTGGGGGGCAATGTTCCCATAAAGCTTAATATACGGATTATATGTTGCACGAATAAAAATCTGGCGTCAGAAGTTATAAAAGGGCGGTTCAGAGAGGATCTCTATTACAGGATAAACACCATTGCCATTACTGTGCCCTCTCTTTCTGAAAGGTCGGAGGATATTCCTGTATTATTAAAACACTTTTTAGGAAAAAACACGCAGATTGAAAAAGCAGTTTTGGATATCCTTTTAAGTTACTCTTGGCCAGGTAATATCAGGGAATTGGAGAACCTCTGCGAGAGGCTGAAGGTTTTGCAAGCAGGAAATATCATCAAAGAAGAGCATTTGCCGGAGGAATTTTTAATCAGGCAGAAGCAATCCGCCATTCCTTATGACCCAGGGATGACTTTAGCAGAATTAAATAAACTCTACATACTGAACGCTATGGAGCATTTTTCCTCTAAAAGAGAAGCTGCCCAGGCTTTGGGTATCACAGTGAAAACACTTTACAATCGTTTGCATGAATATGGTGCTTTTAAAAACTATTCTCTTCATTGTACACCTGTTGTTCCAGTGGAAGCAAAAGCCTAGAGGGAGCAAAAGCATAAAAGCCGGAAAGAAATACAGTTTGGCATTTACTGGTTTGGAGGTTTTTATGCAAAAACTTGACTTTTTCCAGTATGATATGATATACACTAAAGATAATCAAAGGAAACACTGATATGGATATAAATTTATTGGCCAGTTTGACAGCTCTATTATTTACTGGCGGTATTTTCTTATTGGCTTTTCAAGCTTTCCTCTTGAGGGGAGTGAATGCCATGTTGAATGCAAAAATTAATCCGCTGGAAAGTCGTATGGATAATCTGGAAAGTCGTATGGATAATCTGGAAAGTCGTATGGATAATCTGGAAAGTCGTATGGATCGCATTGAGTCCAAACTGGATCAAATTTTATCAAATCAATCTGCCTCAGCTAAATAATCGATTTATGATTTAAATATAAACCTCACACTCTCTGTATAGGGCTTGATGTCGATGATAAAGCCTTTTCTAGCAAAGCCTTTTTACTCAAAACCAGTGAAAATTATAAAAAAATCAAGTAATAACAGTTATTAACCATGTTTTCATGGATCACTAAATCGTGTAAAGATTACACCATTTATTTTTAGAAGTAGTTTTTTTTTGGTATTTTTCATAGGATGCTTTACTGTCACAATAACAATAAGCTGAGATTTAAGGATTCATATCATGTTTTTTATTTTTCACAGGTTTTTCTTATTGAGCATGTTTGTTTATTTCATTAGCTATGCTCCTTTTGCTTTTTCTTGTGTATTGGCTTTCTCCTCTCCGGGAGAAGTATTTATCAATTTTGCCAAGAAGAATCTACAAAGTGAAGTGGGTTTTGGCACTGTTTGGGAGCGAAGGATTAGCACATATTTGAACCAAGTAAATTGGACCACTGAAAATGCAAAGAGTTTTTTGGAAAAAATGGAGGCGCGCATTGGAGTGGAACAAACTCTAAAGAGAATCCAAGCTCCTTCTTATTTTAGAATGAGTTATGTAAATTTTAAAGATATAGTGAGTCTGTATGAAGAATATATAGGGGTTGAGGGAGTCACTCAGCGTTTAAATAGGAGTTTGGGTGGTTTTGATAAGGGTAATGTGGAAGCTGTAAGGGCAGTGATTACATATTTGCAGATTTACTTTGGTGGAAAAGAAGAAGGTAAACTTGCTATCCAGCAAATAATGAAAAAGAATCTCCGTGGTTTTTCCAATGCCAATAAAAGTAGGTTGAAAGAAGTTGTAGAGTATGTGGAAGAATATATGGGAGAATCGTCCAAGCCCGTTGTTCAGCAAATGATACAAAATAATTTCCGGGCTTTTTCCGATGCCCATAAAAATAAGTTGAAAGAAGTTTTAGAGTATGTGGAAGAATATATGGGAGAATCGTCCAAGCCCGTTGTTCAGCAAATGATGCAAAATAATCTTGAGGCTTTTTCTAAGTCCAATAAAAGTAAGTTGAAAGAAGTTTTAGAGTATATGGAAGAATATATGGGAGAATCGTCCAAACCAGTTGTTCAGCAAATGATGCAAAAGAATCTCCATGCTTTTTCCAATGCTAATAAAAATCAGTTGAAAGAGGTGATAGAGTATGTGGAAGAATATATAGGAGAATCACCTAGGCCAGTTGTTCAGCAAATGATGAAAAATAATTTCCGGGCTTTTTCCAAGGTCAATAAAAGTAAGTTGCAGGAAGTTATAGAGTATGTGGAAGAATATATGGGAGAATCGTCTAAGCCAGTTGTTCAGCAAATGATGAAAAATAATCTTTTGGCTTTTTCCAATGCCAATAAAAATAAATTGAAAGAAGTTGTAGAGTATGTGGAAGGGTATTTAGGAGGCTCATCCAAACCAGTTGTTCAGCAAATGATGCAAAAGAATCTTGAGGCTTTTTCTAGGGCCAATAAAAGTAAGTTGCAGGAAGTTATAGAGTATGTGGAAGAATATATGGGAGAATCGTCTAAGCCAGTTGTTCAGCAAATGATGCAAAAGAATCTTTGGGCTTTTACCATTGCCGGTAAAAGTAAGTTGAAAGAAGTTATAGAGTATGTGGAAGGGTATATGGGAGCATCATCTAAGCCCATTGTTCAGCAAATGATGCAAAAGAATCTTGAGGCTTTTTCCAAGGCTCATAAAAATAAGTTGAAGGAAGTTTTAGAGTATGTGGAAGGGTATATGGGAGCATCATCTAGGCCAGTTGTTCGGCAAATGATGAAAAAGAATCTTGAGGCTTTTACCATTGCCGGTAAAAGTAAGTTGCAAGAAGTTGTAGAGTATGTGGAAGAATATACAGGAGAATCATCCAAGTCTGCTGTTCAGAAAATGATACAAAGACAACGTTATAAACATGTTTCCATTGCCAATAAAGATCACTTGAAAGAAGTAATAGAATATTTGGAAGAGTACATAGGAAAAAAAAAGGTGATAGAAAAAATCCGTTCGGAGTTGGATATTTTCTTCGTAATAAGTGTGCCTAAACTCCAGAAATGGGAACAGGATATAGGAGCACAAGAGCTAAGGGTACACCTCGAAAGATATACTTTGCGATATTTATTAGATATACTTTAAAATATTTATTAGCACATTAGAACAATATTGTATGAGGTTATTTTTTAATATCTGCCGATTTGTTTTTATCTTTTATGTTTCGCTTATGCGAATTGGGAGAGTTAAGCAGTAATAAAGTTTTTATATCTGCTTCTATGTTTTTTATATCTGCTTCCATGTTGTCCAGTCGTGCGCTGGTTTTACTATCCAGATAACTTATAAAGCCTGCAAATAAAACGAATCCGGTTATGACAACCCCTAAAGTCCAAAGTTTTAAATCTTTTTTCAAAAGCTCCAGATCTTTTTTATTGACAGATCTTTGTTCTATGGCTCGAACAATAGCCTCTGCCTGTTCGACTGTAAAGCCACTTTCTGTCAGGTGATTGAGATGTTGATTTGTTAAATTATTTTCCATAACTGCTTGTAATGGTGATTAAAAAAGTGCAAAAAGTCAATATCTTTATAGAATTGGAGGGAAAAATCCTGAATCAGAGGGAATCAAATAAAAAAAACCTCTTCTTTTTGGGAAGAGGCTTTAATGATGTTGTTGAGTGGTAGGTTTTAAATGGTTTGTTTTTGCCAACGCTCGTACTCTTGTTGAACCAAAGAACCAGATCTTTTCAGGATAGGTTTAAATTTTACTAATTCCTTTCTGGCTTTATTCACTTGGCCGGATTTCACCAATAGATTAATGTAAGCACGCATAACAGTAATCTGCACAGTGTTTGGGCGTGCGTTTAAAGCATATTGGTAGTAAGAAAGAGCAAATTCTACTTGTCCTTGTTTTTCCAGAATACGGGCGTAATTGTAAGCGGCCTTTACACTGGAACCTTTTTTAGTAAAATACTCTTTGTAAGTTTTGCTGGCTGATTCCAGTCTGTTTCTGCGGTATTGAAATTCTCCGAGTTTTGCAAGTATTTTCATATCGTTTGAAGAGCGAAAAAAAGACCTGTGCGCGTTTTCCGTGCAGTTGTATTTTTTAAGCTGAAGACAAAGAGAAGTCAGTTTTTTAAAAGACTTTTCATTGAGTGTTCCTGTCCATTGTCTGGCTTTAAGAGGCATAATGGTCAGGGAAGCGGATCCCCAGTTTCCAACATAAACCACAAAACCCATCAAAGTGAGTCCAGCGATAAAGATGTTTTTTGCGATTTTATTTTGGATTTGTCTTTCTTTTGTTTGGTTGAGAGATTTATGCCATCCACACTGACAGTGCAAAGTGTTTCCGGTTTTTTTGATTTTGTTTCCACAGTTTGGGCAATTTATGAAGTTCATTTTTTTCTCCTTTGTTTTTTGGTTTATGTATAAATAAAGTGCAAGAAAAGGGGAGCTATTTTTACAAGTGATTGAAATAGTTGTATATTTTTATATTTGATTGATAAGTGTTTAGAGATTGGTGATGAAAAGTGTTTCAAAGTGAAACAAAGAGCTGTGTAAAGTTCAGACACTAAAGACAAAATGGGTATCAAGGATAATATATCTCCCGGCTTTCGCATGTGCTATAAGATAGTAATCTGCTTAAAAATTAACTCCGAGGTTTTTTGCTGTTTTTTTTAATGTGGATATTTTTTTTATCCCAAGTAGCTGTAAAGATTCCTTAAAAGTAGTGTGGCCTTCAAAAGTGCTGACTATTAAAGCTTTGGCAAAACGAGAGTTAACCCGCATATTTATACTATGAAAAAAATCCCCACCACTAACTGTTTGTGTGTTTTGCATTTTGCTTAATTTTTTTACTTCTTCCATATACTTTTTGCTAAACTCTGTTTTTGACAATATGTTCAAGTCATAAATACGGCGTAAAATCACTAAAGAGCTGACTTTAAAAAGACGAGAAAGCCGTGAGATTTCAGTAGAAAAATTTATTTTATTTCCTTCTCTTTTTATTTCTTGGCGAATAAGTTTAAGTGGTACAAGCAATTCCGCGGCCACTTTGTTGCACCAACTTTCAATACCTTGTGCAGAAACAGAAAGAGCCTGAGAATTGGAAAGCCCTGTTTGAGCAATCCATAAGTGTGCTAACTCATGCCCTATGGTAAATATCTGTGCGGCTTTGGTGTCTACACCATTTACAAAAATCAAAGGAACTAGAGGATCGGAGAGAGCAAATCCACGAAATTCTTTAGGATTAAGTTTCCTGCGAGTACTGTTTCCCACAATTCCGCTAACCATAACCAAGATCCCTGCTAACTGTGCTTTTTCAATCAGTAGTCGCAAAGCTTTTTTCCAAGTGGATAGCTTCTGTCTTGTGTCAATATCAAAGTTTAAAGTTTTTCGGATGTTTTCAGCGGTTTCGATCACATTATCAGCCAAAGGCTTAGTAGAACCAATAAACTTAAGAGGTTTTTCCCTCTCTGAAAGTTTATAATCTCTATACCAATCTTGCCGTCTTTGACAAATATAAATGGTCTCCTGAAGGTTTAAGCTTAGCTGTTTCACTTTCATTTGATCCATTACTCGGAAATCCGGTATAGGTGATTTGTCTTCTGGAGGTTTTTCCAAAAAGAACCAGCCTAAAGGGGTATGAGTAACTTTAGCAAATCTTTCAAGTTGTTTTAATGTTGGTTTTTTTTCGCCTTTTTCCCAAGCTTCCAAGTTAGGAATTTTTTTTTGAAGGTTTTTAAGAGATTGTTCTGCTCGCTCTCTGGCCCAACGAAACATATCTGGTTTTATGGTTACATAATTCATATTACACTACTTTGTTTGATTACAAAAAACATTTGATACATCTTGTTTTTTCCTTAAGTAAATATACTTTTTCACGAAGGACTGATTATTCAAAACCGCCTAATTTTTAAAAGCTGATTTGCATTGGTTTATTTTTTCACAAATTTTTACTGCTGGTTGGTCAAATTCTGTTAAAGTCATTACATGTGTTACAAATGGATTGTTCCCATTTAAGCCTATACGGAAGCCCGCATTTTGTATTTTTTGAACATTCTTTTCACGTGATTGGTGAGTCACAAAAGAACACGCTATATGCCCTATTAAAATATTATTATTATATATAATACTGTTATCAGAAATACTAGGGCGATCCTCTTTTGCTTGATTCAATTTATAATCAAAATTTTTATTATCTATAAACTGGATAAAATTATCAACAGTAAATTGTCCATTTAAAATTTTTCGAAAAATCTTTTTTTCTTTCATGTAAAGACAAATAAAAAAAGAATAAGCATCCTGATAAACCCATCTTTCACTGTGTTTCTCATCGCCTAAAATCATTTCAAATATTCTGACAAATTGCTCTACTTCCCTTAAAGTTAATCCAAACATTCTACAGGATAAATAAGAATTACTCACTCTGTAACTTCTATCATTTGTTTGTGGGTTATATTTCACACTAGTTTTTTGTATCAAGCTATCAACCAGTCGCTGAGCTTCTTTATAAGGGTCTGGAAGATTCATCTCCTGTTTAAAAAATTTTCTGTAATAACCTTCAAAATTCAAGCCCTGCCCATAAAGGCATTTAACCGTGGCTTCCATTTGTTGTCTGTTAACAGCCATAAGAAACACTACATTTTTGATATCAAAAAAGTGCTTCATGTCTTCCAAAAAATGGACAGCGTAATCCGGTCTTGTTCGATCCAGCTCATCCACAATAATAAGGAGTTTTTTGTCTTTATTAAAATATTCTGAAATAATATGTTTAATTTGCTTAATGGCTTCTTTTCTTTGGTTAAATTCTTCAAGTACATTTTTCCCTAAAGATTTATTTTGATCTGTTTTCTGAGTATCTTTTTTGTTTTTACAGGTTAAGTGATCTTTTAATTTTTCCATATCGATACCAAATTTGCTTTGGATGATTTGATTTGCAAGTATTCCACCAGCTTTTACTATTTTATAGCGTGCCAGAGTGCCAATCACTTCTTTTATTTTAGTTGAAACAATATGTTGCTTTTCTGGATTCCCGCTTTCGCGGGAATGACAATCATTACGGGAATGATAATCATTGGAGGTTGGATTTGTATTTTCTTTTTCTATACTGTTCTCTTGTTTCTGATTTGTTTTTTGTGTTTTTATGGGTTGCTTCTGCTCTCTATGATTTACATATTTTGTTTCTGATTGATTTATCTCTTTACTTTTCAGTGTTACCTCTGATCCTTGTTGTTGTGTTTGTCCTTGTTGTTCTGGTTCTTTTTCTAGCTCTTGAGCTTGTGCTTGTTGCTCCAGCCAGTTAACAAATTCGGAAAGTATGGCAATAACAGGTTCACCATAAAAGTCTGATTCCCATGCGTTAGTGAACACCACAACATAATTTGATTTTTCTTCGTTGATAAAATGTTCAAACATTTTTAAAAATGTTGTTTTACCATTTCCAAACTCTGCGTTTAAACTGATGGTGTAACTGCCTTTTTCTCCCACATCTCCTATAGAAGAATCAATGCCTTTTTCCATAATCTGCAATAAATTTTCCGCAAAAGGTTTAAGGCTTAATTTGTCAAAGTCTTTAAATGTTACTTTTTTATTTATCATTGTTTTTAATTCCTTCTGAATCCTGCTTCTGCATATCACCAAAGTTCAGCGATGCTTCTTTGTTCGTCCTGAATCCTGCTGTCCTTTTTTTTTAATTCCTTATATCACCTATTTATAAGACTGTAAAGAACACGCACTATTTTTCGGAATCGGGACTGAGAATGAAAATCTATCAGAGGGAATCAAATAAAAAAAACCTCTTCTTTTTGGGAAGAGGCTTTAATGGTGTTGTTGAGTGGTAGGTTTTAAATGGTTTGTTTTTGCCACCGTTCGTACTCTTGCTGAACCAAAGAACCAGATCTTTTCAGGATAGGTTTAAACTTTTCTAATGGAGTTTCTGGGTCTTCAGGAATTAAAAATGAGATTTCAGCTGAATGCCATATTGAAAATTATTATTTAACTTTGCTTTTAAGTCTTTTGAGTTTGTTTTTTTTGATCTACTGTTTGTCTGTTTGTTTGTCAGGTTTCTCCGGCCTCCTGAAAAATTAAAATCCAGCGCGTGAGTATATCCTGAATAGAGATTTAGCATAAATTTTACTTTATGATGAAAAAGCAATTCCACTTTTACGCCAAAAGTCCACTCCGCAAAATGGAGATATTGACTGTTATTGTTGTCCAAAAAATTAAAATATTTTCCTTTAAATGAAGGAGCTATTCCTCTTAAGGAAATTGGATATCGTGAAAAATAAACTGGAGTATCAATAAATTTTTGAAAATCCATTCCTGTGGAAAGATATTTATTTGTTTGTTCCAGCAGTCTGTCTTCCAAAAAAAGGTTTACGACAGAAGTGTTTAACAGATTTAAGGGTTTAAAATAACGAAAAGGAATTGATTTTAGTTTTAAGGCTGTTTGATAATTAATAAAAGGTGTGGTGTAAAATTCGCTTCCCCAATTCCATGTATAGTGAGACCGTGCTTTTATTTTATAGTTTGAATCGTTATTCGGAGAGATTTTAACGCGATATTGCAAACCTGCTTTCAGAAGAAATTGCCGGTGAAAATGAAAGTTTTTTTTATAAGCTCTTCTATATTGAAGTTGTAAAGAAGGTTCTGTGCTGAAATAATAGGCTCTGTCTGTTTTCTTTTTTAATTTCAAGCTTGCTAGGGAATTATTTATACGAAAAGATGAGCTCCAGTAACCGGACTTAAATATGGGAAATAATATTCCCTGACTAAACTCATGAATATAGGAGTATGTTCTGGAACCGGCAAAATTCTCAGGTCCTTGTTTATAGGTGTATTGTATATCCCACGCCAGGCGATACACTTTGTTCATATATTTGGTTTGGAACATCCAATTTTGTGGTGTCCAGTTTCCCATCATCCAGCTTTCAAATGACTGTTGGTAGGCCAAATGAAAAGAGTTATACTCCATAGGATCTTGGAAATTCACTTGTGCTATGCCATTATATTCTGTAATAGGATCACGAAACGCTCCAAGCTCCACTCCACTAAAGCTGATATTCATTAAAGAGTTGTAGCTGGAATAAGGAATATGGTGTGAATGAGCTTTTGTGTCTGAGAACAGAGAATAAGACTGAGAGGAGTAAGATTGTGGATGATTATTCAGTTTCTTGAAATACCTCTTACCCCATTTCTTTCCTGTATCAGTGGTGTTGCTTGCATCATAACCTGTATCGTGTGTTGTATTGCTTGTGTTGTTTGGTCCTTTTATTGTGTCTATTTTTTCCAGCTCTTCAAGGTAAGCCGTGTCAGCAGAAAGTTCATCAGCTTCCATTAATACTTTATGGGATTGTTCTGTTTTAATATTGGACAAAGAAGACAAAGTGGATAAGGAGTTTGAAATTGTTTCAAAAGGGTACTCGTAAAAAACTGGTTTTTCAGTGAATGTTCTTCTTATGGATATCAGCTTATAGGTGTAAAACTCAGGTTCTATTTCGCAGACAAGAAATTGATTGTTTGGTCCTTTAATAGCGTCAATAATAACATCAGAAGGGGATAGCCTGTGTACACCATCATAAGCAGTCCATGCGAACAGGGAAGAGCCAAAAGGTGAAGCTGATATAAAATAAACAGTTCCCTCTGAATCCACTTCAACAGGTTTGCCGTAAAAGCCCCTGAACTGAAAAACCGGGAATTTATTTTTATACATGACTCTTTGATCCCCTTTTTGTTTAAAATAGTACACGGACCCTTTCGGACCAAATAAAGCAGGGGAGTTGGTTGTGTCGTAAAATTTTCCATTTAGCAACAGATTAAACCCGTGTATGTTGTTGCTTGTATCAATGGAAAGTATCTGATCTTTATATATATCCTGCACGCTTTGTGATTTGTACTTTGTAAGGTACATGCCTTCAGCAAACAGTCCGTAAGCCATCTCTGTGGTGCTTATTTTGCTGGAGGATGAAACATAGTAGCGATTTTTGATTTTAAACACTTTTCCCGGTGAAAAAACTTTTTTTCTTTTTTTCCATTTTTTAGTGGAAAGATTCAAAGTTCTTAAAAGGGGTGTGCTTTTTAAATCCGAAGTCAGAAAAAAAATTTCATTTTTTGCTTTGTTAAAAGGAGGGCATATATGGCTTTTGAATAAAACTTTTTCGGGGGAGCTATTTTGTTGCTTTGCTAAGGGCAGATATTTTTGAATATAGTGGTTTACAAGGCTTTCAAAACTGGTTTTGAAAACAGATTCAAAGGTGGATTTGATGGAAATAAAGGAAAAGGGAATAATAAAATGTTCCGAATGTTTTTTAAAAATATTATTTATTGTTTTTATGTCATATTTTTGCAATAGGGAGTTAAAAAAATATCCGCCGTGATTGTAATATTGTTGAATAGAAAAAGTGTCTTTTGTAACATTTATCAGATAATTTTTTATGAATTGATCCGTTGTGCGAAACGCATTTTTTATTTGAGTAAACACCAAGGCCCGGGCAAAACCGCTATAGAGTCTGCCCCCTGGGGCAAAAAGGGATTCACTGAGAACAGCGTGGCCTTCCAGCAAAAAAAGTGGCATAACCAGGTTAACACTTAAAAAAATGGGTATGGGCAGAAAAATCACCTCTGAGTTTTTAAAGATCGGTTTTATGTATTTCAAGCTATCTGACATTTGCCCTAATTGAAAAGTATGTGCCATTTCATGTGCGATTGATGTATCTTCCCATGAAGTGGTGGCCAGATTGGTCATTTTTTCCACTCCTGTTGGAAAAAACAACACTCTTAAAAAAGGTATGCCGGATGTAATAGCGTTTGATATTTGATTCTTTGAAGAGGCAAACACATAAATAGGGATTTCTTTCAGATTTTTTGTAAAAATTTCCTTGTAAATATCATCGTAATAAGAAAGTTTTTGATGGATATATATAAAATCTCTTTTATTGTTTTTTAGAAAGTCTTCACTGAAAATAAAGGAAAAAGAGGGGTTTTTGTGTATGTAGTAATCCTTATCAGAGGATTGTATCTTGTTTGTTGAGAATACGCGTAAAGATATACAGCTTAAGAATAGCAATAAGAAAACAGCCGGAAAATAATATCGCATGTTTTTATTTTATACAGAACTGCGGGAATGAAAAGAGGAGTCCAATTTAAGCTGGACTTTTTCCGAACGGGCGAGGAATAAAGCGGCAACAGAATCCCCTGTGACATTGGTAACTGTTCTGCACATATCCAATAGCCGGTCCACGCCTATAATCAAAGCGATACCTTCTGCTGGTATCCCCATAGAGACCATAGCCGCCACTAAAATGGGAATGGAACCTCCAGGCACTCCAGCCACTCCAATGGAAGTGATTAATACCAAGGATACAAGTGTAAAGTGTTCGGCAAGGGACAGATCCACTCCGAATACCTGCGCTATAAAAAGCGCGGCTACGACTTCAAACATGGCTGTTCCATCCATGTTGATTGTAACACCAATAGGAACACTAAAAGTGGTAATGCTGTCAGGGACTCCAAATGATTTTTCAAGAGTACGTATGGTTACCGGCATGGTGGCGGCGGAGGAACTGGTGCTAAAGGCCGTCAGGAAAATAGGCATGGCTTTTTTGTAAAACTGAAATGGAGAAATTTTAAGAAAGAGCTTGAGAATACAGCCATAGACAATGAAAAACTGTATAAGAAGAGCACCTGCGACAATTAAAATATATTCCATCACCTTAAACATGACTTCTATGCCAAAATTGGCGACCACTTTGATCATTAAAGCGGCTACGGCATAAGGGGCTATTTTCATAATCCAACCCACAACTTTTACAGAAATTTCCGAAAGTGTGGAGAAAAAACCCACAAAAGCTTCTTTGGGAGGACCTGTATTCATGCCCAATAGAGCCACTCCAAATAAAATAGATACAAAAATAATGGCAAGCATATTGCTTTTAGCGTATTCATCCAGAATATTTTGCGGGATGATTTTACTAACAATACCTGGCCAAAGTGATTTTCCCACCCATGAGCTTTTTTCTTTGTAGGACTCAACCTTGTCTTTTTCGGATTCAACCAGCTGTTGTGCTGTTTCTTCGGAAAACCCCACCCCTGGTTTGAAAGTGTTAATCATGGTTTGTCCAATTAAAATGGCGCAAAGAGTGGTAGTCATGTAGAACAAAACAACTTTCCAGCCCAATGTTTTCAGCAGTTTTCCTGTGCCCAAATTGACCACACCCACCAAGAGAGAACCAGCTACCAGAGGAACAATGATCATTTTAAGAGAAAGGAGAAAGATATCCCCTAGAGGAGCAACAGCATTAACCAGAAGCCAGTCCCGGACGGGACTTGCTCCCCATTGGTGGAATAGGAAACCAATGATGGTTCCCACTATGAGGCCGGCAAAAATACCCCAGCTGGATAAAGCACGATGTTTTTTTTTATCAGACATGGGTTGATAGTATCTTCAAAAAAAGCAGAGCACAAATAAAAATAAGTCCTGATTTTAAGAAATAAGGTTTTTTGTCTTAAGTTCGCCATTTAAGAGGGTTTAAAATATGTAAGTGATTAAAATGATTGATTTTTTATTTTGGGATTCAGCTTGTCTGTAATAATAAAATCCTCTCCCTCCTTCAAAATATCAATTAAGGCTTAAGTCTAACAATTCTCTGGAATAAAAAATTAAGAGGATTTTTAGAAAGAGTTTTCAAAATTTTGTTGAATTTCGGGGAATCATGTTATGTTTTCCGGCTGAAAGATGCGTGCGTAGCAAAACTGCCGGCGAAGATGATACGGCAAACTGGGTTGAAGCTGAAAAGTCTTGCTTGTGTCAAAACTGAAACTGTAAATGGGAGAAAACATTTTTGAAAGCTCAACAATATCAAAAAAAACATCCGGTTTTTCTTATTTTGGATTTTGGATCACAATACACATGGTTAATCACCCGCTGTTTTCGGGAGTTGGGTTTTTATTCTCAGGTGGAGGGTTTTGATTTTTCTTTGAAAAATATTCAAAAACTTGAGCCAGCGGGAATTATTCTCAGTGGTGGTCCCTCTTCTGTTTTGGAAAAAGGTGCTCCCTCCCGGGATTTAAAGGAACTTTTAAATATAGCTCCTCTATTAGGTGTTTGTTATGGCCTACAGATGATATGCCTTCAATGGGGAGGAAGGGTTATTTCTTCCGGAAAAAGAACTTATGGAAGCAGTGAGATCCATTGGAAAAAAAAACTCCTTGAAAATCCCTTGGCAAAAACATTTGTTCATAAAGATTTTCAGAAGGTGTGGATGAGCCACGGTGATTTTGTGTCTGAAATACCAAAAGGTTTTTCCGTATTGGCTGAAACAGAAAGAAAAATACCCGCAGTATTGCAATCAGATAATGTGTTGGCTTTGCAGTTTCACCCAGAGGTGTCTCATACAGAGAATGGAAAAAGCATTTTATCTTATTTTGTCAAAGTGGTTTGTGGCGTAAAAGAAGGAGGTTGGACGGCAGATACCATGTTTTCTCTCCTAGAATCTCAAATTCAAAGTCAAATCCCGGATTCTGGACACCTACTTTGCGCGCTCAGTGGGGGTGTGGATTCCACTGTTATGGCTTGCCTACTTGCGAAAACCTTGGACACCCAAAGAATCCATTGTGTGTTTGTGGATACAGGGCTTTTAAGGGAAAATGAATTTTCAGAGGTGCTTTTAGCTTATAAAAAAGCTGGGTTAAAAGTAAAGGGCATTTCTGCGAAGGAAAGATTTTTAATGGCTTTAAAAGGTGTGACGGATCCGGAAAAGAAAAGAAAAACCATTGGTCATCTGTTTATTGATATTTTCAAAGAATATAAAAATCAAAACCCGGAAGTGAAATACTTGGCTCAAGGAACGCTTTATCCTGATGTGATCGAGAGTCTTTCTTTTAAAGGTCCAAGTGCCACTATTAAGTCGCACCACAATGTAGGAGGGTTACCAAAGGATATACCTTTTAAACTAGTGGAACCTTTAAAATTTTTATTTAAAGATGAAGTACGCATTCTTGGAGAAACCTTAAATCGGATAAGTGCGAGAGCAGGAGATTCAGTGTCTGAAGTTTCAAAACTAAAAACTTCCCAAAGGATAAACATAAAAGTTCCAAAAGAGCTTTTACACCGGCATCCTTTTCCTGGACCAGGATTAGCTGTGAGAATTTGTGGCGAAGTGACTGAAAATCGATTGTGTACTCTTCGTCAAGCTGACACCATTTTTATAAACGCGCTTAAGCGAGAAGGTTTATATGAAAAAATATGGCAGGCATTTGGAGTTTTATTACCTGTAAAATCTGTGGGGGTTCAGGGGGATCAACGAACTTATGAGGATGTCATTGTGTTAAGAGCTATTACCTCCACTGATGGAATGACGGCGGATTGGTTTTCTTTTTCTACAGATTTTTTACATAAAATTTCAGACACTATTACTAATGAAGTGAAGGGGGTTAATAGAGTAGTGTATGATATTACCTCCAAACCTCCCGGTACTATTGAATGGCTTTAATACGAGGAGATAGTGAAAACTTTACACTATCTTTAAAAAATTATTGCAAACACACTTAAAGTCCTTTATTTGTAAGTAGTGGTCCGGGAAAAAGCATGTTATTTCCCTGGATTCCCGTTTTCACGGGACTGAAAGCCAACAACTTGTCTTTCAGTTTCCTTGGGAAAGTACATGAAAAAAGAGTGTGATAATTGAAACACTAAGGGTTTTTCACGGAGGACTAAGTAGTACCGAGGAATTTTAACAAGAAAAATAAGGAGGATTGTATGAAAAAATTAATGTATTATTTGATGGTGGTTTATGTTCCGCTGTTACCACTTTCAGGTTATGCCCATGTACATCCCAAGCCAAGTGATAATGTGGATAGTAGTCGCGAAATAAATAATTTTTCTCTTGGTCCTCAGGAGATTTTGGCAGTGGAAGAGAAAGCCTCTCAGATAAAATCCGGCCTTGAGCATTTAGGTGCAGGTGACATTCAGGGGGTGTTTGTTCTTCCCAAAAAAGAGAGTGTGTCATCGGAGTCAGCGGGAAGTGAGGGAACGGTTCGAGTGGCTTTTTTAGATACAGCGAAGAAATGTTTTATGTACGACAGCATGACCAAAGAGATGGTTCTTTGTGATGAGGAATCTGCAATTTTGGTGAGGGATTCAGAAGAGGTTTTAGTGAGTTCTCTTTCTTCGTATGTTCCTGTTGATTCTTCTTTTATTCCAGTGGGATCTTTACAAACGGCTGGCTTGAAAGATTTTATATGTACTTATGAAACCCAGATGAAAGTAGGAGGCGCACTAGGCATAACATTAGGAATATTGGGAGAATTTGTAAGACTGAGACCACCATTACTATTACTACCAATAGCTACAGGAGGATTATTAGCAGGATTAATGCAAATGATAATAGAACCATCAGAAACCCGGGAAATAGCAAGATCAGTAATGGCAACGACAGCATCAGTATTAACAGGAGCCTTAGCAATAGTAGTAGCAGGAAAAGTAGTAGGAACAGTAACAACAACAGCAGTAGCAACCGGAACAACAGTAGCCACAATAGGAGCCTTAGCAACATCAGTAGCAGTAGGAGCAGCAGGAGTAGCAGGAATAATGGTAATAGGGTTAAACTCGTTGCGGGGTTATGATGGACACTGTCCCGTAGGGAGTGGCTAATTTAATTCTTATTTGACTTTGTGCCTGTTATGTATACATAATACAGGTTTAAGGATAAGGAAAAAACTATAAGGCTTATTCCCTGAAAAGCAAAATAAGGATAAGGATAAAGTGCCATGATCGTAAATCGCTGGCAAGCACCTGTTCTTCCCTCAAAGGAACAAGTTTTAATGATCTTTGAGCGTGAAGGCTTAAAACCCATTGAGGAAACTTATCAACCGGGAGATGAGGTTAAAAATCATCGTCATCCTTTTGATGAAGTGAGAATGTTGGTTAAAGGTTCTCTTCTCATTGATATAGCCGGAAATCGTCTTCTCTTAAGAGAAGGAGATAAAATAATGATTCCTTCCAACACCCGCCACTCCAAAAAAGTGCAGGGGGATATTTCCTGTGTGTGTATCTGTTCTTATAAGGCGTTTTAAACATTTTGAAATTTCAAATACCACATTTAACAGTAGCGGACTTTAATTTTTTATAAGAAGCGAAAAGAGAAACTCTCTTGTATTCATCCGCATAATCACTTGGCACTCGATCTTTATCATCTTGCAAACAGGCATTGGCTTTGTTTTCCAGTAAAATATTAACCAAATTCGAGTTATAGCTCCACTCAACCGCTCTGTGCAAGGGGGTTCTTTTTTGTTTATCCCTGATATTTACATTTGCCCCTGCCTTTATCAACAATCCGGCCACTTTTGCGTTTTTGTTAAAGCCCGCCGCCCAGTGAAGAGGGCTTTCTTGGTATTTGTTTTGCACATTTACTTGAGCACCCTTGGCAATCAATAAATTTATTTTTTTTAAATCCGCACTGGAAACTGCATAGTGCAAAGGGCTTTCCCGGTCTTCATTCACTATATTAGGATCCGCTCCCAATAAAAGCAGTTTCTCCAATACCGCGGGATTTTTATTCTGTTTAGCGGACAAATGCAAAGCTGTGTTCCCATAGTGATCTTTCTTATCCAACTCCGCACCCAGTTTTACCAGCTGACTCAATACTCCTACATTAGTGTTTTCTCCCGCCGCGTAGTGAAGAGCTGTGTCTCCATCTTCATCTGTTAAGTTCACACTCCATCCTTGTTCCACTAGGAAACGAACCATAGCTGGATCTGTGTTACCCGCTCCTGCCTTATGAAGAGCCGTGCTGGCACTCCGCCCATTTAAAGAGGCATCAAAGTTTTTAGAGAAAATAATCTCTTTTAAAATCTTGGGATTCCGGCTATGAGTCGCTCCCCAAAGCAAAGGAGTGTCTCCATATTTGTTAACGGCGTTTACATCTGACCCTCCCTCAATAAGGGCTGTAATAATACCGGGATGGGTGTTGAAGCCCGCCGCCCAGTGAAGAGCTGAGCTACCTTCTGTATCCCGCAAAGAGCTATCTGCTCCTTTTTCCAAAAGAAGTTTTATCACCTTTGGATTCCGAGTTTGGGCCGAGGCTTTAAGAAGCAAAGTCAGCCCATTATTGTTTCTTATGTCCACTGTCCTGACTCTTTTTAAAAACCATTCTAGTAGTGTTGTGTCGGGATTTTCCGCCACAGCTGTATGCAATACACTGTCCCCTTTATCATTTCGTGTGTTTCTGTCAGCCCCTTTTTTTATCACTTGTTCCAGGATTTCCACATCATTTGAAACCGACATAATATAATGTAAAAGAGTGTTGCCTTTTTTTAGTTTCAGATTCACATCTGCTTTATTTTGCACAAGAATTTTGGATTTTTCTTTATTGTTTTTCACAGCAGGATTCACGGCATAATAAAGAGGGCTTTTACCATATTGATCCAATGTATTAACATTTGCACCTTTTTCTATCAGCAAAAGTGAAACCTTGGGGTTGGGGTTATATCTGACAGCATAATGAAGGGCTGTGCCTAGGTCTTTTCCTTTTTTGGAAATCACAGGAACTTTGAAAAAACGCGAAATCCACTTTGGATCTGAAATATAAGCTGAAGCCCAGTGCAAAGGATGACTGAAAACTGGGTGCGACTGATAAACATAATAAACCACTCCTCCCAGCAACAGAAAAAAACTCAATAATACAGAAAACCGCGCAGAACCGGCGCAGGAGGGCTTTTTCATATAATCATCCTACTATAAACCTGTGATTGATCAATCGCGAAAAGGAGGAAAATAAATGCTCAAATACAGAAAATAAATGAAAAACTGAGCGGTTGAGTGATCGTTTTGACAGATTGTATGAAATCCTTTTGAAGGATAAAAAAGATAAGTTTTAATACATCTAAACGGGCTATTTAGTGATCCCCGTGAAAAAGGCTGTTATTTTGACTGGATCTTGCTTTCGCTTTGATTGTATGTGTTCAGGAAAAGAAAAAGTGCGCATATTTGAGATATTTCCTCGACTGAAGTATTACACAACCTTTCAATCCTTCAATCTCAATATCACCGGCAGTTTGTTAATTTTACACACTTTTTTGCACAATTTGTGCTTTTTTCTCCTTTAAGGGCTTGTATTTTCCTCATAAAAACTGATTTTTTCAAATTAAATGCTTAAAATTATTATATTTTTTTATAAAATCTCTTGATTTGTAAAAAAACTTTGGTATAAAGGCACAGTGCGAAATAAAAACTTTGCATTTCTAAAAAATTGTGCTTAACTAATGAGCAAATCAACATCTAAGGAGGATATAAAATGAAACAGTTTATAATTATGAGTTTGACTCTTTTAGCGTTTTCTTTAATCAGTTGCGGTAAGAGTAGTGACAAAGCCCAGAAAGCAGCAGATTGTGCAAAAAAGGCTAACCACATATGGGATGATGCGGGAGATGGTGAATGTAAGCCTGAAACAGAAGTACCAGAACCCAACTCAAAGCCAACAGCAGAGCTGACAAAAGAGGAATGTGAAGCTGAAGCTAATCAAGCAACAAAAGAATGGGATGCAACTGGTAATGTTTGTAAAGATAAACCAGCACCGTCACCCGCTGTAGGAGTAGTAACATACACCATCACTAACAGGCTTGCTTCATCAGCAGCAACAGTGACATCAGAAAAAGCTACTGAGAACGGTGTCTTAACCACCGGAGTGTGTGTAACTGTAACAGAAGCACAATGGAGTAAATTAAAAATTGTGGTCGATAGTAATACAGTATGTGACAATAGCGACACATCTACAGACAACGATTGCGCGACTGGAAGTGGTAAAGTTAAAGTTCTGAAGAAATCTACTGGTAATCCAGCAACTAATCAGCTACTAGACAAAGTAGAAGAAGACGCTGACACACCTGAAGAATGTAAAGCGTTAGTAGCACCTGCAACATTATAATCCATAAAAATTTATTTAATAAATAATAAACAAAGCCGTTTCCAAAAAAGGAACGGCTTTTTTGTTTTTAGAAACTGATTAAAGAGGTGGTATCCACTCCTGATGAATAACCCCCGCAGGAACTGATATCAGGGATTATAAATTGAGACATATTGAATCCACTTAGTCCGACCAATTTCGCAAGAGAGAGCTTTTGACCAATGAATAATGAAGGACATTTTTGAACATTGGCCACAGAGGAAGAACATTGATTTTTTAAAATTATGGTGTCCAGATGAAAAGTGGTTTTGGCCATCAAAGTATGTGGCTTTATGGATAGCACAAAACCTGCCCCCCAAATATTATTCATATCCTGTGACTCAGGCATTTCTTGTATATTAATCACATTTGCGGAAAGTATTTTGCTCGTGGCACCACTTGATTTATCTGTGTATGGAAAAACACCAGAAGATTCGAGATGAATGATATAAATCCGTGGCACCCAATCCTCAGTCACAGAGCTACAGGTGTTTTTATGTTCACCATTTTTACAGCATTTTACTTTTTCGTTATCATCTCCTGTATTGGAAAAATAAAATGGCCTTCGATCCAAAAGCCCCAGAACATACAGAGCGGATTGCTTTGGAGATCTTGGATCAAAAGTGTGGAACACTCCCGCCGGATGCTCAACAGTGGATTCTTTCCTGTTCTCCACACATCGGGTGGCAAAAATATACCCTGATTGAAAACCTTTAGCCATATCCATACTCAGTTTCACCATAGTATGGCTATCCTGATATACTTTATAGTATAAGGGTTTTCCCCCTGTGTCTTTCTCCACTTCAGCACCTATCTGGCTTGTGGGATTCCTCAGGAAACCTTTAACACCTTTAAAATCCGGTTCTGATATATTATTAATAGAGATCCCCACTAAAGGCACATTACTGCCTCCTTTTTTCCATTTGTAATACTTGCGGGAAAAAGTCCGCAGATAATCCACTTTATTGTGTATATCTTTTTTGCACTGGCCATCATTATCTTTTTTACATGGGCATGGGCCGGTACACTTTGTGTTTCCACCACCCGGAACACAACAAACCTTATCCCTTTTTTCGTAACTTCCTTTCTGATTTATATTAATGGTTTTGAATGTGGCGTTTTGCATACATATATTTTGCTTAATCATTCGGGAGATTTGAAAGGAATCAAAAAAATTCTGCTGGCTTTTCTGAAAAGACTTACCTAACATCAACATACTGTTAACCAACAAGGCAAAAAAACAAAGTGAAGCGGCAGAGATAACAAGCTCCACTAGGGAAATACCTTTATTATTGCTTTTTATAACGGAAAATATATGTTTGAGAATCATACCTATTTTATCGGCTTTTTTTCTGAAAACTTTATTTTCACTGACACATTTGCAGGAAAACAAAGTGTTTTGTTATAAAACCTTGCAATTTTTTCTTGAACTTTTTATAAAAAAATCAAGTAATAACAGTGCATTAACACCTTTTTCACGGGCCACTATTTAGTTCTCCGTGAAAAAGTATAAGAAAGATAACCATAAGGCATATATGCAACCTTATCTTCAATTATTAAAAAAAGTATTGGAAACCGGCACTTTGCGTCAGGATCGAACAGGCACTGGCACCAAAAGCATTTTTGGCCATCAAATGTTTTTTGATCTAAGCCAGGGCTTTCCTCTTCTCACGACCAAAAAAGTGCACTTACGATCCATTATCCATGAGCTTTTGTGGTTTTTGAAAGGAGACACAAACATTCAATATCTGAAAGATAATAATGTTCGTATATGGAATGAATGGGCAGATGAAAAAGGGAACTTAGGGCGTGTATACGGCGCGCAGTGGAGAAACTGGCAAAAACCCGATGGAAAATCTTTGGATCAAATATCCCAAGTCATTGAAAACATAAAAAAAAATCCTTACTCCCGAAGACATATAGTTTTGGCTTTTAATCCTGGAGAATTGGATCAAATGGCTCTTCCTCCTTGTCATGCTTTTTTTCAGTTTTATATAGCCCATAACCGTTTATCCTGTCAGCTTTATCAAAGAAGTGCAGATTTGTTTTTGGGCGTACCCTTTAATATCGCAAGCTACTCTCTGCTGACTATGATGACAGCACAGGTTTGTGGGTTGGCACCGGGTGTATTTGTGCATACTTTTGGTGATGTGCATCTTTACTTGAACCATATTGAACAAGCCAGGGAACAGCTTAAGAGAAAACCAAAGTCTTTGCCTGTTATGGAAATTCAACCGGAAAAAAGCATTTTTGATTACAAGTATGAAAGTTTTAAGCTTATTAACTATGATCCTCACCCTGCGATTAAAGCGGAAATCGCCGTTTAAGACATGCAGGCAAAAAGAATGATAAAATGAAAACAAACCATCTTTTTTATTCTCATATTTGCGCCGTAGCGGAAAACAATGTTATCGGGATAAAGGGAAAACTCCCTTGGAACATTCCTGAAGATCTTAAGTTTTTTCAGAAAAAAACCACAGGAAAAGCTCTTATTATGGGCAGAAAAACTTTTGAATCCTTAGGAAAGCCTTTGCCTCATCGTCTTAATGTGATTATCACCCGGAAAAAAGAAAACATACGGAAAGGCTTTATGACAGACGGAGATAACCCCTTAATCTCAATAAAAAAACCTTTTTCTCCTGTAATATGCTCTTCCTTAAAATCTGCTATGAACTTTTGCGCCCAACCGGAAGTGTTAAAACAATATGGCCAAGAAATTTTTATTATCGGAGGAGGGGAAATTTACAAACAAAGCCTGCCTCTTGTTAAACGCATTTATCTGACTCGCATTCACAGAGCTTATAAGGGAGATGCTTTTTACCCTGAAGTTTCTAAAAAGCAATTCAGGGAAATAAAACGGCAGGATAGAGAGGGAAACCCTCCTTATTCTTTCCTGATTTATGAAAAAATCCAGTGATTCTTTAGCAGTGATTCTTTAGCTAGGTTACTAAACCAATTAAGATTCCTAATCCGGTAAACCCAACGATTATCAGACCTCCTAAGATTCCCACTAAATTCAATGTGAGGTCTTTTTTTAAGAGAGAGATGTCTTTTTTTAAGAGAGAGATGTCTTTTTTGGTTTCGTTGCGCAGAAGTTCGATGTCTTTTTTGACATACTCAATTTCTTTTTTGACATCGGCAATGTCTTTTTTGGTTTCGTTGCGCAGAAGTTCAATGTCTTTTTTGACATCGGCAATGTCTTTTTTGGTTTCGTTGCGCAGAAGTTCGATGTCTTTTTTGACATACTCAATTTCTTTTTTGACATCGGCAATGTCTTTTTTGGTTTCGTTGCGCAGAAGTTCGATGTCTTTTTTGACATACTCAATTTCTTTTTTGACATCGGCGATGTCTTTTTTGGTGGCCATTACATTTTCCTGAAAATAAATCAGGGTATTGGCTTGTTGTTCCGTGAAGCCATTTTCTTTGAGATATTGCACTTGTTTCATTAAAGCAGTAGCCATAGTAAGTTATTTGTATCAGTATTTTTCAAAAAAGTCAATATTACTTGAGTCACTAGGGAAAAAGTATGTTATTTTGCCTGATTTTCCTCCTTCAAGGGACTGTAAAGACAGTGTTTACAACAACACCTGTGTTTTCTTGAAAAAAGGTGTCAGTGAAAGAAGCTCTTTTGCTAAGTCAGGAAATATTATATTCCCTCAGACAATCATTCAGAGAAATTTTTTTATTGGTTTTAGAGGAGCGCGTGCCGATAATAAGAGCACAAGGAACATTAAAATCCCCGGCCTGGAATTTTTTAACCTGACTTCCAGAAATAACCACGGCATTTTCCGGCACTTCACCTTTATAAAGCTTTGCTGAGTCAGAGGTCACATCAATAATGCGTGTACTGGCCGTAATTAACACACCAGCTCCTATCACTGCCCCTTTGCGAATAACTGCTCCCTCTACAATAATGGATCGGCTTCCCACAAATACATGGTCTTCGATAACCACCGGTCGCGCCTGTAAAGGCTCGAGCACTCCTCCAAGCCCCACTCCTCCAGAAAGGTGTACATTTTTTCCTACCTGTGCACAAGAACCTACTGTGGCCCAGGTGTCCACTAAAGTTCCCTCATCCACATAAGCACCGATATTGACATAAGAAGGCATAAGAACAGTGTTGCGGGCAATGTATGCACCTTTCCGCACAAGAGCATGAGGCACTACTCGTACTCCTTCTTGGCCTGTCCACTTCCTCAAGGGGATTTTATCATAAAAAGAAATGTCACCGGCTGAAAGAGTTTTCATTTTTTTTAAACGAAAATAAATAAGGATGGCTTTTTTAATCCATTCGTTGGTAGTCCATTGGCCGTTTTTTTGCTCGCAGACCCTAAGCCTGCCCGCTGTTAAATCTGTGATAATCTGTTCCACCTCTGAGGATACAAAGTTTAACTTCTCTTGATTTTTTATATTTTCAAAAGCGGTATTTATTTTTTGTGTAATTTCATTCATTTTGATATTCTCTCTTTTGTATACTCCTCAATCTTATAACCAATAGCTTGTGATAAAGCTTTTAATACATTGTGTTCATTTCATTTTTTTTTATAAACAGCTTGGAAAATAATTGCAAGGTTTTATAACAAGATCCTTTTTTTCCTGCAACATTTGTCAGTGAAAGAGCTTCTTAGTCATTAAGGAATCAAAATTTTTTTGATATTCACTTTGATTAAATTTTCACAGATCCTCCGCACTTGTTGCTCAAACTCTCCGAGCTCTCCCGTAACAAAAAAATGCACTTTAGAAAGCACATTTCCTTGATTTATTTCCTCCTTTGAAGCTTCTCCGCCCTTGCGGGTTAATTTTTTTGAATTTGAAGTTCCTTGGTTTTTTAAAAGATTTGGCAGAGACATTTTAATGTGTTTTTCCTGAGATAATAAATCCTGTATCAAAAAATTCACTGGCCCTACAGCTTTTTTCCCGACACCTGCATATTTTTCAATAATTGGTTTTAAACAAAGATAATGCGTGCAACCCATTATGATTGTGTCCACATTTTTATCTAAAAGAGGTTTCAGATATTGTAATAAAATAGAATCACATAGTTCTTGAGCGATTTTCCAACCTCCTTCTTCCAAAAAAGGAGCTAGGCGTGGGCAGGCTTGCTGATAAATTTGCAAATTCAGCTTTAATTCTTCTGCTTTTTTTAAAAATATTTGAGAGCGTGTAGTTCCAGTCGTAGCCAAAATACCAATTTTTCGGATGAAGGAGACTTTATCAGCTTGTTTTAAAGCCGGTTCAATAACACCTGTTACGGAAACAGGATAAGTGTCCTGCTCTTCCAAGACCGCTGAAGCCGTATTGCAAGCGACAATTACTCTCTTTGCTCCCTGATTTTTCAGAAATGTTATATTTTTTTTCACCAAAGAGCGCATAAAGGAAAGTTTTTTCTCTCCGTACGGAAAGTGGGCGCGATCCGCCAAATAAATAAAAGATTGCTGAGGAAGTTTTTGGCTTAATTCTTTCAGAAGAAACAATCCTCCAAGCCCTGAATCAAAAATACCTATCATTTTACTGTTTTTCATAGACTTTCCATAGTCAAAGCCGTGGCAGGACATACATAAAGCGAAAAAAGACCAAACCCTTTAAGCCACTAACTTTTTTCGTATAAAACTTTATGCTGAGTAATATACATAAAATACAGCATGGAACAAAGATAAGTAAAACACAAACTTATAACATACACATACAAAACCAAAACAGGATAAAGAATCCATAAGGAATTTATTTTGAGAAAGCTTGTTAAAAACACATCCTGTGCACTCTGAATCAAAAACGGCAACACAATACCCAAACCAAATATCCACCAACCTATTCCTTTGGATAACTCCTTGGATCGTTTTAAACAGGAAACTTTTCCCGCTTTATAGTCTTGGTCAAAAAAAACGATAAAACTGAAAAATGTATAGTGCACACTCTTGATAATACCGGGAACTAAAAACACACAAATCCCTAATAGTATAATTCCGCTGGCTTTTAAACCTTCCCAAGCCCAAGGCCAAGAAATCTCTTTCGTAAAAGTCCAAAACTTTAAAGCGCGCTCAGGAGGATGAGTTCTGTTAAAAAGATAAAAGCCAATCATAAAAAGAATCACCACACACAAAGAAAGATACACATAGACTGAAAACATTTTGGTTATTAAGTGTTCCGGGCCAAACATTTTAAGAGGCCATAGCCAAAGAGCCACAAGTACACAAACGAAAAGAATCAGAACAAAGGTAATATCAGATACCAGCTTGAAAAAATATTCATTTGTGCTCAAATAAGCGGTTTTTACCACTTTCAGCCCAGTCATGCCATTATTTTTCGAGTCTTGGTCAGACTTGGAATAAAAATTCATGTCACTTCCTCCCGGTCTTTTTCACAAGTTATAATTTTTATACCGCTTTTTATAAAAAATATTGACATATTTTTTATAAAAAAACACTGTGTTTTTATATGTGGCCCGAGTGGCGGAACCGGTAGACGCACAGGACTTAAAATCCTGGGGTTTTAATAAACCGTGTCAGTTCAAGTCTGACCTCGGGCATATTATACTGGTTTGAATATTCATTCACAAGCGAGTGGGTCTTTCTATCGTGAAAAAGAAAGCTCAAACAAGTATATTGATACTTCTTTGCTTGCGGATGTGGCGGAACGGCAGACGCGCTGGATTCAGGGTCCAGTGAAGGCAACTTCGTGGAGGTTCAAATCCTCTCATCCGCACCATCGATAAAGATGCAAATCTTTAGTACCGCTTGTTTAAAAAATTTCCTTGAAAAATTTAAGCAGTTCCTCCCAGGAGGCTTTATCTGCTTTTTCATTATAGGCTGTGGGAATGTTAAACTTTTTTCCGTTTTCTGTAGCTTGTGGATTGGTAAACCCATGTTGCGCATTCTGGTAACTTATGAATTTATAATCCACAGCGTTTTTTTCCATTTCCTCTTTGAAGTTTTTAACCTGCTCTTCAGGAATCATGGAGTCTGCTTCACCATGACAAACCAAAACTCTGGCTTTCACACTGCCTGGTTTAGCTTGCCTGCGCGCTTGCAAATTGCCATGAAAACTGGCCACCCCGGTTACATCCGCTCCCATACGAGCCAAATGAAGGGATAAAGCCCCCCCCAGACAATAACCAATGGAGGCGGTTTTTGTTTCATCGGTTTGTTTCAGATCTTTTAAAGCTTTTAAATACTCCAACATTCGTTCAGAAGTTTGTTCCATATTGGAAAAAAGCTCATTCATTCTCTGAGCGGCTTCCTCTGCTGTCCCTCCTGTCCAGCCCTCTCCATATACATCCAAAGCCAAAGCGCAATAACCCTGCTCAGCCAGTTTTAAAGCCCGGTTTTTTGTATGCTCTGTAAGCCCCCAAAATTCAGGGATCACCAAAATACCTGGTTGAGGACTTTGTAGCCCTGCCGGATAAGCCAGATGAGATTTTGACTTATGATCTCCCAAGTGCATGGTTAATATTTCTGTATGAACTGTGCTCATTTTTTCCTCCTCGTAAAAAACATTATTGAAAACGGGAATCCAGTCAAGGTAACATACTTTTTCACAGACCACTAAATATAAAGCATAAAGAAAAAGTTTTGACAAATAATAATTCCAACACTTTATTTTTTGGAAAATTTTGCTCTGATATTTTTAATAAAATCGCTGATTTTACACCTAACAGCTCTGTTCACTTGATTTTTTTATAAAAATCTTTAAAAATATTTGCTAATTCTAACCAGTTAAGTCCTGGTTTTAATTTAAAAACATTCGGGAAAATCAAATATTATGTCCTTTTCACATGAAAGAAAAATCAGCATTAACTTGGAAAAAACAGCAAGGCTTTTAAACGGCTTTTTGCTGGGGCTATTGATTTTTTCCATCGTGGCAGGTTTTTTTTGGAACACAAGCTGGTATTGGCTGGCTGGCTTTCTATTCCCCATAAATCTTTTAAACGGCTATTATTTGTATGTTCAAACAAACCACGCGCTGTTGGCTAATTTTGGTATACTAGCTCTTTTTCGTTATCTCGTGGAAAGCATAGGCCCGGAGTTCAGACAATATCTTTACTCAAGCGATACAGAAGAAAAACCTTTTAACCGTACTGAAAGAGCGGATGTTTATAAACAGGCAAAAAATCAGGAAAAGTCATCCGCTTTTGGTTCTCTCCTGAATTTTGACAATAAAGCTTTAAAACTCAAACATTCTTTTTACCCGCTGGATAAAAAAAAACTCCAACCTTTTCGTATGTGTTTTGGTGAAGAAAGAGGTCTTAAAAAATCTTACACTATTAACAAAGCCCTGATGATTGGTGGGATGAGCTATGGTGCTTTGGGAAAAAAAGCCATTCATGCGTTGTCTTTGGGAGCGAAAAAAGCAGGTATCCCCTTAAACACGGGGGAAGGGGGGTATCCTAAGTATCATTTGATGGGGGGTGCGGATTTGATTTTTCAAATGGGAACTGCAAAGTTCGGAGTACGCAATAAAGACGGCTCCTTTAACCCAGATTTGTTGGAAAAAATTTCAAAGCTGGATCCGGTAAAAATGATTGAAATTAAGTTTTCCCAAGGTGCAAAGCCTGGAAAAGGAGGATTTTTACCCAAAGAAAAAATTACAGAGGAAATTGCTGAACTCAGAGGTATCTCCAAAGAAAAAGACGCTATCTCTCCTGCTGGACACACGGAATGTTTTTCTGCAGAATCCACCGTGCAGTTTATCAAAAAAATCCAGGAAATATCCCTCCTTCCCGTGGGCATTAAGTTTTGTTTGGGATCCACACGGGAAATGGAAACAATGTTTCAAGAAATGAAAAAACAAAATTCTTACCCTGATTACATAGCTATAGATGGATCAGAAGGAGGCACGGGAGCTGCGCCTAAAACTTTTATGGATGATCTGGGCTATCCTGTTTTCCCAGCTTTGGAAAAAATTACGAGTTTAATGAAAGACTTAAAAATCCGCGATAAATTTAAAATTGTCACGGCGGGAAAACTCATCAGTGCGGGTAAACAAATGATGGCTCTTTGTATGGGTGCGAACGCCATTTACACCGCCAGAGGATTCATGTTGGCTTTAGGGTGTATACAAGCTCTAAGATGCAACAACAACACTTGCCCTGTAGGCATCACCACTCATTCTGAAAAACTGCAACATGGTTTGAATATTGAAGAAAAATCCGAGCGGGTTAAAAATTATGTTTCAAATTTGGATCATCATCACTATGAAATGCTATCAGCAATGGGTGAAATAAAATTTTCCAACCTTACCCGTGACAACCTAATTTTCCCTAAGTAACCTCACTTATTTATTTTGTTCTGGGCAAGTATCTTGAGTCAAAAGATGTTGATGTCTTGTGTTCTGATAAATACTTCCTCCCAAAATATATTTAAAATCATAATGTAAGTTTTTGTCTTTTGTGCATAAAACTTTCACTTGTTCAGCTTTTGCCAAACCTAATATGTGAATATCATTTGATTTGAGTTTATTATTTTTTCTTAAGTCAGTTATTATTCGCTCAACTTGTTTTTTAGGAACAAAGCGCGCGTTTCCTGATTGATAATATCTTTCTAAAATTTTTCTTTGATTTTGAGTCAGTTCTTTTTGAAACGATTCATGGTCAGAATAAACCAGTTTTCCATTTTTCTTTTTCAGCCATTTATGAACAGGTTGCATGACTCTTGTATTTTTAAGAAAGTCCGGCCACATATTGATATCCAGTATCATACACATGGTTTAGTCCTCAAACCCTAATAAGCGATCGGTTTCTTTGATAAAAAACTTTCTGTATCCTGTTGGTGCGCCAATTAAATTTCCTTGTTTATCAATAGATAAGTTGTGCGCCTTTATACCTTCTTTTACAGGTTCAAAATATATTATGGAAACCTGATCATGGGCAATTTCTCCTTTGCGAATTTCAATCCTTGTTCTGTCCAAAATATAATCACTGTGAGTTTCAATTAAAAAGGAATTATTTGTTTTTGCACTTTTAACAAACAATGATGCAAGCTCCGCTTGGGCTTCTGGATGCAAATGAACTTCCGGCTGTTGCAATAAAAACCAAGTTCCTCTTTTTGACGAATATCTTGCTTGAATATTAGACGCAAAAAGGCGAACTAAAAGGGGGAGAATCTGACTCAAGCCATAGCCGGTGTCTATGATATTGGATTCAATTCCTCTCACTTTAAACTGTAACTGAAAAGGATCTCCCTTTGTCTTTCCAAATTTTCTGACTTCAATATCAGAAAACAACCCGGATGCTTTTCCGAAGTCAATTAATTTTTTATGGATCTTTTTCCAATCCCTTGTTTTGCCTCTTAAGTTAGAGAGAAGAACAGGGATTTCATTACCCTCCGGGCTAGGGGATTCCTTAATCGGGTTGTATGTTCTTTGTGGTTTGGAGCGGATAGGAGCTAGGCTGAATATGCTTTCTGCGAATAATTTTCTTGTCCAAGTCCGTAAAGACTTTAATGCTTTATAAACAATATTCGACTGATCTTTATGAGTTCGAGGAATGTAGGGGTCTATCAGATGCCAAGCCAGAGAAATGTCATCATCCGAAGAAAAAAACTTATCTGTTTTTTTAATGACTTTATTACTTTTATCGTCTTTTATGATCCAAAGACTTTTTCCTCCTTTTTCTTTACAACAAAATGAAATATTTTTTAAATTGGCACTCACTTTCTTTATAACGGGTTCTGCGCCTTCTTTTTTTTCTTTAAAACAAAAATTATATTTAATATCATCATTATGGCTGATAGCAATTTCAAAGTTTTTTATAGTTTTTTTTCCTCTCCCGGTCTTTGATTTTCTGACAATATCCATGAAAGATCCCATAGAGTAAGGTTCTTCATTAAAATTAGGATTATGGAATCCCTTTTGTGAGAGGAAGTTATAAATTGTGGAAAAACAACTCATAACAGTTGTTTTTCCTGTGCTGTTCGCTCCTACTAAAAAAGTCAAAGGACGAATCTCAAAATGTTGCTCTCCTGAAAAGCATCTGACATCTTTTATTGTTAATTTGAGATTTCTGTTTTTTGACATATTCCTGATTTTCCTTTGCTTTACATATAATAAAAAAATCTGTTTTTATCCATAAAAAAACGATTTTTAGGGATTTGTGATTTGGCCCTCATATTTGAACAGTAGGTCAATTATAATGCAATGTATAAAATAAAAAGCAAGAGGAGTCAATTTCACCGGTGATTGTTTGAGCAGATTTTACTTGAGAAAATTATATAATTTGCTTTACACTTGAATGCGAACAATATCAAAATTGAAAGGGAACAATATCAAAAGGAGTTAAATATTGTTAACGGATCAGCTACTGGCTATTTCCTCATTCGCGCATGAAGTAATCTTATGGTGCTTGATTATTTTAAGTGTGTTTTCTGTGGCAATTATATTTGAGCGTTTTTTCTTTATAAAAAGTTTTTTATCTGAAACATCCTTGATTCTTTCTGAAATGATATCGGCACTTGAAAGTGGCAGAAATTCTCACATGAAGCTTGTGTACGATAAATACGCTCTCTTACCAGCAGGGAAACTTTTGCAAAAGGGGTGGGAGCATATTATTCAAAACCGAGATAGAGGTTTAGAGGAAATGATGGATGCTCATTTATTGGCGTCTAAACCTCAAATGGAAACTCATCTTGGGTTTTTAGCTACTTTAGGTTCCAATGCTCCTTTTATTGGTCTGTTGGGCACTATATTTGGAGTTATGGAGGCTTTTGAAGCCCTGGGATCGAATGAGGGATCTGCGACAGTGGTTATGGTGGGTATTTCAAAAGCTTTAGTGGCTACAGCAGTGGGTTTGATTGTGGCGATCCCTGCCATTACCGCGTATAATTTTTTGCAAAAAAAACTGAAAATGATTTTTCATCATTTGGAGTCTATGAAAGAAACTTTGCTTTCCTTCTCTAAAAATTGCAATAAATAAAAACAGTCAGATGAATTTAGGAAATGAAATATGGCCGGTAAATTAATAGATGAAAGTCAGCCTATAGCGGAAATTAATATTATTCCCTTCGTGGATATTATTTTGGTTATACTGATTATTTTTATGGTTACAGCACCGTTTATAATAAAAACCGGTTTTTCATTAGATTTGCCGAAAGCCAGTTCTGCCGGTGCTGTTAGTAACGCAAAAGTAAATATTACCATAAGTGCTGACGGTCGGGTGTTGTTAAATGGTGAAGTGTTTGAACCAGAACAGATGGTAGAGCAATTAAAAAAAAACAACATGAAACCGAATGAAACCCAGGTGATTATTTCCGCAGATAAAAATATCCTACACGGAAAAGTGATTTCCGTTATCAATATTGTAAAGTCTGCCGGTTTAAGAAAAGTGGCTATTGCCACTAAAAAGTCCGAGTGATTTTTATATGAAAAGACTTAAAGGGTTTTCCATTTTATGGATAAAGGATTTTAGTGCGCGTGCCGATACCGCTCCATCAATTAACCGGTGATCACAGGTTAAGGAGAAGTTCATTGTCTTTTTAGGAACAAAAGCAGAACCATCCCAATGCGGTTTTACATAAATACGATACATTCCCAAAATAGCTGTTTCCGGTGCATTGATGATGGGGGTGGCGTATTCACCGCCTAGGCTTCCAATGTTGGTAATGGTAATGGTGCCACTGCTCATTTCATCTGGGGAGATATTTCCCGACCTAGCTTTTTCTGCCAGAGTTTGAATTTCAAAACTGATTTCCGCCAGAGATTTTTTATCCACATTTTTTATGACAGGGACTAAAAGTCCGCGGGGAGTGTCCACAGCCAAGCCAAAGTTGTAATAGCTCTTCATTACAATTTCATTTGAAAAGTCGTCAATACTGGCATTCAGTTCAGGAAATTCTTTTATGGTTTGTAAAAGTCCCTTCATTATAAAGGGAAGATAAGTCACTTTTATTTGTTTTTCTTTTAGCATATCCTTTACAGTATTTTTTACTTTGTCTAATTGTTCTATATTTGCTGATTCCATTAAAGTGAAGTGGGGAATAACTGTTTTTGAAATCTGCATTTTTTCAGCAATCTTTTTTCTAACTCCTTTTAAAGGTATGCGTTTTTGATGGGCTTCTTCTGGAATGGAAAAGCCGGTTGTGCGATTACTGCTCATATTATTTTGAGCGGAAGGAGTCGTTAAATGGCCAATAGATTTTCCAGCAAATTTTAAAACATCTTCTTTGGTAATACGCCCGGCCAGACCGGAACCTGTAATTTGGCTTAATCGGACTCCTGATTCCCGTGCCAGTCGGCGAGTAAAAGGAGTGGCCAAAACTGATGGGTCATCTTCTGTATCAAAATAGGTCGCTTTATTTGAGCGTGGAGGTGAGGAGGTGGAAGGAGTTACTTTTAAGGAAGAGTCAGCAGATTTCAGAATATCTGTAGGTGGAGGGGCTTGGGATTGTTCTTTTGTTTCATCTGCTTGTTCTTTTTTTCCAGCTTTGGAACTTTTGATAATCAAAAGACTTTGACCTACTTGAATAGTGTCGCCTTCTTTGGCAGAAAAAGACTCCACCACTCCATCTAAGGGAGAAGGCACTTCCATAGAGGCTTTATCTGTCATCACTTCCGCAACAGGTTGATCAATTTGAATTTTGTCCCCTGCAGAAACAAGCCACTTTATCAGCTCGCCTTCAGTGACTCCTTCACCCAGTTCCGGCAGGTTAATGGTTTTGCTTAATTGGGAATTTTCTTTCATAATTGATTTTTCAGTTCTTTTTTTAAGGTTAATCAAGGCTTTATTAGTTTTTCAATTCTTTTTCACGGTTAATCAAGGCTTTCATAAAAAATTCACCGGCTCTGTAAGAGCTTCGCACCAAAGGCCCGCTGGCTACATAGAGAAAACCTTGGTTCAAGGCATATTCTTTCCATTCGTTAAACTTCCGCGGAGTTACATACTCTGCGACCGATAAATGTCGTTTTCGAGGTTGTAGATATTGACCAAATGTCAACACATCACACCCCACTGAGCGCAGATCTCTTAAGGTGCTTTTTATTTCTTCATCTTGTTCTCCTAAACCCAACATAATAGAGCTTTTTGTGTAAATTTCCGGTTTTTCTTCTTTTGCCATTTCCAGCACATTTAGGGATTGCCAATAACCTGCTCTCCGATCGCGCACTTTAGGGGTCAGGCGCTCTATGGTCTCCACATTATGGGCAAACACATTCGGACTGGCAGATAAAATGGTTTTTATGCAATCTCGTCTCCCCTTAAAATCTGGTGTTAAAACCTCCACTAAAAGATCTGGAACCAATTTTTTTAAATGACTAATGGTTTTTGCAAAATGTTTCGCGCCTTCATCTGGCAAATCATCCCGATCTACAGAAGTTAACACCACATACTCAAGCCCCATCTGGGATACAGCCTCTGCCACTTTGGAAGGTTCCTGAGGATCCAGCCAGCCTTTGGGATTTCCTGTTTTGACATTGCAAAATCGGCAAGCTCGTGTGCAAACCTCCCCCATTAACATTATGGTGGCTGTTCCTCCTCCCCAGCATTCCGCCATATTGGGACAGTTGGCCTCTTGGCAGACTGTAGCAAGATTAAGAGATTTGAGAAGCCGGCGAATGCGAAAATACTCCTCTCCCGTGGGAAGAGAAACCTTTAACCATTCCGGCTTCATTTTACGCGCTGTGGAAATGTGAGACATAAAAATTGTTCTAACACAAAAAGACCGGATATTTTAGATTTTTTTCTGGGATTTTACGCACTTTATTCAGTCAAAATAACACTCTTTTTCACGGATGGACCACTAAAAGTGAGTTTGAATATTTTAAGGAAGAACCAGAATCTCTTTGAAATGGGGGACTTCCTCTTTTATTTTTTCAGAGTTTCCCACCACCCCCTTCCGGGATTTTTTCAAAGCATGAGCTAAAGCTTGATTGATTTTATTAAAGCTTTTAGGGTAGGTTTTCAAAATTTCCCGCTTGGTTTGAATATAATCGTCCCAGCTCAGATCCGTCAAATAGAGCTTTGTCATCAGATTCGCTTTTGCTGATACAGATCGATCTCTATAGTATGTTTTTAAAGCTCCCAGAATAGCTGGTGTAAGTTTTTCTTGGTTCAGTTTTTCTTTTTTCATAAAATCCACAATTTGAGAAAAGGAAGAAAAACTGTTTTTAAGATGAGGGTCTCTATAAGTCTGCATCAGCCATAAACCTGAGCGACTTGGGTAAACCCATGCACCATAAGCACCGGATTGTTCTCTAAACCGAGGAATCATAAAATGAGTCTCCACATATTTAGAATAAACTTCCAAAATACCACTATACTGTAACCCTTGATTTTTTAAAGAGGCTACTTCTGTTAAATATTGGACTTCCCCAGGGATGGCATAAGCAGAATAATTTTTCTGATGGGCAAATGGCCATTCCTGATCTTTTGAGCTTTGAGTAGGCAGAGATTTCTGAAGGTTTTTAAGTGCAGCTCTTAAAGGTTTTAATTCATTTTGATCAGCTACACTACTGATCAAGTAAAGTCTTTTCTGATTAAAAATATCTCCAAGCAGGGACTGAAGTGTTGGCACTATTTGATGGGAATCCAGATTTGATTTTAAAAGGTGCTCCAAAAAAAGTCCACCGTATGTTTCGTCTTCAAAAGATCCTTTAAGCGGGAAAAAACTTTTTATAGCGGATAAAGTGGAAAGCGAGTTGGCTTGTCTGGAGATATTGTTGCCAATATTGGTTTTCAATTCATCTAGGAGATTTTGTGCTCGATCTTTTGGAGAAAATTGGCTGTTCAATAAAATCTCTTTTAAAAGAGACAGGCTTTTTTCGCGATTCTCATTTAAAAAACTCAAACTAATTCGCATTAAAGGCTTGAATTGTGTTGGATTCTTAGCAGATTGGTAAGCTTTGATGTTAAAGCTTAATGCTCCAGTATAGGTTTGGATTTGCTGGAATAGTTCTTGAAAAGAATAATTTTTTGTATTTGTTTTTTTAAGTAGTTTGATGAAGAAGCGAAGATTTTTCAGATCTTCCTCTTTGACTCCTTTAAGATCAAAGTAAAGCTGGACATAAGAAATCCCATAAGTGGGTTGTGGATATTCCATAATTTGACAGGACTCTGTTTTAAAACGGTGAACAGGAATAGGTTTTTCATTTGTGTGAATATCAGCAAGTTTTAACAAGGGGGTTTTGTTTGTGATATCCAAGGGTTCTTTCATGGCCACCCATTGACGAAAGCTTTTGTCTTCTTTTTCATATTCCCTGAGAGGCTTCAGTTTAAGAGCCTCTGTCACTTGTGTTTCAATGGTTTTTTTGAATTTTTCAGAAAACTTTGGATCTGGTTTCATAATCAACCAGCGAAACCGAAGGTTATCTTTAAAGTGTTTTTGAAAAGAATTTTTAATGAAATTTTTATCATTTAAAGTCTGTCGGGTTTTTTTCAATCGGGCGATATAATTCAATTTTTCAGCCAAGGAGAGTTGTTGAGGATGGATCCAGTGATTTTTAACCACAGAAGAAAGGTAAAGAGCTTTATGACTTTGATTTTTCTCTGCTCTGTTATCAAAATCCCATTGGTTGAGAATGGAATTTAAAAGTTCTGGATTCAAGCCATGTTGAATGATTTTATCTGTTTCCTTCTGCAAAATATTTTCTAGTTGTTTCATTTTTGAGCTTTCTGTTCCTTGAAACACAAAGGACCAAGCGTTGTCTTTTCCTGGTAATTTTGTGGCGGAAACAGATGTAGCCAAACCTTCTTTTAAGATTTTCAATTTAAGAGGGGCTACAGGATTGTTCACAAAAGCTTGTAGCATAACAAACAAACTGTCCTCTTCCCACAAAGGCATAGTCCCTAAGACATAACCTTTGGCTAAAAAATCCTTATTGAGTCCTTTCGGACCAGGGTAATGAGCGTTTACAACCGGAGGGCTTGAATAATGACTGGAGTCTTTTTGCAAAGGGATTTCAGGGGATTTAAAATCTTTGTTTTTACTAAAGTGCGTAAGAAACTTTTTATCGATAGTGGAGAGTGTTTTTTTAAAAGCAATTTTTCCATAGAGGAAAATCAGAGAATTTTGTGGATGATAATATTCTTTGTGAGCTGACACAATTTGCTCAAAACGAAGTGTGGAGATTTTTTCCGGCAGGCCACCGGAGCTATGGGCATAAGGGGTGTGAGGTAAAAGAAGGTGGGATAAATGTCGTGCCAAATGACTTGAGGGGTTTCCAAATACCCCTTTCATTTCATTAAACACAATTCCATTGACAGACATTTTCTTTGTTTCAGGGTGAACCTCATAGCGCCAGCCTTCTCTTTTTACAATTCTGGGATCTTGAATCGCTTTTGGGAAAAACACAGCATCCATATAAACAGAGAGCAGGTTATCAAAGTCTTTTGGACTGCGGGTGATAAAAGGATAACTTGTGCTGTCAGAGGCAGTAAAAGCATTAATAAAACTGGCTATTGATGAATCAGACACATTAAAAAAAGTGGATTTAGAGGGGTATAACCGGGACCCTGCCAAAACTGCATGTTCAAAAATATGAAAAAGTCCAGAGTCATCATAAGGAGGTGTTTTAAAGTTAACTGCAAACCCACGAGCTTGATCTTCATTCCTGATAAGGACCAGATTAGCTCCTGATTTTTTATGAATCATCTGATCCACTGTTCCATAAGAGCTTTTAAAACTATGCAATTTTTTATAAGGACTGCATGATATGAAAAAAAAACTTCCCATAAAAACTAAAATATTTGCATGAGAAAAAATATTTTTACTCTTCGTCTGCTCCATCCTCTTCTTCGTTTGCTGATTCATCTGTAGGAGGCTTTTTTTCTACCTTTTCCGGTTTTTTCGGTTTTTTTCCGCCTTTCAATTTTGGAAAATGACAATCTTCCAGAATTTTCTTAAATTCGGAAAAAGGTAAAGCACCTGGTACGCTTACACCCCCGACAAGGAAACCTGGAGTACCGGAAAAGCCAAACTTATCAGCTTCGCTTTGATCTTCTGAGATAGTGTCTCCCACAAGATTTAGGTCTTTTTCCAATTTATTCATATCCACTTTCAGCTTTTTGGCTAGCTCTTTTAGAAATTTTTCGCCACCACTTCTTAAGTTGCTTTTTCTTTTAAAAACCATATCATGAAATTCTTGGGCTTTTTTTGAGTCCTGCATTCCAACAGCTTCATAATATTCAGCGGCTTTCAAAGAGTTAGGACCTAAGATAGGTTTATGCTTATAAAGCACTCGCACTTTATCTGGAAAAGCTTTCAGGACTTGTTTCACTGTTCCCATTGCTTTGGCACAGTATCCACATTGAAAATCAGAGTATTCCACTATAGTGATAGGGGCATTTTTGTTTCCGAAGTATACGCGGGAATCTCCTAGTTTCGGTTTTTTAGGGTTTTTACATTCTTCTTCACGCGTGGCTAATTCCTTTTCCTGTTGTTTTTTTCTTCTTTCCACCATAAATTGGCGTTGAGCTTCTGCTAAGGCTTCCATGTATTTTTCAGGATTGGCTTTAATGGATTCCGTAATGATCTCTGGGTTATCTTTTAACAGTTTTTTTAGAAAAGCCGGCCCACAGGAAGTTAAAAATGGCATTGAGAGCACGATACACAATAAATAAAAATTTACTTTTTTCACTTTTTTCTCCTTTTTTTGTTTAAAATCTTATTCTGTAAATAAAAAGATTAAAAAATCAAGTGTTTTCTAAGATATGCTTTAGTCTGTATATTTCAGTGGATTCAAAGGGTTATTATCGTGTTCCTTGATTTTACTTACAAAATCCATTTCCTAGACAGGAAAAAGATACCCAGTGATTCCAATACCTTAAGTTTTTTATGCTTTGCATTAAACAGTAAAAAAGACGGAGAGTCTGTTCAAAGCGGTTGCCAAGGTGACTTAATCTGTAACATTCTAAAAAAAGGAGCACTCTATAATGAATATAGCTGTTGTGGGTTCTACTGGCATGGTAGGTCAAAAATTTTTGGAATTACTGGAAGAAAGAAAGTTTCCTGTAACTCAATTAAAGCTTTTTGCGAGTCAAAAAAACGAAGGCCGGAAAGTAACTTTTCAATCTAGGGAGTTTTACATAAGTTCCTTGCAGGAAGGCTGTTTTAATGGCTTGGACATTGTGTTTTTTTCTTCAGGAGAAAAAATCAGTCGGGAATGGGCACCTAAAGCTGTTAAAAGTGGTGCAAGGGTGATTGATAACTCGTCCGCTTTCAGAATGGAATCATCGATACCTTTGGTAGTGCCTGAAATTAATGCCCAAGCTATAAAACCCTTGAAAAAAGGTGAAGGGGGAATTATCGCCAACCCCAACTGTTCCACCATTCAGCTGGTTTTGGCTTTAAAACCTCTGCATTCTCATTTTGGTTTGGAGTCGGTGTCCATTGCCTCTTATCAATCACTGAGTGGTGCGGGTCGGGAGGCTTTAAACCTTTTTCAACAGGAACTGTATGCTATGTTGGGTCTGAGAAATGTCTTTAAAAGCAAGGATCAGAAGCTATCCGAAAATAGTGAATGTGTGAGCTACAAGGCTGACGGGAATGACAGGGCTTGGCTGAACAATATTCCATCTGATGTAATTTCCCTTCCCTCAGATAAAAAGTCGGTGGCTTTTAACTGTATTCCACAAATAGGGAGTATAAACGAAGATGGTTTTTCCACAGAAGAGGCAAAGCTGATGCGTGAGACAAAAAAAATTCTGGCTTTGCCAAACTTAAAAGTTACTGCTACAGCCGTTAGAGTGCCTGTTTTAAATGGACATGGAGAAGCAGTAACTGTTACATTTGCTCAACCAGTAGGTACAAAAGAAGAAGTAACAGCGGTTTTGGAAACACAAAAAGGGCTTAAAGTATTACAAGGGGAACATTTACCTCACCAACGATTTGTGGATGGTCGGGATGATGTTTATGTGGGGCGAATCCGCGCAGTTCCTGAGGAAAAGGGAAAAAGCTGGATGATGTGGATTGTTGCGGATAATCTAAGGAAAGGGGCGGCTTTGAATGGCCTGCAAATCGCTGAAGCTCTAATTAGTAGTCCGTGAAAAAGTATGTTATTTTGACTGGATTCCCGCCTTCAAGGGACTGAAGTCTCTATTAACTTTTAGAGAAAGGATAAAATTTGATGAATGTAAAAGAAAAAAGCAACTTGAACCAAATAATTTATTTTACCTTGTTTGTTTTCCTCTTTTTTGGAGCGCAGGAGTCGGGATTTTCAGATGTCCCTCTCCCCTCTGTAACAGAGGGGGAGTCTTCTTTTTCAGCCGAGGGGGATTCCCGGAAAGAACCACCCAGGAGTGATTCTTTTTCCGCGCCTTCTGATGGTGTGACAACCAAGCCTGTTAAAATCCCTGCTAAACTTCATAAAGGAAAAAAAACTTTTACCAAAAAATCAGAAAAACATCGTGCTAAAAAGTCCCAATCGCGCAGAAGATCTAGGAAATATCAGCCCCGTGGAAAGTCGCCAAAACCCAAAACTCTTTCTTTGTTACAGGATCGTCAAAAACTCATTTTATTTCAATGGGTTAATGAACAGCAGATTTCCCTTCAGTGGGCTTATGCTTTTTTAAAGCAGACAGAAAAACATGCCCCAGATCTGCTAAAAGAAAAAATTGATGATTCATTTAGAAATGACATTCTTTTTTACCTGAACTTTCATCAAAATATTATTCAGTTTCCTTATGTTTTAAAGTGGGGGCTTAGGGCCAGTGCGGGAATGACCCGCAACTACAGTATAGGCAGTACTTATTTTATTCCCATGAGCTTATCTGCGACTATCAGTCTTCAAGTTTTTGAAAAACAGATTGTTGTGCCGTTTTTTGAAATGGGATATTCCCTCTGGAGTGTTGATTTCTCTGAATCCTCTGATTTTTTCCCTTTTTGGAGCGTTGGAGCTGACATCAGCTTTTCTATTTTTAAGAGTTCTCTTCGTTATACTCTGTCGGATGAATATGGAATAGAGGATATAGGTGTGTCTTTGGAAGTAAGAAATCACTCAAGCCCTATGGATTTTCCAGACGAAAAAAGAGGGTATTTTCTGCATTCTTTGCATGCAGGCATATATTGCAAGTTTTAAACCCGATTTTTTGAGAATTTTATAAAAAAAATCGTAAAACCTAAGGAATTTTTTATTTTGTTTGTTGACTTTTTATAAATCACACATACACTTTTATATACAGAAAAGTTACTAAACTAAGGAGTTTTAGGTTATGAAATTTTTATTTTTGTTGTTTTCTTTATGTTGTGTTTTTACTTTCTTTTCCGGTTGTAACAATTCAAAATCAGGAGGATCAGCCCCTGTGCCTGCAAAAAGTGTAGAGGAGTTAAAGAAAGAAGTATTATCTAAGGCTTGTAATGAAGAAATAAAACAGGACTATGAAAATGAGTTTGCAAAAACCAGCAAATTGAGTGAAGATCAGCAGAAGAGACGTTTGCAAGCCATGTCGAAAAACATCAAGTGCGAGTAATAGTCGTCGGGACCTACTAAACAATAAATTAAAAAAACAATAAAAATAAGGAGGATAATATGAGATTTTTTTTAGCGGTTTTACTGTGTTTTACCGGAGGACTTTATTCTACATTTGTTTTCGGTCAGAATGTGACGGGAACATGGACATGGGTGGGTGCAGGTTGCAGAGATCGTTCGCTAAGTGCAGACAGCCATGTTACCAAATCTAAAAGTAGAAATCCATTTCAGATAAGAGCCAGTGAATTAACATTAAACAGTGATGGTTCTGCCGCTATGACCATAGAAATGGGAGATGAGACAAAAAACGAAACCGGTAATTACACTGTGGAAAACAACCGGGTATTAATAACTGATCCCAACAACATGCCTGAAGGTAAAGAGCAGGTTTTAATTCTGAATATTGTGGATGGAAATCTTCTTTTAGCTTTTTCCACTTTTGAAGAACTGGATACTGAAGACCAGAGTTTGGATGAAGACTATGGGCGATTAAACAGCGATATATGTGGTTCCAAAATTTATGTTTATGTATTCTCAAATGTGGACTAAGCTATTTAATTAGTAGTCTCAGAAAAACCTCTGATTGGTTCTTAACCATACACTTCTGGAAAAATGTTCAGATTCAGGATCCTTATCAGTTACAATGGTTTAAAATATTATGGCTGGCAAAAACAAAAAAAATTGCCAACCGTTCAGGGTCAGATCGAAAAGGCTTTAAAGCAGGTTTTTCAAAAACAAATTTCCGTCTTCGGGTCTGGTCGCACTGATACAGGATCACATGCCTTGGGGCAAACCGCGCACTTTGATCTGCCAAAACCTTTATCCACCAGTATATGCCTGCAAAAAGCTTTAAATTCTTTTTTGGTCACGGAAGATATTTGCGTTCGTGAGGTGTGGAAAGCATCTCCTGATTTTCATGCTTTGCATTCGGCTATAGGAAAATACTATGTGTATTTTATACTGTGTCGAAAGTATCCTTGTGTGTTCAGAAAAGACCAGATACATTGGTATCCTTACCCTTTGGAAATAAAAAAGCTAAATACCATAAGCCAAAGAATCACCGGCAGGCATGATTTTAAAAGTTTTCAAAATGCAGGAACTCCTGTTAAGAGCACAGTGCGGAACATAACTTTTGCGCATTGGCGCAGAGTGAAAAAAGATGTAGTGGCTTTTCATATTGCAGGTGAAGGTTTTTTGAAGCAAATGATCAGAAACTTGGTAGGAACACAACTCGAGCTTTTACGGGAAAAAGAACCTTTAAAAAAATGGGAAGAGATATTGCTTGCGAGAAAGCGAAAATCAGCTTACACCACTGCCCCTGCTGAAGGGCTTTATCTGTACAAAGTTTTTTACCCTTTGGAACTTGAGAGGCAATGCCAAAGGATTTAATTCGTCGATCTTGATTCTTTATCAATACCTCACCGTCAGTAGGGTGAAAACATACTTGTTTTCCACATATTTATATGATTGTGGCAATAGGCATTTCAATTTCACTGGAAATATATTTTTTTATTTTATCTGAATGCTCTGAATCCCTACCTACACCAAAATAAATAGCTTTTGGGGTCATTGTCCTTTTTAAGGTTCTTAAGCCTTCCAGCAAGTTTCCCGGCAGAATTTTAACAGTTAAAATAATATTCTTGTTTTGATAAATGGGGGCAATTTGCTGTGATACCACTCTTTGCAATGTTTCATGGAATCCATGAAGGGAGGAAGATGCCTCCTCCGCTTCCGCGTAAAACAAGATAAGCTCAAAAGAACCGGGGTGTTTTTCAGAAACAAAATTCAGTGTTTTAGAAATCAACCGTCGCACTCTGTGTTCCCCGATACATACAATATGCTTGGGCAGGTTGTCAGGCAGTTCATCCACAGAATGGCTGAATTTCCCTAAACCCAAACGTAAATCCGTATGAGTTTCAAGACGATTTTCTAATAAACCCCATCGGTAAAATGCCATCAATATTACAGTGATTCCCATCAGAAAAGTAAACATAAACAATACTTCAGAGTTGGCGTTGGCGACTAAAAGAATAATGGCAAAACTGAGAATCAAAGTGGTTAATAACGGTGGTAAGGAGATCTTTATTCCATTTTTTAAGGGAAGAAGAAGTGGGGACAAATATTTTTTTGGGGTGGATTTTCTAAACCCTTTGTTTCTCATCAGAATAGCACCTAATGCAAAGCTGACCATGACACCCAGAAAAGCCACTTCATACACCTTGGCGGCAATATCCACTTCCCCTGCCACTAAAGAAGATATGGACATAACGATAACCATCAGACTCAGGCATATAACTGGATACCCTTCCACCTGAGGAATAATATGGGATACTCTTTTCAGGCAGATTTGTGGAAGATTTCCGTTCTTGGCCATAGTAGTCGCCAGCCCAATAAAACCAATGAAAGCTGTGTTGGTGGCGGAGAATAAAGTCAAAGTGGCATCCACAACGATAATAGTTAGTAAAAATTTCCCACCGATTTTTTCCGCCAGCCCGGATAAAAGATAATTGATATTTCCTTCCACTTCGTCTGGCGTAAGAATGGTCAGGCACATAATGGAGATAACCGGTGCTGTTATGGAAACCAGAATAATGACTGCTTTATAAAGTTTTCGGACAGTGAGTAAGGTGGGATGTTCTAGGGTTTCCACAATTTGAGCGGCTGATTCAAAGCCAGTAATACCCAAGAAGGCGGCGGCGAAACCATAAGCTAGGGTCGCTCCTGTTAGAGCGCGTGGGTAGGAGGAAAAATCACCAAATTTAGAAAAGTCAATTTCTGAAAAATGGAACAAAATATAACCCAACCCCCAGATGGAGATCAGTATCAGGAGTCCAAAATGGACTATGGAAACACCTGTTACGATTTTTGCAGGTTCTTTTATACCCTTAATATTAAGAAAGCTGAATAGTACCACAGGAATAAAGGAAATCAATACAACAGTGGATTGATCCAACCCTCCTTCAAAAAGAGAAGAGAGGTAAAAACCTCCAGAAAGAGAGCTGACTGCCGCTGTGGCCAGATAAGACACAAAGGTTAAAGCACCCGCAAAGACAGCCGCTTGTTTGCCAACACTTCTAAAAATCATGGAATAGGCTCCGCCATTATAAGGGATCATAGCCAAGCCTTCCTCATAAGTGCGTTTAAAAATCCACATGGCTAGGCAGGCTGTGAGAACAAACAACGGGGCAAAATATCCGACAATGGGAAATAAAATTCCAGTGCCGTAAAACACAGAGGTTCCAATATCCGCGCCGACAACCCCGGCGGCAATTATCCAGTTTAACTCAGATTTACCTTGTTCCGGTTTCAATATTTTAGCTCCTGTTTTTGCTTTTTCACGGGCGACTAATTACTTTTATTACAATTTTTTATTTTTTCTGCGCCAGCTTTAATATATACATGTATTCCTCTTTGGCAACAGGCATAATAGAGAGCCTCTGTCCTTTTTTTAGTAATAGCATTTTGGAAAGCACTTTTTCCTTTCTCAACTCTTTGAGGGATATCAGTTTGTTAAAAATGGATTTAAAAGCCACCTCCACGCAAAACCATCGTGGATTTTCTTTGCTGGAGGCAGGGTCATAATACTTGGATTTAGGATTGAAAGCCGTTGGGTCAGGTTGTGCTTTTTTAGAAACCTGTGCCAGACCAACTACTCCAGGTGGATTGGCGTTGGAATGGTAAAATAAAACTTCATCTCCCACCTGCATATCTTTCATCATAAAGTTTCTGGCCTGATAATTTCTTACACCATCCCAAAGGTCTTTTCCTGATTTTTTTAAATGTTGAATGGAATAGACATTTGGTTCTGATTTCATCAGCCAGTATTTTTTTATTTTTGACATTTTATGTTTCTCTGGTATTCAAATTGTTTTTCTTTCTTATGTTGTTCCAGTTTGAAATTTGAGATTTTAAAACCTGATTATACAAGATACCTTTTTTAAAAGTAATAAAAAATCTTGTTTTTACGCCAAATAGAATAAAAAGAGTGCTTAAAGTCTTATTTTTTTTGATTTGCGTTTATGGATTTTCGGATTTGTTTCAGTCTCTTTAACAAGGATTTGTGTTTTGTGACAGTGGATCTTAGCAAGTTTCATCAAGATGATGTAAGTTCTTCGATTGATTTTCAGGAGTTATGGTGTTATATTTTAAAAAGGAGGCTATGATGTATTTGCGTAAATTTTTGTTAGAGGAGCAACAACAGATTTTGGCAAGTTAAATATAGTTATGCGCCTTTTAAAAAAATCTTTTTTTGCACGAGAAACCACGAAAGTTGCTGAAGAACTTTTGTCTTGTATTTTGGTAAGAGTTACTAAAACCGGTAAAGTTTTAAAAGGGCGGATTGTGGAAACAGAAGCTTACTTGGGTCTTGAAGATGACTGTTGTCATAGTTTTGGAGGAAGAAGAACAGTACGTACAAAGGTGATGTATTGGTCTGGTGGTTTTGCTTACATTTACTTTACTTATGGAATGTATCATTGTTTTAATATCGTGACAGCCGGTGCTGAAGAACCGGAGGCAGTGTTAATCAGAGCTGTGGAACCCTTGGAAGGAATAGCGACAATGCAAAAAAATCGTGGACAAAAAGATATTAAAAATTTAACAAATGGTCCAGGAAAACTTTGTCAAGCCTTTGATATATGTAAAAAGTTAAATGGAAAAAGTTTGGAAAGCGATAAGCTGTATATAGAAAAAAGCAATAAAGTACTGCATAAATATATAGAAACCAGCCCTCGTATTGGCCTTTCTGAAAATTGGTCAGCCTGTTACTGGCCACTGCGATTTTATATTAAAAATAATCCGTTTGTGTCACCCAGTAATCTATAAAGCCCGTGAAAAAGTATGTTTTCTTAAAGCCTTTCCTTTCCTAAGATGAGTGGGCACCTTATTATTCTGTAAGGCTTCTAAGCATCCAGGCAGTTTTTTCATGTGCTTGAATGCGTTGGGTGAGTAAATCCATAGTGGCTTCATCCTCTCCCTTTTCCGCTGAAATAAAAACAGCACGGGCTGTTTTCACTACCTGTTGATGATCAAAGTTTAAATTTTCAATCATGATCATGGCTTTTGGGACTTCTGTTTCCTCTTGTATAGAGCTTAATTCTTTAAATTGAGTGTAAGATCCTGGTGCGTACATGCCTAAGGCTCTGATTCTTTCTGCGATTATATCAATAGCTGTGGCCAATTCTGTATATTGTTCTTCAAACATAAGATGTAATGTTCGAAACATAGGGCCTGTTACATTCCAATGATAATTATGTGTTTTAAGGTACAGGGTGTAGCTGTCTGCTAAAAGCTGGGATAAACCTTCTGCAATGAGCAGTCTTTTATGTTCTGGAATCCCAATATCAATGTCGATTTTGTTTTCCAGTTTTCCTTCTGTTTCCCGTGGTTTCTTTTTTCCGATTTTAAAAATGACAATCTCCTTTGTAAAAAAATATTGACCTCTCTTGCATTTTACAGGCAAAACTAAAATACAGTCAATATCGGATATGGAAAATATTATATAGCTGAAACACTATATAAAGCAAGAATATGAGCTATTTAGTGGATATTATTATTCCCTCTTATAACAGAAAAACCTTTCTTAAAAAGGCTATAATATCTGTGCAAAATCAAACCTTTGAAAACTGGAGACTTTGGGTGGTGGATGATAGTTCCACAGATGGAACTTCTGATATGGTTTGTTCATTTTTAGATCCGAGAATAAAAATCATTTCTCTAAAGAGCAATCAAGGGGTCAGCCGGGCACGAAACAAAGGCATTGAGCAAGGAGACGGGGAGTGGGTGGCGTTTTTGGATTCCGATGATGAATGGAAGAAAGAAAAGCTGAAAGAGCAAATAAAATATTCAGAAAAAAATCCTGAAATTCCTTTAATCCACTGTAATGAAGTCTGGATTAAAAATGAAAAAATTTTACCACAAAAAAAACATCATAAAAAACAAGGAGGAAGGATTTTTATCCCCTCTGTTCAACTTTGTTGTATCAGTCCCTCAGCGGTTGTTTTAAAGCGCGCTCTTTTAAACGAGATAGGTTGGTTCAGAGAAGATTTTCCAGTTTGTGAGGATTATGAAATGTGGCTCAGAGTAACTTCCCGGTATTCTGTGGGATTCGTGGAAGATACATTAGTGGTCAAACACGGTGGACATGCAGATCAGCTGTCTCAAAAATATCCCGCTAAGGATTATTGGAGAATAAAGGCTCTGAAAAATTATATAAAAGATACAAATTTGTCTCAAGAAGAAAGAACACAAGTTAAGAAAATGATTTTCCAAAAATCGCAAATTTTACTGCGTGGTTATGAAAAGCATAAAAATTTCGAACACAAAAAAGAGGTTGAAAATATTTTAGGGCTTTTGAAAAACAATACTTAAAAAGTAAAAGCTCTCCTGCATCTAAAAAAGATGCTCATGCTTTTTTGTATCTTGGGGTAAAGATATCTTGTATGAATGAGAATATCTGTTGCTTGTTTTTTAGCTTCAAGAGACTCTGAATGAGAAGTGGCAATTCGCAATAATTCCTGTTGTAACTGTTCTTTAATAGGGCTTAATTGCAATAAAATATTTTTGGAATTTTTTTTCACTTCAGATGATTCATTTGAAGTAGCCAATCGTATCAGCTCTTTATATGCTGATTCTTGAGAGGAATATGCGTTAATAATAATATTACTCGAGGTGTTCCTAGCAAAATCTGAAGAATATTCAGAAGTGGCTATTTTTACCAAATTTATTTGCATTTCAGGATCCATAGCAGGAACACCGGTTAAAATATATTCTGGCGTGGTTTTCGTAAATATACGAGAGAAACTCTTGTCAGTGGTATCATGCACCATGTTCACCAGCACTTTCTGAATTTCCAAATGGAGAATTTGATGTTTTAAAATATTTTGTGCCATTACATGGGAGACAGCAGAAAAATTATCAGATAAAGACATTTTCAGGAGTTGCCTTTGAGACTCTAAAGATAAATTGGAATCCAATAAAACAGATTGCGCTTTTTTGCTTATATCCTCTACACCAGAGGTTAATAACTTAAGCATTATATTTTGAAATATTTGATGAGCTTCAGTAATTTCTTTTATCGTGGAGAAGATAAGCTTGTTTATTTTTGTATTAAGTGGTGCAGATTTTATTAGAAAATAAATATAAAAGTAAGTAAGGGGTGACAAATTGTTCAGTAATCGTATTCGTTTGTAAGCGAATATTGCTCCAGGTTCCAAAAATTCAGAAAGTACTTTCTTTTGTTTTTCGTCTAAATCCAGAATATTTTTCAAAGCCTGTTCCACACTTGTTCTGATATTTACATTTTCATCAAATAAAGCTATTTCCATTAACTTTTGATGAATTGTCATATCATTTGTTTTTTGTAAATTTTTTATGTTTTTTAAACGTTCTTCAGGAGTCAAGGATAAATCAGAAAGCTCATTGAGAATATCAAAATTGGATTTCCGGGTATTGTCTGAATCATTACCAGCTGGAAAAACGGGAACAGTCCAAGTCATCCAGAGCAAAAAAAATAAAGTTAAAAATTTCATAAGGTATTATTCTCCATAGCATAGTTTGTATAAAATACTGTTTCTTAGGGTTTACTGTTGGAAATTTCAAGATATTCCTCCAGCTTTCGGCAATCTAAAAAAAATTGTCAACAAGTATTTTGTTGTGTATAGCTTATTTTATCGTGAATTGTAAAAAAAAAGTGTTATTACGCGACATTCATCTAGAAAATAAATATTTTTTATCCAGTCTGTAATATTTACACTTATTTAAGGTAAATCCTGAAAAAATAATAAAGCCTTCCAAAATGTAAAGAAGAAAAAGATATAACCTTCACTGGTTTTCAGATTAGGATTTGTAAAAACCTTTTTCGGCTTTTTTTAAGAGAGCGGAACTTGGGCGAAATCTTTTTCCGTGTTTTTCCGAAAAATTATTTAACTTGGCAATTACACTTTTTAAACTAATTTCATCTGCGTATCTCAGAAGGCCCCCTCGAAAAGCGGGGAAACCAATGCCCAGAATTAAAGACAAATCCAACTCGGCAGGTGTATTTACCACTTGATCTTCCAATACCAATGCAGATTCGTTTATCATGCGGTAAAGTCCTCTTTCTATGTATTCTGTTTCCGGTATTTTTCTGGAAGAGGGCTTTAACTTCAGATCTTGATAAATCAGGCTGTTAACGGCTTCCACTTTTGACTTATTATTATAAACATAAAATCCATTTCTGTTTTTCTTTCCTAAAAAGATGGGTCTTATTTCAGAGATCTGTTTTGGAAAATCCAAATCCCGTCCCCTAGCTTGAAAAGATTTTATCAGTTTCAAACATATATCCAAACCTAATTCATCCATGAGCTGGAAAGGCCCTATGGAGAAGCCGTAATCGCTATACGTTTGGTCAATTTGCTGAATGCCTGCTCCTTCGTATAACAGCCATAAAGCTTCTGACATCAAAGGCAGAAAAAGTCGGTGAACTAAAAACCCTGGTTTGTCTTTTACAATGAAAGGTGTTTTTCCATTTTGTGCAAGCCAACGAACTGCGGTGGAAATGGTGGCAGAGTTGGTTTTCTCTCCTTTCACTATTTCCACTAAAGATGTTTGATACACAGGGTAGAAAAAATGTAGCCCAAAAAATCTTTTGGGATCAGGGTGCACTTTAGCCAATTCAGTAATACTGAAGGAAGAAGTATTGGTGGCGAAAAGACATTTATCGGAAAGCTTATTGGCTGTTTCGGCAATCACTTTCTTTTTAATATCCAAATTTTCCACTACTGTTTCAATAACCAGATCCACGCTTTGAAAGCCAGAATAATCCATCTGTGGCCGGATTTTATGAGATTGTATTTTTATTCCCATGCCAGAATTGTTGAGGGCATTATGATTTTCATTTGTTTGTCTTTTTGTAAAAGAAAGTGGTGTTTGGTTTGCTTCCAGCTGATTCAGTTTAAAGGTGGGGTTATGTCCAACATTTACAGTGTAATTGTTCATAATAAAGTCATTTTTTTTGTAAGTTGATTTTTTTCCAAAAATATTTTTGAACAGGAGGCTCAACCCATTTGTTCGTGTTTGTCTGTTCCATATAAAGTGTATGGCTTTTAAAGCAGAAGATAAAGAAGGAGCATGAATGTCTTTTAGCAACACAGGGACATGGTGATTGGCTAACCAGTGAGTGATACCCTCTCCCATAACACCCGCGCCCATTACCGCTACTTTGTTAATGTTTGCAGGTAAAGATGTTTTTTCTGTAGCAGAGGAGGTTTTGCCTTTGTTGAGTAAATTAACATTATTGACAGCAGAAGGCGTATGTGCAAAGTCCCGGTGGCTTTCTTTTTTTTGGAAAATGGTATGATATACATAGTTCAGGTGTTTTGTCACAGGAGAGACAGTGAGATCACAAAAAGCATTGCTTTCCTCTTTGAGAGCTGTTTTTAAAAATTTTACAGGGTGGTTTTTTTTTATGACTTCTAGGGCTTTTAAGGGAGCGGGATAAAAACCTTTTGTATTTGCCATAATCTTTTTTTTTGTTTTGTGGTAGAGAATTTGCTGGCATATAGGGATCTCAAAACATTTATCTATAAAACGAAGTGGCTTGTATTTTTGTGATGGTTTTGGAGGAATATGTCCTTTGATAATTTTTTCCGCCAGAGCGCGTGCATGTTTTTCCACATCCAAAGGATGAACCACCTCATGCACCAATCGAATACGATGAGCTTCACGGGAGGAAATATTTTGGCTGGTCAGGATCATTTCCAAAGCTTTTTTGACTCCTATCAAGCGCGTCAGCCGGATACAGCCTCCAAAACCAGGGATTAAACCAAACTTCACTTCTGGAAAACCAAATACAACATTATCATTAAAATTAGTGACACGATAATCGCAAGCGAGTGCTAGCTCAAGATGGTTTCCTAGGCAAGCTCCATGAATCACTGAAATCCAGGACACATTTGCAGTTTCCATAAGATTGAGTAATTCATGTGTTTCATCTAAAAGTCTTTCCCATTTTTCTCTTCCATGGATTTTTCCTGTTTCTTTTATAAAAGCAGATTCAAAACAGTCCACTGGACTTTGAGTGTTTTTATGCACAAGTAAAGCTGTATGAACAGAAGGATTTTTAATAATTTTTTCTATGTAAGTTCTGAATTGATTTCGTAATTCTTCAGAAAAAAATAGAAAGTTTGTTTGTTCTCCTTCCAACACTGCTAGGTTTTTTTCCATTTTTAATTTCATATTTTCCACCTTTACTAAGTGGGCTTGGAATATTTGAGAATTTAAAATTCATTTCTCAAAAGAATGACATTGCCAAATCCATTTTGCATGCCTTCCACAACCAGCCCCCATTCCCCGTTTTGCCGTCGCAGTTCTTTGGCCAGGTTCAAAACCATGCGGGCAGAACCAGCACTTAAAGCATTTCCCAAGGCTAAAGCACCACCATTCACATTGTATTTTTTTGCGATTTCTGCTCTTAAGTTGTTTGTTGTTTCCAATGTATTCATTGTTCCTGTATCACTTTCTGCTGATGTTTTTTCTTTGACTTCGATTGATGATTCAGAATGTTTTCCAGCAAAGAAGGTGGAATCAAATGCCTTGAGAAAAGCCAGTGCTTTTGCAGAATAAGTTTCATCAATTTCCAGTAAATCAATATCTTGTATATTTAAATTTGCATGTTTTAACAGTTTTTCCACAGCGTGCACCAAGGAAACACAGAAACAGCTGGATGTTTTGCCGATACGGGAAAAAGAATGGATGGTCACTAAAGGAGTGTGCCCCAAAGATTTGGATTTTTCTTTGTTCATTATAAGAAACAATACGGCACCATCTGCTGGAAAACTGCTGTTACCTGAAGTAACAGTGCCATAGTCAGAATCAAAACAGGGTTTCTTTTCAGAAAGATAGCGCAGGGAAATTTCGTGTTCCAGTTCTGTATCTTGTTCCACTAATTCAAAGTCAGTAGGAGGAAAAACTGGCAGAACTTCCTCTTTCCATTTGCCTTTTTTTTGCGCCTTGCGTGCTTTTTGAGAGCTGATCAAGGTAAACTTATCTTGTTCTTCCCGGGAAATATGAAAGTCTTTGGATAGTTTCTCCATCATTTGCCCTTGGCTCATTCCAGAGATGGGATCTCTAAAAAGTGCTTTATCAGTGAATTGAAGGATTATATCAGAAAACTTAAAAAAGAGAATTTGTTTTGCTTTTTCTTTCCATGTTTTGGATTGCCCGATTTTTTTTATTATTTTTGTTAAATGTGCCCCTGGTAAGATGGGTAGGTTGGATATACTTTCCACTCCTCCTACGATCAGCGTATTCACTGTGCCAAATTGAATTTTAATTGCTGAAGAGATTAAAGGCTCTATGGCACTCATTGTTCGTATTGTTGTTGCGGGAACAGAACAGGGAAGACCAGCCCCTGAGGCGATGATATGAGCGATATTGGAAATATTTGGGGAGCTTGTGATGTTGCTTAAGATGATTTCTTCTATTTCTTTATTGGCTGTTTGTGTTCTCTCCAGCAATTCCTTCAACAGGTAAACCCCTAATTCCTCCGCTGGCATGTTTCTGAAATGTTGGCCGGATCTCACAAAAGGTGTGCGAAAACCTTCAACAATTACAGCTTCGTTATTTTTATATGTACTCATGTTTTATATTTCAGAAGATATTGGATGATCAATTTTTCTTGGCTTTGGTTACCCTGTGGAAAATGTACTTCATGTTGGACTTGATGTCGATGATAAAGTCTTTCGTGGTGCAGAATTTCCTGTAATTGCTAATCTCATAATACTTGTATGCTGAAAACCGCAAAATTGGAGTCAGCGGACCGGTTTGTTTTATCCCGGACGATTGCAATATAAGAGCACTACAATCTGGGATTTAGACCGACTGTGTTAACAATTTTATCCCGGACAATGATTTAGTCGAAAATAGCCTAAAAAGGTATTTTTCATCTTTAAAAACAAGATTTTTGTTGATTTTATTACAAAAATAGACGAATATTGTTAATATGATTTATAAAAATCGGATCATTAAGATCCCTAAAAATAAAAGTCTCTTTTTATTTGGAGTCAGGGGAAGTGGTAAAACAAAGCTTTTAAAGAGGCTTTTCCCCTCAGCTTTGTATATAGATCTCCTAGATCGTTTTCTCTATCAAAGTTATCTCTCTGATATCAGTCTGTTTTATAAAACAGTTCAGGCTTTCAGAAATGATGGCTTGGTGATTGTGGATGAAATTCAAAAAATGCCTCAGCTGTTGGATGAAGTGCACCGCTTAATTGAATCTTCCAACCGGCAATTTATCCTTACAGGTTCCAGTACCCGTAAAATAAAAAAGACCAAAGGGATAAACCTTTTAGGAGGCCGGGCAGGAAAAATGCTTCTTCATCCTTTTGTTCCTGAGGAGTTGGGAGAGGATTTTAACTTACATCAAGCTTTGCGATACGGCCTTCTTCCTATCGTGTGGTCATCACCTGATAGAAGCGACAAATTAAAAGATTATACGGCAACCTATCTTACAGAGGAGATTAAAGCAGAAGCTTTAGCGAGAGACTTGCCTGCTTTCGCTCGGTTTTTAAAAGTAGCTGATTTATATCACGGGCAGGCGGTTAATATGAGTACCATTGCACGGGAATCTCAAATTTCCAGACACTTTGTTCGGGAGTTCTTTTCCATTTTAGAAGACACCATGTTGGGATTTTTTCTGCCGGCTTATTACCCAAAGCTTCGATTGAGAGAACAAAAAAGTCCTAAGTTTTATTTAATTGATCCTGGCCTTGCGCGTGCTCTGAAGAACAATTTTGGTCCGGTTTCTGTTGAGGAAAAAGGTTTTCTTTTTGAAGGGTTAATCGCGCAAATTTTAAGAACTTACGGGGATTATCATAACCTTTACGAAGAGATTTACTATTGGTCTTCGTTGGAAGCTAAAAAAACAGAAGTGGATTTTTTGTTAAAGAGAGGAGAGGAACTAATAGCCATTGAGGTTAAAGCCAAGGAGCAGGTGTCTAAAAAGGACTACAAGGGTTTACAGGCCATTAAGGAATTGCCGGATGTGAAAAAAAGAATCTTGGTTTACTTAGGGAACACCATACTTAAAACCAAAGATGGTATTGATATATGGCCTTTTGATTTTTTTTGCCAAAACTTAAAAGAAAATTTTAAAGTCTCGCCCACTTATAAAAAACAAAAAGTAGATCGCACCTTGCAAATTACACCAGAAAACATTTTTTTGGAACAACCTCTGAAATCACCCACTGAAGATATATCCAAAAAAGAAGGGCACTTGGAACAGCACAGTAGACTTGGTTTGATAAAAAACAAACCAGAGGAGTAATTACTCGCCCGTAAAAAAATATATGATAAGGGAAAGCTTGATGTTTTGTGAAAGCAATTTTTTTAAGATAAAAAGAGGATACAATCAATGTCTTTAGCACTTTCTGATTTTCAAATTCCACCTCCTGAAAATGAAGAGAAATTTGAAAATTTATGTTTGGATCTATATAAAGCAAAATTTGGAGATAAAACACAAAAAAACGGAAGGCGTGGACAGTCTCAAAATGGTGTGGATATTATTTTCAGTCAATATGAAGAATCGGAGGGCAGTATAGTCACTATAGGTATACAGTGCAAAAAAAGAGAGCATCTTAAAAGAAAAATCACAGAACAGGAATTACGGGAAGAAGTGGAAAAAGCCTTAGTGTTTCAATTATCATACCCTTTTTTCATGTAACTTCCCCTTGGAAACTAAAAACCAAGTTGTTGGCTTTTAGTCCCTTGCAGGCGGGAATCCAGTCAAAATAACATACTTTTTCATAGCCGACTATTTAATTAAGGTGCTTGACAAAATTTTGTTTGTGCTCATAGTGTGTTGTATTATGCAACAATATAAACAATATATCCCAGATGGTCCTGATATACCAGAAGAAATTGAACATGCACGCCGAAACAATGAACTGGTGTTGTTTTGTGGTGCAGGAATCTCCGCACAAAATGGCTTACCTTTGTTTAAAGACTTGGTGGAACAGGTTTGTCAAAAACTCAGTATAGATATAGAGAAAAACCCTATTTTAAAAACAGCATGGGACAGCAAACAATATGACAGTGTTTTGGATCTGGTGGAAGGAAATGAACCATTTTCTGTTTCAAGAGAAATTTTAAGAAAAGAAGTAATAAAGATTTTAAAGAGACGAGAGGAAGATACAGAAACAGATACAAAAATAAGTACAGGTACAGAAATAGGTGCAAAAACAGGTGAAAGTACAGAAACAGGGACAAATAAAAGTAACAAAAGAAATACCCGGAATAATCAAGTTGGCAATGGTGCTCATAAGGCACTCTTGGATTTATCTGCTTTACCAGATAATAAAGGGTATAGGTTAGTTACCACAAATTTTGACAAACTGTTTTTTAAAGCAGATCTTGATCCTGCTTTATCAGATTCTGCTCCAAAGCTTGCTCCTCCCAGAAAAGAAACATGGAAAAATCTGACATTTTTACATGGTGTTATCGATGAAAAACACGACCCTGAAGGAAGTAATCTCATTCTTACCAGAAAAGATTTTGGTCTGGCTTATTTACATGATAATTGGGCGGCTCGATTTGTGATACAACTTTTTCAGGATTTTACAGTGTTGTTTATCGGATATGGAGTCAATGACCCTGTGATGAACTATCTGGTTTCGGCAATCAGCTACGAAAACCAAAGAAGAAAGCAAAATGACAACAAAACAAATAGTGTTCCCGAAAGCTCCAATAAAAACAACAATGAAAATAAAATCAAACCTTCAATATACGCTTTCGCTGGATATGGTAAAGATGGTGAAAAAGAGGTAAAAAAAGAACAAGCAGAAAGCGAATGGAAATCCATAGGAGTTGAACCAATACCATATAAGATCAAAAACAATAATGATCACTCCATTTTATATGATACCATTAAAAAATGGGCCGAGTGGAAAAAAACAGGTTTGGCTGGTAGAAAAAACTGGCTGGAAGAACAATTAAAATCCCCATACAAGGAATCTGATAAACTGGAAGCACGAAATATTATTTCTTTTCTAAAAACAGATAAAAAACTTGCAGAATATTTACCACGGATAAATTTTGAGCTTAAAGAGATACAAGAAAATACTCCAAGAGAAAACAAACCACCAGAAAATGTAAAAGGCAAGGTGATAACAGATACAAACCTTGATCCAACACAGAAAAATCAACATAATCCAGTGGATATAAGATGGTTAAAGCCCTTTAGGGAAAATGGACTGCTGGATAAGCTTACAAATAAAACCGCAACACCAGTCACCCCAGTACTTCAAATGCCTTTGTGGGAAAATTTATCACTCACAGAATACCATATAACAAACTGGCTTTTACATCATTTGGATAAAAAAGAACTAATCCATTGGGTTATAGACCGAGGTTGCCTTTTACACCCTTTGTTTAAATATATGATTCGCAAGGAAATGTATTATAGAGAAAGAACAAAAGCTCTCTACTCACCTTTGGATAAACGAATATGGCTTTTTTGGGAAATTATTACAAATAATAACTATTTAACTTATCAGCCTGTCTGGGAATACGATATTGATTATGATATTATAGAAAATTTAAATAATAAAAAATATTGTTCAATCAAGGCTCAAAAACTGCTTGAAGCATTAAAACCTTATATTTATTTTCAGCGTGGTGTCTCAGGTTCATTTTTGAAAGAAAATCCTGAGTTTAAGGATACCACCTATGATGTCGAGTTAAAAATAAACGCAAGCCATTACCCTAATGTGGAGCTAACAGATAAAAAAACATTATTGTTACATGCGGAGGATTTTTCCAATCTGCTGAAACAGGCAATGGAGCTTGCAAAGACTTTTGAAATTATTAAAAACGGAGAGGATTCTTTTTATATCACAAGACCTTCCATAGATATACAAAATAACAGATACAATCCCTGGACTTATCTGATTGATTTAGTGAAAGAAAGTTTTGATCTCGCTATGCAAAAAGATAAACCCCTAGCCAAGTTTTTATTAAATAAGTGGCGGTTTTATCCTTATTCTGTATTTTACCGCCTTATCCTTTATGCGATTACAAAACACCCAGAATTAGAGGAAAACATAGCCCTTGATTTGTTGGAAAGCAATCCAGCCCATACTTTATGGTCCAGAACTTCTCAAAATGAAGTTTTTAAATATCTGAGGCATAGAAAGCACTCAGTGAAAGCTTTTGAACAATTAGTTGCTTTAATTATGGAAGGCCCTCCTCGGAGTTTATTTAAAGAAAATATTGATGAAAATATTTTTATTGAATGGAAAGAAAGAGATACTTTTCACAGATTGGATTGTCTAAAAGAAAATAAAAATTTATTTCCTGAAGAGATAAATACATATTACAATAAAATTCAGAAAAAATATTCTTTAAAATCTTCAAAAAATAATCAACATGATTTGTCTTATTTTCAAACAAGTGCTGTATTTGTTAGTGGTCAAAAACGCTATCACAATTTAATTCCTCAACAGATATTTGATGATCTTAAAAACCCTAAATCCACACACTGGCCGGGGGAAAAAGAACGGGAGTTTTGTTCACTGGCAAAAGACAAGCCAGACAAAGCTTTTGAAGTGTTATTAAAGTTTCCTGCTCAGGATATGGAAAGCGCGATCTATTGGGGTGCGTTCTTAAGTGGAATTGCTGAATTAAGCAACATGCAAAAAATAAGTGACATACAAAAAAGTATTCAATATTTTGAAAAAGCTCTTGAAAAAATAGAAAATCAAAATGATGAGTTGATAAAAAAATACTTAGGGTCTTTAATATACGCATGGGATCTTAAAGCCGGACCAATATATATCAAAAATAAAAAATATTTTGAAAAATGGTGGAGCAGATTATGGAATTTAAGCATTCAGGACACAACAGATTTTGAATCAGACGATTCCAACTTCTCAATGAACGCACTTAATTCAAAAATGGGTAAATTATCAGAGTCAATTTTTCATGCTTTATGGAGCAAGTTTGATAAAACAATACCCAGAAATGACAAAATACCGGAAGAGATAAAAAATTATTTTAATACTATCATCAAAACTGGAGCAACAAAAAATCCTTCAGTTATGTTTCATTTTGGTTCTGATTTATATAAACTTTGGTTTTTGGACAGAGATTGGACAAAAGCAACCCTAAAACCTTTAATGGATTGGAAAAAAAATAAAAACATATCCAGAGCTTTATGGGAGGGGTATACATATCATATGAACTTAAGCCCTGATTTTCTAGCTGACTTTAAAGCTGAATTTTATAAGCTTTTCTTAAAACGCAAAAGTCTTTATAAAACAGGATCAGACCATTATGAAAATCAAAATCGATGTCTTGCTGTCGCTGACCTGTTTTTGATTGCAACTGGTGGAAAGTGGTATACAAATATTTTTACAACAGAAGAAACAAAACAGCTTAAACAAATATTGGATACAGATCTATTGAAATCTCTGGCTATAAAAATCCGGGAGCTTTTAAAAAAATCAGGAGATAAATCCTCCAGCTTATGGACTAAAGAAATCAAACCTTGGATAGAAAAATTTTGGCCTTATCAAAACAACATGAAAACCCAGGAAATAGCTGAAGACTTATCTTTTGTGATATTATATTGTGGAGATAAACTCTCGGATTCGTTTGAACTCTTAAAAGACAAAATCGAAAAAGTAATCACAAAAAATCATTATTCTATAATACATCATATAGCAAAATCTATTAAAAATAATGAAAAGCAGCTGGATAATTATCAAGAGCTTTTGAACTTTTTAAAATGGAATCTTCCAGAACTTGATACCATATATAGCTTCCACAGTGAAAAATTAAAAACAATATTGGACAAAATAAAAAGCAAATACCCTGAAATAGAAAACAATGAAGCATATACTACTTTGCTTGAAAAAATACCTTGAGATATGATGTTAATATGCAAAAGTTTCCATTAATAAAATATTGTAAATGCTTAGTCAGGTGTATTGGAAAGAAAATGTTGTATGGTCACCAAGTTACTTTATCAGTAGTGTTGGCGTGGATAAAGAAACAATTAAAAGGTATGTTGCATATCAAGTACAGAGCAGGATTCAGATCAACTTCGTATGAAGCTGTAGCAGGATTATCTGAAGAAGAGATTAAAAATTTTAAAGAAGTAAACAGAATAAAAAAAAATGGATAATATACACAATAAACAAAAAGAAGCTTTGATTTTATCTAAGGAGATATTAAAAAATTTTGAATTATCTGAAATTTCACTTTCTAATGTAGCTTTAAAAACAGCTAGATTAGCTCGTCTTCTTGGTGAATTTGATTATGAAAAAGCGTTTCAGTTTGAAGTATCTGGATATTCATTTCCTAATGGAATACCTCCAGATGTTTTTAAAATTGCCCGGTTAGCCAACAGAAATTCCACAGATAATCAAGGTAAGGAAAGCGCATATACCCGTTCTATTGATCAAATCCTTTTGGAAAAAGAAGCTTATATAGAAGCTCTTAGAGTATCAGCAGATCCAAATATTAATTTATCGTATTCAAATACACAGACAGATTTTTTTGGTGAAGTAGCAGACAGAATGCAAAGGCAACAGGTTATAAGAGGAAATCAGGAAGAGAGAAAAAATATTTTGAGTACATTGCGCACATTAGAACAGCAATTATCTGAGAGAAAAGTATTTATATATTGTTATATAATGAAAAAAAACATTGAATTAGAATTTGAAGGGAATTTATATGATGTTTTTCTTTCTAATTTAAAATTGGTTAAAATTAGAATTGTGCAATTTGTTCCTGATGGAGTTAAAAAACTAAATTCTATAATAGAAAACCTGAAATCTTCAAATGAGGAAGATTGGTCAAATGCTGTACACAGCTGTCGCAGGCTATTGAAATCTGTTGCAGATGTTGTTTTTCCTCCTCAAAATGATAATTTAAAAGTCAATGGAAAAAATGTAAAGCTTGGCGAAGAACAGTATATAAACAGACTTATTGCTTTTATAGAAAAAAACAAATCTTCATCCACATATTCTCAAGTTGTTGGTTCTTAATTATCATTTCTAGGGGATAGATTAGATGCTATAACAAGTGCTACACAAAAAGGATCACACCATATTTTAAAAGATAAATCAGAAGCAGAAAAGTATTGTACCTATACATTGTTAATGTTAAGTGATATATTATCTTTTTTGATTAAAAAAACCGATTGATTTAGTCTGTAATGCTTGTAATCTCTCATTGAATGTCACAGCAAAGAGAAATAACGATTTTCCAAAAAAAAATCTAACTTTAAAAGTATTCTTTAGTCGGGCAGGAAGAGGATTGCTAACACGTGGAAAATCTGAGAGCGGTATCAGGAAATTCCCTGTAAATTCAGTCGGTCTTATGCTTCAGACATTGGATAAGTTTGTGAATAGCTTGACAAACTTATCCAAAAAACTTAAAATCTTAATTAAACAGATATAAACAAAGGAGAAGTGGGTTATGGAAATATCTTTTAGTGATTTAACTTCAGTTATTATAACTTCTGGTATTTTTTTATTGGGTCTTTTAACATTCCTTTTGACAGGTGTTAATTACATGTTGAACGCAAAGACAGACCGCTTGATGGAGAACAATAAGCAGATATTACAAAAACATTCTGACTCTATATCATCGGAAATGGATGCTATGAAAGTGGAGATAAAAAACAATAAGCAGATATTACAAAAACATTCTGACTCTATATCATCGGAAATGGATGCTATGAAAGTGGAGATACAAAATAATAAAAAATATATGGAAAAAAGACTTGATCAATTATCTAAAACTGACGGAACAATACTTAAACTCATTGAGGAATTAATCGCATTAAAGACAAGCTAAGGTGCAAACCATAATAAACCCGGCTGGGCTTGGCAACAACTGCTGTCTAAGAATTTTCAGAAAAGTTTAGTGTTCTGTAAGGACACAATCGCAAACAAAGAATCTGGTTTGAGTACATTGTGTATATGGCTATTATCTCTTTTGCCTGTAAGACTTGTAATAACCATTTTGAGTACATTGCGTATATGGCTATTATCCAAGGAAATGTAATTTTTTCACAATTTATTTTTAAAAACAGCTTTTATTTATTTTTTCTTTTGAATGTCTCATAAAATACTTGATTATCAATCCACAACATTTATTATCAATCCACAACAGCGAGAAGGAGAATTTTATGAATATGAAGACAATACTTCTTTTATTATTTTTAATTTTAAGTTCTTTTGGTCATAGCAAAGCCAATGCAAGTTCTGAGTGTAATATCAATAATTATGAAGACTATATAAAGTGGTGGGATATATGGGACAATCTTAATAATTGCGATTTGCGCAATGCGGATTTGCGCAATGTGAATTGGCGCTTGTTGCGAATGAGAGAGGCAGATTTAAGTGGTGCAGATTTGAGCTTTGGGACTTTGAGGATGGTAAAAATGAGAGGAACAAATTTGAGTGGGGCGAATTTGTATCATGCACATTTGAGAGGTGTAAACTTAAGCTTCGCAATTTTAAGAAGAACTAATTTTACCGGAGCACATTTGGATAATGTTAATCTGAATGAAGCAATATCGGCCTTTATGAATTTTACAGAAGCAGATTTAGAACATCTGAATGGACGCGATGCGATTTTACACGATGCGAATTTTACCAGTGCAAATTTGCAAAAAGTGGATTTTCGCGGTGCGGATTTGAAAGGGGTGAATTTTACCAGCGCAGATTTGCAGAAAGTGGATTTTAGAAATGCGGATTTGCGCTATGCAAATTTTACCAGCGCAGATTTGCGCGAGGCGAATTTTACTAGGAGTAATTTGTATAGAGCAAATTTGACTGAAGCAATAGTCACTCAAGAACAGGCAGAGTATTTAAATTCAAAAAACTTAAGTGGTTTTGTTGTTGCAGAGTTACATTAATTGCTCGCCGGGTAGCAATAAAGTATCGATGAACGGGGCAGTCAGTCAAAACTCATTTCCTAAAGTTTCATGGCCATAAATAAAGTATCGATGAACGGGGCAGTCAGTCAAAACTCCTAAAGTGCTTAAAACCCGCGAAACAGGCTTTTAAACAAGTCCACGATCAGCTTATCTCTATGGGTCTTTTTGATAAAAATTGTGGAAATTATGTGAATGGGACTTGTTTTTAAAGGTATTACCTGCTATTTGTCATAGATTAAAGAAAAAAACTCATAATGAAATAAAAGGTGGTGAGTTATCTAATGCCTCGTATAAAAATTCGTGAAGGAGAACATTTTGAGCAGGCACTCCGGCGATTTAAAAAATCCTGCGAAAAGTTTGGGATTCTTTCTGAAATCAAAAAGCGGGAATTTTATGAAAAGCCCAGTGTATGCAAAAAGAAAAAAGCCTTAAACGCACGAAGAAGATCTTTAAAAAAAACCAGAAAGTTTGGAGCTTGATATGGAAAAAAAACCTCTTTCTTTGAAAGATCGCATTCTACTGGACATGAAATCCGCTAGAAAAGAAAAAAATACTGTTTTGCTTCAGACTTTAAAACTGGTATATGCAGAATGCAGGAACCGGGAAATCGAACAGAAGACTTCTCATTTGGAGGATTCTCAGATGATAGCACTTTTAAAAAAACAGGTGAAACAGTATGAGGAAAGCGTTGAACAGTTTGAAAGAGCGAAGCGCGTGGAGAGTGCTAGGGAACAAAAAGAAAGGTTGCGTTTAATTCAGTCTTATTTGCCAAAAGCACTTTCGAAAGAGGAATTGAAAACCCTTGTTGAGGAAACCATTTTGCATTTGAAAGCCACTTCAACAAAAGATATGGGTTTGGTCATAAAAACCGCGCAATCCCGCGCGGAGGGTTTTACCGATAATCGTCTTTTGGCGGAGTTGGTAAAAGAAAGATTGCAGGCTTTATGAGGAGAGTTTCTCCAAGGAGAGTTTCTCCAGATTTTATAGAACAAGTTTGTTTAGCCAATGATATTGTGGATATTATTGGAGAGGACACATTTTTAAAGCCCTCTGGTGCTCGTTACATGGGTCTTTGTCCGTTTCCCTCCCATAACGAGAAAACCCCCAGTTTTTCGGTTTCCCAGGATCGCCAACTTTACCATTGCTTTGGCTGTGGGCAGTCGGGAAATATTATTACCTATATTCGGGAAAAACGAGGTTTGTCTTTTATAGAGGCTGTTAAATTTTTGGTTCAAAGAGCGGGTTTGTCCATGCCATCCGCATGGCATAAAGAAAGCCATTCATACATAGAGCGCAGGAAATTATTGGAAATTAACTTGTCAGCTTGCAAATTTTACGAAAAAAAATTAAAAGACTTAAAAACCTCTCATCCGGTTAAGCAGTATTTAAAGCAAAGAGATTTTTCAGATGAAATCGTGAAAAAATTCCGATTGGGTTATGCTCCCTCTGGCTGGGAGGAGCTTTGTTTCCACTTGAAGAAAAAAGGTTTTGATATAGGTTTATCCACGAAGTTGGGATTGATTAAGAGAAAAACAAATTATTATGATTTTTTTCGCGAACGGCTTATGTTTCCAGTATTTGCAAAAAATGGTCAGGATATTTTAGGGTTTGGGGGAAGAGCTTTGGAGGAAAACCCTGCCAAGTATATCAACAGTCAGGATTCAGATATTTTTCACAAAGGACAAATTTTTTACGGCTGGGAGAATGCAGTAAGTGCTATTCGACAGAGTGGAAAAGCTTTGGTGGTGGAAGGTTACACGGACTACTTGAGTTTGTATCAAAGAGGGGTGGAGAATGTAGTGGCGACTTTGGGGACGGCTTTAACAAAAGAACATGCTCATTGGCTTTCCCGATACACAGAACAGGTGATTTTATGTTTTGATGGAGATAAAGCCGGAGAAAAAGCGACTCAAAGAAGTTTAAGTATTTTGCTCTCTTCTGGCCTCACGCCTAAAATTCTAAAATTTGAAGAAGGCAGGGATCCTGATTCTTTTATTCGTGAAAATGGCAAGAAGGTTTTTTGTGAAAAAGTGGACTCTGCTCAAGATCTTTTTTTGTACTTGTTTTTTGCAGAGTTAAAGAAATATCCGCCGGGTGTGGATCGTTTTGCTTTGATTCAAAAAATTGCGGATGTGTTGGCACAGACAAAAAAAGGGGTACTGAGGGAATATTATATTACCCGGTTTTTGGATAGCTTTGGGTTTGACTCAACTTTGGCTAAAAAGGCTTTGAATCAGGCTTTAAATCGAAAAAGATCATCTCGGTTTCAAAAAAATGTTTCTTTTTTGGACAAAAGCAGAGAGGGGCATTCATTTTCTGAGGGGTCTTTCGAAGCTGAATCCACTATTTCCCTAGAGTCAGTTTATAAGCCAGAATTATATCTTTTAATATTGGCTCTGGAAAATCCGAATTACTATAAGGAAATTCGAAACTCAGGAGTGATTGAAAAAATAAGTCATGAAGGAGTGAAGCGTTTGTTTGATATAGTAAAGGAATATGATATGCAGGAGATAAAGTGTTTTTCCATTTTGACTGAAATTTTATCTGCTGATTTGGACAATCCAAAAGATTTGCAAAAAGACCATTACCCTTCGTTAAAATACTTATCTCCGGAAAAAGCAAAAACTTTTATACAGGATTGTATCAGTAAGGTCGAAGAGAGAAAGAAATATTTAAATTTGAAAAATGTTACAGCTAGTATGAGATTGGATCAAGAAAACCCGAAAAAATATTTAGAAAAAGTAGCAGAATGGACAGAAAAATCAAAAAAAGCGGAGAAGGAAATATGAAAAACAAAACAGACGAAAAAAATACCTCAAGTGATCAACTAAGTTCTCTTCCTGTAAATCAGATGGATTTGATGCAGAAAGGTTTGAAGGAGCTTATTGTTCTGGCGGAAAAAAATGAAAATGTTTTGCATATAGATGAGTTGAATGAACATTTGCCAGCGGAATTGACAGATGCGGATGTGTTGGATCAACTTATGCTCACATTGGAGCAAAAAGCCATAGAGATAAAATATCCGACCTTTGTAAATAACGGAAAAATGTCGGAGGACATATTATTTGCGGAAGAAGGTAAAGAAGAAGACGGGGAGGAATTAAAAGGCTACAGGAACAATGATCCTGTTCGTTTGTATTTAAGGAAAATGGGAGGGGTGTCCCTGTTGGACAGAAAAGGCGAAGTGGATATTGCTAGGCGGATTGAAAGAGGGGAAAGAGAAATCATCCGCGCCATTTTAATGTGTCCTATGGGAACCAGTGAAGTGATTCGTCTGGGAGATCATCTAAAGAATGGACGGCTGAAGGTAAAAGCTATCTTTAGAGGGTTAGAGGATGAAGAGCGTCGGTACAATGAAAAAGAGTATTTGGATAAAATTTTTGAGCTTATCGGAAGCGTGAAAAAGTATCAAAACAAAGCCAGTCAATATTTTTCAAAAATAAAAGAACAATCCGAGGATATGCAAAAAGAGGATGTGAAAAAAGAGGAACAGTTTCTAATGAAACTGAATAGTGAATTAATGAAAGAGTTTAAAAATGTTAATTTCAACCGGAAAATTATCAGTCATATTGCCATGAAATTTCATAATCTTCTCAATAGAATGGAAGAGCTTCAAAAAAGAGTAAAATCCTCTGTGGAAAAAACTTTTTCAAAAGATTTTGAGCAAATGAAGGAAACCTATTTTCTTATGTATAAAAGCGATAAAGAGATGTTTCGGGTTCAGCGGGAAACGGGTTTGAATTTTAAAAAATTTCGGGCATTTTATCTTTCCGCGGATGATGCGAAAAATCGGCTGAATCGTTTGCAAAAAGAAACATGGATGGGTTATCAGTGGATGAAAGCGACTTGCACCGCTATTTGGCGAGGGGAGCAAGAGGCAGACAAAGCTAAATCAAAACTGGTGAAAGCTAATTTGCGATTGGTGGTCTCTATTGCAAAAAAATACACCAATAGAGGTTTACAGTTTTTGGATCTCATTCAGGAAGGTAATATGGGTTTGATGAAAGCAGTGGACAAGTTTGAATATCGCCGAGGATATAAGTTTTCCACTTACGCCACTTGGTGGATCCGCCAAGCTATTACAAGAGCTATTGCGGATCAGGCGCGTACGATTCGGATTCCTGTCCACATGATAGAAACTATTAATAAATTGATTCGAACCTCCCGATACCTTATCCAGGAGCTGGGCCGGGAACCAACTCCAAAGGAAATTGCAAACAAAATGGAACTGCCTGTGGATAAAGTAAGAAAAGTTTTGCGTATTGCGAAAGAACCTATCAGTTTGGACACTCCTTTAGGCGAGGAGGAGGATTCTCACTTGGGAGATTTTATAGAAGACAAAGGGGTTATCAATCCCTCTTCCGCTATTGTAAACTTGAATTTGATGGAGCAGACTCGAAGAGTGTTATCCACTCTGACTCCTAGGGAGGAGAGAGTCCTCAGAATGCGATTTGGAATTGGAGAGGAAAGTGACCACACTTTGGAGGAAGTGGGACAGGACTTTAATGTGACAAGGGAGCGAATTCGCCAGATTGAAGCGAAAGCTTTGCGCAAGTTAAGACATCCCAGTCGCTCAGACAGACTGAAAACTTTTGTGGATGTAGATAATGAAATGGATACAGATATGGAAGAGTAAAAAGGATTTTTTATGGATTGCGCTTTGTTTTCCTTTGTTGGGTTGTGGATCCATGCTTTGCTCAAAAGGAGACACCAATCAAGGTGTGTTTTTTGATTTCGATCCGGTACTTCAGAGTGTGGATATAGGGGCTTATCCCACTTTTCACTCAAAGGATAGCTGGGTTAAAAAGTTGATTGTCAAACCGGAAGGTTTTTTGCTTGTTTCCTCTCAAAAAACAGTCCATTGTGATAACCATGAGGAGATGAAAAAAAATATCCACTTGGTTTGTAAAGGACATAAACTCGTGGAGGTGTATACTATTTTTCGATATATCGATAAAACAGGTTATCAGGAGTGGTCTTATGCGTCTCTACAGGAATGGGAAAATATAACAGACCTTTATCACAAATTTTCGAAGAAACCACAGTATCATTACCAGAAATGCCGGTATAAGTTTTTTGGATTTTTATATCAGTTATGGCAAATTATTAAAAAAGTTTAACAGGGGGGCTTAGCTTAGTTGGTTAAAGCATCCGGCTCATAACCGGAGGATCGAAGGTTCGAGTCCTTCAGCCCCTACCATTTAGCTTGTAAAAAGCTTCAGAACCGGGGAGTTATAATGTGGTTTTATAAGGTTGTTTTCCAAGAGGGGTAAATAAAATAAATATGTTACCAGTGTGTTGCAACCCTTGGGCCTGTCGATATGTGGTTTTATCAACAGTGTAAATAAAATAAATATGTTACCAGTATGTTGCAACCCTAAGGGTAAAATTGTTAAATTACGGGGATAAACAAAATAGCTATATTATTTGGGAGTCTGGCACGATAGGCGATAAAGCTACAAAAAAACAGGAACGATATTATGAACCAAAAGTTTTTGACGGTGTTGGAACATTTACTGCAAAAAATCAAGGCAAAAGTCGGGTCTCGGACAGAACCGGTTTTGGCTGGTATTTGGTCTGATGAGCAGGCATTTTTATCCGCAATAAAAGACTTAAAACAGAAAGGCTATAAAAAAATTTCAGCCATTACCCCCTGCCCTGTACATGGTTTGGAAGATCTGTTGGAGATCAAAAGATCCTGGATTCCGTGGGTGACTTTTGTGTTTGGCACAGTTGGCTGTCTTTTTGGTTTGTGGTTTACCTGGTGGACTTCCGCGGTGGATTGGCCTTTGATTATTGGCGGAAAGCCTTTTTGGTCTCTGCCGGCTTTTATCCCTGTGATTTTTGAATGCACTATTTTGTTGGGTGCGCTTTCCTCTGTGGGGGCTTTGTTTTATGCGTGTGGCATTCCCTCCGTGGACCCTCCTGTGTTGGATAAAGACCTCACCTCCCACAAGTTTGCGATTTACTTTAAATTAAAAGATAAAAAACAATCTTCAGCAGACTTGGAACAAGAATTAAAATCCTTGGGTGCAGAAAGTGTTCTGCACTCGGAGTTCTAAATTAAAGGCCCGTGAAAAAAGTTTGGTAGGTATAGAATTATGAAAAATAGCTTTTATAAAAACCTCCTGTTGCTTTTTTCTCCTATGTTGCTTTTCCTGCGAGCTGGTTTTATACAGGGGATATTGTTGCTCCTATTAGGTGGAGCACTGGTTGGTTGCACTTGCAGTGGTGGAAAAAATCGCACAGACTTTGAGCTTTTTCACGATATGCTGAAACAACAACATATTAAAGCACAAGAAGGAGACGAAAAAGGAACTTTTATGCGTGTCCCTCCTGAAAACACCCGTGCACGAAATCAGAAATATTATCCTTATAAAGGTGAACCGGAAAAAGCAGGGAAAAATTTGATAAATCCTTTTTCCAATCAATTTTCTCCAGAGATTATCGGTATTGGCAAAAGGCAATACGAAAGAGCTTGCATTTACTGCCACGGCGGGACAGGGAAAGGTGAAGGAAAGGTGGCGCAAAAAATGGTTGTAAAGCCCCCTTCTTTATTGGAAGAAAAAGCCATAAATTACTCAGACGGGCGAATGTATCATATTATCCACGAAGGGCAAGGCGTGATGGGAAGTTATCGCAAGCAGGTTCGTGGAGAAAAAGAAAGATGGGCTTTGGTGAATTATATCAGGATGTTGCAAAAACAAGCTCTGCAAGAAGAGCTGGAAAAATAAAGATATGGTTGAATTTTAAAAATGTGAATGTGGTTTCTTGGTGAAGTTCAGAAATGGAAAATAACTGATGAAGAAAAAAATGGAATTAAGGAAAAAAAGTGAAATGGTTTATCCACTTGGTTCTGATGGGGTTGCTATTGCAAACTCTTGGAATCGTGCCAACTTTAGTGTTGTGCTTTATCCTGGCGATTGTCTAAAACTTCTTAAACAGATACCGGATGAGAAGATACAGCTGATAGTGACTTCTCCACCATACAATATTGGGAAGGAATATGAAAACAAGTTAAAATTGGATATTTACAAGGAACAGCAAGCTCAAGTCATAAAGGAATGTGTGAGGGTTTTATCTAAAAACGGCAGTTTATGCTGGCAAGTGGGTAACTATGTTCATAAAGGCACTATTATTCCTTTAGATACTATTTTGCACCCTGTTTTTTCTTCTTTTAATTTAAAAATGCGAAATCGTATTATATGGCACTTTGAACATGGCTTGCATTGTTCAAAAAGATTTTCAGGAAGATACGAAACTATCGTGTGGTTTACAAAATCAGACAATTATGTGTTTAATCTGGATCCGGTCAGGATTCCTCAAAAATATCCGCGCAAAAAATATTTTAAAGGGCCAAAAGCTGGGCAATATTCCTGCCATCCTTTTGGGAAAAACCCAGGGGATTTGTGGATGATTCCGAATGTGAAACACAATCATGTGGAAAAGACGAACCATCCATGTCAATTTCCTGTGGAATTAGTGGAAAGGTTGATTCTTTCCATGACTGATAAGGGTGATTGGATTTTGGATCCCTTCTTAGGTTCTGGCAGTAGTATTATAGCGGCTCTTAAACAGGGGAGACGGGGAGCAGGTGCTGAAACTAATAAAAAGTATGTGAAGATTGCTTATGAGAGAATCAAGAAGTTTGAACAGGGCACTTTAAAAACCCGAAAGATGCACACCCCAATTTATGATCCCAATCAGCCAAAACCATCACCATCACGAAAAAACTATGATAATAGTTTACACTTGGATCAAATAAACTTATTTAATAACCTAGATTCTTATTAAAGGTACATTGATGAAAATATCTGAAACCTACTCTCATTTAAACGGATTAGAATATCTACTTGTTCACAAAAACAACCTATGGACAGAGCTTAAAAAAGTGATTTCTTCTGTAGACGCAGAAAAATGCAAAACAAAAATTTCTAAAGAAAAAATGAAAAAAGGACAGAAACTGTATAGTCCAATACAAATGAATCAAGAATTTAAGAAATTGCTGGGTGAAAAAAAATGGCAGGAAAGCCGGGTTAATTACTGGGTGACGAAAAATGAAAAGCTTATTAGAAAAACGTTAACTATGCCTGTAGATGATCAAAAAAAAGAAATAGAGTTGGCCGATGAGATTCCTATTATGAGTTATAACCAAACAGATTTTATTAAAGCTCGTGTGGCTGTTGAAGTTCAATTTGGAAAATACGCTTTTGTAGCTTATGATCTATTTGTAAAACATTTGGCTTTTTATGTGGGTGATACGATTGATGTGGGCATTGAAATACTACCTATGAAGTCTTTACAAAAGAATATGAGTTCAGGAGTGGCTTATTATGAAGGGGAATTATATAATATGGTTCGTCAGGGGCGAGGAGTCCCGGCAGTTCCGATTGTGCTAATAGGTGTTGAGTGATGAAAGTATCTGGTGAATTATATCAGGATGTTGGAAAAACAAATTCTTCTCTGAGCAAATAATATGGAAACACACCATAAGCTTTTTTTTTCGGATTCTAGAAAAATGTCTGAAATTAAAAATGAGTCCGTTAACTTGATAGTCACCTCTCCTGCCTATCCCATGATTGAAATGTGGGATACTCTCTATAACGATCTTAATCCAAAAATTGGTCAAGCCCTTGCACTCAACCAAGGGAAAAAAGCTTTTGAGTGGATGCACAAAGAGTTGGATAAAACATGGAAGGAGGCACTTAGGGTTTTAAAACCTGGTGGCATAGCCTGTATAAATATCGGAGATGCGACACGCACTATAAACGGGCAGTTTCAACTTTATTCCAATCATTCCCGTATAACAAGAAAATTTAAGGAATTAGGGTTTCATGTTCTCCCCATGATTTTATGGCACAAAAAAACCAATGCACCTAATAAGTTTATGGGTTCAGGGATGTTACCTGCTGGGGCGTATGTCACTTTGGAACATGAGTATATTTTGGTGTTTCGAAAAGGATCAAAAAGGGTCTTTAAAACTCCAAAGGAAAAACAGCTCAGGAAAGAAAGTGCTTTCTTTTGGGAGGAGAGAAATAAGTGGTTTTCTGATATATGGTTTGATTTAACCGGCGTGCCCCAAAATATAAGACAACTAGGAACGAGAAACAGAAGTGCAGCGTTTCCTTTTGAGCTGGCTTATCGCTTAATATGTATGTTTTCTGTCTACAAAGACACAGTGTTAGATCCTTTTCTTGGCACAGGAACTACGGCTCTTTCCTGTATGGCAACCGGAAGAAATAGCATTGGATTTGAAATAGACCCTGTGTTTCAAAAACAGATTATCAATCAATCCATAAATGCTGTAACTGTTCTGAACAATAAAATCTTTCAACGATTGACAAATCATATTCAATTTATCAGAGATTTTAGTTTGAAAAAAGGAGAGATGAAATACCAAAATCTATTTTACAAGTTTCCTGTGATGACAAGGCAGGAGACTTTAATCCACTTGCCTTTCTTGAAAACCATAAAACTTATGAGTGACTATTGCATTTTCACAAAATATTCCACAGATTGCAAAATGTGGCAGGACAGTATATATTGCCAACAAAGAGAAATGGGACTATAGAATAAATAACTGATGAAGAATGGTTTGCGGAAAACACGAAAAAACCCGGTTTTTTGGGTTTGTAAGCAAGATTGGAATATTTAAGTGCTTTTTGATGTTTTGAAAACGAAAGTGTGATATAATGTGGCTATTATGAAAGAAAACAAGAATAATGGTTTTTTGCCAGGTTGGCCACCTTTTGAAGACTTTAAGCGTGATATCGCTAATCTTGTGGATGATAAAATTGATCCTTTGAGAAGGGATTTATCTACAGTAAAGGAAAATCTGGTCAGTCATATTCAAAAAACAGATAGTCATATTAAAAACACAGAGAAAAATTTTGCAGATATAAAACTTACTCTGTCCAATCATATCACTGACACAAATAAAAAGATTGAGATGTTAAATAAGCGTTTTGATGATCTTTATGAAATCATTGTGAAGGACATAAAAAATAGGTCATAGGTTTTTAATATATCTCTATCATCTTTTGAAGTCAGTCTATGATTTTGTAAATTCTGACCAATTTATTGAGGCCCGGATTTTACGGGTTTTCAATTTAATAAACAGTATTCTTTTTAATGTCTTAAAAACTAGCTTTTTATACAGTTTTATCTAGCGATAGGTGTATATTGCGCCCCCTTTCTTTATGATTCCCTTTCCTTATTCATGTAAAATATTCAAGGCCCATCCGAAAAAATCCAGGGAAACGCCCGTAAACTTTATTTATCCGGCTCATTGTGATATTTATGCAGTGGAGTGGCCCCTATTTTTGGCTACCTCATTTGTGTTGATTTAATATACTCCACAGGTGACTTCATGCCAAGTGCTGAATGGGGAGCTTTATGGTTATAATCATATATCCATTCTTTTAATAATTTCATAGTGTCTTCAGCACAGGAGCAGTCATTCACATACACATAATCTCGTTTTATTGTCTTTACAAAAGCCTCTGCCATACCATTACTCTCTGGACTGTAAGCCCTCGTAAAACAAGGCTTTAAACCCAGCTGGCGGGCCAATACCTGCACATTATACGCTCTGTAAATACTCCCTCGATCCGATAAAAATTCAATCTCTCTATTTGTTCGACAAGCATCAAATCGCCCTTCTACAGCACTAATCATCAAACCCTGTATGTCTTCTTCTGATAAAAGAGGCTTTAACGACGCCGTAAAGCTTAAAATCTCCCTGTCACATGTGTCTAACACAAAAGAAACATACACCTTCTCTCCATTAAAACAATGAATTTCAAAACAATCAGAACACCACCTCGTATTGGAATACAATGTCATCACTTTTCCTGTACTCTTATGCCCTTCCCTTCTGCTGACAGCTTTGGGTAACAAAAGGCCATTTTCTTTCATTACACGATAAATACGCTTCTTATTATACTTGCTTAAACCCTTTAAAACCCTCTCCTTGTTGTAAAGAGCCGTTACACGCTTGTAACCATAAGTGGGACGATCCTTTATCACAGCTCTTATCCCTGATAAAATTTGCTTATCTTTATCCTTTATCTTCATCTTAACACTTCTCCTCTCACTCACTTTGTAAAGAGACTTTGGATGAATCCCTATTAACTCACAAAATCTTTTTTTACAGCAGATCGCTGAGCAGTGGATGATAAACTCTTTTGCAAATTCAGTTTTTCTTCCCTCCACTTTTTTTTCATAAACTCATTCCATTGCTTAAGAGTGGTGATATCCAATGCTTGATCAGCTACAGTATGCTTTAAACGAGAGTTCTCCACCTTTAAACGATTTATCTCTAAAAGCAATTCCTCTTGGTCTAATCCTGTTGCTTTCTTTTCTCTGCGCATTTTCTCTCTCCTCCATTGATAAATAGTTGCGGCTTGAATCTGATACTTCCGTGATAATTCGGAAATACTGAGACCACCTTGAAAATGCTCTGAAAGTATCAAAAATCTTTGATTTTTTGAAACCTTTTTGGAAAATCTATCCATTTTACCTCCTTTTAGAAGGTAGCCAAATTTTGGGGGTCAAGAACAATATTTATTAACAGTTAACCATGAAATACATTGCTTTTCTCTAAAAATTCTAGGTGGAGTATTTGTATATTGATTAAATGGGGAAAATTGACTATATTTTCCACCAAATAAACAGTATTGATTAAAAATAGATGTATTTGAATATTTACTTCCGTATGTTCCGTATGTATTTAATATCGAGTTTTGATCAAATCTGTGGAGAGAGTCTTTAGGTTGTTCTTTTGAATTATTTTTATTCATTTTAGGTTCTCCTTGGATTTGAAAAATGGAAAGCTGATTTGGAATGACCTTGTTCATAAATCAATAGGTTTTTGTTGTCAAGAACATGTAGTATCATTATTCCTGCAAATCTCGTCATTCCCGCGTATTGCTGAAATCCAGAACTTAAAAAGTCTTCCGTACAACACCTTTTGTATTTCAAATACTGATCTTTTTTATCATGCCACAAGCTCCTGTTTTGTTTTCTCTTTTTTGCTCCATAAAACAGGATGAATACCATATTGCTTAAGAGCTGACGACACTTTTCCAACAGCAGGTTGAGTATTTAAGGCATTATTGGATTCATTGTCAGGCTCAGATACATTTTTTTTGCTGTCATTAATAAAAGCATATAATTTAGATTTTTGAGGTCGGGTTTCTTTTATATCCAGCCAATCCATAATAATAGCGTCTGCGCTGTGTTTAGCTGGATGGTTAATGGTTTTTATCAGACGCTCTGGCTGGTTAGAAGATTTTGGAATAAGAAAATTAAAGTTTCTGTTATAGTGAGATAAACCTGTAAATGATATTCTTTCTGAATAACGAATATAGGATTTTTCAAGCCAGTCACGTACCTCTTCAAAAAACAAACTGGTTACATAGGATGAAGACATATAAAACATGTCATTAACGGCTAACATAGCTTGAACCAAAGAATGCTTGCAAATAGGAAAATCCTCTTCTCCACTTGCTGTTATTTGAAGCCTGCCGTTTTCCTCTTGAACTCCGTACCCTCTGACAGTCATCTGCAATAATTCTTGCCGTTTTAGACTGTCCAGTTTAAGCCCCTCCATTTTTAAGCCGGTAATAGTCTCCCCATCATCTGTCAACAGATAGCCTGTATTTGTTTTCTTAAGATACATTTGTATATAATCATTGTTGCGATCTAAATAAGGAGCTGTGATCTCCACCCATGTATTTATATTCTTAAAAGTGGTCTTTTTTTTAAGCCAAGAATAATATTTCTCCATAAGTGGATCAATGTTGTTCATTAAATAACCCCCTTTGAATCTCTGGTATATTAACAACATGAATGTATTTTAGAAAATCTTCTATAGTTTTATATATATCATCCAAATCAGAAAAATCTGTTTTTGGGATTTCATAAGCCCATTGCATATTATAGCCTTCACGATACAGGTGCAGATGTTTTGGCCCCACTTCTTTGCCATCAGGATTTCTGTGTGGATGCCCTATATCCAAACGAACCAGACCTATTGTTTGTTTTCTTAAGTAATGGTTGCGCTTCGATAGATTTATACTTCCTCTCCAATAATTTAAAATAAAATCTACATTTTTATTTTGCGATTGTAATAACACCTCAATAGCTCCACCCATAACAGGCCATTTAATTGCATCATTGAGGAGCCTTTTTTTCATTTTTATAAAAGCCTTAGCTTCAGCTTGTGTAAGAGAATTTTCAGACATTTTCTCCTCCTTTTCTTATCGTTTCGGCTTTATTATAACAAATGTTAACTTTATTTATATATCGCAACAGGAGGCCGGTTTGATAGATAAGAAATTCATTTTCCACCTCGTTTACATTGTCGCCGTGTTTACTGTGTTCATTAAAATATTTATCCAAGCCATTAAAAATTTGAAAAATAATATTTCTTATTTGAGATGGACTGTTATTTTTTAATGTTTGTTGTAAAGATTTTATGTTTTCTGGAAAACTTTTTTTGTTTCTTAGCTTGTGCCGTAAAAATTCCTCAACAGACTGGCGAAGTCGCTCCGCAGAATCTTTATGTTTTTTGCTTTGGTAAAACTTAAGCGCATTTTCAAAATGCTTGTTGCTTTTTTGATCTAAGAACAATAAGGGTTTATTTACCAATTCATCATCTAGTTTTCGCTCCCCTTCAGGATATAAAATGATACGGCCTTTGGATTCCCCAACAGCCACATTCAAATCAGACATTTCCACTGCTTGTTTTACTTGTTCTATAATAGATAATCTTTGATTAGAATTATTAAATTGCAGTAAAAAAATTACTTCAATTAACCTATAAAATTCTTGTATGTTCTTTTCACATTTTAGGCGATCAATTATAGTGACACTATAATATCCATCACCAAGAATGCTACCTTGTTCAAACTGTGGCGCAATACCATAATATTGACAAAAGTATTCGCTACTTCCTTCTGTAACCTCTTGATCAATATCTTTTAAAATATTCAATATTCGTTGTTTGAATTTCTGAAAAGCCTCTACAGGAGAATCAGGCTGTAAAGGGATATTAAATCTTCTGTTAAAGTCTTTTCTATGTTCTTTCGGGTTCATATTACACCTCACTCATTACCTATTTCTCCATCATATATTTTTCTTACTTTTTTAACAATCATTATGTTTTTCTTTCTAAGATTCAATAATTTTTTCATATATTTTGGTTACTGAAATTTTTTTAATTTTCGTGCCGGTATTTTTGTCCAGAATAAACACCTTTCCACACCTCCATTTTGGTCGTGTATATTGATAAGCAATATCATCTGGTGGTCTTCCTTTATATGGTGTAGAGTCAAAGAAAAGCCTTATAAAAAAACTAATGTAAAAACAATAAAAATCTAATCTTTCTACTATATCTTGTTCATTATCTGTAGTAAAACAATGAAAAAATTTATTGTTGTTGCCAAAAAATGCCAAATGGATCAATTCACAATCCACTAAATCACCGCCGGGCTTTAAATTTTCACAAATTTTATTATCTTTTAACCAAGTGCCCCTCCAATGAGGATTGTTTTTTAATAATTGTTTTTGTTCCGGATCTCTTTTTGTTTCCTGAGAAACTCTACACACCAATCTTAAACTTCCCATAATTAAATTATGATGAAGAATACCCATAGTAAGATCAACACATCCTGTTATAAATTTTTTCTTATCTTCTGCTGAAAGCTTAGAGATATTTATTTGAGACACTCTGTCCAATAATAAGTTATCAATTACACTACAATAAATATGTTTATTTTTCGATCTTGGATCTGGTGCTTTATCAAGAGCTGAAATATATTTATCTATAAGACCTTTTCCCCATTGATTGAGATACGAAGTTTCTCTCTCCTTCTTTTCCTGCAACTTGCTTCTTAAAAATTCTTTTGATATTTTTTGTTTAATTGTCTTTCTTAAATGAGGTATAAAATCTTCTATTTCCTGAAAAGAGCAAAAAGGATATTCATTTAACTTGTTGCCATTGTGTTCTCTATCAAAAAGTTCAGATTTTTTCAGTCCAGCAAACTCCAATAATCCAAAGGGAGTAAGCCTTTGCATCTTTTTGCCTGTAAGTTGCTTAACATTACGCTGAAAAGAATCGTACTGATTTTTTGATATTTTTTCCATCACATTTTGATCAAAAAACATATAAGGCTTTGTTTGTTCTTCCATTTTTATTTTTGCTCCCATACCGCTGTAATTGTTTGTTGAATTTTATCCTCATTCAGTTTTATTATTTATCTTGCGCCTTCAATAATTTTTTGATAACTTTCAACATATAACTCCTATCTCAATAAAAATTCAGGCTGTAGTTGTTCTTCTGGAACTTGTTTTTCAAGGGGCAGGTATACAGCACTTTGTATGTCCATTTTTTTTAAATATTTACACATTAAAGGTCCAAGCTCTTTCCAATCCAAGCCACCTAAACCACAGCCCAAAGCCGGAAGAGCCAAAGACTCAATCCCTTGGCTTTTGTAATTATCCACCAACCACTTAAGGCCCTTTTCAATTCCGGCAACAGGGGATTTTTCTCTCCAATGATTTTTTGTGGGAAACAGCAAAAACCAACGATGGCCGTTTTCTGTGACAGTGGAAGAAACGGAAGGCACATCTTCCATAAGAGTGCTGATAAAATTTTCTGACCTTTTATATAAATAAGGCACTCCCATTTTTAATTTTCTTTGACGACAAAGATCCTGATAAAGAACATACGCATCAGGAAATTGATATTTAGCCCTTGAGGCCAAGCCCTTGCCCATAACACCAACAGTATTAACGCTGATTGTAAAGGTTTGCATTTTCGAGAAAAACATATCTCCTTTTTTTAAAGTAATGTAATCAGAAATATCATTTTTATATTCAGGAAGAAAAAACATATTAGGATTTAGCATAATATTTAACGGGCCTGTTATGTCTTTTCTGATTTTATTGGCTGTTTCTTGATTGGCTGTATAAATACCGATGATTTTTTCTTTTGGGATTTTTTTATAAATTAATACTTCGGCCATAATTTTTCTTTTTCCATCTTCAATACTCACCCAATGTCCTTTTTCCAACAAAGCACTGTCCAAAACTTTTAAACCTTTATTGATATCTTTAAAAAATGTTGTGTTTTGAGATGTAGCATTGCCGTCCGTAATGCCTGCATCGGGGCTGTTTATAATATCAGGATTGATTTGCAGGATTACAATGTTTTCCGCTTTAAATTCTTGAATTACCCGGTACAGCATGGGGTTGCGAGCCTGAAAATAAACATTAGCATAATCCCAAAGGGAGTGATTGTTAAATTTTTTCTTTTCTCTGATTTTAATAACATCTGGGCTATGAATGGATTTTATTTGTTGCACCAAACCTATTTTAGAACCAATTTTAGAAAATATCCCACCACTCATACATGATCGCGACAATATCCCATTTTTTAAAATAGATTTTAAGTTATCCTTGTGAGCGATATAATAAAAATGCTGTGGTGGTTTCATAAAATCTATTACTCCATAAAAGGTTTTTTTTGAGCTTCTTTTTTAAATGGCATTTTGAATATTTGACACACAATGGACAAATAGTCCATTGTTTATAAAAGTGATTTTTTCGATTTTTTTTACTTCCTATCTAAAAAGACTTGTCTGCCATTAAAAAGCTCCGAAAAATAACCTCAATCCTGCTTGGGCGATCATGACAAATTAAAACGAAAGATCCTTTTAAGACTGAACCAGATCAATAAAGCCCGTTCCCGATGGTGGGACAGGGCTTTTAGTATTAAGACAGTTCAAATAAAATACATAATTTTTATGTATTTTATACTTATTTTTTCTTGATTATTCCTCAATTATGATAGATATTACTTGCGGGCTTTGTGGAGAAATGGAGAACTCTACTAGTATGATTTTCAGGTTTTCGATTTTAACTGACCAAGCTGTTTTTTTGAAAAAGTTATATAAAAATCATATTTGCAAAAATAATAAGAGAAAAAGGCAAAATGCTAAAAAATATCAGAATTAAAAATTATAAGCTTTTTAAGGATTTTACACTTAAAGATATTCCTCGGATCTTACTGATCGGAGGTAAAAACAACTGTGGGAAAACCAGTGCTTTAGAGTCAGTATTTTTGCCTTTAGACTGTGCGAACCCAGCTATGTTTATGAATCACTTAAGTGGGAGAGGGTTAAATACTTTTTCAAATAATTCGGAATCATTGTTTGCACCAGTATACCATAATTTTAACATCAATCAGCCTATAGTGTTTGAGTACACTATCAATAACTCACAAAAAAAATTGGAATATAAATTTTTACGCTCCATGCCCGCTTCTTTTGTTGTTCACAAATCTAGAGATTTGTATGGAGTACTGGGTGGAGTAAAAATTTCTTGCTGGTCAGGAGGAAAAAACACTCACCAAGCTTTTTTAAAACATACAGACATAGGGTTAGAGCTGGTAGAAAACTAGCAACAACAATTAATAAAACATAATGAAGGCACTAAAAGTGTTTTTATACACTCAAACCTTCCCAGCACACAAGACATTTATACGTGTATATATAGTAAATTGGACAGAATAGACAATACTGCTAATATTGTAGAAGCATTGCGAATTTTAGAACCCGATCTTAAATCTTTAAGTGTAATCCAATTAAGAAACAAACCAATTCTACATGGGGATATAGGTATTGGAAAAAAAATACCGTTGACATTAATAGGCCAAGGGATAGATCATTTCATTTCAATTTTATTAGGTATTGCTGGAGCGAAAAACGATGTTGCATTAATTGATGAGATGGAAAAAGGTTTTCACCATTCCGTTCTACCTCGTATATGGAAAATAATAGCAAATTATGCTCAAATCAACAATACGCAGATAATAGCCACCACACACAGCAGAGAATTGATGAATGGGGCGGTAAAGGGTATTCCCTCCGAATTAAAAGACGAATTTCAATATATGAGGATAGAAAGAGATGAATATAATTTTAAAACAAAAGCATACAACTTTGAATTGTTAAGCACAGCTTTGGAGACAGACTTGGCTATTCGTTAAACACTTATATATTTATTATGGATAAGAAAGAACTTATTTTAAGGGTGATTCAGTCCATAAATTTTTAAAGTGCTTGGTGAATGTAACAATTTGTGTGTTCTTAATTTTTGTTTGGTTCACTTTTTTTCTTCTTTCATATAGCGATCAAATAAATTCTTGAACAGGGTTTTCTGAAACTGTTTTGGTTTGTGGATAATTTTCCAATATCCTCTTTTTTTCTCTCTTTTCATAAAGCCTGTTTTTTCCCAATGCTGAAACATTTTTGATAATTGTACTATCTCCGACTGGCTGTCAGACAAACCAAAAAGTCGCCTTGCATCTTTATTGGTAACATATCCTCGACGATTATCTCGATAGGCATAATCCCTCAACACTTCTTTAAATGTGTACTCTTCAGCAGGGGAAAACACCCGTGAATCTTGTCCTTCCAGCTGTACCTGTACCCATCGCTTTAAAAGAATTTTAGCTGATGACTGTTTCTTGTTTTTTTTTGAATAGTCAAATTTTAACAAAAATGGAGAGTGTTCATCAGATAAAATCTCACCTGTGAGCTTTTTGTGATATTCATCCATATAATGTAAAATCTCTTTCAAAGTTTTATCTTTCCACAATACCAATGCCGCCGATATTTTATATTTGTCAGGATTATCTAAGTATAGGCTTTTGAATCTTTTAAGAAGTTTTAAAAAGTTTTTATCTGGTTGTTCGTTATATAAAGTGACCGACCATACTCCGTAATCATCTGAAAGCTTTTTATATTCAAATAAAGGTTCTTTTTTTCCACTTTCAATCATGGTTTTAAAAATTTTACTTTTACCTGAGCCAAGTTCTTCTGAAAATTGTGCTTTTCTCAAAATTTTTATTAAAAGTGGATTATGAGAAAAATGATCTACAGAAAATCTCTTGTTTATAAAAGCTTCCGCTGTTGCTGAACAAGGATTGGAAATCACTATTCTATTTTTAAACAAGTGTACTTCCACACCTATTCCTTGTTTCTCAAAAGTAGAATGGGCCACGGCATTAACTAGGAGTTCTCTTAATACCAAGTCAGGATATGGCTTTTCTTCCATAACAGATAATGAACCGGGTTTTAAGGTAAGAGGTATTTCCCTTGTCCAAGATTGAATATGTTGGATACAACCCTCTTGCAACAATCTGTACAGATTTTCTGTCTCTTGTTGGTCTAAAATTTCAGAATTTTCATTATAGTGAATAAGGCGGAAAGTAAACTCTCCAAATAAAATACCGGAAACATTTTTATTTTTTATATTTAACTTGGATAAAACATTATTTGCAGTTATCTTAGTCCAATAAACATTATCGTTTTTTAAAAACTGTGCAAAATCCAGAACTAAACCAGAGTTTATACTTTTATTGTAGTTGAAACTCGAAAAATCAAGTCCCGGGCGGTTTAAGTCCATATCTTTTTTTTGCCCTTGAGACATTTTTATAGTTCGCGATCCAATACGATGATATGATTCGTGATTCCAAGAAACACGTTTATTAGGGTTGATTATTTCAATCAACAAGCAGTGTTTATTATTTATAACCTCAATGGAAATAGATTTAACAGTGACATACGGATCAAGAAATTGATCAATGTGTGCTTCAATCTGTTGTTGTTGTTTTTTTATCTTTTCCTGGCTTTGGCAAACCAACAATCCCTTGTCATTCACACCGACAATCAGCCAACCACCTCCTGTGTCGTTATTTCCAATGGCGGAAATACTATATCCATGTTCCCTTTGCCATTTTTCTTTAAACTCCACAGATTCACTTTCACTTAACTGACCGGCTGAAAGTTTTTTCAATAGAGTGACTTTTGTGTCCATGTTTCCACCTTAAAATACAGCTCTTAAATCGTCCATACTCTTGAATAAAAATACTCACAGCTGAGACGACACGCAGACGACATGAGCTTTAAAAGTGCGTAATATAGCGGTTTTGAACCAATTTGAGTAGATAATTCTGGCTAAAATGCTTTATTTATCTGAGACAGCAGGGAGACGACATTCAGACGACATGAGCTTTAAAAGTGCGTAATATAGCGGTTTTGAACCAATTTGAGTAGATAATTCTGGCTAAAATGCTTCATTCATCTGAGACTACAAGGAGACAACATTCAGACGACATAGAGACGACAAGGGCCTTAAAAGTGCGTAAAACAGCTATTTTGAGTCGATTTGGATAGCGTATACAGCCCAAAATGCTTCATTCATCTGAGACAGCAGGGAGACAACATTCAGACGACATGAGCTTTAAAAGTGCGTAAAACAGCTATTTTGAGTCGATTTGGATAGCGTATACAGCCCAAAATGCTTCATTCATCTGAGACAGCAGGGAGACAACATTCAGACGACAAGGGCCTTAAAAGTGCGTAAAACAGCTATTTTGAGTTGGTCATCCACTGATATAGGTCTATCTAAAAATTTGACAATTATGTAAAGATTACACTAGCTATATTTAAAGTTTGGTTTTTTTTAGTGTGTCTTATAAAATCCGTCATTATCAATTAATAAAAAAAGGAGACTGTTATGAAGATTATAATTGTTTTATTATTTTTAAGTTTAAGTTTTTTTGGATATGGCGAAGATGTCAGAATACCAAATACAAACCTAGAGGATGGTCAAGAACAAAGTGGAGTTGATAATGGTGATGCTACTTTTTTTGGTTTTATGAGAGATAGGGATAATCATGCAAACATAGAAGGGGCAATACTTCAAGGTGCAGAATTAAAACAGTCTCATATAAATCTTTTTACAAGAGCAGACTTGAAAAAGTTCCGAAGAATTAGGCGCGAAGAATGTCTGTACAGGGGTAATCTTGGATTTGTGCAACGTGTTCAAATTTGGCTGGCTGGTGTTGACTATAAGAAAACTGACTCTTCATGTGGTATAAATAATTATTTTAACGAATATAGATATAAGACAGATTTTCGCTTCATGTGCGATTTGAGTGGTGCAGATATGCGCAAAATGGATTTAAGTAGTGCGCTTTTGAACTTTTCGAATTTGTCCGGCACGGATTTGAGAGGCGCGAATATGTCAAATATACAGGCAATGGGGGTAGATTTTACTGATGCGGATTTAAGTAGTGCGATTTTTCGAGATGCGAATTTGGCACTGGCGATTTTTCGAGATGTGAATTTGACCGGTGCAGATTTTACTGATGCGGATTTGTTCAGTGTGGACTTTCGTGGTTCAAATTTGACCAATGTGAATTTTACAAATGCGAATTTATTTAGGGTAAAGTTTGAAAATGCGAATTTGACCGATGCAATTTTTACCGGTGCGAAAGTTAGACCATACCAAGTGGCGTATTTAGAATCACAGGGTATAAGTGGTTTTGTTGTTGAAGAAGCGCATCTAATGAAAACAGTATTCTTTTAATTTTCATAATTCAATTTTTAGATGTGTCAAAGGAGGCCAAGGATTTGACAACGCGTCCGATTTTGTATATCTAAAACATATCTGGAGACTTTATGAATCAAAAGTGAAGGAGTTATTTTTATGGATGATGGTAAAAGCCCCATAAAAAAAATATTTCAATTTTTAAAAGAGTTCAACAAATTAAAAACCAAACCTCTGCTAAATATAAAATCGTATCCACAGGTGCTATGGTTTTATGAAATTCCAAAGGAAGAAGAATGTTATGTAATAACCCGCCATATACAGGCAGAAAACACTCATTACAATAAATGGATAGAAATTAAAAAACCTAAAAGAACATCTTACCCAGAGCCTCCCGAAGAAATAAAACCTTGGCTAAAAGAAGGTGTATTAAATCAATACACAAAAGAGCCTCAGCTTTTCTCTTATATTATTTCAGAACCAGAAAATGATTTTATGGAACATAAAAATTTTGAAGAGGAAGAAGAGAATAAGAAAATCTTGTTAGAAAATTGTCCTGAAGTCAAAAAGTCCTTTGAAGATTATATAAGACAAAAATGGTGGCCTTGGTCTCAGGAAGAACAGCGTCTAGAAACTGTTTCAAAAGTGTATAACAGGTTTTATGAAATGTATAAAAAAAATAAAAACCAAGGTGAAGTATATCAAATTGTTTTAGGTCTGGGGTTTTTATGCTCTAAAAATCGGCAGGGGAAAGATATTAAACGACATATTGTTACAGCCCCTGCCACTATTGATTTTCATTCTGCTACGGGAAAAATCACGGTAAAACCTGCCGAACAGGATGTAGAGCTTTCTTTAGAGATGGATATGTTTCGGGAAAGTGAGAAACCGGATAATTGTGGTTCACTCAACAATCAATTATCAGAACTCAATAATGATTTCTGGAAAACAAATCTATTTTATAACCACTTAAAATCTTGGCTTAATAGTCATAATTCCAGCGGACAGTTTTACAATAGGTTTGACAAACCTTCTTCGTCTGAATCCTTTACAACATTAACTGTGTCTCCAGCCGTAATCCTTAGAAAAAGAAATGAAAGAGCTTTTATTAAATTTTATGATTCAGTTATCAAGGATATGGAAAGCAAAGTCAATTTAAGCCCTTGTTTTAAGCATCTTATTGACAAACCTTCGACCCATCATCAGAAAGAAATTTCTCCAGAAAGTGAGAAAAAAGTAAAACCCGCTCTTGCTGAAAAACATTATTTTCCTTTACCCACAAATGCTGAACAGGAAAAAATAATAGATAAAGTCTTATATCATAATCAAGTGGTTGTGCAAGGGCCACCAGGGACAGGTAAAACACATTCCATTGCTAATTTAATATGTCATTTTTTAGCTAAAGGTAAAAAAATTATTGTAACAAGCCAAACAGATCGCGCTTTGCGGGTGCTGAGAAACAAACTTCCTGAAGAGATAAAACTACTTTGTATTGAGATATTGGGAAAAGATCAGCAGTCTTTTCAGGAGTTAAAAGACTCATTTTCAGCCATTAACGAAAAATATCAAAATTGGTCTGATAGTAATATAAATAATACTCAAGCTGATATTAATCAATTAGAGGATAAAGATAACCAATTAGAGGCTGAGTTAGCAAAAATTAAAAATCAATTAATGGATCTAAAACGATATGAAACCAAACAGTATGAAAAACTTTTTGACTTCTATACAGGAACACCGGCGGTTATAGCAAGTCATGTAAAAGAAGAAGAGAAACAATACAGCTGGATCAAAGAGTTTTTTGATACAGAAAGTTCTGTTGAATGTCCTGTTTCCAATAAAGAAGCAAAAGAGTTTTTCATAATTATTAAAAATTTAAAAAATATTGATGATTCTGTTTTAAAAGAATCTGTAGAGTTTTTGGATAATATTTTTACTCCTCAACAGCTGGAGGAAAAAATAAAGGCCGAGACACAAGCCGGACAAACTATTGAACAACACAAATCTTATGAGAGCAAAGAAAGTACAATTCATTATAATCCATTAAACGACATAGAGCTTAACCAACTGCAAGGTAAACTAGCCGTTTTAAAATCAAAAGTGGAAAGTCTTTTAAATAAAAATGAGGAATGGATTACGCGGGCTTTAAATGATTGCCTTGCAGATAAAGACAGGGCATGGAGATATTTATATGACTTCACAAATAAAACTTTAGATGAACATAGGGAGATATTTCAGTCAGCGGAAGAATTGAAAAATATAAAAGCTCCCTCTCACTTAAATAGCAATGATGACCTGAAGGTTCAAAACCTTTTAAAAGATTTTTTTGACAAATATCAATCTGACGAACAAGTGCCGTGGAAATGGTATCAGTCAAAACCAAAAATGGTTCGAGAACTAAAAGAGATAAAAATTAATGATAAGAAAATTTCTTCTTATGAAGATGTTAAAGAATTTCGGAATTATGTAATTGCCAAAAATGTTCAGAAAAAATTAAATAATTACTGGAAAAATCAAGGTGTGAAAACAAATCTCCAAAGGCCACCGTTTTTTTCCAAAAATTATCATATTTTAAAAGATCTGTTAGAACCTGTGGAGGAATGCTTGTCTGCCCATAAGCTAACAGAAGATATAAAAAAGATTTTATCTCCAAAAAATATTTCTTTGCCTCAATGGACAAAAGACTCTATTAAAGAAATAATGGAGCTGGTGGAATATATACAAGCCCAAAATGTTTTGGAAAAAATAAAACAAGAATTTAAAAAAACTTTTGCTATTCTGAAACCTTATGAACAGCAAAAAAATCAGTTTGCAAAAGATATAATGGTTGCCTACAAGAGTAGGGACATAACATCTTATAAAGATATTCTTAATAAAACAAACGATTTTAAAATCAAGCAAAAACACTTTTCCAGACTATGTGAAATCAGAAAAAAGTTAAACAATAATAATTTTTATAAAAAATTAAATGAAGATATTAAAAATCCTGTATGGGAAAGCCAGATTATGTCTTTTGAAAAAGCATGGGCTTGGCAAAGGGCCAACCAGTGGTTAAAAGAACAAACTAGCGAAGAGTTTGTTAAAAAGCTTAATCAAGAAAAAGAAGAATTGCGAGAGCAACAAAAAAACAACATGGAGAAATTGGTTTCTAAAAAAGCATGGAGTTTTTGTTTATCAAATCTGAAAGACTCAGAGCTTTCCAGCTTAAAAGGTTGGATACAATCCATAAGCAAAATGGGTAAAGGCACAGGAATCACAGCCGGAAAACACAGGAAAACAGCAAAAAAACGAATGGAGGAATGCAAAACAGCCATTCCTGCTTGGATTATGCCACTTTACAGAGTGGTGGAAAATATTAATCCAGCTAATGAACCTTTTGATATTGCTATTATTGATGAAGCTAGCCAAACCGGCCCGGATGGTTTTTTGTTAAACCACTTGGCAAAAAAAATTATCGTGGTGGGAGATAAAGAACAAATCAGTCCTGAAAATCCAGGGATAAAAGATGAGGATGTTGAAATTCACAAGAAAAAATATCTTTCTGATATTAAGTTTTTTGATTATATTGGAAGAGAATACAGTTATTATGATTACTGTGAAACTTTATTTACAAAAAGTCATGTTCAATTAAGAGAACATTTTAGATGTATGCCGGAAATTATCCAATTTTCCAATAGTATTTCTTACTCCGGTACTCCTCTGATTCCTCTGCGTCAATATGGTAGTTCAAGGCTTACCCCTCTTAAAACAACTTATGTTAGAGACGCCATAAGCCAAGTTGGCAGTGGCAAAGATCCACAAAACGAAAAAGAAGCAAAAGCTATTGTTGCTCAAATTAAAAAGTGTATCAGTGATCCGGCTTATGATGGAAAAACCTTTGGAGTAATTGTCTTACAAGGCAAAGCTCAAATACAAGTGATTGAATCCGCGCTTTCAGAAATAGACAAAAAAGACCTAGAAGAAAGAAGGATACATGTTGGCAATGCCTATAATTTTCAGGGAGACGAAAGAGATGTAATTTTTTTAAGCATGGCCGTTGCCAAAGACCGGAGTATTTCAGCCCTTACTAGGGAGACTTATAAGAAAATGTATAATGTAGCTGGCAGTCGGGCAAAAGATCAAATGTGGCTTTTTCATTCTGTGGAGCGAAATGATCTTTCATCGGAAGATTATCGCCGAAAATTACTTTCCCATTGTAAGAGTGATTCTAAACAAATAACTGCTTGGCCACAAAATGAGTTGGAAAAATTATATAGAAAAATTAAAGAAACACAAAATAAAAAACCAGAAAATGCTCCTGAACTTTTTAGTCGCCCTAATGAAAATTTTGGTAGTTGGTTTGAAGCAAGGGTGTTTCATAAAATAGCTCTTAAAGGTTACCAAGTGATTCCTCAATTTAAGGTATCTCACTATCGAATAGATATGGTTATTGTTGGTTCTAAAGGGAGATTGGCTTTAGAGTGTGACGGAGATTATTGGCACTCAGGGGAAAAAAAAGAAATGGAAGACCAAGACAGACAAGGGCAACTGGAAAGATGTGGCTGGACATTTTGGCGATTAAGAGAAAGTGTGTTTAACAGAGATGAAGAATCAGCTTTAAAAAGCTTATGGGAGCGACTGGATAAAATGAAAATATATCCTTTAAGGACTTAACCAACCTGTTGATTTTCAGGATATAGGTTGTTATATGTTAAAGTAGTTCAGCAGAATAGGTTAGTAAATGGACTTAAATGGATAAGGTGAAACATTATGCCCATTTTGGAATTTAAAGGCAAAGACATTATAGATTCCTATCATTTAGGGGTTGCCTTTTGCCCGATCCATATTGATAAAACAAAAAGTAAACTGTCCGTTCAAAACAGAAAAACACCTTCTTTGGATGATAATTTGATTATTCATGGGGATAACCTTTTTGCTCTCAAAGCCCTTATACCAAAATATGCTGGCAAAATAAAATGTGTTTATATCGATCCGCCTTACAATACAGGAAAAGAAACATGGGTATTTAATGATAATGTAAATCATCCCCTTATGCGGGAGTGGCTAAAAAAAGAAGTGGGCTTAGATGACATGGAAAGGCATGACAAATGGCTTTGTATGATGTGGCCCAGACTTTGTTTATTAAAAGATCTGTTAAGTGAAGATGGAGTGTTGATATGCGCTATAGATCATAATGAACGAGAGCATTTAGGTATGATATTAAAGGAGATTTTTCAAGATCAGGAAATTGTGTGTGTAACGATTGTGCATAATCCCAGAGGAATCCAAGGTGATCATTTTTCCTATACCCATGAATACGCTTATTTTGTTTTGCCAGATAAAAAAAGTGTGATTGGAAAAAGAAAATTCATAAAAAACAAGGATATAAGCAATTTTAGAAATTGGGGAGGAGAATCGTTAAGGGGAGATGCAAAAAATTGTTTTTACCCTATTCTTGTTCGAAGTGGTGCTATTGTTGGTTTTGGTGAGGTGTTGGAGGAAGGGAAACATCCTGAGGGTCGTGTGGTGAAAAGAGGAGATGGTTCTTATGAGATATGGCCCATAGACAAAAGCGGAGTGGAAAGAAAGTGGCGATATGCCCGTCAAAGTGTGGAGTCCATAAAACATCTGCTCACCCTCAAGCCAGCCAAAAACCAGGAAAATAATTTTGAAGTGGAAATAGGAAAGGATTTTGGTTCTTATAAAACTGTTTGGACAGGTAGTAAGTATGATGCTAATGAATACGGCACAAAGCTCTTAAAAACTATTTTGCCGAATTGCCCTTTTAATTTTCCAAAGTCTTTTTATACAGTGAAGGATTGTCTGCAAGCTGTGTGCCGTGATGATAAAAATGCCATTATTTTGGATTGCTTTGCTGGATCAGGTACAACGGCTCATGCTGTTTTGGATATGAACAAAGAGGACGGAGGCCAGCGCAAGTTTATTTTAGTTCAATGTGAAGAGTATAATAAAAAAACCGGGAAACAAATTAATATCACAAATGAAATTACAGCAGAGCGTGTTCGTAAAGTTATGGAAGGTTATAATGGCAAAAAAGGCTTTGATGATTCTTTTACCTATTGTGCTCTTGGCAAACCATTAAGTGAAGAAAATATGTTGAAAGGAAAATCTCTTCCAGATTACAACACTCTTGCTCATTATGTGTTTTGGACAGCTACTGGAAAAACTTTAAACCAAACTGGCCAGCGAGTTGCGAGGGAAAACAAAAATTTTTATATAGGAAAATCAGACAGCAATCAAGCTTTTTTCTTAATTTACAAGCCCGATATAAAGTTTTTAAGAAGCAATGAGTCTGCTTTAAATTGGGATCGTAAGCAGGAGATTCAAAAAATTATGCTTCAGCAGGGTTGTAAAAAAGCAGTTGTATTCGCATCTGCTTGTTTTTACGATATAAGAGAGCTATCTTCAGACGGCATTGTTTTTTGTCAATTGCCTTTTGCGATTTATGCCAGAACAATATAAGAAGGTTATTTTAATGCAGTTAAAAGAATTTCAAGATTTATGTTTAAAAAAATTGGATTATTATCTTCAGGTTTTAAAGTCAGAATACCTAGAAGAAAAAGAAGTGATAAAATTTTTACGGAGTAAAGGGCAAGAGAGACAAATAAAGGAATATTCAGAAAAGACCTGGAAAAAATTGGAGTTTGAAGGAAAACTTCCACACTTTAAAAACACACTTGGGAAAATACAACCCCTTCCCTATCTCAATAAAAAAGATGGCTTAGCTCACCCCATTCCCAACATACTTTTAAAAGTCCCTACTGGTGGAGGGAAAACCTTGATAGCTGTTTTCGCAGTGGAAAGAATAAACTTTGATTATTTTCAAAAAACCACCGGTCTTATTTTATGGATTGTTCCCACAGATGTCATATACAGACAAACCTTTTTAAACTTTAAAAACAAATCCCACCCCTATAGACAAATATTGGAAAGAGCAGGAGCTGGAAGAGTTAAAATTTTGGAATGGAGAAAAAATAAAACCAATTCTTTTTCTGTACGGGATTTAAAGGAAAACCTTTGTGTGATGTTGTTGATGTTACAATCAGCAAACCGGGAGACCAAGGAATCTTTGCGGGTATTTAAAGATTCTGGAAAATTTATTGATTTTTTTCCAAAAGCGAGAGATGGGAAAGCCAATGAAAAGCTGATTTCCTATATGGGAAATTTAGACACATATATCGATAAAAACCCACTAGGAGGTGGGACGGGTGCTTTTGTTAAACATAGCTTGGGAAATGCCATAAGGCTTGCCCAGCCGATTGTTATTATGGATGAAGGGCACAGAGCTTATTCAGATCTGGCCAGAAAAACTTTGTCTGATTTAAACCCTCGATTTATCCTAGAGCTTTCCGCCACTCCCAATATGAAATCTCATAAAAGCAATGTGTTGGTTAGCATTTCCGGTGTAAAACTAAAAGAGGAAGAAATGATTAAACTTCCTATAAATATTACAAACACAGGAAAAGGGGATTGGAAAAAAACCTTATGCCAAGCTTATGATAAATTGCAAGAGTTACAAAAGTTGAGTAAAATAAACTATAAGAAAACCAAAAAATATATTCGCCCCATTATGCTTGTTCAAGTGGAAAGAACTGGGAAAGATCAAATAGACACAAACTTTGTTCATTCTGAAGATGTTAAGAATTTTCTTATCAGTCGTTTAAAAGTCAGGGAAAGAGAAATCAAAATCAAGGTGGCTGAAAAAGATGAGCTAAAGGATGAAAGCCTGTTGAGCCACACTTCCCCAGTGCGATTTATTATCACCAAGCAAGCTTTGCAGGAAGGTTGGGATTGCCCCTTCGCTTATGTTTTGGCCGTTTTATCCAATAGTCGCTCCAAACAAGCTATGACTCAATTAATAGGTAGGATATTAAGACAGCCTTATGCTCAAAAAGCGGAAATGGAATCTTTAAACGAAAGCTATGTTTTTTGTTATAACAGGTTGGTTCAGGAAGTAGTCAATGATATTAAAAAAGGTTTGCAAAAAGAGGGTATGGCCGATCTGACTCACTATATAACCACAAAAGAAACAGCCCTGAAAAAGGTAAAAGTGAACAGAAGACCAACCTTTAAAGATACTAAAATTTTTCTTCCCAGAGTGTTATGCAAAACTCAGAACAATGTTTGGAGAAATATCATTTATGAAGAGGATATTCTCAAAAATATAGATTTTTCAAAGATATCTTATTCTGAAAAAGAGCGTCTTACCCCTGAAAACATTGACTCTTTACAGGTTGATTCTATTCAAGTGGATATGTCAGATCACGCAAACCAATTTACCTTGCCTTATGCGACAAAAACTCGATGGGAAAATCAAGGTATGAAAATGGATTATCCATTTATGATAAAAAGACTCAGCCTTTTTATTCCCAACCCTTGGGAGGCGGTTAGGATTTTGGATGAAACTATAGACAGTTTAAAAGTTAGAAAAATATCAGATGAACAACTTTACTTAAATAGAAATTGGATACTTCGGGCTATGGAGCAGGATATAGAAAAGCAAATAGATCGCCTTTCAGAAAAATTGTTTATAAAAAAACTTAAAGCCGGTGACTTGTGTTTTAAAATCTTTAAAAAGAAAATTGATATAAATTGGGAGATGAAATCGGATATGGATTTTGTGGTTTCCAGAAGCGATAAAATTTTAAGACGGAGGGATGAAAGCGATTTTCAGCTTTCGTTGTTTGATAAAACCTATCAATCTCATTACAATGAATTGGAAAAACAAGTGGCCTGGTATTTGGATGAACAATCGGCGGTTAAATGGTGGCACAGGATAGCAGTAAAGCAAGGTTATCATTTACAAGGTTGGCAGAAGAGAAAAATATACCCTGATTTTCTAGCTTTTATCAGTTCTGAAAACAAAGTAAAAAAACTTTCTGTTTTGGAGGCAAAAGGTGATCATCTGAAAGGCAATGATGATACAAATTACAAAAAAAAACTCTTTAAAATTTTGGAAAAGCATGCCACAAATGAGATTATGAAAGTAGGGGATATGGAAGTTGTTTCAGAGGCAGAACAAAAAATGGTATTTCAAATTCTTATGGAAAACAGATGGCGTGAGGATTTACAGGAAGTTATTGAAAAATAAAATATATAGAAAGGTGGAGTATCCTTCTTGAGAATATTAGATCCGGTACATAAGTATATTATTTTGTCTGATCGGGAGCGTCCCTTGGTTGATTCTGTAATATTCCAGAGGCTTCGTTATATTCGACAGCTTGGGTTTGCGGAATTTGCGTTTCCCGGTGCGGTTCATAACCGTTTTTTGCATTCTCTGGGAGTTTGTCATTTAGCGGGCAGAGCTTTTGATTCCCTTCTGTTTTTGGATGATTTTTTATCCCCTCAAAAGAAAAAAGATTTTCGTCAATTAATCAGAGTGGTGGCACTTTTGCATGATATAGGTCACGGCCCTTTATCTCATATTTCTGAAACAGCTATGCCTTTGTTGGCAGACCTGTCTCTTCCCTTTAATGATGTGGAAGAAAAGGATAGCAGGAAAAAAGCCACCCACGAACACTATACAATCAAATGGATTTTGGAGTCTGAAATAAAAAGTATCATTTCCGCTATGGATATTGACCCTGAGTGTGTGGCGCATTTGATTGATGATCGAGTTCACTTTTCCCACTTTGATTTTTTTGTTTCAAAAGGGGTGAATTTTAAACCTTTGTTAAAACAGATTATCAGTTCTGATCTGGATATGGATCGTGTGGATTATACCCGGAGAGATGCTTTTTTCTGTGGGACGGATTATGGATTTTGTGACCATGAGTGGATATTAAACAATCTGTGGGTTCATATAAAGGAAGGGCAGGCTTTTCTGGGAATCGGGCAAAAGGCAGTGTACAGTGTGGAAAGTTTCTTTCTGGGCAGAAGGCACATGGGACTTGCCATTTATTTTCACAACAAAATGGTGGCAATGGATGAGATGCTTTACCGTTACTTTATGAGTGATGATTGTGACTTTCATATTCCGGTTTCTTTGGATGCTTATCTGCTCTGTACGGATTCCGCGCTTTTTGAAAACTTAAGAAATGCCTCTCTTAAAAATGAGTGGGCACGCCGAATCACTGAGAAAAAGCCTTATGAAAAATTTTATGAAATTCAATACACCTGTTTTGAGAAAGAAAAAGAAATGGAGAAATTGCAAAAAGTAAAACTGTTTTTGAAAAAACAGGATATTCCTTTTATACATACTAATTCTCTGAATCATGTTAAAAGACTTTACTTTCAGAATATGGATCATTTGCCTTTGTATATTGTGGATGAATCCACAGGTTCTGCCGTGGCTCTTAGGGAGAGAATGAAAATGTTTAATCAAAAGGAACATGTCCTGATGATGGATCGGATATATATCCCTCCTGAAGAGAGAAAAAAAGCCACTGGAGATATTACATAGTGGTCCGTGAAAAAGTATATTTTCTTAAGGAAAAAGGATGAAACATTTCCTTAAAAGAATATGTGTGGCATTATGTTTTGTTCACCAATTGTGTGTTGGGAAGTTTATCGAAAAAAACTAGGAAAAGAATATGTGTGGCATTATGGGGTATATGGGTTTTCGGAACTCAAAAGAGGTTTTGCTAAACGGGCTGAAAACCATTCAGTATCGTGGTTATGACAGCATGGGCCTAGCAGTGGCTTTAGATAGTGGCTTCAAAAGGATCCGATCTGTTGGAGATATTGAATGTTTGCGAAAAAAAGTGGAGGAGGAGAATGGAAATTTTTCCAGTTCTTGGGGTTTGGCTCACAGCAGATGGGCCACACATGGAGCACCTACGGAAAAAAATGCGCATCCTCACAAAGCGGAGCATATTTATATTGTGCATAACGGGATTATCGAAAATGCAGAGGAACTAAAAAAACAATTGCCTTATTCTTTTGTTTCTGAAACGGATTCGGAAGTGGTTGCATATTGTTTGTTGGATTCTTATAAAAAAAACAGCTCCTTGAAAGAGGCGGTGTTCGATACTATATCTCGGATAAAAGGTGAATATGCTATCGTGGCTCTGTCTGAAAAAAATCCCAAAGAATTTTTTGCCTTTAAAAAAGGACCTTCTTTGTTAATAGGTATGGGAGAAAAAGAAATATTTGTATGTAGCGATGTGCAAGGCATTCTTCCTTATACGAATAAAATATTTTTTTTAAACGATGGAGAAATAGCTCATATTAAAGATGGAAAGGTGTTGAGTTTTTATTCTGAAAAAAAAGAAAAAATTAAAAAAAATGTTACAACATTAAAAGTCCCGGCAGATAATACGAATAAACAAGGTTATCCTCATTATATGTTGAAGGAAATTTATGAACAACCGGATTGTGTTGCAAAACTGATTCAGCAAAATATAAATACAGGAAAGCTCGCGGTGGAGCTGAATATAGATGGAAAATCTGATATTTTGGATCAAATCCTTCAGGAAAGAAGACTCAGCATTGTAGCTTGCGGTAGTAGTTACTATGCGGCACTTTACGGAAAGTACATTATTGAAAAACTAAGCCGTATTGCTGTGGAAGTGGATATGGCGAGTGAATTTCGTTATCGATCTCCTGTTCTTCCAGATCGCGCACCGGTTATGTTGATTTCTCAAAGTGGGGAAACTGCGGACACCCTAGCAGTATTGAAAATGGTGCAGTCTCTAAGTTTGCCGGTGTTAAGTTTGTGTAATGTGGTTCATTCCTCTTTAGATAGAGGATCTACTGCCAAACTGTATATGCACTCCGGGGTGGAGAAGGGAGTTGCCAGCACCAAGGCTTTTACCTCCACTTTGGTTGTTTTATTTTTGCTGGCTTTGTTTCTAAGCCGGAAGAATAAAAAGATTAGCTCTTCTAGGGAGACAAAGCTTATTCAGTCTTTGTTTGCTCTACCTTCTCTTATGGAGGAAATTTTATCTTGCGAGCGAGAATATGTGTCTGTGTCTCATTTGGCAAAGCCCCTTAAAAGCTTTATATACCTCGGCAGGGATATGTATTATCCTTTGGCTTTAGAAGGTGCTTTAAAGATGAAAGAGCTGACTTACAGGCATGGTTCAGCTTACCCGGCTGGGGAGATGAAACACGGTCCTTTAGCTTTAGTGGATAAAGATATGTTGGTGGTGGGGCTTTTACCTCAATCACAGGTGCGTAAAAAAACACTGACAAATTTAGAGGAAGTACGTTGCAGAGGAGGAGAGCTGATTGTGATTGGTGCAAAAGGGGATCAGGAGGCAAAAGCTCTTTCTAGGCAGTTTTTATCTGTGCCTTCCTGTAATGAATATTTATTCGCGATTTTGTGTGCTTTGCCACTTCAGTTAATGGCTTATCATACAGCCTTCTCTTTAGGACACAATGTGGATCAGCCTAGAAATCTGGCCAAATCTGTTACTGTGGAATAAAGTTTTATATTATTAGGGGTTTGAAGAACAAGAAAATACTTTTATTTTGTGAATAAGCCATTTTTTTTCTTTTATCCAATTTATCAGAGAATTACAGGATAGTTTTTTATTTCCTTGAGTGGCTTTTACGGTAAAGCTTACTTCAGCTGTTTTGTTTTCTTCTGATTTTGATATGGTGACATTCAATTCTTTTGCTGATGGTATGTTTATACGCCAATTTTTATCCGGTTGCTTGAAATAACCAGCTAAGGCAGATCGTAAATTTGCCAAGGACTGATTTTTGTAAAAGTATTGTTCTGTTTTAACTTCATATTCCACAGAGAAGTGCATATACTTTGCTATTTCATGTATTTTTCTGAACATAGTGGCTGTTGAAGAAGGAGTGGAGGAAGGGGACACTATGTGAAGGAGTTTTATCGTGTGCTTTTTAAGATATTTTTCATCATTTTGGAAAAGCACAAAAGAACCAGCGATTAGAAGAGCTATAAAACAAATGACATATATATTTTTCATTTTTTATATCTTTATGGTATTCCATATTACCTTTGCAGTCAAATAGTCTTAGTTCATGGAAAAATTATTTGATTTTTTAATCAGAGGAAGTGTATAAAAAAGGAAAAACAGTTTTAGGAGGAAGAGTAAGTGAGCTTAAAACAGAAACTGAAAAATTTTTTCGATATTCCGCTTATCGTAATTGTGTGCGCTATTTTAGTGTTTCGATGGGCATTTTTTGAGCCTTATGTTATTCCTTCAGGTAGTATGATCCCCTCTTTGCTGATACATGATCATATTGTTGTAAATAAATTTCATTATGGCTTGCGTGTTCCTTTTTCCAAAAAATGGCTTTGGAATCGCTCAAATCCTGAACGAGGTGATGTGGTTGTTTTCAGACCGGTTGAAAAAGAAAAGAAAAAAGGTATGAGATTCATGGTGAAAAGAGTTGTGGGTTTACCTGGAGATAAAATTTACATTGATGATAAAAAGCAATTATGGATTAACGGGGATTTAGTAAAGAGAACGGACTTAAAGGGTCCAGGGGGTGGAGAAACCTTTTATTCTTTAAAAGAGCGGGATTTAGGGGCTAATTTTTCAGATTATCGTTTTTATTCAGAAACAGCAAAAAATGGGCGCGCTTATCGTATTATTTTTAAAGCCGAGGATTTTTCTACACTGGGGTTAGGGGGGCGCACAGATTTTGAGGTGCCAGCAGGTGCTGTTTTCGTGATGGGGGATAACAGGGATAATTCTAGTGATTCCCGGCGTTGGGATTATTTGCCGATTAATAATATTATGGGAAAAGCCACTCTCATTTGGCTTAGTTGTGATGAGACATTTTTTAATCTGCCGGTTTTATGTCACCTTGATAAAATCAGATTACAGCGTCTGCTCAAAAAAATATTTTAAACCATCGTTGACAACTGATTAAGTGGTAATAGGTTTTGGATCTCCAATAGGTTTCATAGAAGATTTTTCTTTTTCTTTGTCTTTTGGTTTTATTTTCTGAGCGGATTCTCTTCTTTCCTGTTCTAGCTTTAAATTATGTTCTTTACGATGTTTTTCCAGATCATCTAAACCAGCTCCTCCGATGATCATATCCACTTCTTCACCACTTATGGTTTCGTATTTTAGTAAAGCTTTTGCCATTATTTTCAGAATTTTTTTATGCGCTTTTAAAATATCCAAAGCTTGTTTATGTGCAGAGCTGATGAGGCGATACACTTCCTGATCCACCTCTTTCGCTTTAGCCTCGGAATACTCTCTGCCTTTTGTGTACTGAATACCCAAATAAACAGGCCCTTCTCTTTTCTCCAAAGCCAAGGGGCCTAATTTTTCGCTCATACCCCATTCACACACCATACGCCGGGCCAGCTCTGTGGCCTTTTCAATGTCGTTTCCGGCACCAGTGGTGTAATCCTTGAAAATTAACTCCTCCGCCGCTCTTCCTCCGAACAGAAAAGCCAAGGTATTTTCCGCTTTGCTTTTGCTTAAATTCAGTGTGTCTTCCTTGGGAAGAGTTTGTGTCAATCCCAAAGCCATCCCACGGGGAATGATAGTTACTTTATGAACAGGATCCAGGTTAGGAAGCTTTCTTCCCACAAGAGTATGTCCTGCCTCGTGGTAGGCTGTAATTTCCCGATCTTTTTCGCTAATAACCATAGATCGTCTTTCTCTTCCCATAATAACTTTGTCTTTGGCTTTTTCGATATCAGACATTTCAATTTGGTTTTTATCAAGTCGAGCGGCCATAAGAGCAGATTCATTTATCAGATTTTCCAAATCCGCCCCGGAAAAACCCGGTGTTCCTCTTGCTATTTTTTCCAATTCCACATGATTGGAAAGAGGTACATTTTTTGTATGCACTTTTAAAATTTCATGTCGACCTTTTAGATCGGGAATATTCACCACCACCCGCCGATCAAAACGGCCTGGTCTCAATAAGGCTGGATCCAACACATCAGGTCTGTTTGTGGCTGCGATTAAAATAATTCCCGTTTGACTTTCAAATCCGTCCATTTCCACTAAAAGCTGATTTAATGTTTGTTCTCTTTCATCATGTCCTCCACCCATGCCAGAACCGCGATGTCTGCCTACAGCATCAATTTCATCCACAAAAATTACACACGGCGCGCTCTTTTTGCCTTGTAAAAAAAGGTCTCTTACTCTGGAGGCTCCTACCCCTACAAACATTTCCACAAAATCAGAACCGGAAATAGTAAAAAAAGGTACATTGGCCTCTCCCGCCACGGCTTTGGCCAAAAGAGTTTTACCAGTGCCAGGCGATCCTATTAACAAAACACCTTTTGGAATACGACCACCTAATCGGGTAAATTTTTTCGGATTTTTTAAAAATTCCACGACTTCCTGTAGCTCTTCTTTGGCTTCTTCCACTCCAGCCACATTCTTAAAGAGAATTTTTTTTCTGTCTGATACCAATCGCGCCCGGCTTTTTCCAAAGGCCAAAGCTTTTCCCCCTCCAATTTGAATTTGACGAATGAAAAAAATAATAAAAGCCACGAAGATTAAAATAGGCAACCAGCTCAATAGAAACGCCGTCCAAAAAGAATTGTCTGTATTTACATAGTCAGGAGTGATTCCTGTTTGTTGCAATAGTTCAAATCCTTTATCTTCAACATTGCCGTAAATGCGAAATTTTTTGCCTTCATATTTTTTCTCTCCAGCAGGAGTCAACTCTCCTGTGATCTCCTGTTTGGTTTTGTTGAAAATTATGGAATCTGCTTTTACTTCCCCTGCTTTAACAGCTTCAATAAATTTTGGATAGTTAAAGTCGGAAGCATAAGGACTGCGCCGATATTCATAGATTTGAAAAAATATCAAACCGATTGCCAAAAAAGACAGCCACAGTAAAAACACTTTTTTTCCGGAAGATTTCATCATTTTTCGTCTGTCTTTTAGAGGTTTCATTTTTATTTTCCTTATTAAAAAAAGTTTCTCCAAATTATTGACTGATAGTTTTTATCAGGCTTTTTTGTATGTTAATTTTTCTTGTCTGTTTTTCACAGAGCTTTCATTATTTTTCTTTTTTTCCAGTGAAATCCACTGAGCATCCATTTTCCAAGTTTGTCCAAGCAGGGAGAAGCGGAATTTTTTTTGAGGTCTGCTTATATGCTTTAGCAATTCCAGTATATGTGATGTGCGATAATTTTTAAAGCCTTGTTGTTTCACATAATAGGCTAAAATTTTTTGTCTGTCCACAACGGAAAAGATGGAAATTATGTCTCTCCTTAAGGAGTGAGTTTTAATCAATCCCTGATATATTGTTTTTATCCTTTTTTGGCTTTTTTGTGCTTGGTGGGACATCAAATCTAAAGATTTGGATAAAGCTTTTACAGAACCGGGTCTTTTTTCTTCCAGAAGTGGCAACCATTTTTGTCGAATCCAGTTTCTAAAACTGTATTCTGTAGATTGGTTACTGGGATCTTCACACCATTTTAATTTTGTTTTTCTGGCATAATCCATAATTTGAAAGCGATTAATGTGGATAAAAGGCCGAATAAGTTTGTGATTTTTAAAAGACATGGCTTTTAAACCTTGTTCTCCTGTTCCACGAATAAGCCGGATCAAACGGGTTTCCAATAAATCGTCCGCCGTATGAGCTAATAATAGATAATCCGCTTTTGATTTTTTCAGGCAATCGGAAAACGCTTGATAACGATGTTTTCTCATTTCTGCTTCAGATAATTTTTTAATACTTGGTTTCAAAACATTATGTTTTTTTTGTCCTGTTTTGCCTTCAATTATAATGGGTTTTGTCGCGCATGTCCAATTTGACATCGGTTTTTTTTGTCCTGTTTTGCCTTTGTTTAAGTGTGAATGTTCAGGAGGTAGAGACCTTTCGTTTTGTTCAAAACGCGCTTGGTGTAAATTTGTTTGCATTAAATCCTGCCAAAAACTTTTTACAGTTTTCACTGAGTGATCTTGGAATTGTCTTTGATTTTTATCTTTTGCACCATGATGGACATGTATAACAGAAATATGCAAATTTAAAATATTTCTAACTTCCCACAAAACAGAAAGCAATGTCATTGAATCCACGCCTCCTGATACAGCAACTAAGAGGTGTTTGTTTGTTAATTTCCTGATTTGAAATTGTTTCAATAAATAATGAAACAAAAAATGTTTTGATTTTTTCATCTAGGTTGGTTTCGGGCAATAATAACTTGTCTATTTTTATACCATCCACAGGAAAGACACAGGCAATGAGGCTGGGTAAGTGCTCCACAGTTGAAACATTTTCCTGGATTTTTTGGTTTTATGGCACTATGAGCGCGTCTCATTCCTCTTCTGGATCGGCTGATTCTACTTTTAGGCTCTGCCATTTTTTACCTCTTTGTTTTATGAAACCTGTATCATTTATTTGCTTTTTTACTGATAAAATCAGGTAAAATCAAGTATTGTTTTTTGAAGTTATTGAAAATTTCTCCGAGGTTAAAATGGGTTTCCATGCGACTTGTCAGGGAAAAGTGTAAGAACATAGTTGATTTATTTGGTTTATTGCGTTATTTTTAAAGGAATTTCGTTTTTGGAGAGCATAAATAGTGATTATACAGGTTCAAAAGGGAGGAATACATGAGATGCCATAAAGTAGATTATGAAATTTTAGGTGATGATCTGCAAGTTGTGGAAGTAGAGCTGGATCAGCACGAAACTGTGATAGCTGAAGCAGGAGCCATGAACTATATGGATGAAGGTGTTTCTTTCACAGCAAAAATGGGGGATGGTTCCAATCCAGAAGCGGGATTTTTTGATAAAATGCTTGGGGTGGGGAAACGTGTCCTCACCGGAGAGTCTTTGTTTTTAACACATTTTACGAATCAGGCTCGGGAAAAGCAAAGAGTATCTTTTTCTGCTCCCTATCCAGGAAAAATACTTCCTTTGGACATGAGTCAATATGGAAATGAAGTGATTTGTCAAAAAGATGCGTTTCTTGCGGCGGCCTTTGGTACTCAAGTCAGCATTACTTTTCGAAAAAACATAATGGCTGGTTTTTTTGGAGGAGAAGGTTTTATTTTGCAAAAAATAAAAGGAGATGGATTGGCTTTTTTACATGGCGGAGGAACTATTGTTCGAAAACAGCTTATGGGAAACACATTAAGAGTGGATACCGGATGTCTAATGGCCTTTACTAGGGGAATTGAGTATTCCATTGAACGGGCGGGAAACATAAAATCCATGATTTTTGGAGGAGAAGGGTTGTTTTTGGCCACTCTTAAAGGACAAGGAGCTGTCTGGCTTCATAGTTTGCCTTTTTCCCGATTGGCAGAAAGAATTTTAAGAAACGCACCTTCTGAGGGAGGTCGTCAAATGGGTGAAGGTTCTTTATTAGGATCGGCAGGAAAAGTCTTTGAAAGAATATAAGAGTTTTTTTATGTACTTGAGTATAGTTTTTTCATTTTTAGTGAAATGTATGAATGCGATTTATTTTAAGTTTCGTATACCTATAACTATAGGTGCTTTACTGATTACCACTTCTATTGTTTTTGGAGAGGAAGATATTGTTGCTGAAGAAGAGCACGATATGACATACAACGATAACTCTGTAAATTCTGAAAATGAAGAACAGGTTCAAGAGCATGTAGAAGGTCAGCTTTTGGAGACTTCAGCACTAAAGCGTTGGATGCTTTCCATTCCCTTTCAAAGGATTGAGCCAGGAAGTTTTTTAATAGGCAGTCCCACGGATGAATTGGGGAGACATTCTGATGAAGACCAACAACAAGTGGAAATAACAAGACCCTTTGAGATAATGGAGACAGAGGTGACTCAAAGCCAGTGGGTTCATGTGATGGGGGAAAATCCTTCGTATTTTCAAAGAGCGGAAGACTGTGATGATCATATAAAAGGGATGTGTCCGAATCATCCTGTGGAGCAGGTTTCTTGGGAGCAGGTGCAGAAATTTATAAAACAACTTAATGATTCTTTAGGGCTTACGGACTGCGATGGAACACCTGACAGTCAGGCAGGTTGTTATCGTTTGCCGACAGAAGCGGAGTGGGAGTATTCTGCGAGAGCTGGCACAGAGGTGGCGTTTTCTTATGAAGATGGTTTTTTTTCAGATTTAGAGGATTATGCTTGGTACATAGATAACTCTGAAAGCAGAACGCATAAAGTGGGGACGAAAAAACCTAATCCGAATGGATTGTATGATATACATGGGAATGTATGGGAATGGGTGCAGGATGGATATGTAAAGGAATTGCCGGGAGGAACAGATCCTTTAAATAACCCTTCTGATTCAGTTCAGCGTGTTTATCGTGGCGGGAGTTGGTTTGAGAACATACCTCATTTACGCTCTGCGGTTCGTGGAACAAAAGAACCCCTCTTTGGGAGTAATGATATTGGATTTCGTCTGCTGAGAACACTATAAATCATACTGTTTAATAGTGACAGGTACTGCAATTTACAGGAGCTTGATTTTCCTCTTTTCTATGACATTGCACACACCACCCCATAGATAAAGATTCATGTTGATACATAATTTCCATATTTTCCACTTTTCCATGACAAGTGGTGCAGGTTTTTCGTATTTGCTCTTTAGAAGGAGGTAATCGAGAGGTTTCCACGAATCCTGTTGTCTTGCCTTGTTTTGAACTTTTTGTTTGTGTCTTTTTGCCGGCTAAGGCTTTGATATGGAGAGAATGATTAAACTTTACAAAATCCGGCAGTAAATGCACTTTTTCCCAAACAATAGGCTGGTTATTTGTATAAGCCTCCACTAGTTTTTGAATCAAAGGGCTTTCTGGTTTCACTGTTAGGTGACAGTTTATACAAATATCCAAACTAGGCACACCAGCATGACGCCCTTCTTCTACAGCTGTGTGGCAATACCGGCAATCCATTCCATACTCTCCTACATGGATAGCGTGAGAGAAAGGAACAGGTTGATCCGGCTGATAATTGTTATTATAAGCCAATCGAAGCTTGTTGTTTGAAATCATAAAAATAAAGACAGCAAGACCTGTAAAAATAGCAAAAAACACCACTGCTCCAATCACACGGGTGGGAATTGCGCCATGATTCCAAGTGGTGCACTTGAGCACAAAATTCGCAAGTCGCGTTTTTTTATAATCTCTGTTGCTCTTGATATATATCATTGCTGTTGTTATTCTCGTTTAATGTTTGTGCCCGTAAAAGCACTGGTAAAAAATCAAGTGATAACAGTGTGTTATTACTTTTCAGGACCGACTGAGATAGATTTCAATAGCCACTTTGTAAGCCTCTTCTCTGAGTTTATACTTGTGGATGATTCTGTAAAACTGTTCTACAGTAGGGTTTTCCCTGAATTTTTTTTTAAATAGAGTGGATTCATTAGTAGCTGTTTTTCTGGAGCTTTTGGTTTTTCCTGTTCGCGGGTTATTGGAAAAATTGATGCTTTTTCTTTTGATGGTGGTTTTAATCGGTGAGGGTTTTTTTTGGACATTCTTTTTCATTACTTTTATTTATTTGTTTTTTTCCATTTGGTCAACAAAAGTTTTTTCACGAGTGACTGGATAGTTGCTGGTGAAAAAGCTTTGAACATCACTTTTGATTACTTGATTTTTTGATAATTTTCCGGGAAAATAATTGCAAGGAACAAAACCCTTTGTTTTCTTGCACAATATGTCAGTGGCGGATTTCTCACAGGAAACACAAGATGCAAATTTTAGATGGCAGATTAGTGGCTCAAAATATAAAGTCGAATTTACAGAAAAAAATCAGTTTATTTTGTGAGAAAAGTAAAACACCACCAAGTTTAAGAGTGTTGGTGGTAGGTGATAACCCTGCCAGTCAGATATATGTTCGTCAAAAAATCAAATCTGCAAAACTAGTGGGTATTGATTCTGAAGTATTTGCTTTTCCAGAAACTGTTTCTCTTGGAGAGTTAAAACAAACAATACAAAGTTTTAATCGGGACTCTGCCGTTCATGCTGTGTTGGTTCAACTTCCTCTACCTTCGGGTTTGCCGTGGAAAGAGGTAATTTCGTACATAGATCCAAAAAAAGATCCAGATTGTTTGACGATAGAGAATCAAGGTTTGGCTTGGTCGGGTGCTCCCAGAGTTCTGCCCTGCACTCCTTCTGGTATTATGAGGTTGTTTGAGCATTATAATATTGATCTTGCAGGTAAGAACGCAGTGGTGGTGGGGAGAAGCCAAATTGTGGGGCTTCCTATGGTTCAGCTTTTATTAAGAGCTAATGCGACGGTGACAGTTTGTCATTCCTGCACAAAAGAATTATCTCAGTTTACTAGGCAGGCAGATATTGTCGTATCAGCGACAGGCTCTCCAAGATTCTTGGGAGGAGAAGACTTTAAAGAAGGTTCAGTAGTGGTGGATGTGGGTATTCATCGAGTGGAAACAAAAGGAACGGGCAAGAACAAATTAACAGGGGATGTTCGTTTTGAGGAATTAAAAAATCGGGTGGCCTTTGCCACTCCTGTGCCGGGAGGTGTGGGTCCTATGACTGTTGTCATGCTTTTGGAAAATACTTTAAAGCTGGCTGAGTGTTTGCACAAAGAAAGAGAGTATTAAAAATGCTTAAGGAAACAGCTCTTGTCAATGAACACCGTCTTTTAGGTGCTAAGTTCATGAACTTTCAGGGATGGAAATTGCCTTTGGAATTTAGTGGTTCAGTCGCAGAGCATCTGAATGTGAGAAAAAACTCAGGTCTTTTTGATGTATCTCACATGGGTGAAATTCGTGTGCGAGGAAAAAATGCTTTAAAATTTTTGGAAAAGCATTTAACAAACAATGTGTCCATTTTAAAAGAAAACCAAACACAATATAATCTTTTATGTAACAGAGAAGGTGGCATTATAGATGATTTGATTCTCTATTGTTTTCAGGAAGGTGAAGATTATTTATTATGCGTAAATTCAGCTCGTCTGTCAGCAGATCTGGCTTGGCTCAGACAGTCTGATTTGCCAGTGGAAGTACATGATGAAAGTGCTCAGTGGGCACAGATGGCTTTGCAAGGCCCTTCCGCGCCTGCTATACTGACTGATATGCTGAAAAACGACTTTCATCCCGTGTCCGAAAAACCTCATTTCATAAAGGATATGAAAAAAAATCATTTTCAGTGGTTTTCTTTTTTGGGTGAATCTGTTCTGGTATCCACAACAGGATATACAGGAGAAAAAGGTTTTGAGTTTTTGATTTCTTCCAAAAAAGCTGATAGTCTATGGAGAACCATTTTGGAACAAGGGGCAACCAGAGGTTGCTTGCCATCTGGTCTGGCTGCACGAGACACTTTACGCATGGAAATGAAATATCCTTTATATGGAAAAGATTTAAACGAAAACACAGATCCTCATTCAGCAGGACTTTCTTGGGTGGTTCGTAACTCAACAAATTTTATAGGTTCCTCAGCTCTTCTTCAAATTGCAAAAAAATTGCAAAAAAAATGGGTAGGATTTCAGCTTTTGCCAGAAACAGAGTTTGTGGGAGTGCCTCGCTTAGGTAACCGTATTTTGGTGCATGAAGTGCCTGTGGGGGAAGTTACCAGTGGTGCGAAATCCCCCAGTCTCTGTAAAATGATTGGCTTGGGATATGTTCCGGTTGAGTACTCTCGGCCAAAACAGAAAATTCAGGTGGAAATTCATCAAAATATTGTGCCGGCGGAAATTGTCGCAACACCTTTTATAAAAAAAAGGCAATGAGAGCGACTTTTAAGATTTTGCAGAACATAACAAGGGCAGTCGGGTTTGACCCTTTGCTCACAATAATCAAAACACTTGCCTATATTCCAGCAATTTTGTTACTTATATAAAAATTCTTCACTTTTTTCCAAACTAAGGAGACAGTAAAATGGTTGATCTTCAATTACAACTTCTTTTCCCTATTACTGGTGTTTTAGGGCTTTCTTTGGCCATTATCATTTATCGCACAATCCTTTCTTATTCCGCCGGCACGGAAAAAATGAAAAGTATAGCCCATGAGATTGAAATGGGTGCCATGACTTTTCTGAAATCAGAATATTCAAAGTTGCTTATTTTTGTCTTGGCTGTTGCCGTGCTTTTGCTTTTTTCTTTTAATTGGCAAGCCAGCTTGTCTTTTGTCTTTGGCGCGCTTTGTTCCGGGGTGGCTGGTTTTATGGGTATGAAATCAGCCACTAAAAGCAATGTTCGAACAGCTATGGCCGCAAAAGAAAAAGGCTTGGCTGGAGCTTTATATGTCGCTTTTAGTGGCGGGGCGGTTATGGGGCTTTCCGTGGCTAGTTTGGGTTTGCTGGGTCTTGGATTGGTGTATTGCTTTTTCAGTTCTTCTGGCGAGCAGATTACCTCTATTGTCTCCGGTTTTTCTATGGGAGCTTCCTCTATTGCTTTATTCGCGCGTATTGGTGGTGGTATATTCACAAAAGCGGCTGATGTAGGGGCAGACCTTGTGGGAAAAGTGGAAGCTGGTATTCCTGAGGATGACCCCAGAAACCCGGGAGTCATCGCGGATAATGTAGGAGATAATGTGGGAGATGTGGCCGGCATGGGAGCGGATATTTTTGAATCTTATGTAGGTGCTATGGTGGCCGGCATTACTATTGCTCTTACTATGAGTGCAAAAGTGATGGGGGAATATTTTGGAGCAGGTTTTTCTCGCAGTCTTTTAACAGTTTTTCCGTTGGTGTTGTGTATGATGGGGCTATTTTCCTCTGTAATAGGCATTTTGAGCATTAAAATATTTCAAAAGAAATCACCGGCTATGGCTTTGCTGTTTTCACAGCTTATTGCCGGATTTATCTTTCTAGTTTTTTCAGGAGGAGTTTTATTATCCATAGAAAAAGGCTATCGTCTGTTCATAGCTGTTTGTGCGGGACAAATCGCAGGGCTTTTAATTGGAAAAATCACAGAATACTACACTTCTTCTAAACCTGTACGCCAAGTGGCGAAAGCTTCCAAAACCGGCCCGGCCACAAATATAATCTCTGGTTTTGCCTTAGGGCTTGAGTCCACTTTTTTGCCTTTAATTCTTATCGCTATGGCTATTCAATGTTCCTATTCTTTTGCGGGCTTATATGGTATTGCCATTGCCGCGGTAGGCATGTTGGCCACTGTGGGCATTACCATGACTGTCGATGCTTATGGACCTGTAGCTGATAACGCCGGAGGAATTGCAGAAATGTCTGGTATGGGGCCAAAGGTAAGGGAAATAACAGATAATCTGGATTCCCTAGGTAATACCACTGCCGCTATTGGAAAAGGATTCGCCATTGGTTCAGCGGCCTTAACAGCCTTGGCTTTATTTGTCGCTTTTAAAGAGGCTGTAAGCTCCAGTTCTGCGCAGGAAATCACTATGAGTTTGAGTCAGCCTTCTGTGGTAATGGGCCTTTTTCTGGGTTCAGCAATGGTGGTTATATCAGCCAGCTTAACATTGAAATCTGTTGGTCGGACAGCCGGGAAAATGGTGGATGAAATTCGCCGGCAGTTCAAAGAAATCACCGGGTTATTGGAAGGAAAAGCCAAACCGGACACCAGCCGGTGCGTGAATATCGCCACTAATGCCTCTCTTAAAGAAATGATTTTACCAGGTGTTATTGCTATTCTTTTTCCCATTGTGGTTGGTTTTACTATGGGTCCTGAAACCTTAAGTGGAGCTTTAGCGGGAGCTTTATTGACAGGTGTGACTTTGGCTCTGCTTATGGCCAACGCAGGAGGTGCTTGGGATAATGCAAAAAAGTTTATTGAAAAAGGTCAGCTGGAAGGAGCAAAAAAAGGTGGTGAAGCTCATTCCGCCTCTGTTATCGGAGACACAGTAGGAGACCCTTTTAAAGACACCACCGGGCCTGCGATGAATATTTTAATTAAATTGCTTTCCATAGTGGCATTAATTATAGCCCCTTTTCTTTGAGAAGTGGGTTTTATCAACCAGTAAGTGAGAGTCATTTGTCATCATCACCTTCTTCTCGTTTTCGTGCTTTATCTCTTGTTTTTTCTATTGTTCTCTTGGAATTTACCGCTTTTGGCATGATCATTCCTTTAAGTCCCTACCTAGCCAGGGATTTTGGAGCAGATGATCTGCAAGTGGGTCTTCTGATGAGTGTTTATTCCCTAGCCCAGCTGATTTTCGCACCACTTTGGGGGTACTTAAGCGATCGATTAGGCAGAAGACCCATTATTTTAATTTGTCTTATTGGTTCTTCTTTTTTTTATCTATGGTTTGCCTTTGCTCACACTTTGGGCACTTTGTTTTTAACTCGTATATTGGCGGGAGCTTTTGGGGCTGTTATGTCTGTTGCTATGGCCTGTATTGCGGATATAACAGGAGAAAAAGAGAGATCCAAAAACATGGGTTTGGTGGGAGCTGGCATAGGTTTGGGTTTTATAATTGGTCCTCTTTTAGGGGGAGTTTTTGGGCTTTTGGGTAATTATTTTGGCACTTCCCCCCCTTTTGGTTCCAACTTTTCCGCCTTTGGAGCTTTTCTTGTCTGTGTGCTGAATCTTGCCATTACTTTTTTCTTTTTAAAAGAAAGTTTTACAAAATCGGATACAGGTTTTTTGTCCTTCAGAAATATTTTTTCCAATTTTAAAAAAATACATAAATCCCGAATAAAAAGTTTAACACGAGCTATTCATGCCCCAGTATTGAAGCAGGTTTTATTTATGTATTTTCTGTTAACACTGGCTTTGGCAGGAATTGAAGCTTCTTTATTTTTATATGTGAGGGATAAACTTTCTTGGTCTCACTTTCCTTCCAGTATTGGGTTCACTTATATAGGTTTAATGCTGGTTTTGACACAGGGTTTTTTGGTCAGAAAGCTGATACCGTTTTTTGGAGAGAACAAAACAGCTATTTGGGGATTTATTATAGCAGGGATAGGCTTTGCCGGTGTGGGCTTGACAAACTGGCTTTGGTTTTTAACTGTCAGTGTGACACTTTTATGTGTTGGTTATGGCCTGGCCAGCACTTGTCTTTCAGGGGCTTTAAGCCTTTTAACGAGTAAAAATCAGCAAGGAGGAATTTTTGGTGCTCAACAAAGCTTATTCTCGATGGCACGTATTACAGGGCCTGCTTTGGGAGGATGGTTTTACAGGGACTTAAGCCCCTCTGCTCCTTTTTATGTATCTGGTTTACTGGCTTTGGTCGCCTTATGGGTTTGTTTCAGCTTAAAAGGAAGGTTTCCCCAAAAAGGAAAGCACAAAACTTAACAACAAAGGAGTATTGCTTTGAACTTGCATTTGCCGGATACATTCCAATCTTACAAACCTAATGTGGTTTTTAACACGGATTCAGAAAATTTTACGGTTAAAACTGCAGAAACACCAGAAGAGCTGTTGGGGGCTTTTCGTTTGCGAAACAGTGTATTTTATGAGGAGTGGACAGGTAAATCGTCTGAGTCTGGTCTGGATATTGATAAATATGACCCTCAATCTGATCATCTTATAGTCATCCAAAAAAAAAGCCAGCAAGTTGTGGGCACTTATCGTTTAAGTTCCACTAAATTCAATAGTCATTTCTACACTTCGGAGTTTTTCAACATAACTTCTTTTTTAAACAAAAACGCCAGTCATAAAGTGGAAATGGGAAGAGCTTGTACCCATAAAAGTTTAAGGGGAAGCCAGGCTATTCATCACATCTGGCTGGGTTTGGCCAAATATTTCCGGCACACTTTTTCCCGATATATGTTCGGGAGTGTAAGTATAGTGAACACTTCTCCAGAATATGTGGCCGGGGTGTATAAAGCTTTTTTGAAAAAAGAAATGATTGATCAAAAAATACCCATACCACCTCAGGAAAAATTTAAAATAGCCGGGTTTGATAATTTACTGTCTAAAGTGACAGGGGATGAAAAAAATCTCTTAAAAATTCCGCGTATTTTTTTATGGTACTTGAGTTTGGGGGCTAAAATACATGGCTTGCCAGTATATGATCCTGAGTTTGGTTCTTATGATTTTTTTATTACACTGGATTTTAAAAATATCGGAAACCCGAAACTGGTTAATCGATATGAAGATGCTGTTTATTTGAAAAACAAACTTCCTTAATATGAGGAGGTATTTATGCGAAACTCTTGGATGATGATTGCGGTTTTAGGTTTTTCCCTTTCGGCTTTAATTTCCTGTTCAAGTGATGATGTAGCATCTGATTTAAAGGATGTAGAACCAGAAACCGTAGTGCCTAACGCAGTCGTGGCTACTGACAATTCTGCAAACTCTGTGGAAACTCAAGAGACAGTCGCAGGCGCGTCAGAACATTGGATACTTTCCGTGCCCTTTCGAAAAATTGAGATAGGAAATTTTGTAATGGGCAGTCCTTTAGACGAAAACTTAAGGGATGATGAAGACCAACAACAAGTTAAAATTACCAAGCCTTTTGAGATAGGTTTCCGCCTTGTAAGAACACTTTAATGACGCTCTCTGATATCATCCGCGATCACATCGTGGCCCAGCCAACAAACGGCTTGGTTTATTTTTGACATTTCCTGAAATATTAAGTTGCCACAGCTGTTGAATAAAACTTCACTTAAAAAAGGTGTAATGCTATGGCCTGGATCTTTATGGAGTGTGGAAAGTTTTTTTGAAGTGTCGAGCATTATTTCCATTTGTTCTTTGCTGTTATGTTGAGGCCATTTTTCAAACACAGATTGTTTTTTTACTTCTTCAGATTCAAAATATTTTTTTGTTGTGTCCATGATAATATTAAAAGCCCCGTTCTGCATTTTTTCCAAGCATTGAGATACAATTTCCGCGCCTTTTGAGCCTCCTTGTTTTTTTAGAGCACCTAAAATAGTGTACAAGGGAATCTCCACTCCCGGAAAAACCGCGCTGGACTTAGTAAGTATTTCTGGCACATTAAAAACGCAAGTGTGTACGCCTTCATTAAAAAATGCTTTGGAAAATTTTTCCAACTCAAGCTTTGCAAAACCCTGTAAATAAGGAGAGTAGCTTTGCCATTGGTATTTCTCCCCCATTAGGGTTTCTGTGCCATGATAGCTATAGGCTGTGTAAAACACTTTCCGGCTGGTTTTGTTTAGTTGTTTTCTGAGAGTGGCACTTGACTCAATAAGGTGTTTGTAGGTCTGGGCGGTTACTTCATTAAAATTTTTTTCGCAAAGCCAACCCATGTCTGACTTCCAGAAAATTTCAGAAGGAAAAAACCGTTTTCCCACTCCTTTAAGCACACGATTAAGTGCCGGTAGGAAAATTTTGGCACGAGGTACGCCTCCCGCCATAGTGTGAGCGATAAGGACATTGCCTTTATCCGGCAGTTTTTGTGAAAGCTCTTTCACCCACTTATTGGTTCTTTCTTTAAAAGCCCGGCCTGCGTTTTTTCTTGCAGATTCCATCATATTTTTATCCATCTCAGCTTTATCCCAGCTGTTTAAGGGAATTTTTTTTAAGAGATCAATAGGGCGTTTGCCGGAGTCGGCGGGTTCCATATCAAATCCTGCTTCCAAAGGAACATTGATAAAAGGTTCTGGTTGAGATTCCAGCTCCTGTTCATTGAGTGCTCTAAGTGTTCCGTCCGGGTTGCGTCTTCCCACTGTGGAGTAAATAATTTTCATTCCCTTGGATTGGGCCAATCGAATCAACCCACTGACATACCCCCCTGCGAAAACCTCTCCAAAAATTACCAGAGTGTCTTCATTGGTAAAATTAATGTCTTTTATTTCCCTTATGGCTTTCATGTTATCCATCCTTTGTACTATGGTTTTGGTTTTGTTATTACCTGCTTGATTTTTCAGGAAAACACAGTTTTTTTATAACCTCTTGCAATTATTTTCTGAACATTTTATCAAAAAATCAATGTTTCTTTTTAAGCAATCTAGTCAAAAAAGTGTAAAATAAAAAATTAATGTTGAGCTTTGTTTTTAAAAAGTGTAATTTTTAGAGCATAAATCAGGAAAGAAGGTGCACGAATGGTTAATATCTTAATTGGACTAGGAGCAGGTTTTGGAGTCGGTTCAGGTATCTCTTGGCTTATCAACACATTGTTAAAAAAACAAAAAATCCACCAAACAAAACAGGAAGCCCAGCACATCATACAAAAAGTGAAAGACACAGAAGAGTACAATCGAGAACTGATTTTAAACAAAGTGGAGGAATATAAACTTTCCCTAGTTCAAAAACAAGAGAAGGAAGTGGAAATCTTATCTAAAGCTCATCGAAAGTTGCAAATGGATATAGAACAAATCACCCAACAAACAGAAGAAGAGCTTGGTAAACTGGAAAAATTCAAAATGAAACACACCACTGAGGCTAAAGTCGTATTAAAAGTCAATGAGAAAAAAGCAAACGAGCTTAAGCAGATAAAAAATCATTTAAAGGAAACTCAAAAGCAAATTATACAAATCCTGACGGATAAATTTCAGATAAATGTGGAAAACCTGAAGTCACATACAAAGAACATGGAAATAGAACATGCAAAAACGCAAATGTTTCAGCAAATAAAAGAACAAGAGGAAGATTTCAAACATAACATAAACCAATCCGCATATTTTATTTTGGAGTTGGCTCTTAATCGTTTTCAGCACCCTTATTGTTCGGAAAGAGGTATAAAAAATGTTAATTTCAGAAGTCAAAATGATATAGACAATCTATTGGGACCGGATTTTTCAAAACTGAGAATTTTGGAAAAAGAATGTGGAGTGGATATGAAAGTCAGCGATAATGATACCACTGTCAACATTTTAGGCATTGATCCCGTTAGAAAAGAATTAGGAAGAGCATCTTTACAAAGAATGTTCAGGAGAAAACCGCTTAAAGAAAATGAAATTAAGAAACTTGTAAAAGACACAAAAAAAAATCTGTTTCGTCAAATTAAAAATGATGGAGAAAAAATTTGCCATGTGCTCAATTTAAAAAATGTCAAAACAGAAGTAAAGAATATGATGGGCGCTCTGAGGTATCGATATTCCTTCGCACAAAATCAATATTTTCACTGTCAGGAGGTGGGGTGGCTTTGTGGGCTTTTAAACGCAGAGTTGGGAGAACCGCTATTTCCTGCGCGTCGAGCAGGAATGCTTCATGATATTGGAAAAGCAATGGATCACTCAAAAGAAGGAGGACATGCTGTTATTGGGGCAGATTTTATAGAAACCCACGGTGAAGATGTCTCCGTTGTTCACGCAGTAAAAGCACATCATTATGATGTCACCCCTCATCAACCGCTTGATTTTTTAGTTATTGCCGCTGATGCCCTTTCAGGTGCCCGGCCAGGAGCAAGACGCTCCACTGAAGATTCCTATAACCAAAAAGTTCTTACCTTGGAAAAAATCGGCAGAAGTTTTACAGGAGTAAAAGACACTTACATTATGAGCGCGGGCAGAGAGATTCGAGTAATAGTGGACAGCACAAAAATTAACGATGTAAAAGCCTTAGAATTAAGTAAAAAGATAGCTCGTAAAATCGAAGAGGAATGTTCCTATCCAGGTCTGATAAAAGTGACCGTAGTAAGAACAGTCACTAAAACTGTTAATAATAACAGGGGATTTAATAACAGGGGATTTAACAAAACTTCTTTTTAAAGACAGATGATAAATTAAATGTAATCGCTCCTTGTAAAACAGACTTTTTTCATCTGTGACTCATGGAAATTTATTGGAAAAACAGGAAAAACAATAGAAAAACAATGGAAACGACAAAAAAAATACTGATAGATAAAATTAAAAACAAAGCTCTTTTAAAAGGTCACTTTATTTTACGCTCTGGCCAGAGTGCCACTGAATATTTCGATAAATACCTGTTTGAATCTTCTCCTCTTTTACTAAAAGAAATTGCCCGTCATTTAAAACAGCAGATTCCCTCTACCACAGAAATCCTAGCAGGATTGGAAATGGGAGGTATCCCTTTGGCCACGGCTTTGTCTTTGGAAAGTCAACTCCCTTGTGTTTTTGTTAGAAAAAAAGCAAAAGAATATGGCACAAAAAAAACCACAGAAGGTTGTTCCATTCAAAATAAAAAAGTTTGTGTAGTGGAGGATGTTATTACCACAGGAGGGCAGGTTATAATGAGCGTTCAAGCCATGAGGGAAGAAGGAGCTTTAATCAGTGATGTGATTTGCGTAATTTATAGAGGAAAAGAAGATTCTCTGGCAAAACTTCAAAATGTTGACTTAAATCTGCACCCTCTTTTTACTTGGAATAAAACCTCTAACTGAATCCCTGAGTGGTGAAGTATTGGTAAAGAGCATTCCCGCACTAAACAGACTTTTTTCCCGGACCACTCACTATTTACGAGCAAGAACTACAAGGCTGGGTAGTTCTCTCTTCCCGGCCATTTAAAGTTTTCATAATTTCTTTCTGGATAACTAGGGAATTGTTTAAGAGAAGAGTCCTCTTTTCTTTTTTTGGCATATTCTCCTTGTGTTCTGATACCTTTTTTCTCAACAACAACTTGTTGAAATACCTCTAATGGTGGACGATTTACCTTTGTGACACGACTTCTCCCTGGCCATTTAAAGCCCGGATAATTTTTTTCTGGATGGTTTGGGAATCGTTTAAGTTCTTCATCTTTTTTTCTTTGGTTTTGATATTCCTGTTGCGTTCCAATACCCTTTTGTTCAACCACAATTTGCTGAAACACCTCTACTGGTGGACGGTTTACCTTTGTAATACGACTTCTCCCCGGCCATTTAAAGCCTTGATAACTTCTTTTTGGAACACTGGGGAATCGTTGAAGCTCTTCGTCTTTTTTCCTTTGGTTGTCATATTCCCGTTGTGTTCTGATATTCTTTTGCTCAACAACTTGTTGAAACACCTCTACTGGTGGACGGTTATCCTTTGTGACTATATATTTCATCTTGTATTTCATCTCTGGCCATATAAAGCCTTCATAGTTGTTTTCTGGTTCGCTGGGGAAACGTTTAAGTTCTTCGTCTTTTTTCCTTTTTTTGGCATATTCTCCTTGTGTTCTGATGTCCTTTTGTTCAACCACAATTTGCTGAAACACCTCTACTGGTGGAAGGTTATCCTTTGTGATAACCTTTCTCTTCCCCGGCCATATAAAGTCTTCATAGTTGTTTTCTGGTTCGCTGGGGAAACGTTTAAGTTCTTCGTCTTTTTTCCTTTTTTTGGCATATTCTCCTTGTGTTCTGATGACCTTTTGTTCAACAACAATTTGCTGAAATACCTCTAATGGTGGACGATTCCCCTTTGTGACACGATTTCTCCCTGGCCATTTAAAGCCTTCATAGCTTCTTTCTGGGTGGCTGGGGAATCGTTTAAGTCTTTCATCTTCTTTTCTTTTATTTTGATATTCCCATTGTGTTCTTATATCCTGTTGCTCAACAACAACTTGTTGAAACACCTCCAATGGTGGAAGCTTATTCTTTGTGACAGGGGAGACACTCCAAAACTTCTGGACAGTTTCTTCCAATATCTTTCTGAATTTTGCTAAATCCTCTCTTTCAAAAATATGTCTGCTTGACGAGTTTGGAGAGGCTTTTACTCCTGTGCTTTCTGTACCTAATTCTTCGTTCACATTATCCCGTATCGTCCGACTGAAAGACACTGTCTTTATAGTATCCAATATGTTCAATAATTCCCTAGCAACTTGTTCATCACGATAATCTATCAGCAATATAATATCTGATGAAAACTTCCCAGCTTTCAGTCGCAAAACTCTTCCTATTCTCTGTAACATATTCTTTATAGGGATGTTTGCATTTAAATCGATGTAAGCTGAAAGATGAGGCAAATCAATTCCCTCATCCAAACTCCTGACTGCCACAATATAATGTGTCTTTCCTTTTTCATGGGACCTCTCTATAACAACCCTTTTCTCCTCTGCGGAGCGTTCTTGGTGATAGGAATCAAATTGTATCTCAGGAAAAACATTGCTTAAAAACTCCGTTAAACGTTCTGCCTCACGAATCGTGGCTGTCACAATAAATCCTTTTTCATTGGATCTTAAAACTGGGTATAGAATCTGTGCTAATTTTTCATAAAAATCCGGGTTTAAAATTTTACGATTGTTTTTATACTCTACTGTAAATAGCTCTCCTTCCTTTCCATTGGTTTTGAACAGGGTGTCCGCAATAAAGTACAAATTATCAAAAGGCGTTAAATCTCCTCTTTCTATTCCTTCTGATAATTGCCTTAAAATACCTTCCGAAGAATGGCTTTCAAATAAATTACCGGATTTAGTGAGATAAGACCAATGTGTCTTTTCAAATAAACTTCTTAAGCTCACTTCATGGTGTATCGGGGTGGCCGTAGCTCCATACAGAAAAGCCTCACTTTGTTCTTGCAGGTTCAACAGGACATCTTTTGTGATCTGTGCTCCCAGATGATGAGCCTCATCTATAAAAATGGAAGAAAGACGTAAAGAGAGTTGTTTGTAATGTTCTGTATTAGGCTCTTTAAGTATTTTCTTTAAGCTTTGAGTGGTCATTACAAAAACAGTGGGGCCGTTATGTCTGCTCGCTTGCGCGAGAGTTTTCGCGAAACTATCTCCTGTTTGACTGTTCCAGTTGATAACCTGAATATCCATAGCATTATCCTGTTTGGTGGATTCAGCTATTTCCGTTTTAATAGCCTGTGAGAGTTGCTCCACAATATGCACTCGATTAACCGTGGCTATGGCTATGTTTTTTTCTTTGGAGGAGTGTCTTATCTGTTCTATGAGTGCTTTAGTGAGAACCAGCGTTTTCCCGACACCGGTGGGGCATATATGGAGGAAGCTTTTTGCACCATCATGCAGGGCTTGTTGGTATGCAGAGAGAGCAAGAGACTGTACAGGTTTCATCATGATTTTTCCTTCAGAAAAGTAAGGGTGAAGCTCATGTCCTACAAGCCAGTATCTGAGTTTGTGGCCCAAAGAAGGATTTTGAAAAAAATCAATAGAGGGAATTTTAAGGGTTTTAGATTTACCGTCTGTGTGAAACTCAGGGGAGGAGATGCGACTATCTATTTTTATCTCAAAGTTTATGGAGGTTTTGGAGACAAGCTTTAAACATCCAGTGCCACAGGTTTTTAATTCCATATTTTCCAAAGCTTCCGGCTTTAATATCCCAGTGATAGAGGTTTCAACGAGGGAATGAAATACATTTCCAGAGTCTCTTTGGTTGCTTACAGGCGAGGAGTTTTTTCCCTGTTCAGCAGGGTTATCTGTTTTTTCATGCTCAGGGAAGGCATCTTTGCAATTTGCCAACAAAGAAAGCGGGAAACAGAAGCACATAATGAACCAAAAAGATATTATTTTTAAGTGTATAAAATTCATGGCATTTTAACCGGGATTTAAAAGGGTATTTGTTTTTCCATGTGATTTCATTGATTAATAGAGAATTTTATCAATGATTGATAAAGGATTTTATCAATCATACTAAAAAAAACTATTTTTAAAAGTAAATGGTAATTTTTTACATACTTTATTTTGTAGGCAAACAAAGTGTTTCATTATAACAATTTTGCAACTATTTTCTAGGAAAATGATAAAAAAATCAAGTGATAAAAGTATTTTATCAACATTCCAAAGGCTTTTCACAACATAAAATTGCCTGTGTCTTCAGCAGTATTTGCCCTGTGTATTCCCTGATTTTCACAGACTTTGATGTTTTTCCGGCAGAGCTGAATATAGCTCAAAAATGCTCTGAAAATTCCACTTATATAGATAAACGATGCGAAAAAATTAGAGCTGATATGTGGGATAATGAGGAAAACGGAGCTTGTGATTAAAACCTGAGTACGAAGGGGTAGGCACTGTTTTCCCCGGTGGCCAAAAATGCCTTTTTTGCGCAGTTTTATATCAGAAAAAAAGATGCTCCCCCTTTCGCGATTGAAAGCCACCCCCTTTTCTTTATGATTCCCTTTCCTAAAGTCTGGGTTGGGAGAGACGATAAGTGAAAAAGTAGTTATATTTAATTTGGTTCTGAATAAATATTATTTTTAGGAATAAGCACACAGAATGAGAAATAAACACAGTAGAAAGAATACAGGGCAGTTGGCCATTTTTATTATTCTGCTTTTTCCTGTGTTGTTTACTCTGTTCGCCATGTCTTTAAATATCACTTTAGTAGTGCATGATAAAATCAATCTTCAAAATTCTGTTGATATCGCTGCCTACTACGGTGCTATGAAACAGGCTGAAATGTTAAACGCCATTGCTCATATAAACTATCAAATCCGCCAGTCTTGGAAACTTCTGGTATGGAGATATAGGGTTTTGGGTAGCGTAAGTCTTACGCATCGTCCAGAGTGGGGAAATCCCGCACTCGCTGTTGAGAGGGAACATTGGCCACAATCTCTGAAAAATCTACAGATAGGACCTTATTTTTTCTGTGTTGGACATAAAGATTGGGGTTGGTTCATAAAAAAGGGTGGTGGTTCTGTAAACATTCCAAGGACTAGAGAAGATAAACCAACTGATATGCTTTGTAATGAAATGGGGGGGCGTATCAACGCACCTAGCGTGCCAAGTTTCAGTGGAAGTTTAGGAAGTCTCTCTGGTGTCCTAAGGAATATAAGCCGTGCCGGGAATACGATCAGGGAGCAATTAGAAGGCAAATGCAAGCTTTATGGGTATAATTCATGGTTGCTTGGTGCTTTGTCTTTTTCTCATTTTCGCGCGGACCAAACCGCTAGAAAACAAATGATATATTACCTTGCAAAGGCTATGTCTGGCAAGCTTGCAGGGTTTCCTCATAAACATGGCACAGATTTAAATGGCGATTCCATAGCTTCTGGAGTTAAAAAAACTTTTGAAAGAAACTTAACTTATATAAATGGTAAAGCTTTTAAAGAAACACCAGACAACCCTTTTATACAATTTAATTCCCTAGAAAGAGTGTTGTCACCTTCAGATTGGTTAGAGGACACACCTTTTTGGGCTTTGGGGCTTTTCGCTGATATTCATCCAGTAGGGAAAGCTTGTGAAAAAAACTTAAAATTTTTGCGTCAAGGATCATCAGTCCTTAGTGATAAGAGTTTAAAAAGTATACTTTTAGGAGAGCAAGATATGAACTGGCCAGGATGTGTCACAGGAAATTCCCTATGTTCCCCTTCTGCCGGTCTCCATAAAAAAAGAAATTTTCTAATTTTTTACTCTGTAAAAGCTGAACTAAAATATAAATGTCAGATTTTTTTACCCTGGGGATGTGGTGATGGGGGTAATGTGTATTTAAAAGCAAAAGCTTTCGCAAAGCCTTTTGGGGGAACTATAGGTCCTATAGGACCAAGATCAGCATCATTGCGTGGAGAAGATCCTTTACTACCTAATCCTCATGGTGAAAGCCCAAGTGGAGATCTTGTGAAACTTGACAAAAAATTCACCCCCAACTATTCCCGCTATCCAGGAGATAAATTTGGTTTGAGATCATCTTATGTACATTACTACTGGGCTGAGCACATACAACGCTCTCCACATGACACAAAAAATATAAAATTTTACTTAAAAGGTAATCATGGTGATGACAGAGACCCTTTAGCTAGGGGTATAATCCCACCGGGAGTAAAAAGTTTACTTGCCCGGAAATGGGAGATAATGGCGGTTGCTCCAGATATTTTTGATGTAACTTATTTCACTATTTTACCTTATTACATGCAAACATACTTTCCAAAAATCAAAGTTCTTTTGAAGAATGAACCCGTCAATTTAAGAGGGGGGTTTGGTTCATATAAAGCCGGCAACGACTTTCAATGGAAGTATGGTATTTTAGGCCAGCACAAAACTATAACCGGGCAACCACCAGAGCTAAGAATCGATGACTTATGGTTTTTAAGTCATTATTCAGCCCCGCGTCCGCGCCCACCTTGGTATAAAATAGCAAAACTTGAACAACTACTCACTGGCTGGAATCCCCCTAAAGAAAAATATGTATCTAACAGTAATGAGCAATATAACATTAACCGCTCTAAATTTAGTTTATGTGGTAAAACCCTTCGTGAGGATGATCAATGGGTACATAATTTTGGAATTAATATGTCTCCCGGAGTAATAAAAGGTAAAATCGCCACAGGCTGTATTTACGGCGGACGAACGGGTTATTCTGTGAAAATGATTTCTGCTGAATTTATCAAAGGTTTTAGTGTTAGAGGTGTAAGTGATCTTAGAAACCCATTCCCGGCTTGGTATTAACTCATTCCACCGGAAAGTTTTAAAAATAAGGAGTAAGATATTAAAAAAAAGAAATTGTTATTTTCCAGCAAGGGAAGTTTGACAGTTCAGTTTGTGCTTGGATTTGCTCTTGTGTGGGGTTTTATAGCACTTTTTGCGGTCATGTGTTTTACCTTGGCAGTAAGTAGCATCACACAGTATATAACTTTTGCTTCCGCCCACGCTTTATTTTTGGGAGACGGAGATTTAACAGCACAAAAAGACGCGGCTTTTGAAACCTATAAGGATTTGAAGAACAAATTTCGTAATCAAGAAGGTGCAGGTATTTTCAGCCCCGATGTAATTGATATATACCAAGAACAAGAACTACTAGATATGGGACTGGGACTTAATACGGCTTTTCAAGTTACCAAACCTAACTTGTTTTATGGAGCTTGGACAAAGTTTGTCCCCAAAGTGTTGAAGATAAACACTTTTTTTGGAGATTCAGGAAAAGATGATAATTTTTTTAAGACCACCATTGGTTCTTATCTTGGGCGTGAACCGACTATGGAAGAATGTGATCTTTTTTTTGATCAAGAAAGGTCGAAAAAGATATATGAATATCACCAAAACAACTGGCATCATACAGCACCCCTTCCCCGAATGGTAGGTATTAAGGTTTTTGATAATGGTTGTTAATGAAGAGGGTGTTATCAACCTAAAGAAGGTGAACTTGTATTTAACAAAGATAGTGCAAAACTTGATCCCGACCATGAAGCTTGTAAAGCGTTACAAGAAGAAGCTCAGGCTAAGTGTGATGCTTTACCCCCACCAGGGGCTGGTGATATTAAGCAATATAGTGGTTCAGCTATTTATAAAGATTACACTTAATGCTCTTAACAGTACAGAAGGCTTTGGAAAATAGAAATATGTTAAAGGGTGTTTCACGGGCGAAAAATTAGAGCTTTAAGCTTTCCTGTAGCTCTTTAATTTTCTCTGCTGATACACCAGTGATTTCAATGATCATGGAAATTTGCATATTTTTTTGGAGCATATTCAAAGCTATTTGTTCCATGCCTGTCTTCAAACCTTTCTCCATGCCTTTGTTAAAGGCATAAGCTTTTTCTGCACGCTGATCTCTTAAAAATTTCTCCCGTGCCTCTTCTTCCCGGCGCAAATCCTCATCTTGGGACAAATCTTTTAAATGTTCCATTGCTCTTCTCATCTCTTCCCCCTTACTCGTTGATAATATATCCCACTCTCTTTTTCCTATGTGGCAGGACTCTTTTAAAAGATAGCACCATAAGTCCCGCAAATCAACTATCTCCTTCAGACTCTCTGGCCTCGCTCTCATAAACTTACTTAATTCCACAAACACTATCTTTTCATCATCGATCAAGGAAGAATGTGGCTCTTTATCCGATCGCAAAGAAAAGGAATTGATAAAATCTCTATACTTTTTTACCGGAAGAACATCAAAGTCTGTGAAAACCAAAGAATATGCAGGGCAAATACTGCTGTAATCTGCTGACTTCTTTAAACTCTCCGTGTAAAGTCTAGACCAATAAAAAAGCACTCTTTTCAAAAAACCTATTTTTAAGACAGACTGTATTTCCACATTCACAGTTTCTCCGGTACTGAGTCTTATTCTCAAATCCAGAACAATTTGCTTGTTGTCTGCCAAAGAGGGATAAAGGGAGCTATCTAAGAGAGTTAATGTTTCTTCATCAACAAGGGAATCCAATGCTTTTTTATCTCCTATGAAGGATATATCTTGCACTTTTTGATTGGGAGGAAGAGGCAAAAAGGCATTTAAAAGAGATTTCAGGACTTCTTTGTTTTTAGAGAAATAGGTCTTGAACATGAGGTCCTGGCTTAAGTTTAAAAATTTGCTACGATTTGTTTTCATGTGTAAAGCTCCTTTAAAAAAAGTGATTTATTGTTAATAAATAGTTCATGCAAAATCCGTGCCAAACTGATCTCAAGGGTTTGATATCGCCAAACACGATTTTTACGGGAGAATTGGCAAACGTATTATCTTAAGAGGCCCGTAAAAAAGAGTATTTATATGTACAGCTTATTTGCTCATACCTCACCGCTCGGTTTCAAACATGCGTTTTGCCACACACGCGTCTTTCAGTCGAGGTGTGCTCAAATCCGAACTCGCCTCGCGTTGGGTATGAGCAATAAGCTTTTTACATTTTTTCGGCAAACAAAGTGTTTCGTTATAAAACTTTGCAAGTATTTTCCCAACTAACAAGTGGCTCGTGAAAAAGCCAAGTTGTTGATTTTTCAGTCCCTTGAAAACGGAAATTTTGTTGAGTTTTAGGCAAATGTTCCATCCATTTTCCTTAAAAAAATGTACTTTTTCGCGCCTGATTAAAAAGTGATCATAATGTGTTAAAAACTTTTTCACAGGGGATTATCTTAGAGAGTGTAAAATTTACATATATTCATATTTATTTCCATAAAGCTTGTTTTTTTAAGGGCAGGGTCTTGTCATTGATTCCAGTTTTGTATTATAAAGGTGTAATAGTATTTTCTTGAAAAATATTTATTTGGGATATCCAAAAACTTTGAATCCACAGGTTGTGATGGTTCAGACAGTATGATACTCCAGCGGACTTGCTTTTATGCTTTGGGTTCAAAATTGCAGGATATATCACAATAAATGTTGTGGGTTTACTGGAGCTTTTAAAGTATAAAGAACTACAACAGTATGGAAAACAAGCAACATTGAGCTCTGGAAAAAAGCAAGAAGTATTAAGAATTTTTGAATGAAAGCTGGGAAACAGCAAGAAACATAAACAAGCAACATAAGAATTTTTGAATGAAAGCTGGGAAACATGCAGGAAACAAGGTTTAATGAGAACTGGTCAAAAACAAGCAACATAAGGTTGAATGAAAGCTGGGAAACAGCAAGAAACATAAACAAGCAATATGAGGTTTGAAAAACATCAAAAAAAATGAAAGCTGGAAAAACATCAAAAAAAACAAAAATTAGGAACAAAACAAACAAAAAATCTATAAGGAGGAAACAAAGATGAGAACAGGAAACAATGTGTATGTAAATGGTTGTACAAATTCAGGTGCTGGTAAAAGAGCGGGTGGTCTTGGAGATACCCACTTAATTGGTTGGGCTTTTTCTCGTTTGATTGTTACAAATCTTTTGAAAATTGTTGGTTTGTCTTTGTCGTTGGTGCTTTTTTCCTTAAATGTTTTCGCTGAGATGAATTTTTTTACCTGTCATGACATGACTCAGCAGAGCTATGACGAGTATAAACTTGTTTATGAAGATGATCCGGGCAATGTGAGAAAAACTTACAGCATGAGTGTGAAGGCAATTTGTGTAGGGAAAATGGCTGAGGGTATGACTTTGTTGGAGCGATCTTCTGCCGGAGGGCATGTGGTAGGTTCTTTCTATATGGCTGTTTATTATAAAACAGATAAGACTTTTGATACTAACAGAGGAACAACCAGAGATCCGGAAAATTTTAATGCTTCTTTATTTTACTACAAAAGGGCAGTGGCTCAGATTGAATCCAACCCCAGCTATCCTGAAGGCACTTACAAAAATATACCTTACATGGAAGAACATAACCAAATCAGTGTACGGGCTTTTACAATGGTACCCATGATGTATTATAGAGGGTATAGTAACGCTATTAAGGATATACTGGGTAATGTAGATAGAGTGGTGTATATAGATACTTTGGAAGCTTTAGAAAATATGAAACAATCCAGTGAGCAGTGCCTTGCCCGGCCTTCTCTTCCTGTATGGAAAGAGAAACAAAAGCATGCTTATCAAGTGATGCAGGTGCGTTGTCAGGCCATGCGGGATTTTTCGATACAAGTTTATCCCTTAGAGCAGGAGCGAATAGGAATAGCTGAAGAGTGTGTTGATTCTTTAAAGGATTGCTCTGAGCACAATACAGTTGTTTATGATAAAATTGTTCCTTTAATAAAGAAGATGGTAAACGAATACAAATCTATTTCTCTCTGAAACTTTTAAAGAACCTGATAATGCCATTTTGAAGCTGTTTGCAAAAAACCGGCATGAGATTTGGTTTTGAGTGTGTAGTGGTTGAAAAGGTACTTGTACGACAAAACACAGCAGACGGAGCTGAAAGACGTTTGCGTGGAAAAAACGCATGTCTAATGGCCCAATTGGTGAAGTATTGATAAAAAATCGTGGATTCAGCAAAGTTCATTTACCTGCAATTAAAGCCTTGGTGCTTTGTCTGATGTTTTTTTGAAAAAAAAATTAAGAAAAAAGTGTTTTAACCGATAATATTGCTAAGCATGCTTTTTATGGGAGGTTGGCTATGCGTATTATCTTTTTTATGCTTTATTTTCTAAGTGTTTCATATACAGCAAGTGGTAATGATCATCCTCAGATTGGTGATGATTTACTTGACGGTGACGGTGACTCAAGAATAAAAGAAGGTATTTGTATAACAAAAGAAGACCATTTAAAATTGAAATATAATAACAGGTCTGTACCTTCTGAGTGTAGTTGTGAGCGACACAATGACGAACAAGAGAAGGTTGAGCAATGTTTCAACACATATATTTGCAAGGAACAGTGTAAAGATTATATCAGAGAGAATGCAAATTATTGTGACAACATTCCCAACAACAGGAACAATGAGAATGCTCTGTGCCAAGAAAGATGTGATGGAAGTAGTCCTAATTTCTCAGTACAATCTTTTTCCCAATCCAGTGATGTAACTGACTGTGTTCGAGAAAATAGAAGAAAGCTACAAGACCAGTTAGTTGAAAGCTGTCGGAGTAGAATAAACAACATTGAAAACTCTCCCCCTCATACTGGGGCAACATTGGTGTGTCCGGGTGGAGCCGGCTGTGAAAGGTATTGCCAAAGCATGGCTCAGGAAAAAAGCAATAATATTCAAGGTTGCAAAAAAGTGACAACTAAAGATGTTTTCGATCAGTGTTTGGAATTGAATAATCGGTTAAGCCATGTTCTTCCACAAAATTCTAGTCAGCTACCTCAGGGTTTTGCATGGGAAAACTGTGATCTGGGAAAAACTTGTGATCAGGAAATCCAAGTGGTTTTTAATAACACCCATACTGCGTGTGAGAATCTGAAGACACAGGCGGTTTTGTGTTGTGAGAAACCTTTGGAATGTGGTGATGAACAAATGGCAACACTTTTTAACTCCGTGGATAAATTCAATGTACAAGGAGGAATGTCTGAAATTTGCCGGAAGGCTGGGGAGAAGTTTAGTGATGTGGGAGAAGCTGGTCGCAAGATGGCAGAACAATGCAACGCACGCTCTTCTTCTTGTTTGGAGATTTGCCGGCAGAAGATAGAAAATATCAATGTTCTTTTACGGAATATCTGCACATTCGATTTACTGAAAGAAAGTTTTTACAATCCTGAAAGACACACTTGCAGTGGTCGGTTGATTGATAAGTATGTTCGTCTTTACAAACAACATTTGGAACCCGTGGCATTTCAATGTAAAGAAACAAGTAAAAAATCCACAGAAATAGCCAGTATGGCGTCAGAGATTTTAAAGTCTGCTTTGTCTTCCGCAAATTGTGATTTGGAGGCCAGAGCAGGTATGTCTTCGTCAGGTTCAAATACTGTTTCAGAAAAACAGCATCGTGTTCCTGAAGCGGAAAATCTGAGGGCAGGGTCTGCTGTTTCAGACAGTTCTTCTCTGAAATGGGGGGGGGCGTCAAAAACCAGCTCGGAAAGCAGTGGTGGTGGAGGTAAAGTTTCAAAGGATACATCTTCTGCGCTTAATAATAAAGTGGGAACATTTTCAAACTCTGGAGGAGGAGGGGGTGGATGGTCTGGCTATGATTCCAATGGAGACACTTCAAACAGTGGTTTGGCAGGTAGAGGTGTTTCCAATTATAATCAGAATAAGGGAGATATTTGGTCAAAAATGCAGGGATCATTAGGAAAAGATGTTGAACAAGAGAAAGAAGGTGAAATCCAAGTTGTTGATAAAACCAAAAGCGAGAAGGAAGGTGAAGATGCTCAGGTTTTAGAGGAGGAATTGGCGGGAGCTTTTGGGGCTGAAAATGGTCAAGGTCTTTCATGGGATAAAATAAAGCCTGATAATGTACATAAGCGTGTCAGTTCTTTTGGTTCTCTGCATGATGATATTTTTAAACGAATTTCCGATCGTATTTTTGTTATGTGCAGTACAGATAAACTCATTGATTGCAAAGGTTTTAGGTGAAGTAATCATTTGCATAGAAGATAATAACATAATAAAGAATACAAAAAAAAGTCAGACAAAACTGAAGCCGGCAAAGACAGAAAACATTTTCTCAAGTTGTATAATCTGATTGATTAAGAAAAGGTGATAGCTCAAATGGATCTTAAAATAAAAATTGATAACATTGGCAAGTTAAAAAACGCCAATATTTCTGTGCGTCCTTTAACAGTGCTGGCAGGGCCTAATAATACTGGAAAAAGTTTTTTCTCCAAAATTCTTTATTCTGTTTTTTCCTCTGTAAATACAGACCCTGTAATGGCAGAAATCCAATACCATTTAGAGGAACTAAGTAGCACTTTACATAGAATGGTTTTTATCGCGAATGGAGATACCGATGATCAAAAGAAAAATCAACAATCAACACCAATACAGTCAATAAACTCAATAGAAGAGCAGAAGATGAAACTGCATAAAGTTTTCAGTAAAAGACATTTGCTTGCTTCATTAGAAAGTTATCCTGAAATCCAGCAAATTTTAAGCGAGTTACTTAAGTTATATAATAATTTATATAACGAATTATATTCACCTCCTGCAAACGCATCACCGGAAAGCCGAATATATGAGTCTTACAATGACACATTTAATACTATAAAAAAACACATTACTGTCCTAGAGGAAATTAAAAACTCTCAACCTGAAAAAGCACTCTCAAATGGCTTTGGGAGGGTTCTCAGTAAGAACTTGACTGGGAATTTTCAAACCCCGTTTTTAAGATTAATAAGAGACTCGGAAAAACCAGCCACTATTAATGGAACAGGCCGGATAAACATTAAAGATCATAAAATTAATACTGATATTTCTTTTATGGAATTGGCAAAATTACAAAATAACCAGAATGTCATATATCTGGAGTCTCCTGTTCATTGGAAACTGCGCAATGCCTTGTTAAGTGCTTCTCGGCATCCGGGCCTTTTTTCTTCCGAAAGGAAAAGTCTCCTAGTTCCGAAATATTTTAAGGATCTGAATTTGATGCTCATGGAAGAATTATCAGGTGAGATGGCTTTTCCTGATATTTTTAATGACTTGACTAAAAAACTTATAAAAGGCCGGCTTGCTGTTGATGAATCAGGGACTTTACAGTTTAAAGAATTGAACGGAAAATCACACAAACTTCCTGTAACGGCAACTGGTATTGTGCAACTTGGCCTCCTAGCTTTATTGATAGAAAAAAAGGTCTTGGACAAAGGCACTATTCTTTTTGTTGATGAGCCTGAAACCAATTTACATCCATCTTGGCAGGTGAAAATGATGAGTATTCTTTTTAAGCTGATGAAAGCTGGTGCGCGTGTGATTATGGCTACCCACAGTGCAGATATGCTCAAGTGGTTGGAGGTGCATTTAAAAAAACACCCTGAAGACACAAAGTTAATTTCTTTGAATCAAATGATCCTTCAGGAAGATGGCACAGCTTATGTAGAATCTTCTGATGAGGATATTCCTGAACAAATTAAAACCATTAAAAAAAATCTTACAAAACCCTTTTTAGATTTATTTTTGGAGAACTGGGATAACAATACATAATGTCTGATTTAAAAACTATTGATTTATCAAAATTTGAGGAAAAAATCCATTTGGAGGGTTGCGAAGAACCTTTGAATATCTATGCTTATCGTATGGATGGAAACCAGAAAAAGAATATACCTGAAATGGCAAAAGATGCTGATCTGGGTACTCCAACCTGTTGTGATTATTTGTATGTTTCTAATAATAATCAGTTAGCTATTCTGATAGAGGATACCCAGTTGGTTACACACTGGAAAAACGAACAAGAGAGGTGGTTAGATTTGAATAAAGAAAAGACCGAAATCAATAGTGAAAATACAGAAAAGAAGCAGTTAGGTTCGAATAATAAAAGCAGTAATAAAACTACAGAAGAAGAACAGAAAAAAGAACGAGAAAAGGTGTGGGAGCGTATGAAACCCCAGCTTGTTAAAGAAAACTGCCTGAAAGTGTATGGAGCTTTTTTGATCTTATGTCGCTTGGCGCGCAAGTATAAAAAAATCTCTAATATATTGGATAATAAACAGTATTGGTTTTATTTTGTGATTAATGATGGAGATAATATCAAGGACAAAGGTGATATTAAGGCTTTGGAAGATATTATGGATTTTTTCTCGAAAAAATTTGAAAAGTGTCTATTAGGTACGCTCGGTGGTGCGAAATTAGTAAAAAAAGTGAAAGTGCTTTTTCCGTCTCATTTGAGAGAACGACTTGACTAATTTTACAAAACTGAAATATTTTCCAGTGCAATAATAATATATGATAAAATAAGTCTTATGAAACTAATTTATCTGCTTTGTTTCATTACCCTTACTATGTCCATTGCAAAGGCAAATGAGTGTAACACTTGGTTTGAAACTGCCAACCTCAAACCGGGAGGTGAGTGTTTGTTCAAATGCGCAGATGAAAGCACCAATGCAAAAAACTTTCATTGTCCTGATCTGTGAGGCAAATTTTGCAAAAGTTCTCTTAAGGAACAATTTATTTTTAATATTTCCTCTTTGTATCCCGGATTGACCAAAGCGGAACGTGCCCTTGCAAGCAAGTATCCAAAAAAAATGTTGACAGGTTACAGATTGACATGGAAAGCAGAAAAATTATGCCTCTCCCTGTTTAAAGCCAGCGGAACGAATGATGCAAGTGACGCCTGTAGGCACTTTGTGTGGGCCGGGCTTTTGTACAAAAATCTGGGACCTTTGTTTAGCGCAAAGGTGGTATATGCTCACGAGAAAGACCCAAATCAAACCAAAAAGGAAAAAGCAATGGATGAAGCCAACAATCACTTGGGTTTTCAAGTGGCGGAAAAGTTACTCACTCAAAACAATTTCAGTGAAAGTGCCTTGATAAAATCTTTTCAGGATAAACTTAAGAGCGGGCAAGTGGTTGTGTTAAAACAAAAAAGACGTTCCCTCTGAACTACCAAACGATTTAAATGCTTGCTATTTTCAGAAAAATCAACATATTTTTAATGAATATGACAAAGGGAGGAAAAAGTGAAAAAAGTAACACTGATTATCTTTGCAGGATTATTATTAACTGTGCCGGTTATGTATATAAAAGCTAAACACTTTTGGCGAGGAGAAACTATGAATCTTCAAAAAGTGTGTAAAATATGGGGAACTGCACCTTTGGATCTGGAGAAATTTAAACAAGCCACAGAAAAAGAAACAGAGGAAGAAGAATCAGCTGTACGAGCAAAGATGGCCTGCTCTCTTCTGCAAACTCAAAAAGATTATATCGATAAAGACACAACAGAAATACGAGAACTTTTTGGAGATTACACCGGACATTACTTTATTGATATGTCCCCGGCTTACATAATTGGAGGCATTAATAAAACAGATAAAAATACTTGGCAGATTGTGTTCCTCATCAACCGTCGACAAACAATATCCCAGATCATTGTCCACAAAAACTGCTGTGATTAAAACAAAGTCAGAGGGTTGATGTTCTTAGGTGTTTTATTAAGTGTTCTAATACAATTCAGTTAATCGCCCGTTGCTTTAAAGTTAAAAAGATCCAAAGGAAAGATGAGGCACAATAACAGATTCTCCCGGTTTAGGAGCAATTTTAAAAGCAACATATCCCGCAATCGGCCCTAAAGGGGTTTTATATCTCACACCAATGCCAGCAGATTGTCGGTAAGGCTTTGAAAAGTTTTTTCCAGAAATAGTAACAATACCTCCATCATAAAATAAAGAACCAGTAAAGTTTTTGCTGAGAGAAAATCTGAGTTCTGTTTTAAACAAAAAATAAAAAGAAGCTCGACTGAAAATCAGATCATTGGCTTTATCAATGGGAAACTCTTTTTTATCCGGCACTCTTTCCCCTTCAATCAACCCGTCAAAACCTCTTAACGAGCTGACTCCTCCCAGGATAAAAGCTTTACTGACAGGAAATCCACCTTTTTCCGTACTGTTTATATTGGTGATAAATCCTCCGTGGATGCTATTGGCAAAAACCCATTTGTTAAAAAATGGATAAAAATCAAAGTGCTTTACTTCTGTTTTTACAAAATTGATTTCCTCTGAGGAGTTAATGATATGGAAAGGTCCTGAGTATTCAATGGAGAGCTGTGATAAAAATCCGTCAGATGCAAATAATATATTATCACGCTTATCGATCTTCAAGGATATTCCTGTTGTGGCAATATTCAAACCACTGCTACTACATAAGCCAGAGGAGTCAGCAGGATCGCCAGAACGACAATGTTCTGTTCTTTTAAACTCAGAGCGTCCCTCCCAGCTTAATACTTTCCATGTAAAATCAAGGAAATTATGAAATCTTCTGTTTAATAAAAAACTGATTTCTGTGGAGTTAACAATATCTGTCTCATTTGTGGTTTTATTGTGTGTAAAGATCTCGGATTCATTAGAGACATTAATTTGACCATTAAATCCAGTCCCTAATAAAAAAGGTTCTGTGTAACCTACGGAAATTTGATGTTCTAGATATTCTGGTTCGGAAAGATTAATCTGTATGTACTTTGCTATACTGGATTGTAGTTTTAACCGGGAGGAAAAACTCCTTCCCGTCCCTGTTATATTTCTGTGCGAAAATTCCACAAATCCTCTGGCTGTTAAAGTCCTCTCTGTATTGACTCCCAAGGCAAACCGAAGAGAACGCGGTTTGTTTTCCTCCACTTGGATGATAAGCGTTCTTTCTTCCGGGGTTATGTTGTCGTTTCGGGTTAATATATTAATCGTAGAAAAAATACCGGAATTTCTTAACTGGTTAATAGAGAGTTCTATTTTGTTCGGTGTTACAATATCCCCTTTTTTTAAATAAAGATTTTTTAATATGAAATCCCTCTTTGTACGTTTGTTTCCTTTGACGATAATATCCCCCACCTTTATTTTAACCCCTTCTGTAAGATTAAAATGTAAAATAGCTGTGGATTCTTTTCTGTTGAGCTGAAGAATTTTTTCTGTATCGTTTAATGTCATTTCAATAAATCCTTCATTTCTGTAAAAGTTTGTCAGAACCTGAATATCGTGCTCCAAATCATTAATATTCAAACCTGCGTGATTTTTTATCTTTAATAAACGCCGGAGTTTTTGATCGGAAAAATATTTATTACCTTCAAAATTTATAGCTTTTACTGTGGTGAGTGGGCCTTCATTCAACAAAACATCAATAAGAACTTTATCAGGAGAAGAATTGATGATTCTCGCGTGTGCAGTGGCTTTTAAATATCCTTCGTTTTTCAGAGCATTAATGAGATTTTTTAATCCTGCTTGAATATCAGCATTATAGAATATTTTTTTTTGAATCAAAGATCCACTGTAGTCACTTAAGAAATTAATATAATAGCTGTCTTTTCTTGAAAACTGCCCGAATATTTTTATCTGCTCTATTTTTGTTTGTGATCCCTCTTTAATGGAGAGCACAACAGTTTTCAGGAAATGTTTATTGTCTGTTTTAGTTTTTTGGTGGATCACTTGAGTATTCATATATCCTTTTTTTAAATAGGAAGTTTTAATATGGGATATTATTTTTCTAACAAGTTGATTGTTATTAAAATATTTTTGATATGTTTTTTTGGATAAAAGTTGGTAACTGTCAAAAATTGTATTTCCTTTCAAAATAAATCCATACTTGTAGGGATTGTTAATAGTGTAGGAAATATCTGCTTTTTTGTTACCAAGAGAAAAAGAAGGACCTTCCAGATCCGGCAGGAGAATTTTTTTGGTTTTTAATGTATCCAGTATTTCATTGCGTATTTTACGGTCTAATTCATTGGAAAACACTTGATTTTTGTATTTGAAAATTTTTTTGACAATATCATTTTTTAATTTTTTATTATCAGTTTTAATATCAATATTCAATATAATCGTTCTTGGTTTTTCTGCGTTTTTTTCTGAAAGGCTACCCGTTTTTGAAACCACAGAAAAATGAAAGAAAAACCATGATGATACAGCCAGAAAAACCAGCATTTTTTTAGAAATCAAGTTGATACTCCAAGTCCAACCCTATGGTGTTGGGATTTTTGTCTTTGTTATCCTGCTCTGAGGTTTCATTCTCCCACAGACCAATGAGGGATATGTTTTTGTTTATTTTATATTTTGCCCTTACATCACTTTCTCTGGTTTCATCCAACAGGGTATGACTGGATGAGAGGTTCAGCCTGTTAAACATTCTTTTTCTTACAATGAGTTTTGTGGCAGTAGTATTAGTTTTTGAGCTGATATGTGGAACAATTAAAAATTGGTCCACCAACCCTAAAGTGTCTGTCAATTCCTGGCCAATGGCTTTCTGAAAAAGAACAGGCCCTAGATGATAATAAGAATATTTTGCAATATTGTTTAAAGGATTTCCTGGTTCAAATTTCACTGCGCGCGCTCCGAAAGTCAAAAGGGATACGATTTCATTTTCTGTCATAGCTGGTGTACTGGTCAGCCTAAACACTGGTGCACTTCCTCGGCCTTTTACCCGGAGTAAGATTTTATATTCATTGGAGAAGTTGGTGGTTTCATTGTTTTCCTGTAAAAGGGTATTAGCTCTTAAATTAATTAAAGGGTTAGAAGGTTTATCATGGGAATATGAAATCCTAGAAAATTGAATATCAAACTCACGATCTCTAAAATTAATTTTTCCGCCGGGAAGGCTTTTTAAAACCCCAGATAGAGAAGGACGAAGAGGAGATCCTGTTATTCGCATTTTTCCGATAAAGTCGGACTTCATCGTGGAGTTTTCTATGCGCAGAGGTTTTTTAAGACGAAAATTAAAGCTCATTTTAACAGGTGAAAAACTTTCTTTGTTTTCCTCCAAAGGAAAAAGGCGGGGGCTTATTTGTACCTGATCCGGTCGTTTTGATATAAACTCTTTTTCTATTATGGAGTTTTCCATATCTGCGGTTATTCCCAAAGTATATGGAAAACCACTACCGGTCAGGGATATCCGGCCTGAACCATTGGTGCGGATTCCTTGCAAAGAATCAAACTGCACCCGTTTAAAAAAACCTTTTATGTTAACCTGTGGTTTTGCCGGATTAAAAAAACTCAAATCACCATTGGCTTGTAAAGCCCCTCCTCCTATTTTTGTACGAAGAGACTGGAAAATAAGTTTGTTATTTTCAATTTTTATGTGTGAAGATAACTCTTCAAAAGGTTCTATGCGAGGGTGTATCTGCACAACTCCGTTTCTGATTTTTAAAAATCCAGTGGGGGAGAGCTGAGATAATCGTGCCGTTAAAGAAATATCAGTATTTATATTACCTTCCCATGTTCTCATAAATGGAAATAAAAATATAAAAAAATCCAGTTTGGCATTGCCACTAACACTAATTTGATCCTTTTCCTGTTGGATAATGTGTAAGGTATCCTCTCCTGATTTCAAAACTATTGATCCTGTTTGAATATGCCCGTTTTTCAAATCGATGGAAAAAGGGGCTTGATTGGTCAGGTCGTAGGAGTTTGCATGTACAAACAACTTATTTATTTTAATATGACCGGTAGCGGACTTGAAAAACTGATCTCTTTGATAAGAAAGATGTACCGCTCCAGTTATCCGGGATTGAAACTGGCTGTAGAGTTGAGTGGACTCCCCTTTGGAGAAAAATATTTCTTTGATATTCAGATTGTTTGTAGTAGCTTTTAACTCCACAAGCCCAGTTTTTTTATAAGGAAAAACCAGATTTTGAATCTCCAACTTGTTGGAGATCGTTCCTTTTGCCTCCGTCTGGTGTTCCCTTATTCTTAAAATGAGACGAGAGTTACCAAAAGGATATCCCTTGTAAAAGGAGTTTTTAATGTGCACTATCGCTGTGGTTACAGGCTTCAGCCAAAAACCTTTCAGGTTCATAGTAAAATCGATTACCCCGGTTGTTTCGAGACCTGTGATCCTTGAAATATTAAAAGACTCATGTAAATAAAGTTTTTCTCCCGTTATTTTTGCAAGCATCTTTCCTTTAGGATCCACTGTTCCCTGAAAAATAATTTTTCCGTCATTTTTCAGAAATTCCACTTTTTTGGTTTTCACATAACCCTTTTTTGCTCCCAGCTGAATGTCTACACTATTGAAATGTTCCTTTTTCACAGTCACTTTAAAAAACTGGGATTGTAAATTATAGTTCATTTTATTGATTTTCAGAGGGCCGTCTAGGTAAACAGCGAGAGTGCCTGCGCCCGTTACTTCAAATGGTAAAGATACTCTGTTCTTCACGGCGTACTGTAAATTTTCTAAGTTAACGCGAGGAAAGTGCGTGAAAAGCTTTATTGTGTTTTCAAAAATATTAATGCTGATATTACCTTTATATTGAGAGGTTTTAATCTGACCAGTGATTTTTCGAAAACGAAGAACTCCCTTCTCTGTGTAATTCAACAAAGTGGTTCCATTTCCTATACGAAACTGACTGAGAGAAAGCTGTTTAAAATCCAACTGTGATTGAATTTGTAATTTCTGTTTATACACTGTTAAATTCCCTTTTTGGATATTCACCACTCCTTTTGGATCCAAGTTGACTAAATTTTTAATATCAGAAAAATATATATCTCCAGAGTATTCGGAGGAAAAGTGGCGGGTTTGTTCCAGTCGACTTTCTATAATCAGTTTTGAACGAGCACCCAGCTCTGCCGTGGAATAAGCTCTAAAAATATTGTCATTAAAGTGAATCTGACTGTTGAGTTTCAGTTTTGGTATATCTAGAACAGTCCATTCCCTCCCTCCGTAAACTGTGAATTTGTTAAAATAAGTATCTCCTTCACATTTAAGACCTTGCATTTCCAGAAGAGAACCATTGCATTGCCACTTTCCATTTATTATGGAAGAAACAGGGATATTTTTTAATTTGAACATTTTAAACAATTCATTTAATTGACTGTTCCTGATATCAGCCTCTACCTTGAATCTGTAAGGTTTTTTTAAATGTATTTTTGATTGTTTCAAGTCAATATGCCATAGACCTGCGTGACCAATTTGAAACTGAGAAAGAGAAATAATTTGATTTTTAACAGTGCCTTTGATTTGAACTTGAGAGAGAAAAATATCTCGGACAAAACACTTTTCGATGGAAAGGCTGAGATGGCCACCGAGAAGAGAATTTTTTTTGTGATGTAAATCGCTTTTTAAAGTTATTTTTCCTCTAAGCGGGTTTTCAAAATCAGGATCAAAGATACGGACAAAAGCTGTAAGCTCCCTTGAAAAAAAAGAACCAGCAACTTGTGTTCGTCCCTGTTGGATTGTTTGTGACTCTATAATATCTCCTGTTGCCATAGAAGAAACACTTAACCAAGAGTGTTTGTTTTTTATACTAAACTGGTTTACATGGATTTTTTTCGGCTTTATTGTTATGTCCGTGTAAAGCGAAAAAATTGGTAAAGATTTTACTTTCATAAAATCTGTGTCAATATTTACGGTGATTTTAGAGGCTTTCAGATTAATATGAGCCTTTAAATTCTTGGTGGATACCTCACCCGCACGAGTGTTAAAAGTTACATTTGTTCGTGTTAGGACGACCCGGCTTACAGGAGATTGTTTAAGAGAGGATAGGGAGAAAGACTTCTGCTGTGATTTTTTTTTACCAGTTCTTTGTTGCCAGCTGAGTTTCAGGTTTGATTCCAGTAAAGTGATTTTTGCAGATAATACTCCGGTTAAAAGTGCTCTGTAATCCGGTTCAGCAATCAAAGTTTTTATCGTGACAGGTTCTGCAAGAATATCGTTATCAGGAATATTTATTAATACCTTTTCTATTGTGGCTTTTAAAGGAATAAAGGAGACTGATATTTTATCCCATTTAAACTGTCCTGTTTTATCAGCTTTTGCTATTTCAGATTGAATGGTTTTAGAAATGTGTTTTACGGCAATCTGCTTTGCTTTTTTATAAAGAGCACCGAAGCTGAACAGCAAAATAGCTGTTGTTAATAAAACAGTTAAGCTATAGAAAATAATTTTTTTTTTGGTCTTTTTAATCAAGATTTTCTGCTCCTGTTTCCCATTGTTTTAGCAAATGGTGGGTGAGACGATAGTTGGGACGGACTTTCAATAAATGAGATAAAATATCTTTTGCTTTTTTCTTTTTTCCCAGACCGTAGTAAGCTTTTGCCCGAATGTATGTCAAGGCAAAAACTGTTTCCGGATCGTGATTGTATCTTACTTCCATTGTGTCCAAAAAACTTAAACAGTCCAAATAAAGCGCGCTTTGTAAAAGCAAATCCAAATAAAGCCATTGAGCAGAAACAGTATTCAAGTGAGATTTTAGGATTTGCAATGCCAGATGAGGGTAACTCGCGAATGAGAAAAGCAACGCCATATCGTAGCTCTTTTCGGGAGTGTCTTTTAACATTTTTTTTATGGATTTTGATATTTTCTCTGCTTGTTGTTTTTCTTTTTCCGAAGGAAGATGAGAGATATTATGTTTATTTAACAGATTGGTTTTCTTTTGCTGGATTATGTGTCTGCCCCACTTTTCCCGAAATTGGATCCATTTTTCCTGTACCTCAGGGTTTTCAGGTTCCAGTTTTTTTAATTTTTTAAGTATCTCCTCTTCTTTTTTTAAGATCCCCTGTGACTGGATAAACTCCAGATCTTCTGTATATTTGATAAAAGCTCGGTTTTTTTTTCTGCTGATTTGTTTGATCATTTTAGTTTTCAGTTCTTTCAGTTCTGGATGATATTTATCCCAGCTATGACTGGTTATCAGAGCCGGGATTTGTTTTTGCTCCAAAATTCCTTTTATGAAGACCGCTCTTTTTTCTTTGGGAATGAGGATATCCTGAGACTCCAAAATTTCAATGATAAAAGCCCAAGGGACCACTTCCTTTTTTTTTAGCCGGGAAATGGCTGTTTCCATTATTAATTTATTCTGACCAGCTTGATACATAAACCGACATATAGCCAAAAAACTCTCTGTATCTTTGGATAATTTTTTCTTTCCAAGAAGGTATCTGGCAATAGTGGCAGAGCTATGCCCTGAAGATAACATCTTTTGGATTTTTTTTTCGATTACGGCAACCATATTTATATTCCATTTATTTGCCCGATTTTACTCTTTCAATATAAGAGCCGTCACTGGTATTGACTTTAATAACATCATTTATATTCAAATAAAGAGGTACTTGCAGAGAAAGTCCTGTTTCCAAAGTAGCCGGTTTTGTTACATTGGCAGCTGTATTTCCTTTTAGTCCAGGATCGGTTTCGGTAATTTTCAGCGAAACAGTTTTTGGCAGTTCCACTCCCACAGCCTCCCCATTTAACACGCAGATTTTTACAGTAATGTTTTCCTTTAGAAAATAAGCTGATGATCCTATGGATTTTGCATTAATGGTAATTTGCTCGTAAGAGGAGTTATCCATAAAATAGAAGTCATTTTCGTCTTTATACAGAAAATTCATTTCTTTGTAAGTGACATCCGGGATTGCAAATTTTTCTCCCGAACGAATCGTGAGATCAATACAGGAACCTGTGATAAGGTGCTTTAATTTTGTTCTGGTGAATTGATTACCTTTCCCGGGTTTTACATGCTGAAAATCAACAATGGAATAAGGTTCTCCTTTTACCAGAATCTTTAAACTTTTCTTAAAATGGCTGGTGTTGATCATAACTTTTGCTGACTTGAGATTGCTCGATACGCGTTAAAAGCTTATGCAGTTTCTGGATTTTTTGTTGTTTTTTTTTGGATTTTGAAAAATATGTTTCAGTGACAGTTATTTTTCTATCCATGTTTCCTTTCATATTTCCTTTTTCCACCTGAAAGGACTCATTTGTGGAGGGAAGTTTTGCTTCCAAAGCCTGAATATGTGCTTTCCATTGCTGATGGTTGTAAATATTTTTCATCTCCATAATAAACTGTCTGGCTTTGGGAAACTCTTTTCTGTAGATTAAAGCCTCCACCATTGCACTTCGGGCGAAAAACTGTTGTTTTTCTCTTTTAGAATATGTTTTCGGCACGGGGTGTAAAGTGGGAGGTTCTTTGCTCTTTGTATCCGGTGGAGAAATATATTGTGCCACTTCTCTTAAGGTTTTAAAGGAAAAACCGGTGCTGTCATATTGAACAGATGTCATTGTCTCCAGTTTTTTCAGGATATTTTTCGCGGGTTTGTTTTCAGGATCCAAAAATAAGACCATCTTATAGGCTCTGAGAGTTTTTTCCGGGTTCTTCAGCCTGAGCCAGATTTGTCCCAAGGTTTTATAAGCAAAAATATTTTCTGGGGCAAGTTCTATGGCTTTTTCCAACGATTCCGCGGCCATTTCCAGTTTATTCATATCCAAAAGAGTAAGAGCTAACGCAATATGTCCTAATACAAATTGAGGGTGCTCCTGCACACCTCTCCGGCAAAGATTGAAAGCTTTGTCTATTTCCCCCTTTTTTCGGTAAAGGTCAGCCAAAAGGGCAAATACTTTGGATCTGGGATTTTTTTTGTAAATCATCAGATACCGTTTCATTTTCATTACAGAGCTATTAATAGGTTCCATTGCTCCTAATGGTGACATATTTTGGTTTTTATTTCCAGAGGTTTTGTTATAATAAGTTTTTGTCTAAGCTTTTTTTAAAAAAAGGCAGGTTATTTAAACCGGGGAAAAATAAATGATTGTGCTGGGCTTAGATCCAGGAACGGTGAGAACTGGTTTTGCTGTTGTAAAAGTAAAAACAGAAAAAAATAATTTTTCTCTTTTAAACTCTGGAGTTTTATGTGTGGAGGCAAGTTGTCCTTTGGAACAAAGATTGCTGATAATTGGTCGAGGTCTGGAAAAAATTTATCAACAATATGCTGTTTCGGATACAGCTATTGAACAAGTGTTCTTTGGAAAAAATCCAAATAGTGCTTTTAAGCTGGGTCAGGTCTTTGGATTGTGTGCCTACCAAGCCCAACGCGCCGGTTCAGCAGTTTTTCCTTATGCGGCCCGTTATATTAAAAAAGCAGTTACTGGTTCTGGCAGTGCGGCTAAGAAAGCTGTGCAAATATATGTTCTAAATATTTTTGGAATCAAGCAGGATACAGCAGTCAGTTCTTCTGTTAAAACTACAGATGCCACCGATGCTTTGGCGGTTGCTCTGTGTCATATTTATGAAACACAAATTCCGAATTTAGAATCTCTTTCCTCCTCTGTTCAAATGAATGTAAAAGACAGGAGATAATCCATGATCGCATTTTTAAAAGGCATGATTAAAGAAATAGAGGGAGACAGGATTATCTTGGATGTAAACAATGTTGGTTACGAAGTTTACTCCTCTTCCAAGACCCAAAAGGATCTGTTTATCTCTGAAATGGCAGAGCTTTGGATTTACACTCATGTTAAGGAGGATTCTTTTAAACTTTTTGGCTTTTCCCATAAAGCGGAGCGAAAAATTTTTTTGGCGTTTATTGGAATAAATGGAATAGGTCCCAAAATGGCTTTATCTTTGCTTTCCTCCGCACCCTCATTGAAGAAATTATTAGATATGATTGAAGAAGAGGATGTAAGTGGTTTGACAAAGCTGCCTCGGGTTGGGAAAAAAAGTGCTCAGCAGATTATTTTAGCTTTAAAAGGTCAGCTGAAAGAGGGTTGGCTTGCACGCGGGGAAAAAAAGATTTTGGAGCGGAAGTTTTTAACTCAAACCCTTTTGAATTTGGGTTTTCGATCAGGAGAAATTCGATCTGCCTTGGATCAGATGAAAATAGGGGAAAATCCAGAAGAGGATTTAAAACAGGCACTTTCCTATTTGCAACCGGGGAAATAGTTTGATTTGAGCTTACAGTGGAACAGAAAAACGCCATTAAACTTTATTTATCCGGTTCATTGTGATATTTATGCAGTTACAATGAAGTTTATCTTTTTACTTATTGTCTTCTTATCTTTTCCCGTCCAAACCTTTGCACAATCCAATGATCCTTTAGACCCAGAGCGAACCAGTTATGATATGTGTGGAACAACATATCGTGAATGGGTGATGTTGCCTTTAGAAGCATATCCTTGGGGCGTGTGTTTTTTTGAAAAACACGATGAGCATTCATATACTCTTTCAGAACAAGAAAGGATTTGGGCCAGGGAGGCTATGGAAATATGGAACACTGAGTATGTTAATTACCTATGGAGAAAGTGTAAAACTAGTGATGTTGTGAATATCCCTTCCGGGAAACTTTTTGTGGAATCTTGCGATAGTGACTTATACAATATTATTTATGTGGGAAAAAAATCTTTGGGCAATATGGCGGGTTATTATTCACCAAGAGATTCTATGTGGGATTTTGTTAATTTTCATGGATTTATAGTGATAAATAGTGATCAAAACTGGACGAGGGAGCATTTTATAAATGTTAAGATACATGAATTAGGTCATTCTCTTGCCCTTCCTCATGTTCCTAAGGAGAGTAAGAAGTCGCGTCTTCTGTGGCCTGCGGGTTTTGGGTGTAAATACAGGGAGAAGATTTGTGAGTTTCAAGACTATGATTTTGAGACTTTTATTGAGCCTTTTCCGGGAATCCCTATGATTAGAGTTAATCAAGGAATAATAGATGAACAAAGAGAATGGGCACAGAAACAAAATTGGTTAAATGGTGGATATGGTCGTCATTCAATGTAATTAAATTTAGGAGGTATAAATGAAATACATAATATCAATATTTTTTCTCTTTTTATTTGTGTCTTGCGATTGTAAGAAAATACCTTCCACTTTTATAGATAAACGATGCGAAAAAATTTTGGAGGACATGTGGGATAATGAGGAAAAAGGAGCTTGTGATTTGAAACCTGAGTACGCAGATAAGGACGATAAAGGGCAGTTAAAAGAGGGTTTAGGTTCTATCTCTGATTACATGTATAAAACAAAAGAAACTTGTTGGGCTTTTCTGAAAGCATTAGGCGATCGTTGTGATGCTTTACCTCCACCTGGGCCTGACGACATTATTCAAACAAGCGGTTCAACTTTCGGTGGCGGGTGTAAATAAAAACCTTTTCAAAAAACAAGCGAGCCAAACAGTCTAAAGTTAATCTGACCCATGATCGCGTATTATCAATCAATTTATCGTCCCCATCAGTAATCACAAACTAAACCCAAAATTTTTTATTATCCAATATATCAGAAATTTTTTCATGCTTACGTGCTAAGCGACATAAGATCAGCTGTTGCTCCTCTAACGAAAACTTACGCAAATACATCATAGCTGTTTCACTTTCCTTTTTTTCAACTTTTTGATTTCTTCCACGGAGAGACCTGTATGTTTGGCGATAAACTTCATATTGACACCATTTTTCAACATACTAATAATCAGCTTATTTCTGCCTTCGGCTTCACCTTCGGCTCTGCCTTCGGCTTTTCCTTCAGCTCTGCCTTTAGCTTCACCTTTGGCTTCACCTTGTTCAAAGACATAAGCTTCTCTCGCCACTCGATCTCGGCGGTTTTTTTCCTTGGCATCTGCTATAATCTGCTGTTGCTCCTCTAACGAAAACTTACGCAAATACATCATAGCCTCCTTCCAATCAGAATCTTTATCCAAAAGCTTCTGATAATCCTTATTTTTTATGCTGTTTGACCTCTTTAAAATATAACACCATAGCTCCTGAAAATCAATCGAAGAACTTACATCATCCTGACGAAACTTGTTTAATTCCACTGTCACAAAACACAAATCCTTGTTAAAAGGAAAATGTGGTGGCTTGCTCGAACGAATATCAAAAGAGTTGTAAAACCCTTCTCGACCAGGGAATAGGTCAAACATACTGAATATCAAAGAATATGCTGGACAGAGTTTTGTATATTCTTCTCCTTCTTTTAATTGAGATACATAATTTTTGGCCCAATAGAACAATACTCTTTCAGAAAAACCTGGATGAAAAAAAGTCTGCATTTCCACATTAACCAATTCTCCGGTATTGAGCTGAAGTCTAAGGTCCATAATGGCACTTTTGTCTTCTTCCTTCATGGAAGGGAGAAAGGAGTCCAGTAAAGTTACTTGTTGGATGGAGCTTTTTTCAGGGAGTGGGAGGAAAGCTTTAAGAAGAGATTTTAAAGCGGGCTTACAAAGTTTAAAGTAGTTTTTAAAGTTTCCATTTTTAGTTAAGTTGACCAACAAAGAGTGTTTTTTTTCTTTGTTTTTGCTTATTTTTTTCTTTGTTTTTTGCATAATATACTCCTTGTTTAAAAGTTATTGATTCTTCTTTATGCAAAATCGGGATCGTTCAAAATAGGCTATTTAAAGGATTTTGAGGGAGTAAAAATTCGAGATTCGAATTTTGCCGAATATTCCGAATTTTGAATAAAGTGTCAGGGAAAAAGCTCTTACCAATACCCACCGTGAAGTGAGTTCGGCTTTAAACCCGTCGCTGTAATATTGATAATTATACCAACTACATAAATAGGAGTGGAGAGCATAAGTGCGATTTGACAGGGGTGGTTTTTAGGGGATATTTGAGCTATGCGAATTTTAGCAGAGCGGATTTGACAGTGGCGAATTTGATCGGTGCGATTTTGAGCAATGCGGATTTGCCAGTGGCGAATTTTTCCAAGGCGAAAGTTGATTACTTCTTTGGGAATTATTTAACCAAACAAGGTATCAGTGGTTTTGTTGTTGTAGAATAAACTTTTACTGCCGAACAGGTAAATAAATTTCTACTATTGGAGTACGCGGATATGAACAATAAATACAAAATATAGGCCACAGTTTCACTATTTTATAATTGCTTCTTTCTTGACGCGTATATGTAAGTCACTTATCGTTTAGGAGTGAAGTTTATGGAGAAGGAAAAATGACATTGGAAAAAGAAACAAAAAAAACAGAGGAAAAACAACTTTCAGCGGAAGAGCGCGAAACTGCACAAAGTCTTCGCCCTGCTGATTTTGAGGAGTTTCCTGGACAGGATAAAGTGAAAGACAAGCTTAAAGTTTTTGTGTCCGCCGCCCTTAAAAGAGGGGAGTCTTTGGATCATTCTCTTTTGAGTGGCCCCCCTGGTCTTGGAAAAACCACCTTAGCTTATATTATTGCCAACACCTTAAAGTCGGAAATAAAATGCACTTCCGGGCCAGCTATTCGAAGAAAAGGGGATATAGCTGCTATTTTAACCACTCTTAAGGCTGGAACGGTTTTATTTATTGATGAAATACATCGACTGGTCAAAGATGTGGAGGAGTACCTTTATAGCGCGATGGAGGATTTTCATATTGATATTGTTACAGGAGATGGTTTTGGTGCCAGAAGCGTGCGTTTTCAGCTACCACCTTTTACTCTTATCGGAGCTACAACTCGCATTGGCCTTTTAAAATCCCCTTTTCGAGATCGATTTGGCATTGTGGAAAGACTTTCTTTTTATGAAGAGTCTGCTTTAAAAGTCATTATTGCTCGCTCCGCCCGCCTGCTTAAAATTTCTATTACGAAAGAGGGTGCGGAAGAAATCGCCCGCAGAAGCAGAGGCACTCCTCGTGTGGCCAATCGCCTGTTAAAAAGAGTGAGGGATTTCGCACAGGTCTATAGTGATGGGGTGGTGGATGAAAAACAGGCCAAGCGCGCGCTGGAATACCTAGGTGTGGATAGACGCGGGCTGGATTTTATGGATTTAAAAATTTTAAAACTCATGGCAGAGTATTTTCAAGGCGGTCCAGTGGGAATAGACACCCTGGCCGCAGTTTTGGGAGAGGAAACAGATACGATAGAGGATTTTTATGAACCATTTTTAATTCAACAGGGTTTAGTAAGAAAAACTGCGCGTGGACGGGTTTTAACTGATAAAGCTCGCACACACTTAAACCCACAAATAAAGAGTGAGGAGAAAAAATGATTATAGGTTTACCAAAGGAAATTAAACAGGCGGAAAATCGAGTGGCTTTAACAGAAAGCAATGTTCGTCAATTAGTGGAAAATGGCCATAAAGTTTTAGTGGAAAAAGGGGCGGGGAAAGGGAGTTTAATCTCCGATCAAAGCTACGAGTTTTCTGGTGCGCAAATCATTACGGATAAAAAACAGATATTCAGCCAAGCGGAAATGATTGTAAAGGTAAAAGAACCTTTGCCAGAAGAGTATAATCTTTTGCAGGAAGATCAAATTCTTTATACTTTTTTGCATTTAGCACCGGAACCGGAGCTAACTCATGCTCTGATGAGACAAAAAGTAAAAGCAGTGGCTTACGAGACAATCCAAGAAGCAGATGGTTCTCTTCCTTTGTTAAAACCCATGAGTGAGGTGGCGGGAAGGCTTGCTACTCAGATTGGAGCTGTTTATTTACAAAAAGATCATGGGGGAAAAGGTATTTTACTGGGAGGAGTGCCGGGAGTGTTTCAGGGACATACAGTGATTTTAGGAGGGGGAACAGTAGGCATTAATGCGACTTTTATAGCTATTGGCTTGGGATCAAAAGTAACTGTTTTGGATCTCAATCCCTCACGGCTGGAGTATATCAACCACCATTATCAGGGAAGAGTACAGACCCTTTACTCCAACCGGGAAAATATTGAATCAGCGGTTCGTTCGGCGGATTTGCTTATCGGGGCTGTGTTGCTTGCGGGCAGTAAAGCACCAAAGCTGATTACAAAGGAAATGGTGGCCAGTATGTCAGAAGGTTCTGTGGTGGTGGATGTTTCTGTGGATCAGGGAGGGTGTATTGAAACTACCCGTCCCACATCCCATAAAGACCCCATTTTTTTGTACGAGCGAGTAATTCATTATGCAGTTCCTAATATTCCAGGGATTGTGGCACGCACTTCCACTTACGCTTTAACCAATGTCACTTTTCAATACGCGTTGAGTATTGCGAATCAGGGTCTGGAACAAGCCCTAAAAAAATCTTCTGCCCTAGCGCATGGGTTGAATGTATATAAGGGAAAAGTTACTTATGAACCTGTAGCCAGAGACCTGGGACTGAATTATGAACCTTTTTCCTGAACTGAGAGTCAGCACTGATTATTTCATCTAAAACTTTTGTAATCAATCAGTTTATCCGTACTGCACATAACAAAAATACGATCGGAAAGTCATTTAAAAATATCATTATGCAGAGAACCAAAAGAGCTGACACATTTATGTAAATTATCAGGATTTATTTTATCCCATGAAAGACCTTGACCATTTTCAGCCTCTTGAGCTTCCGCCAATTCCCCCTCTAAAACCTTATTTCCAATTACGGAACAAAAAAATATGTCACAGTTCAAAAGACAAAAGCAACAGTAAATGAACAAAAGATAAAAGAAGATGGTAAGTGGAATGGTCTGCATGGAGTAATAACCAACATAACAAAAGAGCAAACCTCTCAAGAGATACTTACTCGATACAGAAGGCTTTGGAAAATAGAAGAGGCTTTTCGTGTGTGCAAACACAACCTCAAGATGAGACCCATTTACCATTGGAAGAAGAAAAGAATAGAGTCCCACATAGCTATATGTTTTCTAGCTTATTCTCTTATCTATAAAATTGGAATATTCGGCAAAATTCGGTTTTCGAATTTTTACTCCCTCAAAATCCTTTAAATAGCCTATTTTGAACGATCCCGATTTTGCATAAAGAAGAATCAATAACTTTTAAACAAGGAGTATATTATGCAAAAAACAAAGAAAAAAATAAGCAAAAACAAAGAAAAAAAACACTCTTTGTTGGTCAACTTAACTAAAAATGGAAACTTTAAAAACTACTTTAAACTTTGTAAGCCCGCTTTAAAATCTCTTCTTAAAGCTTTCCTCCCACTCCCTGAAAAAAGCTCCATCCAACAAGTAACTTTACTGGACTCCTTTCTCCCTTCCATGAAGGAAGAAGACAAAAGTGCCATTATGGACCTTAGACTTCAGCTCAATACCGGAGAATTGGTTAATGTGGAAATGCAGACTTTTTTTCATCCAGGTTTTTCTGAAAGAGTATTGTTCTATTGGGCCAAAAATTATGTATCTCAATTAAAAGAAGGAGAAGAATATACAAAACTCTGTCCAGCATATTCTTTGATATTCAGTATGTTTGACCTATTCCCTGGTCGAGAAGGGTTTTACAACTCTTTTGATATTCGTTCGAGCAAGCCACCACATTTTCCTTTTAACAAGGATTTGTGTTTTGTGACAGTGGAATTAAACAAGTTTCGTCAGGATGATGTAAGTTCTTCGATTGATTTTCAGGAGCTATGGTGTTATATTTTAAAGAGGTCAAACAGCATAAAAAATAAGGATTATCAGAAGCTTTTGGATAAAGATTCTGATTGGAAGGAGGCTATGATGTATTTGCGTAAGTTTTCGTTAGAGGAGCAACAGCAGATTATAGCAGATGCCAAGGAAAAAAACCGCCGAGATCGAGTGGCGAGAGAAGCTTATGTCTTTGAACAAGGTGAAGCCAAAGGTGAAGCTAAAGGCAGAGCTGAAGGAAAAGCCGAAGGTGAAGCCGAAGGCAGAAATAAGCTGATTATTAGTATGTTGAAAAATGGTGCTAGTATGGAATTTATCGCCAAATGTACAGGGATCTCTGTGGAAGAAATCAATAAGCTAAAAAAAAAGGAAGTGAAACAGCTATGATGTATTTGCGTAAGTTTTCGTTGGAGGAGCAACAACAGATTAAAGAATCAAATTACAATAGAGAGTAAATATGAAATACCTTACAAAAGGCTCTATTTTGGAGAAAATGGGATTTGCAAGTTCCAATACATTCAAGAGTTTACAAAACTCAATGTCACTATATTTTAGTCGATATAGTCGAGCAAGATAAATTTGTTAACGCGCTATTGTTACTTAATTTTTTTATGATTATTGGTTTCAGCTGGTGGGTGCGGGCAGGCGAAAGTCTGTTTTGCTTTTTAAGGACTATGAAAAAAAAAACCTCTTTCAGCGATTTTAACTTAGTTTTTAGCCTTTCTTTTGATTGCCTTTATATCTTAATGGAAATATACTAAAATGGATTATATGTAATAGAATGTTCCTCGGTAAAATGCAATAATGTTAAAAACGCTATTGTCAATTTTTTTTGCCCTGCGATTTTGGAGTCACACAAAATAAAAGATATTATGAAAAAATATGATATGACAAAAAACATGGAAACATACTTTCTGAAAAGGGCAGATGTCAAAAAAATGATGACAGTTTATAATCTCTGAGAGGAAAGCCATACAATGGATCAAATTCATCTGGTTATTTTATTAAAACCTTCAACTATACAATTATTTTTTTTAAAGAAACTAAAATAAAAAAAAATCAAACAGGCGAGTGTTTATGTCTAATGAGAAAAAAACCAAAACACCATCTTCAAAAGAAGAGAAAAAACAAAAAACCGGTTACATTAGTTGGTGGTTGTTTCGGACAAAAGGAACGATTGCAGAAGACTGGCCTACCGCAGAAGAATTACGAAATAACGAAGATGTACAAAATGAAATAAAAGCAGTAAGACAAGCCTTTCAGCATACAAGAACAAAACAGAAAAAGAACAATTAAATGTGGGAACTCCATAATGTACTCTGGGTTATCCCTGGAGTTATTTTTATTCATTTGTATAATAAAAACAGACCATTTACACATGAATCAGCTATTCAGTTATCAGGCTGGCCATTAATTTTTGCTCTTACTATTATAGCATCTATCACTTGGCTTCCTGCTGAATTAGTGGCTCAAAAAATATTTAATGCAGAAACAGAAACGGTACAGCACATACAAACATTACTAACTTCTATATTTTTTACTTTTATCCTGTTGCTGGTTGTGCAAATTGGATCAATCGCCAGAATAATATTTCCATCAGTACATGACAATTTTCATAACAGATGTGTGGAATGGGAAAATAAATCTATAATATTAACACTTAAAAACGGCAAAGCATATATTGGTATTTTGTGGAAATACCCGGAAAGTCCGAAATCAAGATATGAATCTCAAACTATCTCCATAATACCACTTCAAAGCGGATATAGAGAAATGGAAAAAAAATGCGTGCAGTGGACCACCTATTATCCGTATGATCAAGATCCTGATAACATGGAAACTATTATTCCAAGACATGAAATACTTACTTTTGGAAAATTTAATATTAAAGCACATCAATACTTTGAAGAACTAAAAACTTCAAAGGAAAGCTAATTTTGCTTCCAGTTTCACCAGACTTTTTTTGATTTCAGCTTGATTTTATCCTTCAGGAACAATTAGGGCTTTATACTGGGATATTCTATCTATAAATATTAAAAATAAATACATTGCACTTCACTTTTGACTATATATGTCAAATAATATAGGAATCCAGAAAAATTATTGTGCCCACTGTTTTGGCATTCCAAAACTATCTGTATTCTTAGTCGCCATTGTTAAGTTTTTTGATTTCTTCTTCGGAAAGTCCTGTGCCTTTGCAAAGAACCTGCAAATCCACATCACTTTTAAGCAATTTTGCAATCAACTGTTTTTGGCCTTTCTTCAGGCCCTTTTCAATGCCTTGTTGCATGCCTTCCAGATGACCTTCCTGTCGGCCTTTCTTCAGGCCCTTTTCAATGCCTTGTTGCATGCCCTCTTCTCTGGCCTTATCATAAGAAGATTGTAATAATGGCATCATAATTCTTCCCTCCTCTTTCACTGTGGCTTGTTCAATCTCTTTTACAATATCCCAATTAAATGCTGGATCATATCGCCGTATATAATCTACTGCTCGCCCGATCAATTCCTCACGCTCACTGGAACTAAGACCCTGACCTATCGTAAAAAGCTCTTTCACTTTTGATTCATCAAGTCGCCAGATATGTTTTAAAATATACAAAATAGGACGAGTTGTCAAATCCCTGGCCTCCTTTGACACATCTAAAGACTGAATATTCAAGACCCGCGGACGAAAATTCAACACATTGCCTGCAAATCTCTCTTTTAATTCCACCGGGAAATTATGCAGGTACTCGTGAAAATCAAAAGGCCCTGACCATATCTTTTGTGTACTTTGGTTAATAAACACAGGAAGAATAGGGGTTCGTGTATTTTGATAAATCCCTACCTGATATATTAAAAACTGTCTCATCAAATCTTGGTCGTATTGGCTTTTGTGTTCCATTAAAAATAATATTCTAGCAGGTTTTTTAGAGCTTTTAAGCTGAGCTGAGACCAAGAGGTCCATACGTTTTTCTTTTGCGGATTTATCAATAAAAGTTGTGGCTTCTGTTTTAAGGGTGTTCCAATCAAAAAGTTTCATTTCCTCTTTTGAGAGAACAAGGCTTAGGATATCCACGCAATACTTGGTTTGTGAGTAAACCTCTTTGAATAAATGATCATGTAGAAAATTCTTATTTTTTTCATAGTTCTGAAAAAGTGGAATATAAAAAGATTTTTGTCAATAAAAAATAAGAAACTTTTTGTCTAAATAGTCGCCTGTGAAAAAGTATGTTATTTTCCGGATTCCCGTTTTCACGGGACTGAAAGCCAACAACTTTGCTTTCAGTTTCCTTGGGAAAGTACATGAAAAAAGAGTGTGATAGTTGAAGCACTATGGGTTTTTCACGGGCGAGTAAATAGTCGCCTGTGAAAAACCTCTGATTAAGTGAATGATTCGTCTGTTTATGTGGAAAGGTCTCCCTTGGAAACTGAAAGATATCTATCCGGTGGAACAGAACAAACTTGCAAATTTGAAAACAGCATTGGAGAGTGTTCTGTTAGGAAACTTTTTTGAAGAGTTTGTTTTTTTTGAAAGCTGAAAAAGCATATTTTTTAAGAGCGTGCAACCGTTTTTGATTTTTACCGGTTGTAAAAGTGTTTAAGATATAATCAAATTCCTCTGGAGTCAAACCATAAACACGGGCCACAATGGCATCTATTTCCCCTTGTATCTTCCAGCGTTCCTGTGTATCTTTTACTCCACCACGCGCAATGCCGATCTCATCTGCCAGCTCGTCAAACTCTTCTCCAATACAAGTAAGTTTTGCCGATCGCTCCACCAACTCATTAAAGTATAGATCTTTTTCTGTAAGCCTTGGAATATGGAGAGGGGTAATATAGTGTTTATTGATGTTAGAAGATATTTTTAACCGGATAAAATAATCCACAACAAAACTGTTCAGAAAAGTCTGAAGTAAAAGCATATATTGAGAAGATTTTTTTTGATTATTATTCTTGTTTAAGGCATCACCCTTGCCTGATTTGTCAGTCCCTTGAAAGAGAACCTGCTTCTGAGTTTTTAAGTCAGATGAAAACCCCTTTTTTGCTAAAGGTACTTTATCAGGTAACTCGATAAAAACTCCATGTAAGCTATTGGAAATAAAATAATTTTTTGGAATGACTGCTGAAATGAGACTTCTTTCGTTTGTTTTTCCAGCTATAGTTCTAATGACCAATCTGTAATTCGCATAACACTTATTTTTGAAACAGCGACTTTTCCCTTGGATTTTTGGATCCTTTAGACTCACATAGCGATTAACATTGGATAGTTTGTAATCATACTGATAAATGGCACTGCCTTTATAGAGAGGCAAATCATCCTCAGATGCTTTGTTGTCTTTAAATAAATGAGAATCATTTGTTTCGTGAAATTCTGTGTAAAAATCAGGATTCCATGAATTGTCCAGCCTTTCGCCGATTTTAGGAAACTGACTCGCTTTTTTAAGTATCTCTTTGTCTTTAGAAGACTTAAATTCAATAATAGAGCAGTCTCTTGGAGAAAGCTTTTTTATTTCCTGTATGGATTGCCATACTGTTTCACTTTCGTGATGTATAGTATTTGTGTCTATTCTTTTGTTGTCCGATTCTCCTGATCTGTGTTCCGGAAAATGTTCCAAGACTGTTAAATCCCTAGTCTGAAACTTTGTGGGAAAACCGTCTTGTTCTTTTGGTTCAGTTTTTTTCAAACTCAGAAGCAGAAACTTCTCCGATGCATGCACTCCCTCAAAAATCTTTCCTTTTCCTTTACCTTTAGCCATTTGATTTTGAAAATCAATTATACCCTCTATTTTTGTTTTTTTAAAAAGTAGCTCTTTTCTTAAACCGATAGATCCTTCGTCTTTACACAAACCACTTTTAAGAACAATCCCTAAAGTGCCATTTTCATCTAACAGTTTAAAACATCTCTCTAAAAAAGGTCTATAAATATCCATATCAGCTGAAGCTTCTTTTTCTGTTCCATCCATATTGATTATTTTGCTAGATTGATATTGATATAATGTTGAAAAATAACTTTGATGGAAAATATAAAACTCTTTTGTTTTTTTGTAATTTTCTTCTATTTCTGCTTTTTTCAATAGTTCTTTTTTCTTTCTCTGTAACACGTCGTTTTTCGTTTTTTTCTTATCAATGGATTTATCGTATTTGTGAAAAAACTCTTTATCTTCCAACTTTACTTTTTCCCAAGGTGGGTTGGTGATAATTGCATCAAAACCACCTTTATTCATAATTTCATTAAAAGCCAAGTCCCAGTGAAAAGGTTTTAAATTTCTTCCCCTATCTTTAGAATTAAAATCTTTCGCCTGAACATCGCGTTTTTTCGTAACTTTCTTTTTCCCTTGAATATCTTTGACTTCAGGATACTTAACACCAGCCTGTTTACACTTTTTCGCCAAAGCTAGGTTAAGTTTTTGGTTATTTTCTTCAAGAAACTGATTGGTCTTACTCTTTAATTCTTTAAGTTTTGCAAAAGACAAAGGAAGTTTCTTTTTTATCAGGATTAAGTGACGCTTTAAAGCGATCTCAAAAATCCGATATTTGCACAGCTTATTTTAACCTGCGGGGTTGGAAAAAAATTGCCTCCTTCATTGACGCATACAAAGGAGAGGAAGGTAATCAGTGTCGTCTTCTTTTGGGAATGTACGGCCCTAGTTGGCAGTTAAGACAGGAGCTTTTACAGGATGAATCAATATGGCAAACAGATAATAAAAAAGCCCGAAGACTAAGAACAGAAGCTCTTAAACAATTTAAAAATCAGTTAATGACAGGTGTTCCCTCCAATGAAGATGAAAAGGGTTTAAGAAAACTGGCGCACCAGTTAAGAGAGAAAAAAGTAACAGTAAAATGTTTTACCCGTCATCCTCTTCACGCCAAACTTTACTTGACTTTTAATCAAAAAGAATTTGCCGGCACTATAGGGTTTTTGGGAAGTAGTAACTTAACTTACGCCGGGTTGGAAAAAAACGGAGAGCTTAATATAGATATTTTGGATCAACCGTCTTGTGAAAACTTAAGCAAGTGGTTTGAAGAGAAATGGCAGGATCAATTCAGCCTAGATATATCACAAGACATTATCACACTTATTGAGAAAAGCTGGGCTGGGGAAGTTCTTTTGCCTCCTTGGCATATTTATATGAAAATGGCTTGGCATCTTTCAGAGGACGCAAGAAAGGGACTGACAGATTTTTATATACCAAAAGAGCTAAAAAATGTTCTTTTTGATTTTCAATCCGCCGCGGTTCGTATAGCCGCCCGTCATGTCTATTATAAAAACGGAGTTTTAATTGGCGATGTGGTGGGGTTAGGAAAAACTCTTATGGCCATAGCCACAGCTAAAATCTTAGAAGAAGAGCATGGTTGGCAAAGCCTTATTTTGTGCCCCAAGAATTTGGCGACTATGTGGGATGAGCATATTCAAAAATGGAATATTAGAGGAAGGGTGCTCCCCATAAGTCAAGTGCAACAAAAGCTCCCTTCACTGAAAAGACATCATATTGTTATTATAGATGAAAGTCATAATTTAAGAAATCCCCTTGGAAGAAGATATCAAGTTGTTAAGGATTATATTGCTCAAAATGATAGCAAATGTATTTTGCTTTCAGCCACCCCTTACAATAAAACCTATAAGGATTTATCCAGTCAATTAGGGCTTTTTATTGATTCTGATACAGATTTAGGAGTTCGTCCTCATCGGTTTTTAAAAGACGATGGAGATAATTTTGAAGGGCTTGTTTCTTCCTTAAAAGCCTTTGAGGAATCTCCGTATCCCGAAGATTGGCAACAGCTTATGGTTCAATTTTTAGTACGCAGAACACGGAGCTTTATTAAGGAAAACTATGGAAAAAAAAGTAAAAATGGTGGGTATTATATAGAGACTACTGCGGATGGAAAAAAGTTTTTTCCAGAAAGAATTGCCAAAACTGTTTCCTATCAAGTGGATGAGCAATATAAGAGACTTTTTTCGGAAGAGGTTTTAGCCATGATTAATAATCTGAAACTCGCCAGATATGATTTAAACCAATATAAAAAGAAAGATTTAAAAGGACTTACAACAGAAGAAAAAAATCTTTTTAAAGACTTGGAACGTTCCCGCGCTCATCCAAAAGGTTTTTGCCGGATTAACCTGTTTAAAAGGCTTGAGAGCAGTGGTTTTTCCTTTCTGCAATCCGTCCAGAGACATATTTTAAGAAATTGTATTTTTATTTACGCTTTTGAAACAGGGCAAGACCTTATAGTAGGTGAAAAAGGCGGTGAAGTTATTGCTGACGCTTTTGATGATAAAGAGGGAGGTATGACTGGTTTTTCTGGAGAGAATGAAGAGGCAAGCTGGTTTTTCACAAACTTTGATTCCTTCTATAAAAAAGCTGAGGAGGTTTATAAAAAATATAAAAATAAAAATAGCAAAAGCCTGCGTTGGATTTCCTCTTCTTATTTTAGAGATACCTTAAAAGAAGATTTAAAAAAAGATGTAGAGCAATTTATTTCCCTCTTGAAAAAGTCAAAGAACTGGAACTCTGAAAAAGATTTAAAGTTACAAAAACTTGAAGAATTATTAAAACAAAGAAAAGAAAACAAAGTTTTGATTTTTACTCAGTCCAGAGAAACAGCAAAGTATTTAAGAAATCAGCTTCAGTCCAGAGGTTTGAAGAATACAGCTTTTATAACGGGAGGAATGGATAATATTCAAACAATTACAAAAAAATTCAGCCCTGTCAGTAATGATTTTAATATAACAGAATCCCAGGATTCTGAAATTGATATTTTAATCACAACGGATGTTTTAAGTGAGGGGCAAAACCTTCAGGATTGTAATACTGTGGTAAATTATGATCTTCCTTGGGCTATTATCAAGCTCATTCAAAGAGTAGGAAGAATTGACCGCATTGGCCAGTCAGCGGAAAAAATTTTCTGCTATTCCTTCATGCCTTCTGCTGGCTTAGAACACCTGATACAATTAAGAAGTCGTATTCAAAATCGGCTTAGGGAAAATGCAGAAGTAGTAGGAACGGATGAGCAGTTTTTTGAAGATGAGAAACAAACTTTAATGGACTTGTATCACGAGAAGTCAGAAATTTTGGAAAAGGAGATATCAGATGATGTTGATCTTTCTTCTTTTGCTTTGGAGATATGGAATAAAGGCATAAAAAAAGACCCGGGGTTGGAGGAACAAATTAAAAATATGCCGGATGTAGTGCATTCCTCAAAAGCTACTGAAAAGGAAAACCAAACTGAAGGGGTTTTACTTTTTGCAAAATCCCATATAAATAATTATTTGCTTTATCTTAATGAGGAAGGAAAAAGCATTCAAGAGGATCAAATGAATATTTTAAAGCTGGCAGAATGCCAACCAGATACAAAGCCCTTAAAAAGAACAGAAAAACATTATGAAATAGTTAAGTCTGGTTTGGATACTATTCAGGAATATTCTGGAAAAGAAGGCTTATCCAACAAACTGGGAACAAGCCGAAACCCTAGGAGAAAGCTTTTTGAAAAACTGGATAACATTCTTAAAAAAAGTGAAGAAGAAACACAAATCATGGAGGACATTTATCATTATCCTTTGTCTAATGAAGCGGAGAATACTTTTAAAAGAATGTTCAGACAAAAGATATCAGATACAGAGGTTTTTAACCTTATCCGGGAAAAACATAGAAATGAAACTCTTGTCAATAAAAAGGAAGCTAGGAAAATGGACGAAAAACCTCGGATTATATGTTCAATGGGACTTTTAAAATCCTGATTGCTTCCTCGTGAAAAGGACTCATCTAAAGCACGAAGGCTTAAGGATTAAGGTTGTTCCAACATTAATTCCCGGATAGTGGAAACTATATCATCCGCTTGTGGAACAGTGGCTTTTTCCAAGTTGGGATGAAGACCAATACCTGGTAGATTTTTACCTGCCAACACACGAGGAGCGGAATATAAAGAGTAAAAACATTCTTGGCCTGCTCTATAGGCTAAATGTTCCGCAAAGTTACTGACCTCTGTATCCTCATTTACAAACAACACCCTCTTGGTTTTTAAAATGGAAGTTTTGATCAAATTCCAGTCATAAGGGTAAATGGATCTCATATCAATTAACTCCACCCCTGTTTTTTCTTTATCTGTCAGTTTTTCCAGAGCTTTGCGACATAAATACAAAGAACGGCCAAAACTCACCACTGTCAATGAAGAACCTGATTGAATCACCTGACCTTTACCGATAGGTATGCTGTATTTTTCCAACTTTGGCCACTGTGGTTCCCAGTCTTGTCGATCGCCTAAAGGTGCGTCTATCATTTTTCGTAATTGATTTTCATCTTCAGGTTCTCCAGGAATTTTATCCTTCCCTTTAACCCGCAACAACGCCTTGGGTTTCAAGTACAATACTGGGTTTGGATTTTCAATAGCTGATAACATAAGGCCGTAAGCAGACAAAGGATCTGAAGGCATTACTATTTGCCAGCCAGGTAAACGGCTTGCCCAGGATTCAAAACTGTGGCTGTGATAAATGGAACCATGAATACCAGCACCTGTTGGAGTCATTAATACAAAAGGAAGAGCATATTGTCCGTTTGAAGACCACAGACAATTTCCTGCTAGTTTTAAAAGATCAATCGTATTAAAAATGTAATCGGCAAACTGCACTTCTGCCACAGAGCGTTCACCTGTAAGAGCAATACCAATAGCTGTGCCTACGATACCTCTTTCATCTAAAGGTGTGTTCCATGCTGTTTTTAAGCCTTGAGTGGCTGTAAACACTCCACCTAAAGGGGGGCCTACATCCTGGCCAAAAATGTCTTTCAGCTGGAGATGTTTCTCTCCATAATGCAAAGCCATTCTAATCGCTTGTGCCATGTTAGCCATATTGTTTTTCAGGTTGCACTACAGAACTGGTTTGTATGCAATGAATACCCGATCCCCTTTCAACCACTTATGTTTCAAAATTTTCTCCAATCGGCATTTTCACCATTTGCGTATACATGATTCCATATAGAGTCCGGTGCAGGATCTTTTTCCTGTTGAACTTCCCGTTGAATATTTTTAGCTTCTTCCTTTAAAGACTCCCATGTATTTTTTTGCTCTTTTTCTGTAAGCAAATTCATTTTTTTTAATTTTTTTTCGAACAAGGCAATACAACACACTTCACTTTTCTTGTAATTAGCACCATCTGCGGAGGAATGCCCGTATAAACGAGATACAAAAGCCTCCATTAAAACCGGATAACGTGTCTCGCGGATATATTGCATTTTCTCTTTTAAGGTAATATAAGTTTCAATGGGGTCATTGCCATTGATCAACACTGTTTCCATATTAAAGGCTTTTCCTCGATCCACGATATGTGTTTCTCCATGTTGACCTTTGTAAGCAGTGGAAATGCCCCACTTGTTGTTTTGAACCGTAATAAGCATGGGTAGAGGACGATTCGGTTTGGAAGCCCATACCAAGCAAGTGGCAAAGTCCCCTTCCGCTGTTCCGGCATCTCCTCCTGTCACAACAGTGATGGCAGAAGTTTGGGAACGGCTTTGAACATGGGCTGTGCCCAAGGCCGTGCTGTACTGAGAACCAATAACAGATGTCACGGGTGCTACATTCCACTCAGGTACGCAATAATGATTGGAAAAATTTCTGCCTCCTGTGTGTTTGTCCGTTGCCTTATTCATAATTAAACGCACTGCCTCTTTCATCGGAAGATCCATTGCCATCAAAGTGGATGTTGCACGATAATGCAGATGAAGCCAATCATATTCCAAACCAGAACCTTTTTTGACCAGCAATCCCAATGGAACACCAAAAGCTTCTTCCCCAGGACCTCCTATCCAGAAATAAGCTTGGCCTTGTTTGTAAATTTGGATCATTCTTTCTTCCAGAACCCGGGATTTCACCATTAAATGATATATTTTCAGTAATGTTTCAGGAGTAATTGATAAATCAGATGTTTTTTCCATAATTTATTATTTTAATCAGAAAAGTGGTTCTCAGTCCCGACAGGGTTTGTCATTTCTGTAGATGTTCAGTAATTCGTTGACAGAATTTAGTTTATTGTAGTCGGTCCTGAATAAACGATGAAACTTTGCTATCACTGATTTTTTTATAAAAGGTTTGGGAAAAAATTGCAAGGTTTTACAATAAAACCTTTTTTTTCTTGCAAAAAGTGTTAGTGAAAGAAGCTCCTCTTACTAAACGGACTTATTCAAGATCGACTATTTAATAGACACTTCTGAAGGTCTTGGTAACTGTAAATTTAATAGACAGCAATAAAGTGACTATTTAATAGACAGCAATAAAGTTATCCTTTGGTTTATAAAGCTCCGCGTAAATTATAGTCTTAGCTTGTCAAATAAGGATATAGTGTTTGAGAATTTAAATATGGAATGCATGAAAGCAAAATCTCAACACCAAGTAGTGGTCTTTGAAAGAGTATGTTATTTTGACTGGATTCCCGTTTTCACGGGACTGAAAAGCCAACAACTTGGCTGTTCAGTTGATATAAAAAACCTTTTTCACAGGGTACTAGGTAGTGGTCTTTGAAAGAGTATGTTATTTTGACTGGACCTTGCAGTGTCTGAAGTTTTAAACTGGAGGAGTTATCTTATTTCAAGTTTTTGTTTCTTTTATTAAAGTCATTGGAAAGAGGTTCGTCTTTTGTCTCTTTTTTTCAATGTTTTTTTCTGTACCAGTATGGTCTGCGGTTATTCAGTTTCCTGATCAGGAACTGGCTTCAGAATATGTTTTTCCAATATTTAAAAGTCCAAAGGCAGTATTAAACAGGGATGTTACTTTGACCAACCGGGTTGAGTTGCGTATGTCTGGTGCTTTGAGGACAGATGAGCCTTTTTACAACCCTTATAGTGCTTTGGCGTCTTTGTCTTTTTATTGGAATGAATCTCATGGAATTGGAATGTCTGGTCTGTTTTTTCTCCCCGGGCTTTCCAATACGGGAAAGGGATTGAAAGAAATAGGAATAAAGACATCAGATAGACAATCGGTGGACTCTTATTATGATGCGAGTCTGGCTCCTCATCCTTTTATAGGAGCTTTTTTAAATTATCAATTTTCTCCTTTCTATGGGAAAATCAGTATTACCAAAAGTCTTGTTTTTAATTTTTCTCTGTATTCTTTTTTTGGTTTAGGGACCCTGGGAATGCAACATGGAGAAGGCAATATTATTATGATTCCAGCCTCTCATTTTGGAATTGGTCAAAGATTTTACTTTAATCGTTATTTTGCCTTGGATGGAGGGATTGATTTTCTGATATATCATGCTCCTAATCCTGTATATGAAGGCATTAAGTGGACGCCCTCTCAACAGCGCCCGGCGCGCCCAGAGTATGACAAATTTGAAAAAGATATTTTTCTGAGATTTTTAGCTCGTATTGGAATAACAGTGCTTTTATGAAGTGGAGTGACATGAGAAAGAAAGTGATAATAGTAAAAACAATCTTATTCATGTTGTTTGTTCTTGCTGTTCCTGTTTTGTCTTGTGCTCAAGAAGGAACATATAATGAAGAAGAGATAGATTCCCCTGATGAGACCTTTTTGAACAGAGTGAAAGCTCTCAATGCCAAAAAATTATCTGATTTGGTGTATCTTTCTCCTTTTTCTGATGTGGCTGTTATTCAACGGCGGTTTATGCCAAAAACCGGTCGTGTATCCGCTTCTTTATCGTCCGCTTTTATTTTAAGCAGTGAATACTTTTTAAATCCAGGGGTGGAAGGACATTTAAGTTATCATTTTTTAGAAAAGCACGGCATAGAATTAAGCGGTTATTATGTTTTAACTTTTAATCGAGGAGTGACAAATAATTTAGCCACCATTGGTGCTAATGTGTCTGAAACACTGCCTATTGCCAATACTTTTTTCGGATTAACTTATAAATGGATGCCAGTTTATGGAAAGATTGCTTTTTATAATAAAAGTATTTTGGCTTTTGACACTTTTTTTAACTTGGGTTTGGGTATGAGTGGAATTAATAAAAAGAGATCCAAAAACGAGAGAGTGGTAGTTTGGGAACCAACTGTTATCGCTGGTATTGGTCAAGTATTCGCCATTACAAGAGACTTGGGACTGAGATGGGATCTGAGATGGAATATGACCATTGAAACCCAAAGTGCAAATGTGACTGTTTTGAATAATATTTTATTTTCCCTTGGGTTCAGTTATTATTATCCATCTGCGGGGTTGAGATGAAGAAGGTTGTTTCAAGTGTTTTTTTGAGTTTGATTTTATGTGTTTCTTTTTCTGTGGAAGGAAAAAGAAAACAAACATTAGGGGATAAACGTCGAAGACAAGTGGGTGCTTTTGTTCAATTAAAACGTGCCCTGAGGCAGTCTGCTCAGGGAAATTATGTGCTTTCCACAAAAACTTTGTTTCGTTTGATGTACAAGCCAGTTTTATCTAAGCAAAAAAATAAAATCAGATATCATTTGGCTTTGAACTTGTACAATATGGGTTTGTATCATCCCGCTATCTTTCAATTTCAGAATTTAGTTTCCAGAAAGGCTCCAGGGTATGTGGGAAAAAGTTTGCAAAAAATTGCGTTGGTGGCCGCTCATTTGAAAGATGATAAGCTTTTAAATCATGCTATTTCTCACGGAAGCTTAAAATATATCTCCCGTAAAGAGCGCAGTAAATTACATTATCATTTCGGTGAATATTGGATGCGAAAAAAAAATTTTCGAAGAGCTATTGCTCACTTCTCCCGTGTTAAATCTACCAGTCCTTTTCTTTATAAAGCACTTTATCAGATGGGTCTGGCTCAAGCGGAGCGGAATCGTGTCAAGCAGGCAATTAGAATTTTCGATAAATTGGAAAATCGCCGAACGGGAGTGACAGACAGTTTTCGAATAGCCGCTCTTATGGGAAAAGCCAGAGCTTATTATCAAGGTGGGGAATGGGAGAAATCCGCTATGGCTTATCAGCAAGTTCCGAAAGACTCTCCCTTATGGCATGATACTTTGTTGGAAAAAAGCTGGGCCCTTTTAAGAGGGGGGAAATTGCGCTCAGCTTTGAGTAATTTTCAAACCCTGCACTCTTCCTATTACGAAGGATATTACCAACCAGAGTCCTTACTGTTGCGATCTATTATTTATCTTCATATTTGTAAATACTATGAAATGGAAAAAGTATTGGATTTATTTCATCGTATTTATCGCTCCACTTATACACAAGTAAAAAATATTATTGCCAATCACCATTCCTTAAAATCTTATTATCAATCATTAATTCTTTCTATGGATGGCAAAAATCGGGCTGGCATTATTCAGTATCCTTTGCCTGTGACCCGGCGAATTTCAAGAGAAGGGGATTTTTCGGCTCTTCATCATTATATCACGAAGCTGAAAGAGGAGCGGGATTTGATTTATCAGCTACCATATTCCTGGCGCAGATCCATGGTTGGCAAATATTCCACAAAATTAATAAAAAAAAGACTCAATAATGCTCAAAGGAAAGCGGGTCGTCGTGCACTGTCACACTTGAAAGTGATTCGCGCAGAATTGAAAGGTTTTTTTACTCAAGAACAATATTTACGATATGAAATGCTGAGAAGCAAAAGGGGTTTTTTGAAGAAAAAAATTGCTCAAAAGAAAACGACAGGTGTCAATATTGAGGACTTTGATCGGAGCTTTTATATTCAAAATGGTTATGAATATTGGCCTTTTCAAGGAGAATATTGGCTGGATGAGCTTGGAAATTATCACTACATAGGTATGGGAAGTTGTAAAAAATAAGGAAATGGTTTTTCATTTTCAGGTAGGATGTTTATGATGTTTAAAATTAATTTGTGGATTTTATACGCAGTTTTTGTGTTTTTTCCTTTTACCGGGGTGTCAGCTGTTACGAAAAACGAGCCGAATGTATCCCCGCTTCAGCCTGAAATGTCATCAGAGGACACAGAAGGCAGAGCACCGGCAAATCGGCGAAAAAAAGTGAAAAAATTTGGAATCAAAAAAAGAGCAGTCGCTGTGCCCAAAGCCCGGAGGATTGAAAAAATTCAGCAGCGACAGGCTATCAAAGTGGCAGAACCACCTCGAAAGTTCAGAAGATATTTCGAAGCTGGAACAGATGAAGCGGAACTGGAATCAGTTATTAATCAGGAGATCAATCAGCTTTTTAATCTTTTAAAGAACAGTAAGCGCCGTGATCTGCGGTTGCGGTTAGGTAGTTTGTATATTGAAAAAGCTCGTTTAATTGAATATCGGTTGTATGAAAAATACGATCAACAAATGACTCACTTTCAGAATAAAAAAAGAAAAAGCAAACCTCGTCTCAATTTAAGGCCCACTTATGTATATATTAATAAAGCCATTAAGCTGTTTGAAACTTATCGCAGACAGTTTCCGAAAGATAAAAATATGGATCAGGTTTTATTTTTTTTAGGGGTCAGTTACTTTAAAAGGGGGCAACTGGAAAAAGGCCGTGTTCGGTATGAAACTTTAATAAGAAGATTTCCAAAAAGTGATTATGTAAATGATGTGAACTTTGAACTGGGAGAGTATTACTTTAATAAATCCAAGTGGAAAAAAGCGACTGATTATTATAGAAAGATAGCGTCCAGTCGCCGGCAAAGGCTTTATTCTTTTGCTCTTTATAAAGTGGCATGGTGTCGGCTGAAAATGGGACAGGAAGGGAGAGCACTGGCCAACTTGGAAGCTGTTATCAGAGAGGGCGCGCGCCACAGAACCAGAAAACAGATGGGTGCAGAAAGTTCTGGCCGGTTGTATTTTGCGAATGAAGCTTTGGGAGATATGGCACTTTTCTACAGTCATTCCCGTAGAAAACCGGAGATGGCTTTGTCGTATTTTCAAAAAATGTCAGAAAGTTCTAGCAAAGCCCTTAAGATGCTAAAAGATTTGGCTTACATTTATTTGGATCGTGGTGATCTCAAAGGAGTGCGTATGGCCTTTAAACAGCTTATCAGGGAAGAGCCTTCTTCTCCACAGGCTTATGATTATCAATATCAGATTATTCGTGCTCATACTTACGCCGGAAGCCGGCAGGTTTTTTTAAAAGAATTGAAGCATTGGATAGTTCGATATGGTCCCATGAGTGCGTGGTCGCGGGAAAATCAAAACAATCCACAACTAGTCTCAAAAGCTGTTACTCTGATAGAGGAAACTGTTCGTAACTACGCTTTCCGCATGCACCAGTCCTATCGTAAAACCAAGGATAAAACAGCTAAAGGCCAAGCTCTTTTCAGTTATGATCTTTATAATAGTCATTTTCGGAAATCAAAATTGGCGGATAAAATGCGATTTTTTTACGCAGAATTACTTTTTGATTTAAAACAATACAAACGAGCGGCCAGACAATATCTTTTTGTCGTGGAGAATTTTCCAAAGAGCAAACACTATGAAACAGCCAGTTTGAACAGTGTTTTGACTTTTGAAAAAACTCTCCCTTCTTCAAAAGCTATTAGCAAGTTAGTGGGAAAGAAAACCAGTTTCACATCTTTTCCTTCATCTGTTCAAGGTTTTCAAAAAGTGGTTCGTTCTTATGCCAGCCGTTTTCCAAAAAAGTCTAATGTACCAGCTATCTTATATAAGATGGCTTCTCTTCATTATGAGTTTAATCATTATAAACAGGCTTTATCTCAGTTTTGGGATTTGATTCAGAAGTATCCAACCAGCAGATATACAGAATATTCCGCTAACCTGATTTTGGATATTTATAATCTGAAAAAGGACTTCCCAGGTTTAAGGCAGGCGGCTATTCGTTTATTGAAAAACAAAGTAGTTGCCAACTCAGGTTCCGCAAGGGAAATTAGGAAAATTTTAAGTCAGGTCTCCCTTAAAGCGGCTGAAGATCTGGCTAAAAACAAGGAGTATTTCAAAAGTGCTGTTATGTATAAGTCTTTCGCAGACACGCATCCCAAATCCCCATTACGAGGAACAGCTTACTATAATTCAGCTGTCAATTTTAAAAAGAGCGGGGATGCTTTGCAAACCCTTTCTCTTTATAAAAGAGTTTTGCAAACCCCATCTTCCAACAAGAGTATACGGAAGACAATTTTAAGGGATATTCCTAGTCTCTATCAAAAAACCGGTCAGTACATGAAAGCGGCGGATGCCTTTTCCAATTACGCGCGCTCTTTTCCAAAAGATCGGACTTCTGTGGATTTCTGGTTTAACTCCGCGCTTATTTATGACGGATTTAATCGTTATGGTTCGGCAGAGCGGGCTTACTTGGAATATTTTAAGAGAAGTAGAAGAACAGAGAAAGTACAGGCTCTTTTTTTATTGGCGGAGCTTAATAAAAGAAGAGGACGAGCCAATCAAGCAGTGTCTTATTATAATCAATATCTCAACAGAGGTTCTTCTGATAAAAAAGCTCTGGTGTCTGCTACTTTCAAGATTGCTGAAATTAAAAAAGCGCAGAGGAAAATAGCGCAGTCCAAAACCTGGTATAAACGAACAATTGCCTTGTATAGGAAGAACAAAGCCGGTGTTTTTTACGCCGCTCAAGCCAAATTTCACCTTGTGTATGATACTTATGTTGAGTTTATCAAGATACGCATTCCGGCCAATCCTAAAAAACAACAGATAGTTGTTCAAAAGAAATTAAACTTGTTTAATAAACTTAAAGAAGATTTAAAAAAGGTTATCCGCTTTGACAGCGGTTATCAAGTGGTTGCCAGTTTGGTTTTAATTGGTTTGGCGTCTGAGCATATAGGGGATTCTATTTACAATTCACCTTTGCCCAAGGGTTTAAATGACATGGAAATCAAAAAGTATAAGGAAGGCTTAAAAAAGACAGCTTTGCCTTTTAAACAGGAAGCGGTTAAAAACTATAAACTGGCTGTCAATAGAGCTAGGAAGCTGAGTGCTTATAATGAAAAATGGTTGAAAAAATCTGTAGAGAGGCTAAGTGTTTTGGAGGAAAAGTCTTCCATTGCAGTTAATCCTCTTTTGAAAAAAGAAGTTTTACCAGTGACTTTGTTTGATTGGTCCGGGGGATAATATGGAGTATAAGATATGATGGATTTAATAACCCGCTATCGTATTCTTTGTTGTTTTGGTACGCATTTTGTTTGCAAGATGAGAATCATTACTTGTTTGTTTAAGAGTCGTGTAGTTTTTACTTGCTTGGCCGGATTGGCGATCTTGTTGATTTCTTTGAACCCTGTTTTTGCGGAGTTTGTGGATGATGATGAAATAGTTGTTGACGATAGAACAAGTAATCGCCGTGATAGCGGTGACGATGATGATGCAAAGGAGAATCGAGCGTATCGGGAACAGCAGAAAATGAAGCAATGGTTAAAACAGTTGCAGGCTCTCAAAAGAAGTAAAAAAGAGGATAGATTGGTCAGTCTGGTTTCTAAAATTTTAAACAAGTCTGCCAACAATATTCAGGCTTTAAATACTTTGGGGGTGTTTTATTTGCGGAATGGAAAAACCCAGCTTGCAAAAATTATTTTTACTCGTGCTTTAAAGAAACACCCAAAAAACTCCTCTTTGCACGCTAATTTGGCTATTATTGCTTTGAAAGAGGGGAAGCCGGAAGAAGCTGTAAAAGGGTTTCAAAAAAGTTTGGACTACAGATATAACAATTATTCAGCAGCAGCTAACTTGGGAACTCTCTATATGAAAGCTTATGAGTATGATTCGGCTTTGGAGTACCTGAGTCTGGCATACAGTAGAGCAAAACTGAAGTTATCTTTAAACCATCGTGAAGTGGTAAAGACAGGAAATAACTATGCTGTAGCCTTGGCTTGGTCTGGGAATTTTAAAAAATCAGAAGATATTTTCGAGGAATTAATTAAAAAAAATCCTGGATCGGTAGAGCTTTTGTTAAACTATGCTATACTTTTAGGGAAAGATATGAAGAAAAGAGAGGAGTCCTATCGTTTTTTACAGAAAGCTGATATGATGGACAAATCAGGTCGTTACGCGCGAAAGATAAAAGCTTTGAGAGAACATTTAAAAAAAGGCAACAAAGTGGCTAAACAGAAGTTTCTTTACTTGGCCCGTATTTATTAAAAGAAGATGTGGAACATAAACATAGGAGCTTTCCTTATGAAAAAATGTAAGTCATTGTTATATTGGTTATTAGGTGTCATTTTGCTTTCATCTTTATTTTGTATTTCCAGTATGGCTGAGGCTCAGCAAAAAAAGAAAAGAAAAAGAAGTAAAAGAGTAGTAATTGATTTTCAAGATGAGCTGTTGGAGGGAAGTGTGTCCAACCCCAGTATTTTTCATTTATTTCATAAAAAACAAATGAACTATGGACGATTAATAAAACTCAGAAAAAACTTTTTGCCAGAGATGAGAAGAACAGCACGCGAGATAAAATAAGTGTTTAGTTTAAGTGTAAAACAGATGGTTCTGCTGATCTTTTTAAGGCACTTCCTGTGTGTGGTTATGAAAATCAGAGCTTTCAATTTTGAAAAGTAAAAAAGAAAGAGGAAATTTTGCAACAACCTGTATTTTTAAAAGTATATCATTCAGGACAGCTGGTTGCTAACCGTCAATTTTTATCAGCTCAAGTCAGTATTGGAAGCAATCCTGATGGGCCTTCTTTGGTATTGGCTGATTCCAGTGTTTATTTTTGGCATGCCTTAATTGAAAAAAGAGGCACTGATTATCATATTTCTGATCTGGGTTCTCCCACAGGAACTTTTGTTAATTCCAAACCTGTTGTGGAGTCTTTGTTAAAACATGGAGATCAAATAAAAATTGGAGATTTTATAATCCAGTTTTTTATCAATGTGCCTTTTACCAAAGTTGGTCAAAAAATTGAAGGAACCACGCGCCAAAAAACTTCTGCTGTATCTTCTGAAAGGGCCTCTTTGCCGTCCGCACCCCCAGTGTCATCAGCTCCGCCCGCGCCCCCCGCTCCATCAGTTCCGGCTACGCCCCCAGTGTCATCAGTTCCGTCCGCGCCCCCATCATCCTCTCCACCGGAGTCGCCTGTGCCACTTTCTTCTGATCCACTACCGGATTTAAAACAGGATATGCCTTCTGTACCACCTTCTTCCGAGAAAATATCAGCACCGCCGGAGTCGGTCGCGCCGTCCGTGCCACCATCAGTTCCGTCCGTGCCACCATCAGTTCCGCCTGCGTCACCAGTGTCATCAGTTCCGTCCGCGCCCCCATCAGTTCCGTCCGCGCCCCCAGTGTCATCAGTTCCGCCCGCGCCCCTTTCTTCTGATCCACTCCCGGATTTAAAACAGGATATGCCTTCTGTACCACCTTCTTCCGAGAAAATATCAGCTCCTCCGGAGTCGTCCGCTCCGCCCGCGCCCCCAGTGTCATCAGTTCCGTCCGCACCATCCGTTCCGTCCGCACCATCCGCCACCCCATCAGCTACACCCCCCCATTCTCCAAGAGATCTTGAGGGTTTAAAAATCCCTGATGAAGCTATAATCAGACCTTTAAAGAGATCGGAAAAACAGCAACAGAATATGGATAAAGAAACAGGTGTTAGTCCTTTGAAAAAGACAGAAGTTATTCCCTCATCTCCCGCTTCATCTGACAATAAAAGCAGTTCTTTTTACGAAACAGATGTAAAGCCAGTAAAATCGGATATTCCAAATATTTCTCCAAAACAGAAAGTTCACGGGGTTTATGCTCCTAAAAGTGCAATTCAGAATTTAGATAAAAATATTCCCACCGGAAGTGGTCCTGTTGTGGAAGTCACTGTGGCCTGGAAAGAGAGGATTCTTTCCATGCACCACTTTAAAGATAACAATCAAACTGTTACTTTTGGTTCTCATTCCAGAGCAAAAATCTTTTGCCCAAACCTTCTGGGTAAACCAAGTTACAACTTGTTAAAAACAGGACAAGGAGCTTGTGTTTATTTATCTGATGGGGTTAAAGCTAGTGTGATAGATCATAAAGGGGTTAAACATCCTTTTGAAAAATTAGTGGAAAAAGGGCTTGTGACGACTCAAGGTGCTGAACAGGTTCTTTCTTTAAATCAAAACCAACTTGTTCGTATGGACTTTTCTCCTTCTCTGTCTGTTTATGTTCGTTATTCAAATCGGGAGCAAACAGCCACACTTGCTGGTCTGTTTGATTTTAACTTTTCAGAAATGATGGGCCTGATGATGTCTTTTTTCTTTATGTCCATGTTGTTTTTTTATCTGGCTATTTTTTCCCCTCAGTTTTTAGGGGACACAGAAGATCTGGAAGAAGAGGCAATCAAAACGGCCACTATTGAGTTTAAGAAGAAGCGGGTGGTAAAATTGAAACTGGCTGACAAATCCCGAAAAAAGAAAACAAAGCTTTCCATACCTCAAAAGCAAAAAGTTTCAAAGAAAAGGAAAAAAGTGGGCATTAAAAAACAAGGTGCTCCAGGACGTTTGGGGCAAGTTGCGGCCAAACCAATGGAAAAATCTAAAAAGAAAACTATTACTTCTGCTCGTCCGGGAGGTTCTGTCACTACTAAAAAAAGAGGAGCCGGGCCAAAAAGTCCTCGTCCTGATCCAACAAAAATTGGTTTGTTGGGGGTTTTTGGGAAAAAAGGTGCTCAGAAACAGCTGGATAAGGCTTACTCTGGAACTGGAGAATTGGCTGGTTTGGCTGAACAGGCAACAGGTCATGCTGGACAGGAAGATTCTTATGCCGGTGAGGGAATAGGCACTAAATTTAAAAATACAGGAGCAGGAGGAAAAGGCACAAACCTGATTGGCGTGTCTGCCGGCATTAAGACAAAAGGCCGGGGAGGAGGAGCCAGGGGTTATGGCACCGGTGGTAGCCTAGGTAAAAGAGGTATGGTTCAATTGGAATTAGGGACTTCTGACTGGGAAGTGGAAGGTGGAATAGATAAAAATGCTATTTTGAGAGTGATACGTCGTAACAAATATCAGCTAGAATCCTGTTATGAGTTTGCTTTACAAAAAAGACCTGACTTGGAAGGTAAAGTTCTGGTTCAATGGAATATAGTGAATGAAAGAGTAAGAAGTGCTAAAGTAAAAAGAAATACAACAAGAGACTCAGCTTTGGCTCGTTGTTTAATGGCCCGTTTGCGTAATTTTCGTTTTACAGGAACAGGTTTAAGAAAAGGACAAATAGGAGAAGTGACTATTCCGTTCGTGGTTACAAAAAAATAAAAAACAGGAGGTGTTACCTTGGAAGAAAAAACTTTAGAAATGATACATAAATGTGAATCCGCTGGGAACTTTATCAGCAAAGCTTTTTGCGAAGGGGGAACCGCGATGTACTTTATCGCGGCGGTGGGTTTTTTGGTGATTTTTCTCATTATTGAAAGATTTTTAAGTTTAAAATCATTGGTTTTGAATAAGAGTAATGTGTGTGAAAATCTGTTTGGGTTGTTGCTTCAAGGGAATATCCGACAGGCTATTGCGTTTTGTGATACCACACCAGCACCTCTTACAGAAACTTTAAAAGCTGGCCTGATTAAAGTTATAGAAAAAAGACCGGATGAGGAAGTGCAAGTGGCAATGGATGCAGCTGTTTTGCGTGTCACTCCTCGTATAGAAGGCTGGGCTTCTTTTTTGGCAGTTTTTGGAAATATAAGTGTGTTGATAGGTCTTTTGGGGACTATTATTGGTTTAATTAAGTCTTTTGGCGGTGTGGCTGAAGCGGATGCGGCAACTAAAGCGGCTGTTTTGTCGACGGGTATTTCTGAAGCTCTGAATTGCACGGCTTTTGGTTTAGCAGTGGCTATTGTGGCTATTACGGCTTATGGTTTTTTTCAGATCAGAATTGGTCGTGCTACGAATGATTTGCTGGAAACCTCAATGGAATTAATGAATCGGATAGTTTCCAATAGGGATAAAATTCACGATAAATCAGACCAATAAGGTTTTTTAGCCTTTGTGGATTATTAAATGGAGAGAGCGACAATAGCTCTGAATATATAATAAAAAAAAGGTGGTTTTATGGCTCATGTGGAAGAAACAGGTGATAAGAAGAGTATAGCTGTCGAGTTAAATCTTGTGCCTTTTATTGATTTAATGAGTGTGTGTATTATATTTTTGCTCATCACGGCTGTTTGGACTCAAATTTCCATGATTCAGCTGGGAAGTTCTCTTTATTCCAAAAAAACAGAGGCAACGGCTTTGGAAGAGCCTCCTCTTGGTGCGGATATTCCTTTTCGTGTAAATGTGTTGGAAACCGGTTTTGAGATTTTAATTGGCAAGGAGCGGATAAATATTCCTCGGCAAGGTAGAAAGTACAATGAAAGGACTTTGCTTAAAGAAATTAGAAAAATCAAGTTGGTTTATCCTGAGAAAAAAGATGCTATAGTGGCTTCCCGTGATCGTGTGAAATATGAATATGTTGTAGGGGCGATGGATGCACTTTTAAACGGGGGTTTTCCTGAAGTAGTTATCGCCACGGGGGAGATGTTGTAATGCCTATTCATGTTCCTGGTAAAAGAGCCAAAGGAAGAAGAAAAATATTGGGAGGCAAGAGAAATGTAGTGGCCGTTTTACAGCTGACGGCTATGGTGGATATGTTCACTGTTTTAGTGGTGTTCTTACTACAAAACTATGCTTCCACTAATCAGATTTTGCCTATATCCGATCAAATTGCTCTCCCGCAGGCATCCACTGTTAAGGAGTTAAAACCTTCTTTTGTTGTTGTGTTGTCGAAAGAATTTGTTTCCTTTAATGAAAAAAAATTGGCGACTTTTCAAGATGTGCAAAATAACACAGATTGGGTCATTGTCCCTTTGTTGGAATCCGTTAAAGCTGCGATCGACAAATTAAACCAGGAAAATAAAAGTGTGAGCAGAAAAGATGAAACGGGAGCGGATGTGCCACCTTTTCAGTATAAAATGACTTTGCAGGCAGATAAGGATATTGATTTTCTCTCTGTGAAAAAAATTCTTTATACTTTGACAGAAGCAGGTGTGCAGGAAATAAATTTTGCGGTTATTAAAGTAAAATCAGAAGATAAATATGGTTTTGTAAATCCATAAAATGATCAATATTCATAATTTAATGTCTGTATTCAGTCGGCACGATAACTGGCCGGAAGTAAAAAAAATTATTTTAACTTTAAATCAAAATGGTTTTATGGCTTATCTGGCAGGTGGCTGTGTCAGGGACGCATTATTGAACAGGACTCCCAAGGACTTTGATGTTGCCACTTCTGCCCGCACAGAAGAAGTTTTGCGTATGTTTCCGAAAGGCAATAAGCAGGGAAAAGCTTTTGGTGTGGTTGCCGTTTTTTGTTCAAAAGGTTCGGTGGAGGTGGCTACTTTTAGAAAAGATGGTCCTTATGCAGATGGACGACACCCACAATATGTGGAGTTTTTATCTGACAGAGAAGATGCTTTAAGAAGGGACTTTACTGTTAATGCTCTTTTTTATGATATAAAAACAGACAAGGTAATTGATTATGTTGGCGGAGTTGCAGATCTGAAAAAAAAGATTATCAGAACTGTTGGAAAACCAGAACAACGTTTTCAGGAAGATCATTTAAGAATTTTGCGCGCACTTCGGTTCAGCATTAAACTGGATTTTGCAATAGAAAAAATTACGAAAAAAGCCGTGTTTAAAAAGAAGGACGCACTTTTAAAAATATCCCGTGAAAGAGTTTATGAAGAGTGCCTTAAAATATTAAAATCCGGGAATTTTACAAGAGCACTTTCCGGTTTTAAAGATTTGAACTTATTGAACAATTTTCTTTTTCCCGTTATTTCTGTCTCTGAACAGACTTTTAATAATAAAGAAATTAACTGGGATTTTTGCAGGGAATTTTGTAATCAGCCTGTTCCTGTTGAATTAATGAGGGAAAAAAGCTTTCTTTGGATTTATGTGTTTTTCCCTGTGTTAATTCAAACAGAAAATGAAAAATGGAAAAAAGCATTTAGTGATAATTTGAAAAACTGGAAGTTTCCTTCTGCTTTGATAAGAGAAGTGAATGAAATTTTTTATTCGTCTTGTTGTATATTGGGTTTTCAGTCAGCTTCTTTTGGAAAAAAATTAAGAATACTGAACTCTGATTTTTCACGAAGTATTTTATTTTTATGCAAAAACCATTTAAAAGCTAGGAAATTGTATCAACAAGCTAGGGATATTAATACACTGGAAAAAGAGTTTATATCGAGAGCACCGGAAGGGAAATTACCCAAGCCTCTTATCAACGGAAATGATCTTAAAGCTTTGGGGATCCTGGAGGATAAAAATATGGCTCATATTTTGGAGAGCCTCTATGACAAACAGCTGGAGCGAAAAATCACGGAAAAGGAAATTTTGCTGGAAACATTGAAGTGAAAAAAGAATGTGTTGAAACTGTAAACATAAAAAGTCCCACGAGAATTGATTTAGCAGGTGGGTTTTTGGATATTTGGCCTGTTCATGCCTTGATACAGGATTGTTTTGTGGTTAATTGCTCCATTCCTGTATTTACTTTTGTCAATTTATCATATTCAAAATCTGAAGATCATAAAATCCGATATGTGAACACCCATAAAAAAAAAGGGGGTACTCAAATAAATATAGAGATTTCCTCTCCTTCTGGTCTATACAGAAAATCTTTTTTTGGTTGGAATAAATTATTGGAAGAGCCACAGCCTGAATTGGATTTGTTGAAAAAACATATAGAGTATTGGAGTGGTTTTAAATGTAAAACCTTTGGGTCGGAAAATCCACAATCATTCAGGCTGAATCGTGAATGGGAGCAAAAGAAAGCTCAGATTGAAAGCTTTAGTCCAAAAAGTGACAATAGAGAAAGTGAAGAATGGACGATTTGTTTAAAATCAGACTCACCAGTAGGAGGGGGGTTGGGAGCTAGTTCCAGTTTGTGCATAAGCCTTGTACAAGCCTTTGGTTCTTTGTTTAATCTTCAGTTTACACAACTGGAGTTATTGTCTCTTTGTCGGGATTTGGAAACTTCTCTTCTGCATGCTCCAGCTGGTATTCAGGATTATATTCCCGCAATGGAGACAAAACCTGATTTTATGTATATCATCGAATGTTCTCCCTTTGGACCTAAGTGGAAAAAAAAAGAAACTCCCTTGGAATTTTTCAAAGAGCATCTGTTACTGGTGGATACGGGTAAAAGTCATCATTCTGGAGATAATAACTGGCAAAATCTGAAAAAAGTGATGGAAAAAGATCAAACAATTTTGCGGGGGCTGAATCAGCTCAGGGATAATGCCTTAAAAACTGCTGAGCTTTGTGAAATGGAAAACTGGTCTGATTTATTTGCCTGTTTAAACAGGGAGCAGAAGTTAAGAGAAAAACTTTTTTCCAACTGGCTTGGCACTCATGTAAACTCTGTTATCAGCTTGGTTCAGGAAGCAGGAGCACGGGCTGTAAAACTGTGCGGCGCAGGAGGAGGAGGCTCTCTTATTGTACTGGCAAAGAGCAAAAAAAATAAAAAACATATTGAACATATCTGTAAAAAAAATCAAATCACGGTTGTAATGGGTTAGTATCAGAGGATTTTAAACTTTATGGCTTTTTCGGTGATACTCGCTTTTTTGCTTTTGAAAAGTGCGCACAGATTGAAGGTTAAAAAGAGAATTTGTATTTGTTATCTTTGAGGGAAGATTATCTGCCGTAGCCAGCCAGTTTTCCTTGTCTTCCATACACAAAAACAAATTCCACTGAGAGGATTTTTTTTTAAATGCAGAAAAAATAAAACGAAACATTTTTTGCCTTAATTCGTTGTCGTATCTGAGTTTACCATCACGGCTTTTAAAGTATTCTCCTTTTGTAACGAGAGAACGCATACCAAATCTTTCTCTCATTAAATGTCTTTGTTCAGGTTGAAAGCGCAAAGCTCCCAGAGAAATATGAGCAACCTCTTCTGGTCGAAACAAGGAGGTAATTTGACAAACCATATCTGAGTAATTTGCTTTCCAAGCTTTATGGTAAATTATGGGATCTATGTGAAAGGCCACAGGAAATCCTTTGTCTCGGCAGAGCCGTGCTGAACCAAGACGCGCGTTTAAACAGGCTGTGCTGTGTTCCTCTTTTTCAATAATGTGCTGAGGATTTAAAGACCAGCTGACAATAACATTTCCGCCATGTTCCTGATGGACAAAATTTTTAATGTTGGCGGACTTTGTCTTAAACTCCAAAGTCCAATGAGAATATTTTTTAAAGTAATTTACCAGTCGTCTGGAATACAAGGTAATATCATCTAGGCTAAGGCTGTCTGTTAATTCTCCTGTGCCTATACGGAGTTTATGCTCTTTCATGGTTTTTGCTATTTCCGATAATTCATTCAGGGCGGATTCAATGTTGGTGTAAATAGTTACAAAAGGAAAATTAATCAGATCTTGAAGATAACAATAAGAGCAGTCCATTTCACAATGTTGCCCCAGATTGAGAACAAAATAATTACAGCAGATAAGTCCCGGTCGCGCCCCCGGACATCTTTTAAAAAACTTTCCCTTGAAGGAGCAAAGCAAAAGATTTTTTTTACTTTGGTTGAATTGAACCGCACTCATACGTGCAATATTTTTCAACTCAGACTTACTGTTGATAATATGGACACAGTTTTCAGGATATATTTTTAAAACTCTTTTCGCACTGTCAGAGGAAAGAGAGTCTTTTTCAATATAAATATTTTCAAAGGTGTTTAAAAGTGTTTGTGTCATTTTTTAATGAAATACCTCAATTATGTATTTGATTCTTTTTCAGTGGGTTTTAATTTTTCGAATACAGGAAAAAGGTTAATTTTTTCTGTTTTTTCTTTCAGTTCTTTTTGGTTTTGACACCATATTTTGATTTCCAGACCAGTTTTATCTCCTTTTCTGCGCCACTCAGCTCTGACCTGAGCCGGCCAGGGTATTTTTCTTAAATTTTCTCTTTTTATTTGATCTTGAGAAAAGGTAAGAGGTTTTCGTTTTTGCTCTATAAACTGTATAGCGGATTCCGGTGAGATATTTTGAATATCTGGAGAAAGAATTTCATTAGGCGAAAAGCCCATAAGTAACAGTTCTACTCCTGATTCCATAGCTTTCAGGCCAAGAGAATGGGAAACATCACACTTACCAATCCATTCCAGCAAAAAATATATCTGTTTTGGACTTTCTAGGGAATTAAGTATACGCAGTTCATTCAGGTGAATAGCTTTTTTATTAGTCCAGTTTTGAAAGGCAAATGGGGTGGAGATAAATATTTTCAGCTGCTTGATTAAAAAGTCTGGGTCTTGGTTTAAACCATATAAAGTTAAAAAGTCTTTCCATGAAAAAGATAGTTTTTTCTCTTGTTTGCTCCATTTTGAAATAATTCGTCCTAACTCTGATAAATTAAGCTGAGGGTGACAGGTGTGAAATAAGTGTAAAAACTGCACTGTATCAGCCGTGAAATTCAGGACAGATTGGCTTATATGGGTAAAACCAGCCATAATTGTTTTTTCCCAAGCGAAAGCAGGCCAGCTTTTTGGCCAGGGTTTTTCAGGCTGAAAATCCAGTGATTTTTGACATTCTTGGTACGGGACTAAATTCATCACAAAAATTTACCTCTTTTGCTTTCTTAAGTAAAATAAAAAAGACCTGTCCTTGCTTTAAATAAGTTTTTTTGTTAGTTTTTTTCTGAAAGGGGTATTTTTAATGAAAGTACATATAATTTTTGCCTTCTTATTTTGTTTTGCACATTTTCCAGCAAATGCTCAATCGGTTTCAGCTCAAGGGAAAGATGTGAGCGTTGATTCTGATATAATACACATTTATAAATATGATTCTGATTGGGAAAATTGCGACAAGCCTATTATGGAATCTTGGCATGCACACGAAATACTTGAAGCTGAGGGAGTGATTGTATTTGCCATTGGTTCAGGGTATGATGGTCTTGTGTATTCCATAGAGGAATGGGGCTGTGGAAGTGACCCCACTAGGATTCATATTTTTTCTATAGAAAGAAAAAACCTCGAAATCGCACAGAGACTGGGTTTTGAGTATTGTTCAGATCTGGAAGACAAAGGCGGGAAATGTCATTTTATATCCTATTCGGATCTTAACCCTGAAAATAAATCGCGGGCGCATGTGAGTATTTATAAACCTTCTGGGCAAACATTGTGCCAGCCGGATTCCGGAAAAAGTGTTAACGATATGGAAGAGGAATTGACTTCTGCCCGGATTGTTGTTTACCAAAGATATTCAGCCGTTGATGGACTTTCTTATCCTCTTGTATGTGGTGGTGGTACGGAACATATTAATGTGTATGTTATAGAGAAACAACGTTTGGAGCATAGTAAAGTAATGGGGTTTCGTGAATGCGCTTGGTTGAGTATGCAAGGTGGTGGATGTTTTCCTGTAAATTCCATGATGTATAGTAAAAATTAAACCAAGGAGTTCAGATGTGGACTGTATCTTTTCGCCTAGGATTGTTGTTTGTATTTTGTATTTCTGGTTGCGGTAAAAAACCAACTAAGCCAAGAGTTGGAAAACCGCCGGTAGATTCCACTACAAAAAGTCCTGGCACTACTCCTCCAACCGGAGGAACTGGTAATACTCCTCCAGTTACTCCTCCTCCTTCTGGCCACATTCCTAGTTCAGAGGTTAAAAAAGAATTTGTATATGTTTTTAAATATACAGGCAGAAGGACTTGTTCATCTTCTGCAACAGATGTAAGTATGATGATATATGATCTGCACGAATTAGGTATTCCAGTATATGATTCATTTGCAACAAAAGATGGTAGTAAAAAACCTGATGGATGCGGAAAAAAAACACCTGATATCAATGTGTATCGTATTGACCGATCTCACTTGCAGTTAAGTGAAGACCGTGGAGGTTTTTGTGAGTGTAAGCTTAAATCTGAAAAAACTGACTCTGAAAAACCCGTATGCGTTCCTTATGAATACGAAAACGAAATACAGCCTGCCTGTAATTAATGGTTTTTGAAAAAGTATGTTATTTTCCTGGATTCCCGTTTTCACGGGACTGAAAGCCAACAACTTTGCTTTCAGTTTCCTTGGGAAAGTACATGAAAAAAGAGTGTGATAGTTGAAGCACTATGGGTTTTTCATGGGTGACTAATTAATGGTTTTTGAAAAAGGTTGTTTATATGTACAGCTTATTTGCTCATACCTCATCACTTGGTCTCAAACATGCGTTTTGCCACGCACGCGTCTTCCAGTCGAGCTGTGCTCAAAGCCGAACTCACATCGCGGAGGGTATGAGTAATAAGTTTTTTCCCAAGCTACTAATTATTTTTTTTTTATTTTTTCTCCCGAAGGTTTTTCACAGGATAGTCTGCCTCCAGCGGTTCCTTATATGGATCAGGTCGTAAAAAGAAAAAAAACTGTTATTGTGGAGAAATGTTTAAAACATATTGAATGGGAAACAGGTTTTATGATGGTGGAACTTAAGGTATCTAAGGAAGGAAAAACAAGTGCTAGGTTAGTGGCGACAGAATTGGAAAATGAGAAATTTCTAACTTGTGTTTTGTCCGTATTAAACAGGATCCAATTTAAAAAATTTGCAAAAACAATTATAACCCGTATTTACCGTTTTTTTATTTTGTAACCATATTTCGGTGGTAGGTGTAAATAAATGGGATTGAATTATGGAGAACATATAATTTGAAAAAAATTAAAATAGGCATTAATGGTTTTGGCCGGATTGGCCGTTGCCTGTTGCGTCTGGGTTTGGAAGAATTGGATATTGTGGCTGTAAACAGTCGCTCTTCCATTGCAATGGCTACACATCTGCTTAAGTATGACAGTATTCATGGAACATATCCAAAATCGATTTCCCTTTTAAACAATCAGATTCAGGTTGGCGAAAAGAAAATAATTTATAATTCTTACCCTCATCCTGCTGAAATTCCCTGGAGTCAATGGGGTGTGGATTTGGTATTGGAATGTTCTGGTTTTTTTAAGAAAAGAGAAGACTTGGAGGGACATTTTAAAGGTGGCGCGAAAATGGTTTTTGTATCCGCCCCGGCTAAAGGAGAGGATTTTACTGTAATATATGGGGTGAACCACCACTTATTTCAATCAGAGAAACATAAAATTATCAGTAATGGTTCCTGCACTACCAATTGCCTAGCTCCTTTGATAAAAGTACTGGATGAGAAGTTTAAAATACAGGATTTAATGTTTACAACAGTGCATGCCTATACTCAGGATCAAAAACTTTTGGATGCTTCACACAAAAAAGATTTGCGGAGGGCGCGTTCTGCCACGCTTTCCATGATTCCCACCAGTACAGGAGCTGTAAAAGCACTGACTAGGGTTTTTCCAAATTTAGCCGGTAAAATAAATGGTCTGGCCGTTCGTGTTCCTACAGCTAATGTGAGTTTGGTGGATTTAGTGTTTCGCTCTCAGCTTAAAATAAGCTCTCAAATTATAAACTCCGCTTTTCTATCCGCCGAAAAAACAGATTTAAAAGCTGTGCTGGCCTGTGAGGAAAAAGAACTGGTTAGTGTGGATTTTAATGGAAGTCTCTACAGCTCTGTTGTGGATACTTCCTGTACAATGGTGACGGAAGATGGTTTGGGGAAAGTGTTGGCTTGGTACGACAACGAGACTGGTTTTTCCCAAAGAATGATTGATTTCATAAAATATTGCCTGTAAATTATTTTTCAAGGTTTTCTTTGTATTTTTATTAAGGTTTTTGTATTTTCTGGTTTATGTTCAGACGGAATATCTACTCCATTGATGATTTTGATTTAAAGAATAAAACTGTTTTTATTCGAACAGACTTTAACATTCCTGTTAAAAACGGAAAAGTGGAGGAGCATATTCGCCTGCAACGCGCACTTACCACTTTGCGATACGCTCTTGAACATCAAGCTAAAGTTATCATTGGCAGTCATCGTGGTCGTCCGGTGGCAAATAATAAAAAGGAATTGAGTTTAGAACCGTTTGGTTATTATCTGGGAAAACATTTGAATTGTGAGGTATTGTTTATTGAAGAAATTGACTCCCCAGTTCCCTCTGTTTTGCTTTCTTCTTTAAACGAGAAGAAAATTATTTTACTGGAAAATCTGAGATTCCACCCGGGTGAGGAAACAGGAGATGAAAAGTGGGCAGAGCAAATATCCTCTTATGTGGATATTTACATTAACGAGGCATTTAGTGTTTCCCATAGAAAGCATACCAGCGTATGTGCTCTTCCTCGGAAAGTAAAGACACGGGGTCAGGGTTTTTCCATGAAGAAAGAAAGAGAGGTATTGGATTATATTCGAAATGACTCTCCTTCTCCTTTTATGTTGTTGATAGGAGGTGTAAAGATTGGTGACAAGATAAAAGCCATTAGCCGTTTAATGGATCGTGTGGATTCTGTTTTGATAGGAGGAAGTATGGCTTGTGCTTTTTTAAAGGCTGATGGAGTTTATACCGGAGAGGTTTTCGTGAAAAAAGAAAGTGTGAAAGTTGCTGAGGATTTTATGAATCGTCTTCGGGTTCGTGGAAAAAAATTATTATTGCCTGTGGATCATATTGTGGTACCGGTTAATGGAAATAAAAATAAAACACAGGTTGTTTCAAGAGACGCAGTACCAAAAGGTTTTTGTCCTATGGATATAGGACCTAAAACTTCAGAGCTTTTTGCTTCTGCTTTGCAGAAAGCGCAAACTATTTTTTGGAATGGGCCTTTTGGAAAATTTGAAGATCCTTTATTTGAGAAAGGGACAAATTCTTTATGTGAAGCTATCTCTGCCTGTAAAGGTGCTTTTCGGGTGGTGGGGGGTGGTGATTCCATTTCTGCGGTTTTGAAATCCGGGAAAAATGAATGTTTCGACTATATCTCCACGGGTGGTGGTGCGGGGTTAAAATATTTGGAGCAGGGCAGTCTTCCCGGCATTCAAAGTTTAATCACCAAAGAGGAAGAAAGCAGATGAAATCAAAAGTTGCTTTGGATAAAATGATTTTAGCCAGTGGTTCTGTTTCCAGAAGGCAACAATTAATAGATCTAAAGTTTAAATTTACTGTTGAAGTCTCCGGTATTGATGAGAGTTCTTATAAAGAAAAAATTGGAAAAGGTCATTTTGCGGAAGAAATATGCCAGCAACTTACCCGTGCAAAAGTGGAAAAGGTGGCAAAGAAATATCCTTCTGCTCTTGTTTTGGGAGGGGATCAAATGGCGGTTCTGGGTGATCGGATATTTGACAAGCCACATACAAAAGAGCAGGCTTTGCGATCTTTGATGGCACTTCAGGGAAAAACCCATCGTCTGTTAACGGGCCTTCATATTTGTTATCAGAAAAAGGTTTTTTCTTATTTGGAGATAAACAAGATGACAATGCGAGCACTGACAGAATCTCAAATTAAAAAGTATGTGGAAATAGCCAAGCCATTACATTGTGCAGGTTCTTACGCATTGGAGCGATATGGGATTGCTCTATTTGAAAAAATAGACACAAAAGACCAAAGTGCTGTTATTGGTTTTCCTCTTATAGCACTTATCAATCAGCTGACGAAATGGAATATTTCTCTCCCGTTTTTTGATTAAGCGAGTTTTTAGAGGTGGTTGGTTTTGACATTATATTTTATCCGGCTAAACTGTTTAAAGCTTTTTCTTTGTATTGAAAGAACTGTTTGAACCTTTGCACTATAAACCAGAAGTTACTTGTTTTTTTCTTTGGCAGTTATTATACTCCTCCTGTTTTAAATTACCGGAAAGAAAACCCAGATTAATTTACACTGGCGAAAGTAAAATGGCAAAATGGACTTATTTTCATAATATGGATCCTTTTATTATTCAGTTTACGGATAATTTCGGGCTGAGATGGTATTCTATGGCTTATATTATTGGATTCTTCTTAGGTTATTTATTAATAAAAAGATTGGTAGAGAAAAATATTAGTCCACTTTCCAAAAAGGATGCAAGTGACTGTATTATTTGGATGGCTTTTGGAGTGATTCTTGGAGGGAGATTGGGGTATGCTGTATTTTATGCCCCTGAAATTTTGTTGGATTTTGATTCTCATTTTCCTTATTGGGAGGCTATAAAAATACATCATGGAGGTTTAGCTAGTCACGGAGGTATTATAGGTTTGGTGTTAGCCACTTTGTTGTTTGCAAAAAAGCGGGGTTTTTCCCCTTATCACTGTCTGGATTTAACAGTTTTAGGAGGCTTGGGGGTTTTTTGTGGAAGGATAGCCAATTTCATTAATGGGGAATTATATGGAAGAGTCATAGAAGGGAAAACTCTATGGGCTGTTCAGTTTCCACAGGAAATGCTGTCATGGGTGTCTCAGAAGAAATTCGAATCTTTAAAAAGTTTATCCACTGCGTTCTCTAAACTGCAATCAAATGTCAATCCAGATATGTGGAGGGACTGGATTTATCAATTTGAATCCAGTGGAAGTTATAAAGCGCAAATTTATTCTGCTATTCACTTTTTAATGGAATCCTGTAAAGAAGGAAATAAAGAAGTGATTTCCTCTTTAAAAGAGGTATTGCCTTTTCGTCATCCTTCCCAGCTCTATCAGGCTTTTTTGGAAGGTTTGTTTCCGTTTTTGATCGCTTGGTTTTTGTTCAATAAAAGACATTTAAAACCAGGGATGATTGGTGTTGTCTGGGCTTTATGTTACGGCTTTATGCGAATATTGGGGGAGCAATTCAGACAACCGGATGCTCATTTGGGTTTTGAAGCTTTAGGTCTGACCCGCGGGCAGTGGTTGAGTATATTTATGCTTGTATGTATTGTGATTTATTTTGTTTTTGTTTTAAGAAGTCGCCAAAAATCACTTAAATAATCTACCAGTTTTTTTGTTCCATCTGCTTGACAAAATTTATTTTGTACACACCTTTAAGGTAAATTAAATATTAAAACAGGAGGTGTTTTTTATGAACTTAAGACTATATCAGAACAAACCTGTAAGCTGGTTTGATGATTTTGCACATTCTATGGATCATTTCTGGAATACTCCATTGGCAAAAAATGAGAGGGAGTTTTTTCCGGCTTGTGATTTTCAGGAAAACAAAGATTATTACTTTTTCAGCTTTGATGTTCCGGGGATGAAAAAAGAGGATATTCAAATTGAATTTCACGATGGTAGTGTGCGTATTTCTGGAGAAAAAAAGGATGAGTACAAGGGACAAAACACCGAAGGTCAGAAATTTCGTGAAAAATTTTATGGCAAGTTTCAAAGATCTTTCTCTCTTCCGGCTACAGTAAAAGAGGACGCTATTGAAGCTCATTATAAAAACGGCGTTTTGGAGTTGTTGATTCCTAAAAAAGAAGCCAGTAAAGGTAGAAAAATATCAGTAAAGGAAGAAAACAAGGGCGGACTTTTCTCTCGCTTGTTGAAAGACAGTGATTAAGCTCATCCTTTTTGACCAAACTGATAAAGCTTTTAACGCATTTTTATTACTTGATTTTTTTATAAAAGGTGTGGAAAATAACTACACGGGAAGTCCTAAGTAGAAGGGCTTTCCGTTTTTCCACTACACTTTGAAGCAGGCTTTGGGTGCACAGCGGATGAAGGAGTTAATATATAATGAAAAAAGAAATTAAATCTTATGATTTGATAATAATCGGTGCGGGACCAGGAGGTTACACGGGAGCTATTCGTGCGAGACAACTAGGACTGAAAACCGCCGTTGTGGAAAAAGACAAAGCTCTGGGAGGCACCTGTTTGAATGTGGGTTGCATTCCCTCAAAAGCTCTTTTGGATTCTTCTGAACATTATCATTTTGCCAGAGAGGAAATGAGTGCTCACGGTGTAAAAGCTGATTCTGTTTCTTTGGATCTGACAACCATGATGAATCGCAAGAGTAAAATCGTAAAAGAGCTTACCGGAGGCATTCAGTATCTGTTCCAAAAAAATAAAATTGATCGCTATGAAGGAACAGGAGCTTTTATGGGATCGTCTCATCAAGTGCAGGTCACAAAAGGTTCAAATACCCAGATTATTGAAGGCAAACACATTATGCTTGCCACAGGGAGTGCTCCTAATCCTCTGCCCAATATACCTTTTGACGGCGAAAGAGTTATTTCCTCCACAGAAGCCTTGAGTTTAAATAAAGTTCCAAACACACTTTTAATCGTTGGAGGTGGATATATTGGCTTGGAGATGGCTTCAGTTTGGTCCCGGCTTGGTGCGGAAGTAATTGTTCTGGAATACGCAGATCGGCTTTGCCCAATGATGGATCAGGAACTATCTAAAGCATTATTAAAAGTATTGCGGAAACAAAAAATAAAAATCCTTTTGCAAAGTGCAGTTCAGAAAACCAAACCTGTAAAGTCCGGTGTAGAATTGCTATACACAAACAAAGAAGGTGAAACTCTTTCTTTAACAGGGGATTATGTTTTGTTGGCTGTTGGCAGAAAACCCTACACTCAGGAGTTGGGTTTGGAAAAAGTGAATATTAAAACTGACCAAAAAGGATTTTTGCCAGTGGATGAACAATGGAGAACGAAAGAACATCCTCATATTTTTGCTATTGGCGATCTTATTGGAGGGGCCATGCTGGCTCACAAAGCTGAAGAGGAGGGTGTGGCAGTAGCTGAAATCATTGCCGGTCAGGCTGGTCATGTTCATTATGAAACTGTCCCTTCCGTTATTTACACTTGGCCGGAGGTGGCAAGTGTGGGAAAAACAGAAGAAGAGCTGAAAATCAAATCTGTGCGATATAACTCTGGAAAGTTTCCTTTCACAGCCAATGGAAGAGCGAAAGCCCTTGGATATACGGAAGGTTTTGTGAAAATCTTGGCTGATGCTGACACGGATCAAATTTTAGGCACACATATAATAGGCCCCAGAGCTTCTGATATGATATCAGAAGCTGTGGTGGCGATGGAATTTGGCGCGAGCAGTGAAGACTTAGCTAGAAGTTTTCATGCTCATCCCACTTTGTCTGAGGCCATGAGAGAGTCGGCCTTGAATGTGCAAAAAAGGGCGAGACAATTTTAAATGAAAGGGAAAAATATACCTACTCTTGATCTTCATGGTTGTACGCGAGATGAGGTGAGCAGTCTTCTGGATCGATTCATCGTAAAACACAATACACATGAAGAACTACGTGTGATTGTCGGAAAAGGTCGCGGAATCGTAAAACAAAAAACCATTGAATATTTAAAAGGTGCACACTATCCTTGGAGATACGAAAAAGTGAGAGGAATAGAAAACCCAGGTGCTTTGATTGTGGATATGAGCTAGTGAATGGGATATTTGATCAACAAGCCAGAAGGAAAATACTTATGAGCATCGAAACAGAAATACATGAGTTAAAATCACAGATGGATCAGATTCGCGAAAAAACGATGGATTTGCGGAGGTATCTTTGAATTGGACTCCAAAACAGAGCATTTGCGGGAACTGGAGTCAAAAAGTCAAGATACTTCTTTATGGAGTGATCATCAAAAACTCAATGAAATAGCCAAAGAAAAAAAAGAGATAGAGAAAATTATTGCAGAGTGGAACAGCCTTCATCAAAGTGTGGAGGACAGTCTTGTTTTGCTGAGTTTTCTAAAAGAAGAACCTGACGAGGATTCTTTTTCTGAATTAAAACGGGAGTATTTCATTATTGCTGAACAGTTAAAGGAACTGGAGCTGAAAAGTTTTTTGAGTGGTTCTCAGGATAAAAATAATTGTTATGTGGCTATTCATGCTGGTGCAGGAGGGACAGAAGCCGGAGATTGGGCTGGTATTTTACAAAGGATGTACTTTAAGTGGGCGGAGCAAAAAAAGTTTTCTGTTGATATATTGTCTTTGAATGAAGCGGAAGAAGCTGGTATTCGTTCTGTGCAGTTTTTGGTAAAAGGTCTTTTTGCTTATGGATACTTGCGATCGGAAACAGGAGTGCATCGTTTGGTTCGTGTGAGTCCTTTTGACGCCAATTCTCGTCGTCATACCAGTTTTTCCAGTGTTTTTGTGTACCCGGAAGTGGATGACAATATAGAAATTACAATCCAAGATGAGGACTTGAAAGTGGACACTTATCGGGCCAGTGGAGCTGGTGGGCAACATATCAATAAAACAGACAGTGCTGTGCGTATTACGCATATCCCCACTAATATTGTCATTCAATGCCAAAATCAAAGAAGCCAGCATGCCAACCGCAATCAAGCTATGAAAATGCTTAAAGCGGCACTCTACGAAAAGGAAGAAGAAACAAGAAGAAAAGAAAAAGAGTCTTTGGAGTCTTCCAAGAAAGCCAATGAATGGGGGAGTCAGATTCGATCTTATATTTTGCATCCGTACCGCATGGTAAAAGATCATAGAACTGGCTGGGAGGTTGGAGATCCCCATACCGTGTTAAATGGCCGGTTGGATCCTTTTATTTCTGCTTATTTGAAGAGCCACTACAATGAAGGATAATGAGTAATGAATTTTTTAAGGATTAATTATGTTTTTTCTTTTATGGCTTAAAAGGTTTTTTCTTTCCCGTCATCAGTTTATTCGTTTTACTCCTCTTGTGAGCATTATCAGTCTTATTTTGGCAAGCTCCAGTCTTGTTTTGGCAATGTCTGTTTACAGTGGTTATGAAAGCACAGTAAGACAAACTATTGTGGATATGACAGGACATCTTGTTATTACTTCCCGTCAGGTGGTTCACTCGCAAGACACTTTTTTGGAAAAAATAAAACCTAGTTTAAGTCACATAGAGGATTATGCACCTTTTATTACTTTAAAATCTTTATTGGTGTATGAAGGAAAGTTATCTGGGGTGTTGGTGGAGGGGGTTTCTGCTCAGGCCCAGCAGACTGTTCGTTTAAGAAAAAGGCTCATAGCCGGTGCTCTGCATCTTAAAAATCAACAATCTTCTGTAATAGGTCGAGGGATTGCAAAAAAATTTAACCTTAACCCGGGCGACTTTTTTCATATTGTTGTACCTGAAATGGACTCAAAAGGTTCTTTCCAAAACAAATATCGAAAGTTATATGTGGAAGGAGTGTTGGATTTTGGTTTTCATGCTTTTAACTCCCGACATATTATTGTTAATAGGGAATCTGCTCAAAGTTTACTCTCCTCTCCAGAAATGATTTCAGGCCTGCGCCTGCTTGTAAACGATCCTACTCAAACAGAATTATTGAAAGAGCAGTTTGTTCAAATGTTGGGAGCTTCTTACAGAGTCAGTGATTGGCAGGGTATTGTGAAAGATCTGCATAAAAGTTATTTTGAAGCCGTTCGGCGGGAAAAGGTGTTAATTTTTCTTATATTGATGGTATTGGTATTGGCGGGAGCATTTAATGTGTCTTCTCATTTGGCTATTTCTGTTTTAAATCAAATTCGTGAGATTAGTATTTTGAAAGTGATGGGGGCGAGTCAGACTTTTATTTTCTCTCTTTTGCTGATTCAGGGCTTTCTTGTGAGTTTTGTGGGTGCTTTAATAGGAATAGGGGTGGGGTTTCTTCTCTCCAAAGGTTTTATAAGCGTTCAAAATGTCTGGCAAATTATTCCTGAAGATGTGTATAAAATAAATACTATTATAACTGAGATGAGGTTTTCAGATATTTTACTCATTTTTATTTGTTCTCAGTTAGTGTGTTTAATGTCTTGTTTATTGCCAGCATGGAGAGCATTAAAGCTACCTCTGAAAGAGGGGCTACTCTATGAATAATGGTTGGTCAGAAAAGAAAAAAGGATAAGTGTGATATGGAAATTTTAACTGTAAAATCAGTGAGTAAAAGTTTCTCCAAAGGAGAAGGAACTATTAAAGTGTTGAAAAACATCAACTTGAAGATAAAAAAGAAATCAGCTGTTTGTATTACAGGTGGATCTGGTGTGGGAAAAAGCACTTTTCTGCATATTATTGGCACTTTGGATCGCCCCACTCAGGGAGAGGTGTTTTATTATAGTAAAAATTTGAATTTGGCTACGGATAAGGAACTGGCAGAATTTAGAAGTTGCCGGATAGGCTTTATTTTTCAATTCCACTATTTATTAGGTGAGTTTAATGCACTTGAGAATATTATGATTGCAGGGCAAGTGGGGAAAAGAAATTTAAGTCGTGGAAATATGGTGGGGGATGTTTTTCCAAGCCCTTTTTCCTTGAGAAAGAAGGAATCTGGCGAAAAAAAAATCAGTGAAGGCCAGGGAGTATTTGTTAAAAAACCATCTTTATGGAAAAACATACGAAAAGCATGGGGCGGGAGTTTTAAAGAGTCACAAGAGAGAGCAGAGTATCTGGCGGAATTAGTGGGGATTGCTGATCGCAGGAAACATTTTCCGGCGGAGTTAAGCGGAGGCGAGCAACAAAGAGTGGCTATTGCTCGCGCTCTTATGAATGAACCGGAAATTATATTGGCAGATGAACCTACGGGAAACCTGGATGCGAAAAATACAAGTTCTATTTTAAATATTTTTTTTGAATTAAAGGCCCGTTTTGGTATGACTTTTATTTCGGCCAGTCACGATCCCATGTTTGCTAAAGTTTTTCCAACAGTATTGAATATGAGAGATGGTTCTTTTAAGTCAAGCTCTTAAGGAGTTTTTGAGAGAATGTTTAAAAACAATAGTCGCTGTTATTATCATTTTGATTTGCACCATACCATACACTAGGGCAAATTTGATATCATATTAAAGTTGTGTGTTTCTCATTTTGAAAATCTTTTCTCAGTTCTTTGAAAAAAGCGTAAAGAAGCAGACAAAGCAAAATAGAAAAAGGAAAAGCCATAACAATCACCAATAATTCCAAAGCTTTCATTCCTCCAAAGTAAATTATTGTCATTGCCAAAATACCTTCCAACACTGCCCAATAAACTTTACCTGATAAAGGGGCTTTAGTATGAGAAATACGATGCACAATATAAGAAGCGGAATCCGATGAAGTTATAAAAAACACCACGACAGCCAAAAGCGTGACTACAGAAACTGTTTTTGCAAATGGCAAATGTTTGAAAAACTCAAAAATGATCAAGGAGTATTCAGTTTTTAAAAGAGGTTTAAGATCCATTATACCGGAGATATGATGTTGAATGGCTGTACAACCAAAAACCACGAACCAAAAGCAGGACAAAATAGCTGGTGCAATAAGGCAACCAATTACAAATTGTTGAATAGTGCGTCCTTCAGAGATACGAGCGATAAATAATCCCACAAAAGGAGACCAGGCAATCCACCAAGCCCAATAGAGGATCGTCCATTGAGAACGCCACTCCACTGAGCCTAAGGAGTTAACATAAGTCATACTGCTAATCAGGTTTTGCAGATAAGCTCCTGTATATTCCACAAAGGAATTAAGCAAAAAAGCTGTAGGACCAGCCAAAAGCGTGAACAACAGCAATAAAACACAGATAAAAATATTAATTTCGCTGAGTCGGCGTATACCTCTGTTTAAACCGGACAATAAAGACAAAGTAGCAACAAGAGTAATAACACAAATAATTCCACTTTGAACGGACTGGGAATAAGGAACACCAAATAACTCTTTTAAACCAGAGTTAATCTGCAAAGAGCCTCGACCCAAAGTCGTGGCAACACCAAATAAAATAACAGTTATGGATAAAATATCCATAGAAACACCAAGTATCTTTTTTGTTTTTTCTTTTATACTTCGCTCATCACGATTTAAAAAAGGGAAAAACATACAGGAAATGTTGAGTGGCCGGTTTTTCCGAAAGAAAAAATAGGCCATTGCCAAACCCATAATGGTATAAACAGCCCAACCGGAAAAACCCCAATGTAAAAAAGTAAGCTGAAACGATAAAGCAAGAGACTGCTCTGTGCTTCCTTCTCCTACAGGGGGATAAAAATAATGGTGAAGAGGCTCATACACACCGGAAAACATTAAGCCTGTCCCCATTCCCGCACTGAAAAGCATGGAGATCCATGTAAAATTACTGTATCTTGGCTTTGAGATTAAACCCAAACGCACTTTCCGGTAAGGACCAAAAGCAAAATAGAGGCAAACACAAAAAAAACAAAAAATCAGCAAAACATAGAACCAGGAAATATTAAGTACAAAAATATTTTGAATCCAAGATAAAACCTTAAAAAAGAAATCAGGAACTGCAAAAACCAAGCCCAAAATGGTAAAGACCAAGCAAGAAGCACCGATAAGTGCAGGACTCCAAAAGACTGTTTTTATTTCTTCAGATAGCTGTTTCACATTTGCCAACTTTATTTTTCAAATTAAAAAGAATATACTGTAAGTCGGTCTTGATGTCGATGATAAAACCTTTCATGGCGCAGGATTTTGTATAAATAGTGGCACGTGAAAACGGGAATCTTGCTGGGTTTTAGGGAGATGTTTCATCTTTTTTCCTTAAGAAAACATACTTTTTCACAGGCTACTATTTCGTAAGAAAATAAGGTATTTAAAACTGTAATGTAAATATTTCACTATTAAGAAAATAATTAGTAATTTTCCGGTAAAATTATTATTTATTGTTGACAAATTTTTCACTGGTGACTATACAGTCGATCCTGAATAATGGTGTTTAATAAGGAGGGAAATAATGATTAAGTTAGCTAAAAAAAAGATTTTTTTATTGTATTTTCTTTTACTTTTCTTGTCTGGATTTTCTTTTGCAGATGATGATAACAATCAAAGAATTTCAGAACCGGGTTTGGAAGTAGTAGTAGGGAATATTAAGCAGGATATCGAGAACAAAAACCCGGAATCGGCTTTTAGAGTGTTCATGGAAAATATTCATTTGTTTCCATCATTTGCATCAAGAAATGAATATCAGGAAATAAAAGTAAGAATTTTGAAGGAACTGCTGAAACAGTATGTAAGTAACACTTTGCCTACAAAAATATCAGAATATATAAATCAAGGAAACATATCAGCTCTGATACAGTGGATTAATAACAAAAAAGCCAGAGCAACAAAACTGTCAAGACATCATAATACTATAACTATTATCTACTATACGATAGCTTATATGTATGCAACTGGTCTGAAAGTGGAAAAAAATAATACAGTAGCTGTAAACTATATACAGAAACTGTATACTCCCCGTGTTAAAAACGGAGGACTGAAAGGAAGAATGATATACGAATTGGCTTTGATGATGAGGTATTATATTGACCCGGCGATTATTTCTTACAGAAAAGGTATGAGGTTGTTGGCAACCAATAATCACTATAACAGTTTGATAGGTGTTAATTATATAAAAGACTCAGCATCAATGAATTACATGCCAGCTCAGGTTAAACTAGCTCTTATGCTTCGTAATGGTGAGTACATGGAAAAAAGCCCAAGGGTGGCTTTTGCACTAATGATGGAAGTGGCAGAAACACCTGTAAATAATATTGATGATAGGGAGAGATTGAATTTGATTACTCGCGCTCAGGCAGAAGTCGCTGATATGTATTTAAATGAAAAGGATATTAAAGAGGGTATGCTCTCCCCTATGAGTGTGGAAAAAGCTCTTAAATGGGTAAGTAGAGGGTTCGAAACAGCGAATAAGACGACATTCTACTTAGATCCAGCAATACCAGAAATGAAAGAGCATGCACTTGCTGGAGTGGAAAAACTCAGAAAATATTGCCAATTAGCTTTCTCTCGTTGAATTTGTGAGATTTTGTAGTTTATAATTTTTTCCAGTATGAAAAGAAAATTATCTATTGTTGTAGCTGTGTTTTGTATGGTTGTGCTGGGTCTTATTGTGAGTGGTTACTTCATGAAAGTAGCCCAAAACGAAGAGACAACAAATGAACCTGTAGAGGAAATGTCATCAGAACCTCAACATGGAGATTCATCTCCTGAATCTGAAGGTTCATCTCCTGAAAAATAAAAAAAAATAAAAAAATTCACTTGAAATATGTACAGTTTTATTTTAATCATAAGTAATTGAAAATATAGTAATTTTTGAGGTAAAAAATGTCTTTCGGGAAAAGCCGGGTCAAAACATTGACAAAAGCTGATATTTACTTGGATTTGTACAACAAAATTGGTTATTCCAGACAAAAATCCGCTGAATTGGTAAATTCTGTTTTTGATATTACCAGAGAAAAACTATGCTCAAATCACAATGTGAAGTTATCCGGTTTTGGTAACTTTGTGCTGAAAGATAAAAAGTCCCGTGTAGGGCGTGATCCAAAAACAGGGCAGGAGATTCGTATTGAAGAGCGCCGGGTGCTTGTTTTTCATCCTAGTCCGATTTTAAGAAAAAAAGTTAATTAACTTTTTTAGTTTCTCGCGCGGGAGACGCAAACAATTATGTCAGTAGAAAGCACAAAAACTTCAGAATCAAAAAATGTAAAGTTTGGGCATTTTGATTCTGATTTAGCTTTTGAAATGCAAAATATACCTTCAAAAATATCTTTTAAAATCGGTGAAGTATCTGAGCTTTTAAATGTAAAAACTCATGTATTGAGATATTGGGAAGCAGAGTTTAAACACTTCCATCCACAAAAGATGGCCAATGGTCAGAGACTGTATTTTAAGAAAGATGTGGAAACTGCTTTCCTGATAAAAAAACTTTTGTATCAGGATGGCTTTTCAGTAAAAGGCGCAAGAAAATTTCTTAAAGAGCTTAAAAAAGAAAGTCGTCAGTACAAAAAAAAATCTTCTTCTGAAGAAAAAATTTTAAACAAAATAAATCAAATACAGAAAAATATTTCTGTTATTCGTAAACTCATCAAGTAGTGGTTTGTAGTGTCTCGGTCAAATGCTTTCTTACTTTTCTTTAAAAACCCTGTTCAAAGCTGATCGCCATTCATCTTGTAAAACTAGGTCAAAAGTCATTTTTTGATCTTGTATTTCAATCGTTCCGGCAGGTGTAGACTGCTTGGAATATTCTGTTAAGAGATCAAATAATTTCTTTTTGTATTTTGTATCTGGATTGTCTGTCAAGTGCTGTCCTTTTGTTTCTAGAATGGAAAAAGAAGGTGGCCCATTCTTTGGAGCTTTTAGACAAACTAAAAAATCCGGGTAAATTTTATTCTTCTGCCAACCCTGTAAATGCCAGTCCTGCCTTTCTATAATCCGATGCCACCACTTGATAGCTGAATCTTCATCTAAATACCAAGCTACATTTTTCTCCAAGGGATTAAACTTCAACTCCTCCGTATAAATGTCTTCAAATAAAGAAAGTTGTAAATCTTTATTATTTTGCTTTCTTAAAACAGGGCTGTTATCTGTTATGGAAAATTGCAAGGTTTTTGCCATTTCCCAATTCAAATCTGGATCCCCAGCACTGACCAAATTAAATAAAATCTCATTGTTTTTCAGTTTCTGCCTGAAAATCTTTTCCGTATTTTGGCTTATCTGATTTTGAAGATCATTTCTTAAAACATCCAGAATATGAAATCGGTTTGCATAAATTTTTTCTTTCTTATATTTTCTCTTCAAAGAAGATAAAGTTCTTTTGATTATCACACTTGCATCCCAGGGATTGGGAATTATATCTGAAAGCCTTTGGCACATAAAACCAAAATCCAAGTTCATATCTTCCAGACTTTCTTTTTCACTGGAATGATAGGAAGAAATAAAATCCAGCAGTTTTTTTATATCAACCAGTGTATGGGATATGTCCGGGATTTTTTTATCTAAAAATAAATCCTTCTTGAATCTGAATTTTGACCAATCAATAGAAAAAAGCAAATCTGTTTCATAACTCAAATTTCTTAAATGATTTCCCGATCGATATAAAATTTTTGGCAGGAAAATCTGCAAGCCTCTAAAAGGCTTTCTTCTTTTTACTTTGATATCTTTTATGATTTTTTTTATACCACCAAAATTCTTTATATCTCCCGCGAGGCCATCCATTCCCTCGTTTTCCAAACCTTTTCTGACACCCTCCACCGCTTGATTCACATCCGGGTCCATACAAATCACATAAGATTGGTTTAAGGACTCTATTCCTGTTTTTCTTGTTTCAGGTTGTCTTAAAACTCTTCCTATCATTTGTTCAATAGCTACAGGGGCTTTGGTGTTAGATAAAATTGTCAGGACATAAGCAAAGGGACAATCCCAGCCCTCCTTTAAAGCCTCTTTGGTTATAATGTATTTCACATCTGAATATTCAGACAGTAAATTCTCATTTCCTAGTTCATCTTTGCTGGCAGACTTCACTCTTACTTCTTTAGGATCCACATTAAAGTTTTTTATCAAATACTCCCTTACATCCTCTGAATGGATAAATTTCTTTTCTCTTTGATCCGCTCCAGTTCTTTCGACTCTGATGAGCATGATAGGTCGGATATAACGGTTTTCTTTTATTTGTAGCTTCACTGTATCCTTTGAGAGTTTTTGTAAGGTTTCAAAGCCTTTGGCCAGAGCTTTTTTCCAGTCCTTGCTCTCCATGTTAAAAATGTTAATAGGAAGTTTTATCATCTCCTCTTTTTTAAGATCTTCACCGGATACGGAAACCAAAACATTACTATGATGCTTTTTTTTATTGGGAGTGGCTGAAAGCTCCAAAATAAATCGGGGGTTAAAATCCATTAAGGCATTTTTTGCTTTCTCTGTATAAGCTCTATGTCCTTCATCAATCACAATTAAAGGCTGAATGATCTTTAAAACATTTCCCAAACTGTGTTTTACTTCAGCGTGACCTAAATGGGAACTGCGAGTATCGAGATTCGGGCAAATCTGAAGTAGCTTTTCATTGCCTGAGAGGTCGCCTTCTTCCGGAAAAAAATAAGGGAAACAGCCTGAATCCTTGAACATTCTCAAAGTGTCTTTGGTTTGCCTTCCAGCAGATTGAAGCATTAAGAGAAAGACACATAAAGAACTATTAATGTCTTCCGGGGTAAAACTATCTGTCTTTTGTAAAATTCTCACTCTTCCTAAAGCAGACCGATCCAAAGTTAGTCTGTAAAGGCTTTCCCTGTCTCTTAGTGCTCTCAATGTTTGTTTGTAAATGGAATCACTTGGGACTACCCATAAAATAAGACCCGTGTTGCGTTCAAAAAAGTCTGTGTTGATTCGAGCTATTCCTGTTGAACCTAAAAGAGTTTTTCCTCCTCCTGTGGGGACTTTAAAGCATATATTCGGGACGGGTCTCCCCATTCCACTTAACCGACTTTTGTAAGAGGCGGGGACTTTCTGTTGGCTTTTAGGGATAAAAAAAGCTTCCTCTTTATCGATGACTTTTCTGGAGATTAAAGGCAGGATTTTTCTTTCGTTCAATTCCTCCCAAGTGTTTTTCGGGTAATTAAAATCTCCTTTTTCCCAATTTACAGATAGACCTTTTTCTTTTCTGTACTGAGATAAAATCAAAGAATTTTCTTTTTTATCTTTTAAGGTATTGAGATAAACAGATAGTTTGTCCAAAACTCCTTCCTGATAATCCTTTAATTCCAATTAAGCCTCCATAAATTTTCTTTACTGTGGTTTTTTGACTCTTACTGTATCTTCCAATTTGTCTATGATTTTCAATTCTTTAAATTTGTAACATACAATTTTATATTTCCCATCAAATCCCGATAATTTTATGAATATCATAAGGAAGCTGGCAAAACTGAATATTATAATCCTTTAATAGCTCTTTTTGGGTAAAGTATCTTGCTGGAGCAAAAACCAGACTTATCTTTTTTGATTGGTTGTTAAATTTTTTTATTTTTTCCGCCAGATCCAAATGCAAAGCACTCTCCTTGCTTTTTAGAAAATCCAAATCCGGTTTATAAACCAAATGAAGTTTGTAGGCTGATGTTTCCCCGATAAACCAAGATGGGTTGGTTTTAGGTAATATATCTAGGCTTTTTCCTGTTGCTGTATAAAATACATATTCTGCCAGCTGTTTATAGTCTGGGAGAGACTTTCCCTTTAAAAGATTTTCTGTGTTTATTGTTTGGCCCAAAGAGCAATAAGTAAAAGAACCTCCCAAACCTTTTTTTAATTTTTCAGCTTTGGCTTTAGGCACTCCGTTGATGACCCGGCGGACTCTCTCTGCTGTGATGGAATCTGCATAATCTTCACACTCCACGAGAATAAACTTGCGGTTGCCTCCATCTTCTTTATTGAGGGACAAGACAGCTTCTGCTGTTGTGCCCGAACCTGCGAAGGAATCTAAAACTATATCATTTTTTCCGGCTTTAATAATTTTTAAAATATAAATCAGAAGTTCTTTCGGTTTTGAATAACTAAAGTCCACTCCTAAATTTTTTAAATAATCGGAGCCTCTTCTATTTAAAAATTCTTTTTCTGATAAAAAGTCTCTTGGTTTTACTCCTGTTATTTTTCTGTCACTTAAATAACTTTTTGTATATATGTTGTAAGACGCTTGTTTTCCTTCACTATTCAAAAGCGGAGATTTCTGGGTTTTTTTAAAAACCAAAAGATCTTTTTTCTTATTATAAGTTTGATAGCTCCATCTCCAAACTTTATCATTTTTATTTTTTGGTTCTATATATTCTGCATCTGCTTTTTTTTGAGGAAGGTAGTCTCCCGGAGGAATTACTAAAGATCCATCGGGGCATTTTATGTAATACCTTTGATTAGAGCATCCTCTCATAGGATCTAATGCAGATTGATATAAAGCAACATCATCTCTATAAATACCTTTTTTATCAACTTTTTTATACAAACTTTTATCCACTTCACTATAAAAATCAGAAATCAAGTGTTTATTTTTGGAAAAAGCTATCAAATAATCACAAGATGGAGCAAAATGACTCCCCTTATCACTCGCTGTTTTGGAAACTCTGGTCACAAAACCTATAAAATGTTGTTCTCCAAAGATCTCATCCATTATCATACGCAAATGGTGTTGTTCATTTTCATCAACACTGACAAAAATCACACCGTCATCAGCAAGTAACTCTTTTAATAGTTCCAGCCGTGGCCACATCATGCAAAGCCATTTATCATGTCTTTCCAAGTCGTCTGGGCCGATGCCATTTTGTTTCAGCCATTCTTTCATTATAGGGCTGTTGACTTTATCGTTATACTTCCAACCTTCAGTTCCTGTATTGTAGGGTGGATCAATATAAATACACTTTATTCTTCGGGAATATCTGGGTAAAAGAGCTTTTAAAGCGTGAAGGTTATCTCCGTGAATAATCAGATTATCCTCTAAAGAAGGGTTTGCGTTTTTTTCACCGGAAAAGGATTTTTTTTTGTCAACCTGCAATGAACGAAAAGGAACTCCATGATGATGAGAACGTATCACAGACTTTCCTTTAAAATCCAAAACTGGCATGATGTCCCCCATTGTTGATTATACTTTTTCACAGGCCATTATTTATAATAATATCTTAAGGCCAGCCCCATAACTGAAATGATTGTTGTAACTAACAATAACAGAAAAGTTTTTACTGATCATATAATTTAAGCCAACAGACCACTCATGTTCCTGCTTCCATATTGTGTCTTTGGGAATAGAGTTTATAAGACCAAAATCCACTGTCCACTCCCATTCCGCAAAAAGTTCTGTTCGTGGAAAAATAAGCAGTTCGTATTCCAAAGCCATCTGAAATCGAGCAGTATGATCCACATTTACATCCCATTCAAAAAAATAGGGCAGCAAATACCTGAATCCTGCTTTTCCAACGACTTTCATATCCTGTATATTCTCTATATGCCCGTCTTTTATATTTTCTGTTTCCACTCCGGCATAAAACCTAAAAAAATCACTTGTAAAATATTCATAAGACATTTCCAATTCAATATTTTTATGCAGATTGTAATATTCATCCACCCAAGAAAAAGTCCCTTCTAATATTATTTTGTTTTTTGTATTGGAAAAAACAGTCTCCAAATCAAAACGGTTACTCATAATTTCCACTGATCCCCATTTGTACCAATGGTTATCCATATTTAAAGCCATGTCTATGGGATAATTTTTTAAACGGGAATCTCTTTTTTCGCCGTTTCTGAACACTCGGGACATACCGGATTTCATGTGATACAGAACATGGCAGTGGAAAAGCCAGTCACCTTGTTCATCAGGTGCAAACTCAATAGTGACTGTTTGCATGGGAGGTACATCCACTGTGTGTTTAAGAGGTGAATATTCTCCGTGTTTGTTTAACACTCTGAAGAAATGTCCGTGAAGGTGCATCGGGTGGTGCATCATTGTTGTATTGTGAAGATGAATGCGAACAGTCTCCCCTTTTTTTATTTTGATAATGTCTGCTTTGGAAAGAACTCTGTTGTTCATACTCCATACATATCTCCACATGTTACCTGTTAAATTAAAGTGAAGATTTCTTAGAGTGTTTGTTTTTGGAAAAGAGGTTTTTTGCAAAGCCTTAAGATTATTGTAGTTGAATGCAGTATGAGCTTTGTGTTGCTGTTTGTGAGCTTTATGTTGTTTGTGAGCTTTGTGATGTTTGTGCGATTTATGTTGTTTGTGAGCTTTGTGATGTTTGTGCGTATGCTGTTTCTGAGTTTCAAATTTTGTGTTTCGTGTCATGTGATCAGTATGTTTATGATTTTTATGTGCAGGGTGGTTTATATGTTTTTCTTTTTTTGAATCAGGATTTCTGTTTTGCATATTGTGTTGATGATGATGTCCGTTTTTGTGCATATTTGCCATTTTTGTCATTTCCTGAGCAGGATCTGTCTTGGGAAGTAAAGGTGCTTTAAGCAATTTGCCTTTCCCTATGATCGCAGAAACTGCTCCAGAGCCGTCTTGAGCCATAACACTAACTTCGATGGAGTGTTTTTTAGGCAAGGTGATAAGGAAATCATAAGTTTCCGCGATGGCCTGTAAAATTTTATTTACAGGGATAGATTTGACATTTATTCCATCCGCTGAAATCAGCAAAGGAGCTTTACCGCCAAAACCAAGCCAAAAATAAGTGGAAGCAGAGGCGTTGATTACCCTTACTCTTATTTTTTCACCAGCTTTAAAATCAGGATAGCTTTTTTCTGTTGCTCCATTTATTAGAAAAGCATCGTAATAAACATCGGATATATCCATACCCGGCATTTTTTGTCTCCACATTGTGAGTTGAGCACCGAGAACATTTCGCGCAATCACTTGACTTAGGCTTAAAGCAGAACCTTTTTTTATGGCATACCATTCACTTCCTCTTTTTAAAGTGCGCAAAACTTCGTTGGGATTTTCATTTGTCCAGTCTGAGAGAACCAAAACAAGATCATGGTTATACTGATATTGTTTCTTTTTTGGTTCAACCACGATAGCTCCATATATACCTCTTTGCTCCTGCAAATTGGTGTGAGAGTGGTACCAGTAAGTACCTGAGTGTTTTAATGTAAATTCAAATTTATGGGTTTTCCCTGGTAAAATAGGAGGTGTGGTAAGATAAGAAACTCCATCTTGAAAGTTAGGCAGTAAAATGCCATGCCAGTGGATGGAAGTTTCCACATCCATCTTATTGGTGACATATACGATGGCTTTTTTTCCTTCTTTAAAAAATAAGGTGGGAGCAGGAAGTGAACCATTTACAAGCATGGCTTTTACGCTTTTGCCAGTCAGGTTTATTGTTTTGTAATCTATAGTTAATTTATAAGTTATAGCATCTTTTGTGTGTATGGGTGAGACTGTATTTTTTGAATTTATTTGCTGATGAGTATCACGATGAGATTTGGAAACAGTCCCAACAGCTGTTTGCACCCATGAAAAAGCCACTATAAAAGAGAGGAAACGAATCACCAGATTGGAAAAGATTAAACCTTTGATTTTTGGATTCCTAGAATTATAACCTGTCAAACTTTCTGAACTCTCATTTTTGAATGAAGAGAGATAAATACTAGAAATTTTAAGCTTGAATACTCGCCCGTGAAAACGGGAATCTTGCTGGGTGTTAGGGAGATGTTTCATCCTTTTTCCTTAAAAAAATACTTTTTCACTGGGGATTCATTAAATTTACCTGAGTGTCAAAAAAACTGTATCATTTAAGAGGTTCTTTTACAATATAAGATCATCTGATTTTTTACTAAATACTGGCCCGTGAAAAAGTATGTTATTTTCCTTGATTCCCGCCAGCAAGGGACTAAATGCCAACAACTTGGTTTTTAGTTTCCTTGGGAAAGTACTTGAAAAAAGAGTGTGATAATTGAAATACTAAGGTTTTTTACGGGTGAGTACTTAGTCCAGTGTGAAAAAGCTGTTAACGAACTGTTATTGCTTGATTTTTTTATAAAAATCCTTAAAAATGATGATATAAAAGAGTGAAACGCTGGTGTTTTTTCTTTCCATATTCCGAGGTTTTCAGAGGAGTATAAACTCAGAGGTTATAAAAAAATGATGAAAAAAAGTGGAAGGGTTTTAGTGGCCATGAGCGGTGGTGTGGATAGCAGTGTGTCAGCCGTTCTTTTGCAGGATCAGGGTTACGATGTTGTGGGCATGACCATGCAGGTATGGGATTATTCCCGCTCAGAGTGTGATATGCAGGAGGGTTACGGTTCTTGCTGTTCCAGTGTGGATGTGGAAGACGCACGCGCAGTTTGTCAAAAACTGAAAATACCTTTTTATATGTTGAATTGCACAGCGCATTTTAAAACAAAGGTTATAGATAAGTTTGTGGATTCATATTTACAAGGAAAAACTCCCATTCCCTGTGTGGATTGCAACACTTATTTGAAGTTTGATCACTTAGCGAAAAAAATGGAAGAGTTGGAGTGTGATTATTTGGCCACTGGCCATTATGCTTGTGTGGAAAAAACCAAGGAAGGGAAATATTATATTTGTAAAAGTGCAGATGATTGGAAAGATCAAACTTATTTTCTATTTACTATTTCCCCAGCTCTTATTCCTCGTCTTTTGTTTCCGGTCGGGGGTATGAACAAGCAAGAGGTTAGGAAAATTGCTGAAAAAAAAGGCTTGAATGTATTTCGCAAAAAAGATTCCACAGGAATTTGTTTTGTAGGTTCAGGGGGGTATGCAAGTTTTATTCAAAAACATCTCAGTGAAAGAAATAAAGTCAGCAAAGGGCCAATAAAACTTTATCCTTCCGGTGAAGTTTTGGGTTCGCACCAAGGGCTTTATAAATTCACTTATGGTCAAAGAAAAGGTTTAGGGGTTTCTTCCCAGTATCCCCTGTATGTGATTAAAGTGGATACGGAAAACAATACTTTATGGCTGGGTGAAGAGTCTTATCTCTATAGTGCCAAGGCGGAGCTGGCAGATTTGCATTGGTTGGATGAAGTTAGTGATGGGGAACGTTTGCGTGTAAAAATTCGTTTTCATCACGAAGCCTGCTGGACGCGTGTTTATAAAGAGGATTCAGGCAATATTTTATTGGAATTTGAGGAACTTCAAAAAGCGATTACTCCTGGCCAGGCGGCTGTTTTGTACAGAGGAAATCAGCTAATTGGAGGAGGCAGTATTGTGTAGCGTAATAATGAAAAACTATCATTCAGTACGAACAAAAGACGACAGTGGAATGCCACAAAGTGAAGTGCTACAGAAAAAATCTGTGATGCATAAAAAATATTCGATAAAAACTTTTGGTTGTAAAGTGAATACTTACGATAGTGCTTTAATACAAAAAAATCTAAACCATGCTGGTTTGCATGGGCAAGATCATAACTCTTCTTCGTCATTTGGTGGTGTGCACATTGTGAATACCTGTGCTGTAACGGAATCAGCAGTTAAGTCAGCTCAAAGTTACATACGAAGTTATCGGAAAAAGCATCCGCAGGATCGTATAGTGGTTACAGGTTGCTCTGCACAGGTGGAGACAGAAAAATTTTCCAGTTTGAAAGAGGTGGATCTGATAGTAGCCAATTCTCATAAGTCAGAGCTGGCAAATATAATCGTAAGTGTTTTTGGTGAAGGTGGTATTCAGGCAGATAATTCTGTTGGCGAAGTCAATTCCCAAGAAGGTGATTCTTCTTCACTTGGTGACAGTCATTTATTGCCGGAGTATAAGAAGTACCCTCCGGGGCAGAAAGTTTTCAAGTCCTCTATTTTCAAGAAAAATGATTTAGGAAAAGATGGAGGAGTGGAGAATGGACACACCCGGTTGTTTTTAAAAATTCAGGATGGTTGCAACAGCTTTTGCACTTTTTGTATTATTCCCTTTGCAAGGGGAAAAAGCCGAAGCCTTGCGCCTCAAGACCTGATTCGTTCTGTTAAAAAGCATTATGAACAGGGTGTGCGGGAAGTTGTATTAACGGGAGTGCATATCGGAGATTATCAATTTCCTGATGATGACAAAAAAGGCTTGGCGGAGTTGGTTCATACTTTATTGCGGGAAACCAATATGCCCCGGATACGGCTTTCCAGCTTGGAACCGCCGGAATTAAATGATGAGTTATTGGATATTTTTACAGACTCCAGAATGTGCCCTCATTTTCATTTAAGTGTTCAAAGTGCTCATTCTGAGGTGTTAAAAAGAATGAAAAGAAAATACACAGCAGAAGAAGTGGGAAATGCCCTTTTGAAGATTCATAAAAAAATTCCAAATGCTTTTGTGGGTATGGATCTCATTGCAGGTTTTGCCGGAGAGACGCAGGAGCAGTTTGAAGAAACTTATTCCCGTTTAAAGAATTGGCCCTGGACAAAAATACATGTATTTCCCTATAGTCCACGCCGTTACACTTATGCGGAAAAAGCTTATGCCTCTTGGCCTCGCTCTTTGATTGTGAAACGGGCAGGTTTTCTGAGACGCTTAAGTGAGGATCGCTTAAATAAGGAAAGAAAAAAGCAAATTGGAACAGTAAAAGCTCTTTTGCCTTTAAAACATAAAAATCATGTTGGTATTAGTCGGGATTATTGGACAGTACTTTTGTCGGAAAAAGCCAGCGTGGAATACGCAGAAATAAATAATTCAGGAGAATTACTTGTGCGTGTTCATTCAATAAACCCGAAAAATCAATATTTGGTTGGTGGTTTTTAGGCTGGATTTTATAAACTAAGCGGTTTTTTTTGCCATGACTGTGCAAATATAAAATATTTTAAGATCTTCTCATTTTATAATTCTTCAAGGTCACTTTTTAGCTGATTTTTTATCTTCTACATATCTCATTCCACTGTGTTTTTTCCAGTTGTATTCTTTTCCCTGTATATAGCGGTTTTTCCACTCTGACCAAGCATTTTCTTTAAGCTGATGTTCCACTTTACCAGTTTTATTAAAAATATTGGGTTTTTTCCCGAATAAAAAATCCATTAATTTCATTTGTCTCTTTGTTTCTTTATATTTTTATTGTTTGTTTTCCTGTATAAATAAAATGTGAGGAAAATATAAATTTTGAACATGAGTGTAACAAATTAAATAAAAAAAGAAAAGGTCTGGTTGTTAATGGATAAAATAAAAAAAAGAGCAAAAGAAATTACTGAAAGTTTTTCCCGGTTTTCTTCTTGGGAAGAACGTTATAAGCATATTATTTATATTGGAAAAAGCAAACCCCCGCTGGAGGGAAAGTATAAAACAGAAGAGTGGCTGGTGAAAGGTTGTCAGTCACAGGTGTGGTTATATGCTTTTCAGGATGAAGCGGGTCGAGTGGTGTTTCGCGCGGATAGTGACGCTCTTATTACGAAAGGTTTGGTATCTTTACTACTTGATTATTATTCTGAATTGTCTCCAACAGAAATAATAGCCTATCCTGTACCTTCTTTTTTTGAGGATTTGGATTTAAAAAATCACCTCACCCCTACCAGAGTGGGAGGATTGTACAGTATGCTTCGTCAAATTCAGTATTATGCAAAGGCTTTTTCATTCAAGGAAAATTTAGACTGAAGTTGGGAGAAAAAAATCAATTCCAATATTTTGGGCCAGATAAATTATCTTCCTTCATTTCATCATCATTATTCAGTATTTTTATTTGTTTTTTCCAAAACTTTCGGCGAAATTTAAAGGGATTTTCTGTGTTGTTGGATCTTTGTGAAACAGCTCTTAGTTTAAGGAAGAGAAAACCAGATAACAAACCCCCTAAATGCGCCAGATTAGCCACAGGAGAACCAAAACCTGCATTCAACATGGTCATTAATTCCACGCAGGCAATTAAAATCGTAAAAGTCCTAGCTTTCATAGGAAAAATAAACATAAAGAGAATCAGGCGATCACCAAAAATCCACCCATAAGCCAATAACAGTCCAAAAACCGCTCCAGAGGCCCCTACAACCGGAGTGCTCATTACAGAGCTGGAACTGCTAAAAACAGAATACAATGCCACTCCCAAAAAATAAACAAAAGCGGAACCTACACCACAAACCAAATAGTAAATAAAGAAAAATCTTTTTCCCCATAATTGTTCTAGTTCAGAACCAAACATCCATAACACCATCATATTAAATAAAATATGAAACAATCCTGCACTGTGGATAAACATATAAGTAAAAAATTGCCAAATAAAAAAAGATTTACTGATTGCGGAAGGCACAAAACCCAACAGATGGTATATCATATCTGTTTTCATAAAAAATCTTTGAATAATGGAAACCAGTAAGAACCAACAGACTAAATTTGCAATAATTAACACTTTTACACAAGGGGTGGTTCTGGGAATCATTATTTGAGAAGAAGAGTGATACATAAACAAACTACATTCCAATAGCCGGTGGAAAAATATATAAAGGCTGGAAGCCGGAATAAAAACCTAAAAGAGACAAGAAAGATGTCTTCTCTTTCAAAAAAACCGACATTTGCATTTTTTCTCTTAAAGAGTTTCCAAGTCCTAGCCGATTTAACATATCAAAATAACTGGGTTGAGGTGTAAAAAGTTTTGGTTTTTTCCCCAAACCAGATAAAGTTCCTATTAGTTCAATAGCATCAGAATAAGTTCCTATTGAGTCCGCAAAACCAACCGATACAGCCACATCACCTGTGAAAATCCGCGCGTCTGTATAAAGCTCCAAGTCCTCTTCGCTTATCTTTCGTCCTTCCATAATAGCAGATTTAAATTGATCCAACAGTTCATTTGCCAGATCCTGAAATAAGACTCTTTCTTTTGAGGTCATGGGACGAAACTTTGTGCCCGAGTCTTTAAATTCACCAGTTTTAATGGAATAAGGTTCCACTTTTGCCCAGTCGTATAATCGTTCCAGATTCATCAGAGGAAAAATCACCCCTATAGACCCTGCTAAAGTTCCTGAATTAACCAGTATATTTGATGCTCCTGCCGCTACATATAAAGCACCACTGGTCATCATGGCTCCTACAGAAACCACTATTGGCTTTTTGAGAACGGTATGTATTCTTTTAAATTCTTGGTAAATTTCCTGACTAGTGGCTACAGATCCACCTGGAGAATCCAATCGAATTAAGATACCTTTTATTTTATCATCTTGTGAGTATTTTCTTAAGTCTTTGAGAAATTTATGCTTATCAACTAAAATGCCTTTTAAATCCAAAGCCAAAATAGATTTTTGAGTGGCTGTTTGAGCGGTGTTGTCCAATTTGAAAATATTAACTATTCCTGTAAAAACACAAAAAATGATTATTATAATAATGACTTTCACAAAAAGACTCGTTTTCTTTTTTTGCATAAATAACTCCCTATTTTATAGCTTAATCATCGAAAAATTTACTTTTTCGAACTGGCCTTTTCAGTTTGTCCTGTGGCTTGTTCAGAGGTTGGTTCAGTAGTTTGTTCTGTTTTTCCGTTTTGTTCATCCTGTTTGTTTTGTTCTGCGCCCTGTTTGTTTTGTTCAGCGACTGGTTTAGTGTTTTGTTCGGTCTGTTCAGAGGTTTGTTCATTAGTTTGTTCTGTTTTTCCATTTTGTTCATCTTGTTTGTTTTGTTCTGCGCCCTGTTTGGTTTGTTGTTCAGCGACTGGTTTAGTGTTTTGTTCGGTCTGTTCAGAGGTTTGTTGTTCAGTGACTGGTTCTGTTTTTCCGTTTTGTTCATCTTGTTTGTTTTGTTCAGCTGGCTTCACTCCCAAAGAAGCTTTCAGTGCACGTCCAAAAAAACTTTCTGTTTTTTTCTTTTTTGTTGAATCCACTTTTGCAGAGGGATCGGATTCTTCCTTTTTCGCTGTGGATCCATCAGAGGTGGAGTCCGATTGTTCTCCTCTTAATTGCACTTGTTTAACACTTAATCCAATTTTTCTGGCTTCCAAATCTATATTCAGGACTTCCACTTTTAAAATCCCTCCCAATTTTACCACTTGTTCTGGGTTATCCAAACGCTTTGTGCTTAATTCACTGATATGAATCAAACCCTCCACTCCAGGTTCTAATTCCACAAAAACACCAAAATCCATAAGCTTTTTTACTTTTACTTCATGACGAGAACCAGGAGGATATTTAGACTCCACCTTTGTCCACGGATCACCTTGTAAATGTTTAACGCTCAAACTGAATTTTTCTTCATCAATATTTATATCTTTCACTATAGCTTCCACAATGTCTCCCTCTTTATAAATGGCTTTTGGGAAAACACGCTCTGTCCATGATAAATCAGAGGCATGGATAAACCCATCCACTTCTGACCCTTCTTCCAATTCCACAAATAATCCTGAATCAATAAGGGACTTCACTGTTACTTTTACTCGCATTCCTGATGAATATTTTTCTTTTAAACCCAGCCAAGGGTTTTTTTGCAGTTGTTTTATTCCTAAACTGATTCGATGGTTTTTTTGATCCACACCCAAAACTTTTACATTCACTTCCTCAGCCACTTTAAGTAATTGGGAAGGGCGTTTGATTTTCTTTCCCCAGCTCATTTCACTCACATGGACCAAACCTTCCACACCTTCTTTAAGTCTCATAAAAGCTCCGTATTCGGTCAAACTCACTACATGAGCTGTTAACACATCTCCAATTTTAATATCTCTACTGACAACTGCCCAAGGATCTTCTTTTAATTGCTTTAAGCCCAAACTTACTCTGTTTTTCTCTTGATCAAACTTTAACACCTTTACATTTACTTCCTCACCAATGGACACCAGTTCTGAAGGGTGTTTTATGCGATTCCAACTCATGTCCGTAATATGCAGTAATCCGTCTAAGCCACCTAAATCCAAAAAGACCCCATAGTCTGTGATATTCTTCACTATTCCTTTGATAACAGCTCCTTCTTTGATTTCAGATAAGATACGGGAGCGTAAATGTTTCCTCTCTTGACTGAGTAATACTCTGCGGGATAATACAATGTTTCCACGCTTTTGGTTAAATTTAATAACCTTAAATTGAAACTTTTTGCCAATATAATCGTCTAAATCCTTAACCGGACGAAGATCAATTTGTGAACCCGGTAAAAAAGCTTTTACACCTATATCCACACTTAATCCCCCTTTTACTTTGGCAATAACAGTCCCATCAATAACCTCTTCATTTTCAACCACTTTGGAAATATCCTTCCATATTCGAATAATATCTGCCCGATCTTTGGAAAGCACCATCATACCGTCTTCATTTTCCATACGATCAATATACACATCCACTTCTTGGCCAACTTCAATATTGCCCTGCCCTGCCACCAGACGAAACTCAGATTTGGGAATAAACCCCTCGCTTTTATAATTGATATCCACTAAAACACGATCATCCTCTACAGATAAGACATGTCCCTTAACGACATCACCCACTTTAAAATGTGATTGTTTTAAAGATTCTTCGTACAATTTGCTGAAAGATTCAGTATTCTGATTATCCTGTATTTCTGATACAGATATATCCAAATTATCTTTATCCGCTAATTCCAAAAGATACAGAGCTTTTTCTCTCTGAGTTTGTGATTTTGTTTTATTTATATCTTTATCTTTATTCATAATCTGAGTAATAACCTTTCTAGCCATATTTCCACTTCAATTTAAAGTGCTCATAGTTTGTTTTTTGTCATACTTACTAAGGAATAGCTGTTTTAACAATACTTTCTTTTGATAATTTTCATTCTTTTGAATAACTGGACTTGTCAGAGCAGTAAAACTTCTGTCAAGTATCTTGTCCTTTATTTTTCTATTTAATTTCTGTCAAAGGAAATTTTACGATATACAAAAAAAAATAAGGATTCAAGGGATTTTTTTACAAGTCTAGGTAATGGGACTTGAAAAAGGTTTTTTATAAAACTAAAAAGCCAAGTTGTTGGCTTTTCAGCCCCTTGAAAACGGGAATCTTGCTGGGTTTTAAGGAGATTTGCCATACTTTTTCACGGGCCACTAATAAAATAGTTTTTTAGGGCTGATTGAAAAAATTTCACTGGATTTTTTATATGCTTTTTCCACTGTTTCTTTAAAACTACAAGAACCTGTATCAATGATGAATGCACCTTCCGGCTGACGAAGAGGGCTGTTAGTTCTACTAATATCTCGGTCATCTCTTTGTTTTTGCAAAGCAATCACATCATCCACAGGCAGTGAACCTCTTTGACTGGCGCGTCTTTTGGCGCGAATATCATCCTTTGCCGTCAAATAAATTTTCAAGCCTGCGAAAGGAAATACCACAGTTCCACAGTCTCTTCCCTCCGCCACCAAGCCTCGCGGATTTTTTTGAAAGCAATCCCGCTGATGAGGTAAAAGTTCCTTTCTGACCAACGGGTATCCCGCCAATTTGGAAGCCAGAGAATCCACATCCTCTGTATATACTTCAGATGTTATATCCTTTTCCTTATAAATAAAACGGGTTTGTTTTTCGTCAAGATGAACATCCCAGTCCTCTTTCTCAATCAGGTTGGCTATTTCCCGCTCTTCTGTAATTTTTCTGAAAAGTGCCAGATAGGCTATCCCGCGATAAAATATCCCAGTGGAAAGCCATTTCCATGCCAATTTTTCAGATAGACAGCGACTGAGCGAACTCTTCCCGGAAGCGGCTGGCCCATCTATCGTAATTAATTTATTGTTCTCAGGCAAAATAGATTCTTTTTCCATATCTGTTGTAAAGTTGAATGTATATATATATGGCAAAGATTATCTGATAAAATAGATTCTTTTTCCATATCTGTTGTAAAGAGGAAAAATGCCTTAAAATCTGGTTATTTTCAAGTATTAAATTTGGTAAAATCTAGGAGATAAAGTGAAAAAAAGATTTTATTATAAAACCTTGCAATTATTTCCCCCTGAAAAATATAAAAAAATCAAATAATAGCAAATTGAGGAGGGGGCAATGTCTATCGCCGGGTTGTGTGACCATTTTTTTTGGGATTTCGGCTTTTTTTTCGCTCTAAGCACTTGAAATAACAAAGCTTTTCGCCACTGGAAAGCCAGTTTTTCTTATCAAAAAAAGAGGGTGACCAATATTTCTTAAAACGAAAAAGCCCGTCTGAGATATACAGGTTGTTCGCAACAAAAAAAGAGGTAACATATAGGGAAACTCAGTAGAAAACCAATCCCTCCTGCTCCTGACTAAAAGGGTACAAAATCGGTGGAATCAAATTCAACAACAACAAACCCACTTATACCTTGTGAGGTTAAATAAGTTGCTATGATAGGATCAACTTTCGCATCGGTCATATTCACCTTGGTCAAATCAGCATAGGTCAAATTTGCCCCTCTCAAATCCGCTTTAACAAAATCAGCCATACTTAAATTTGCCATGCCTAAATTTGCTCCTCGTAAATCCGTATCACGAAAATTCGCCTCTCGCAAATACGCCTTATACAAATTCGCATTGTACAAATTTGCCCCTCTCAAATTCGCCTTCTCTAAATCAGCCATATATAAATTCGCCCATTTCAACTTCGCGCCTCTCAGATCCGCCCCGGTAAAATTCGCCTGAAACAAATCCGCAACGATAAAACTTGCCTCTCTCAGATCCGCCCCGGTAAAATTCGCCGCTCGCAAATACGCATGAAACAAATCCGCCCCTCGTAAATTCGCCTGAAGCAAATCCTCCCAGGTTAAATTCGCCATTCTCAAATGACAATTATGCACTCCAGGCGTATAGATATAGTCTTTATAATTATCAATATTACAGGTAGTCTCAGCCTCATTCTGGCCATAGCTCAAAGCACCAAAGCTTAAAAGTAGTAAAGTAATTATCAATCTCACTAAATACCTCCTTAATTAAAAAATTTATAGTAACGAGTTTTATACGAAATACTAAAAAAATCCAAGTTTAAAATTAAAAATGTAATTTTTACACAACTAATTTTTTTATCCTGAGTTCGCACTTTGAGAGGGTTTAAAATATGTAAGTGATTAAAATAATTATTCTCCCGTGAAAAACCCTTAGTGTTTCAATTATCACACCCTTTTTTCATATAACTTCCCAAGGAAACTGAAAGCCAAGTTGTTGGCTTGCAGGCGGGAATCAAGTCAAAATAACATACTTTTTTACAGGCTACTAATCTACTTTTACAGAGTATTAGAATATTAAAAAAAAATTAAAGTTTTTTACGATAAAGGCCGATTAACTTTAAAGATCATAAATTTTAATAAGGAAGTAAATGTGAAAGAAATCCAAAGAAAAACCCTCTCTACCCCCCCCCCTCATGCACTGCGTTATAGGCTGATCCAGATATTCTCAGGTTTTAAGCAGTTTTTGGCTTTTGCAAAAATAGCAGGATTATTCAAATATCTTACGCGATTACTCAGATTAAATCAGATTTTCTTCCCTGCTGAATCCGTATCGCAATCTGCATTGCATGTTGCAGGCGTCCACTTTGTTTTCAGGCCCACTATGAACAGAACAGCAGGCTATACGCTTGTTGAGATTCTGCTAACAATAGGCATTCTTTCTATAATAAGCGGTATCGCTTATGTTTCCTATCAAGACCAAACACTCAGAACCAATAAAAATGACCTTAAGCTCCACGCTGAGCTTTTTGCCAGTGCTGTAAAAAACTGTATTACTATAAGTGGAGGTTGGAAAATTACACTATTGGATTCTAATACTGGGATACCTGATCAAGCAAATACAGCCACCCCTTGTAAAGCGGAAGGCACACCACAAAAACCTCTAAAAGATGATTTAAAAGAAAAGCTTAATTTTACCTGCCCAGCAGGTGCCGAATGCCAGACACATACAGAAGATGCCAACGAGTCTACTTGTTTATCTATTACGAAAAAAGTTTCAGGAAAGTACCTTCAGGTGTTATCCCGTGTCTCTTATTCTAATAAGTACCCCTCTCAAATATGGTGCGGAACAATGACCTCAGAAAGTGCTTATTTAACCTTAAATAGATTAACTTGTAAAAAAAGCCCAGGTTGGGCAGATCAAAATAAACCTCTAAACTCCCAAGGAAAAAGGCCAAGAACCACACTTAAGGATAAAGGTTTTAAACAAGATAATGATTGTTGGAAATAACCATGAAAATAAACAATAAAGGAACAAGCCTTGTCGAGCTTTTAGTTATGATCACGATTGCTGGTATTGCTGTTTCTGGTCTTTTAAAAACCTCACAACAAGCCCTTAAGACTACTCAAATAATAGAAGAGTCAAAGAAACCAAAAATGGAATTAAAAGAAAGTGTCTATAAAATCTTAAGTAATAATTGTCCAGGTACGGTCGCCTTCACAAACCTTTCCTCTATTAGTGACGACAGTTCGAGGGTTAAAATACTACAATACAAAACTGGTAAGGAGCTTTTTAAATTTGATCCAGATAGTAATAAAAACAAAACAAAGTTTGGAAAATATATCGAGGTTGTGGATATGAGACTAACAGATACACAGACATTTTATTTATATTATAAATATACTGATAAGGCTCAAACTTTGGGAGATCAAAAAACAAGGAATAACAAGGAATGTACAAAAACAAATTTAATAGGATGTTACCACCTTTCCTGTGAAATGGATATACATTACAATAATAACTGTACAGATGATATAACTACTTGTCAATTAGAAAGTTGTAAGACTATAAATTGTGGTATTACGGATGACATACGAAATAAACCATGCCCAACAGGTAAAGTCTTAGTGTCCTTTACAGGTGATGACGATGTTGATTGCGTTGGTTGTCCTGAGAATCAAGTTTTAATGGGAATAAAAACAAAAACAGATGGATCAAAAATACCTGAATGTTTACAAACCAAAAAATGCAGTACAGGTTATTTTGCAGTTGGTACAAAGATAAAAGCGACAAAAAGTAATGTTATAGAATATGAATTTGATTGTCAAGAAATCGCATGTGGGGAAGGAAATCATAGAGTATTAAAGAATGGCAATATGGAATGTATAAAAATCTGTCATGGTGGTCAAATACCAAAAGAAGATCCTAACGATTCTGATAAAGAAATATGTGATTGCCCTGCCGGTAAAAGCCAGGATGAACAAGGTAATTGTGTAGATAATCCCACACCATGAAGCAATCCACCTTTTACTTTTAAAGGTAAGTATGAAAAATAATTCTGGATTTTATTTTATAGGTACACTAACTTTTGCCCTTGGTAGTCTTACAATTATCATAGGTTCTTTAAAATTAAATTCAGTCGCACTGAATACAATAGATGTTCAAAACACAGAATTTTCAGAAGAGATTTTAAAAGAAACAGTTAAAAGGATTCTATCAAAAGATAAAAATGTTTGCACATACTATTTAACAGAAACCACCGGGCCGGAAGGTATTACAAACCTAAAAATTAAGCTGGAGGACACAAACAGCCCGCCAATTCTGTCGACTGGAGCTTTTAAGAATGAGGATTTTATAAATGTTGTGAATATGGATATCAAAGATAAAATATCTCCTGACCCAGAAAACCAAAACATAGTGGAAAGAAAGAAAATATTTTATTTACGATACAGTAAACCTGCTTTGGAAGATAAAGAGACAATAGGAGAAGAGGAATGTAAAAATGAACCAGGTAATAAAGACTTAAGCGGATGTTATTATCTTTCCTGTGAAATAACCTATACATGCAAGACTGCTGATGACTGTGATAATGACAAAAACAATGTAGAAAATTGCTATGTTGATAAGTGTAGTATTTTAGGCAAAGAGGATAATCAAACAAGTCAACAAGATTGTGCTCCTGATCAAGTCCGTACAGGCACAAAGTCTACTGATTGTGTTCCTCTCCCTTCCATAATTTTTCAACCTGATAATATTCAAAAAACAAATACAGAAAATAACAACCTTATGGGGGTTGTCGGACTTTCAATAATTCAAGATGAAAACACTGTGCAAATAGACACTGTACAATTAGCCACAGAGTGCCCTGACGGAAAATATCCTGTAATGAAACAAAATGGAGAAGTTGAGTGTCAGTTTCTATGTGCCGGAGAAAGCAGATTTAATCGAGAAACAGAACTCTGTGAATGCCCAAACCAATCTGAGCCATATTACAGAAACGGACGATGTATCCAATGCCCGGAAAACACAACCTGGAATAACAATGAAAGAAGCTGTGACTGCGAAGGTGGAAAAATATGGAATTTCACCAGTAATCAGTGTGAATGTCCTCCATATAAGCCAAAAAGCATATTATCGGAAGAAAATGGTGTTGAGATTGTTAAATGTGTTAAGACATGCCCTTACCAATCAGCTGATGGTGGAAACCAGTGTGTATGTTTCGGGTCTAATCCTCCCCGCAGGGATGATCTTTATTACTGGCGGGCTTATGAGAAAATGGTATCTGGGGAATTGGTTTTTGGTTGTCACACATGCGCACCAAATCAGCATTACATAGGGTATGGAGGGCCAATTCATGGTTGCTCTGACTGTCCCAGGGGGCAATATCACCATAACGGAGGATGTCACTCTTGCTCCAGTAGTAGGTACTATAACGGGCGATGTAACAGATGTCGCCGTGGTCGACATTACTATAATAGCAGATGTCACCGATGCCCCCAAGGCCAACATGAGTACGCAGGTGGATGTCACCAATGCCCCCGTGGCCAACATTACTATAACAGCAGATGTAACCGATGCCCCAGTCACAAACCACATTACTATTCTTGGACCTTAAAATGTCACCGATGCCCCTATGGACAACATTACTATAACAACAGATGTAACAGATGCCCCATAGGCCAACAATATGAGTACGAAGGGAGATGTAACCGATGCCCCCAAGGCCAACAGTACTACTATGACAGAATATGTCGCCGATGCCCCCCTAGCCAACATTACTATAACAACAGATGTAACAGATGCCCACAGGGCCAACATTACTATTACTTGAGATGTAACAGATGCCCCATAGGCTATTACTACTATTACGGGCGATGTAACAGATGCCCCCGTAACCAATATGAGTACAATAACGCGTGTCACTTATGCCCACAGGGCCAACATTGGAATAAATGGCGATGTATCAGATGCCCACAGGGCCACTATTGGTATAACAACCAATGTAACCAATGTGCTGAAGGCCTAGTTTTATATAATGGCACTTGTCATAGTTGCCAATACTATAACATGATCCCTTTCCGTGGAAGGTGTTGTCGAGCAGAATATGTTAGGCAAGGTTCTTGTTGCCCATACAACTTTCCACATGAACGAGGACTTCATCAATGTTGCGGTAGACATAAAAGCGGACTGTTCAAGTTATTTACAAAATGGAAGTGCAAAAAATATGATTAACATAGCCATTACAAAGATAATTCACTTTTGAAGATAAAGCATTAAGACAATGCCAAAGAGAACAAAGACAGTTAAAGCCAATTCCCGCTTTCACCTAATGAGCACTTTTTCGCGGGTGAGTACCTAGGCCACCATCTTAACACATATCGTTATAAATTATCCACCCGATTATTTTGAGAACTTTCAATTTTAGGAAAAAAAGGCTGTTTCAGAGTCGATCTATTCTCCAATGCTAAGAAATATTTGTAAGAAGAGTAAATTTGGAATAAAAGAAAAACTGTAAGAAGCCAAAAATAGCACAAAGAGCAGTGCATGGAAAAGAGGGAAAATGGCATTTATTGTTTTTGAAGGTTTGGATCATTCTGGAAAAAGCACCTTGATTAAATCTTTATCCAAGGAGCTACAGAAAAAAGATGTGGATTTTAAATTAACCCGCGAACCCGGTGGCACTTCTTTAGGGGAGCAAATCAGGGAAGTGGTTTTAAACCCATATAGTGAGTCTATCTCTCCTGAGACGGAGATTTTGCTTATTTCCGCCAGTCGCAGAGATCATATTGAAAAAGTTATCGCGCCGGAGTTGTCAGCAGGGAAATGGGTGATTTGTGATCGCTTCTGGCCCAGCACTTCCGCTTTTCAGGGAGCTGGTAGGGGACTGCCGGCGGAAAAGGTGGAATGGATTAATAAATTTACTGTCGCTGATGATTTAACTCCAGATCTATGGGTATTATTGGATATGCCCGTGGCGGAAAAAGAAAGAAGAAGTCATGTTAAAGGGCATTCTGCCGATCGTTTTGAAATACAGGACAGGCATTTTCACCAAAGGGTAAGGGAATACTATCTTAAATTAGCCGAGATGGATAAGGATCGCTGGATTATTTTAAATGCTCTTCTTTCTCCTGAAGAATTGACTGAATTAACATTATCGGAGTTAAAAAAACGAAAATGGCTCAGTTCCTGAAAAATATTTATGGTCACAACATTCCACGAAAAAAGCTTTTTTTTGCTATAAAGAACAAGCATTTGCCCCATGCCATGCTCTTTTCAGGACCTTCTGGTGTCGGCAAAAAAAAGACAGCTTTTGCTTTGGCGCAGACATTGATTTGCGAAAGACAGTCGCAGGTGGAACACACAGCTTGCGGGGAATGTTTTTCCTGTATGGCTTTGGAGAAAGGCAAAAGTCAGCATATATTATTTATTCAGCCAGAGGGTTTACATATAAAAGTGGATTCTGTGCGACAGATATGGAAATATTTGTCTTTGCAAAGTTTTGCACCAGCCCGGGTGATTATTATTGATTGTGCCCATCAAATGAACCTTCAGTCTGCCAACAGTCTTTTAAAAATTTTGGAAGAGCCTCCTCCAAATGTATATTTTATTTTGATTTCTTCTCTTATGTCCTCTTTGCCTGTAACTGTTCGGTCTCGTTTGCAAGTATTGCGTTTTCTACCTCTTCAGCCAGAAGATTTGCATAAAATTTTAAAGGAGACTCAGACCGACATGTCCTTTTTTGATTCAGAAAATCAATGGATGATAAAGGCTGTTCAGGGCAGTTTGGATAATTTTGAAAAATGGATGGCAAACAGAGAGCTAAGAGTTCAGGCTTTTAAATTATTGGGAAAAACTCTACGGAGGGAGGGGCTTTGTTCTTTGGGAGAATTGGCAGATTTGATTAGACAAAGGGATCAAGCATTGTTTGTATGTCTTTGTTGGCAACAAATATTGAGGGACGCCTTTATGATGAAATTTAACTTTGAAAATGAGGTTATTCATCAGGATCAAAGAGAGCTGTTAAAGACATTGCAGGTGATTTCCCCTGAGAATTTAATTTTGTTTTTTCAAAAAACCATCCAGATGGAGTGGGATTTGAAAAAGTATGTGGATCCGGCTTTAGTTTTTGACAATTTACTAATTTCAGCAAATGATTTTTTTAATTTTGGAGAATGAGGTACTTTATAATGCTGGACTCTGAACTTCAGGAAATCACTAAAAAACAAAACTGGACGGATGTGCATACGCATTTGAATATGTTGGATATTCCAGCGGAATCAGCGGTGCAGGAAGCCGATTTAGCGGGCGTAAAAAATATAATTACTATTGGCACGGAACCGGAAGATTGGGGGAAGGTGTTGGAATTTTCTAAAACTTTTCAACAGGTGAAGGGAGCTTTGGGCATGCACCCTCATTCTGCTAAACTGTATAATGATTCTGTGGAAGAGGTCTTAAAGGAAAAACTGTCAGCAGAGGATATTATTGCCTGTGGGGAAATAGGTTTGGACTATTATTATGAATATTCAGACAGAGAAAAACAAAAAGAGGTCTTTTACAGGCAAATGGTTTTAGCCCAAGAAAAAAACCTGCCTGTGGAAATTCATACCCGATCTGCTGAAGAAGACACTATTTCTATGTTAAAAACATTTAGCGGTTCTGTGAGAGGGCTACTGCATTGTTTTTCAGGTTCCTGGGAATTGGCACGAACAGCTTTGGACTTGGGTTTTAATATTTCCTTTAGTGGTATTGTTACTTTTAAAAAAGCACAGGATCTGAGGGAAGTTTGCCAAAGGATTCCTCTGGATCGCCTGCATTTGGAAACAGACGCGCCTTATTTAAGTCCTGTTCCACACAGAGGAAAACAAAACAAACCGGCTTGGTTGACACATACAGCAGAGGTAGTGGCGGACTTACATAAAGTGTCGCTTTTGGAGTTGTCTCAAAAAACCTGGAATAACTATAGGAATCTTTTTTTTCTTTAAAGCTGTATAGCTTTGTTTATCTGCGACTTCTGCACCAAGCAAGGTGTAATGACATGGAAAATTTTACAATATATTAAAAATGAGATTGATTTAATGAAAATGAGTTTATACAATCAAATCTTTTAAAGAAAACAAAGGATATGTTCTTGACCCCCAAAATTTTGTTATTTTTGATAATATTTTTATTTTCCGCCGGATGTTCAGATTCAAACCTAGCGGAAACGGGTGATAAATCTTATGCACCTTATTTTTGGAAAGTGGAAAAAAATAAAAAAACCTCTTATTTGCTGGGAACAATACATGAAGGAGTTACTGTTGAACATTTATCGTGCTCAAAAAAGATAAAATCTTACTTGGAAGAAAGTGATTATTTCTTTACTGAAGTGTACCTTGAGCCAAATAATAAAGGTAATGCCAGCCAGTGGGGTAATGATTTCTCCAAGGCAACATATCTTGAACTAAACGACCAAAGTAATACTACCAAAGGAAGTAATAATTTCTCTTGGATAGCGTATCGTGAATCCAAAAACCTAGGTGATGATGATAATCCGCCGGACAAGCAGGCAAATGGGCGAGATACAAATGGGCGAGATACAAATGGGCAAGAGAATCAAGAGAGGATAGATTTCACTAAAGCAATGTTGTCTAAGGAGAATGGTCGTGAATTTAAATCACTTAGTGAAGAGAGTAAAATTTTTTTAAGAAGCAGGGATATTCCTGAAAATTTAAATTATTCGGGTTATTTCTTTACAGTACTGTTCTTATGCGACCAGTCAGCTGTTTTTCGGGCTGGCGGGGAAGGGGTCTCTTTGGATTTGCAACTTAAGGCGATGGCGCAATCAAAAGGTATGCCTATAGAGTATTTGGATGCTGGTATTGATACTGAGCGTATAGACCAGATGTTTGTGTCAATAACTGTGTCAGCACTTGGGGGGGAAGTGGATAATCAGGTTGTGGATAAGCAGATCTTGAACTTTGAAAAATGTGTTGCCGATCAAATGGTTTCGTTTAATCAGTATAAAACTGGTGATATATCAGTTATAAGTGGACTATCTCTTGACGAACAAGAGATTATATTGAAAGAACGCAATTTAATATGGTTGGATAAGCTGAAAGAATCTCGTCAAAAATATAATCATGTTTTTCTGGCTGGTGGAGTCGGACATTTTATATGGGAGTTCAATATACTGGATATGTTAAGAAACGAGGGTTTTTCTGTTCATCGTATGAATTCTTCCTGTAGCTTTTAACTTTATTCGGCGACTAGGTTTTTCAGGATTGTTGCTCTCTAAAGTAAAATCACTTGACTTATAGCACTTTTGAGGTTTTAGAAAATACTATGTCCAAAGTTATATTGACGGGAATCAAACCTACAGGAACGCCTCATTTGGGAAACTATGTGGGTGCTATTCAACCGTCTCTTGAGTTAACGAATAATGCTTCTGTGGAAAGCTATCTCTTTGTAGCGGATTATCATTCTTTGACCACTGTTCATGATAATCAGGTTTTAAGTAAAATGATTCATCAGGTGTCTTCAGCTTGGCTGGCCTGTGGTTTGGATCCAGAAAAAACAGTGGTATATCGTCAATCTGATATTCCTGAATTATTTGAATTGAATTGGATTTTATCTTGTGTGACTCCAAAAGGTTTAATGAACAGAGGACATTCCTATAAAGCTTTAGTGCAGGCAAACCGCCAAGCAGGGAGGAAAAATCAGGAGAGCGGTGTCAATATGGGGATCTATAATTATCCGGTATTGATGTCGGCAGATATTTTGCTTTTTTCCGCAGATGAAGTACCAGTGAGTGAAGATCAGGCACAACATCTGGAAATAACCAGAGACATAGCTCTTAAGTTTAACCATATATTTAAAACAGATTTGCTAAAACTTCCAAAAACTTTGATAAAAACAAAACTTCTGCCAGGTTTGGATGGGGAAAAAATGAGCAAAAGTAAAGGAAATCATATTCCTCTTTTTTGTTCTTCAAAAAGCCTCCGAAAAATCATTATGAAGATCAAGACAGATTCCTCCGCTCCTGAAGAACCTAAAGATCCAGAAAGCTCTATTTTGTTTTCCTTATACAAAGCTTTTGCCTCGAAAGAGCAAACGGAAGAACTGGCTGATAAATATCAAAATGGAATCGGCTGGGGAGAGGTAAAAAATCTTCTTTATCAGCTACTGGAAGAGCGTTTTTCGGAAAAAAGAAAAGTGTATGAATCCTTACTGGCGGATCCAAAAAAAGTCAATGCGATTTTAAAAGAAGGTGCAGAAAAAGCCCGGGAAAAAGCAAAAACTCTTATGCCAAAAATCAGATCCGCTATCGGTATAAAATAAAACCTTTCTTCAACAGAATTATATTGAGGTGGGGGAGTGAATATTGTTGTTATTGCTTTTTTAAAAAAAATCAGTTTTTTTTGTTTTCCGAAAGACGAAAATAGGTTTTGTTTGTTTCCCAAGTTGTGCCTGTAGGAGAGTCTTTAACTTCGATATTCATTTTTATAAGCTTACTTCTTATTTCATCTGCTTTTTTAAAATTGTTATTTTTACGGGCCAGCTCTCTTTCCATTATCAATTTATTAATTTCCTTTCGATTGATATTATTCTTTTTCAAAAAAATGTTATCCATTTCTTTTAAAAATAAATTTGGTGGTTCTTGAAAGAGGCTCATTATTTTTCCATAGTCAGTAATGATTTCCTTGATATGTTTGGCGTATAAAGCTAATTCCTGTTGAGTGTATTTAGAGTGATTTTTTTTTTCATTGAATTGGCGGATGAGTGTAAACATAACAGCGAGAGCTGAAGGGGTGTTTAAGTCATCATCAAAATGTATTTCTATATTTTTCCTAGCCGATTGAATTTCCTGTAAAAACTGTGTGTAATGCTTATTCTCTGTAATCTGTTTGATGATTGTGGAAAAATTTGAATATTTTTGGAATAAAATTTCAGCTGTTTGCAAAAAAATGTAAACTCTTGAAAGGGCTTGAATGCACTGTAAAATTTTATTTTCTGAAACCTCTGTCATGGAGCGATAGTGTGCGGACAAAACGAGGTATTTAAAAATTTCCCCATTATATTCTTCTAGGAAAGCTCGCATAATGTTGACATTGCCTGTGGATTTAGCCATTTTTTCGCCACCAAAGGTAAACATATTGTTATGCACCCAATATTTCACGAAAGGCCCTGATTTTGCTCCTTCTGCCTGTGCAAGCTCATTTTCATGATGAGGGAAGAGCAGATCAGATCCACCCCCATGAATGTCAATATTATTTCCCAAAAGGGAAAAAATCATGGTCGTGCATTCCAAGTGCCAGCCAGGTCGTCCTCTGCCCCAAGGAGAATCCCACCCTGGTTCTTCTTCCGGGCAGGATTTCCATAGTGCGAAATCTCTCAAATCTTTTTTTCTTTTATCCGCTTCCACACGGGTTTGCCATACAGCTTGATTTTCAGAATTAACATCTCCTGGTGTTGAGTTTTCTGAAGAATCAGGATTTTTTTTTTCTTTTTTCATCCGTTTACTGAGTTTTCCATAGTCGGAAAAATTTTTTACGGAATAAAATATATCTTTATCCACCAAGTATGCTTTTTCTTTTTGTAAAAGAGTTTTAATCAGCTGAATCATTTCTGGTATGAATTTTGTAGCTTGAGGATTATATTCATGTTTCTTTAATTTTAAGGATTGAAAATCTTTTTTAAACTCCTGTATGTATGTATTCGCTATTTCTTCCATTGTTTTGTTTTCTTTTTGTGCTCGATTGAGAATTTTATCATCCACATCCGTGAAATTATAGGCATAAATAACCTTGTAGTTTTTGTGTTCTAGCCATTGTCGGAGCAAGTTGAAGACAACTGCTCCGCGAAAATTACCGATATGCAAGAGATCATACACAGTGGGGCCACAACAGTACATTTTCACGATGGGAGGATTCAGAGGTGTGAACACCTCTTTTTTTTGGTTTAAACTATTATAAATCAAAAAAGGCATAATTTTTATAAATAGTTAGTTGTTTTGTGGGCCGTCGTTATGAATGGCTTCCACTGGGCAGGTCTCCATAGCTTCCTGACAAAGATTGTACTCTTCTTGGTTTTGGGGTTGTCGGCAAACATAGGCCAGAGCTTTTTCTTCGTCTATTTTAAAATGTTTTTCCGCTATCAGGACACAGGCATCACAAGCTATACATTCTTCATCCACATGGAAGGTGTTTTTTTTATTTACTTCATTCATTATTGTAAAATATTTCCTTTGAACAGCTTGAAAAAATAATATACTTATTGAGAAATATTTGCAAGATTTTATAAAAAAAACCGCTTGTTTTCTTGAAAACTTTTCATAAGATAACTATATCTTAACAATAATCTGAATAAAAAAATTGACAGTTATTGGTATTATATTGGTACATTGTTTTTTGATGATACTGATATTTCTTGTATTTTTTGGAATAATGTATAATGTCACCGCGAAAGAGCAAAACCCAGTGGTGGACCATCTAGCGGTTGGCCCTCCAATGGATGAAAATATGCCTTTGGATTTTCATATATTTTTTCTTGAAAAGCATTTGGAAAAAGAGATTTGTACACCATCTGTCATTGTGTCTGTTTTAAGGGTTGTTAATAATCAGGATTTGGATGTGTATAAAAGAAATGAAATATTGGAACTTGCATTCACGACTTGTGCGGAAAACGAGGAGTTTAAACATGCTATATCTTTACTGTCTGTTGAACCAGAACTGGAATGGTCTTTGAGAGAAAAAGTGTTGATTTATCATCAGGCTAAAAGCGTTGTATGTTCTCACCCTATTGTGGAGTATCTTCTGGAAAGTTTTTCTCAGGAGATAAACTGGCATATCAGAGAAGCTATAGTGGATATTTTATCCGAGTCACAGGAAGATTGTGCTCAGCGGGTGATTTCTTTTTTTTCGGAATTTGTTATGCGGGATTCAGAAGAGATGTCTACAGATTTAGTGGATTTTCGTCAAAGGAAAATTCATTTGATTCTTTGGTCTTTGGTGCGTTTGGGTATGCAACATGGTGGTCATCCATCTGTAGTTGCTGAGCTAAAAGAAATGGCTATGAAATATGACATGAATGTGTATTTTCGGGTTAGTGCTGTTGAGGCTTTACAGGATCTTAGTCTCTATTTTGAGATATCTGCTCAGGCTCTTTATGAAATTGTCAGGGACAATAAGAGAGTACCCCAATCAGATTTTATTACTTATGATCAAAGGATTAGAGATGCAAATGATGTAAAGGTCAGAGATCAGGCTTTTTTGGCTTTGTTGGAGCTTTTGGAAGAAGATTATAATGATTTTTTTTCTTTCTTGAGTAAAAAGCCGTCTGCGGAACAGATTTATCGCAGTAAAGTTTTTGAGGATCAACCTTTGCCGGCGGAGCATCTTGATTTATATGCTCGCCCCGCTCTGATAAAACTGGTACAAGATACAAGTGTGGAACAGCAATATCGTGATCGCGCTCGGTTCATTTTACAATAGTGAGTTCTCCGGGAAAAAGTATGTTATTTTGACTTGATTTTTGCCTGTGTAGAGCGGAAATGCAGATACAAAAAACACTGATAAACCCGAAAAAACATACTTTATTTAAAAAAAATGATAAAAAATGTACTTTTCTGGTTAAAATTATTAAAGAAAGCTTTATTTTTTTATTTAATTGATGATATGCTGAGTTAGTTATCCGGTATTGGCCAGTGAAAGAATCTGTGGGGTTATTAAGGAGATATGAGCAGATATTTTCCTTATTGAATAATTTTGAATTATTAAGAATAGAAAATTTTTTACAGATGGTTTTTGTATAGTATTGGGGATACATTTATTTATCCAGCTGGTTTTTCATCTTCATTGTTTCCTTCTTGATTTTTAGCATTTTGCAACTTCCCTTGCATAGCCAAATCCGAAAGATCGGAAACTTTAAACTAGGAAATTTATGAATCATAATTTGAAAAATTTTATTTGTTTATTTATTTTACTCACACTTTCTTTTTCTGTTTTTGGTGTGGAAATAAGTAGTGACTTATTCATCTCAGAAAAGGAGAGCTTTGAGAAAGAGAATACAGAAGTGTCGGAGTTGGAAAATACAACGGATTGGAAAGAACCTGTTGTAAATAGGGTATATACAAAAGAAAAAGTAATAATTAAAAGAGATACTTCTGCCTTGGATGAAGAAGTGGAAGATTTAGAGAGCAGAGAGATTAGAGAGAATGTGACAGATACTTCTTTGGATACAGAGTTTCAAAGAAGGCCCTCTTCCAGCAGTGAAATACCAGATCAATCAGTGGATTATGGAGATTATGAAATCCATTGGACTAAACGCAATAAATAAATCTTAAAAAATCCCGATATAATTTTTTTCCAAAAATGTAATCTTTACACGATCTTGTTTTTTCTATATGTATTTCTTGTCCGACTGGATATAATAATAATGTTTCAGATTTTCAATTCTCCCAATGTTATGAGGAGAGCGGATCAAACGGGAAGTTTTAATGTTCTTAGAGTGGCCTAGGGAGATAATTTATGAAATTTATTGGTTATATGTTTCTTTTGTTATTTGTGAATACTTCTCTTGCAGTGAATGAAAATGAAGGATTGGAGCATATTCTGTCTCTTGATGTTTATAATCCCAGTGAAGATGAATTTTCCGTCACTCAGGCTATCGTTCCTATTTTTAATAAATCCACTGCCAGTCGTGGAACCGCTTTTTTTATCAGTCCTGATAGGCTGGTTACCAATTTTCATGCCGTCTGCTGTTTTCGAGGTCCTGTTAATGAAAATTTATATATAACCACAAAAGAAGGGGAAAAAGTGAAAATTGATAAACTGATATATACTTCGGCTTATCATGACTTTGCTGTATTGAAAATTAATGGATTTTCTTCGGATCATTTTTTAAACCTTGCAGAGGAGAATAATATTGAAATTCATGATGATATTCAAAGCTTTGGATATGTAGCTAAATCTCAAGATATTGTTCGCTTAAAGGGGAAAATAGTGGATAAAGATGGCGATCTGTATGGGGGAACATTTAATTTTTATAGACTTTACGGTTTTAGTGGTTCTCCGATTATGTATGGAAATAATAATGAGGTGGCAGGTATTATATTTCTAGGTGTCCACAATATAGGGTATATAATACCTGCTGGGAAAATTACTGAAATGATGGGTTTAAATCGGCCTTGTTCAGATCCCACTTCCTGTCAGGCCAATGCTTTGCACTTTTTGGTTAACCAGGCAAAGTCAGAAGATGCACAAGCACAATTTATATTATCAAGCTTGCTTTATAGTGATAGCTCACCAAGTAAGAATTTTGACTATTTTTTGGAAAAGGATATACTGGATAAACTATCTCAATTAGTATTTCTGTATTCCTCAGCAGAAGCGGGTTATAGCCATTCGATGGTTGAATGGGGCAGGATATTGATGAACACAAACAACCGAAGTGATTATATTTCTGCCGGGAATTATTTTTTACAAGCTAGTAAGCAAAACAATATTCTTGCTCATTTTTTTAGAGGAGGGTGGTTATTGAATGAGATTGAGATGCAGGATTCTACTTTGGATGATGAGAGTATTGATTTTCATCGGACTGAAGCGATGATAAATTCTTTTAAAAAATCCGCTTCTGTGGGACATCTGATGTCACAGTGGATGTTAGGAAGGATTTATTATGACGAATATAAAGCGAGTCAAACAAACACAGATGATGAAACTGCTACCGAGCGTTATAAGCAACAAGCCCTTAAATGGTTAAGAATGGCTGGAAATGAAAATCATCATTCTTCAGCTGTTAGACTAATGCTGGAAATTCTAATAGAATAAATCAAATCTCGTATCATGCGCACAGAAGAAGCTGGAATGTATCAATACCCCACCGCAAAGTCCTCTGAAGGCAAGGTAAGAATTTCACACCCATCTTCCTGAATCAACACAGTATGCTCAAACTGAGCGGAGAGCGTTTGATCGGAAGTTTCATAATATTTAATCTCAGAACTGGGAATGTTAAACTCTTTGATAGGAGCAGAGGTTTCGTTAATCATGGGTTCCACTGTAATACAACAATCTTTCTGCAAAATCACACCTTTGCCTTTCTTCCCTTTAGAAGGTACAAACGGATCTTCATGGAAGTATTTTCCGATTCCATGACCTCCAATTTCCAATACAGGATAAAACCCTTTTCTTGTCACATACTTATTAATGGCAAAGCCAATATCCCCTGTCGTGTTGCCCGCTTTCACTTGCTCAATCCCTTTCAACATTGCTTGGTGTGCACATTCTGTAATCCTCTTGGCTTTTTCCGACACTTCCCCCACATAAAAAGTTCTAGAAGTATCTCCATGAAATCCCTCTTTAATACAAGTCACATCAATATTGACGATATCCCCCTCTTGCAAAACATAAGAATCAGGAACACCATGACAAATACAATGATTCACAGAAACACATATAGACTTGGGATATCCTTTGTACTCCAAAGGGGCTGAAACAGCTCCTAGAGATAAAGTCAGCTCGTGCGCGTTTTTATTCAATAGATCAGTTCTCACTCCCGGTTGGACCATTTTTCCCACCTGAGCTAAGACCTGAGCTGCCAGCTTTCCAGCTGACCTCATTAAACATATTTCCTGGCTTGTTAAAGGATTCATACAAGTAACCTTTTTTATCAGAGGCTTTTCATTGGCGACTGACTATTAAAAAAAGAGCCTGTTTTTTAAAAACAGGCTACTTTCTTACTTAATCAATTAAAAGATAAGCAATCATTTTTATTGCAGGTGTTTTCCAATACCACCTGGCACATCAAACATACGAATTTGTCTTTTATTGCCGAAGATCTGCTTCAACTTACTGTCTAAATTGATATTTCTCCGGTTTTGTGAATCCTGCAATCCATTTTTCTTTATATAGTCCCAAAGATACTTGGTTGCTTTTTGCCTTGTAACCGACTTGACGCCTATTACCGCAGACAGCTGACTTGAAGCTTTCATAACCTTCATAAGTGCTGGATTCAGTTTTCTTTTTTTCTTTTTTACTGCTTTTTTCTTAACAGCCTTTTTTTTAACAGCCTTTTTCTTGACTGCCTTTTTCTTGACTGCCTTTTTCTTAACTACCTTTTTCTTGACTGCCTTTTTCTTTGCTTTCTTTTTTACTTTTTTCTTTCTTATTGCCATGTTGACCTCCAGATTGTGTTACTGCTTTTCAACAGTTTTTATTAACAGGAAACATAATATCCTTAAAATGCCTTCTTATCAAAAGAAAAAATTAATTTATGACTGAGTACAGTAAAAAACTTTCAAACAAACTGATGAATATGCAAACTGAACTAGGGCAGGTGAGACTTTTTCTGACAAGGAGGAGAAGGTGACAGGGAGGAATCCATACCCCTCCACTCTTCGGGTGTCATAGTCTTTTGAGAAAAAGCATGAACAGGTCCCTTAAGCTCATCTGCCAGAATCTGATATACCTTCTGATGACGCTGAACAGTGCTTAAATCATTAAAATCACTGGAAATAATTAAAACTCGGAAATGTGTTTCTGCCCCTTCAGGCACCTGATGCCTGGGGCTTTCATTTACTACTTCCAGCAAACTGATATTAAGATGAAGCTCCAGTTTTTTCCGTATTTTGTCTTCTATAGTCATGCTTCTTACTACCATTATATGTGTATAATGAAAAAGACTAATGTTCCCTTCTTTGAGATTAGCTGGAAAAATAATACCAAGGACTTAGGTCCAGTGCGTTATTTCAGTATCAGTTACTTTCCGGTATTTTTGTCACCTAGCATATTTTTCGGCTGGACATAACGGTCAAATTCCTCAGCAGTAACATAGCCCAAACGCAAAGCCTCTGCTTTTAAAGTAGTATTGTTTCGATACGCTAACTTGGCAATTTCCGCCGATTTATCATATCCAATATAAGGGTTGAGAGCTGTTATTGGCATCAGGGAATGTTCCAAGTTTTGTCTTAACTGAGCTGTATTTGCTTTTATACCATTGACGCAATGCTTTTGAAAACTATAAACAGCGTCTGAAAGCAAGCGGATAGATCTAAGTATATTAAAAATTATCATGGGTTTAAAAACATTTAACTCAAAATGCCCGCTGGCTCCTCCTACAGATACTGCCACATCACAACCTGTTACCTCAGCGCAAACCATTGTTAATGCTTCACTTTGGGTGGGATTTACTTTTCCAGGCATAATGGAACTGCCTGGTTCATTGGCAGGAATGGAAATTTCATTTAAGCCGGCACGAGGGCCACTGGCCATCAGACGAATGTCATTGCCTATTTTCATTAAGCTACAAGCTGTGGTTTTTAAAACCCCACTTAATTCCACTAAATCGTCATGGGCAGAACTGGAAGCAAAACGATTTTTTACAGGTACAAACGGATAACCTGTTTTTTCCGCAATAAGAGCGATCACTTTGCTGGCAAAACCTTCCGGTGCGTTTAAGCCAGTGCCTACAGCTGTTCCCCCTAAAGTCAAACCATGCAAGCGGGAAAGACAATCTTTGATTCTATCCTGATTATCAGATATCTGCTGACCATAACCCGAAAATTCCTGATTCAAACCAATAGGTGTGGCATCCATAAGGTGTGTGCGTCCCACCTTTATTATGCCTGTAAACTCTTTCACCTTGGAGCTAAAACTTTTTTCCAAATTTTTTAAAGCTGGAAGAAGACGGGTATTTAACTGCTCCACGACTACAATATTCATGGCTGTGGGAAACACATCGTTGGAAGATTGGCCTTTATTCACATCGTCATTTGGGTGAACACTTTTGTCTCCAAGCTGGCCTCCTGAAATTTGAATGGCTCGATTGGCTATCACTTCGTTTACATTCATGTTGCTTTGTGTGCCACTTCCCGTTTGCCACACCACGAGAGGAAAATGAGCATCCCATCGGCCTTGCATGACCTCCTCACTGGCTTGGATAATAGTTCGTGCTTTTTTACTGTCTAGAAGGGAAAGCGATTTATTAACCTCGGCTGAGTATTTTTTCACCAAGGCCAAAGCGTGAATCACCTCGATGGGCATTCGCTCTGATATTCCACCAATCCGAAAATTTTCCAAAGACCGTTGAGTTTGTGCCCCCCACAAGCGATTTTCTGGAATACGCACCACACCCAAACTATCAGACTCTTCACGAAAAGACATAGAACCAATATCCTTCAAATTTTATTTTAGAGCAAGAAATTTCTCCAGCCTCTACCAATTTTATCTGTCATTGTTTTTGTACTTTGCCAAACGGGCGAAGAGTCCATACCAAAATAACATACATCAAATGTAAAATAGCAAAGCCACTGACATACTCCACCCCTCCGGAACCAAAGCCATAAGAATGCAATCCCTGCCCCAAAACATAATTGACTCCATACCAGGCCATTACAATTAAAAAAAAGACCAGCACAGCTCCCACAGCCAAGCCAAACTCTTTCACCCACCCAACCAGCCGGCCATGCAAAAGGGCTACATAACCCAACAAGCTGATTAAAGCCCATGTTTCTTTAGGATCCCAGCCCCAAAAACGTCCCCAAGAGTAATCTGCCCAAATACCTCCTAATATGGTCCCGGCGGCTAATAGCACCACTCCGGCCTGTAAAGAACGATCAATGCACTTGGCGCACATCCGAATTTTATCTTGAGTACCCTCTTGATTGGAGCTTTTCCCTCTTTCGTTTGAAAGCTTGGAAAATCTGTCATTTTTTCGAAAAAACAATCGTTTTGAAAGGCTCACTTTTTTAAAATCAGTTTGTCTCAAAAAAAGAAAAAGCAATACATCACCAAGGGCAAAAGCCAGAAAAAAAGCAGAGTAACTCATGGTAATAATTAATACATGTGTTGTAAGCCAGAAGTTGGAACGCAGGACGGCCTCCAAAGGCTCTAGGCGACCATCCAATAAAGAGGGGGCTGAATCCGCCAAAAGCAAACACAGCAAGGCCACTGCGCAGGCACAGGCAAAAACAGTAAAAACTCTGTGTCTGAACCACAAAAAAGCTCCAAAAATGACGGCCACCCAAGGAACCCAAATCACTGTTTCGTACATATTGGTGACAGGAGGTCGTCCCATAATCAGAGAGCGTAAAATCATTCCATACCCTTGCAGGCAAAAAGCACCTGCCAATACCGCCAAAGAACCGTAAAAAAGAAATTTCCGGCGAAAAACCCAGTGTGAGAATAAAAGTAGAAAACCCACTAAATAGAAAATCCAAGCTAAACGAAAAGGGTTTAGCTGATTGTAGTGTAATTCTATGGAAACTTTAGATAAACTTCTTTTATATTCAGGATATTTTAATGACAGATAATGTTTAAAATCAAAAATTGCAGTTTTCAGGTTCTGTGTTTTTTTTTCTTTGTCAGAGGCTGATGATTCCAATGAGGAAACAGCAGAAACATAAGAGACTATTATTTTTTTAAACAGCTTATGCTCTTCCGTATTGTCCTTCCATTGTGATAGAGTAAGCCACGCTTTTCTTCCTCTATCAGCTGTGTTATCCTGATAGCTCGATTCTTTTTGTTTTACTTTTTCAGGTTTCTTGGTAAAAGGAATCCAGCCCGGAATTTCTCCTTTTTGAAAAGCCTGATAGAGAATCAAACGGTTTTCCAACTTTTGTACAGACTTAAAATAATCATCCAAAGGTTCTTTGTTTCTCTGCTTTACTTGAAGCTCCATTATTTCCTGAATAAAAATTTTGTTTTGCAACAAAGCTTTCGGGCTAAACAAAACTTTATCTTCAGACAGCTTTAATGTTTTCCTGAGAGCAGAATCTCTGACTTGAATAAACTCCTCTTTATGCCAATATTCCGGCAAAAGTGTCCAAGACATAAGAACATCCACAGCCGGTTTTTTGTTGAATTGTGTTTTCCCATATATAAAGCGTAAACTTTCACGGGCAAAAGTATCAAAGGGTTTAACTCTTCCTCCGCTTTGTACAGGCAGGGTTTTTAGTTTCTTTCCAACACCCTGACTTGCAAAGGAAAAGCCAGAAAAAGTAAAAAGCAAAACAAAAATCCAACAATAAATGATATATCTTTTTTTTCTCATATATTTAACTAGTGTTAATTTTAAAATCGTCCTTTGTGAAAACGGGAATCTTGTTGAGTTTTATGGAGATGTTTCATTCTTTTTCACGGACTACTAAAATCGTACCCTTGAGGTTTAACTGTGTCAGAGGGGTGTGTCACTATTTTTTCTGGGATTTCTCAGGGGTTAAAAGTCCCTGAAAAGCAAAATGGGACGCATTGTCAAATCCTTGGCCTCTTTTGACATATCTAAAGACTGAAAATTCAAGCCATTACCTGTAGTTCTCGCTTTTAATTCACCCTTGAAATTATGCAGGTACTCCTAAAACTCAAAAGGCCCTCCCATGTTTTTTGCCCTTTTGAAGGAGAGGGAACAAGGAACTTTGTCAGCCAGTGCAGTATATCGTATATTCAGGAAGCATGGTGTAAATAGGTTAAAGCTTAAGATTTTGGAGAACAGGACTGACTGTTTAAAGGTACTTATACAAGGCTGGGTAACATAATGAAAATAGAGGATCGCTTATCTTCCTTATGTGTGGATAAGAATAAAAAAATTTCCGGTAAGATTTCTGCTGTTTGTACAGACTCCCGAAAAGTTGTGCCTGATTCTGTTTTTGTCGCTCTTAATGGGCGAAAAACAGACGGACATTATTATCTACAGTCTGCCGTTAAAAAAGGCGCGCAAGCTTTAGTGGTGGAAAATACAAAAGGGTTTGACGAAAATCTTTTTCAAGGGATGGTTTGCACAGTGCCTGATACACGCGTATTTTTACCGGTGTTATTGAATGATTTTTACAATTCTCCTTCAGAAAAAATGTTTTGCATAGGTATCACCGGCACGAATGGCAAAACCACGGTATCCAATATACTTTCTTTTTTATTATCTCGTTGTGGATGGCGCACAGGCCAGACAGGCACCATAAAAAACAGTTTTAAAGATTATGAGGAAAAAAGCCTATTAACCACGCCCGATCCAGTTAAGCTTTATAGTTTGCTTAATTGTTTTTTTCAACAGGGTGCTCAGGCTATGGTGATGGAAGTTTCCAGCATTGGACTGGAGCAAAAAAGGGTGGCGGGTGTGGATTTTAATATAGGGGTGTTTACCAACCTTTCTGAAGATCATCTGGATTATCATTTCAATATGTCGAATTATTTTCAAGCCAAAAAAGAATTGTTTGAAATGCCTTACTCTTATTCTGGTTCTGCCAATAAAAACCATTTTATGGCGGTTTTAAATTTAGACGATCCATATTGTGTAAAATTGGCGCGGGAAATTAAGTCCCCTTATATTTCTTATGGGAAAGAGACAGCGCGTTTTTCCTGGGAAATTATATCCAGTGATCTTTCCGGCACATGGTTTAACTTGCGCTTTGATAAGAAGAAATTAAAAGTCTATTTACCGGTTCCAGGGATTTATAATGTATCGAACGCGACAGCTGCTTTATGTTGTGTTTATGTGGCCGGATTTTCTGTGGAGGAAGCTGTGGAGATTTTAAAAGACTTTCCCGGAGTTCCTGGCAGAATGGAAAGAGTGTGTCCTGACAAACACCCCTTGGTGTTTGTAGACTATGCGCATACTCCTAAAGCTTTGGAATCAGCTTTGTCTTTTTTGGAGGGTGGCAAGCGAAACCTAGTAAAGTTTCCAAAGCTAGGTAAAGCTGTTATAAATAGATATGCTTTGTCTCAAATTTCAGCCAGTGGACATACATGTCCCGGAAACCTTGGTCGTTTGATCACGGTTTTTGGTTGTGGTGGTGAGAGAGAAAAGGAAAAGCGTCCCCTTATGGCGAGGATAGCAGAAAAATTTTCAGATCAAGTGATTCTCACTTCAGATAATCCTCGCACTGAAGATATAATGAATATTATCAATGATTGCATGGAAGGAGTGGAGGATAAGAAAAAAATTATTATAGAGCCTGACAGAAGAAAAGCCATTTATCAGGCTTTGGAAATCGCTAAGAAGGAGGATATTGTTTTGATTGCAGGCAAAGGACATGAAAGAGAGCAGATTATGGGAGACAGTCGTCAGCCCTTTAGTGATGCAGAAACAGTGAAAGAATATTTTTCTTCTATAATGGAGGACTGATTAGTGGTCTGTGAAAAAGTATGTTATTTTGACTGGATTCCCGTTTTCACGGGAATGACTTCCCTTGGGAAGTTACATGAAAAAAGAGTGTGATAATTGAAATACAAAAGGTTTTTTACGGGTGACTAATTAACCAGAGGAAATTTGTTGGAAAAGATGAATATAAATTTAGAGGAACTTTGTTCAGCCGTAAATGGTAGTGTCTTGAGTCAATCTGGAAATTTTGGAGATCTGGTTTTTACAGGCATTTCCATTGATTCCCGTGAACCAAACTTGAGAGGAAAAATCTTTTTTGCAATTAAAGGTGAGCGTTTTGACGGACATGATTTTTTACAACAGGCCGTGGAAGGTGGCGTAGCTGTTTTGATAGTTCATAAAGATTTTTCAAGAAATATCAGCGGTAACGATGAAAGTTTCAATGTGACCAAGAGCTGTTTGGAAAATAATCAATTTTCACAAACAAGAGACAAGTTTTCCATTGGAGGGAATGAAAACCAGTGTGCCATAAAAAATCAAATGATACAAAACCCGCCCATAATAATAAAAGTGCAAGACACTTTAAAAGCTTTGCAGAGCCTAGCTTTTTACTGGAGAAAAAAAACAGATGTTCTGGTTATAGGAATTACCGGTTCCTCTGGAAAAACCACGACAAAACACTTTTGCCACACATTGTTGCAGGAGGTAAAAACGACAATAGCCAGCCCTAAAAGTTTTAATAATATGTATGGAGTTCCTTTGACTCTTTTATCTGCTAAGTCAGAAGAAACAGATATAGTGATTCAGGAAATGGGGATGAATCAAACAGGGGAAATCAAGGCTTTGTGTCAGATTGCTCAACCGGATATTGTGACAGTGACACATATTGGAGAATCTCATATTGGAATGTTGGGAAGTAAATCTGCCATTGCAGAAGAAAAAAAACAAATTTATCTCAGTTCTCCAAGTGCTCTAAAGGTTTTTAATGGAGATGATCCTTACACCAAAGCCATGTATGAAGAATACAGATCTGATGAGAAGGAAAAGACCTTACGTTTTTCTGCTTTGGATGAAACAGCAGATGTTTTTTTGCAGATAAAAGAAATAAAAAAGCAGAGTTTCCTTGTGAAGGGTCATATTCAGAGTGTGAGAGATTTTGCTGTTGTACCGGTGGTGGGCCCCATTCATTTAAGCAATCTCATGTCTGCTATTTGTTTGGTTCTTTTTGCTGGGTTAAATCCGAATCAAATATGGAAGCGTCTTTCTCTTTGCCGTTTGCCGACAGGAAGAAACCAATGGGTTGAGTTATCCTCAGGAGCTTGGGCACTTTTTGACGCTTATAACGCCAGCCCGGAAAGTGTGATGGCTTTGTTGGAATATTTTTTATCCCCGATAGTGAAAGGAAAAAAAATATTAATCCTAGGTGATTTTCTGGAACTGGGCGATTATTTGGAGGCTTTGCAAAAAAAAATGGCCAGAAAACTGGTAGAAAGCAAAGACCTTTGTTTGATTTGGTTTATCGGTTCTCAGGCGGAAAGCTTTGCCAAAGCTTTAAAATTAACAGGCTTTTCAAAGGAGTTTTATTGTTCCACACAGTTTGATTTTGCGATTGCGAAAAAAGTTTTCTCTCATCTGTCCACTTCCACTGTATTGGCTTTTAAGGCCAGCAGAAGGGCGCAGTTAGAAAAAGTGTTAAGAGAGTTTCAACTATTTCGAGGCTAACTCCTCAATAGCCCACTGGAAATAGCCGATATATATATATTATGAAACGAATATTATTTTTCTTGTTTTTTTCATCTGTTATTGAACTGGCAAAAGCTAATCCTACGACAGATAAAAAAAACAAGCCTTTGGTGTTACAGATGATGATCTCCCATCCCCGAAACACTGATCAAACCTCCTTGATTTTTAGAGAAAACAAAGTGGAAATGGTGACCAACACATCCACTTGGCAGAAAAGTGAAAATCCAAAGCTAGGTCGATTTGAGTCTTCCATGACTCCTTCACTGAAGTCTTTAAAACAAAGACTTCAGTGGTATCATAGCCGGTTAAAACAAACAGTGCCTCTTTCCTCTCTGATAAAAAACAGTCGTGTTCAGCCTTCACATGCTCCGCATTCTCCTATTTTTCGTCTCAATACAAAAGAGATTAAACTTGGTGAAAGTTTTTTTAAGAGATTGGAAGATATTATTCAGCAAATAGGAAATCAAAAGTGGATTTGTGTGGAATGTGCAACATACAAAAGGCATAAAAAAGGGATTGTTCGGGTTGTCCGAAAGCGAAAGGGTATGAGCAACAAAAAAGAGAATAACCAATCTAACCCGGTTAACCAGCCTAAAAAAGAATCTGCTCGTTGGCTTGTCCAAAAAAAAATATTATCAAAAAAAAGCTTGAATTGTATCCGCAAAACAAAAACTAAGTGGGAATGTGTGGATAAACAGTTTGGAATTTTTGAAATTAAATTTCTTTAGGTGTGAAAATGCTTAAATCTTATAAATTATGGACTTTTTACTTTGGTGGAATAATTTTAATGTCCCATTTTTATGCCACGACTCAATCTTCATCTGAAGATCACCAGATTACTATTCCTTTTCCATATTTCAGTAGCGAGGCTATACCAGAGCACAGTATCAGTGTGTCATTTAAAAACAATGAAATAGACACATCTTCTTTTGTTGAAGCTATTAATCAATTAAGAGAGTCTGATTACGCCGACGATCTAATGGTAATGAAAAGTAGGATTGATCAAATGAGTGATTTAGATTCAGGTTTCTCAATACTTTGTGAAAAAAGTGTATCCAAAAACATCTGTATGGAAAACGCCCAAAACAGTTTGGAAAATGCTTTTTATAAAGTGGCTCAGGAAAAAGAGAATCAGATTCTCTATCCCGAATTTTATACAGGAATTTATGGACGACCTCCAGATAGGTATATGCTCCAAGACGCCCATGAAATTTTGGACTCTGAGTGCCAAGGTCCTTATGATGCAGACAAACTATCCAATCGCATACTCAGGATCCATCCCAATCATTGGCCTGAGTTACAGGATAAATTAAAGTATAAAGATAAAGGTTTTTTGAAACAAGTCTTACAAACAACTTATGATCAATTAAAAAGAACAACATATCCTGAACAATGTTTCGATCTAGCCAATAAAAACCATAGAGTTTGCAAAAGAATGACAAATGATTTGAAAGTCAAAAGACACAGATTTACTTATTTAACTGAATTAGTATATGGCCAAAACATATTACAAACCACCGAAGCTGTAGCACCTTGCCTTGATTGTGTGGAAGGCCTTTTAAGCAAAGAGCTGAGTGATTTAAATCAGCTTTTTTCTGTTTTAGAGAAACATAGCCTGTGTTTTGATCCTACCCCTGGAGAAGAAAAACAAGTGATTAACAATAGAGACACTTACACAGTTCGGAGAGAACGGGATGGATCTTTTTCTATTCCTTTAAACCTCAATTTTGTGGCAGATGAAGATTATGACGGGGAAATTCCAAGGGCTGAAGTGCCCACTCATTATAAAAACAAAGTACAGGAATGTATGAAAAAAGCCAGCTCAAAACTGCTTGGTCCTAACGGAGAAAAACTTAAAATAGTTATTGAATCTCCTCCAGCAGAAAGTGCTTGTGCGCTAGAAAGTGCCAAGACTATACGAATTGGTCCTAGCAACTTTAGATCTTATAGTAGTAAATATAAAGCTAATATAGACTGTCCCACTATTACTCACGAAGTTTTGCATCTCCTAGGGCTTTGTGATGAGTATGAAGAATCCTCCAGTGGATTCTATGTGTCAGTTACAGGAGAAATAAACCAAACAAGTATAAATGTAAATGACAAGTTTGTGTCTCAGTACGACTGTCGGGTAACAGTGCAAAACAGCATTATGTCCGATCAATATGAAAGATGGAATAATGTGTTTATTGCCGGAGAAAATCAATCTCTCCTGCGTCCTGCGCAATTCAACAGTGTTCTTTATGGTGACTGTCCATCCAAAAACAAAGATTTTAATGAATGTGCGGATTTAGCATATAAAAGTTCATTCGATTCAGGTAATGAGAACTGTATAGAACAAAAACGAAAGTGTATGGGAAACAATGTAATAAGACCAAACAAAACAGAGGAATTATCAAGAATCAGGCAGGAAATAGAGTCGTTGGAAAGTGCAAAGCAAGAATTATTATTACATCGTAAGGAACACGGAACTCCTGAAAATCTTTCATGGTATGACGATCAAATCCAATCAATTGATTCTGATCTTGAGAAATTAAGAGAAGAGTTACAAAAAGTATCTGCTTGGCCAGATTGATTCTCCTGCTATTTCATTCCGAATCTTTTATAAAAAAATCAAGTAATAACAATGCTTTATTATTTATTCAGGACCACTGATTACTTATTTATTGCATTGCGTTGTACTGAAATCAGGATAATCAGTCCTCCGTGAAAAAAGCTATTAACGCGTTATTATCATTTGATTTTTTTATAAAAACCTTTGAAAATAATTGTAAGCCATTATAACAAAGCTTTTGGTTTTTTTGGTAAAATCAAGTATGTAAAGCCCAAACAAAGAAAGAAAGGTTTAGAACAGATGGTTTCTGAAATACAGAGATTGCTATGGTTGGATATGGAAATGACCGGGCTGGATCCGGAAAAAGAAGTCATTATCGAAACAGCTGCTATAGTTACTAATAATAAACATGAAGAGCTGGATTCCTTTCATCAGGTGATCAAACAACATAGTGAATATCTGGAAAAAATGGATAAGTGGAACACAAACCAGCACAAAAAATCTGGGTTATATGATCTGGTTCCGAATGGTATTCCACAGGAGCAAATGGAAAGAGAACTTATTGATTTGGTGGATAAACACTTTGACAAAAAAGAAAAAATTATTTTGGCTGGTAACTCCATTTATCAAGATAGGATTTTTATCAAAAAGCATCTCCTGAAATTTGAAGAGAGGCTTCATTATCGTATGTTGGATGTTTCTGCATGGAAAATTATTTTTGCTGATAAGGGTGTGGTCTTTGAAAAGGAAAACAAACATCGTGCCTTGGATGATGTTCGTGAAAGTATCAGAGAAATAAAGACATACTTAAAGTATCTTGATCACTCAAAATTTAACCTTCAATCACCTGAGACAGAGTGATTCAATATAGATTTTCCGAGTGTAACGAAAAAATTTCCAACTTCTATCGCTATGAATATATTTGATTTTCCAAGTGACTGGGTTTACACTCAGCAGGACAGGAGAGGTGGCCGAGTGGCTGAAGGCGCACGCTTGGAAAGCGTGTAGGCGGGAAACCGTCTCGAGGGTTCGAATCCCTCTCTCTCCGTATTGTTTACAGCTAAAAAGCAGTTTGGATGAAAAGAGGTGAGATGAAAAAACATACTGTTTTGAATAAAAAACTTTTTGGCACGGATGGTATCAGAGGAAGAGCCAATGGTTTTCCTGTTCGCCCTGATATTATTTTAAAAGTGGGCCAAGCTATGGGATATTTGCTGAGAAAGAACAATAATAAAGATAAAAAAGCCCCGATGGTTCTAATTGGAAAAGACACTCGCCTTTCCGGTTATATGTTAGAACAAGCTTTGGCTAGTGGATTGAACTCTATGGGAATATGGGTACAGCTGACAGGCCCTTTACCTACTCCAGGGATTGGTTTTCTGGCAAGAAACATGAGAGCAATGGCAGGTGTTGTGATTTCTGCTTCTCATAATCCCTACAAGGATAATGGAATCAAAATTTTTGATGCACAAGGATTTAAAATTTCCAAAGATATGGAAGAGGAGATTGAATCGCTTGTGTTTTCCAATACACTCAACGAATTAATAGTCCCTTTTGATCAGATAGGGCGCAGTCGTCGTATTGATGATTCTGCTGGCCGATATATTGTTCATGTCAAGAATACCTTTCCCTTAAAGGACACCTTGGATGGTATGCGTGTAGCACTGGATTGTGCTCATGGTGCTTGCTACAAGGTGGCTCCAAAAATTTTTGAGGAACTGGGTGCGGAAGTGTTTGTGGCTGGTAATAACCCCAATGGGTATAATATCAATGAGCAATCTGGAACTTTGCACACAAAACAAATTCAAGAGGCTGTACTCAAATACAAGGCAGATGTGGGAATCAGTTTGGATGGTGATGGGGACAGGGTGATTATGGCGGATGAGAAAGGAAACTTGGTGAATGGGGATCATATTTTGGGAATTTGTGCTTTGAGTTTGCAAAAAAAAGGGGAACTGAAAGGTCATAAAATAGCGGTTACTCCTATGTCCAATATGGGCTTGGCAACTCTGTTGAAGAAAAAAAATATTCAAGTGGAACGAACAGAGATAGGGGACAGGAATGTCGTGGAATATATGAAAAAAAACAATATTGCCTTGGGAGGGGAGTCTTCAGGGCATATTATATTTTTGGATCAGAGTACAACAGGAGATGGTTGTGTGGCGGCTTTAAATGTATTGGCGGTTATGTGTTCAGAAAATAAAACTCTTTCAGAGTTGAGTACAGTGTTTTCGTTAGTTCCTCAAGTTCAAAAATCAGTGGCTGTAAAGCACAAGCGTGAGCTGAACAGTCTACCTGGATACAGCTCTTTAATAAAAAAAGTGAAAGAGAATTTAAAAGGTAAAGGCCGGGTGTATGTGAGATATTCAGGAACAGAGCTGGTTGTCAGAATTTTAGTGGAGGGAGAGGATGAAAAACTTATTAAAAACAGCGCGGAAGAAATATCCTGCTTCCTTAATAAAGAGCTTGGTATGTAGGGTACAAAGTGATGGCAAAAAAAACAAAAGTGATTATTGTGGGTGGTGGAATTGCCGGCCTAGCTATGGGCAGAGCACTTGATATAATCGGCATGGATTATATAATATTGGAAAGATCTCCCGTTATCAGTGAGGTGGGAACAGGCATTGCTATATGGAGTAATGGAGCTTTTTGTTTAAAAAGACTTGGCTTGGAAGATCAATTTGAAAGAAAATCTTTACATTACGATAAAAGTTGTTTTTTAAATCATAAAGGCAAAACTTTGCTCAATATGGATCTTTCGGACTGTAAAAAGAAATTTGGTGCTTCCAGCTCCCGGATCCATAGAGCGGAATTGATAGACATTCTTTTATGTTCAGTCAAATCTGAGAATGTTTTGTTAAACAGTGAAGTGCAGTCTTTTTTGGAATCTGACACAGGTGTTACAGTTCAATTAGTGTCCGGTAAAAAAATCGAAGGGGATATTTTAATAGGAGCAGATGGTATACATTCGGTGATTCGTAAACATTTACGGGATGACAGGCAACCAAAATACGCGGGTTATACCTGCTGGAGAGGGCTTATTGCTATAGATCGTGTTTCTCCTTTATTCAGGAGTAAAGGAGTTCTTGGGATGGGGCCAGGTTGTCTATTTGGTTTTGATCGATTAAGAGGTCGTAAAGCTTATTGGTTCGCGGCAACACTGGTCCGGCCAGATTCCTCTAAAGAGTGTAAACTGGAAATGTTAAAGAAAAAATTTTTTGAATGGCCAAAAAGCATCAGGGACATTATTGATTACACCCCTGAAAATTATATTATAAGACATGACATATTGTATTTAGATCCTAAAAAAAACTGGGGGAAAGGGAAATGCACTTTAATCGGAGACTCCGCCCACGGTGCTACTCATGATTTAGCACAAGGGGCTTGTATGGCTCTTGAAGATGCAGTGGAATTAGCTTATTTGTTTTCCATGTATTCAAATAAGGAACAGGCTTTAAGGGTATTTGAAAAAAAAAGATATGCCCGCACTGCTGATATGATAAAAAAATCCAGATTGGTTGGTAAAGCCAGTATTTTAAGTCATCCTTTTCCAGTGGCTATTCGCAATCTGGTTTTTTCTGTTATAGGAGGGGAAGGGCTTAAATGGATGATGAAAAAATACATTGATTATCATGTGCCTGATTTAAAATGCAAAACGGGAGCGATAGAATGAAGTCAATGATTCCAAATAGTGCTGACTTTACACCTTTGGTTAACTCCCGCCAAAGTGCTGAGTTAGATTACTCAGCCAAGGTCGACTATGGCTTAAGCACAGATCTTTTAATGGAGACGGCTGGTGCTTTGTCTGCTCAGAAAGTTATTTCTTATTTAAACCACCTTGATGGGAAATTGCTTGCAGGTGTAAGACGCTCATCTTTTTCTGTGATGGTTTTATGTGGCCCGGGAAATAATGGAGGTGATGGTTTGGTTCTGGCTCGTCATCTTTTATCTGAAGGGATTGCTGTAAAAGTTTTTTTGTCAAGTGTTAAACGACAGAGGAGTCATCCTCAAAACTTACTTCTGGAAAGTCAGAAATTTCGTTCTCTTGGTATAACTTTTTATCCTTTGGAGGATATGCAAAAAATAAAACAAATGGATGAAAAATGTTTACTGATTGTGGATGCTCTTTTTGGAGTGGGGTTGAACCGAAATATAGAAGGTATTTATGCAGAATTAATAAAATGGGTTAACTCAATAGACAAGCCAGTTGTTTCTCTGGACACTTCCTCTGGACTGGATGTAAATACAGGACAGATAAAAGGACAAGCAATAAAAGCAGATCTAACATTAACTTTTGGTTTGGCCAAGCCAGGATTTTACCTTATGCAGGGTCCTGAGCATACTGGTCGGATAGAAGTGTTTTCCATTGGTTTCCCTTTTCCTCTTTTAAGAGAAAAAGCCTGCACACATTTTCTTATTGATAAATATTGGGTATCCTCTCATCTGCCAGAGCGTAAACCAACAGATCATAAAGCCAACCACGGGCATTTATTGGTGGTGGCCGGGAGTGAAGGTATGTGGGGAGCTGGTGCATTGACAGCTCTTTCCGCTTATCGTATGGGAGCAGGTTATGTCACTTGGGCAGTCCCGTGCGCAAATGATGTAACTGGAAAAATTGGAAATATCCCCGATATGTTGACGCAGGATTTATCCGACCTCGATCTTTTCCGGAATAAAACTTCTGTCGCTATAGGGCCTGGGCTTGGAACAGGAGAGAAAACAAAAAATCTACTGTTGGAATTAAAGAAAACAACTTTGCCAGTTGTAGTGGATGCTTCTGCTTTTTTAGTATGCGTGAAAGAAAACCTTTTTCCCCTGCCATCTCATTGGGTGATCACACCTCATAGTGGTGAGCTGTCTCGATTGTTTGGCATTACGGGAAAACAGGTGGATCAGGATCGTTGCTCTTACGCTATGAAGGCGAGCCAGAAGACAGGGTGTCTTGTATTGCTTAAGGGGTTTCATTCCGTATTAGCACAAAGTGATAAGTGTTGGATTATTCCTGCTGGCAACTCTAGTTTAGCCAAGGCGGGAACAGGAGATGTGCTCACAGGATTTATTGGTGCTCTCATGGCGCGTTGTCTAAACACTTTTTCCGCTACTGCTGTTGCCTCTTTTGTTCACGGGCTTTTAGCGGAGGGATGGCTTGCTGAAGGAAAAGACAAGGATAGTTTAATGGCTCAGGATCTTAAAGATATCCTGCCTGTTGTTTTGAAAAAACTTAAAAAGTTATCAAAATAAGGCTTTGAATGTTAAAAAAAAATATCACTTTAAAAAATATGCCTACGGTTGTTGAAGAGCTGAAAGCTCTTATAAAAAAACCACAGGTGTTGTTATTGGAAGGACCTCTGGGAGTGGGGAAAACCACTTTTGTTCGTTTTTTATTGGAAGGCAACACATTGCATCGTGCTCGGAGGGCCATGAAAGCCAGCCCACAAACAAAAATACAAGTGGCTTCACCGGCTTTTGCGATTCAACATAGTTATCCTTCCTCTGATGGAGATATTTACCATATAGATCTCTATCGGTTAAAAAATGATGTTGATTTGGAATCAACAGGATTTTGGGATGTTTTTTCTGAACCGGAGACAAAGCAGATAATCATTATAGAGTGGGCGAATCGTCTTAATTCAGATTGCTTTCCGCCAGGATGGAATTATATCAGGCTGATATTTTCTTTTGGAAAAAAAGAAAATACTCGTGACATAAAGTCGGAAGTTTTTAAACCTTGTGGTTTTTCCTTGGTGATTAAATAAAAGATGACCAAATAATCAAAAAAACTTTTAATGTTTTTCATTTATTTTTTTGGAGGTTGTGATAAAATTTTCAACTCCACTTTGAGTAAAAATGCTGACTTTTTCCAAAGCTCTTTCCTGAATCCTACCAAGTACCTTTTCTGTTCTGTCCAAAGAAATTTTAATATTCCCGAAGTGAAGTATTTTTTCCATATCACCAGAAAGAGCCACCCCCATAACAGCCATTGTCTGTTCAAAACTGGTAAGCTCCCGTCCTGTTAAAAGATGATGGCCTGTCAAGGCTTCATACACATCTTTCCCCAACCCCACATAAGGAGTCATACCCAAGGCTATGTCAGCGGTTGCCTCCCCTATCTGATATGCCAATTCCGCATCTGGCTTGTTTCCATTGGCATATTCTGCGTCTGCGGTCTCTATTGCCACCAAGGACAAAGTACGCGCTACCCGGCCTTGTTCATGGTAAGGGTTTGCTGTGTGAGCTTTTGAGTAAAGTTTGCGATTCTTATCCAAGAACTCTCCCTCAGGAGAAAGCAACTGATAGGGAATATCGTTTTGTTGTGGGTTTTGTGTTTCTTCTGTATTTTCGTGCTCAATGATACCTAGTTCATGTCGAGCGTATTGTGCTTGCAATATTTCATTGATAACATTTGTGACATTTTTTTTGTGATATTCTGCGGAAGTGTTTAGATTAGTAGTTTCAACTGGTATACTCATCTCTAAAGATAGAAGAGACTCTGAGACAACTTGCTCCTCAAACTTGGAAGTGTTTTGCAACAAAGCTCTTCGGGATTCTTCAACTTGAGTATTTTGCCCCTCAGTCACCTTAGTGTAAGCTTTTTCTTCTAAAGCCAAGAGTGTTGTTTGTATGTTTTGCTCATTCCATGAAAATAGACAGATTTTGTTGTTCTTCAATCGCAAGTTGATAGCTGATGAGCGGACCTGAGATTCAATCTGACTTATGGTATTCAATATTTTTTTGTGTTTTTGTGTGTCGCTCAGTTTCGTGTTTGCCAGTATTTTTTCCAGATCTTGGTTTATTGTTTTCTCTATTTTGTTTGTTAAATCCTGTACCAGATGTTGTTTTTGCTCTACGGAGCATTCAAACTGTGTGTTGTCCAGATTTGTCCTATGATTCAAAATGTTATGATGATTCAAAATATTCACAAATTTTTGTAGCTTCATTATTTCAGCTCTACAAAACTTTGGAGCCCTTCTTTCAAACCCTAACGACTTTATGGACAATCTCTTTTTTTACTCCCTAGTTGTGTAAAATATACATATAAAGTATAAAAGAAAATTTTAAGAATCACTACTAATAAAGGTTCACTTTGCATATTGTCAAATATTTTTTTTAACAGAGTCTTTATTTATTTAATTTCTTAAACCTACTTCCTTTTATGAGGCTAACAGATTGAATAAAACTTTTTTCATCTCTTTTAAGATTTTAACTTTTGATTCTATATTTTTAAAAGTTTCCGGCTGATCATTCTTTGGAGAGTAGTTTTTCAAGTCAGCAAAAGTATTCATACTATAATCTGGCTTATCGGCCATTCCTGACAAGACTTTAGGGAAAGTTTAAATAAATTTAAAAAAAGGGAATCATATTTCCTTTCAAGAAGCCATTTAAAGAAGTTTATTAAAAATATGATATATAGGTTCCATTAGCGGTAAAAAATAGTTTCATTGTTGGAAATATAAGGGTCGATCCAGAAAGAGTTTTTTGATAGTCCTTTGAATCTTGTAATAATGGTGATATTGGTCTTTCCTCTAATGTTTAATCACCACTCTTAAGTTTTTTAATTTCTTCTTCGGAAAGTCCTGTGCCTTTACAAAGAGCTTGCAAATCCACTCCAGTTTTAAGTAATTTTGCAATCAGCTCTTTTTGACCTTCCTGCCGACCTTGTTGCATGCCTTGTTGTATACCTTCCAGCCGGCCTTCCTGTATACCTTCCAGCCGGCCTTGTTGCATGCCTTGTTGCCTAGCTTCATCATACGAAGATTTTAATAATGGCATCATAATTCTTCCCTCCTCTTTCACTGTGGCTTGTTCAATCTCTTTTACAATATCCCAATTAAATGCTGGATCATATCGCCGTATATAATCTACTGCTCGACCGATCAATGCTTCTCGCTCACTGGAACTAAGACCCTGACCTATCGTAAAAAGCTCTTTCACTTTTGATTCATCAAGTCGCCAGATATGTTTTAAAATATACAAAATAGGACGAGTTGTCAAATCCCTGGCCTCCTTTGACACATCTAAAGACTGAATATTCAAGACCCGCGGACGAAAATTCAACACATTGCCTGCAAATCTCTCTTTTAATTCCACCGGGAAATTATGCAGGTACTCGTGAAAATCAAGAGGCCCTGGCCATGTCTTTTGTGTACTCTGGTTAATAAGCACAGGAAGAATAGGTATTCGTGTATTTTGATAAATCCCTGCCTGATAGATTAAAAACTGTATCATCAAATCCAGGTCGTGTTGGCTTTTATGCTCCATTAAAAATAATATTTTAGCAGGTTTTTGAGAGCTTTTAAGAAGAGCTGAAACCAAGAGGTCCATGCGTTTTTCTTTTGCGGATTTGTCAATAAAAGTTGTGGCTTCTGTTTTAAGGGTGGTCCAATCAAAAAGTTTCATTTCCTCTTTTGAGAGAACGAGGCTTAGGATATCCACACAATACTTTGTTTGCGAGTAGACTTCTTTGAATAAATGATCATGTAAGAATTTTTTACTTTTCTGCATAATCTTGAGAAATGGAATATAAAAAGATTTTTGTCAATAAAAAATAAGAAACTTTCGTGACCTAGGCTTTATCGGCTGGTTGCAAAACACTGCTATTAAATTTGTGTGCTGTGATATGCCGGAGGCGACCCGTGAAACAATCGGGTTCATGGGTGTTATGGCCAGGTGGGAGCGTGAACAAATAGCCAAGCGAACCAAAGAGGCCCTGGCTGAGAAAAAGAGACAAGGTGTAAAGCTTGGGTATCATATCCCGGCTGTGAGACGGGGGTTACACCGGTATTGGAAAGAATATAAAAAGCAACACAAAGCTATTGTAAAAGAACAAAAGAAAAAGGCTAAGAAAGAACCACCACCCCCACCCAAGCTTACTAAGGCCCAAAGAGAGGAGGAGATATTTTTTAAGCCATGAGTGATGAAGCCCCCGATGACGGACATAGGCTATAAAGTGCCTGCTGTTTAGAATGGAGGATAACATCATTTTGTACAAACTTAATGCGGTAACCAGTACGCGGATATGAGTTTAAAAATCCATGTTGCTCATAAATATCTCCATACCTCTAATTTTTATCATTGACAAGTTGGTCATCCATAGGAGTCTGTTTGTTCGTCAAGCCAGTAAAATCAGTGATTTGTTTGTAGATTGCACTATGCTTGGAACAATAAGTTGACAGGCATACAAGATTTGTTATGATAATATGTATTATCAGCTGTGAAAGGTGATAGGTATCAAATTGTTGGAAACTGATTTTCATTAGGAGAATATCAGAGGATAAAAATTATGATTGATGAAAAACTTGTAGATAAAAATTATTCTTACTTTAAAAGTCAGTTACCTGTTTTAATGAAAGAACATTTAAATAAAATAGCTGTTGTTAAAGATCAGAAGGTTTTGAAAATATTTGATAGTGTAACAGAAGCTGATCAGTTTGTGCTTGAAAAGCAATATCCACATGGAGTTTTTCTTATTCAGGAAATCAATGATACTGTTCATTACATTTCCAGATCGGCTGAATAATGAGAAAAGATAAATGAAGTTTCAATTTAATTCCAATCAAAAATACCAGTTAGATGCTATTTTTAGTGTAACGAATTTGTTTAAAGGACAACAATCCTCAGAAGAGCAGTTTGGAATAAGCCAAGGCAAAGTGGGGAGTCTTTTAAATTCTCATTTTCTTTCCAGTGGTTATATCTCTGGGTATGGAAACACACTTACCTTAAGTACTGAGCAAATAAACAAAAACTTAAAAGAGACACAAGATAAAAACTACATTTCCTCTTCAGAAACAATAATGTCAAACGGAAAAAATTTTTCTGTAGAAATGGAGACAGGAACAGGAAAAACCTACACTTATCTAAGAACAATATTTGAATTAAATAAGCTTTATGGGTTTAAAAAAATTCTTATTGTTGTGCCTTCTATGATTATATTTATTATGAGTCTAAAGTGGAAAAACAATTTGCTGTGGCTTTGGAGAATATGCAGAATATAAAATATTTTATTAAGTTGCCGGGGTGGTTTAAAGTCAACACCCCTGTAGGAGACTATAATCCTGATTGGGCTATTCTGAAACAAAATGGGGATATTGTGTATATGATTCGGGAAACCAAAGGGGCTTTAAAAGTAGGATCTTTAAGAGGACTGGAAAAAGACAAAATAAAATGTGGAGAAAAACATTTTAAAAGCCTTGGAGTAAATTACAAAAAATGTACTTCTGTGAAAGATGCAGATTTATGACTTGTGTCGACTGAATAGTTTTTTAAGCTGAGGTTTTGATTTGTTTTTTTGGGTTTTGTAGTATTTTTGCCAAAGGTTGTGTCCATTGTTGAATTTCATATAGATGTTTTTCCTGAATTGTTTTATCTGCTATTCCCATGTAAGCTCCTATAATATTTTTTGAGCTGTCAAATACAGGTATCATAGTGATATGTTTGGGAAGCGTTTTGAATCCCCAAGGTTTAAAAAAATTTGTATGTTGTTCGTTTTTGACGATGTATCCATGATAAGGGCTACTGGATTTTACAATTATGCTAAAAATAGAAGGTGTGTCTATTTTTACGGGTGTTGCAGGTCCATCTATTGATTGACTCCATTCCACAGGTTTAAATTTGTTGTTATGGAAAGAAAAAATTATTACACCTTTAAAATGTTTTTCTGAAATTTTAAAAATATCAGTGTAGTTTTCACTTTCAAAAGATTTATTTATTGAAGAGTTGGTATTTTTTTGGATAAGGGTGTTCAGTAAGTTTGTGGATTTGGTAAACCATTTGGTTTTCCCAGAAGTTACACTTGTGTTGGATGTGTTTTCTTTATAAGATTTCTGGTGGGCGATGGGATGGAGAGTATTGATATTGCTTGTGGGTTCAGCTGGAGGAAATTCCTTGATTTTATTCCAGAAAAAACTTAGTTTTTGAGGGAGAGCAAGTACAGGAACAATATTTTTGGATTGTATTTTTTCTGGAGGTTCAATACAGCCTGTAAATAAAACAGTATCCCATTCATAAAGAGGAATGAAGCTTTCGTTCCATTTTTCACGATATTGAACTTTATGCCAAAACTGTTGGTTAATACTGATATTTTGAAAAAAAGAATCTGTTAAGAAAGGGATATTATAATGTTGTGTGGTCCAGTCCATGTATTGGTTAGAGGTTATTTTATTGTTTTTTAAGGCCCATACGGCAAAACTATCCTTTTGACCGGATTGTTGCCATTTCCCATAATGAATATCAGATAAGTTAAATTTTTGTTGCCATTTCTTTTCCATTTTCTTGCCTTGAATGCTATTTACTTAAAAAAGTGTTTTTTGGCTTTTTAGTGGTGTACAATTATAAAATCGGAAAAATAAAATATTTTCTTAAGTCTGAATATGTACTGATTTAAAAAGGCCCTGTATGATATTTTAACAATGATGCGTGTTTTGTTGGATAAAAGCCGAATTTACCTAGACTATAATGCCACTACTCCACCGGCTGAATTTCTGAGTGAGCGGATTCAGAAATGGTTGCATTTTTGGGGAAATCCCAGTTCTGTACATCAAACGGGCCAAGTCGCTCGGGCAACTTTTTGGTCTTCCAAGGTGCATTTGGCTAAATTTATGGGTTGTCACCCTTTGGAATTAATCGCTACCAGTGGTGGCAGTGAAGCCAATAATATGGCCCTGAAGGGGTTATATAATAAGTATTTTTCCCGGGATCCCAGTAGAAATGAGATTATTATATCTGCTGTAGAACATCCCAGTGTGAAAGTGCCTGTAAAGTTTTTGGAAAAAAACGGCATGAAAATCAAATATATCCCTGTATCCGTAAAGGGAGAGCTGGACTTGTCTGCTTATAAATCCGCCCTCAGTGAAAAAACTTTTATAGTGTCCATTATGTATGCAAATAATGAAACGGGCAATTTATTTCCTATTTCCAAATTGGTTAAAATGGCTCATGAAGTGGGTGCTTTTTTTCACTGTGACGCTGTTCAGGCTTTGGGAAAAATACATTTTGATTTGCATAAACTGGGAGTTGATACGGCCAGCTTTTCGGCTCATAAATTTTATGCTTTAAAAGGAACAGGTGTATTATATTGCAGAAAAGGTTTATTGCCGGATAATTTGATACATGGAGGGCCCCAAGAGAGAAACCGCCGGGCCGGAACAGAAAATCTTTTGGGAATGGCCTGTTTTGGAGCTGTAGCTCAAAAGGGAGAGGAAATCATAAATTATTTTCAGCAGTTGGACACTCTAAGGGATGAAATGGAGAAAAATATTTTGTCTTCGCTATCTTCTTCAAAAATATTGGGTGCAGAAGGGAAAAGATTAACCAACACATCCTGTATTCATATCCCTAATGTACAAGGTGAAACCCTTTTAATGAACATGGATTTGAAGGGATACTCCTTTAGTGTGGGTTCGGCCTGTCATTCCGGCAGTCTTAAACCCAGCGGAGTGTTAGTGGCTATGGGCTTGGGTGAAGAGTCTGCTCGCTCTGCTATTCGGATCAGCTTGGGTTTGGGTGTTCAAAGGGAATATTTGGATTGTTTTGTATCCGATCTCGTGGATTCCGTGAAACGGATTCGCTCTTTTCCCTCATGATTGCGTAAGGTGTTAACACACTGTTATCACTTGATTTTTTATAATTTTCTTGAAAAATAATTGCAAGGTTTTACAATAAAACCCTTTGTTTTCTTGCAAAATAAGGATTAGAGTATTACACAGTGATTTATAAGAAGGGCCGGCTTGGCAACCGTTTTGGATGGTTCTCCGTCTTTTTTTGTTTTTGGTTATTTTGTGTGCATTGCACAATTTTATTGTGAGTTTTTTATGTTATTCTAAAAAAGTTAATAAAATAAAGGACATGTATTATGCGATATGTTGGTATAACTTCCCGTGATCCATATATTAGAAAGCGGGAATGGGAAAGTCTGGGAAGGGTCCTGTTTAATTTTCAGATTATACACTCTGGCTTGACTTATGAAGAGGCTCAAAAGATAGAAGATTCATTTAGGAGTGAAGGGTTTTTAGCTGAACCTGGAGGTCCAAAGATTCCTGAGAAGGTATATTCTGTTTATACTTTTGAGTATTAAGTAAAAATAGGTAAGTTTATGCTAGATTTTATTATCTTGGACATTCAACGAAAGCTAATCATGGTGAAAAGAATATCTTTATTGTCATCTGCGACGCGACCGGCGACGAGTTGAAGAAGAAGAAGAAGAGCGTCTTCTATCTGAAGAACGGCCACTCTTGCGTCTCCTGCTAGAGTCCCTTCTGGAAGAAGAGCGACTTTCTCGACTTTCCTCTTGTTTTCTTTTTTTCTTTTTAAAAAGCATATATAAAACAGTAGTGGCCATCAGTCCCAGTCCACCTAGAACTTCTGGTTTCTTTAAAAGATCGAGTAAACCGGCAAGGCCACCTTTGCCTTTTGAACCATCTTCACCCATTCCACCTAATTCCTCATCCGCATCTATAAGATCCTGAATATGGTCCTGTAACCCACCCATTCCCATTGAACCTCTTTGCTTGGAGGCAAATGCAGGAGAGACATTCATCACCCTTAAACTGTTAATGGAAGCGGCAAAATCCGATGCGTATTTTTTATAATGATTTTTATGAGCACTATAAGTAACCAAAATCGCCAAAGAGCCCTTAATTGTAACCAGATAACGTGTATAATATGCCGGAACTTCTGAACCTTGATGAAAACCATCCACCCACATATGCTGGTTGATCTGTCTTTGTTTCGCGTGAAACACTTTGGACGAAAAATTTCCCCCTTTTGCTTTCTTAACAGTACGAGGGGTTTTCAAATGATTAATATATTGAGCTAAGCTATCTGGAGGTCCTTTTTGTTTAGCCGTTAAAATAATCATGGCTTCAGAGGCTTTTTTGCGATTCAGCTTATTTGTACAAATCCATTCTGTTCCTTCTGGATGACAATGCCAATTATTTAACAGATCAAAACTGACATAACTGGTTGCAAATTTCTTCGCGAAAGAAGAAACAGAAAAAACAATCAAAAAAATGAATAATATGCGTTTCATTACAGTTTATTATATCGGAAATAATGAAAAATTTTATAATTTTTTATTATGAGTTTACTAATCTTTTGTAGCAAAAAAAGTGAGTTTACTAATCTTTTGTAGCAAAAAAAGTGAGTTTACTAATCTTTTGTAGCAAAAAAAGTGAGTTTACTAATCTTTTGTAGCAAAAAAAGTGAGTTTACTAATCTTTTGTTAATCAAAAAAAATAGCAATTTTTTGACTTTATCAGGAAGAATCAATAGACTGATCTTCAAAAGACAGCAGTTTTTTCATTTTTTAAGGAGATTCATATTGGCTGTTTAGACTTGACACTGCACATAAAATTTTAAAATCAAACAAATCAAACCCGCAGATCAGCCTGAAAAAACAAACTTTATAAAATTCATTTAAGACTAAAATGCTAAAAAATGTAAGGCTATTATGAAAAAAAATCCTTTTAATCCAAACTCTGTGGTTCAACCACTATTATTTGCTGGTCGTGCTCAGCAGGTTTTTTATATGGTGCGCAAAATGTCTCAGGTTCGGAACAAAATGCCAGCCAGTTTTGTTATTTCCGGGGAACGGGGAATAGGTAAAACAGCTTTGGCAAAATTTATAATGTTCATTTCTCAGAAAAAAGACAAAGAGTTTGAAAACTTAAATTTTTTAACCACCTATTATACTATAGAACAAGGGCAATCTTTTCGATCAGTACTTCAATCCTCCCTTAATTTACTGACAGATCAACTTCCTAAAACTTCTATAGAAAGACTTAGCTCCCACTTGGGAGGTTTGTTTAAAGATGGCAAGTTTTCTCTTGGCGCGTTTGGAGTCACAGTATCAGCGAATAGAGATAAAGGAGCACTTTCTGAAGAAAGTATGTATGTGAAAGATCATGCCATATCCATATTGACCAATATTCTTAAAGGCATGGAAGCGGAGCAATCAAAAATCAGAAGAAACAAAGCCTTGGATGGACTGCTTATTGTGTTGGATGAAATACACAACATCAGGGATTTTGATGGTGTTGCGCAAATCTTAAGAAATGTCATAACCACTTTGGATATAAATGGGCACGGCAATATTGTGTTTTTAATTATCAGTCCTCCTTCAGCCGTAAAGCGTTTTTTTAAAGGAGATCCTTCTGCTAAAAGAAGTTTTGATATATCTTCCTTGGAGATCATGCCTGATAATGAGGCTCAGGAAATACTTATAAAAGGTTTTGATCAGGCAGAAATCAAATACGATAAAGAGATTATTGAAAATAATATAAGCAAAGCAGGAGGATACCCTCATTCCATCCAAGTTTTAGGGCATAATTTGGTGGAAACAGACGAAGACAATTACATTGATAAAGAAGATTGGGAAAAAGCCATAAAAAAAACTGCTTTGGAGCTTCAACAAAAAGACTTTTCCAATCTCTATAGTTTTAACGGAAAAATTCGGCAAAGAGATGAGCTTTTAAATGTTTTAGCTCTTCTGCCAAGGCCGATATCTAAGACAAAACTGGCAAGTGAATTTCAAAAAAAACAAAAAAATATTTATACCAAAACTTGTCTTCCGGAATTAAAAAAAACAGGGGCTATAAAAGAAGATTCGGAAACTGGCGTGCTTTCTTTACAGTCTTATTTATTTAAATCTGCTATCAGACTTCATATAGCTTCTTATATCAATGAAGAAAGTGAATCACAATCAGCTTGGTATCAAGTATATAAAGCTCTGGCAGATAAAAACCGGTGACAGATATGTGGCTTTAGGGTGATATAAAGGATTAAAAATAAAAAAGTAACATTTAAAGATTTTGATAAATTAAGCTTTAAACTAGCCATTCGTTTGTTTTTTTGAAAAAATTATATTGACTGGGAGTCAAGACGCTTTTTCTTTTCATTTTTGCAAAACCTTGAAATTATTTTCGGTTTTGGTAGTTGCAGGATGAGCTGAAATATGTCAAGAAGTAAGAATATGAAAGCTTTTTTTATAATTCTTTTATTTCCGGTTTTTGGAGTTGCAGGACAATCTGAAAAATGTCAAAAAATACAAGTCGATATAGCCAATGCCGAAGTTGCTTTGTCAAAAGCTAATGTTGATATATCCAAAGCCAGAGCCGATTCGTCTAAAGCCACTGCTAATTTGTTCAGAGCCAATGCTGATATGTCCAAAAAAATAGTTGCTATTTTGTCCAAAGCCAATGTTGATATATCCAGAGCCAGTGCCGATTCGTCTAAAGCTCAAGCCGATATGTCCAAAGCTTTTAAAGAAGCTCTAAAATACAAATGTTTTAAACAAACAACTACTTGTATAAAAACAATTAAAAGTAAAGCCAAAGTCTCTGCTAATATATCCAAATTCTATGCTGATATATCTAAAGCCACTTTTGGTGTGTCCAAAGCCCAAACCGATTCGTTAAAACTTCAAGCTGATGCAATCAAATTCTCTGCTGATTGGGGTAAAGCTGATAATTCTATATTCAAAGCCCGAGCTAAAATCAAAAAAACAGTGGTCGGTAAAGGAGGGATAGCCAGAGCCAGTGCCGATTCGTCTAAAGCTCAAGCCGATATGTCCAAAGCCTTTGCTGATATGTCCAAAGCTTCTGCTATTTTGTCCAAAGTTTATGCTGATATGTCCAAAGCTTCTGCTATTTTGTCCAACTCTCGTGCTGATTGGGCCAAAGCCTTTGATGATATATCCAAACTCCATATTGTTTGGCTTAAAATTGATGTGGATTTTAAAAAATATTGTGTTAAAAAACAGCGTCCATCAGTCTCCATATAATACAATAAAGGTCTCCAAATTGGATATTCAACAGTTAAAAATTTTTTGCACGGTAATTTCAGAAGGAAGTATGACTGCCGCCGCAGTTAAAATGTCTGTTACTCAACCAGCCATAAGCCAAAAGATCCGTAGTTTGGAGAGTGAACTGGGTGTCAAACTGCTGGTGAGAGGAGTGCGACAAATCCGCCTGACAGTTCAGGGACAATTACTATATAGCTATGCGAAAAAAATTCTTAATCTGACACAAACAGTGGAATCTGCCATTCAAACGCTATCCAATGAATTGGAAGGAAGTATCCAAGTTGCGACTTTAAATTCCATTGGGCTTAATCTGATTACTCCTATCGTTGGTGCTATTTTAAATCCCAATCAAAGAAAATTAAGGATGGGTCTTTCATACGGAACGGGTGTGGAAGTAATAGAAAAAATGAAAACAAAAGAGGTGGATATTGCCATCTTACCGGATTTAAAAGAAGAATATGGATTGACCATTCCAGGGTATCAATCTCAATTATTGTTTAAAGATGAATTGCTGTTTGTGGGTTCCGGAAAAGACAACTCTTTGCCCAGAAATACCTCTATAAAAGACTTTGGTTTGCGTCCAATGGTGGCTTTTAAAAATCTTTTTCCCAGGTTTCGGTATCATCTCTATGAAATGATGACACAAAAAAAAATGGAAATCCAAGCTCCTGTTTTTGAAAGCAACAATATAGGCACTTTAAAAAAGATTATTGAAGTATGGATGTGTTGGGGCTTTCTGCCTTCGCACAGCATTCATAAACAAATACGAATGGGTAGACTTTCTGTCATTCAGTTGGAGGAAATTTCTTACTTTATGAATATCAATGCTTATTACAAGTTCAATCAATCAGAAAAAACACAGAGAATGATTGACACCTTTTTGATGATGCTCAAAAAACAACATCATCTTTTGTAACCTGAATGCCAGTCAAAGATTTCCATTTACAAAATATTGGCTGCCAATTCCGCCAATTCAGATCTTTCCCCCTTCGTAAGGGTAATATGAGCAGAAAGAGGAGCGAATTTGAATTTTTCCACAGAAAAAGTCAGCCCATTATTGGAGGAATCCACATAAGGATTATCAATCTGGTAACAATCACCTGTTAAAATCACTTTTGTTCCCTGGCCAGCTCTGGTTAACACTGTTTTTATCTCATGGGGAGTCAGGTTTTGTGCTTCGTCCACGATCAGGTATTGATTGGGAATACTTCGTCCACGAATATAAGCCAACGGTTCGATATTAATCAGTCCCTGGTTTATTAAATCCTGAGCCAGACGAGAGGCTTTTTTCCCTAACCCCATTAAAAACTCCACGCTGTCAAATACAGGTTGCATCCAAGGATTCAATTTTTGCTCAATATCCCCTGGAAGATAACCAATATCTCTTCCCATAGGGAACACTGGACGCGAGACCAATAATTTTTGAAAAGAACTTTCCTCCAGAGTTTTATACAAACCCACAGCCAAAGCCAAAAGAGTTTTTCCTGTTCCGGCTTTGCCGAGCAGAGACACAAACATAATATCGTCATTCATTAAAGCATCTAAGGCAAAACGTTGCTCCCGATTTCTGGGATGCACCCCCCATATTGGATCGGAGGATTCATAAATATGGACAACACGCTTTTTTTTATTATCATAGCGCCCCATCGCATTTTCTGGCCCATTATTCATTATCACATATTGATTCGGGTGCAATTTGTTGTTCAAAGTCAGCCAAAGCTTATCTGGATACTTTTCATTCAAATTTTTAATATCATGAGATTTCTCGTTTTGAACCTCCTCCACAGAAAGAAACTTATCCTCCCGAAAAGTATTGATCTGTTGAGAATCCACATTCAATCTGCAAACCCCAGTGTAAAGCTCTTCAAAACCTGGAGTTTGCTCAGGGTCATAATCTCTGGCAGGAATACCGAAAACATCAGCTTTTATTCTTAAATTAATATCTTTGGTAACCAGCTCCACACGGGCAGAGGAGTTTTGCTCTTTCAAATACAAGGCTGTGGCCAAAATGCGATGATCCACCTTGGATAAATCCAATTCCGGAACGGAAGAAGAAATATCCATACAAATAAATAAATAAGATCCAGACTCCAGAGATACGCCTTCTTTTAAAGTGCCTTTATCACGCAAGTTATCCATAAAGCGATTAAACTGTCGCGCATTCCTACCTTTTTCACCCATATCTCTTTTAAAGGTGTCAATCTCCTCTAAAACAGAAAAAGGAATATAAATATCTGATGAGCTAAAAGTGTTAAATGCCAAAGCGTCATAAAGAAGAGCACTGGTATCCAATACAACTTTTCGATCAAATTTTCCTCGCTCAAAAATATTTTTTTCCATGCTTGGATATACTCTTTTTAATAATGTTATTATAAAGATGCGAAAACTCTATTACGTCCTGAGGTTTTGGATTTATAAAGAAGCTTATCCGCTCTTGCATACATACTCTTCCAATATTTATCTCTACTTACCTGACAAGTCACTCCTGCGGAAATGGTTACCTTTATTTCCTGCTTATTATACTGGAATACATGTTTTTCCAGCTTTTTGCGAGCGGTTTCTATCGCGTTTTCCGCCCTGTCCACTAAACTCTGCACGATAATACAGAACTCCTCACCTCCACAGCGGATGAATAGATCATTGGAGCGAAAACAAGTTTGAATCAAGGCAACCACTTCTTTTAAAATAAAATCCCCTGCCAAATGTCCATAAGTATCGTTCACCTTCTTAAAATGATCTATATCGAACATAATTAAAGATAGAGGTGTTCTGCTTTTTTTACATTGTACAAAAAGCTCTTTTGCTCTTCTATCAAGCATAAATTTATTACCCACTCCCGTTAGAGGATCACGGAAAGCTTTTTCAAAGTTTTCTTTTAGGGCAATAATTTCAGGGTTACCTCTATCTAAAAATTTAAACACTATATTGCCAAGCTTTAATTTGCTATTATCTTTCAGCTGAGTTTCATTACCAGCACCAAGAAGCTTGCCATTAATAAATGTGCCATTAGTGGAATGTTGATCTTCAATAAAAATTCCAGACCCTTTCACATGGAAATACAGATGTTTCTTGCTGATAGACAGATCCTGTATAGGAATATCACAGTTCCGATTACGGCCAATGCTTATATTTGTTTTGTCACTAACAATCCAATATCTCCCTACCAGCTCATCTGGACCTAAAAGACACACAATATAGGCAGACATGGCATGATTTTGCTGATCCTGCTCCAACATATACAAAGGACTATCCACCACTACTGTTTCAGAGGATTCCATAATTCCTGAATTAGACGACACTCCTGATACTCTCGAATTGGACGACACTCCCGACACTCCTGAATTGGATGACATTCCTGTATGAAACCCAGAGTTTTTCTGGCTGAGTTCCAAGTGTTTCTCCTTGTGGTTATTGGATTTTTCCATATTATCTTGATCGTTTTTAGGCTTTTTTTCAAAAGAAAAGTGCGTTTTTGCTTTTTTTTGTGGTAAAGAAATATCTGCTATTTCCAGAAGCTCTTTCTTTTTTGCGTTTATTTTTGCGTTCATTTACATTTCCTGTGCTTTTTTGATAATTATTCTTTTTCCTCTTCGGCTGTTGCTTCTTCCGGTTTCGCCTGTGTAAACTGTTGTGTCTGTGCCTCTTGAGGCATATTCCCCCCTTTTGCAACATTCAAAATCATTTGTAAGCCACGAATCACATTTCTGTTTTGACTTCTATATCCTTCTAGCTTGTTTGATATTTCATTATGCTTGCTTTTTTGAGTATCCGAGTCCATTTTCATTCTGTCAATTTGGCGTTTTAAGTCTAAAATATATTGATCTTTCTCCCTTGCCAATGTCTGACTATCTAACTTCATTAACTCCAGACGATTTTCCAATTCTCTCTCCCTCACCCGAATCTGCTGAATGTTGCTGAATAGCCTTTTTTCCAGTTCCTTGTTTTTTACAGTCATTTTTTCAATTTCCAGTGTCTGACTGTTCAAGGTATCCAATAAAGCCCTTTTTTCCTGTTGAAACTCTTCACGACTTTCCTCATAAGTTCTTTTCAGGTTATCATTCTGCACTATAATTTTGTCTAAACGTTCCCGAAAAATATCACCAGTCGCTATAAGATCCTCATTTTCCATTCTCAGCCTTTCAATTTCTGTTTCCAGTGCGACAATACGATCCTGAGCCACTCTGAGATTTTCCGATTGTTGTAAAGTAATACGCATGGGAATTTTATTTTGTGTAACTACATTTTCATATATGGCTTTTGCATTCTCGCTCTGCATATTCTGCGAAACCTGTGCCTTCTCCACACTCTGCATAGTCTGTAAAACCTGCGTATTTTTTAATGGTTTCCTCTCTTTTTTTTCAAAATTAACAGGATTTTCCTCAAATTTAAGTTTCCTAGAATCAATAGCTTTTTTATTTGCTACAAATTGGTTTTCTTGAGGTTTTTCCCTCTCCTTTTCGTGGGATTTCAAAGCTGTTTTTTCTTTCAGAAGCTCTTTTTTGTTCTTTTTCTTTAGTTTTCCAGCAAATTTAACAGCTTTTTTTTGCGGGGCTTTTTGTTTATTGTCTTCCTCGACTTTATGAGGATCAAAGTAAATCAAACTCTCCAAGTTCTGATTTTGCGCTTTTTGCTCAGAGGCAAGGTTCTCATTTACCAAATCAGAAATAAAAAAATCTGAAGATGAGGAGACTATTTCCTCATTTAATTCATCCATGACACTCTCAATAACTGAAACTTTATCTTTTTTGCCCATAAATTATCATCTCCAATCCCTAAAACAAAAAAACCGTGAATAAAGGTTTTTTTCAGGACTACTATATAATTTATCGGAAATCCGCTGAATTTCTTAAAAATAGAGGGAGGTTTTTGGAGCCTTAACGCTTTCACTGGCAATTTTTTTGAATTACAGACTTTCAAAAAAGCTATTTTTGCCTTATTTTTACGCTGATTTGATTTTTTACAGACAAAATGCGTAAAACATAAAACATGAAGATTGACAGTGTATAAATTCATTGCTGATATTTAAACCTAACAGGTGAGAAACTCCTTCTCAGGATATCCGTCCAAGGAAGGAAACAGCCCAGTGCTGGCTGGAAAAATTCAAACTAAATGAGTATAAAAGAAATTTTCAAAGGTAGTCCTGTGGTACATGGTGAAGACGAAATTCTACAACATCCCCTATATAAAAATGTTCTTTATGAATTGGAAAGAGCTGGAAAACACATTGGCATCAACAGAAATGTGATGGAAAGGCTAAAACTGCCCCGTAGATCCATTCGTGTTTCCATACCGGTGCGCATGGATAATGATCGGGTACAGGTTTTCAACGGCTATAGAGTTCAACACAATCACACTCTTGGGCCTTTTAAAGGGGGGATTCGTTATCATCCTGGTGTAAATATTGGCGAAGTGGCTGCATTAGCCGCCCTGATGACTTATAAAAATTCTCTTTTAAATCTTCCTCTGGGAGGAGCTAAAGGGGGTGTTCAGCTGGATCCTTCAGCAATGTCAAAAGCGGAACTAGAAGCTTTAACCCGGCGTTTTACTTCTGAATTAAGCCCTTTTATTGGTCCTGACAAGGATATTCCCGCGCCAGATGTGGGCACTGACTCAGAAACAATGGCTTGGATGCTGGACACTTATTCCCTAGAGTCTGGCTTTTCACAGACAGGAGTGGTAACAGGAAAACCCGTTGAGATTGGTGGTTCAAAAGGGAGAAGTTGCGCCACAGGATTAGGAGTGGTTTATACTTTGGAAAAAGCATTGGAAGTTCAGAATAAAAACATCAGTGAAGCTACCATAGCTGTACAGGGATTTGGAAAAGTGGGTCTGCATGCCTGTGTGGAAGCACATGCTTTGGGCGCACGAGTGGTGGCTGTAAGTGATCGCTCTGGAGGTGTTTTCAACCCGAAAGGGCTTAACATAACAGATTTGATCAGTCATCTGAGAGAAAATCGCTTTATCAAGGGGTACTCAAAAGGGACAGCTATTTCCAATGAAGAGCTTTTGACACTGGAGGTGGACGCGTTGATTCCTTGTGCTTTGGATGGAGTCATCAACAAGAACAACATGAAACACATAAAAGCACCGATGATTGTGGAGGGAGCAAATGGTCCCACCACTCCTTCAGCCAGTGAATATCTTATTAATCATGATGTGCTGATTGTCCCGGATATTCTCGCTAATGGAGGGGGAGTAGTGGTCAGTTACTTCGAATGGGTGCAGGACATTGGCTGGCTTTTTTGGACAGAAAAGCAGGTGAGGGATAAACTAAGGGACATTATGTTTATGTCTTTTGACAAAGTATGGGATTTTGCAGAAGAATACCCCACTAAAGATGTGGGAAAATATAGAGATTTGCGCCTTTCTGCAATGGGAGTATCTCTTATGCGTTTGGAAAAAGCTATGAAACTAAGAGGGCAAGCTTGGTAAAATATTTACCCTCCACTTTGGCTCATTACATGGCTGATGCCTTGTTATCTTTGTGTTCCAAAACAACAGGAAATAAAAAACCTCCTGAGTGGCGACCTGTGTATTGGAAAAACCTTTATTTTCCAAACCCTCTGGCTCCAGCGGGGGGTGTAGATAAATCCGCAAAACACTTGAAGATATGGTGGGCTTTGGGAGCTGGTTTTATTGAAATAGGAACTATTACACCTTTGCCCCAAAAAAAGAATCCAGGGCCTACACTAAAAAAAAACTGGGAGGAAAAAATTTTATGGAATTATTTGGGTTTTCCTGGGCAGGGGGCAGAAACAGTAAAAAAAAGACTGAAAAAACTACAAAACTTCCGCCCTACGCCTGTTTTTGCCAATATTGGAAAAAATAGAACTACTTCCAATGAAACAGCATATAAGGATTACCTGAAATGTATTTCCATACTACATCCTTATGTAGATGGATTTGTGATAAATATCAGTAGCCCCAACACGAAAACCTTAAAAGATCTGGCGCATCCGCCGGTACTGCAAAAACTATTAAAGGCTATTAAAAAAAATCTATTTTCTCTGGAGCAACCAAAACCTTTTTTTATCAAATGGAGTCCTGATATGAAAGAAAAGGAATTTTTAAAATCCCTAGATATAGCTTTAGAGGAAGGGGTGGATGGTCATATTATATGCAATACAAGTTTAAAAAGAGAAAAAGGCTTAACAGAAAATTTTCCTGAATATGGAGGAATATCTGGTTCTCCCTTGGCGGACATATCAAAAAAACGGCTAATTTTGGTGCAAAAACATTTGGGGTCAGAAAGAAAAAATCAGCTTATAATTTCTGTAGGGGGGGTGCTTAAACCCGAAGATGTTTTTGAAAGGCTTGATTTAGGGGCAGATTTGGTGCAGACTTACTCTGCCTTGGTTTTTCGTGGTCCTTTTTTTCTTTATCGGGCATCTCAACGGGCATCTCAATCTGATAAACAATAACCTGTTATTCCCCTCTTTGGATCGACCTTAAAAAAAAGCCTAGCAATTATCAATAAAAACCTTGTCAAATGAAAAATCTTATGAATAATGGCTACTAATGGCTACTAAAAACAAACCCCTTATTTTTACCAAATCTGATCTTATTCAAACCTTGTCGGAACAGAACAAAATCACAAAAGTAATGGCATCTCTCATTGTCAATAGTGTTTTGGATTCCATTACCAAAGCTCTTAAACAGGGAAATCGTGTGGAAGTACGGCATTTTGGCACTTTTGAAATAAGAACATACGGTTCTTACCAAGGGCGTAACCCTCAAACCGGCGAAAAAATATTGGTAAAATCAAAAAAACTTCCTTTTTTCAAACCTGGAAAATTTAGAGAAAAAATCAATGACAGTAAACCTTAACATTTTTAATTAAATGGATTGTGAAGACACTTTAATCCCTAAGTTCGACATTCTTCTGTTATAGAGAGGTTATAGGTTTATCGACTAGACTATTTCAATTAAGTGTTTATGAAGTAGTCCCCTGAAAGTAGGTGAACCCTCAAACAAGGATTTTTTAGAGGGGGCCTCATGCTTGTTAAATGAAAGCATCTCTGATTCTTAGTCACTGTTATTAAGTTTTTTAATTTCTTCTTCGGAAAGTCCCGTGCCTTTGCAAAGAACCTGCAAATCCACACCATTTTTAAGTAATTTTAAAATCAGCTCTTTTTGACCTTGTTGCATACCCTGTTGCATACCCTGTTGCATACCCTGTTGCATGCCCTGTTGCATACCTTCTTGTCGCCCTTCCTCTTTAATGTGCTCTCTTATGTTCATATAACCTCCTTTTGAAAAAATACCTTTAATAACAGCCTCATGTTCCAACTTCTCCCATAATTCCTTTGTCATACCGGAAACAGACGACCAAAAATAATCTCCCACACTTAGTACTAAATCTTCTTTGTCACCAGTCCAGTTATCAAATAACGAAACTATCTCTTTCAATTCCTTCTCTTCTGCTTTGAAAGACCATACTTTTTTTAACGCACTTAAAAAACGAGGAAAATAAATTTAAAGAAAGTCTTTACTCCACCTTAAATGAAAGCATCTCTGATTCTTAGTTACTATTATTAAGTTTTTTAATTTCTTCTTCGGAAAGTCCCGTGCTTTTGCAAAGCACCTGCAAATCCACCCCACTTTTAAGTAATTTTAAAATCAGCTCTTTTTGACCCTGTTGCATACCCTGTTGCATACCCTGTTGCATACCCTGTTGCATGCCCTGTTGCATACCCTGTTGCATACCCTGTTGCATACCCTGTTGCATACCTTGTTGCATACCCTGTTGCATACCCTGTTGCATACCTTCTTGTCGCCCTTCCTCTTTAATGTGCTCTCTTATGTTCATATAACCTCCTTTTGAAAAAATACCTTTAATAACAGCCTCATGTTCCAACTTCTCCCATAATTCCTTTGTCATACCGGAAACAGACGACCAAAAATAATCTCCCACACTTAGTACTAAATCTTCTTTGTCACCAGTCCAGTTATCAAATAACGAAACTATCTCTTTCAATTCCTTCTCTTCTGCTTTGAAAGACCATACTTTCTTTAACGCACTTAAAAAGCCACGACTCTTAAAATTTTTGTCACAAATGGCTTTCTCTACTTTTGGATCATTGGTGTCTAAAACCCTTATCCCATAATCTAACATATCCTTTTCCAAAGAAGAAGGAATTTCCGGTAAAATACGCCCCCAAAGTCCTTTTTTGAATGATTTTGCCCACTTCCAAGGTTCTTTCCCATGATAAAATACACTAGCTATCACAAGGCAATCATCCTCTGCTTTCTCCAGACTCTTACCTATAATAAGGGTTTTGTATTTAAGAACCTGATGATACATTCGGCGACTGAAACGAGACTTATGTTCTAAAAGCAAGAAAAGCTTTGCTTTCTTCTTAGGCTGATTTTTAAGCGGAACGGAAAAAACCAAGTCTGCCCTTAAATCCTGAAAGCTGTCTTTTTCAGCCTTGAGGTTTTCCCAGTCAAAGATGGCAAACTCCTCTTCAGAAAGAACTAGCTGAAATAACTCCTTAGCAAAGCAGGGATTGGAATAGCACGCTTTAAAAAATATATCGTGATGCCCGACAGGTAATTTTTTTGTTGTTTTTGTCATATAAAACCTCAGAGTGAAGATAATATTTCTTATATCTTAAAGGTGTTTTTTTTTTAATACAATATTTAACTTTGTGTATGAGCAAACAGCTTTTTACATACTTCATTTTGCCGTAAAACGTTGTTCAGCCCCACATCACTTTCTAAGCTACCTGTGCGACAGTAAACATTGCAAAATGGATCATCTCCCATTTCCCGACTTTCTAAGCTACCTGTGCGACAGTAAACATTGCAAAATGGATCATCTCCCATTTCCCGACTTTCTAAGCTACCTGTGCGACAGTAAACGTATCATTATATAGCTAATCTTGTGGATGATAAAATTGATCCTTTGAGAAGGGATTTATCTACAGTAAAGGAAAGTTTGGTCAGTACGCTCTTGAGGTAGCAAAGTATGGAGCTGATCCATACGGGCTTAGGATTGTGAGTAATCACAAAGTGAAAAAACATATAAAAAAATTGCTCCGGAAATATTCAAGACTTCTTGGATTTGACAAATTTAGAAACAATGGTATTATTAAAAAATAGCACGGCTTAATCTCCCGTGTGTCTCCCCGGTTTCCGGGCAAGCATAAAGTAGATTCTTAAGTCCCATATTCTGGGAGAAAGGAAATGCTTTATGAGCAATAATCACAAACCCTTAAATTGGATAAAAGAAAATCTTATTTTCCTTCCTGTCTCTGGGCCTGACTTAAAAGGTAAGCTTGTGGGTGATCATATCCTGCCCTTCCCGGAAAAAATAATTTGTTTCGCTTTAAACCCCTGATGGTTCTGTAAACAAAAATATTTTTTGAGGTATAGCCGAAAAATCTCAAAAAGTCTTTTATTCTCATGGATATTTGGCCAAAGAATAAGCTCCTTGAATTATCAATGGGTTGATGTGAATGATATAAAAATTGCAGATAAAAGTATTTTAGAAAATAAAAAATTAAGGATCATAGTTGCTAATGATGCAATTTGTTCGCAGAAGTCAACAGGCTATACACTTCTGGATAGAGGTTCAGCTTGGGATAGTATAGACGGGGCTGTTTGTGCTGTCTTAGGTACGAAATATTTTATTGACCATAGGCAAAGAGGATTTTACGGGATTGTAGTTTAATAAATGGTTGAGTATTCCTATTATTACAACCTTCTTTTTTATTCACTTGTTTAAATAATAAACAGGTAAGTGTTTCATTTTGAGAAGATAAGCAGAAAAATAAATATTCTTTACCTAGATTTTATGAGTCCGGGAAATAAGCATGTATTCTGAATGAAATAAAGGAGACAAATATGAAAATACTTTTATTAATGACACTCATTCCACTTTTTGCCGGTTTTAGTGTCTCGGCTTTTGGTTTTGGAGCTATGGGGTCACACGGAACTGCGAAACAAAGAGCTACCGAAAGAAGGTCACGACAAGAATCCAACAGAAGGTTTTTCAATGCACAAAGGGAACAAAGACAAAGGGAACAAAGGGCAAAAGAAGCCAACAGAAGGGCACAACAAGCTAATTTAAGTGCTATAGCTAAAGAAGTAGAGCAATGGAAAAGTGACTATTTACGGGTAAAGGCAGAAAATAATCATCTAGAAGCACAAAACAGTAAATTAAAGGTAAAGTTAGAAGAGTATTATATAAAACAAAACAGTAAATTAAAACAGAATGGTAAAGTAGGAAGCCAAGGAAATACCTGCGATGAGAAGCTTTATCGAGCAGAAAAGGCATGCTTTGGTTTAGTTAATAGGAATATTTCCATGTGTAGAGGGTTTACTGATTGGCTGGTTAGGAACAAACGCAGCCACAGCGAAATCGTAGGTACGATCAAACATAAAATCCCAGATGAATATAAAAACCGAGGCGAATTTTTAAAAGATTATAATCCGCAAGATTATAATCCGACAACAACATTCAGAGCGTCCAAGTCTGTAAGGTGATTTAAAAATGGAAATAATATTGTCAGGAATAATACTAATATTTTTTGTTTGTTTCCTGATCAGCAAATCAATGAAGTAATAAGAAAATACAGAGCCAAGTTTCATATTTAATCCTTAGTAAAAAAAATAACTTTATGGCTTTGTTAAGCGGTGGTCATTTTGGCCACCGACTTTTTTTTATGATTCCCTTTATTCTTTCATGTAAAGATTTCACAGTGCTATTTTTTCATTAGTGGTTTTTCATAAACACCTGTATTATTCAAAGAAACTGAATAAAAAGGAGATAACTAATGAGATTGATAATTGCTTTACTTTTTTTAAGTTTAGGGGCTTTGAGCTATGGCCAGAATGTGGCTAAGTCTACATGTAATATTGATAATTATGTCTTTTACATAAATAAGCCCGGAAATCATAGGTGCGATTTGCGCTATGCGGATTTTAGCGAGGTGAATTTGATTGGAGCGAATTTTAGCGGGGCGAATTTGCATAAGGCGAATTTGCGAGAGGCGAATTTGTATGGGGCGAATTTAAGTGGGGCGAATTGTATGGGGCGAATTTAAGTGGGGCGAATTTGTACAGAGCGGATTTGCGAGGCGCGGTTTTGATCGGAGCAAATTTGTCCGATGCGTTTTTGTACGAAGCGGATTTGTCATTTGTGCATTTTTTTATGTGGCATTTTAGAAGGACGGATTTGAGTATGGCGAATTTGAGTAATGCGGATTTGACTGGGGCGAATTTGAGTAATGCGGATTTGTATGAGGCGAATTTGTATGGGGCGAATTTGCATAAGGCGGATTTGTCCGGCGCGGATTTGAGCTATACGAAAATTGATCCGGAATGGGCTTTTTATTTAACTTCACAAGGTATATATGGATTTCTTATTGTAAGATAATAAAGACTATTCATAATATTTCCTATTATTGAGAGAAAACCTGTTACATTAGTTAAAAAAAAGCCTGTCTATCTCAGACGGGCTTTTTCGTTTTTAGGAAAATAGAGGCATTTTTGGGCAGTTATTCTCCGGGGGAAACCGTGACCCACCCTCCGCGATGTATGATGCCCCCCTTTTCTTTATGATTCCCTTTTAAACTGACGATAGGTAAGTAAAAAAGGAGTATTTTATGAAAGCTATAATTGTTTTATTGTTTTTGAGCTTATGTTTTTTAGGTTGTAAAAAGAAAGATAGTGGTTCAAGTGGTTCAACCACCGCAGGTACTGACGCGGGCGCAGGAGCAACCACCGCCGGTGCTGAAGCTGGAGCAGGAGCAACCACCGCGGGAGCAACCACCGCCGGTGCAGGTGTTAACCCTAACACTGATTCAAGTCCAAATCCACAACCTGGCACATTTGTAGAGGTCTGCGATAGGACAAAAATAGTTAAAGATAAAATACTAATAACTGCTGATAAGCCTGATTGTGAATCTGTTACAAAAGATGACTTAAAAAAAATAACTAGATTAGACCTTCACAAAGTGAATATAGTCACATTAAAGCTAGGAGACTTTAGTGGTCTGACTTTTTTAGAAAACCTTTATTTAGGTGAAAATCAATTAATTTCCTTACCTGAAGGTGTTTTTGACGGACTGACTTCTTTAAAAAGCCTTCATTTATGGGGGAATAGATTAAACAGCTTACCAAAAGGTGTTTTTAAAGACCTGACTGCTTTGCAGTATATGGCTTTATATGAAAATCAATTAACTTCCTTACCTGAAGGTGTTTTTGATGGACTGACTTCTTTATCGAGACTTATTCTAGGAAGTAATCAGTTCCCCGATGAGGAGGTAGCTCGTATTAAAGCTGAGTATGATAATATTCCTTATCTAATCTTTTGATTAACTTGTTTGATTCTCATAATTCCTGTTGTTGTGAAAAGCCTGGCCCATATCCTGTCGGGCTTTTTCGTTTTTAGGAAATAGAGGTGTTATAATTCCCTTTATATTTTCGTGTAAAGATTACACAGGGTTATTTTTTATTTAGTATTTTTCATAAAACTATGTATATTATTCAGCGAAACAAAAAAAGGAGGTCACTAATGAAATTAATAATTACTTTACTATTTTTAAGCTTAGGAGCTTTGAGCTATGGCCAGAATGAGGCTGAATGTAATATTGATAATTATAAAGACTATATCTATACGCCCGGAAATCATCAGTGCGATTTGGAAGGGGCATTTTTGTTCAGAATGAATTTGAGAGGGGCAAATTTGTACAATGCGTATTTGCAAAGAGTGAATTTGTACAGAGCGAATTTGAGTAATGCGGATTTGCGTATTGCAAATTTGAGTAATGCGGGTTTGTGGGCGACGGATTTGACTGGGGCGGATTTTACCGGGGCGAATTTGTATGGGGCGAATTTGCGTAGTGCGAATTTGCGTAATGCGATTTTTACTGGGGCGAATTTGAGCAATGCGAATTTTACCAATGCGAAGGTTGATCCGGATTTGGGTGCTTATTTAACCTCACAAGGTATAAGTGGGTTTGTTGTTGTTGAAAATGAAGGAGATAAATAATGAGATTGATAATTACTTTACTGTTTTTAAGCATAGGAGCTTTGAGCTATGGCCAGAATGAGGCTGAGACTACCTGTAATATTGATAATTATCGAGACTATATCTATACGCCCGGAGTGCATAATTGTCATTTGGGCATGGCGAATTTAACCTGGGAGGATTTTTTTCAGGCGAATTTACGAGGGGCGTATTTGTTTCATGCTTATTTGAGAGCGGCGAATTTTACCGGCGCGGATTTGAGAGAGGCAAATTTTATCGTTGCGGATTTGATCGATGTGAATTTTACCGGCGCGGATTTGAGAGGCACGAAGTTGAAATGGGCGAATTTATATATGGCTGATTTAGAGAAGGCGAATTTGAGCGGAGCTAATTTGTACAATGCGAATTTGTATAAGGCGTATTTGCGAGAGGCGAATTTGGACGGGGCGGATTTGAGAGGTGCGAATTTTGGTAGGGCAAATTTAAGTATGGCTGATTTTGCTAAAGCGGATTTGAGAGGGGCGAATTTGACCTATGCTGATTTGACTAAGGTGAATATGACCGATGCGAAAGTTGATCCTATCATGGCAACTTATTTAACCTCACAAGGTATAAGTGGTTTTGTTGTTGTTGAAAATGAGGAAAAAGAAGAATAAACATTTTTTACTGCTTATCAGGCAGTAGAATTTCTACTATTGTAGATTTTCATATAATCTCTTTTTGTTGCGAAAAGCCTGTCTATCTCAGACGGTTTTTTTCGTTTTTAGGAAAGGGAATCATAAGCAACCGGGGTCGGTTGTATATCGCGAAAGGGGGGTGCACATTTTCCCCCCAGCCCAAAACTGGCTTCATGTTGTTTTACAGGATCAGAATGATTTTTTTGAATGAATATCAAAAACTTGTTTTAAGTAAACTAAACTCCGAAGTTTCTCAGGAATTAAAAGAAGCTTTTATTGTTTTAAGAAAAGTCTGTGAACAGGACTAAGCATATACAACAAAATTCGTTGTCCAAGAAAATGGTCTTGGGTAAGGCTTTGAAAGGGTAGGAGATAGTGTAAAGTGTGTACTTTTTTACAATAGTGTAAAGTGTGTACTTTTTTTACAATAGTGTAAAGTTTTCACTATCTTTAAAAAATTATTGCAAACACATTTAAAGTTCTTTATTTATAAGCTTGCACAGTAAGATTCCTGTTTTCAAGGGACTGAAAAAACAACAACTTGGCTTTTCATCTGGAATTTTAACAAAAAAATCAGGAGGATTGTATGAAAAAATTAATGTATTATTTGATGGTGGTTTTTGTTCCGCTGTTACCACTTTCGGGTTATGCCCATGTACCTACAAAGCCAAGTGATCATACGGATAGCCACATTTCACCACTTTCAGGTTATGCCCATGTACCTACAAAGCCAAGTGATCATACGGATAGCCACAAGATAAATAATTTTTCTCTTGGTCCTCAGGAGATTTTGGCAATGGAAGAGCAAGCCTCTCAGATAAAAGTCGGTCTTGAGCATTTAGGTGCAGGTGACATTCAGAGGATGTTTATTCTCCCCACAAAAGAGAGTGTGCCATCAGAATCATCTGAAAGTGAGGGGATGGTTCGTGTGGCTTTTTTGGATACATCGAAGAAATGTTTTGTGTATGACAGCATGACCAAAGAGATGGTTCTTTGTGATGAGGAAGATACAGTTTTGGTGAGGGATTCAGAAGAGGTTTTAGCGAGTTCTCTTTCTTCGTATGCTCCTGTTGATTCTTCTTTTATTCCAAGGGGATATTTACAAACGGCTGGCTTGGGAGATTTTATATGTGCTTATGAAACCGAGATAAAAATAGGAGTAACAGCAGGGGTAGTAGGAGCAATAATAGGAGGATTAATAGGAGCAACAGGACCAATGTTGATAGGAATGGCAGGAGCATTAGGAATAGCAGGAATGATAATAATACCAGAAGAAGAAATAGGAAAATCGTTAGTAACATTAATAGCAACATCATTAGCAACAGCAGGAGTAGCAGTAGGAGCAGGAGTATTAGCACAAGGATCAGTATTGGCAAAAGGAGTATTAGTAACAGCATCAACGGCAACATCAATAGGGGTAGCGACAGGAGTAATGATATGGGTGAACTCACACCTCATGTATTCTATGTTTTGTTCCGAAGAGAAAGGTTAATTTAATCAATGTATGTGACAATGTTCTAAAAATTGGTTAAAAAAAAGTATGGGGAAACAGTGGAAAACAGCCGGAAAAGAAGTTCAAGCCAGTAAGAAAGGGGCTTTATTTACAAAGCTTTCCAGGGAAATTCAGGTAGCGGTTCGATTGGCAGGTCCTCACCCTGAAAATAATTCCCGTCTGAAATTGGCTTTGGAAATGGCTCGCTCTCATTCTTTGCCAAAGGAAACAATAAAAAGAGCTATCAGTAAAGGTTCAGGACAAAAATCAGACAATCAAATTGAGGAAGTGATTTATGAGGGTTTTGGCCCTCATGGAGTGGCGATGATTGTAATCTGTTTGACAGATAACAAAATTCGCACTGTTTCGGAGATTCGCTATTTATTTAAAAAGCAACAGGGAAGTATGGAAGAAAGTGGTTCGGTTATGTGGATGTTTGATAAAGTGGCTTTGGTTCGGGCCCGCAAAAAGAAAAAAAACTTTTCTCAAGAAGAAAAAGATAAGAAATTATCTCCCACTGCCCTTTCGTTTCATTTAAATAATAAGAAGGAGCAGGTGAGTGTGGAAGAGGAGGCTATTTTAGCGGGTGCAGAGGATATGGAGCAGGAAGGTGATATATATATTTTTTACGGGAAACAGGAAGAGTTGAGCACTTTGCGGAAAAATCTGATAAAACAAGAATGGGAAATCATAAAAGCCGAACAAGCCTACAAGGCTAAAGCCCAAATAACTTTACACGAGGAGCAAAGGCAGGATTTACAGGATTTATTAAAAGCTTTTAATGAAAACCCTGATTGTAAAGCGGTTTATACCAATTTAAATAGTGGCCGGTGAAAACCCAGATTTGGCTATATTATTTCCGCCTCTCCCTTTTTTTATATGTGAATACTGGAAAACTCAATCCGGTTGGGTATAATGATGAATCGTGAAGTATGAAATTCTGAAAAATTTAAACAGGAATTAAAATGAAAAAAAAGAAAATAGTGGACGAAATTTATTACCAAAACAAGTGGAATATGGAAAAGACATATTCTTATAATCTGTCTGAAAAAAAAGAAAATCCTTTTATCATTGATACTCCTCCTCCTACTATCTCCGGTTCTTTACATATTGGCCATGTATTTAGTTACACTCAAACAGATATTCTGGCGCGATTTCAACGGATGAATGGCAAAAATGTGTTTTATCCTATGGGTTGGGATAACAACGGCTTGCCCACAGAAAGAAGGGTGCAAAATCTTTATAAAATCACTTGTGATCCTTTTCTTTCCAAAACAAATGATCCAAATTTTGAAGAAATTTTAAGTCGATCCCATATAGTAGCTGATAAACCTTCCAAACATAAATATATGAGAGAAGACAAGCAAACATCAGGCAATTTTGGCCAGCGGATTGCAAGGCAAAAGCAAAAAAAGAAGATATCTCACTTTAAACCGGTTTCCAGAGAGGCTTTTATTCGTGTTTGTTCCCGGCAAACAAAGCAGGATCAAAAACGATATGAAGCACTTTGGCGAAAACTGGCTTTGTCTGTAGATTGGAGTCAGACTTATGAAACTATCGATTCTAAAGCTCAATTTATTTCCCAAAGATCTTTCTTGGATTTATATCAAAAAGGTTTTGTGGAAAATCGTTATACTCCTGTGTTTTGGGACACTCAATTTCAAACTGCTGTGGCTCAAGCGGATATGGAAGATCGACAGAAAACTGGATTTTACCATGATATAAAATTTAAAATGCGGGATGAGGAGGAGGAGTTTGTGATTTCCACCACCCGACCTGAGCTTTTGCCGTCTTGTGTAGCGGTGACAGCTCATCCTGAAGATGAACGCTATAAAAGATTTTTCCATAAACAAGCTGTAACTCCTTTGTTTTCCTCAGTCGTACCGGTTTTGCCGTCTCTTCACGCGGATCCGGAAAAAGGAACAGGTATTTTGATGGTGTGTACTTTTGGAGATATGGATGATGTGTTGTTTTGGGAAAAACACAAGCTGGTGCTTAAGCAGATTATTGGTTCGGATGGTTTTTTGAAGGATATTCATTTTCGTGTTGGAGCTTTTGGAAAAAAAACATCAAATCAAACTTCTGTTAAAATAAATGAGCATTCAGATGAATCCAGAGCTTTTGAAAATGTGTCCTTGGATTTTACTTTACAGGCAAACAAAGGTTCAAGTGGAGAAACACTTTTAAGTCTCTATCCTGAACAAGCTCATAAATATTACAGAGAATTAAAAGGTCTTCGTGTGCAACAAGCCCGGAAAAAAATTGTAGAGATACTGAAGGAAACAAAATACTTGATGTCGGAACCAAAGCCTACAGAGCAATTTGTGAAATTTTATGAAAAAGGAGATTTTCCCTTGGAGCTAATACCTACCCGCCAGTGGTATATAAAAATATTGGATTATAAAAAAGAGTTGTTGGAACAGGGGAGAAAAGTATCTTGGCATCCTGCTTCCATGTTGAAGAGATACGAACAATGGGTGGAGGGTTTGAATCAGGATTGGTGTATTTCCAGACAAAGGTTTTTTGGTGTGCCTTTTCCAGTTTGGTATTCTTTGGATAAAAACAAATTGCCGGATTATAATAACCCTATTTTACCTTCAGTAAAGTTATTGGATAGCTTAATAAGTCGTACTGGAGGAGGTTCATCATTGAGTATAGACCCTGTGTCCTCCGCACCAGCAGATTGGAATCCTGAGTGGGCACATTACACAGAGGATCAAAGAGGGCAGGTGGAAGGGTTTATCGCGGAGACGGCTGTGATGGATACATGGGCCACCTCTTCTCTTACGCCTCAAATTAACAGTCAATGGGGAATTAATAAAGAAAGACATAAAAAACTTTTTCCCGCTGATTTGCGTCCGCAGGCACATGAGATTATCCGTACTTGGGCTTTTTACACAATCGTGAAATCTTTTTTTCACGATTCTTCTGGCAAGATATCTGGGAATATATCAGAGGCAAGTGTACTTCGGACAAAGGTTGCAAATATCCCTTGGAAGAACATTGCTGTCAGTGGGTGGGTTATGGATCCGGAAAGATTAAAAATAAGCAAATCAAAAAAAAGAAAAGATATGCTTTCCCCTGAGGAGTTGATAGAGGAATACTCTGCGGATGCTCTTCGTTATTGGGCGGGAAGAGCGCGATTGGGTATGGATACTGTTTTTGATGAGAATATGTTTAAAACTGGAAAAAAACTAATAGTAAAACTAAACAATGCTTTTAAATTTGTTCAGATTCAAATAAAAGGCCGTGATGATTTTTTCGCGAAAAATTCTTTTGAACCCTTTGAAGCTTTATCTATATTTTTTTCTGCAAATACTTTTCCTGGGTTTGAAAAATCTTTATCTGGTGTATCTCATCCAGTGGATCAGGCCTGGCTTATTTACCTATTGGACACTCACTGTAAAGCCACTGTTTTCTTAAAAGAGTTTCATTATTCCAAAGCTCTGGACATCATTGAAAAAAGCTTTTGGCTTTTTTGCGACAATTATCTGGAACTGGTGAAGGGCAGAGCTTATAGGTTTGCACACTTATTGAATTTTGACTTAAAAGCAGATGCACCAAGAGAGGGAATAAGAAAATCAGATCAAACCAATTTGCTGAAAAATACTTACCGGGCCAACTCGGCAGTTTGTGCTTTGGATATCAGTATGTATTTGTTTGTTAAAATGTTTGCGCCATATATGCCTTATATAACAGAGCATATATGGTCTCAAAGATACGCGAAAAAAAGTGATAATCAATTTCCATCGGAAAATAAAGTAAGTAAGATTGAAGACAGTCAGGCTTTCGAATCATCTGTCTTTCAGAAAAAACAAGGTGATAGGGTTTCCTCCGTACATCTGTCTTCTTGGGGGGATATGGGATTAATGATTCAGATTTTGCAAAAAGAGTTTGAAAACTCCATACAAGCTGTAAGCCAGCAGAAGGAGGAAAAAGAGCTTAAAAAGTTGTCATTAACCGGAAACAATTTGAAAAAGAGTGCTTTCAAAAAAACAACATTGTCAGCCAGTAAACCAGAAACGGAAACTTCTCTTGAGAGTGATATAAAAAAAACCATTAACTCAATCCAGTTGTTGTTTTTTTGTTTTGATTTGCTCGAACAAATCAGAAATAGCAAATCAGCACTAAACAAAAGCCTTTCCACTCCAGTAAAACAACTTAAAATCAAAATGCGAGAGGCAGACAAAATCCTGTTTAATGTGTGTAAAGAGGATATTGCTTATAGTTCTCATGCTCGGCCAGAAAATATTTTTACAGAAAGCACGGCAGGCCCGGGAGATCCGGCAGGCCCGGGAGATCCGGGAGACCCGGCAGATACAGCCCTAAAAGTGTTTGTTACTTTAGAAGAATGACTGAGGTTTCAGACGACATAATCGGTCCTGAATAAATAATAAAGCGTTGTTATCACTTGATTTTTTTTATAAAAGTTTCGGGAAAAAATTGCAAGGTTTTACAATACAACCTTTGTTTTCTTGCAAAAAGTATCAGTGAAAAAGATCTTACCGATACTTGACCTTGAGGCGAGTTCGGCTTTGAGCACACCGCGGCTGAAAAGACGCGTGTGTGGCAAAACGCATGTTTGAGACCGAGCGGTGAAGTATTGGTAAGAGCATACTCTCACTAAACAGACTTATTCAGACCCGACGACATAAATTGACAAAAGAAAATAAATAGAGGCGTTTTTGAGACAAGCGGGTAAACAACTCGATAAATCCAGCTCGCGGGCCTCAATATTCCTCGGAAAAGGGAGTTTTTTACCCGGAATGCTTGCTAGAAGCTTTTTAAAATGCTGGTTTTTAGGCATAAAAAAAATAAATAATCCTAAAGTCTGTAAAAAAGTGACCGATAAGCTAGGCTTTGCAAGTTCATCAGGACTCATTCTGTGCCCGGAAGGCCAAAGAGAGCACGCGTGTGCTTAAGGCACTGGACAAGATTGTGGATAGCCTGACAGACTTATTCAAAAACCTTAATCAAACAAAGATAAAGAAAGGAAGTGTATTATGGATAATCAAGTACTAATAGGTGTTTTAGAAGATATAAAAAAAGAGCTAAAAGCCATTGTGAATTTGAAAATGCGCGAGTTACAGCATAAATATACTTTAGATATTACAGCGGAGAAACCTAAAATTAAAGCTCAAGAAAAATATATCCGGGCCAATAGCTATGCAGATCACCTTAAACAAATTGCTTACCCAGAAAGTCAGTAAGGGAGTGAATTTATGAAATATGGGTTTTTCTTATTTATTTTTATATTTTCATTATCTGCGCAATCTTACTATCCTGGTTATAATAGTATTCAAGACAATTTAGATGATATAAAAAGAAAAAAAAGGTGTTTAGAAAGACAAAACAGCGAGCAAAGGGAATATATAGATTGTTTGGAAAGGTGCAGACAGCAAGAACGAGTGAATAGGCAAATAGATTCATTGACAGGTTTCAATAGTTTTTCACCATTCTGTTTTTGTTCACAGCCTATTTCCTTAGGTTGTTATTAAGCATTGCTATTCAGTGTAAAAAACGGGTTTTTAGCCTTTTTCTTTTTTAAGGCCAGTCGCCTAGATTCCGATAAGTGAAAAGAAGTAAGCGATCAATAAAGAATAAAAACCGAAAAAAAATAACCTATGGCGGGGTAATAATTACATATCAGGGAGTAAGTCCTAACACTATACATTATATTTTTTTGATATTAATATTAAACTGGTATATAAATACCATAACTGGTATAAATACCATAATAAAAAGCAACACAATAAGGGGTGTGGTTATGGAGGAGCGTAATAAACAATTAACAAAGGTAGAGCAAGCACTAATAATCTTAAAAGAAAAAGAAAATGATGAAGATACACAGCTCTATAATCTAAAACTTCAAAACTTAATGCTTTTAAAAAAGTTTTTTAGTCGGGGATATCGTGAGAACAAAAAGAATAAAAATACTATCCGCAAAAAAGCGGAAAGAGATAATTTTAACAAAGCTAGATAAAGCAATGTCATTATGTATAAAACATATCCTGAATAATCCAGATAAAGAACTGCAAGAAGATATCCAAGCTCAAATTAAGTCTTTGCAAATGGTGAAAGACACTGTGCTTAGTGTGCCTGATCCTGAAAAAATTATGTGTCCAATCCCTTGTGGACGTATTGCCAGATTCCTAATTTGGTTCTCTAATTTATTTACTAGTCAACAAGCTAGTGAATAAGTAAAACTTCATAAAAACCAATTTTAAAGCTTTAAAAATATTACTGAAATGGCTGGAGCTATAGAACACGAATCAGAGATTTTCATAAAGATTACCCTGTCTTTGTTTGAAATATACTATGAGCAATGGGTGACTTTTCTGGATGTTTTGTCAAATTCTCAATGGTTTGGTTGTTATGTAAAATCAGCTGGAATGGAAGCCATTATTTACCCATCTATTTTATCGTTTCCATTTTATTTTTCTAAGATACCACACATCACCTTTAATTTTATCACCTGAATTGTAATACACCCCACTAAAATCATGTCTTTGACCTGTCCTGTATTCTTTTCCATATATCCGCTTTTCTCCTCCAATAAGCCATATTAAACACAAATTCTCCTGCATTAAATATGAGTTTAAAATATCTGTCTTGATAAGGGCAGATGATGGTCCTGTTAAACAAATACTTGGATCTGTAAACACAGGATAATTTCTTTTATCTTTCCAGTATTTGTATTGTCTTGGTGGATAGCACAAACTTAATTTATCGATCAATATTTGAGAAGGCAAATAAAAGGATATACCATTATCCATAGAGCGATCTTCACTCTCCCATGTGTAGCGACTCACCGGAACAAAATATTTTACTTTACACACATCATTGTTTGTTCGTAGCTCTGTGTGCCACTCGTCTATTGTGTCATTATTTTTGTTGGAATATTCTTTCAAAAATTCTGTTTTTCCACCTATTAAATCACCAAGTCCGCAGAGTTCTTGATTTTTAATTTTTTCTAGGAATACTTTTTTATCTTTTTCTAGGATGATGATAGTGTTGATTCTAAACCATAGCTCCAATTTGTAAAAATCGGTTTCCTCTGTTTTAATTTGTGACATATCTTTTTGTTGTACTACAAAATTAAAAAGAATAGTCCAAAGGTTGTTATTGTCATCAGGATTCTTTATCTGTAGAATTTTTTTAAAATCTGGAGCATTGTTTTTTGATTTCAACCATTCTTCTTGTTTTTCGATAGTGTTTTCAGGGAACTGTGTTAAATGAGGTTGCCACCAACACTTTGGAATATTGTCTCTTTGATCGTCATATTTTGTCTTCCGTAAATAACAAGTGGGATCAATATCTCTTAATAATAACTGCCAAGGACCTTCATACTGTTTTTTGTCATCATATTCTTTGATATAATGAACATTATCCGCTAAATGAGCTAATAATTTATGAAGAGCAATCCACTGATATTTTTTTCCGATTCTTTCGATAGGATTTTTTCTCTCTCTAGAGGAAGAACACATAATGTTTTCAAAATTTTTAAATAATTCTTTTTTCCAACCCATTTCATAAACTTGTTTGCATATCCAACGTTTAGCCCATTGCCGACTGAAAGTGGCGGGCCTGTCATCCATAAATCTATCTTCAAACAACCACCTGAAGTGTTCTTTTTGTTTTTCATCAAAGGTTTCTATAAATCTATTTTTCTCTTTTGATGATTGTTCTCTGTGCTTCTCTTTTAGAGAGTTATATTGTGTTAAATATTTATCATAAAGATTTTTTTGTTCTTTACTTAATATATCTATAAATTTTCTTTTAAGCTCCACCCCTGTTTCTGGATGTGTTTTAGTTAATGGAGTGGGTGAAAAGGAGTGAACACAGCTCATAGTATAAATTCCAAAATCCCCGGCAAAACCCATTAATGAATGATGTACAGAGCTATATTGCATATCATCTAAAGCTTCTATTTCTGAGTTTGATGGATTTTCAATAGGCCAGTCACTTTTATAAGGAGGACGAAAATTCTCTGGGTTTATTTCATCAGAGAGCAAGTTTTGATGATATGCAAATTCTAAAACACTTCTGGCGTAATCTCTTAATAATATATGGGGCACAGGTTTTTCTGTTTCGAATACCTGTTTATAAGTTTTTTCTGCAATTTTTGTAATCAAGTCTTTATTTTCCATATTCAAAACGACACCATAAGCAATGGCATACAGCCGTTCTTTCACATATAGATCATCCACCTCTGAAAACTTACTCATTAATTCCAATAAATATTCAGGATACTTTGATAAAATGACAATAGCTGACTTTGTTGCTTTATCTCTTAATTCTCTATGAGAGGATGTTGTAACCCAAATCAATGTTATTGCATAAAGCCTTACCATCTCAGGTTCCAGATTTTGAAAAGTATTGGAGAGTGAAGTTCGCTCTGCTGAATAAGGCCAGTCAATTAGTTTTTTTACAGTCAAATTTTCACTCATAGAATAAGAGCAAGAAATTTGAGTGGACCAAAGCTTATCTCTTTCAGTGAGTGTTTTATCAATTAGTATTTTATGAAGTAAATCTGCATTCCAAGGATGATCAGGTTTTATAGATAGTTGTAACAAAATATCTAATTTTGGATTATTAAAATCATTGCATGAAATTTGTTGTAATAATTCATCAGTTCTTGCAGTAAAAGAATCAGCAGAACGCCACAAAGTTGAATTTTTAAAAACAGTGTCTATTAACCATCTCTTTTTATCTTCTTCTATTCTTGAAGCATATTCATCTTCAGATGATTTGTAGTGCTTTAAAAGTGGTCCTTTAGTCGTATAATCAATGAGGTCAAATAACTCCACTTTAAAGTGCTCAGCAATACAGACATACAATGCTTCAATAATACCTTGTAAAAAGTAAGTATTATTATTGATAAAAATATTTCCAAGTGGGGTGTTTTTTTTGAAATATGGTTTGAGGTTTTTCGTGGTGAAAGGAAATGAGGTTTTTAATTTTTTTTGTAAAATAACAGTTTTAATTTATTGATTGTTTTTTCAAAAGAAGATAAAGGATTGTTGATTATGTGTTTTTGTATCAAGCTTTCAGCAATAAAATAATCACTGAATCGCTCATAGGTAAAACGTACAATTGGTTCTTCTTTTTTATTTGATGAAAACGCTGAAACTTCATCTGAAATAGATATAATATCTTCAGATAAAATGCCTTCGTTTAAAAGCTCATTAAATAAACATCCAGTGTTTGGTTGTGGATCACAGTTTTGTATAATTTCTCTTGCTTTTTTCGTTTGAAGACCATCAAGATTACCAGGAAACAGATGCAAAGCAAATGACTGAAGAGCTTTTGAAACTATTGTCTCTTTTTCTCTGTATTGCTTTTTTCTATTGATAGTGCTTGAAACAGCATTAATATAAAAATCAAATATTTTTTTAATTCCAGTTAATCCTGTTGGAAATTGATTTTCACCTTCTTCCTTTAGAGCTTTACAGTAAATCTTCACAAACAATGGATTGAAAAACTCTGGTTCCATTATAGGCGTGTTTAGAACAAAAATATCTTGTTTCTCAAGGTATTTATATGTTTCATTTGGATCAGAAAATCCTGTATGCTTTATCTCTATTGTTAATTTTTCTTCAGTTTGTTCTTTATCAGAATTTTTGACTTCATCAGGCAGAAGATACTCACGATAAGTAGAGCGACAACTAAAAACCAAGGCTATATGAAGATATTCTTTTAACTCTGTAACTAAATTTATAATATGGTTTTTCCAATCTTCTTTATGAGGGCCTTCATTAATAGCATCAATAATAATCAAAGTTCTTGTTGAGCAAGCTTCTCCAAGAGCATTCAAAGCACCTAGAATCTCTTTATGAGAGTTATTATTTAAATCAAGTGCGTTGGAAATAAATTTTAGAGGATCGCCTCCTTCATAATGTTGCCCTAAAAGAAACAAAGCCGGTAAATTATTATTTAAACGATTTAAAGTAATATCACACAATAAATGTGATTTTCCCGCTCCAGCATCTCCTGACAACAATATTGTTTTTTTGACAAAAGCCATCATATCTTTACTACATAAAAAATTAGATAATTTACTATGAGCGTTCATAAATATATTAAGAGCATTTTGGATTTTTTGTGCATTTCTTGATATTTGATCATTATATATATGCTCAGGTGCAGTAAAAATATCTTCCACAGTTTTTTTTAATTCATCATATTTTTCAAAAAATGTATTTTCTTTTATGATTCTCTTTAATAAATTTGATAATTTATTCACATTGGGTTTTATGTTTCCCCATATATCATTTATTTCTTCTGCTGGTTTTTTGGATTTCTTCTCTATTGAGGAAGTATTATTTTGATTTATTCTCTCAGTTGTAAGCTGTAGATTTTGCAATTGTTCAAACCATTTATTTGCAATGGATAAAAATCTTTTGTTCCAATTGGGTGTAAGTCCAATACCATCAAAAGATTTTGCTATAGGAAGTTCAATATTAAGCTCAGGAGAAAACCTATCTCCAAGTGAGTTTTTGGATTTTTCTGCAATACTTTTAAGGTGTTGAATTTGTAAAATAGAGGAATTAAACCAATATAGAGAACGACCAGAAAAGTGAGGATCATCTTTACTCAACATATTAAAAATTTCACTAGCTCCCCAAAACACAAACTCAACATTCATATTTTTTGAGTCTGCTATTTCTTTCCATTTCTTTATTTTTTTATTCCAATTATCTAATTGACTATTCTGATTATCTTTTCTTGGGTCTGTTCTGTCTAAAGGGAGACAAATATAATATTTTTTCAATTTTGGATGTTTTTTCAAGGCCGTTTCAACAGATTTAGATATTTGAGCCCATTGACTTTTTTCTAATTTGAAAAAGTACTTTGCTTGCCAAGCATATTCTGAATCATCTTTTAGTTTCCAAAAACATTCAACTCCAGCATCTCCACCAGAACCTTCTTTTCTGATAAAACACTTTGCATTTTCTGGACGAGATAATCTGGCAAGCTGGCAAATTAACTCTTCAAAAGCGTTATTCTGACTGCCTTTATAGGTTCGTATTTTAGTAAAATCCAAGCTGTTTATATTCATAGGTTGCAATTTTAAAATATTTTTCAAATGAAAATCAACTATAAAACAGATATCAAGTGGGTATTTGATGGATTGTTGGCAAAATAAGAATATGAGAAAGATTATATGGTTTTTCTTTTTTTACTGGTTGAAAGAAATAAGAAAAAGAGCTTATTTTATGAAATTCGGTATTTTTAATTCTTAAAAACAGCATTTTTTCACGGACGACTAAGTACTGGCCTGTGAAAAAAGGGTGTTTGTGTAAGGAAAAAGATGTCATATTTTCTAAACCCAGTAAGATTCTTAACGGCGTGGGATTGAAAATCCGACAACATGGTATTTCATTTGCTCTTGTGAAACAGAATGATAAAGAGGTATAATATCTTCAGCGGAAGTTTTTTTTACAGGTCAAGCGACTAAATAAAAGCAGGAGGTTTAATATCAGTGGAGTCTGAAAAATAAAAATGCAATACTTTAAAACTCAAATTCAGGAAATCAACTCATATAAAAGCCTGTGTTGGTATGGGTGTTTTCTTTCTTTGACTCATGTAGTGACTTTTTTTTTCTTTCACAATAACGGTACTGTTTATAACTTCTTAACAAAGAACGCGAATACACTCTGTTGGCCTCAGCTACCTTTTTGCGAATATTTGCGTTTTCTGTCTCCTGCAGGAGTACAGGTGTTGCTGTATGTGTATCTGTGTATGGCTCTTTTTGCGGTCTTTTTATTTTTATACTCTGCCTGTTTAAAATCTTCATTATTTGTTTCTTCTGGGATAGGAGCAAGTGGGGAAGGTGTGAGTGGACTCAGTGTGAGTGAACTCAGTGTGAGTAAAAAACCTGTTCTATATGCTTACTGCCTTTTACTGATTATTAATATAATAAAGGTTTATATATTTTTTATGGATTATCGATTTATGGGTAATTATCATTATATGCCTTTTCTGATTTCTTTCGTGTTTTTGTTTATCCCGCAAAAGCTTTTTTTCATCCCTTTGTTGATAGTTTGTTTTTATTTTTTTGCAGGCTTGTTAAAAGTCAGCAATTTGGATTGGCTGACAGGATTGGCTTTTCCTGAAAATCTTAATTTCCCTTTGTTCTTTAATGAGAATATAAAATTGATTCTTTGTTTTTATGTTGTTTGTTTGGAAATAATTGGTGTCTGGTTTTTGGTTTTCATTCAAACGAATTGTAAAGGGAAAGAGCTGTTAAGCTTTTTTACTTTTTTCAAGAGAAAAACATTAGCAAGAAAAAGCAGAAGTATGGATATAAAAACAATCTGGAAAATTATGATATATTTTCAGCTTATACTGTTTCATGCTCTGTCTTATTTCATCGTGGGATACTTTTATCCTTTGATAATGTTTTGTCTGCTTTCGTTGTTCTTTTTTATGTTTATCCTGAATGAAAAGTCTGATATACTCTACAGGTTTGATTGGAAATTTCATAACCTCAAATCCAAACGGCTCAGGCCGAGTTTCTTAAAAATTAAAAACAAAATATCGTATTCTTTAGGTATAAGAACTGAAAACATGTTGCCTGGAATTGTATTTATGTGTTTGGTGGTATTTGGAAATTTGTTGTCTGTTTTTATTCCGGGTTCAGCTGGTTTAACAGGAGAAGGTCGGTGGTACGGTTTGAATATGTACGATGCTCATACTCAATGTGACAGTCAGATTTTTTTAAAATTTAAAAATAAAATCGTCCAGGAATCTTTTTCAGGATATAATGAGTATGCTTTGCGCATTCGATGTGATCCTTATATTGATTTTAATACAGTAAAGAAAATCTGTGCATTCTATAAAAAATACCCGGAGTTTATGAATTTAGATTGGTCTTTTTACAGTAAACTAAGATCGGATTTAAATTATAAGAGGCTTGTTAATGAAAAAAATGTATGTGGTAAAAATTTGAAATATTTTTCCTGGAGAAAGAATCATTGGATAGGTTATTAAACAGGTGGAGCTTTTGAGATTCGCTGATTACTAACCGGTCACTTTTATTGCAGATAAAGAAAAAATATGTTTTTTAGCTGTTTGAATATAAGAAGGAAACAAAGAGTAAAAAATGGGTTTAAAAAAAAAGAATGTATTTATTGTTGGAACAATTCTGTTTTGTTTTATTTTGTTACTTTTTTATTTTGTGAAAGCTTTAAAATACATGAAAGTCTATTCTAGGAATAATACTGTGTATCATATTGTGCATCACTCCAATAAATCCGTGCGCGAAAATCCCATTAAAATCACTTCTCAATTTAGACAGGATTTCAAGAAAAAAGGAGTGGCTGAAGGTATGTTTAATTTGCAAGGGCAGGTAAGACATTTACTGGAAAAAATCAACGGTTCTTTCCATAGTACAAGTAAAGCCACGCCGGCAGTGGATGCAAGCGGTATTTATATAGGAGCTGACGACGGGTGGTTTTACAAGTTAAGCCATCAGGGAAAGGTTATTTGGAAAGTTTATTTTGCTAGGACGGATCAGGGTATTCATGGTACAGCTTTATTAAGTGATCAATATCTTTGGATAGGAACTTATAATGGTACTTTACATTGTCTGAAAAAGGATACAGGAAAAATAGTGTGGACACTCACTTTAGGTGACACCATTGTTTCTTCTCCTTCCTTTTACAGGGGTTTGATTATTGTTCCTGTGGGAGTGAGCTTTCTTTCCCCTTCAGGATATGTCGCTGGAATATCCGCAAAAGATGGGAAGTTGAAGTGGAAAACATCTTTAATTTCGGCACATATTTATTCTTCTGTGGCGATTCATCCTGAGAAAGGCTACGGCGTAACAGGCGCAAATAATGGTTTGTTGTTAAAAATTGATCTTAATACTGGTCAGCTTTTATGGACTTTGCAATTAAAAGGAGTTATTAATAGTACTCCTTTAATTCATAAAAATTATATTTATGTGAGTAACCAAGGTAATCAATTTGCCATGATAAATGAGAAGGGACAATTAATATGGGAAGTGGATATAAAAACCCGTTCAAAAAGCTCTCCAACTTATGTGCCAGATCGGGAGTATTTAATTTTTTCCACTTACGGAAATAGTCGGCTTTTTGCTGTGTCAGCTAATACAGGTTCTTTAATTTGGCAAAGGTTCATTTCCAATGATAACTCTCTGAGCAGTGGGGTGAGTTTTTTTTCCAAAAAGCATGGAAGATATTTATTTTTGTTTCCCTGTAAAAAAGCAACGATTTGTATAATTGATCCAAATAATGGAAACTCTTTGAAGAAAATTTACACAGGTTTCTTATTGACTGGCAGTTTTGGTTCTTTTAAAAATCATTTTTATATGAATTTTAGTAATGGAGGGGTATCAGTTTTATATTGACGGAAAGTTTCGATTTATGCACTGATCTGCAATATCCATCACCTGTTTTGGTTGATCTTTTCAAGCGTTCTGAAGTCTTAGACTAGTCGGGTCTGAATAAGTCTGTTTAGTGAGAGTAATACTTCACCGCTCGGTCTCAAACATGCGTTTTGCCACACACGCGTCTTTTCAGCTACGGTGTGCTCAAAGCCGAACTCGCCTCAAGGTCAAGTATCGGTAAGATCTTTTTCACTGATACTTTTTGCAAGAAAACAAAGGTTGTATTGTAAAACCTTGCAATTTTTCCCGAAGCTTTTGTAAAAAAATCCAGTGATTACAGTGTATTAAAAGCTTTTCCCTGTTCCACTTTTATAGAGTATTGGAATATTAAAAAAAATTAATTTTTTTTACGATAAAAGCCGATTAACTTTAAAGACCATAAATTTTAATAAGGAAATAAATGTGAAAGGAATCCAAAGAAAAACCCTCTCTACCCCCCCCCTCATGCACTGCGTTATAAGCTGATCCAGATATTCTCAGGTTTTAAGCAGTTTTTGGCTTTTGCAAAAATAGCAGGATTGTTCAAATACCTTACACGATTACTCAGATTAAATCAGATGTTCTTCTCTATTGAATCCTCTCCGCAATCCGCATCGCATGTTGCAGTTGTCCCCTTTGTTTTCAGGGGCAATAGTATGAAAAAAAATGCGGGCTATACTCTTATTGAGATTCTGGTAACAATAGGCATTCTTTCTATAATAAGCGGTGTCGCTTATGTCTCTTATAACGACCAAGTACTCAGAGCTAATAAAAATGACCTTAAGATTCACGCTGAGCTTTTTGCTAGTTCTGTTAAAAACTGTATTTCCATAAACGGAGGTTGGTCGGTTGGGGTATTGAACTCGGCTGGTGAACCCGATGGAACAATCAAGCCTTGTAATACAGATGATCGCACCGATCCAAGTAAAGAAAAAGATAAATTAAAATCCAAGCTAGATTTTACCTGCCCGGCAGATGCGGAATGCTTTACATTCACAAGAACGAATAAGAATCCTGATGATAATAAGAATTTTACCTGCTTATATATTGAGAAAGAAGTATCTGGAAAAAAACTTCAGATGATTTCCCGTGTTCAATGGAGTAACCCAAGTTATTACCAAATATTGTGTGGTGAAGTAACGGCTTATGTTCAAAAAGGGCCAACAACATGCAAAAAATCTAAACACTCTCACTTAGTAACCGCAGGGTTAGCAGATGCGAATGGAATAAAAGAATGTAATTGGTAATAAAAAGGTTAAAAATGAAAATAAACAAAAAAGGATTTAGTCTTGTCGAGACTTTGATTATGATAAGTTTAACCGGTGTTGCTGTTGCCGGCCTTTCAAAAGCTATAGAAAAATCTTATGTAACTTCTAATGTAATAGAAACACAGCAGATAACTAGAAAATTTAAAAACAGCGTCTATCATATTTTTAATAATAATTGCAAAAATTTTTTTCCTAACACAGAACCAGCCTACTATGATCAAAATAATCCTGCAAAGATTAATAAGATGCCCTATATTTTTAATAGGTCTAACAAAAGTGAAAGTATATTTAAAGGCTTTATTGAGACTGTGGATATAACTGTATCAAGTCAAAATAATATACATAAATTCAATTTATATTACAAATATAGTGATAAAGCCAAAGCTTTAAGAGACATGAAGACAAAGGATAGCAAAGCCTGCACACCCACAGATAAAAAAGGTTGTTACCATATTACCTGTAATATTAATTATAATCATAATCTTCCCACAACACCCTGCAATCCTTTAGATTGTATTTTTGATGATAGGTCAAAAAGTGTTTTAACTAATCTTTGTGATGATGGGGAATTTTTAGTGAGGGTTACAGGAAATAAAGCAAATGATTGTTTGGGGTGTCCAACAGGTGAAACTTTAATCGGAACAATAAAGAAAGGTGGCAACCTAGAACCTATGTGCTTAAAAAGGAAATGCCCTGACGGGGAGGTTGCAGTTGGTATAAAACCAAAACCGACTGACCCGCCGGACCCGAAGCCTGTAAATTTTATAATGGACTGTCAGGAAGTGGCATGTCCAAGCACAAGCCAACATAAAGTACTAAAACTTAACCCTGTCTCTGGTAAAATGGAGATGAAATGTGAACCAATCTGTCATGGTGGTCAAATATCAGACCCACTTGATAATAATAAATGTAAGTGCCCTGCCGGTAAAAACCCGGACAGGCAAGGAAATTGTGTTTAGCCTTAACGACAGTCAATAGGAAGCGTATGAGGATAAAAAGTGAGACTGGTTTTGTTGGTGGTGGCCTTCTTGGAGTACTGGGCTTTTCTCTTGTTAGTCTTACTATTGCTATGGGGAATTATAAGCTAAACACAAGGTCAATAAACAGTACCAATATTGAAACTGTGGCCTATGCAGAGAAAGCCTTGGGAAAAACATTAAAAAATATTTTAGAGAATGAAGAGTATTGCAAGAAGTATTTAACAGGTGGAAAAATATCTGTTCTAGATGAAAATGAAAATAACGGAAATTTTAAAAATGAGGATTCTATTAAGATTATTGGTATGAAGACCCTCAACCCTCAAACTGATGCTCCCCGTATTCTGTCACCACAAAGCCAATATAAAAAAAAGATTTTTTATGTATACTACACTAAGCCAGCATTGGGAAATAAGCAAAAAAGGAGTGGTAACTGTACCAACAACGATAAAAGAGGGTGTTACCATGTTTCCTGTGAAATAAACTATACATGTCATGGTCGTGATGCCCAAGACTGTATTGATGACATAAACAAGGTAGCCACATGCTCTATTGCTCCAGATAAGTGTAGCTTCCCTGGAGACTCAGATTATAAAACAAAACCTTGTGACGAAAACAAAATCAAGATAGGCATAACGCCTTGTGAAACTATCCCAGCAAATATTTTTGATGATTTGCCAAAACCACTAGAGCCACCGACACCTTCCATACAATCGATTGAAGCTTTTACCGGATTCAAGACAAGTGAGTCTAGGATAGAACCTGATACAACAGAAGTATCTAAAACCTGCCCTGAAGGGCAATATCCTGTAAGGAAAAAAATCAATGGTGAGATTGTGGTTCAATGTCAGATTATGTGTACCGGAGGTAGCACTATAACAGACACAACCCCTCCACGCTGTGTATGTCCGTACAACGAAGATAACCCAAACGACCCGAACAACAAACCAGTATACAAGCAAGGTGCATGCCATACCTGCCCCGTAGGTGCTACCTGGAATCAAAGTCTAAAGGAGTGTATATGCAATATTGCTGGAATTGATGGACAAGAATGGGACAGGGTTCATAACACTTGCAATTGCCCGAACAGAGCACCTTACCTTTATACTTATGCCCCGGATAAAAAAGTTTGTATTGCATGCCCCACAAATTACCTCTCATCTACCTGGCAGGTTAATAAATGTAAATGCAACAATCCGACAAATAAATGGGTTTTTGACTATAATTCCGTTAGCAAGGAAGTGCGAACAAATAAGTGTGATTGCCCAACCGGATTTTATTGGTTCGCTGGTCTTTGTAAAGCATGTATTGGCGGAACATGGGACGGAGGAACTTGTCAATGCCCAGAAACTCTATGGTGGAATTACGGTACTGGGCGGTGTGAATGTCCACAAAACTACAATTGGTATATCAAAGATAATATAGGAAAATGTATATCATGTGAAATTAGTTCTTCAGTTTGGGATACTGATCGATGTAGATGTCGTAATTCAGCCTTTAAATGGTTTCCTGACACGAATGAATGTAAATGCCCCGAAGACAAACCATTGTATCATAATACGATATGTAAAGAATGCCCCCCAGGAATGAATGAAGGAGAATGTTCCCCATGCCCTAGCGGACAATATCAGTATGAAGGCCAGTGCATAAACTGCCCTATCAGGGCCACTTGGGATCACACGCAACAGGTGTGTAATTGTCCAGGAGAAACAGAATGGGATTATGATAGAGCTGGTAACAGAAATCGGTGTAAATGCCCCGAAAACAAACCACTGTTTCATGGGGGGAGATGTACAACATGCGGAGTCAACTCACAATGGAATGCTACAACCAGAGTATGCGAGTGCAGAGAAGGGAAAATATGGGCTAGAACAACAAATACTTGTATAGTATGCCCCGAAAACAAACCACATTGGTATTCTGAGCAATGTAACCGATGCCTAGAAGGGCAATATGATTACGATAACAGATGTCACAAATGCCCTAGCGGACAATATTTTAGACCTGGAGAAAATAGATGTGCACATTGCTCTAGTTACGCAACAACCTTTGAATACACAGATGATGGTAACAATAGATGTACATGCCAAAATACAGCATTACCTCAATTATCGGTTCATACCATAGGTAGAGGCATTAATAGCAGTCGGCAAGCTTTCTGTGCAGCATGCCCTGACGATGCACCTTGGGATGAATCAACAAATCGATGTGATTGTGGAAGAGATGACAGAGGATTTCTCAGAGGAATGATCTCTGAAGTAAAAGACGGGAGATTAACCCTGATAACCTGCATATGTCCTAGAGTTATACCGACAAGAAATAATCCGACAATGCAAAGATTTCAAAGCAAATTCAGTAGAACACTTAAAAAATGTATATGGTGTCCACAAGATGCAACATGGAATAAAACAACCGGTCGATGTGACTGTCCTGCCGGGAAAAACTGGTGGTACACTCTTGATATTTCTAGCCGGCAAATTGGAAGTCAATGTATATGGTGTCCACAAGATGCAACATGGAATGAAACAACCAGGCGATGTGACTGTCCTACCGGAACAAGCTGGTTATACAGTGATGACTCTAGTGGACAGCAAACAGGTAGTCGATGTATTTGTTCTCCTGTTGAATTTCAAGACGGGCAAACCTTCCAGAGAAATTACAGTTATACACTTAACAAATGTGTATGGTGTCCAGAAGATGCAACATGGAATGAAACAACCGGTCTATGTGACTGTCCTGCCGGGAAAAGATGGTGGTATAATATTAATTCTGATGGCGTTCAAAATGGAAGTAACTGTATTGATTGATAATTCACTTTTGAAGATAAAGCATTAAGACAAAGGAAAATGTTAAGACTATGATTCATATCCCGTGTAAAGATTTCATATATTTATTTTTTTAATTGTTTTTCATAAAATTCTGTATTATACATAATAAGTACCTTTTGTTCCTAAAAAGAAGGTTTTTTATGAATGATGAAAAGAGTAAATTATGAAAATTATAATTCCTTTACTATTTTTAAGCTTAGGTGCTTTTGTTAGTGGTACCGAAGCCCGGTGTAATGCCAATAATTATCAAGATTATATCTATAAGTTCGGACATCATCAGTGTGATTTGTCCGGTGCGAATTTACAAGATGCTAATTTTACCGATGCGAATTTGATTGAGGCGAATTTTACCGGAGCGGATTTGTTCAAGGCGAATTTTACCAATGCGAATTTGATTGAGGTGAATTTTACCGGAGCGGATTTATTTGGTGCGAATTTTACCAATGCGTATTTGCTCTTTGCGACTTTTAGCGGCGCGAATTTATTTAAGGCGAATTTTAGTGGGGTGGATTTGCGCAGGAGTGATTTTACCGGAGCGTATTTGTTCGGGACGAATTTTATCGGCGCGAAAGTTGATTCGAAATTGGCGACTTATTTAGCCTCAAAAGGTGTGAGTGGTTTTGTTATTGTAGAATAAGGTTTACTTTGATTCTTATGTAATTTTCATAATTCCTTTGGTTATAAAACGCCTGTCTATATCACTTGCAAATCTTTTTTATAAAAAAGTTAAATAGTCGTCAGTGGGAGGATTATAGGATATGAAATTAGCGAGCATGAAATCAGGTAATAGAGATGGCAGTTTGATTGTGGTTTCTGAGGATAACAAAGTTGGAGTTTCTGCAGAACAAATCTCAGGTTCTTTAAGAGAGGCAGTTGAAAACTGGAATACTGTTAAGCCTACTTTGGAGAGTTTGTACGAGGAATTAAACAAATCCCATCTGGCTGGCACTTTTCCTATAAATCTGGAAAGCCTGACAGCTCCTTTGCCAAGAAGTTTCTCATGGATAGATGGTTCTGCTTATATCCAGCATATTAAGTTGGTGCGTAAAGCCAGAGGTGCTTCCTTGCCTGAAACATTGGAAACCATACCTCTTGTTTATCAAGGTGGAGGGGACAGTTTTTTAGGTCCTTATGAGGATATTCCTCAGAGAGACTTCGCTCATGGAACGGATTTTGAGGCAGAAGTGGGTGTAATTGTGAGTGACACTCCAATGGGCATCAGTGCGGAAGAAGCGTTGGATCATATTATTTTATTCGTGCTCATAAACGATATTTCCCTTAGAGGTTTAATCCCAGAGGAATTAAAAAGAGGTTTTGGTTTTTTGCAGAGTAAACCTTCCAGCAGTTTTGCTCCTTTTGCTGTAACGGCAGATGAGCTGGGGGAAAGTTGGCGGGAAGGTCGTATTCATTTACCCATGCTGGTTGAATTTAACGAAAAATCCTTTGGCAGGGCTTCTGCAGGAGAAATGCACTTTCATTTTGGACAGATTATTGCTCATTCTGCCAAGACACGTAGTTTAAGTGCGGGCACTGTTATTGGAAGTGGCACTGTTTCCAATCAAGATACTTCTGTGGGTTGTAGCTGTATAGCGGAAAAAAGAATGTTGGAAAAAATTAACACGGGTAAAATAAGTACAGATTTTATGAAAGTGGGTGATAGGGTAAAAATAGAAGTTTTAGACAGATCTGGAAAAAATATTTTCGGGACCATTAAACAAAAAGTAACACAATGGAAATAGGAATTGGCGACCCAGCCATCGATTCCGGGCAATGCAAACCAGGGGGCATACCTGAAACAGGAATCTTCAAAAAAAAACCGATTGCTAATTTTAGCCAGTGGGCAAGGTTCTTTATTCCTCAGTATTGTTCAGGCTTGTAAAGTCGGTCATCTTACCGCAGAAGTTATTGGTTTACTGAGTGACAACAACAAGGCATTGGCACTAAAAAAAGCGCGGGTAGAAAGAATAGCTGTAAAAATATTAAATCCTGAAAATTTTATTTCTTTTTCCAAATGGGATGAGGAACTTTGTAACCATTTAAAAGAAAAAAAACCGGATTGGATTTTATTGGCGGGTTTTCTTAAAAAAATAGGTCCAAAAGTTTTATCTGCTTTTAAGAATCGTGTGTTGAATATTCATCCTTCTTTACTTCCTGATTATGGAGGAAGAGGTATGTACGGTATCCATGTTCACCGCGCTGTTATTACAGGAAAGAATAAGAAAACCGGTATCTCCGTTCATCTGGTATCTGAAGAATATGATAAAGGTTCCATATTGGCGCAAAAAGAACTTCTGGTGTTTGAGAAGGACACTCCAGAGTCTTTGCAAAAAAGAGTAAAAGAGGCAGAACAGATTTTTTATGTTTCTGTACTGCAAAAAATTATTTCTGGTGAAATTCGCGTTGAATGAAATAAAATGCTAAGTAGTGGTCTGTGAAAAAGTGTGTTATTTTGACTGGATTCCTGCTTGCGCGGGGCTGAAAAGCCAAAGATTTGGCTTCCCAGTTTTTCAATAAAAAAGTGTGGTTCTCTATGAATAAAAAAGTATGGTTCGCGTCCGCGCCGTCTAATCTGGCTTTAATTAAATACGCGGGAAAAAAAAACAAAAGTAATTTACCTTTAAATGGGTCTTTTTCTTATACTTTGGATCATCTTTTTACCAAAGTTAAAATTACATCTATTGAAGGCGAGAGAGATCGCTATGAACCTCTTAAAGATGAAGAATGTTTGTCTCTCACTCTTTCTTCTCTTTCTGTCAAAAGATTTTTGGATTTTTTTAAAATATTAAAAAAAACTTTTCAGGTTCCTGGGGTTTATCTTGTGCAATCGGCTAATAATTTTCCCGCGTCAGCGGGTGTGGCCAGTTCCGCTTCCAGTTTTTGTGCTCTTACCAGAGCAAGTTACAAAATGGCCTTATCCTGTTCGTCTGCTCCAGAAGAAGTGGAGAGTTTTACGGACTCTTATCTTTCTATATTGAGTCGTAGTGGTTCAGGTTCTTCGTGTCGTTCGTTTTTTCGCCCTTGGGCTTTGTGGGAAGGAGAGGGGGCGCGAGCGGTGAATTTGCCTTTTTCTTATTTAATACATAAATTTATAGTGGTGGATCGTAAAAAAAAAGAAGTATCATCTTCCACTGCACACGAAAAAATTTTAACCAGTCCTTCTTTTGCCGGGCGGGTGGAAAGAGCGGAAAAAAGACTATCCGACCTCTTGTTGGCTTTAAAGGGACAAAATTGGAAAACATGTTTTGAGATAACCTGGGATGAATTTCAGGATTTGCATACGCTTTATGAAAATGCTGGAATTTTTTATCGTAATAAGAAAAGCCATGAAATTTTGAACACAGTTAAAACCTTTTGGGAACAGGAAAGAGATGGGCCTTTAGTGACAATGGATGCCGGTTCTGCTGTTCATTTGTTGTATCGTCCGGATCAAGAACATACGGCAAATCGCCTTGCTTCTCTTTTACCGCCGGCTTTTTCTCCCGGAAAAAGTTTATAAAAAGAAAACATTTCACCTGTTGACAGCGGGTTGTAAGTGGTTTTATGATTTGAGCTTTAAGTCAAACCCAGGGCGTGGTTTTTAATGTATTCAATCGCCCGTGCACAAATTTTTAACATAAACACATAACCAAGGAGGTTTCAATGTTAGGAGTAGGGGATTTTTTTCCTTCTTTTAAAGTAAAAGCAACAGTTTCGTCTGAAAAAGATCTGGATAAGGCGTTTATAGATGTGGATAATTCCACTTATACAGATAAGTGGCTTGTTTTTTTCTTTTATCCAAAGGACTTTACTTTTGTTTGTCCCACAGAATTAAAGGGTTTCGGGGATTTAAACAAGGAGTTTAATGACAGAAACACTCAGGTGCTGGCTGGTTCCACGGATTCTGAATTTGTGCATCACGCGTGGAGAAAACATGAAAAAGATTTACAAGATCTGCCTTTTCCCATGTTGGCGGATGTAAAAAGAGAGCTGACAGCCAGTTTGGGCATTCAGGATCCTGACGAAGGAGTGGCTCAAAGAGCAACATACATAGTGGATCCTAAAGGAAAGATCCGTTTTGTTTATGTTACGGATTTAAGTGTTGGCAGAAATCCAAAAGAAGTTTTGAGAATATTGGATGCTCTTCAAACCAATAAGCTTTGTCCTTGTGACTGGAAACAGGGAGAGGAAACCTTGTGAGCGATGTAAGAGAAAAAACATATAAAAATAAAGAGGTATTGGACCTTTTAGGTCAAATTTATCAGTGTGAAATGGCTGGTGTAAACCGCTATCTGCATTATTCCTTTATGATAATGGGCTATAATCGCATTCCCATTCAAAAGTGGTTTCGGGAACAGGCTCAGGAGGCCATCACACATGCTACTCTTATTGGCGAAAAAATCACCTCTTTAGGTGGTCACCCTCCTATTTTATCCTCTCAGGTAAAGGAAGGACCTAATCACAGTATTAAACAGCTTTTGGAGGAAAGCCTTCATTTCGAGGAAGAGGCTATTCGGATGTACAAAAAGCTTGCTGATTTGTCTGAAAAGTATGAAGACATGGCCTTACAGGAAATGACTTACGCGCTGATTAAAGAAGAAGTGGAACATGTGGATGAAATTCGCAAAATGCTCTTATAAAAAAAAGAATGTTTATCATTTTTCTGCCCCTGCTTCTTGCGCAAAAAGAAGGTTAAGCCTAGGAAACATAAAAAACCCAAGAAACATCAGACTTCTCAATCTCGAAAAAAGCTTATTTTATTAAGTGTTCTTGAATGGCCTTTATAGTTCTTATAAAGTATTTGTGTTGGACTTTTTTTCCATTTATAAAAAAAGCCGGTGTGCCTTTGATATTCATATCTTTTCCTGCTTTAATTTGTTTTTCAAGCACTTCCTCTGAGGCTGGAGAGTCTGTGCAATCATGCCACTTTTTCCATTCCATGTTCTTCAGATGACGACTAAAGATCTCTATTTTTTCCAAAGCTTTTTTGTTATTTCTCAGGTTTATAAATTCTTTTTGATGTTCAAAAATAATACCATGAATGTCCCAGCCATTTTTTTGTTTTTCCGCACAGTAAACAGCTTTAGTAAGTGCACAGGAAACTCTTTTGTTTTTGCATTGATCCAAAGGAAATGAAAAATACTCTATTCTTGCTTGTGGGTTGGAGGCTTTGAATTTTTTTAGGGTGTAATAACTGTTTCTGCAATGAAAGCAAAGAAAATCTGCAAATTCTTTTATGGTGATTACAGCTTTGTCCTTGGTGGGACCTGTCGCCAAAAGTTCTGTTTCTCCGGTTTTTTTTACGGGAGCTGAGAGCCAGTCCATAAGATTGTTTTTCACAATTTTTTGAGTGGACTTTATGTCATACATATTTATAAAGATTAAATGTATAAGAGCACTGATCGGCAACAATGCGAAAAGCGCGCAGGACAGAAACACTCGTGCTTGCTTGAAAATAGGAACAGAAATGTATTTTTTCGCATAAGGAAAAACACAAAAAACAACAACAAAAGACAATAAGTAAAGCCCTATACAGAAAGGACAGAAAAGTTTCAGTAAAAAAGCGGAAATACCCAACATAATTAAGGAAGCACTTGCGGAAAGAGCGGAAAAAACACCAATTGAAAACCATATTATTGAAGGTTTGTCCCATCCTATGAGTAAAAAAAGAGAAAGAAAAAGCAATATCAGATGAGTGGCAAATCCCCAATTGGAAACAGGAATACCGGCAAAATCAGAGTAATTGGAAAGAAGTGTGTTATCACAGTTAATAAAATCATTAATATGACAAATTTTGGAGTTTTCTGTGTTATCAACAGACAGGGAATAGGATCTTGAGCTTAGGTATAACTGTAGGCCCATAGACAAAACAGAGCAAATAAAAACAATATATAACGCTTTTTTCATAATTTTTCTGGATTAAAAGTGAAAGCTTTAATGCTTTGAGTAATTATCATATTTATTACTTTTTTTTCAAGACTTTTTGCGTCTTGATTTTTAGTTTACTTTTGGTGTTATACTGGATTTTCCATCCTTTGCTTATGCTTTCGTTGGGGAGAGGGTTCAAAATATGTTTATTGACTGAAAGACTGGAAAAACCAGTGTAAAAAACTGTTGATATATTGCAGGTAATCATGAAAAAAGAATTTTTAGTAAATAATAAAATGAACTACCGGGTACAAATAGGAGAGAAGGTTTTTATTTTAACTCGCAGTGAGTTGTTTTTGAGGATTTTTGACGAAGTTTTGGGTCAAACAACAAAAATACAAAGAGCCGGCGAGTCAGTTTGGCGTAGTTTGAATGAAACTGCTGAATGGAATTTAATATGTGGCTTTGAAAAAGATAAGAAAATATGGACTTTGCTTCTTCCAGTTGGTCGCAAATTGGCTTGTTTCCAAAATTATTTGCCAGTGAAGAAAAAACAGCCTGTGCCAGAATTTTCAAATCAGATAATAAAACAGAAAAAATATGTTTTTAAACAGAAAGGGCCTTACAGTACAAAGCAGATTTCTTTCTTTTTGAAAATGGGGATTTGTTCAGACAGGGATTTTATTTGGAGAGAACCATTTAAAAAGTGGAAAAAAATTTCTTTGGTTTCAGAATTTTCTACAAATCCTGCTCAGACAATAAAAGATATTTTAACTCAACAGCACAGAAAATACATTTCCAAGAGGGTAAAAATGATTCGTTATTCTCCTTCTCAGCCGGCTTTGGATTGGCTTGAATTGCAGAAAACAGTACAAAATTTTCAGAAAGAGTCAGTTTATGAAAAAGAGGCCAGAGAGTCTGAATGATATGGTTGATTTGCGGGATTTATGGTGCTACCTTCAGGATTTATGGTGTTGCCTTTTAAAGTAAAGGCTTTTGTCACTGAATTGGCTTAACATGTACAAAAAAAGTATTACTTTTTCACGCCCGCCGGATATGGTGTTTTTTGGAATTTGAGTTTCATTCAAGCAAGAAAGAAGGAGTATAAAATTGGTATTCGAGAAAATTGAGCGATATGGAGATCATGAGCAAATTGTTTTTTTTAATGAGCCTTCTGTGAATTTAAAAGGTATTATTGCCATTCACAACACTTCTCTTGGCCCTGCTCTGGGGGGGTGTCGTATGTGGCCGTATGCTTCCGAACAGGAAGCTTTGGTGGATGTGTTGAAATTATCCAGAGGAATGACCTATAAAGCCGCAGTGGCGGGTTTGGAGCAAGGAGGCGGAAAATCTGTTATTATCTATGATCCCAAACAGAAAACACCGGATTTGTTTAAAGCTTTTGGGCGTTTTGTGCATTCTTTAAATGGTGCATACATTACAGCGGAAGATGTAGGAACTAATGTGCGGGATATGGAATATATCAGGGAAAGCACTCCTTTTGTGACGGGTTTATCAAAAGAGAGGGGAGGTTCTGGAGATCCCAGTCCTTTTACGGCCCAAAGTACTCTTGTGGGAATAAAAGCGGCTGTTTCTCATAAATTAAATAAAAGCTCACTGGAGGGTTTGAAAGTGGCTGTTCAGGGAATAGGCAATGTAGGCTGGTATCTGTCTGAATATTTGTTACAGGAGGGTTGTAAGTTGATTATATGTGATATTTTTGATCAAAAAGCCTTGGATTTTCAAAAAAAGCACCCCCAAGTAAAGGTAGTTCACCATGAAAGCATTTATGATGAGCAATGTGATATTTTTTCTCCATGCGCTTTGGGAGCTATTATTAATCCAAAAACTCTGAAAAGATTAAAATGTGCTATTATTGCCGGAGCGGCAAACAATCAGCTGGATGTTATAAAAACAGAAGATGATATTCGGGATAAAAATATACTTTATGCTCCTGACTTTGTGATTAATGCAGGAGGGGTTATTAGTGTTTCTGTGGAGTCTCAAGGTAAATACTCTCCTGAAGAGGCTCAGCGTAGAATTAATGATATATATTATGTTTTAAAAGAAATTTTTTTTCGTTCAGAAAAAGAAAAGAAAAACCCCACGGATGTGGCAAAAGAAGTGGCCAACAGCAAAATCAGACAAAAAACACTGATTAATTAGTTGGCTGTAATAGCAGGAATTATCATCATGGCTAAGCAGAGCTTTTCAGAAACAAAAGAGCGTGATCCTCTTTCTGTATTTGTTAAAAAATCTCATTCTTGGGCACTTCAATATTTTCGCCCTTTTCTTTTCTTATTGATAACCAGTATTTCGATTTTTGGTTTGTCTCTTTTTTATTCTTATTGGCAAAAGCGTGAAAATAAAAAGTCGGAAGAGCTTTTATATCAGGCTAGAAAAGAGTTATCGCTTGCAGAAAAGAAGGCAGGTGGAAATATATTGAATTTTGACAGCGGTCAAAATTTTTTTGAGCAAGCTAAAAAAGCCAAATACAACTCTGAAATAAATGAAAGGGTGAATAAATATATAAATCAAATTGACAAATGGATTGCTCAGCCATCGGGTTTGTTATCAGCAATGGAAATGGTTTATTTTTTGCGGAAATATGAAAAATCAGAATTGGCGATGGAACTGTTAAATAAAGCAGTTCTTCATAAGAAAAAAAACATGGTTGGTTTTTTAGTAGCTTTACAGGCAGGAACTTATTTAATGGATCAAGGGGAATGTGATAAAGCCATAACTAATTTTCAGTTTATCACAAGGAGTGAAAAAGCAAAATGGCTTTGGCCAATGACGCTGACTAAAACAGCACTTTGTTATGAAAAGCAAAATAAATGGGATCAGGCAAAGGAAGTTTATAAGCGTGTGAAAAATGATTTTTCAGACTCTTTGGACGCGGAAACAGCAGGACAATATCTGAATTTATTGAAACTAAGAATGAAAATGGATAAAAAGTTTTTGGGCAAAAAAGAAGAAAGCCAATCAGCGGAAAATAAAACTGCAGAATCAGGAAAAGATGTTATGGAAAAGAGCAATCCATCTTTGGATAGTGTGAAAAAAAGTTTGCAGAAGGAGTAAAGCTGTGCAGAAATTAGTATGGCAGGTCAAAGGCTGTGTTTTTTTAAGTATGTTATTTGTTTCCTGCCAGTCTTTTAATAAAGAAGCTAATCACCTACGCTCCGGGCAAAATAAAAAATCTGTTGTTGCGCGAAAAATGTGGATTCGGGAAACTTTTTTTAAAAATTTTACCCGGCCTTCTGTTTTACAGTCTATAAAGCCTGTTTTTGCTTCTTCCGGGTTATTAGTTCAGGGGAACAGAGTAAATGGGTTGAGTGCTTACACTTTGGAGCAGGGAAAAAGAAAATGGTTTTTCTCTGTTAAAGGTGGGTTGGCTGGGGATGTGTTGGTTGAAAGCGATTTTGTGTTTTTTGGGGGAGCGGATGGATTTATGTACGCGCTTTACCTAAGCACGGGTCGGGTGTTATGGAAATATTATGTCGGTGCTGTTAATATAAGCCGACCGACAATAAGAGATAATCATTTATATTTCGCGTCTGCTAATAGAATGTATTGTTTAAAAGCGAAAACAGGGGAAAGTGTATGGACCTATACAGCTTCATTAAGTCCCTCGGAGTTTACCATTGAAGGCGTAGCTAGCCCACTTGTAAACAAAGCTAAAAGTTCTCTTATATATTTTAAAACAAGCGATGGTTCGCTTATCGCTTTAAACTCCAGAGGCAAACTAAAGTGGAAACAAAAGTTATCTCAATCATCTGATCGATTTACCTCTGCCGTTTCCGATCCTGTAATGGGAAAAATGTGTTTATACAGTGCTGGAGTGGAGTCGGGTTTATATTGTTTGAATAAAAAAACCGGCAAAGTAATCTGGAAAAACTCTTCTGGTTCTCATGGTAATTTGCTTCTTTCCGGTTCTCGAATTTTTTATTCGACATCAGATGGAAAAATATTAGCTTTGGATCAAAGATCAGGAAAACAAATTTGGAGTCATCAGGTGGAGGAAACAATAGCCACCTCTCCTGTATTATATAAAGACATTTTAATTTATGGAGAGTACTCAGGTGCTTTGCGTTTTATATCCCGCGATACCGGAAAAGCTTTGGGTTATTTTTCTTTTGGAAGTGGAATGTCCGCGCCTCCTTTGGTATCAGCAGTAAACTCAGAACTTTATTTTCTTTCCAATGTTGGATGGCTCTATAAACTAAAGCTTCTTTTATAAATTCTTTTCTTGTTGGGCGTAGTATTCTAAAGGATGTGTGTGTATTGCTCATGCTCACAGATTGGTCTCAAATCTGCGTTTTGCATAAATTTATAACGCTCCGTATTAAATAAGATATTTGTAAAAAATTCACATATTGAAAAATATACACATACACAATGGTAAATATATGTTATCCAAGGACTTTTTACATATCTTGAAACAGGAAAAGGTTTTGATTTTGTTTATAAAGTTTCTGAGGAAAATAACCGAAACTTCACATTTTTTTATAGCTTGTCAAAAACAATAAAATATGTTCTTTAAGATAGCAAAGTTTCATCAACAAAAACTTTCAGGAGGTTTACGATGAGGTATCTATTATTTTTAGCACTTTTTGTTTTTCTGTCTTTTTCTTCTTTGGCTGAAGTACAGGCAGATAAATCAACCGAAGAGCAGGAAAAGAAATCAGCAGAAGAGCAAAACAGGACAGTAGCTGAAGAGCACGAAGACGCAGAAGAGCAAAAATCAGATGAAGAAGTGGAAAAATTAGAAGTTTTAGGTTCACATATTAAAAAAATATCTACAGAGGGACCTTCTCCGGTTTTAGTGATTGATCGTGAACAAATTGAAATGTCTGGTTATAATTCTCTTGGGGCCGTTTTACGGGATCTGCCTGTGGCTTCTTTTGGTGGACAAAGAGCTGCTTCTTTAAGAGATATTCCAAGTTCAACGGGAACTAGCCTTAGAGGAATGAAAAGCAACAATATTTTAATTCTTATTAATGGAGCGCGAGTTTCTCCTATAGGAGGAGGTTCTGCTGTCGATTTAAATATAATTCCTCTATCTGTAATTGAGCGAATTGAAATTTTAAAAGAAGGAACTCCTCTTTACGGTTCCGACGCCATCGGTGGAGTGATTAATGTGGTTACAAAGAGTGACTACGCCGGCGGAGAAGTAAATGTGCATGGTTCTCTTGTGCAGAGAGTGGAAGGAAATAGCTGGGAGGGTTTTGCATCTTTAGTAGATTTTTGGAATTGGGATGAAACAGGCCACTCTACTGTGGATAACTCTTGGGCAGGGAAAGCAGACACATTAAGTGTTGATGCCAGCTATGGTGGAAGTAAAAGTGACATAAACTATATAGTAGGAGGACAAGTGCGCTTGGATACCTCTATTTATATGAGAGATCGTTCATTTGGGCAACCATTGGTGAAGCATTATTCTCCCACAGGTTCTCCAGGTTCATGGAAAGAAGTGGATTCTTCTTGGAACCCGGCTCCGGGATGTCCTGAAGAGAATGTAGAAAAGGGAAGATGTAAATTTGACTTTTCTTCTTTTATGAGTTTTATGCCACAGATTTTTCAAACAAGTGGTTTTTTTCAAGCCAGTACAGATATTGATGATATGATGATTTCAGGAAGAGTAATATATAATTATACAAGAGCACATTCTGTATTGGCACCTGCTCCGGACGGAATGAGGGTTCCTATGGAGTTAGCTCAAAAAATGGGATTACCAGCGGATAAAGATGTAGATCTTGCTTATCGTCTCGTAGGTGAAGAAGGAACTGGCCCAAGAGAAGGTATGACAAATCAACATTTTTATCAAGTTCAATTTGGAGCTATAAAACCTTTTTTGAACACATTGGAATTAGAGCTGGAACTTAATATTTCAGGTGCTCATTATTTTCATACAGGAAAAGGTTACGCAATAAAAAAAGCTCCTAATCCTAATGATGGTGAAGGTAACAAATCTATAGAAGAGGAAGCTTTGCAATTAATGAAAGATGAGGGGAAAACCAATTTGGATGATTTAGCCAAGCAAGATAAGTTTAACCCTATTGCTGATAAAAAGAATGATGTTTCCAAAGCAACCTATGAGCCTTTTAGCAACACTCACTCTAATGTGATAAGTTTGGAACCTAAGCTTACTGGTGAAATTATGGAGATTGGTGAACAGTCGTCTCTTCTATTTGCTATGGGTGCCGTAGCCGCTTGGCAAAGGTATGATCAGAATAGCGATGTAATTAGTAAAGCTGGTGTGCAATGGGGAGGTGGTGTTGTAAGTGAAGGTTCAGGAGATCGTTTGTCCAGTGGGTTCTATGGTGAACTTTCTTCTATACTTGCTGAAATGATAGAAGTACAAATAGGTGCCAGAACAGATTATTACTATAGTGATGTTGGTTTTAGTGGTTTTGCCATGCAGGATATGTTTGATGGTGATCTCACCCTTCCATTTTCCCCAAGAGCTGCTTTATCTTTTCAGCCAATAAATGAAATAAAATTCAGGACTTCTTGGGGGATGGGGTTTAAAGCTCCTACATTAATGAGTTTAAATCATGATGAAGTAATTGGCCACCCTTTTACTATTGATTATGTTCAGTGTCCTTCTTATGATCGTCAAAACCCAGAGTGTAACAAAAAGCAGGTTGAGGCTAAATTTACATCCTCTGATGAACTAAAGCCGGAACTTTCTCAATCCTTTAATGTTGGTGTGGTTGTGGAACCAACACAAGGTATTTCTTTTGGTCTGGATTATTACCGCACCACACAGGAAGATATCATAATTAATTTTTCAGACGCGGACTCCTTAAATGAATTTACAAGAAATGTTATCAAATACGAACAAAAATACGGTGTGGAAAAATTGAGAAATTTGGGAAAATATAATGTAAAAAGAAGCCCGACTGGAGAGGTAGAAACAGTGGAAGTACAAGCCACTAACTTGGCCAACTATGAGGCACAAGGTCTGGATTTTGAATTTACTTTAACTATGCCTTTGGAAGCTGGTTGGGATCTGGGTTTTAGTGTTCAGCATTCTCATTTGCTTTATGTGGAACAGCAAGTGTTTGAAGGTTTGGATGCAGAGTTACCTGTTCCGTATTATGAATGGATAGATGATTCAGCAGGTACAGAAGAAACATGGTATGGCTTTCCTCGTTGGAGGAACAGAGCTATTCTTAGTGTAATGAATAAAGACATGGGACATAGTGCTCAGCTGATTGTTCATAATATTCCAGGACAGTTAAAACTGCCTGAGTCGAAGGAAAAAACAGAATATTATTGGCAATTGGATCTGGCTGGCACTGTTGGTTTGACGAAATCAACTAGGTTGACATTGGGAATTAGAAATATTCTGGGTCAGGAGCGTCCTGATAACAAAGAAGATTTTACAGCCGGCGGTGGATACATTCACTCATCCTTGTATAGTATTCGTGGTCGAACAATTGATGCTAGGTTAACTTATAACTTTCAGTAGAAAGTTCAGGTTAAGTGTTTTTTTTACTGACTGACATTGATTAAAGATAAACAAGTTGATTGATTGTGGATTTGGAGTTTTTTAAGAAGGGGAATATAAATCAGCTCAGGAGTTTGTAATATACACAAATTATGTATTTCCCATGTAGGAAAAGTAATAAATTATTATAAAAAGGTTTTGTGTGAATGTAACTCAAATTGGGCTGGTTGTTTTGTTGGCAGTCAGCCCCTTTTTTTTGTCAGCCAATGAAAACCAACAGTCGGATGGCTTGGTGTCGTCTTTTTCTGCTGAAATAAATCTATTTGCAAGCAATGAAAAAAAGCTCAATCAGGTGATTGAAGAGCAAATGAAAAACCACCAAAAAGGTGCTGACTCCCAGAGAAAAGTCTCTTCTTTGGCAGATGAAACAGAAGATATTGTCAATGATTATGAAATCACTTTGCGCAGGATTGAAGACACTCGTAATTATAACAGTCAATTAAAAAAACTCCTCGCAGATCAAACCGCAGAAATGTCCTCTATTCGAACACAAATAGTGGAAGTCAAGCAAACCAGTAAGAATATTTTGCCACTCATGGTGGAAATGATTAAAAATCTGGAAAAATTTATCTCCCTAGATGTTCCCTTTTTGCTGGAGGAAAGAAAGAAGCGTGTGGTGGAAATCAAAAAAATCATGGATCGCGCAGGGGTTTCCATATCGGAAAAATACCGCCGGCTTATGGAAGCTTATCAGATTGAAAATGAATACGGCAGAACTCTCGAAGATTATAGGGGGTTTCAGGATGTGGACGGAAAAAAATTGAGCGTAAATTATCTGCGTGTGGGTCGCATCGCCCTGATTTATCAAAGTCTGGATGGAAAAAAACAGGCATACTGGAATAAAAATAAAAAACAATGGGTAAAACTCCCTTCCCGTTATGGCAGAACCGTGGAAGATGGGCTTAAGATAGCCAGAAAACAACAGGCTCCTGAGTTATTAATCGTGCCGATTCCTGCTCCCATAAAAACAAACAATAGAGGTGTGGATTAAGAGGTAGAGAATATGAAACAAATATTACAGAGTTTTCAAAAAAGTGGTTTATTCATGCGCACTATACGACCTTTGTGTTACTTTATGATGTATCTTTGTTGCTTTATGTTCTGTCTGTTTCTGCCACTTTTTTTGTTTTCCGCACAGGCTGACACTTTAGATGTTCTGTTAAAAAAAGTTTTGGATGAGAGGAAATATGAATCAAAGGAACTTCAACAAAGAGAAAAAGATTTTAAAAAGAATCGGGATAATAGAAAAGCACTTTTAAATAAAGCGCGTGCGGAATTAAGAAGAGAGGAACGAATAAGCGAGCGTCTTACCACTGAATTTGAGAAAAATGAAAAAGAATTGGCCATATTAGAAAATGAGCTGAATATAACAGTGGGGGTTTTGGGAGAACTGTTTGGAGTGGTAAAGCAAATAGCTGGTGACTTCCGAGGACAAACCCTTAATTCTCTTGTTTCAGTGGAAATACCTGGCCGGGAAAAATTTGTGGAAACCATTGCCGTCAGAAAAAAACTTCCTACTATCAAGGAATTGCGACAACTCTGGTTTGAGTTGCAAAGAGAGATGACAGAGCAGGGAAGAGTCACTCAATTTCCGGCAGAAGTGATTGCCTTGGATGGAAAAAAGTCAACACAAACAATTACACGCGTGGGGGCGTTTAATCTCATAAGCAAAGGAAAATACCTGAGCCACCAAGGAGATTCTGCTCAAATTGTGGAACTGCCAAAGCAACCGGAACGGCGTTTTACCCGCCATATTGGAAAAGTGGAAAAAGCTAAATCAGGAACTTTTCCTGTTTTTGCTGTAGATCCCTCTAGAGGTTCTTTGATTTCCATTCTTATTAGCACGCCCAGTGTTTTTGAAAGAGTCAAGCAAGGTGGTTTTGTGGGGTTGGTTATTATTATTATATTAATTATTGGGCTTTGTTTGGTCCTAGAGCGATTTATTGTTATCAGAAAAGAGGAGAAAAAGATTGAAGCGCAACTTACAAGCTCTACAGCGAAATCGGATAATCCAGTGGGGCAAATTCTTTCCCTGTATGAAAAAAACAAACATTTGGATATGGAAACTCTGGAAATAAAATTAAATGAAATAGTTATTAAATATCTTCCAAGGGTGGAGAGAAGAATAGGTGTTATAAAGCTTTTGGCAGGTATATCACCCCTCTTGGGGCTACTTGGTACGGTGATGGGGATGATATTGACTTTTCAGTCCATTACCTTGTTTGGCACAGGAGATCCCAAGCTTATGGCTGGAGGAATTTCACAGGCATTGGTGACAACTATGTTAGGGTTGATCTGCGCTGTTCCTCTGTTATTGTTTCATACTTTTATTTCCAGTCGCTCTCAAAAGGTGGCACAAGTGTTGGAGGAGCAAACTACAGGGTTGTTAGCCAAAAAACTTTTAGCAGAACAAAAAGCAGAACAAAAAGATATAACATGAATGTAGTTTATCATTTTTTTGAAACAATATTGAATTTTATGAACCAAGGAGGCTGGGTTTTAAATTGGATTTTTTGTGCTGTTTTTATTTTATGGCTTTTAGCTATAGACAGATTTTGGTATTTACATTTTAATTTTAAAAAAGATTCTCAAGAGATTTTAAATAATTGGAAAAATTTTTCTTTCACAAATATAAATCAAACTGATGGGGAAAGGAATAGGCTTTCAGAATCTTCATCTGCGGAGAGAGGAAAATTTGCACAGGAAAGCCCTCGCCAAAGTCGTATAAAGAGGAATCAAAAAAATATTTTATTCTCGAAGATACGAAAAGCCGAGTTATCCTCTTTGAATATGTTATTAAATAAACACATTTCTCTTATTAAAACTCTTGTAGCACTTTGCCCGTTGTTGGGTTTATTGGGAACAGTTACAGGAATGATTTATGTTTTTGAAATAATGTCTGCTGTGGGCACAGGCAATGCACGGTTGATGGCCAGCGGTGTTTCAAGGGCCACTATACCCACAATGGCTGGTATGGTGGGTGCTCTCTCTGGTATTTATATCAGTCGTGTGTTGGAAAACCGCGTAAACAAGGAAAAACAAAAACTCGTTCATTCCTTAATGGAGATGGAAACATAATGAGAAGAATCATTAAGAAAAAAGATGAAGAAAGCACTATTGATTTAACTCCCATGCTGGATGTGGTTTTTATTATGCTCATCTTTTTTATTGTCACAACCTCATTTGTAAAGGAATCCGGTATTGATGTGAGTCGTCCCTCCGCTAAAACTGCCAAGAAAAAAGAAAGAGCTACAATATTGGTGGCTATTGGCCAGTCAGGGGAGATATGGATCCAAAGAAGAAAAGTGGATATTCGATCTGTAAGAGCCAATATTGAAAGATTGCATGCGGAAAGCCCAGAAGGAACTGTCGTTATTCAGGCTGACGAAAGATCAGAAACTGGTTTGTTAGTGGATGTAATGGATCAAGTGCGTCTGGCTGGAGTGGAGAGTATTGCCGTTTCTGCAAAGCAAAAATAAAACTGGACTATTTATTATTATGAAAAAAATAATACTGGCGCAAAATACACTTGTGAAAATCATTGCCAGCGCGGGGTTGGCTTTCCTGACAGTCCTAGTTCTTTTTTACATTATGTCAGCTTTGATTTCCAATACACCGGATATAAACAAACAAGCGAATCAAACCAGTTTGATTGAATTTATCCGAGTGAAGCCACGGACCTTCCTAGATGAAAAAAAACGAAAACTACCGGAAAAAAAACCAAAAGAAATGAAACCCCCTAAAATGAAAATGCTTTCTTCCGCTTTGTCTAAACCTCAAAAAATGAATCAACAAATGAATTTACCAGATATAAAATCCATTTTAAAATCCGGTGGGCCGGCGGTAGGAGGGCTGGGTATGGCTATGGGTTCTGAAGTCACTCCTCTGATTCGCATTGAGCCACAATATCCCAGAAAAGCAGCCATGCAAGGCATAGAAGGCTGGGTTATTTTACAATTTAATCTTACTCCAGCCGGTTCTGTGAGTGATGTGCAGGTGCTGTCTGCACGACCTCCCAGAATATTCGACCGGGAAGCTATAAAAGCTTTGCGGAAATGGAAGTATCGCCCTAAAATGGAAAATGGAAAACCTGTTGAACAAAAAGGCATGAAAGTGCAACTGAATTTCAAACTGGAATGATGGTTTTCAATGTGCTTTTACAAAAAATATTTTTTGAGTTATTAAAAAAAAACTTTTTAGTGGAAAAACACGAGGATGAATCGACCTTGAAAAATGAACATATAAACATAATATAAGGAGAAAGATATGGTTTTGTCGGAAAAATTTAAGTTATCAGCTGGTGGAAAGTACTTGGGATGGAACAGAAGTAAAATTGTTTTTTTGATCATATTTTGTTTCAATGTCTCAAATCTTTTTGCGGTGCCCCCTCAAACCGGATTTCAGTTTGAGATAAATCCATTGATTGGAATGTCGTATCAAAATCAGGAGGAAAAAGAAAAAAAAATAATTTTGGAAAAGTTACAAATTAGTGAGCGAAAGAGGTTGATAAAATTGCTGAATAATCAAAAAAGTCTGGAAGAATTTTTAAAGAAGGAAAGCAAAGAAAATATTCAGGTGCTTTTTCAGATTGCAATTTCCTCTTCCTCTTTGGATAAAATCAGATATATTTTGGAAAACAGTTCTGTGGATATAAATGCAAAAAATAATATTGAAGTTCCTTTTTTTCATTTGATTCTTATGAGACAAAATCAGGATATAGATATCACTAGATTTTTTTTAAATTATTCTGGTATGGATTTGCATGCAGTAAACAAATGGGGTGATAATTTATTTCATGCTGTATTTCTGAGTGCTAAAAGATCAAAGTGGCTTCCTAACTTAAACCTTTTATTTGATCATAAACAATTTAAGGATATTGCTCACTTATTGAACACCACAAATATCTATGGAGAAACTCCTATGGATTTTTTCATAAGGGAATTGATGAGCGGTAACACTCGTGTATCCATGCAGTATTTATATTCTATTTATCAGGCATTGAAAAGTAAAGGTGCTCGATACACTGTAAAATCGGAGGATGTAGAAAAAAAGATACAGATTTTTATCCTGCAAAAAAAACCTAAATCAGCCCATCAAAATACATCTTCCTGTAGAGGAGCCTGGATATAGTAAAAAAACTGAATTCATGACATTTGGAAGAAATTTATTTTTTGCTGAAAATAAAAATTTTTGTTATAAATAATCATCTGTGAAAAAATATATTTTTGGGGTGGTGGTCTAGTTGGTTAGGATGCCGGCCTGTCACGCTGGAGATCGCGGGTTCGAGCCCCGTCCACCCCGCCATTTTATTTAATGCAAAATTAAACAAGGTTTTTCCCGGGTGATTGACATCAAAAATAACACTTCCATAAAATCGCATTGGTACTCTAATCCTTTTTGTACATTTTGTTTTGCCACTTTATGTTTTTGTCTTCTAGTCATTTTATGGGGTGCTTGGGTTCGCATTTCCCATTCCGGTGATGGATGTGGACAAAGCTGGCCCAGCTGTCATGGACAATATCTAATGGATTCGGGAGAACAGGCAAAAACCTGGATAGAGTGGATCCATCGCGTAAGTTCTGGCTTATTTGGTATAATGGTTTTCATACTTACAGTTTGGACTTTTTTGAAGTTCCCTTTTCGGCAGATGATTTGCAAGAGTGTTTTATTCGTTCTTTTTTTTACTATCAGTGAAGCTTTAATTGGTGCGCGCTTGGTATTGGCTGGCCTTACCGGTAGTGACACTTCTTTAGCTCGCGTGTTGACCATGAATTTACACTTGTTAAACTCTTTACTGTTGACCAGTAGTATTTTTATATGTTGGCGCTTGTCTCTAGGTAGGCATTTTTCTTTGAGTGTTAAAGATAACCTTTCTTTATTTTCCGGAAGAAAACATTTGATTATTTTTATTCTGATTTTTTTTCTGCTGGCTTTTTTTGGTTCTCTATCCTCTCTTTCTGCCTCTTTGTTTCCTTCTTCTTCACTTTGGCAAGGGTTAAGTATGGATTTTGATTCAGACTCTCCTTGGCTCATTCGTTGGCGGTTGTTGCATCCCGTCTTGGCTCTGATTTGTGGAGGAGGATTTTTATATTATATTTTGCAAAAGTCTTTATTGAAAAATTCAAACTTTCTTCCGTTTAGTGGTTCCGGAAAAATATTTACTTTTTGTCTATGCCTGATTTTATTTTCTGGCCTGATGAATTTATTACTTCTCTCTCCAGTTTTTTTAAAACTTGCTCATCTGCTCATAGTTTATTTGTTTTCCATGAGCTTTATACTCACCCTAGAAACAAAACCTAGTCAGTAAAACCTGTTCTTGACCCTTCCAATCCCGTGAAAAGTCAGATATAAAATAAATACTTTTTAAGTTTCCTAGACTTATACCCGATAACAATTTGTATGAAAGCTTTTGTGATTTTTCTTTCTTTTTTTGTTTTCAGTTTTTTTTCAAATTCAAAAACGAAAACTCAAGTCAGAAAAAAAGTTAACTTTGAGCAATCGGTTATTCTGGAGGGAAACTCTCAGGGTTTTAACAACAGATGTATTCCAAAATTTGGAAAACCGGCCAAGTTGTTTGGTAATTTTGTGAAATTACAAACTAAACTTATCTCTTTACATATAAAGCTTGATAGAGCTAATGCAGAAGACGCTCGGTTATCGGATAAAAACACTCATTTGCATGAAAAATACAATCGGTTGAAAAGCATAGGACGGCCAGCAGATGATCTATTTATTGAGGAATATAAAAACCTGTTGAGAGAAAATGATCAGCTGGTAACAGAGGGAGATCGTTTATTTAAGAAGGAATATATTATAAGTGCTAAATTCAGCTCTTTACAGCTTAAGCTTAATCAATTACAGAGAATGTTTTACCTTTCGTTGCCTTTAGGTCAGCCTTCATCGTATGCGTTGAAAGAATCAGCAGGGTTGCTGGAAAAACAAATTGCCATTATGAAAAAACATATTGTTCTTGTGAAAAACCGAATTCGCCTTATTAAAAAACAAATTTCTCTGGTAAAAAAAAGAATTGCTTTGCTGGGCAGATTCGACTTGGAAATGGTTAAGCTTCCAGAGTCTGAAAAACAGAAAGAGTATGAGTCTCATCTGAAAAATTCTATTGAGCAGAATCTGAAATTAAAAAGCCGAATTATAGCCAGCCCGCCAGAAAACAAGACGAAAGAATAATCATAAGGTTCTGAAAAATCAATTTTAGCAAGACTATTATACAGGTATAAAGGTCTGTTTTGCAAAAAAATAGCATAGATACGAAAAACAGACATTTTCTTTTCTTTTCTTTCTTATAAATTCCGAAAAATACAATATGAAAGTAAATGGTTTTTCCAGTAAAAAACACAGAAGAGTTTCTATAGTTGTTATTATAGCAATTAGTGTATTTTTTTTTAATTGCGCTGATCTATATATTTCTGCTTGGAATTGCACAGAGGATGGAGGATACGAGTGCAAGCAATATGGTGACACGAGTTTTTTGGTTGAAAAGCCAATGGATATTTTGATTGTGTTGGATAATTCTTCTTCTGCTCAGGAATTAAATTCTCAAATCGTGATAAATCTCAATCAGTTTTTGAAATGTATAGAGCCTGTGGATTGGAGAGTAGGTGTTGTGTCTGGTATTGAAAACGAAGAAGTCGAGTTTTTTGGGAATCTGATAAATTTGGAAATGCAAGGGCAGGTTTCCACTCAAAATTTTGTCAGCATGAATACTAAAAATTATAAAAAAGTGTTTTCTGATACGATTTCTTTAAGTTCTGGTTGTGACTATCCTCCCTATTGTGAGGAAGGTTCTCATAAGCCTTTAAGTGCGGTAAAGTCCTTTATGCAGAAAAAAGAAGGTGGTTTTGATGGTTTTTTAAGAGGATATGCTCCTTTAGCCGTTATCATCGTGTCCACATCAGATGAGACAGATGGGTTGTTTTCTGACATGGAGACTTCTTCTAAAGAGGCATTGGAAGTGATTTATAGTGAATATGATGAAAAGAATTTCATTGGATTGACTGTAACAGACGCAGAGAACAAGGATGATTGTATTACCACAACTGGAGAATATATATCCAGCGGAATAGATTTTTTAACTGACGCAGGAATGGTGTATGGCTTGGTAACTTTTGAGCCTGTAACTATGGTGGCTTCTCAGGTTATTTCTCATTTTTCCGGGGAAATGTCTGTTCTTGATGATGAGGAAATACCAGAAATTGTAAAGTTTGCTAAAATTGCAGGAGGTTCTGCTTTTGATATTTGCAAGCCGGCTTTTGGAAAAGCTCTTGCTTACAGTGTTTTGCAGAAAATGAACATGGAAGATCGTTTTCCAGATGAATGTGGGCAAATCAAACGAAAACAAAAAAGTAATTCAAGATCAGCCGAAAACAACAAATAAATAAAAGTGGACTTTTTCAGAGTTGGCTGTATTATATAGCAGGTAATTAAATGGTGGAGGTTAAAATTGACGAATAAAAAAAAACAGGTGACTGAAGATTCCTCGGAAGGAAAACAGGTTTATCAGCCACCTAAGGGACAAAAAAAAATGTGGTCTTGGAAGAAAGGCGGAAAAAGCATTGATTGTTCCGTGGAAGCAGATTGGTTGATTATTCGTAAAAAAGAAAAACCTTCCGCTGATATTTTTTATACATATTACTGTTGTAAAACGAATAAAAAACCTCGTCCGATCACTTTTGTTTTTAATGGAGGCCCTGGAGCCTCTTCTGCTTATCTTCATGTGGGTGCTATGGGCCCAAAGGTAGCTGTTTTTGGTGATAGAGGGGAATGTGCTTCTCCTCCTGCTCGCTTGAAAAATAACGAAGAAAGCTGGTGTGATTTTACAGATTTGGTTTTTGTGGATCCCGTGGGCACTGGGTTCAGTCGCTCTTTGGATGAAGTGGATTTTACTCCTCCTGATAAAGATAAGAAAAACAAAGAGAATCCAAAAGTTTCCGGCCAGGAATTTTATAAAATGAATCGGGATCTGGAAATAATTGGAGAATTTATACAACAATTTCTATCAAAATACCGCCGTTGGTCTTCCCCGGTGTTTATTGCCGGAGAAAGCTATGGAGGGTTTCGTGTGGCCAAGTTGTCCCGAAAACTGCAAGAGGATTATGGAGTGGGTTTATGTGGAGTTATACTGATTTCCCCTTGTGTGGAATTAACCTCTCGTTCCTCCAGTGACTACAACATCTTGCATTGGGTGGAATCTTTTCCAACAATGACAGCCTCAGCCGTTTATCATAAAAAGTCATCCTGTTTTTCCGGCCAGGAAAAAAAGATGGAGCTAGGTGCAGATTTACGAGCTTTTTTAAAATCTGCGGAAGATTTTGCAGTTAATGAAATGAGTTGTCTTCTTGTTCAGGGCGAACGAATGGATGAGAAAAAAAGAAAAGCTATTATGCAAAAAATAGTGGATTTTACAGGTGTGCCTTTTGAAAAAATCAGCACTGGAAACGCGCGTCTTCATCTGTGGCAGTTTTGCCGCTCGCTTTTGAAAAAAGAAAGAAAGTGGTGTGGAATATATGATACTTCTGTTACCTCGTACGACCCTTTTCCCAACAGAGATCAATTTGAAGGTGCAGATCCCACTTTGTCTGGTATCGAACATATTTTCAGTCATGGTATTAATACTTTATTGCGGGAGTTTTTGGAATTGGACTGTGAAAGACAGTATCGCCTTTTAAACAGAGAGATTAACAAAAGCTGGAAGCAGGATAAGCAAAGACATTTTTTTGATCTGCAAATAGGAGCTACTGACGATTTACGTTACGCTATGGCTATGAATCCTCAAATGAAAGTATTTATTTGTCATGGAGTGTTTGATTTGGTGACGCCTTATTTCTCTTCTGAAAGAGTGATTCAGCTGATGAATCTTCCAGAGTCCTTAAAACGTAACATTTCTTTTCAAGTATTTCACGGCGGACACATGTTTTATACATGGAAACATTCGCGTCAGGCTTTTAAGGAAAATATCCAAAAGCTTTATAAATAACCGTGCCTGAAAAAGTCTTTAAGTTGTTGTGCTTGGTTGAAGTTAGGCTCTTTTTTGAATCCACCTAAGGCAGGTGGCAGAGTGTCTTAAAAGAGAGTACGCATCCATTTTTCCGGCCTGCTCAGGGTTTAAATGTAACAAACGATCCGGTATTTTCTTTTTTGCGAACATATTTTGTTTTTTGTATAAAACAAAATACTCATTTCTGGAATCCATTTTCGGTAAAATACCTGTTATGGAAAAGTTAGGGAACAAAATATTAAGCTTCTCCAAAGCCGTGTTAAAAAGTTTGGCTAAAACAGGCTGGTTAAATCGTTCATCATAAGGACAAAGCATCCATAAATCCACATTGTGGGGATCAGATGGTGTTTTCTTTAAACATATTATTTGATTTGCAGTGTCCGAAGAGAATATTGACTGTGAGTTAATTTTACAATCCGGCATAATCAATAAAATAGAAGGAATACTTTTTTCAAAATTCCCTTGATCCCAAGATAAGGGAAACCTCAGCCATATTTTTACAGGTTTTTCCCATCGTGGAAAAAGCACTGGAAAATTTTCCGGGAAAAATCTTTTAGTTTCCAGTCCATTTAATGTCCATACTAAAAAATCAGATGATTCTTCCCATTCATAAAGTTTTAACTGAATATGTTTTTTTCTGAACTCTAAAAAGCACTGCACGCTCTTTTGTGTGCTTTCTGTTGTTTTTATACTCTCTTTGAGAGTATTCGCATTTTTATCCTTTATATTGTTTTCTTCGTATGTGTTTCTCTGGCTGGGAAATATATCAACCCACTTCACACCCTCTTTTTGCAACGAACTTTTTACTTCCTCAAAATATCTTTTTGAAGATTCCCTGAAAACATAATCAGAAAAAATAGGACTTAATTCGTTACAAAAAGCTTCCAAATGGCTATTTGTTAATTCTGCCGACAGGCGCAACAAATTGCTGTGTTGTTCAAGCTTGTTATAAAGAACTTTTTTTTTGGAGAAGCCAAAAAAATTTGGATCAGAATGAGATAAAACAGAATAACAAAGCTGAAAATTTTTTCGAGTTTTTCGAAAAAAATTGCTTAAAGGACCTTGTAGTTCTAAAGGACCTTGAGAAGTAAAAAGAGAAAAACCCTTTTGAACAGGATAATAATTATCTCCACATAAATATTGTTTTTCTAAATCGCTCAAGTGAGAAGGTAAAAAAACACCAAAAGGACCTTCCCGCTCTGCTGAAGATACAGAAGGAAGAAGAGCCGTCACATCATAAACCGAAACTTTAAAACCCTTCAGCCTGAGTTGGTGAGCCAAGCAAGCTCCTCGCCCATAAGCAGATACAAGTATCACCTTTTTGAAACGAGACACGGTCCTGTGATTTCTTTCTTTTGTTGTTTTTTTACTCATTAGTTAGTCCGCCGTGAAAAAAGTATGTGATTTTAAGGAAAAAGAATGAAACATCTCCCTAAAACTCCACAAGATTCCCGTTTTCACGGGAATGACATTTATATGAAAAACTGCAATACTCTTGCAGTTTTCATGCCTCTTAAAACCAAAGATCTTTAATCCATAATATGCCAAGAAGGTTCTTGTTCTTTCTGAGTTGCAACATATCCTATATCCAAAGCGGAAAAACCTTTTGCTTTTACAATTTTTTGGACTTGTTTAAAAACAGAAGAGGAGACCACCAGAACTAAACCCACACCACAATTAAAGGTTTTCAACATTTCTATATGATTTATCCCTGCTCTGTTCTGCACTTCCTTAAAAGCCAAAGGCATTTCCCATTTCTTTATCTCTGCCCGGCTTCTCTGTGGTAATACCCTAGGCAAATTATCCATCCCCCCTCCAGTAATATGAGATATAGCTTTTAGACCCTCTATTTTAAACAGTTCTAAAGCCAAAGAAACATACAAGGCAGTTGGTCTTAAAAGCTCTTTTTCCCACTTGTGCAAATCCTTTTGAAAAATTTTTCTCAACAAGGAAAAACCGTTGCTGTGAAATCCTGAACTGGAAACCCCTATTAAGCGATCACCCACTTTCACTTTCTTCGCACCTAATATTTTACTTCGTTCCACTACTCCCACTGCAAATCCGGCACAATCAAAATTAAATCCTGTGTAACAGCCCGGCATTTCGGCTGTTTCCCCTCCCAGTAAAATACATATACTTTGTTCACAGGCTTTTTGCACCCCGCTTAAAAACTCACGGGCTTGTTTCTGACGAATTTGTCCACAAGCGTAGTAATCCATGAAAAATAAAGGTTTTGCACCACTGCAAATCAGATCGTTTACACACATAGCCACCAGATCCTGTCCCACTTCCCTGTATCGTTGAAAATGAACCGCCAATTTCAATTTTGTGCCTACTCCATCCGTGCTGGCAGATAAGCAAGGTTCTTTCATGTTAGGAAATACAGCCTGGAACAAACCTGTATAAGCTCCTATACCAGACAGCACTCTTGAAGAGCCTCCTGAATTAGCAGACACAAAAGAAGATTTTTTTTGCAACCACTGAATCAGTTTGTCTGATTCAGTAATATTCACACCTGATAAACGATAATTCATAAACACCCTTTTTTATAATTTTACATTCTTTTAGGCAACACAGAAATACGAACAGGTATGCCTTTCAGGTCCCATTTGTTCTGAATTTGACGAATCAGAAACCGGCGGTAGGAATCCCTGATTCCCTGAGGGCAGTTGGCAAAAGCAATGAAAGAAGGGGGAGTTTGTTTTGTTTGTGTCAAATAGTAAAGCTTCACATCCTGTGTTCCGTAAACCGGAGCTGGGGCTTTGCGGATCACCTGCGTGAAAAAGCGATTTAACTCTGAAGTGGAAATACGTGCTTGCAGTTTTTGACACATATTTTCCACTTTTTTCATTAAAACCCCTAAGCCGGAAGAGCGTAAAGCACTGATAAAAACCACCGGCAAATCTGGATAGAAACGAAATTTATCCTGAATATTCTTTCTGTATTCCTCTTTTTTTTGCCCAAAGGGGAAATTCATCATTTTATTGTTATTTTCTTCTTCCTCGGTCAAATCCCATTTATTGACAACCATAATCACTGCTTTATGCTCTTTCATACATAGATGAATCAGCTGTGCGTCCTGTCTGCCCGGACCAGCAGGATAATCCACTAAAAGCAATATTAAATCCGCTGTCTTAAAATTTTGGCGGGTTTTAAAATCTGCCAGAGATTGTGGTTTATCTTTTCCGGTTTTTGTTTTTCCAGCTGTATCTGATAAAGTATAAAATTTGCCACCATACTGAAATTGATCCGATACCACATCCATAGTGGTGCCTGCCACAGGAGAAGTTAACATTCGCTCCTGTTTTAACAAAGCATTACACAAAGTGCTCTTGCCCACATTGGTTTTTCCAATCAGCAAAAGACGCTCTGCTGATTTTTCTTTTTCCAAGGGTTTTGTTTGCTTGTTCTTTTGCCGATCCATTTGACTTACAATCCAGTCCACTATTTCAGATATGCCTCTGTCTTTTTCAAAAGCGCAAGCCAACAATCGGCAACCCAGATGATAAAAATCACTTAATAATAACTCCTCTTTTTTTTGTTCATCCACTTTATTGATGAGAACAAAAAAAGGTTTTCCAGATTTTCTAACTAGATGAAATGTTTTTTTATCTTCTTCCAAAAGCCCTGAGCGAGCATCCATCACACATAAAATCAAATCAGACTCCTGCACAGCTTGTTTGACTTTTGTGTTAATGATTTTTTCGTAAGAAGATTCTTCTGCCCACAGGCCACCGGAATCCCAAACTTCAAAATTATTTCCCCACCATGAGGTTTTTTGTTTCAAAATATCCCGTGTCACCCCTGGTTGGTTGACAACCAAAGATTGCCTCTTTCGGATTAGACGATTAAAAAGAGAGGATTTTCCAACATTTGGTCGCCCCACGATTAAAACACGGTTCATATTTGCCTACTGATAAATCCTGTAATGAAGAGATGCTCTTGTTTGTTCTTTCCTGTCTTTTTTTGCTTGTTGGTTGTACTCGTAAACTTTGAGAAGTTCACTTTTTTCCAAAAGATTTGTCACTAAAACTTCTGTTGCTTCGTATCCTTTTTCCAAATATATTGCTCCCAGTAAAAAATAAAAGCTATCATATAAGTTTCTTTCTTTCAGCGGTTTTTTATTCAGCACTTCAATAATAGCCAGCTGAAGCTTATCTGGCAAGTTACTCAACTCAATAAAATTCTTTAAAAGTTTCTTTCTTTTAATCAAATCTTTTGGCTTGTAATAAATATGTTGCTCCAATAACACACTAGCCAAATGCAAATTAAAAACAGCATGTCCTAGGAAATTTAGACGATTATAATGAAAGTTATAAGAGGAGAAATTAAGAAGGTTCATTCCACTCAGACCGGGGAATTTTATTGTCAATGGTTGGCTGGAAGGAGGATGTTTTGTCGGCATGAGGGAAGTGGTTATATTCAGTTTATTTAAAGTGTCCAGAGCTGCCATCTGCATGGCTGTTTTTTTTCTTGTTCCTTTCCCTGAACCCATAAATTTATTACCTATTCGAACTGTTGCAAAAAATATGGTATTATGCGAAGGGTCTTTTATTTCTGTTATTTCGTAAACCGGGTTTTCTTGAAATCTTTTTGAAGTTACCTCAGACAGAAATATTATATAATTTCTTCCAGGTTTGGATAAATTGACCAATCTAAGAACTAATTTCTTTGCTTCTCTATATCCTCCATCCAAATATACTGCTCCCACCAAAGCTTCCAAAAAATCAGCTAAAGTTAAATATGGGTCTTGTGTTTCATTATACCGTACATTATTGGCTCGTGCTCGAATATCCCGATCCAAAATATGTTGATCTAATTTTAAAGTAAGAGCCCACTCTGCGAAAACATGGTTACTTACTAGGAACGACCAGATGTCATACAACTGTTTTTTATTGGCACGGGGATATCTCCTCACTAGCAGTTCCGCCACAAATAAACCAAAGACTGCATCTCCTAAAAACTCCAAAGAGTTATGTTTATAATAGGTTTTCAAATTTAATCTATTTCGTCGGGTTAAGACTCTGAGTTTTAGCTTTTGATTTTTAAAAGAATATCCAAAACTTCTTTCCAGAGAAGTATTTTGAATCGAATTTTCTTTTAAGGTATCATCCTTTGGAAAAGAAAAGCCTTCAGAACATTTACCTCCTTTGATTTTAGTGCCAAAGGACTGAAAACCACTAAATAGAAATGTCCCGATTAGAATAAACTTTAAATAGCTGTTGATCTTTATTGTCTGCATTTGTTCGCCTTTATGTGCTTTTTCTATAAATCCAACAAACCTTAAAAATATTTTTTTCTGTTGTAAATAAATTTTATAGTTATTGTAATACTTTCATACTTTGCGATCGTATCTAGTGGCCTGTGGAAAAGGGTGTTTATATGTACAGCTTATTGCTCATACCTCACCGCTCGGTCTCAAACATGCGTTTTGCCACACCCGCGTCTTTTAGTCGCGGTGTGCTCAAAGCCGAACTCGCCTCAAGGTCGAGTATGAGCAATAAGCTTTTTACATCTTTCATTTTTTTGGCTTTCAGTCCCTTTCAGGCGGTAATCAAGGAAAATAACATACTTTTTTACGGGCCTGTAAATAGCTTTTGTCCTGTTTTTTGGTCTAAATGGCCGGGAAAAAGCTGTTAACGCGTTGTGATCACTTGATTTTTTTATAAAAACCCTTTTTCGCCATTGTTACTGGTCAGTTAGCTGGCGACTGGTTTTGAAGTGATTATTGATTTTTATCAGCACTTGGAATGAAGTTGCTTGTGGAGTATATTCAATCAACATATAATGAAGTTGCAAAAACAGTGCAGAGAGGTCGGAATAAGCACAGTATATTCAATCAATATATAATGAAATGAAGTGACAAAAACATTGGTTTCTAAGAGTTATAAAGTGAAAATTAAAAATTGGGAAACAATAAAAACTTTATCCACAGCGATTATGTTTATCGGTGTAGTGGCTTTTGTTATAGCTTTATTCACTGGTTTTCAGGAAAGAGCTTGGCATGCTTATTTGTTGTCCTATTTTTATTTTATATTGCTCTCTTTGGGGGGGGTGTTTTTTGTAAGTGTTCAGCATGCGACTCAAGCAGGTTGGAGTGTGAGCGTGCGACGGCTTTCCGAGGCTTTAACGGCCTATCTTCCTCTGGCTTGTGTGTTAACTTTACCTCTCATTTATGGGGCTTTTTCCCTTTATGACTGGTTGTCGGCGGATAAAGTCGCAAAAGATCCTCTTTTGGTGCATAAAGCTCCTTATTTAAATTTGCCGTTTTTTCTAATTCGTTTGGGTATATTTTTTGCTGGCTGGATTTTCTTCTCTAAAATTTTGACTTCTTTTTCTCTTAAGCAGGATCGGGATGGAGACGCAAAGTGGACACACAAGAGCGTAAAGTATTCTGTATTATTTCTTTTGTTTTTTACTTTTTCTCTTTCTTTGTTCAGTGTGGATTTGCTGATGAGTCTGGACGCACACTGGTTTTCCACTATTTTTGGGGTGTATGTTTTTGCAGGGTTATTTCAGTCTGTGTTTGCCGTACTGATCTTACTGAGTGCGTGGTTGATTCAACAAGAAGGAGATTATCAAAAGTGGATTAATGAAAACCATCTTCATGATCTGGGGAAATTTCTGTTTGCCGCTACAGTGTTTTGGGCCTACATTGCTTTTAGCCAATATATGCTGATTTGGTATGCTAACCTGCCAGAGGAAACCACTTTTTTTGTTTCCCGTTCAAAAGGTGTGTGGGCTGGAGTGTCTGTTGCTCTTATTTTGTTTAAATTCATTGTGCCATTTTTAATACTTTTACCTCGTTGGGTGAAAAGAAAATGGGAAACTATGGTTGCTATTGCTGGTTTGATTTTGGTTATGCAGTTTGTGGATCTTTACTGGTTGATTTATCCACATTTTAATTCGGCTTTTCCGCGTTTTGGCTGGTTGGAGATATGTGTATTTTTGTTTTTTTCTTCAGTGTTTATTCGTTCTGTGTTGACTTTCCTGCAAAAACACTCTCCAGTACCTTTAAAAGATCCGCGCAGGAAAGAATCTCTTTCCCACCATGTCACTTATTAAAAGAAGTATTTTTGAAAACTGGGATAAGCAAGGGTTTATTACAATCCAAAATCTTCCAGCGGTGGAAAATTTAGGGGTAGGGGGGTGGGTGATTGTAGGACCTTCAGTTTTTCTATAAACCTTTTATTTTCTTGAAAAATGTGTCAATGAAAGAGTTGTTTACTCATATCCAGTTCAGAAAGAACTAGCTGAAACAACTTAAACAGTCTTGTCTTAAAAACTAGCTTTTTATCCAGTTTTATCTAGCGAGAGGTGTATTTTATCCCCTTCTTTATGATTTCCTCTTTTTTATTTTTTACAGCTTTCACAGATAGTGTTAAAAGAGATTTGGATAATTAATTCACTGTAAAAAAGGAGTATTTTATGAAAAAATATATTAAAGGTATTATTTTTTGTTTTTTATTTGTTGTCCAAGGGGGCGTGGCTTCTGCTCATAATTTTAGTCAGGAATCAGGAGATGTTAGATTTGTTTCTACCTATGATGTTATTCTTGATTTGCTTGATTTTTCTAAACTAGAGCGACTAGAGGAAGAAGAGCGACAAGAAAGGTTGAATGCTATCGCTAGGTTTTTTGATTGGTCTCAGGAATCAGGGGAATTTAGATCTGTTTCTACCTATGATGTTATTCTTGATTTGCTTGATTTTTCTAAACTAGAGCGACTAGAGGAAGAAGAGCGACAAGAAAGGTTGAATGCTATCGCTAGGTTTTTTGATTGGTCTCAGGAATCAGGGGAATTTAGATCTGTTTCTACCTATGATGTTATTCTTGATTTGCTTCAGGATTTTGATTTGTCTCAACTAGAGGGTAAGAAAAACTATAAATATAAATAAGTCTGTTGAGGGTATGATTCCCTTTTCTTTTATTCACTTGTTTAAATAATAAATAGGTAAGTGTCTCACTGGTTGTCGGGGATCATATCCTCTGTGCTCAAAATTGCTTTTTTGTGCAGTTTTGATCAGAAAAAAAGATGGACACCCCCCTTTCGCGATGTAAAGTGCCCCCCCATTTCTTTATAATTCCCTTTATATTTTCGTGTAAAGATTACACAGGGTTATTTTTTATTTAGTATTTTTCATAAAACTATGTATATTATTCAGCGAAACAAAAAAGGAGGTATTTAATGAGATTGATAATTACTTTACTGTTTTTAAGTTTAGGTTTTTTAAGCTATGGCAACAGTATTCTCAATAATGTTCATCATTTTAGTAGGAATAAACCAGACTCTATAAAAAAACCACGCGGAAATCCTAAGTGTGTTTTGGAACAGGCAAATTTGCGCGATGATATTTTGCACATGGCGAATCTGACCGAGAAGGATTTAAGTATGTGTGATTTTAGTTGGGAGAATTTAAGTTATATGGATATGAATGGCGTGAATTTGTACGGGGTAAATTTTACCGGCGCGGATTTAAGCTATACAGATTTTACAGGTGCTAATTTGAAATGGGTGGATTTAATTGTGGCAAATTTGAAAGGGGCAAATTTTACCGGTGCAGATTTAAGGTGGGTAAGTTTGACCGGGGAGCATTTGCACGAAGCGATTTTTACTGGTGCGAAAGTTGATCCGCGTTTGGGTGATTATTTAACCTCACAAGGTATAAGTGGTTTTGTTGTTGTTGAAAACGACCCTGCAGAAAACATAATAAATGAATAAACACTTTACTGTCTAGGAGGTAGATAAATAATGAAAATAATCATTGCTTTATTCTTTTTAAGCTTAGGTGCTTTGAGCTATGGCCAGAATGAGTCTGAGACTACCTGTAATATTAATAATTATCAAGACTATATCTATACGCCCGGAGAGCATCAGTGCGATTTGCGAGGCGTGGATTTTAGCGGGGCGAATTTGAGCCATGCAAATTTTTTTAGGGCGAGTTTACGAGGTGCGAATTTTAGCAATGCGAATTTGCAAGGGGCAAATTTTCAGGGTGCGTATTTGGATCATGTAGTTTTTCACAAGGCGATTTTGAACTTTGCAAATTTTCAGGGTGCGTATTTGCTCTTAACGGATTTGTCCGGGGCGAGTACGCTCAACGCGAATTTTCGCGAGGCGAATTTTTACTATGCGAATTTGAACAGAACAATTGTGCGATGGGCGAATTTTCAGGGTGCGTATTTGCGAGATGCGGATTTACGAGGGGTGATTTTTTACTATGCGGATTTTAGAGGAGCGGATCTGCGCGAGGCGAAAGTGAGACCACCCTTGGCGGATTATTTAACCTCACAAGGTGTAAGTGGTTTTGTTGTTGTAGATTTTGAACAAAAAAATATAGAAGAACCAGAAAACACAAATCAACAAATCAAAGTTATCCATATGAGTATTTTTGATAAGATTAAGGAAATAGAAAATCCAGAGGCACGCGCCCTATCGCAGGTGTTTGTACTCAAGATTCTTGATAAGATTAAGGAAATAGAAAATCCAGAGGCACGCGCCCTATTGTTGTCTTGGGTACTTGATGATCTTTATGAGATTAAGGAACAAAAAAACCGGCTTAGTCGCCAAAATCAACTGATGTTAATTCAAACAACATTGGATCGTTCTTTGGCTACTGTAACCCAGCTTGAAAAGGAAGAATAAAATGAAATTAATAATTAATTTACTATTTTTAAGTTTAGGTTTTTTAAGCTATGGCCAGAATGAATCTGAGACTACCTGTAATATTGATAATTATCGAGATTATATCTATACTCCCGGCTTGCATCAGTGCGATTTATCCGAGGCAGATTTTATCCTTGATGAGACTTTGCACCGTGCGAATTTTAGCGGAGCAAATTTAGTCGAGGCAAATTTTCAAGGTGCGGATTTAGTCGAGGCAAATTTTCAAGGTGCGGATTTAGTCGGTGCGGATTTTTATAAGGCGGATCTGAGAGGGGCGAATTTTAAAGAGGTGTATTTGTATCCGGCGAATCTAATTAATTGGATTTTCAGTAGGACAGATTTTCGTTATGCAAATTTGTCCAAGGCGGATTTTTATAAGGCAGATTTGCGAGGCGCTGATTTTAGAAGCGCGGATCTGAGAGGGGCGAGTATGCTCTTGGCGGATTTGCGAGGGGCGGATTTTAGAGGAGCGGATCTGTACGGAGCGAATTTGTACGGAGCGAAACTTCACACATCGAATCTGATTGAGTATTTGTTGGCCTGGAAGGATTTTCGTTATGCGGATTTTAGTGGGGCGAAAGTTGATCCAGAATTGGCTAGTTATTTAAAAGAAAAAGGTTTTAGTGGTTTTGTTGTTAGAAAACCACCTAATAAATTAAACACTTTACTGCCTATCAGGCAGTAGAATTTCTACTACTCTCTTTTTGGTTTGCGAAAAGCCTGTGTATCTCAGCCGGGCTTTTTCGTTACTAAGGGGCTAAAAGTGCCTTTTTATGCAGTTTTATGTCAGAGAAGTGGCATGGGTGGCTTGTTAGGTGGAAGTGGTGGAAGTTCAGGTATGGGTGGCTTTGGTTTAAGTGGTGGTGGTTCTCTAGGTACGGGAGAAGGCAATAACGAGGATTCACCAAAGGGCAATAAGATTTTGCATGGGTACGCTGGTGGCAATTTACAGGCTATGGAGGTGGCGGTGGAAGTATTGGTCAGAGAGGCCGGAGATTAAAAGGTAGCCCTAAGAAAAAACCACCAAGGAAACCTAGTTTTAAAATTCCTTTGAGTGATCTCTTTCCACCAGGAAAACAGATGAATCATAAGGTTGGAAAATTTGGCTCTCCACATGACAATATATTTCAGAGGATGAGTAATCGTTATCAGTTCAGTGGTTATGCAGAACAAATAAAATCACCTGCAAATAAAGTAAGCAAAAGTTATTGTTTGCTTAAAATATCATCCATCTTGGTATTTGTGGCCGATAGAGCTATGTTCAATGATAAAACCTTAAGATTATGGACAATCTCTCTATTTTTGAATACCATAATTTAATAGAAAATCTGGTTTTAAAACGGCTGGATTTTATTAAGCAATGTGTAAATTTAAGACTTATTGTAAAAATACTGATAATATCCAGATATATGAAAATTAAGGATTTTGCTACTGATAAGTTAGTTAAACTCTCACCAGAGGAGAATGTTAGACAGGAATATGAACGGATCCTGGTGGAGAGTTACGGCTACACAAAATCAGAAATGGAGATTGAGGTTAAAATTCCGCGCGGAACGGGTTATTTTCCGGATCGGGCGGACATTTGTGTGTTCAAATCTTCATCTGGCAGAGACCCCACTCAAGATATTCTGGGAATTGTGGAAACCAAGCGTCCAGAAAGAAAAGATGGAATTTCTCAACTTAAATCCTATATGACTGCAACATCAGCCATTTGGGGAGTTTGGACAAACGGAGATAATATTTCTTATGTATGTCGCAGACCTGGGAAAACTGATATTTTGGACGATTATATAAACGATATTCCCTCTAAAGGACAATCCATTAGTGACATTGGGAAAATCAAAAAAGCTGAATTGAAGCCATTTGAGAGGCAACATCTTAAGAGTGTATTTCGCAGAATTTTAAGAACACTTTACGCAAACACCAATATTAGCCGGCGGGAAAAATTAGGCAATGAAATGATAAAGTTGATTTTTTCCAAAATTGAGGATGAAAAAACATATTTTAATCGTCTTCCTGATTTTAGAGCATCTGCAGGGGAGCCTCCAATACAGGTGAAGGAAAGAGTATTGAAGCTTTTTGAACGTGTTAAGAAGGAACTAAAAGATGATGGTGTTTTTTCAGAGTATGAAACTATTACTTTGGATCCAAGATCTGTAGCTTGGGTGGTGGGACAGATGGAGCGTAGAAGTCTTTTAAAAACAGATACAGATGTTGTTGGTGACGCTTTTGAAGTTTTTGCAGAGTCTCGCTTGGCAGGTGAAAAAGGAGAGTTTTTTACTCCTCGTGGAGTGATTAAGTTGGCGGTGGAGTTAACCAAGCCAAAACCGGAAGAAATAATTTGTGATCCAGCCTGTGGTTCAGGTGGTTTTTTGATACAGGCAATGAAATATATTTGGAAAATTATGGAAAAAGAACCTCAATATAAAGACTCGCCAAGGCTCGAAGAACAAAAGAAAAAAATGGCTAGTCGAGTAATTTTTGGCATTGATAAAGAGTCAGATCTGGTAAAAATTGCCAAAGCTTATATGGCTATTTCAGGAGATGGGCGAAGCAATGTGCTCCACGAAAATTCCTTACATAGTGCAGAGGAGTTTAGTGGTTTTGCCAAAGAAAAGTTTGTTCAGAAAAACAAGTTCAGGACATTTAATGTAATTTTGACAAACCCTCCTTATGGAACAAGGACAAAAGTGGCTAAAACGGATACCAAACATTTTGCGCTGGGGCATAAATGGGTGAAAAAGTCGATGGGAGCTTGGGAAAAAAGTGGAACCTTCTGTGATCGTGATCCGTATGTATTGTTTATTGAACGTTGTCTTGATATGCTTTCAGAGAATGGTCGTCTAGCAATTGTTCTCCCTGAGACTCTTTTTCACGCTCCAAAGACAGAGTATATAAGACATTTTATTATGAAAAGCACTAGCATTGAAGCCGTTATTGGGTTGCCTCATAATACATTTCGTCCCCACTGCAATGCAAAAACTTGTCTTTTAATATTAAAAAAAAGAATACGACAGACAAAAAAAGTGGTTATGGCAAATCCAAAGGAAATGGGGCACGATCACAATGGGCATCCTTTATTGCACCCTGATACAAAGGAACTGTGGGATGACTTACCGACTGTCATAAAAGAACTATCCTGTCCAGAATCAAAAACCAATAAATTCACTTTTACTGTTCCTTGGGATAAAATTAAGAAGTCCGGAAATCTTATTCCCTCTTATTATCAAGGCTTAATGTTTACTCCTGAAGTTTGTGAAAATCAAATGAAGGTAAGAATAGGTGATCTTGTAGATGAAGGTATACTAGGTGCATGGGATGGACATGGTTCTCCTTCCTCTGAGTCGAAAGGAAGAGGGAGTATTCCATATATCAGAGTGTCAGATATTGTAAATTGGGAATTATACAGAAATCCTGTTTCAGGAATATCAAAAAATGTTTACGATAAAATGGTAAAAAATAAAAAGAAGCCTAAAGAAGGTGATATTTTATTTGTGCGAAGGGGAAGCTACAGAATAGGAACTGTGGCAATGGCCAGCTCTAGGGACAGTAATGTGTTATTAACAAGAGAGTTACTTACTTTTAGAATATTGAAAACCAATAATCCTTATAAAATCAACTCCTTTTATCTTCTCGCTTTGCTGTCTTCAAAATTTGTGCAGGATCAAATCAACTCAAAGGTATTTGTTGACACAACATTACCGAATATAGGAGATAGATGGAAAGAACTTATACTTCCCATACATAAAGACACCCGGGAGATTCAGAAAATCAGTGTTTTAACTGAAAAAAGCATTCGGGCAAAATGGTCAGCGCAAAATATAATTCAGACAATAAGAAATGAAATGGGCGATATCATCACATAATTATAATATGACAGGTATGTTGGATTGTTATGTACTTAAAGAAGGGGGTATAAAAAAAGTGAAATGGGAATTTGAACAGTATGGTGAAAAATCAGTTGAAAGAGATTCAAGCAGTGATAAATTTTTTAAAGAATCAACAGAATCTGATAGTCTCATAAGGGAATTTATACAAAACTCTCTGGATGCTCGTGCAAACAACAAACCGGTAAAGGTTATTATTCGAAAAAGAACTTTAGGGCAAAATTTTTTTCATTCTTTTTTATCCAGCTTAAAGCCACACCTCAAGGCTGTGGGTGTTTCTGTTCCAGATGGTAAAATTAATGTTATTGTGTTGGAGGACTTTAACACAAAAGGTTTGGAAGGGAAAAATCAACAGGATTTTTTTTATAAGGATAATATTACCAGCAAAACGGAAGGTGGAGGCAGTCACGGAATTGGCAAAGCTGTCTTTCACTCTTCAAGTAGCATTAAGAGCTTTTTTGGTTATTCTGTATTTGAAAATAACAAAAGTGTATGTGTAGGTCGCTCTGTGCTCAAATCACACAGATTGAATAATTCCTTCGATACATTTCGTCCTGATGGTAGGTTGGAAATTAATACAAAAGAACATACCAATTTTATCACGGAGCTTTTTATGAGAAAGCAAAACGAAAAAGGGTTATCTGTGGCCATCCCTTATTGTGATATAGAGCTGAATGACATAAAGAACAGTTGTTTAAGACAATTTTATAAACCTATTATGAATAAAGAACTGGAAGTCATAGTTAACGATGAAAAGATTAATTATGATGTATTATTTGATTACATAGGCAAGGAAACTGAAAAACCGCTGGAAGCTAAAATCAAGCTGATATGGGAGTATAAAACTGCAAAGTCAAAAACATACAAAATATCAGAGAAAAACTGGAAACAATCTAGATTTCCACAATTAAAGGAAGAAGAATTAAAGGCTCAAGACCAAATTTTTCTTATCAAGTGTGAAATTGAAATACCTTTTAAAAAACTGCCTCAGACCAAAAAGTATGGTTCTGTAATCCTTCTTATAAAAAAATCAGTGGAGGATTCGCAAGATCAGATAATCGACTGTTGGAGAGATAACTTGTTGATTACCAAAGCTTTGGGATATGAAAAAAAAGAAAGAGAATATTCTGTAATTCTTTTAATTGATAATAATCCTTTAAGTGAATTACTACGAAAACTTGAAGACCCGGGACACACTAAGTGGCAAACAGGACAAATGAAAGAAGATATAAAAGCAGAGTACAAAAATATTCAGAGCTTGGTCAAATTTATTAAAAAATTGCCATTGGAGATCATACGTCAGATAAAACATCAACCTATTGAGCAAGACTCGAAATTTTTTGCTGATTATTTTCCTGAAAGTTCTTATGAAGAAAAAAAAGATATTACAGCAGAAGTGAATGGTGAAAGTAATGTGAGAGGAGGAACAAATGATATTGCTGATATGGAACCAAGCTTTCAGGATTTTAATTATAAGAAACACAAGAAAGGAGATGGCTTCAGGTTAACATTAAAAAACAAGACAGATTATCCTGATAAAGTGATAGTAAAAACAGCTTACGGCACCAACATAGGAAATGCCTTTAAAAACTACGATGAAAGGGATTTTGAATTTGGTAAAGATATTAAGATAACTGCAAATAATGGAGAACAAATAAGCTCTAAAAAAAACAGTGCTCAGTATTCCATAAACAATGGAAAATTTTCCTTAGCATTTTCCGGCTTTGATCCTGATAAGGAATTGAGAATAGAGGTAAAATGAGAAGAGTAAACCGCCCACACAAAAGACAAAATATAAAAAAACAGGATCTCATTCTGGATATTTTGGAGGAAGATAAGGCTTTATTTGTCAATATGAGGTTTGAAAATTTATCAGATTATCATTTTCCTGATAAAGCTAAAATATTTTTGGAAGTTTATAATAAAACAGATATAGAGCATATCAGTTTGGGTGAAGTGTGTTCTTTTTCAGGAGCAGTAAAAAAACCAATTCCAGTTTTTCAGGATTGGAGGAATTAAAAAAATCGGAAAAAAATAAAGATAAGAAGCCCAACTCAAGCATGATGAGTTTCAGTTATTTATAACAGACTAAAGCCTTATTTTTAACAAGCTGTTGCAGACAGAGAGTTACGACTTTAGCCGTGGGTAAATAAGCCAGACGAGTGATACTTGCAAGCTTTGTTAAAGTCAGTTATGGCTTTTATAAAAATGGGATATAGTATATAGTAGCTCGTGAAAAAGTATGTTATTTTTTTAGATTCCCGCCTTCACGGGACTGAAAAGCCAAGTTGTTGGCTTTTCAGCTGTATGAAAAGGGTTTTTCACGGCGGACGACTTAGAGAGCTTTCAGTTTAGGAAAGGATATAAAACTCAGCTGATAATATGATAAAGAAACTGATTTTTATTTTGTTTTGGTTTTTTGTCGGATGTTCTTCTGATGAAGAAGAAAAATCTGAGACTTTGTATGGTTTTCCTCCATTGTCTCAAGGACAACTTATTGATCTGAAAAATCAATCAGAAAAGATAGAAGGTTTTTTTGTAACAACGAGTTTAAGTGATTTGGACCTCTCTTGGTCGGAAAGAGGTTTTTATATTTATGTGTGTATTCGTTTTTTGAATGATCAGGCAGTCAATAACAAATTGAAAAAATCTGCTATTCCTTTATTGGTGCAAGTCAGTAATCATAAAGACAGACCGGAAGCAGAATCTCTTTTGCTTTTTCATCCTGAAACCATAAAGCCGGATAAAAATGGAGTTTTTTACTATGAAGAAAGACAATTTTTTAAGTTTATGGATTCTCCTATTATTATCAGAAATAAAGAGTACAATATATTTGATGTGGTGTTTAATGAGAAAAGTAAAATTACTGAAATGTTTTTTGTTAAGAAAGGTGTTAGTGCAGAGGAGTTGAACCGAGCTATTTCTGCTGGTAATAAAAATGATGAAGGTGATGATGAAGAGGATAGCACTAAAGTGACTGATGACAATCAAGATAATGATGAGAATAGTGGTGGCAATGGGAGCAAGAAGGATATAATTTTAGGAGTGACTGCTTTCGCAAAACAATTTTCCAATTCCTGTGAAGATTGGGCTATTTTGAATTACAATCATTCGAAGGAATTGCCAGATTATCTGAAGGTTTCTTCTGGCAGTGGAGATGATGGCAATGCAGGCAACAAAAATGAAACAGGAACAGGAGAAGATGGGAATGTTACAGATAATGCCGATGGAGCAGAACCTGCAAAGGCGGGTTCTCAAACTAATAACCCTGACACCTCTGGTATTCCGTCTCAAGAGCCTATTCCAGAGGATGCGCCTCATAGACCGTTGCCACAAAACTAATTGCTAATTCGTGTTTTGCGAATCTTTTTATGATATTAAGCTTACAAAAAGGAAATGTTTAATGAGGTTTTATTTTTTAAAAGTTATTTTGATTTTCTGTGTGTTTACTCTCAGCTCTTGTATAAAAAAAAAGCAAAGAGATCGAGATCTGTTTCCCCTAAAAGATACTTTTCGGTTTAATATTTCTACAGAACCTCCCACTTTGGATTGGAGCAAAGCCACTGACACAACATCCAGCCTTATTGTGGATAATATTATGGATGGATTACTGGACTATGATTTTTCTGGTTCGACAGTGGGTTTGAAACCTGCTTTGGCATTAGAGTGGAAATCTACATCAGACGGAAAAAAATGGATCTTCACTCTTAGAAAAGGCGTGAAGTGGAGTGATGGAAAAGAGTTTAAAGCCGTTCATGTGCGCGATGGATGGGAGAGACTTTTAAACCCTAAAACTGCGTCTGAATATGCTTATTTTTTGTACTCTATTAAAAACGCTAGGGCCTATAATGAAGGGAAAGTAAAAGATTTTTCTAAAGTAGGGGTGTTTGTCAATGAGGAGGATCAACTAGTGGTGGAGTTGGAAGAGGGAAAAAGTTACTTCCCTTATTTTGTTTCTCACACCAGTTCCTATCCCATAAGAAAGGATATTATTGAAAAACACGGAGATCGTTGGACAGAACCAGAAAATATTGTGACCCTTGGAACTTACAGGCTGAAAAAATGGGAGCATGATAGAAAAATTATTTTGGAGAAAAACAAGGACTACTATAATCAATCTGCTGAAATAAAAAATATTCTTATCTACATTATTCCTGAAAGCAGTACAGCTTTAAATTTGTTTGCAAAAGGCCGGTTGGATGCCATTAGCGGTCTCCCTTCCAGAGAGTTGCCGGCTCTCAGGAAAAAGAAAGAATACCGCTCTCACCCTATGTTGGCCACTTATTATTATGGTATTAATGTAAAACAAAAGCCTTTTGATGATGTAAGAGTAAGGAAAGCTTTTAGTATGGCTATTGACAGACGAAAAATCACGGATTTGCTGAAAGGGGATCATGTTCCTTTAAGAGGCTGGATTCCCGAAGGATTGCTGGGTTATGAAGATTCCATAGGCACTGGTTTTGATCCGGAAACAGCACGTTCTCTCATGGACAAAGCTGGGTATAAAGACCGATCCACTTTTCCCAGAGTGACTATTTCTTACAATACGCATGAAGATCATAAAAGAGTGGCGGAAAAAGTGCAGGCTCAGCTGAAAAAGCATTTAAATATTTCTGTGGAGCTAGCCAATGAGGAATGGAAAACTTATTTGCAAAGTTTAAAAACCGGGAAACAACAAATCTACAGAATGGGTTGGGTGGCAGACTACCCCGATCCAGATAATTTTATGACTCTGATGACTTCTTATTCAGAAAATAATCATACAGGTTGGGGGAATGCTCGTTATGATTCTTTGGTGGAGAAAGCAGGTGTATTATTGGATAAAGAAAAAAGGTTTCAGCTTTATAAGTCCGCACAAAAAATTCTTGTGGAAGAGGAGGTTGCTGTTATACCTATTTACTCCTCTCAATCTCATTGGCTGATTTCAGATCGTGTAAAAAGATTCCCCTTAAACATAATGGGCAAGATTGCCTTTAAAGAAGTGAGGCTGAAGTAAGTTTGCTATCAGGATTGGTGTTGTTTTGAATATGTTATCGTTGTATAAGTTTTTTTCATTCAGAATATTAATGTTTTTCTGTGTTTTCCTAGCCTTGTTTTTGACTGTGGTTCTCAGTTTTTTAAATTATGAGATTCCTGCTTGGTTTTGGCTTTTAGATATCGGTGGTCTTTTTGTTATTTTTTCTTATTATACAGTAAAAAAAAGAATGCAGTTTTATGTTTTGAAAAGAATATCAGGTGCGTTGTTCACTTTGTTTATTATAGCTACTGTCACTTTTGTTTTATTAAGAACTCTTCCTGGTGGCCCTTTTGATCAGGAAAAGGCTTTACCACCTGAAATTAAAGCCAATATTGAAGCTAAGTATCATATAGATCTCCCCTTGATTTATCAGTATGGTTATTATTTAAGTGGTTTGGCAAAAGGTGACTTTGGAGAATCCTATAAATATATTGGCAGAAATATTTCCACTATTATTGGGGAAACTTTACCGGTTTCCATTCAGCTGGGAATATATGCCTTGATTTTAGCTTATCTGATAGGTGTTCCTTTTGGTGTGTTGTCTGCTTCCCGCCAGAATACCATGACGGATCGATTGTTAATGGTAGGTGCTGTCAGTGGAGTGTCTCTTCCTAGTTTTTTAGTGGCACCTTTGTTGATTTTGTTTTTTTGTTTTTATATGGATTGGTTTGAAATCGCCTTGTGGGAAGGGCCTTCTTATTATGTTTTGCCAATTTTGGTTTTAGGTGTTCGGCCTGTCGCTTTTATTGCCCGGTTGACCCGTGCCAGTGTTTTGGAGGCGATTCAGTCTGATTATGTGAGAACTGCTAAAGCAAAGGGTTTGCGGAGCTGGAATATTCTGTATAAGCATGTGTTAAAAAATTCTTTTTTACCTGTATTGACTTTTTCCGGACCGCTTATAGCAGGTATTCTTACAGGCTCTTTTATTGTAGAGCATATTTTTGCCATTCCGGGAATGGCCAAGCATCTTGTAAACAGTGTAACCAACAGGGATTACCCTTTGATTTTGGGAGTGACTTTAGTTTATTCCACTGTGCTGATTTTTTCCAATTTAGTGGTGGATCTGCTTTATAGTCACTTTGATCCCAGGATTCGACTGTCCTGAATATTATAAGGTAGTTGAGTATGATAAAGTTGTTAAAGTTAGTTGATAAAGTTGTTAAAATAACAAGGTATTGATATGCGGAAATATATTCCCACAAAAAAAACATCCAGCAGTCTTTGGCAGGAATCCTGGATCCGGTTTAAAAAAAATAGACTGGGAATGTTTTGTGCTATTTTTATTATATTTGTTTGTCTGGTGAGTTTGTTTCCTGAAACTCTTTCTCCGTACTCCTTTGAGGAACAATTTGAAGGAAAAGAGTTACTCCCTCCAGGAGGAGAGTATCTTTTGGGTACTGATAATATGGGACGAGATCTATTTTCTCGATTGATATATGGAGGGCGTGTGTCTATGGCTGTGGGTGTTTTAACGGCCTTTTTTTCGTTGATTTTAGGAGTATTATATGGAGCTGTTTCAGGATGGATAGGAGGAAAAACAGATGCTTTTATGATGAGGGGAATTGATGTTTTATATTCCATTCCCTCTCTTGTATTGTTGATTTTGGTAAAAGTGATTTTTGATTCTTTGTCTTTAGTCACACATCCTGAATTAAAAGCCCTTTTGGGTATCCTAGTGGCTTTGAGCCTTGTGGGTTGGGTGACTTTGGCTCGTGTCGTAAGAGGACAAGTATTGCAGGAAAAAGAAAAACTTTATGTGGAATCCGCCCGGTCCCTTGGAGAAAGAGGCTGGAAGATTGTTTTTCGTCATGTCTTGCCCAATATTTTAGGGCCTGTTATTGTTTTACTGACTTTGCAAATCCCCTCTAATATTTTATTTGAAAGTTTTTTAAGTTTTCTGGGGCTTGGGCTTCAGCCTCCTTATAGTTCCTGGGGTGTGTTGGCAGAGGAGGGATGGAAGTCTCTTCGCTCCTATCCTCATCTGATGATTGCACCCGGTGTGGCTATTTTTCTGACTATGATGGCTTTTAATCTTATGGGAGATGGCTTGCGGGATGCTTTTGATCCACAAAGTTGTAGATAATGTTCCAATATTCTCATGTTGTGCAGAAGTCGGAAAAACCTATTCTGATACCTTTTCCTGAAATAGTTGCACTACTTCTGTCTTTTCCAATTCCAAGGCCCACATCAAAGCTGTCTCTCCATGACGAGTTTGAACATTTGGATCTGCTCCTTTTTCCAGTAATAGACGTATCATTTTTATACCTTTGCGAACTCGATAAGATAATAAGGCTTCCTGTAAAGCTGTAAATCCCTTCTTATTTTGGGCATTTGGATCTACTCCATTTTCCAATAATAACTGTACTACTTCTATATTTCCAACTCGTATAGCCCATATCAAAGCTGTTTCTCCACGCCGAGTTTGAGCGTTCAGATCTGCTCCCTTTTTCAGCAACAACCGAACTATATCAGCATATCCAGCTTCTGAAGCCCACATCAAAGCTGTCTCCCCGTAATTATTACGGGCGTTCAGATCTGCTCCTTTTTCCAGCAACAACCGAACTATATCAGTATGTTCATGTCGTACAGCCTCCATCAAAGCTGTATGCCAAGTATTACTACGAACATTCAGATTCGCCCCTTTATTCAATAACAGCTGCACTACTTCTATATTTCCAGATTGTATAGCTCCTATCAAAGCTGTATTCCCGTATTCATCACGGGCGTTCGGATTTGCTCCTCTTTCCAAGAGCAACAACATTATGTCCCTGTATTTTTCTCTATTGAATTTATGTTGCTTTAAAGTTGTCTCAGCATACAATCTATTTTCTGGCTTATGGAGTGCTATTAAATCCTGAATAGCCCTTATGAGCATATAGCCCTTATCCAAAATCCTGCCCCAAAGAGAGTGATCCAAAATCTGAGAAAGTTCATAAGCACTGTCAACAAATTCAGAATCACTGAACTTTCTTATAAACTCTCTTCTGTAGTCTGTGGTGTTCTTCCAATTACTCATCTCTCCTAATAAAGCTTGCCTTTCGCTTTCTGAAAAAAATAAACCTTCCTCATTCGAAATAACCCTTTTAAAAAAAGAAAAATCCCATCTTTTCAAAACAGTCTGACCCTTCTCCTCTGCTTGTAACCTCGGCTCTAGCTCTATCAAAGTGTAAAAAGCCCGCTTTCTCACTTGAAAAGAAAAGTGCTTACTCCTCATTACAAAATATAAATGTTCCCTGGAAAATGAAGTGGAAAAGCTAAACACTTCCCTTAAAATTAAAAAATTACTTAAAAACTCCAATTGCTCCATATCTTTTTCAGAGTCCTTAAAAGACAATATCCGCTGATATAAAGAACGAACATTTAAACCCGAACTGGCCTGCTTATGCGTGGGAACATCACCAGGTCTTATCTTCACTAATTCCAACCCTACCCCTTCAAACTCCAAAAGCTCCAAATTACTGTATGCTCTGGAATACCTAACAGGGCCAAAAGACAAACCATGATCATGAGATTTAAAATCTGTAAGATTTCTTTGCAACTCAGGAAGAACACTCGATTCCACATAATTGTTTATCAAAAAATTATTGGACAAACCAGTGTCACCACCCAGTACCTTCGGCAGAGCCAACACATAACCTTGTTCCAACATACTTAATCGTATCCCCTCCAATAAAGCTTTAAGTTTCTGAGTATCCATATTCTGAATCTTATCCACAAAAGCTGTTTTGATTCTTTGACCTTCAGGGTTTAAAGCCTCCCCTAAGACCACAGTAATATGGCCTGAAGACCTATTTCGACTATCTGTCAAAGTAAAGTAAAGAAAATTAGGATCCAAAGCTCTTTCAAAATATGTATTAGTGGCACAGTCTCCTCCCATACAGGACCTGAAAGGCGATTCCTGAAGAGAAAGCCTCCTAAGCCTTAAAACTTCTGTCCCCTCGATAGTATGATTATGAGTTTGAACATCCTCCGTGATTTTCGATAACATTTCTGTATCATTTGGGATTTTGGCCTTTAAGCTTTCTACAAGCCCCGAAAAATGACCCATAAAACCCAGCTCAAAAGCAATATTGTCTCTTTCAATTAAAATATTTCGTAAAGCATTCAGGTTTTCTTGTGGATTGGCATCCTTAAGTGCTTCCATCCACGCTTTGTTGCCAAAACCAGATGTATAAATTAAATCCACCATCGCTTGAGAAATTCTTTGTATGATTTTTTCATAAGACCCCTCTGGTGAAGTTTCATTGGCTTTTTGTTCTGCATTCAAAAAATCAGACCGGACCTCCGCTAGAGCCTTGTACAAAGCAATAACTCGCTCTCTGTAAGGTTGTTGGGGGTTTTTTATAAAATCCCTCAGCTCTTTATTTAAGGATGTGGTATCGAGCCAAGCTATAAAATCTTGCCTTTCCTGCTTTCTTTTTTCCCTTAGAGCTTTCTTTTCCGCTTTATGGTTTTGCTCCTGCCCTCTAAACATTTTGATCCAAAAACCCAAGTTTGCCTCTATATGAAATAAATTGTTCTGTATCCGATTGCTTTTGCTCTTGAAAGATGTAATAAAATTTACAAGGCTTTGGGGTCTTTCTTTTCTTACTGTGGCAAACTCAAAAATATAGTCTCTTAAAGGAATTTTGGAAAGAGACGGATAGTGTTTCAAAACATCAAATACAGATTGCAAATCTACATTTCTGCCATTTCCAGCATAAGGAGTCCAGTTTTTAAGATAAAACTTAAAGAGTTGATCCTGCCCTTCCTTGAGAACCAGCCCCCTAGTCATGGCCTCTGCAAAGGAGCTTGGATTGGAAAACATCTCTCCAGAATCAGAAAACGCCTCCTCACAAGACATTGCGTAAGACATTGATTGAAAAAAAGCTAGCAGAAAAACCAGTAGAAAATGATAACTTTCAAAATTTTTAAACCGCATAATGTATTATATATGTAGTTATGATTCCAAACAAACAGAGACCTTTAAAAACGATATTTTCATTAAAAAACCAACCCTCTTAATGTAAAATTTACAGACATTGCTTGGAGATTTTAAAAGGAGACAGAAGAGTCTCACAGCTGGGAATATGTTTTTCATCGTGGAGATAAACGGGATTTTTCACGGGTCATCATGTAGTTTATTTAAATTTTCTCTTATTTTTTCCGAAAAGAAAAAAATAATGGATAAACTGGTTTTGAAAAATTGTATTTTCTGGCCTTTTTTCCGGGATTCCTGTTGATAGAAGACTTATATAGGAAGGTGAAAAACAGAGACCTTTCTGTTGCCCGGTGGGGATTCTCATTCAAGCGGGCATGCTGGGTACATGCTTTGCTTTTTCTTGGGAATAATCGGAACACTCAGTGTAAACCAGTTAAAGAAAGTTATGCTGTTATGAAACATATTGTTCTTCTCATAGTTTTATTTTTATGTGTCGGCTGTGGATTGTCAAATTTTCATGGTGGCGGGCAAAACCGCTGTAATTTTCGTGTGGATCGGGGTTTTATTGTAAGATGGGGAGAATTGCCTGTGCCTATTTATATCCATGAGACTGTGCCTACTGTTACCAGAAAAAATTTTACATACGCTGTGGATATGTGGAATGAATCATGGAATTACTATACCAGAAAAGGACATCTTTTTGAGTTAATTGGGGAAGTGTCGTTGGATTCTATCCCTGATAAAGATGATTCAGGAGATGGTATCAATATTGTATTTTTGGATAAAAAGCATAATATTTTACTGACTAAACAACAAGGAAGCACTCATATTCGCAATTATTTCGGCGGTTCTATTATTGAAGGGGATATTATAGTGAATAATGTGGATTATGAATATTTTTATGAAGAGGAATCTTTTGATTACTCTGTTTATACGAAAGTTCCTAAGCTTTCCAGCAGTCGATCTTTGGCCAGCACCTCTCCACAATCGTTTTGGAAGCAGTTTTTATATGCCTTTCAGTCTTTCTTGGATTTTGTTTCCTTTTGGAAGAAGAAAAAAACGCGAGCACCTACAGCTGTTACCCCTAAAATTTCTAAAAGCCAAGTGGATTTTATTAGCCTTTCTTTGCATGAATTAGGCCATTTAGGGGCTTTGGTGCATATAGAAAATAAAGACGGTATTATGAACTCGGGGCTTCGAAAAGGACAAATTCGCAGAGATATTCGGGATATAGAGCTTGCCAGCTTGGCTTGTGGTTACGAAATTACAAAAAAGTAAATGTAAGTATATTTAAGTTTTGCTGGACTAGTGTCGAATATTATTTTACAAAGTAAAATTCTGAAAAACCTGTTATTCAAAAAGCATATAAAATAAAGGAATGAAATAATTATGAATAAAAAACTTATTTTTTCTGTATCCACGGCTGAACAACAGGAAGATTTTTCTCACCATGAAGAAATATCAGAAAAAAAATTCCGTTCTGAAAAAGAAAGTTTACATGATTTTCTGAGCAGTATGTCTCAGCTTAAAAAAGAAGTGGAGCACTTAAGTTTTATGATGTCTGAGATTCGTCAGGTATTGGAAACTTCCTCTTCTGTTAACCGCCAGCTGGCTTGAGTCGCGGTTTCTTCGTAAAACCCTTTGTTTTTTTGCAAAAAGTGTCTGTAAAAGAAGCTCTTTTAAAAATTTATCAACGCAGTCTTTGAAATTTATTTGGCCTTTTTTAAGACTGTGGGGACTGAGAGTAAATTGGTATTTTGCATTCTCGTGTCTTTATTTGACATACGACTACTTCGTGAATTATCCTGATAATCCACGAAATAGAACAATATAGTTTACCTGATTGTAAGCAATTCACGGACCACTATTTAGTAGCCCGTGAAAAAGTATGTTATTTTGACTGGATTCCCGTTTTCACGGGAATGACGTACTAAGGGGGAGCTTTCCGATAAGTAGGAAAGTAACTCACTTAAACAGAGCTTTTTCACGGACCACTATTTAAATTTACATATTATTGTTTTCTTAAGAGAGTGTTAGGAAGATGAGGTTCTTATGATTCACCGATTTTTAGATCCTGTGCAATTACTAAAAAAATCCTCTCATTTTCTTTTAGGTCCAAGGGCAGTGGGAAAAAGTACACTTATAAAAACATATTTTCCAAGTGCAACAACAACAAAATACACAGATTCCGCAAAACAGCTGACTAAACTTCAGCATAAAGCTGATTATATAAATTTGTTGGATTCAAAAATTTACCTTCGATTAAAACAAGACCCTTCTCTTCTTAGTGCCTTAACAAGCAAAAAATATATAATTATTGATGAAATACAAAGAATCCCCGAGTTGCTTAATGAAGTTCATCGTCTGATTGAAGACAGAAATCAGCATTTTTTGCTTACGGGCAGTAGTGCTCGAAAATTAAAAAGAGGCAAAGTAAATCTCTTGGCGGGTCGGGCTTTCAAGGCAGAAATGTTTCCATTAACTTGGTTTGAGCTTGAAAACGCTGGGAAATTCAACCTGAGTAGCTATCTTCGGTTTGGAGGTCTACCTTTGGCTACTTTGGGAAAACACAATGAAGAATATTTATATAACTATGTGGATACTTATTTAAAAGAAGAGATACAGGCAGAAGCTGTTGCTCGCAATTTGCCTAACTACGCCCGCTTTTTACAAAGTGCCGCTTTCAATAATTCTCAGATAATTAATTATACAAAAGTGGCAAATGACGCACAACTATCCCCTAACACTGTAAAAGACTACTATCAAATTTTGGAAGACACTTTAATTGGTTTTTCTGTTCTCCCTTGGACGAGTTCAACAAAAAGAAAAGCCATTCAAACTGCAAAGTTTTATTTCTTTGATCCTGGTATTGTGCATACTTTGTGTGAAACTCAAAGTCTGGATATAAACAGTGACCTTTTTGGCCAGGCTTTTGAGCAGTTTATCGCCTGTGAATTAAGAGCCTCTTTATCTTATAAAAATATCCGACAAACATTAAAATTTTGGCGATCCAAATCCCAATTTGAAGTAGACTTTATTATTGGAAATAAAACCGCCATAGAGGTAAAAGCTGGAAGAAAGATCAGTCGGCGGGACCACAAAGGGTTATTGGCTCTTGCTGAAGAACATAAATGGAAGAGCTTGATTATCGTCTCCCGTGATCCGGTAAAAGCACGATTTCCAAATGGCATTCAACATCTGCCTTGGAAAATTTTTTTAACAAAGTTATGGGCGGGTGATTTTTTTTAATTTTCTTATTTTGTTTGTTTAGTGGATTTTATACTCTTCGGCCAAAATCTCTTTCCAAACGGGAAAGAGGATAATTCACAAACACTGGACGCCCATGTGGACAAAAACTGGAAAGAGGAAATTCATCCATTTGAATCAACAGTGCTTTCATTTCTTCTTTGCTTAAAGCCTGCCCGGCCCGAATGGCAGAGTGGCAAGCCATACTGGCACATAAGTCAGCAATTTTTTTCTCTATCGCGAAACTGCCCCCTAAAGATTTTATTTCGTCAGCCAGCTGAACCAAAGACTTTTGCAAAGCCACATCTTTTAAAATTGCTGGTGCAGAATGAATAACCAAACCCTCCGGCCCAGAACATTCCATTTCCAAACCCATTTTTAAAAGATCTTTCTGAACAGCCAATAAAGCTGACACCAACGATTCCTCTAAATCCAAAGCTAGAGGCACAAGACGGTTTTGCACCTCTCCTTTTCCTGTATTCCAAGATTGCATCAGTTTTTCATAGAGTGCTCTTTCATGGGCCGCGTGTTGATCAATAAAAATAATAGAGGAACGATTTTGAGCTAGAATATAAGTTAAATGAGCTTGAGATAAAATATGCAAAGAAGACCAGTAATTTTTCTTCTGATCTTCCCGCCTCTCTTGTGCTTCCACGGAAGAAACATCTGTAACAACCCCTTGATTCATATTCATACTTTTAATGCTTTGAATAGTGGACGACATATCTTTGGACTCAGTAGAAGGTTGAGAAAATAAATTTGTTGGCCTGTCAGATGGATTTTTGGAAGAAATAGGTCTGGAAAAATCAGATAATTTTTTTTCGAAATTTTCTTTCTCCTGAAAATCTGTTTCATAAGCTCCCGGTTGAGAATTAAAATGTTTTTGCTGAAGGCGGGTTTGCTTAAACTCCATACCCGGAAAACTTATTTCCTGTTCGGTAGAAACAGTAGGTTTTTGATTTTCGCTGACAATCCAAGGTGCTTTTTCCAAAACCTTTCGCAGACTATGATGAATTGTCCGAAATATTATTGATGAGTTTTTAAACCTTATTTTGGATTTTGCCGGATGCACATTTACATCTAAATCAGCTGGTGGACACGAAAGGTTTAGAACCACAATAGGATATTCTCCGTGCATCAGCAAACTTCGATAAGCAGACATTACAGCAGAATGAATGGTACTGTCTTCCACCCAGCGTTTTCCCACGAAAAACCACATTTGTCGGCGGGTGGCGACAGTTTCATTGGGAGCGCAAAACACAGCCTCTACATTTACACCTCCTGATGTTGTGTTGGTGTAAAAAGTATTGTTTAAAGATAAAATTCTTTCTACCCGTTTTTGCAAATTTTCCACAATCGGCCAATAAAAAAGCAGTTTGTTTCCATGAAGAACCCGAAACTCAATTTGAGGGTGAACAAGAGCCATAGCCTTAACAGTGTTCTTGATTAAAGCCGTTTCAGAGGCTGGCGTTTTTAAAAATTTCAAGCGTGCAGGAGTCTGCTGAAACAGCTCTTTAACAATGACAGTAGTGCCTTTTTCCGATCCTGTGTGTTCCACAGATGTTTTTTTTCCAAATGCACTTCTCAATCGGCCAGCTTGTTTTTGATCCACCGGTTTTGACACCAAGGTGAGATCACTCACTTCAGCAATGCTGGCCAGAGCCTCCCCACGGAATCCATAACTATTGATAAGCCAAATATCCTTTAGAGTGGCAATTTTACTGGTGCTGTGAGGGGATAGAGCCAAATGCAATTCAGAATCTTTAATTCCACAGCCATTATCTTTAATCTGAACAAATCGACCTCCTTCCGAAAAATGAACCTCAATTTTATTTGCACCAGCATCTATACTATTTTCCAGTAATTCTTTTACCATATTGGCCGGTCGTTCAACCACTTCCCCGGCTGATATTTGATTGATAACTTCGGTTGTCAGTGTTTGAATGTGATTCATAGTGTTTTCTCCTATTTAAAAAGCCACCATCAGCCCGCCCAATATAGACGGTACAGGTTCGGTTTCCAGCATATCATAGTACACTTTTCCCTCCATTAAAAAAGACAGGCGATCATGAATTTTCAAAGTAAAAGAAGCAGAACTGATTACGCCTGCTCCCACTTGAAAATGAGATTTTTCCGGTGCTAAAGAACCATGTATCTTTACAAGTGCTCCTATTCCCAAATGAAACAAAAAGTAAGGTGCGTCAAGAAGAGGTAATTTAAATAAAAAATCCCCTAATAAAATATAGCCCTTCTTTAACTTTTTTTCAATAACTGGAGGAGAAAGAGAAAACATTAAACTGGTATCAGTGATTATACCAGTTATGGGCAGGCCCGCTCCACTGAGCTTTAAGCCAAAAAACCATGATTCTATTGATGTTTTTTCAGACTGATAAGCCATCCAAGCATAAGACACAGTTAACCCTATAAACTTTACTTTTGAAAGAGGTTTATCCCCTATTTCCATTAAATCTTCAGAATCTCTGTTAAGTTGAAAATCCTTAACATATTTCAATTTTTTTTTGACCTGCTTAAATTCAGGATTGAGTTTAAAATGTGAACCGGATTTAATATAGCGCGGAACCACATCTATTTCAGAAATATAGGCTCGTAATTTTTTGGGCTTGTTGATATAAATTCTGTAAAAAGTGCCAAATCGATGATTTGGGCGATGAATTTTTTTTGAAACAGTTATCCTTGTGCCGGCTGGTATAGAGGTAATTTGAGTGGAATCGAAATCAGGACGTGCATAAACAATAGCATCCTTTTGAAGAACATAAGCTTTTTGTAGATAGTGAGGGAGAACTTTTCGCTTCCTGAAAGACTTTGTGCCTTCTTCTTTAGCAAAACCAGAAAGAGAAAACACTCCAAAAAAAAGAATAACAATAAGGTTCATTACACTTTAACTGTTATCAAATACAGCTTGAAATGTCATTAACCAATTTTAAAAACCTGTTGAACCAAAACCTCCTATTCCTCTCTTGGTGTCACTGAGATTTTCTGCCCATTCTAGCTGTGCCTGAAATACCGGGCATAAAACCACCTGCGCTATTCTTTGCTGATCTTCAATAGTCACATTCTGCGGGGAAAGATTGACAACGATAACTTTTACCTCTCCTCTATAATCAGCGTCAATAGTGCCAGGAGAGTTAGGTAGGGATAATCCCTTTTTCAAGCTCAAACCACTACGGGGCCTCACCTGAAGTTCAAAACCAGCAGGAATTTCAAATATAAGGCCAGTAGGAATTAATACTCTCTCCAAAGATTTAACTGTAAGAGGGGACTTCAGTTGTGCCCGAATATCAAAACCACTGGCTGAAGGACTTTGATAAGCAGGAAGTTCCCCTTTAAAATGAGGAAGCTTTTTTACTTTCAATGTAATTTTTTGAAGGGTCTGTTCCCTGTGTTGCATTTTTCCTCCTGATTAAAAAGAACGAGCTAAATTTCTTATCTTTGTATTAGGATGTTCATAAAATTTCCTATCCACAATAACTCGTCGCAGAGCTTGAAGGGGAGGTTGCATATTATGCAAGGAGTGCAATCCTCTTTCAATAATGTCTTCATCTGAGCTGACTTTTATGAAATCCACAAGCCGTTGATTTACCTGTGGATACTTCGATTGCAAAAGCCCCAAGGCTGAAATAGCCTGAAGCTGAATCCATTTGTCCGGGTAGTTAAAGCGATCGGCTATAGTTGAATGTACGGATTCCACCTGCACCCCAGAGTAGGCCAAACCATAAATCGAATAATAAACCAACCCGGAATGAGAAAGTTTTACAAATTCCTCCAATTTATTAATAATGAGTTCGTCACTAACCCTCAAATGTCCCAAGGTTTTAAAAACCTGATAACATATAACATGATCTTCTTTTACTTTAGCCAAACACATATTCATCAATTTGCGATGAATCCGATAATCCTGTATGTGAAAAGTCTCCATAACCAATGCACTCCATATATTTTTGTAGAATTCATCTGGAAAATCATCTACTGATAAATCTAATTGTTGAACAGGAACTTTTTCATCATATATGAGAGCCAGAGCAAAATCATAAGCCTCTGAAGTAGAATGACGAATAATCCTGAGAGTGTTGTCTCTTAATTCTTTTTGATAAAAATCAGAGGATACCCACCCAAAAAAATTTAAAAAATTTAAAAATTGAATTTTGACATAAGGAAGACGAGAGCTTATTTGATCATACAAAATATAAAACTCAGTCCTAAAATCCTGATTATTTTTTATTTCCTTAAAAATTTCCAGACTTGGCCCTTTAAACGGCCGATTTTCAGACACAAAGTTTTTAATAGACAAATACGCCTTGGGGCCAGCCCCGGACTCCATAAGTTCTCTCACTACCTGCATACTCTCAACAGGGTTCACATTGTCATTATATAGTTGGCACATTTTTTGCAAATGAGGGGGTTGGTGACCATAAGGGCCTATCCCTTTCACTTCAGAAACGGCTCCTCCAATGGAAGGGTAAATAAGGGAGTTATTTGTTTGTGGCCTTCTTTGATCCAAGTAATACTTATAATTGCCATAGTGCTTGTTGATCTGTTGAAAATAATGGTCAAGGGGCTGACGAAGATATTTTCCCAATGGGCTTAATTCAGTAAATCCATAAATACTGCTTTGGAAGGGGAAAATCCATTGCATTCTCTCCTGAAAAGAAAGTCCAAAAGGAAGATAAATAGCCGCCACCATGATTTCCGCCACATCACGGGCATAATGATGTTCCAAAAGAACCTGCAAGTGCTGTTCTGGTGTTCTCTGACGACTCTGTTTATTTGACAAAGTGTAACAGCCGAATAAAAATACTTCTTTTACATGGGATAACACGCCTGAACAGGAATCAGAGCAGGCCTGTTTTTCCATAATATCCACCGGGAGAATATAATTATTTTTTTCACCAAAAAACAACCCACCAAAGTGTCCTGAAACAACTAAAATATCACATTGGTATCCTTGTTGACAGGCATTTTTGAACCAATGAATATTGTTGGGTCGTGACTGTACAGACAAAGGCACCAGCTCCACAAACTCAAAGTGTTCAGAGGACAGATTTTTTTTAAACATTTCTATTTCATCGGAAGAATTTATAGTAATGGAACACACCTGATATTTGGTCAGAGCAAAACATGACCAAAAAGAACAGAGCAAAAATAAAACACTTCGAAGAAAAAAGCACTTAGCAAAACGCATGTTTTCCCCTAGTAGTGAGGTATGAACAAGTAAGCAGGTTACATATAAAGACTGTTTCACGGAAAATTAAATATTGTTAAAAGGCGGTTCTTTCAAAAGCATAAGTAAAAAACCCCTAGCCGTGCTGAACAGATAAAGTTTCTCGTCTTCTATGTTTTCTTCAGCACAAAGTTCATGAGTAGGATTATTGTTGCAAGTTTCCTCCATTGTTATAATGAGCTTCATGTGCTCAAGAAAACGTAATGTAGCTGATGTGCCCCCTCCCTCTTGCTGATGCTTTAACTCCATAGTGCTAATGGCAGACGAAAGATAATCATTAAAACCGGTTTCCTTATAGAAATCCAAATAATAAAGAACCAGCATCCATCGGCCTAAATAATGTTTTTCAGCCGAAGCCTGATAAGTTTTTGTAATTTTTTGTTTGGAAAATTCTTTCAAGTAAATCAGGCTGAGAGCACTAGCGGCTATACTTTTTGTTTTTTCCTCTTTTGATTCTTTAAAAGACCTCTTTAACCATGTTTCGGCTAAACTATAATTTCCCAGCTGATAATTAAGACAACCCACAACTGTTATAGTGGATGTACTGGGTTGCTCTGTTGCTGAAATTGTTTGATTCATTTCCTCCAATGCGTTCCCCAACTCAGAGGGATTTTTGTAACTCATAAAACACGCGTCAAAATCAATAGAAGACAAGCTGGTTTGCGTGCTACAAGCTGTGAAAATGAACAAAAAAAACAAGAAAAAAATATTTTTCAAAGATGAAAAGCCCCCGTTGACAAAACTTCAAATTTGCTTATATATTAGGAAACTTTATAAAATGAGTAAATATTTTATTTGCTTTATTTAATTTTTCATTACAGTTTATTGTTAGTCGCTTGGAAAAAGTATATTTGCCCGGTGCACAACTGGAGGGCCTTTAAGGGCTTTTAGTTCCTTAAAAACCTGTTCCTGAGCCAGAAGAGACGGGAATTTGTGGGTTTTTCACCGGCAGGGTGACAAATTCGGGAAATGTATCAGGTATTTTTCCTAAGTTATACAGTGCTTTCACGAACAAATTTTATTTTTAGCGCGCAATACCAAAGGATAGGAAAATATGTTATACTGGACTGCAAAAAACCGGACTAAAGTGCCAAAATTAGGTTTTGGTACTTGGCTTATAAAAGGAACTCAGTGCGTAAAGGCCGTACGCATGGCCTTGGATATTGGTTATCGCCATATTGATACAGCTCAAATTTACGGAAACGAAGGGGAAGTGGGGTCAGCTATAGCCAAATCTGGCGTAGGTAGAGAAGACATATTTTTAGTAACCAAAGTCTGGCGGGATTCTTTAAGTGCCAAGGAAGTGGTACATAGTACAGAAGAAAGTCTAAAAAAATTAAAAACGGATTATGTGGATCTTTTACTCATTCATTGGCCAAATATCAGGGTACCGGTGGAAGAAACTTTATCTGCCCTACAACAGATGATTGCACAACAAAAGACAAAACATATAGGAGTGAGCAATTTTCCTGTGGAACTTTTGGAAATATCAAAAAAAACCTCGCCAGAGTTAATTTGCAACCAAGTTGAATATCATCCTTTTTTGGATCAAAGGCCACTTTTAAAAGCTATGGGAAAGCATAATATGTTTTTAACTGCCTATTCCCCTTTAGCTAGAAACAAAGTATTTAAAAATAAAACGCTCCAAGAAATAGGTGAAAAATACTCCAAGACAGCAGGACAAATTGTCCTGCGTTGGCTGATAGAGCAAAAAAATATTGTGGCCATTCCAAAAGCTGCTAGGAAAAAACATGCAGAATCCAACTTTGATATATTTGATTTTCAGCTCAATGAACCAGATCGTCTGATTTTAGGGAGTATGCACTCACAAAATCAACGGCTGGTAAATCCTGAATGGGCACCAGATTGGGATTAAGTTGCATGGTTTTTGTGCCTTCACGGGGTTTCACAGGTCCTGATGTTTTTAATGTTGTATCAAAAAATGGGCAATTTGTGATAAAATCAACCCTAAAGTCATACCAATAAAAAACCACTTTTTTATTTTAAATTTTATTATCATGGGAATAAAATGTACAATGCACACATACAAAAAAAGCCCGGAAGCAAAGGGTAAGATGAAATTCTGTAAAGTGTTCACATAAGACACCAAAAAAGACATATAGTATCCGCCCAAAAAAGCCAAACAAAAAAAGGTAATGATGCCAAAAAGAAAACGGCGGGAAAAACCAGACGATAATCCAATTCCCAAAACAGCCACACTTTCAGGCAGGAGGTGAAATAGCAAGCCTATGCTCATCATAATAGCCGTTTCCATGTTAATCAGTAGAGAAGAGGCCAGTCGAATACCATCAAAAAAAGCGCATAATATAAAACAACCTACGGCTGAACAGCCTACAGAAACAGGAAGTAAATGATAATGAGTGTGTTCAGAGTCATGTTGATGACAATCATGTTTTTTCAAGGGCAACAGCCGATTTAAAAATTTTGTATAAGGTAAAAGTCCAATTTCCGCAAAAGCATTGACTAAAAAACCACATAATACAAATATTATATTCTTATAGATGTTTTTTTCCGCACTAAAGGAATGAGGGAGAAATTCAAATAATACCATGACACACAAAACACCAGCACCGAATGTAGCAACAGACTGTATCTGAATTTTTATTTTTTTATAAATAAAAAAATAAGTGAGGCACAAAATGGCAACACAGTACAAAAGAGAGAGCAGAAAAAAAACAATAAAATTGTCAGACACACAAAAACCTTTATGGGCGAATTTATGGATGAAATATAAAATATACATTCTGATATTCAGAAAAAAATGTCAATTTTTTTCATACTATACCGGGTTGAAGTTTATAGTGTGTGTCTTTTCCTCTGCAAAGATCAATGGATTGAGTCTTCAACCAACTCTCAACTTGTGGAAACAAACAGTCTGTGGGTTTAGTTTCATTTTTCTTCAATTCTGGTGCGTATCTCTGAATGCCACTTTCCTAGAAAATAGGAAAGACTTTATTTGTGGTTATAAACCTGTTATTGAATATCTAAACAGCCTTATTTCTTTGGAATACTCCGAAGTTATGACATATATGGAAAATATTCAAAATAATATCCCAGTCGAATATGAAGATAAAATATCTCTGATATCCACTTTAATGAGATATCGTCTATTGCCGATCAACCCGGAAAACAAACAATCCTGCCGGTTTTTTCATTATTTATGTCTTCCAAACAGCCAGCCAGATGCAATTTACAACTTATCTGTCAATTATCTGCAAGAACATCGTAAAGGACCAGAGTTTTGTCATATACATTATCATGGCGAAGAAACACGTTTTCCTCTTCTCAGTGAAGAGTGCCTGATGGCTATTGCAAAACGAATCCAGGCAATTCCTGTGCCCCTAGCGGTCACTCAAGGGGGTGTGGAATCTGCATGGGGAACTTCTCGTTTTTCAACGGCAGGAAACAATTTTTATGGTATTCAAACCACTTTTTCTTCAGCTACAAAAGCTCAAAATAATCCAAGATGTATCCCAGCCAAAAGAAATCCCAGAAGATGTATCTATAAGTTTAATACCATTGAAATGAATTACTTTATTTATGCTCAAACATTAAACTCGTCCAGAGCTTACATTGCTTTAAGGAACTATAGGCACCAGTCCTTATTAAATGAAGATACACCTTGTGAAACGGCTTTAAAAATGTCTGAAGGGTTGTCTAATTATGCTGAAGATCCGAACTACTTGCCAAAAGTGCAATCCACAATAAAAAAAGTTTGCCAAATTATTGATAATTGTTAATAATTGGAAATGTGAAATATCTGTTTTATTTCCTTTCTTTTTTTATTAATACTAAAGTTAGCTTGAGAGTCAATACAGGCAAACGACACAGAATTTATGTCGTGAAATTGCTTTTATCTCTCTGTTTTTTTAATTCCTGCCAAAGTGCCAACCATACAAATGAAGTTGCTTTAAATGAACTGCCTTCCAATTTTAAAAGAGCATTAAGTAGCAGTCATTCCTCCTCGCCCTCTTCCTCTTTGAGGCAACCTGTCTGCAACTTACACACAGGGTCTGCGATCGTGCTTATGTACCACAAATTTGATGAACCTTATAAAAGCACCAGTGTTACTATTGAACAATTTATGCAACATCTGGAGTTTTTCAAAAATAATGACTATACAGTGGTTCCATTGAGTAAGGTGATATCTGCGGTTAAAGGTCAAGTCCCTTTTGGGAACAAATGGGTGGCTATTACTATTGACGACGCTTATAAATCATTTTTAAAAGCCAAACCTATTCTGGAAACTTATCAGTATCCTTACACTGTTTTTGTGAATACAGAACCCGTGGATAAAAACTACACAAGTTCCATGACTTGGGACGATTTAAAAACAATAGTGCAGTCTGGGTTGGGAGAGCTGGCGGCACATTCTCACACGCATGGTCATTTAGTGCAGGATATGAATACGGAACAAAGACAAAAGGATATTTTATTTTCCGTAGAGCGAATTTATGAGAGCACCTCGATAATGCCACGTTTTTTCTCTTATCCTTTTGGCGAAGTGAGCAATAAGCTTATCACGGAAATACAAAACATGAATCAGGTTTCCGGTCGTGCTTTTCATTTTTCTGCTGCGTTTTCCACTCAGTCAGGACCGATTGGTTGTTCTTCAAATTTATTTGCTCTCCCTCGTTTTGCCATCAATGAAAAATATGCTGTGATAGACAATTTATTTAAAATTAAACTAACCAGCCGTCATTTACCAATTTACGATTACCATCCAAAAAACAAATCAGTATGTATAGAAGAACAAATCCGCAAAATTTATTTTTCCACTGATCCAAATATAGATTTAAGTAGTATCCGTTGTTATGCCAGTAGGGGGAACACAGCCGAAGTGGATGTTTCAAATGGCCTTGTTACTGTCTCACTAGCCAAACCTTTGGGATTTGGTCTGAGCAATCCCAATGACATTAGAGAAAGACTTAATTGCACAGCCCACTACAAAGGGCGGTATTTTTGGTATGGTAGAGAATTTACTATTCTGAAAAACTCCTCGGATTGCACTGAATAGTACTCCGTGAAAAGTAGATGTTTCTCATTCTTTTAATTCAGAAACACTCTTCCACATTTGTTTGGCATATATAAGTTTTCAAAATCGGTGCTGGCCAAAAAACGTGCTTCTTGCAGTTTTTCATTATTTTGTAGTTGTTTCTCTAAAGTGGAAATATGATTTTTTATTATATGTAATTGTTTTTCTGTTAATAAATCGTTATTTTCGAAATTTATAAGTTCAAATACTAAATTTGGTTGTGTTGGCAAAGTGTGGTATTTGGTCAGTGAAAATTGTGTGTTATTTTCTGTTATATTGTTGGAAAAGTTGACCACTCGCCAGCCGGGTTTGATCCAGACTTGATACCTTCCTGTGTTTGGATCTACTACTTTAAACAGCGGAGATTGTTGTTGGGATAGAAGGTAAATTTCTTTAGCTCTATTGGCATAGATATAGGACTGCATCAAGTTTTTTGCAATTCCTAGCCCTTCTTTTAACATATAACTTAGCAGAAGAGAAGCTTTAATAGAGGCTACATCTTTATATTTCCCCCACTTTGTGGATATTTCCTTCAGTAATTCAGATGACTCTGTGTAATTGCCTTCAGATATATATATTTTTATTAAAAACACTCTTGATTCGTCGTTTCCTTTTTTGATAGCTTTGATAAAATTTTTTTTAGCCAGACTGGTTCTGTTATTTCTTTGATGTATTATTCCCCTGTAAGTCATAGAAGCGGCAATAGCAAATTTCTGTTTGTGTATTGAATCATCAAAAAATTTTAAGGCATTGCTATACTGTTTTTTTAAAAATAATACAGTACCCATTAGAAAATTAAAGGGTGGTAGGGCATTATTTATACCTTTTTTCTGTATTTCCTGTAAGCTTTGATAGATTATCTCCATGTTTTGTTTTTTTGTATCGGGTGATAAAGACTCTGTTTTTATTGTGAGGGCAGGTATAACCAGATAAGCCAAAGCATATCCTGTATCTTTTGCCTTATGTAAATAATGAAGACCTTTTTCTTTGTCATTGGTTTTTATATAGGAAAAACCAAGTGAAAAATACGCAGGTGGGGTTTTGGTTTTTTGTATCAGGTTTTCTATTCTTGTGATTTGAGCGGGACTTAACTGTAATACAGTTTTATCAGTTAATTGGATTATATTTGTAAGTGTACTGTTAACGATGTAGTATATATAAAATAATATCCTTTGTGCGCTCTGATTATGGTGTTCCGCTGAAAACAATAATTCCTCAAGAGATTTGTATTCCATGTAGTTCTGAAGGGCTGTAAAATTTTTCTTTTCGTATTCCACATGTAAAATATCAGACACAACTGCCATGAAAACTGTTTCCAAGTCCAGTGCTCTGGCTATGGGAAGACTTACAATGTTTATGGTAGTGACAGTAATGACGGTGATGATTAACCTGAGAACTGCATGTCTTAAAAATTTTGTTGGAATAGAAACTTTATTATTTGTCTCAACAGGTTCATAGTTCATATTTTTATTTCTCCTTTTGACTTGAGCTTCATATTGTTCCTGATTTCAATTAAGTGTTGGATATGAAAAATTTTCACACTTGAACAGAAATCCCGTTGAGGTGGTGGGCCTGAGAAGACTCGAACTTCTGACCCCACGCTTATCAAGCGTGTGCTCTAACCAACTGAGCTACAGGCCCTTAAAAATTTGGAAAAACATCAGGTTGGCAATGGAATATTTATATGTTCATGGGGAATTAGGTAGTTATTTCTGATGATTTTCAGGAACAAAATACACAAGTTTTTTCGTTCCATCATTGAATTTAAACTCACACTTCTTTAAAAGCAAACAAAAAATTGTTTCTTTGCTTTTTAGGGTCAATTCATCTATGGTGATCAAATTTTCTCTGTACTATCTAAAATCAGATTTGCCAGCTCATCTGCTTTTTTATTCTGTTCCCGACGCACATGCTGAAACTGTACCTTTTGAATCCTGCTTGCCCATTTTTTACATTCTTGGTAAAGATTTTTAATATTAGGAGATTTTACTTTATAAAGACCAGAGAGTTGTTTTACCAGAAGCTCACTGTCAGTTTTTAAAAGCAAATTGCTGATTTTATTTTCTGCACTTAACTGTAAGGCTCTTAATACTGCTGAATACTCTGCGAAATTACTGGTCTTTATACCCAGTAAGAAAGCCTCTTCATAAATACATTCTTTGTTTCTGTTATAAACCGCAAGTCCAGCGGATGCGACTCCCGGATTGCCTCGAGAAGCACCATCAGTATGGATTAAAACCTCATTTGGCCAGTCGGCAATTTTTCCTTTATGGATTTTTTGATAAATGTCCATTATTCTGACTTTAGCCCTGAAGGGGAATCATCGGTTTTTTCTGGTTTTTCCGTTTCACTGGATTTGTCGATTTTTCCCGATTTTTCCGTTTCATCAGATTTGCCACTGTGTTGATCCGTTTTTATTTCTTTATTCTTCTTTTTTTCGTCTGATTGTTCCAATTCACTTTGTTCTTTATCTTTGAGTTGATTTATTTTTTCCTGCAACCTGATTTCATCTTTTTCTGGTTCACCTTGTGCAGGATGCTCTTTAGTTTTTTCTAGTTTGAGCTTATCTTGTGCTGAAGAATCATTAAATATCTTTTCTTCTTGAATGTCCTGTTCTTTTTTCTCCAGCTCTTTTTCGTTCAAATCTTCTCCCAGTGTTTCCTGAGTGCTGGTGTCCTCATTTTGGTTCCCCTCTTCCAGCTTCATACTGTCTTCTGTACTTTCCTCTGTATCTTCTTCAAATTTTTCGGAAACGGAAAAAAGCGTGACAGGTTCCTGGAATTTCAATTTAGTATTGTTGATTTCAATATTGTCCACACTCCATAGATCATATTTATCATCAGCTCCCACCTCTTTTCTGTTCATTAGGGCCTTGCCTTCCACAGAAAGATTTAATTGGTCATTATCATCAAAAGAATATTTGAAATGCGCGCTGATTTGACCTCTTTTATAAGTGGATTGTGTCCATATTGTCTTGAAACGGAAATTTCGCACAAGGGGTTTTTGCTCTAAAAGTTTTTCCTGTATAATGGCTTTTAGTTGCTCCTGGAGACTTATATGAAGTTCTTCAGGGTATTCAGGTTTTTGATAAAACATAAGCCAAGTGCTAGTCAAAAAAAAGAGAAAAAGCACACCGGATAAAATTCGAAAACGATAAGCTTTGAGTTTTGATATCTTTTTTTGCATATATAACTCCTCCAGCTCTTATTTTCAGCCTTTCAAAACAGGACAAATTCACTCAACAAAACCAGTTCAGAAAGAACCACATCTGACTAAAAGCTTTCACCCCTTTAAAACCCCGGTACCGGAAACTCAAAATTGGATGAACATCAAATGAGTATGGCTTGTTTTAAAATCCAAAGCAAGCGGTTTTTATATACGGATCAGGAGATTTTTATATACAAATAAGGGTAAAGATTATTATTCAAAGTTTTGCCGGTTTTTTAAAGAAAATAGCCTGATATACTCTTGTCATATTTTTTATTTCATGTTTTATTATCTGTAGTTTTCAAATGGCGGTCTGTGGGCTTAATTTAAGTTTCCCAACTTAAAAGGAAAATCTTTGATCTTAAAAACAAAAATAAATACTTTGTCAGAAGATTATCAACATAATTTCCAGTTCATGAAAAAAAAAGTGGAAAGATTAAAGCTGGCTATAGAATTGGCAAAAACCAGTGGCGGGCAAAGCCAAAAGCCTCAAAAGCACAGAAATAAATATCTGGTAAGAGAAAGAATTGAAAAGCTTAAAGACCCAGAGTCCTGCTTTTTGGAGTTCTCCATACTGGCCGGTAGAGGGCTTTATAAGGAGAATCTTCCTTCTTCAGGTATTGTCACTGGTATAGCTATTGTGCATGGCAGACCTTGCGTGATTGTAGCCAACGATTATACTGTGAAAGGTGGTGCTTATTTTCCCATCACTATTAAAAAACATCTTCGTGCTCAGGAAATAGCTTTGGAAAATCATCTTCCTTGTATTTATTTGGTGGATAGCGGAGGAGCTTATTTACATTACCAGGATCAGGTTTTTCCTGATCGGGATCATTTTGGTCGAATTTTTTACAATCAGGCTCGTATGTCCAGTTTGGGGATTCCGCAGATTTCTGTAGTGTCAGGTTATTGCACAGCGGGAGGAGCTTATGTTCCAGCAATGTCTGATGAAAATATTATGGTTAAAGGAAGTGGAACTATTTTTCTGGGAGGCCCCCCTTTAGTAGAGGCCGCTACGGGGGAAAAAGTAAGCGCGGAGGAGTTAGGTGGAGCAATATTACACAGTGCACAATCTGGAGTAAGTGACCATATTGTGGAAACCGAAGATCAGGCTTTGGAAAAAGCGCGGGACATTATTTTTCATTTAGGTTTTGCTCAAAAACAAAAACTACTTCGCCGGACAAATAAAGATCCTCTTTATCCGGCAGAGGAAATATACGGTGTAGTGCCATCGGACTTAAAAAAAGTTTTTGACATGAGAGAAATTATAGCTCGCCTTGTGGATGGTTCTGAATTTCACGAATTTAAAAAAAATTATGGCTCCACTTTGGTGACAGGTTGGGCGCATTTATGCGGTTTTCCGGTGGGAATATTGGCAAATAATGGTGTGTTGTTCAGTGAGTCTGCTTTAAAGTCTGCGCATTTTATTGATTTATGTGACCAAAGAGGTATTCCACTTATCTTTTTACAAAATATTGTGGGTTTTATGGTTGGAAAACAATATGAAAGCACTGGGATTACGAAGCATGGGGCGAAAATGGTGACTGCGGTTAGTTTGGCGCGTGTGCCTAAGTTCACAGTTATCGTGGGTTCATCTTATGGAGCTGGTAATTATGGAATGTGTGGACGAGCTTATCAGCCCCGTCAACTTTGGATGTGGCCATCAGCCCGCATTGCTGTGATGGGAGGTCCACAAGCGGAAAAAGTCTTGCAATCCATTAAAACTTTGAACGCAACAGGCAAGAATACAGCGAATAATGTTAATAGTCCGCCGGTAGCCACTATTGTCTCTTTGGAAAAACAGTATGAAAGGCAAAGCTCAGCTGAATACTCAACCAACCGCTTGTGGGATGATGGTATTATTGATCCTTTGGACACCAGAAAAGTTTTGGCATTGGGGTTGGATGCGTCTCTCTATTCTCCATTGAAGGAAAAGTCCAAAGGTATTTATCGAATGTAGTTCCGCTGGAAAAAATTGAAAATTATAAAATTAAACAAATAGCTTTATTTGGAGATTATCCTGTTTTTGCCTTTCAGGAAAGAAAAGAGGAAGTGAAAAAAACACAAAACCACAAAACCACATAAAAATATTGATTTTTTTAAAAAACCTGATATAAATAAAGTATTATGGCTACTCCTCTCGTAAAACAAGCTCAATATTTAAAAGAAAGTGGTTTCACTGAACAGCAGGCCAACGCACTTATTTACTTTCAAAAGGACAATATTGAAAGCGTAATGGCCACTAAAAAAGACATAGCTGATGTGAGACAAGAGATCGCAGAAGTCAAAAAAGAGATCGCAGAAGTCAAAAAAGAGATCGCAGAAGTCAAAAAAGAGATCGCAGAAGTCAAAAAAGACATAGTTGGTATGAAAAAAGAGATCGCGGATGTGAGAAAAGATATTGAGCAGTTGCGTGCCGACACCAAAAAAGAGATCGCGGATGTGAGAAAAGATATTGAGCAGTTGCGTGCCGACACTAAAAAAGACATAGCAGATGTGAGAAAAGATATTGAGCAGTTGCGTGCCGACACCAAAAAAGACCTTATTCTTCTAAAAAAAGATCTGACACTGAAGCTGGGGAGTATAATGGTGTTTGGTGTCACTATTTTGGGATTTTTAATCAAACTTTAAATTTGTGCTGATTTAGTATTTCCTGAAATGGAAAATAAAAATATTAATATAAAGTCATCAAAAAAAGTTCTCGCCTATGGAGACAAAAACCTCTTCTCTGAAAATTAAAACAAAAGAAGGTATCCAGTGTATCATACTTAACCGCCCTGAAAAGCGAAACGCGCTCAATCCAAAAATGATTGGTGAGCTTTTGTCTTTTTTTAAAAAACAACAATGGTCCTCTTCCACAAGGGTGATTATGTTGTCAGGGGAGGGAAAAGCTTTTTGTAGTGGAGCGGATTTAAAGTGGATGGCAGATGAATCTCTTTTCACCAGTGAAGAACTGGAAAACCTGTTTTCTTTGTTTGAAGCTATAACACTTTGTCCTTTGCCAGTAGTCACTTTGGTGCAGGGTTTTGCCGTGGGAGGAGGACTGGGTCTGTTATCTGTTTCGGATGTGGTTATTGCTGAGGAAAATACTCAATTTCTTTTTAGTGAAACCAAATTAGGTCTTGTTCCTTCTATAATCAGCCCTTTTGTCTTAAAGAAAATTGGTTTATCTCAAGCAAAATTTTTAATGTTGAGTGCTTTACCTTTTTCTGCTCGACAGGCAAAGGAAATTGGTCTTATTCACTTTACCGGTTCTCAGGAAAAATGTGATGATTTTTCGGAAAAATTATTGAAACACTTTAAAGAGTTGGATGGTCCGGCTGTTTCCAAAACAAAAAAATGGCTTAATTTCCTTGGTTCTCTGCCTTTCTCCCGTGTAAATTATGCCAGATGGGAAAGTGCAGAACTTTCAGACAATCGGCTTTCGGATGAAGATTATAAATCACTAAAGTTTTCAAAAAAGAGAAGTTTAAAAACAGAAAGTGTTCGTATTATCAGCTCAGCTCGAAAAAGCGAATCTGCACAACAAAGAATCAAAAAACTTATTAATGGCCATTAAAGAATATACGGGAGCTAAACCAAGGGTAGTATAATATGTACAAAACAATAAAAAAAATAGCTATTCCCAACAGAGGGGAGATAGCAGTCAGGTTGATTGCCACCTGTCGGGAGATGGGTATCGAACCAATACTGCTCTATTCTTCTGTAGATCAAAATAGTTTAGCTTATCGGCTAAGTTCCAAGAAAATCTGCATTGGTCCGGCAGAATCCCGGCAAAGTTATTTGAATATCCGTGCTGTAATAGAAGGTGCTCTGAGTACCGGTGCGGACGCTATTCATCCGGGTTATGGTTTTTTATCTGAAAAAGTGGAATTAGCCAAAGCCTGCCGTGAAAACAATATTATTTTTATTGGACCTCCTGAAAATTGCTTGGAAATTTTTGGAGATAAAGTGCGTGCGCGTAAACAAGCTATAAAACTCGGTCTTCCCGTGCTTCCTGCCTGTACCGTTTCCGTTACAGAAAAACCGCGAGCTTCTGCTGACCACTCTTCTACAGACAAAATGTTATTGCAATCAGCTCATAAAATAGGTTTTCCCGTGATGATTAAAGCCGTGGGAGGAGGAGGAGGAAGAGGGCTTAGAGTTGTTCATTCTGAAGAGGAGTGGGAAGAGGCTTTTTCCTCCGCTCAAAGAGAAGCAGGTTCCTCTTTTGGTTTATCAGAAGTTTTTATTGAAAAATATCTTCCTTTTGCTCGCCATATAGAAGTACAGGTTTTCGGAGATATATTGGGAAGGGTGTTTCATTTGTTTGAAAGAGATTGTTCTCTTCAAAGGAAGCATCAAAAAGTGATAGAGGAAGCACCAGCTTTACTGCCTGATTCCATTAAACAGGAAATGAGTTTAGCGGCCGTGGAGCTTTTGCAATCAGTGGGTTATGTGCAAGCTGGCACAGTGGAGTTTTTGTATCACGAAGAAAAATTTTATTTCATGGAAGTGAACCCCCGTATTCAGGTGGAATGCCCTGTGACGGAAATGATACTGGGAATAGATCTTATAAAGGCGCAAATTTTAACAGCTCAGGGTCAAGCACCTTTTATACAGAAGGAGCTTAAGCCCCGTGGACATAGCATCCAGTGTCGCTTGTATGCGGAGGATATGCAAAAACAAATACCAGTGTTTGGTTCTTTGGCGGGCTGTCATTTTCCACAAGGGGTAAACCGACGCTTTGATATGGGTTATGAATCAGGAGATATTGTTCCTGGGTTTTACGATGCTATGTTGGGGAAGCTGATTGTATGGGAAGAAAACCGCGCACGGGGGATAGAAAAAATGAAACAAGCCCTTGGTGAGACGATTATTTTTGGTTTAAAAACCAATCTTTCTTTTTTACAGGATATTCTTTTTCACGAAAAGTTTGTCACGGGAAACACTCACACACGATTTTTAGAGGAGGAGTTTTTAAAATTATGGAAGGAAGAAGAAGTGGAATCCGTGAATCCAGAAATTCTTTCTCATATTCGCCGTGTTATTTCCAATCGTAAAAGCTTGGACAATTTAGAGGAAAACCAATGGGAATCTGCAAACATTTTTAATCCTTGGACTCATTTCAAAAAATAAATAGTCGCCCGTGAAAACGGGAATCTTGTTGGTGGAGGAGGTTATGGGCTGTTGTCATGCAGATGGATCTGCTTGAGTAATTTCCTGATATTGCTGTTTTTTTTGGAGTTTGGTAATTCACTATTGTTTTTTGAACTGTGTGTTTCTTGGTTTTTGAAATGAGTCCTAGCATAATTGCCAGATTGATTTTTGTGAATATACTGGCTGAGTTGTCTGTTGAGTTTTTGCAGACTGACGATTTGTTGTTGTTGTTGTTCCATTTTTGGTCCTTGGTTTTCCCAAAGGACTTTCAGTTTGTTATTATGTTGTCTGAGAGTTTTATTGTCCTCTCTGAGTTTTTGAAGCTCTTCTGTGTTAGTTGTGGATTCCAATTGCATATTAATAATTTTGAGATTTTTCAGTTCTCTTTCAGACTGAAGTTCCAAGAGCACTTTTTGTAGACTTTGAATTTCATTATTATTTTTCTTATTTTCTGCAATAGATTTTCTTTTTTCAGCCAATAGCTCATTTTCCATTTCCACACGCAGATGGTGTATCTGATTATCATGTTCTTCCTTCAGCTCCATAATTCGCTCATCCAGCTGAGAGGATTTTTCATAAAATTCATCATCTTGTTTTTCTTTCAGTGCTTTTAACTCCTGTTCCTGTTTTTCTTTAATACTGGAAGTAAGATTTTTATAATATTGCTCCATTTTGGCAAGAGTTGATTCTTTTTCGTTTATTAGACTTAATTTTTCTTTTTCAAAAATTTGATTGAGTTTCTTTTGAGTGTCTTGCTCATAATCCGCATAATTTTGACTCCAATTTTCCACTTCATTTTTCAGTTCGAAAATCACTTTTTCTTTTTCCATAATGAGTTTTTCATCTTTTGCTTTATCCTCTTTTGATTTCTGTTCCTGTTCTCTTTGTATTTGTTCGATTCTTTGATTTTGTTCGTGTATCAGCTTTTGAGTATTCAACGCGTGTATACGACACTGTTCCTCTTTTTCCTGTTTTAATTTTTCTACAATCTGTTTTTTTTCTTCTTTATGATTATTAGTGCTTTTTTCAAAATCTTTTGTGATTTTTTGGATTTCTTCTTCATACTCTCTTTTTGCGCTCAGTTCTTTGTTTTTAAAAATCTGGGCAAGATGATTTTTTTGCTCTTCATACTGGTCCGTCAATTTTTTTATTATCTGGTTTTTTTTTCTGATAACCTTAGTGATTCTGTTGTGCCATTTTTCCTTTAATCTTTTGTACTTGCAGGATATTGTGTCAGCTTGGTTGGTAATTTGTTTTTGTTTTTCTTCATGTTCTTTTAATTCTTTCAGATGTTGTTTCTTTATTTTTCTTATATCCTGCTCCTGATTTTCTTTTAGTGTTTGTTCAGATTTTTCATATTTATCAGTGAGTTTTTGGATTTGTTTTGTATATTCTTTCTTTAAATCTTCTTTTTCTTTTGCGATATTGGTTATGTCGTGTTCATGCTTTTGTTTCACTTGTGATTCAGTTTTTTTGTTTTCAATACAGAGCTGATGAATTTTATTGAGATATTTTTGTGTCTCGGCTACATGGTTTTTTTGTAGTTCTTGTAGAGATTTTTTGTGTTTATCAGTGAGTTGTTGAGTTTCTTCTTGGTGTTTTTTTTCCATACTTTTGTGATTTTTTATCATCTGTAATTCTATTTTTTCATGCTTGGCTGTCATCTGTTGATTTTGTTTTTTTAAATGTTTTATCTGAGATAAATATTTTTTCTCATTAAAGTTCAGGGATTCTTTCAAATTTTGGATATCATCTTTATAATATTCGCTGAGGGATTTTTTAAAAGTTTCCAGTTCTGTTTTATGATATTTGTTTTGTTTTTTGTTTAATTGATTTAACTTGTTGATTTCCAGAGAGTATTTCTGACTTGTGGAATGAAATCGGATATGCTTCTCTTTTATCTGGCTGTTTTCTTTTAAAAGGGCTGTTAGTTTTCCCACTATATGACGATTCAAACCAAGTAAATGTTTTCTTTCTGTTTCCGAGATTTTTAGATTGTTTTTTATAGAGTCAAAAGTTTGTTTTAGTGCTGTTAACTCTTGTGAATTATGTTGCAGGGTTTGAATAAAACGGGAGTTATTTTGCAATATACTTTCATGTTTTTCTTTTAGAATCAGAAATTGATCCTGTAGAAAAATATTTTTATCCGAAAGTTGTTGGTTTAAAGTTGACATAGCGCGCGATTTTGACTCTATAAAAGAGTTTTTTCTTAATGTTGCGGAAAGATAACTCATCAGATCTTCATTTTCTTCTAAGTCTGTGCTTGATTTTTCCGTGGATTCTCGAATGGACTGGAATGATGAAATTTCTTTTGGTGATGTGTTTGGCGGTTTGGTTTTTAGAGTAGTTTCTACCCTAGAAACAGATGTTTTTTGGTTTTTTGTGGAAGGTACAGGAATTTTTTCCACTTCCTCCCAGTTTGTGTCATCCTCAGACGGATGTCTTGGGTAATAAGAGTCCATTCTTTGCCCCTTTAGGTGTTTATCGTCTATGATTATGAAAATCTTTTCAGTGCTGTAAATATTTGTCAAAACAAAAGACATATTTTTTATACTGTGCGTAATAACCTCTTCAGAGAAAAATATATAAAAATCAAGTTATTTCAATGCTTTAGAATTTATTTCGGATTGACGGTGAAATGTCAAAAATCTTTTTGAGCCAGAGAATTATTTGGCCCGGAAAGATTTTATATTTTTCTTATTTTTAAGCTTGCTTTTTAGTCTTATAGTTGTTTATCATTGTTTCCCCTGTATAGTAAAACTTTACAGGATCGCCCTTTATTATTGTTCAAAAGGGCAAGTTCTTTGACAACTGAATATTATTAGAGTGCTTGTGTTGTCTGTTTCGCTGGGGCGAAATAGGCGTATTTGCTTTTTTTTAGCAGATGAAATACAAGCATAAAGTAACTCACATTTTTATAAATTTGTTCTTAAATTTTTAGAGCAAAAAAGAGTCTGAACTGAAATCATTCTTAGCAATTTCAGTCAGTTTTATTTTAAAAGCTACTAAGAGTTTACGGAGGATGCCTTGGCATCGGAAAGCGACGAAGGACGTGGCAAGCTGCGATAAGCTTCGGGGAGTGGCACACACACTTTGATCCGGAGATTTCCGAATGGGGAAACCCGCCGGTTTAGCCGGCAATTTAGAGTGAATACATAGCTCTGTAATGGCGAACGAAGGGAAGTGAAACATCTCAGTACCTTCAGGAACAGAAATCAACCGAGATTCCCTGAGTAGTGGCGAGCGAAAAGGGAACAGCCTAAACCTCTTGTATGTTAAAGGGTCCGGCCCTTGTGCAGGAGGTGTTATGGGACTTTTAGGAGGTGGCCGGAAGCACCTCACGAAGTTACAAAATCAAAGTTTAGCAGAAGAGTCTGAAAAGACTCCCCAAAGAAGGTGATAGGCCTGTAAGCGAAAAGTTTTGATCTTCGATAAAGTATCCCAAGTACCATCGGGCACGTGGAATCCGCTGGGAATTTAGGGGGACCACCCTCTAAGGCTAAATATGTTTCGATGACCGATAGTGAACCAGTACCGTGAGGGAAAGGTGAAAAGAACCCCGGAAGGGGAGTGAAAGAGAACCTGAAACCGTAAACTTACAAACAGTGGGAGCGTTATTGTATATCAAGCGTGACCACGTACCTTTTGCATAATGAGCCAGTGAGTTATGGTCACGAGCAAGGTTAAGCTGTGAAGTGGAGCCGTAGCGAAAGCGAGTCTTAAATGGGCGTTTTTGAGTTCGTGGCTATAGACCCGAAACCCGGTGAGCTATTTATGGCCAGGGTGAAGTGTGGCTAACCCCACATGGAGGCCCGAACCATTGGAAGTTGCAATTTCCTTGGATGAGCTGTGAATAGGAGTGAAAGGCTAATCAAACTGGGTGATAGCTGGTTCTCCCCGAAATATATTTAGGTATAGCCTCGAATGTCTATCCTGGAGGTAGAGCACTGAATGGGCTAGGGGTCCTTACCGGATTACCAAACCCAAACAAACTCCGAATGCCGGGATTAGTGAGTTCGGGAGACAGTCATGGGGTGATAAGGTCCTGTGACGAGAGGGAAAGAGCCCAGACCCTCAACTAAGGCCCCTAAATCCATTGCTTAGTGTAAAACGTTGTGGAATTACCCAGACAGCCAGGAGGTTGGCTTAGAAGCAGCAATCCTTTAAAGAAAGCGTAATAGCTCACTGGTTCAGTGATTCTGCGCGGAAGATTCAACGGGGCTTAAGCATGGTGCCGAAGTTAGGGACTGTTTTTTTTTAAACAGTGGTAGGGGAGCGTTGTCGTGAGGCTGAAGCTTGACCGTGAGGACAGGTGGACGAGCGACAAGTGATTCTGCTGGCATAAGTAGCGTATTAACGGGGGTGAGAAACCCCCGCGCCGAAAACTCAAGGGTTCCTGGGCCAGGATCATCCTCCCAGGGTTAGTCGGGACCTAAGGCGAGGCCAAGTGGCGTAGTCGATGGACAAAAGGTTAATATTCCTTTACCGGCTTTGATGTTCAAGCATAGGAGTGACGGACTCAGTTATCCCGGCCTGTTATTGGATTCAGGTGTAAGCGTGCAGGAGGTTGTACAGGAAAATCCGTACAACAACTCTCAGGCGTGAATGCGAGAGGATCTGATCCTCGAAGCGGGAGATACTATGGTTCCCAGAAAAACTTCGATGTGTTGTCAAAGTTGCCCGTACCGTAAACCGACTCAGGTGAGTGGGATGAGTATTCCAAGGCGATTGGGTTAACTCCAGTTAAGGAACTCGCCAAATTGGCACCGTAACTTCGGGAGAAGGTGTGCCCTCTCAGGTTAAGCCCCTTGCGGGTGGAGCTATGGGGAGGGTCGCAGTGACCAGGGAGTAGCGACTGTTTACCAAAAACACAGGGCTGTGCTAAATCACAAGATGATGTATACAGCCTGACGCCTGCCCGGTGCCGGAAGGTTAAGAGGATTTGTCAGCCGCAAGGCGAAGCGGAAAATCGAAGCCCCGGTAAACGGCGGCCGTAACTATAACGGTCCTAAGGTAGCGAAACTCCTTGTCGGGTAAATTCCGACCTGCATGAATGGCGTAACGACTTCTTCAGTGTCTCAACTGGACCCCCAGTGAAATTGAACTCTCAGTGAAAATGCTGAGTACCCACGGAAAGACGAGAAGACCCCGTGAACCTTTACTCTAACTTGGCAGTGATTTTAGAGTGGCTATGTGTAGGATAGGTGGGAGGCTTTGAAGCAAGGGCGCAAGCCTTTGTGGAGCCAACCTTGAAATACCACCCTTAATCATTTTGAAATCTAACCTGCGCCCCTGAATCGGGGTGAGGGACATTGTCAGGCGGGGAGTTTGACTGGGGCGGTCGCCTCCTAAAAGGTAACGGAGGCGTACGAAGGTTCCCTCAGCCTGATTGGAAACCAGGCGCTGAGAATATTGGCATAAGGGAGCTTGACTGCGAGACTTACAAGTCGAGCAGGTGCGAAAGCAGGTCAAAGTGATCCGGTGGTTCCGAGTGGAAGGGCCATCGCTTAACGGATAAAAGGTACTCCGGGGATAACAGGCTGATACCCCCCAAGAGTTCACATCGACGGGGGTGTTTGGCACCTCGATGTCGGCTCATCTCATCCTGGGGCTGAAGCAGGTCCCAAGGGTTTGGCTGTTCGCCAATTAAAGAGGTACGCGAGCTGGGTTCAGAACGTCGTGAGACAGTTTGGTCGTTATCTTCCGTGGGCGTAGGAAAATTGAGGGGAGCTGTCCTTAGTACGAGAGGACCGGGATGGACGAACCTCTGGTGCACCTGTTGTCACGCCAGTGGCATGGCAGGGTAGCTATGTTCGGAACGGATAACCGCTGAAAGCATCTAAGCGGGAAGCCGACCTCAAGATAAGTTTTCCCTGATCCTTCGGGATCCTGAAGACCCCTTCGAGATTAGGAGGTTGATAGGCGGTAGGTATAAGCATAGTAATGTGTTCAGCCGATTCGTACTAATAGGTCGTGAGGCTTTTTTAACATTTTTCTGACTGAACGCTGTCATTCCCACGAAAGCATTGTTTCCGTGAAAGCGGGGGCAGAGCGAGCGGGAATCCAGTAGTTTTAACGGAGAGATCATTTAGGTTTCTCCGGTCTTTGTTACACAAGGATTTTTTAGCTAAGAATGTTTTGAGTTACAGATAAAATCATCATTCCCGCTTTGAGCGGGAACTTGTAAAAAGGAGATGCTGGTGTCAATAGCGACGGGGCCACACCTGTTCCCATCCCGAACACAGAAGTTAAGCCCGTCAGCGGCGATGGTACTTGAGGGTTGACCCTCTGGGAGAGTAGCACGATACCAGCTTTTTTTATTGATACTTTAGAATTTTAAAATAATCTAATTAACGGCCCATGAAAAACTCTGATTTTAAGTATTCTGCATGCAAAATTTTAAGGCTTGTCCAAGACTTCCATGCGCTTTGCCTCTCTCCACTGTGGTTTTGTTCATTCCACAAGTAACGGGGTTTTTTACGAGCAACTGTAACAGAATAAATCATTGACTTATAAAAATATATGTGGACATCATAAAAAATACCATGTTTACAATAGATCTTACTTCTAAAACTTACTTTCCAAAATCCAAAAACAACCACCCGGATCAATTAAGTTTTTGTGGTTCAGATTTTTCGCCGGTTATTGTAACAGAAGGCATCAAATACAGTGGATCGAAGCTAAAGCTTTTACCTCACATTCTTTCTTTAATTAAAAGCTTGCCCGTGAAACAGGTGTTTGACGGGTTTGCAGGAACAACAAGAGTAAGTCAAGCTTTAGCAAAAAGTGGGTATCAGGTTATATCAAACGATATGGCTATTTGGTCAAAAGTTTTTGCAGAATGTTACTTAAAAGGAAGTGTTACAGATGAATTGCAGGAAAAAATAAACTATCTGAACAGTTTAAAAGGCCGTGAGGGCTGGTTTACAAAACACTATGGTGGGGAGGTTCAAGGTGGTTTAGCTGTGCAGTCTGATGGAAAGAAAAGGGTCTGGCAAATTCATAATACAAAAAAATTGGATAACATCCGTCCAGCGATAGACAAAATCGCAGAAAATCAAATTGAAAAATCCATTTTGCTCACAAGTCTTATTTTGGCTTTGGATAAGGTGGATAACACTTTGGGGCACTATGTTTCTTATTTAAGAAAGTGGTCGCCCCGTTCTTTTAATAAAATTCAACTTAAAATGCCTTTGATAGAAAAGAGCAAAGGCCCTCATCGGGTTATGAATGAGGATGTTTTTAAAGCACAGGCTAAAGTTAAACCAGATCTTTCTTATTTTGATCCCCCTTATGGTTCTAATAACGAAAAGATGCCTCCTTCCCGTGTTCGCTATGCTGGTTATTATCATATTTGGAAAACAGTGATTTTAAATGATGCTCCAGATCTTTCAGGCAAAACAAATCGCAGGACAGATTGCAAAGACCTTACAACCAGTTCTTTATTTGAGGAATTTCGTAAAGATAAGGAAGGCCGGTTTATAGCTCTTAAAGCTATTGAGAAGTTGATTAAAGAATGTCCGTCTCATTATATTTTGCTTTCTTACAGTAATGGGGGTCGAGCTACAAAAGAAGGTATCTTTGAAGTGATTCAGAATTACTGCTCTAAAGTGCAGATGTTTTCCATTGATTACAAGAGAAATGTTATGTCCAATATGCGTTGGACAAATAATTGGATCAAAGAAAAAGAGGGGCAACATACAGAGTTTTTATTTTTAATGAAAAAAAAGGCAGAACATAGAAATGAAAAATCAGAAACATTATATTGATTTTTTTACTGGCTATTGTTGTCCTCACAGTTAAATTTCTCTTCCCATTTCATTCTTAAAAATTCCGTGGGGAGAAGACGAAAAAGTTTACTTGCCTCGGAGTGGTTGTTCACAAAATATTGATTCTCTCCGATTTGCACCATAATATTTTGTATCGTTTTATTTTCAGTTTTTGTTTTTAAGATGTTTTTCTGTATCATTTCTTGAATCTGAGTCTCTGTTTCTTCATTAAATCTATCTATTATATGAGCATTACATGGTTCTCTTTTCAAACTTAAATCTAGCTTGTATCCTTTAATGGCTATCCCTTGGTTACTGTAGGTGACAGTAAAGGATTTTAAGGGTGTGTTCACTGTAAAAATTTGACTGTTTGACGCAGGTAATGTGTTTTCTGTATTTTCTCTTTCTGCGTAATCCGCGACTTTTCGTTTTATATGTCGAAATTTTTGATCAGGTGATTTTTTAGTAGTTTTTTTGGAAACAGCTGGAACTCCTGCTCCCATAAGCACTACAAGCACAAACACATAAACACATAGTTTCATAATATCCTCCTTAGTTTAGACAGCTGGAACTCCTGCTTCCACAAGCACATAGTTTCATAATATCCGCCTTATTTAGCTATATTACACTCTTTAGCTTTTTTTAACAAATATATTTCTCTGAAAAAAGCTATCTGATCACTTTTTTCTCCTACAAGGTGAGTGGTTTATCCATTAAACTACTGAACACTGGGCATTGGAGTATTAAGGTCATTTTTTATTGCACCACCATATCCACTCGCACCACCATCGGATCTATTCGTATTGTTTTTTTTGATTTCCACGCAAGGCTCAAAATTAATCTTGTCTTTGTTCATTTCAATCACCTGTTTACAGGCAGGAGAGAGCTTTTTCCCTTTATGGATAGCCTCCATTAAGACCCTCAGAAAGGTAGGTGGATGTTTTTTTGAGTTATCAAAAACAGTTAGATCTTTATATTGTATTGGTTCATTATTACGAACCCTTTTAGTTTCTAACAATGCACAATATGTTATATTTCCCGGTGAAGTGAAATAGGAAATTAAATCAGCCATTCCCTCTTCTGTTTGTCGTTTATCACCTGGATACCTACTTGATGTTGTCTCATCATCTGTATAACGATTTTGAACACATCGTCTTAACTCTATATCATATTTCATCTGACTTTCCCCACTCAGTCTAAAAGATGCCATCAGAAAACTAAGAACATGTGCTAATTCATGTGAAAAAATACTTTCTCCATACTCCTCATGAAACTGACAGCTGAAAAAAGATATGCTCACCGTTGGCTGTTGTTTGTTCTCCGATGTAAAGTATGATACTTTATCAGATATTTGAAACATACGAAAAAAATGGCAGACATTAATAAAAGGTAGCTCGTAACTTTCGACAACCTCCTTCCCTTCCAATTTTTTTTGGATGAATGTTTTAGGCTCTTCAGGAAAATCAAATTCTATTTGCTCTACATAGTCATTGAATCGAGATCTGGATAGTTGGCTGTATTCCGAAAAAACATTGTTCATAAATTGCTCTATGTATTGATTTTTGTTTTCTTTAAAATCCTTTACTTTATCATAAAGTAAACTATCCGTAACAAACTGAGCTTTACACCTGTTTAAGCTTCGGCGTATCTGCATGGTGGAATTATTTAAAGCGTTTTCCCATTTATCCTTAATAGAGTTTAGGTCATCTAGTGTTTGTGGATCCGGGGGGGGGGGGGGGACCGTTTTGCTCCAAATTATTCAATCGAGCGATTTTCTGCTTAGTGTTTTCAAGCAATAACTCTCCATTTTTCTTGCGCTCTTCCATAGTTTTTACAATAGAAGGCTGGATGTCAGTTTGAAACTCCTCATACAGTGTATTCAATTTCTGTTCATCCACATTATCAAAATCAATATTAGTAATAGACGACTTTCTTCTTGAAATATGATCTTCAGGAAGGCCACACAGATCAATAGCGCATTGTTCAAGTGTACCTTCCATATCTTCCATACCTTCTGTGCACTTGGCTTGGCATATTTCTTCAGTAGGACTATAGTTTGGGAATGAAGGATCATTTGCCTGTTCCACAGCTCGAACAATGCCAAGAATATCATTCTCTGATAAAGTTACAGGCACTCCGGAAACTTCAGGTGCTATGTATAAAGAGATTGTCCATAAAATCACGCTGATTAAACAAAATCTTTTGTTCATACAGATGAAAATCCAAGTTGTTAGCTGTTTAGTCCTGCAAAAGCAGGGGTCTTGCTGGGTTTTAGGGAAATGTATCATCCTTTTTCCTTAAGCAAACATACTTTATCACTTTGCACTATGGCTTGTGCAAAAGTTCTGGTAAACAGGTTACTTGCCTGTTAAGGAGAAAGGTCTCCCTTGGAAACTAAAGGGTCAAGTTACCTACTTTTCAGTTCCGTACAGGCGAGAATCTAGTCAACATAACATATTTTTCATAAGAGGGTAACCAGACTCATGAAAGGTTAGTCATCCATATTTTCTATTATCAAAAAAACATCCTAGCCAAAATTATTGAAATCCAGGATCAAAAAATAACTTTTTAGATCATTTTAACTGGTTGATAGTCGGGGGCTTTAAAAGTTTTTTATCTCAATAATAGAATAAAAGCTGGTTTATTTTCATTTTTAAATAAACTTCTTATTTTTTTCAGAAAAATCATTTATATTATTTTTAATAAAGAAAATACGGTCAGCATGTATGTTTTATAGAGTATTCCCTGTTTTTAAGAAATTTTTAAAAAATTAATTACACACACACAATAACAATAAGTTAAAATGCAGAGCAGAAAGGTAAATGGTGATATGTTTCAAAATGTTTTTTTTAAAAATAGTTTTTCAAAGAACAATAAATTTGTTTACCCCCCCCCCCCCCCCTTCTTTGGTCTTATCAGAGTTTAATTTTTATCTTTAACACTTTCTTTCTCAAATTCCACTTCAGCTTTTTTTGCTTTGTTTTTAGTATTGTTAGTTTAATCTTTTTCCAAAAATCTTATGCCAATCCTGTTTCTGGTTTAGCCACGCCGGCTATTGATAAAAGCACAGAAGAACAACAAGAAAAAACTGCTAAGGGCTTGATAATTGCTTTTAAGGTGTGGCCTTTGAGTGAGACAGATAAAAGTGCACTTTTAAAGAAAACCAAAGCTCTGGGTCTTGAAGAAAAATTTTTCTACTCACGATTTAAAACTTATGTATTTGAGTGGGAGGGGTGGCGTGAAAAAAAACAAGCTTTAAGAGCCTGCGAAACTTTTTTGAATTTTCCAGGGCTGGATTACTGCGAACCAAATTTTTTACAAAAGCCTCCTAATAAAAATGATTTTTTGACAGATACAACAGAACCTAAGTCAGATATAAAGCTTAATCCTCAGGAGACTTTTTCTGATACAGAGTCAGGAAATATTCGCTCCTGTAAAATTATTTCATCTGAATTAAATTTGATTAAAGGTAGATTATCAGATTATTGGGCACAGGAAATGATTGGCTCTGATTTAATGAGAGAGAAACTTAAACTTTTGCCCCCTGTAAAAAAACACCTTGTTGCGGTATTTGATACCCCTACCTCAAAACGACATGATATAGGTTCTACAAATATTATTTCACATGAGGGAAAACAGGCCGTCTTGCCCCCCATAGGTAACAGTATTACCAATTTTGATGTAACTCTCTCAGAGCACAGCTTAGGGCATAGTGACTATCTGTTGGAAACCGCTGAAAACAGATGTAAACACCTAAAGTCCAAAAAACCGGCAAGCCCTCCTAGTCAAAGAGCAGTAAGATGATTAAAGCTTTAAAGTTAAATTTACGAGTTTTATTAATAATGTTATTTATGGTGGCAAGCACTTTACCAGAAAGAGCTGAATCAGGATTTCTTTTCAAACGGAAGAAACGCCCACCAAGAGTTAACACAAAACCAATTAAAAGAGTTAATACAAAAAATCCCCCTATGAAATCACCTCCCATAAAAACCCCCTCTAAGTCATCTATAGTGGCTGACTCAAGTCCTTATAAGCAGTGCCGGGCTACTGTTCTACCCTCCTTTATTAATCATTCTCAGTATACAAATAAGACCAGAAATCGTTCTTTAAAAGCACTTTCACCGCCTTCCATTGTTGTTAGTTCTGCCGGAAATTTTGCCCCTAAACCTATCTCTGATACAGCTATAGAAATTAGTAAGGATGTTAACGCAATTTTAGTAGGTTCTTTGTCCACAGGAGGGACACCAAGTTCATTTTCCCAGAAGGGAGAAGAGGTGCATATTATGGCCCCTTCTGGTCACTTTCTCACTTCAGCCACTAGCACAGGTCATTATCGAAAATATGGTGGTACTAGTGGAGCTGCGCCTTTGGTAACAGGAAGTTTGGCTGGATTTGAGTGGATAGCAGGTTATCACCCCACAGCGGCGGAGGCTAAAATTTTATTGTTAAAAACAGCTATTCACATGAAGGGTATTACAAAAGGACATGGTGTTGGTATGGTCAATGCCTATAAATTAGCTATGGTGGCAGAAAAATTAAAAAAAGCTTGTGGAAAAAATATATCCTGTTTTAAAGATAAAATAAAACAAGACGATACTTATAGGTTTCCAGAAGACGAAGCTGTGAGTGAAGCCTTGGATAAAGCTTTTCCTTCTTGTTCTTCCACCTGCACAGAAGAGGATTTAAAATCTACTCCTTCCTGTGCGGAAAAAGCTAATGCCCTTAAGGAATTTAGAAAACAAGTTTTTTTAAACCCTCAGAATAAAAACCTTTGGAAAAAACTAGCCTGTGTTTATGCCGAAGGGGGTTTTGAAGAAAATAGTCGATTTTCACAGAGTGTCTATACAGATACAGTAGATCGTGGTAGTGATGGTAAAGATTGCAAGAAAGATGCAGACTGTTTTTTAGTACCAGCTTGTTTTGGAAATGCTAATGGTTTAATTGCTAAGCCACGCTCTTTTAAGGATAGTCATTATATTCTCTGTATGGAACTGAACGGCAAAATACCTCTTTGTAATGGCAAATGTCGATGTGATTCCAAAGAAAAAGTATCATCTTCTTCTGCCGAAGCTGGACATGTCGCCACTGCGTCTTGTGTAGATTCTAGGTGTATTATAACGAAAGAGTATGGTCCCCCTCCTCCTTTACCACCAGGAAGTGGTGAAATACCCCCCCCAGAAAGTGGTGGTCTTCCCGGTAGTAGTGAAAAATCTGGTGCTGTTAAATAGTGGCCCGTGAAAAAGTATGTTATTTTCTTGGATTCCCGTTTTCACGGGAATGACATTTGTATAAAAAGGTTTTTTCACGGGGTGTTATAATAATCAGGTGTGAAACAGTCCGCTCAGTGAAGTAAATCACTTGGCACATCTCTTTAAAAGTTCAGAGATTCCAGCTCATCAAGGGACTGAAAATTCTTAGAGAGCTTTCAGTTTTAAGAAAAAGCATTTATTCAGGAAAAACTATCATTAAGACACATAAGTTATTCAGGATTACTTTTCTTTGGCATTCTTGGTTTTTGAAGTTTTTCCATTTTTATTTGTTTTAACCTTGAGTGTTGGCATGTGATGAGGTTTGAGAAGTGGAAGAACCACTGGGGATAAACGCATTCGTTGGCTCATGTTGGTAATAAATTCTCTTAAATAAGGGTATATATTAAAATAAGCATTTTCAGTTCCAAAATACTTAACAGCTTTTTTATTTAACTTTATATCATTAACCTCGGTGTTTTGAGTTGTTTTGATGAAAAACACTGTCGGAAACTTTATTTCTGCTTCCAATTATGCGGGTGTGGAAGTCTACTTCCATATTCAAGTGAAAGCAAACGCGTGCAAAAGTTCTTAAAGTCAGATTGTGACCATCTGACAGCAATTCTGTTACATGAGCTTTTGACTGGTTTAAAGATCTGGCCAGATTTGTTCTGGTGGTGTTGCTGTTCTGCATGAGTTCAGCAATTTTTTCCTGGGCTTTCAGTATAGCCAGCTCTTCATAGAAAACAGGGCTGTTTCTAAATGTTTCAGTGCTTTTAGGATAGGATGATTGTTTATTTTTGGTATTTTGATTTTTTTTCATTTTATTCTCCTTCGGTTACTTTTGTATTTTTTATATATATTTAAATAGCTTGTAAAAAACCTGCGACTTGTTGTCAGTCCTTGTCGGCAGGAATCCTCTATGAAAAAAGTCATTAAGAGCTTTCATTTTTTTGAAATCAGGAAGTAACAATATTACTTCAATATATTATCACTCTCATATTCTCTCACGGTTTTGCAAAGTTTCGTTGTTTTTTCAATTTCGTTTTTAGGCCATTTATTTTGTTTCTTCTTGAATCCATCCAATAAGCAGATACATTCTTTACTCAGAAGTAATCAAGGTAAAAAACATCAAGTGTCAAGTGTTTACTTGCTAAAAAAAATATCTAATTTGTTATATTTATAGCGTTTTATATAGAAAAAACTTGACTTTTAAGCGATTATTGGATTTTATAGCCCGTGGAGGATGAGTGTCTGACAAATTATCATACAAATTATTGAAGATACGGCAAAATTTATCACTTTCTCAGGAGGAACTGGCAGAAGAGTTGGGCGTTTCTTTTGCTACAGTAAATCGGTGGGAAAACGGTCATTCCACTCCAAGAAGGGTTATAATGGAGACTATCCATAATCTATATAAAAGAGCACAGGAGGTGGAAACACAGATGCTTGAATCTGAAGATCAAAAACCAAAAAAAGATGTTGTGCGGAGAAAAAGCCGAGGAGGTGGCCCGGGAACAGGTATTCTGGATAGTAGTTCTATGGAACAAATGCTTTGGAAAGTTGCCTGCGGAATTAGGGGTGAAAAAGACGCTCCAAAGTTTAAAAATTATCTTCTTCCCCTGTTATTTATCAAGCGACTTTCTGATGTATTTGATGACGAGATTAATCGGCTTACGCAAAAGTTTGGCAGTCGCGAAAAAGCTTTAAAAATGCTGGAGCTGGATCCTTCTCTGGTTCGTTTTTACCTTTCGCCGGAGGCCAGATGGTCTGTTGTCAGTGGGCAGACTGACTTTAAATGGCCAAGAGAAAATAAACCTCGTTCTTTGGGAGAGCAATTAACTTTAACTATGAGGGTTATTGTGAAAGACAACCCGGAGTTAAGGGGTGTTATTGATACTGAAGATTATAACGAAAGCAGAGGAGGGGAGCGGGAGATAAGTGATTCTGCTTTAAGGAAAGTTATTGAAATTTTCTCCAATCCTAAATATCGTTTAGGGCTTAACGATGTGGAGCCTGATTTTTTAGGTCGAGCCTACGAGTATCTTTTAAGGAAGTTTGCTGAAGGGCAGGGGCAAAGCTCAGGAGAGTTTTTTACTCCGCGTGAAGTGGGCTTTATTATGGCTAAAATTATGCAACCCTTTGGAGGGGAAACTGCGTATGACTGCGCCTGCGGTTCTTTTGGCCTGTTGATAAAGCTTCAGCTTGTGTTAAGACAAACCAACCCTTTAAATAAAATCCCTTTGCATTTGAGTGGTCAGGAGCTTAACGGCTCCAGTTTTGCCATTGCCTGTATGAACAGAATTATCCACGATATAGAAGGAAAAGTGAAGAGAGGCGACTCCATGCAAAACCCTAAGTTCAAAGACTCTACTGGCAGATTAAAAAAGTTCGATATTATTGTGGCCAATCCCATGTGGAATCAGCCCTTCAACAATTCTGTTTATGAAAACGATCCTTTTAATCGCTTTGAGTCCCAAGGTGGCATTACTTCTGGCAAAGCAGACTGGGCATGGCTTCAACACATACTGGCTTGTCTTAAAGAAAAAACAGGACGGGCAGGGGTGGTGCTGGATACTGGAGCAGTTACTCGAGGGAGTGGAAGTCAACACGAAGACAAGGAGAAAAAAATCAGAAAATGGTTTGTGGATAATGACTTTATTGAAGGTGTGATACTTTTACCAGAAAATCTTTTTTACAATACCTCTTCAGCCGGCATTATTGTTTTTCTGAACAAAAACAAACTGGAAGAAAGAAAAAATAAAATTATTTTATTAAATGCCAGTCAGGAATTTTACAAAGGAAAACCCAAGAATCATATTTCAGAGGAAGGGATTAAAAAAATAGCCACCGCCTTTATTAAAGGTGAAGAGGTGGATCGTTTTGTGAAGGTTATCACAAAAGAGTCCGTAAAGAAGAATGATTACAACCTCTCTCCTTCCCGATATATCAGTCTTTCGGAGGAAGCAGTGTATCGCCCCATCCCTCAAATTTTATCTGACTTAAACATGATCCAAAAATCAGCGGATAAAGTGGATCGGGATTTAGCTATGATTTTCCAAAAATTAAAGCCTAAACTTAAGGTGCAAAATTAGATGTTTGAAAAAAATTTTGCTATATTCAGTCCAAAACATAAACCAGCGCGAAAAAAAATCAAACCAAGGAGAAGAATGAAAAAAGGAGGTGAAAGTGGGCACACCACAGTCACAAAGAAAGCAAAAGCGTTTTCGCATAACTGATAAAAAAATCAATAACCTGCTATTAATGGGGGAAGGGTATCGCATAGAGTTTAAACAATCTCTTGATAAGTCTCTTCTTGAAGAGGTTTGTGCTTTTGCCAATTCATCAGGTGGTTATATTTTAATAGGAGTGGCAGATGATAAAACCATTAAAGGAGTGAACATAAGCCATCGGCAACTTTCTCAAATCCAGGATATGTTGATCCGTTTACAACCTAAGTTGGATATCATTGTTACAGCCAAGAAAAACCTTATTGTTATTTGTGTTCCTGAAGGTTCTGAAAAACCTTATAGTTCTCCAAGGGGATTTTTTATGAGAGTGGGGGCAAATTCTCAAAAAATGACTAGGGATGAAATTATTGGTTTTTTTAAAAAAGAGGGTCGGATCCATTTTGAAGAGTTAATCAATGAAAAAGCAACCTTTGAAAAGGATTTTGATCCACAGGCTTTTAAAAAATTTTTAAAACTATCAGGGATCAACCCAACAATTAAACAGGAAACTCTTTTACAAAATCTTGATTGTTTGACACCAGATAACAATCTTACAAACTTAGGGGTTTTGTTTTTTGCCAAGGACCTAGATTTCATTATGAATCATGCTCTTGTGGATTGTATTTTGTTTCGAGGTGTAAATAAAGTAAAGATTTTAGATAGAAAGCAATACAAAGGAAATATTATTGAAAATATTGAAAGTGCTTTGGCTTTTGTGCAAAGACATACAAATACAGAGTATGTGATTACAGGTAAACCCCAAAGGGAGGAAATTGCTGATTACCCTGAAACTGCTTTAAGGGAAGCTATTGTCAATGCTGTTTGCCATAGAGATTATTTTGAAAAACGTTGCCATGTAGTTGTGGAAGTATTTTCTAACAGAGTGAAAATTGACAATCCGGGTGGTTTGCCAAGTGGGCTTAATCCAAAACAATTTGGAACAAAAAGTGTGCCACGAAATCTTTTTATTGCCTCAATGCTTCATAGAGCAAATTACATAGAACAAGCCGGAACAGGAATAAACCGCATAAAAGAAGCACTTGCTAATCATAAAAAGAAAGTGATTCTTGATATTCAATATAGTAAAGCCAGTACTTTTTACACTGTTGTTTTTAGAAAGAAAGCACTTACCAGCACTACCCAGAAACCGGCATTAGGCACTACCCAGAAAAGGTTATCCGGCACTACCCAGAAACCGGCATTAGGCACTACCCAGAAAAGGTTATCCGGCACTACCCAGAAACCGGCATTAGGCACTACCCAGAAAAGGTTATCCGGCACTACCCAGAAACCGATATCAGGCACTACCCAGAAAAGGTTATCCGGTACTACCCAGAAAAGGTTATCCGGCACTACCCAGAAACCGGCATTAGGCACTACCCAGAAAAGGTTATCCGGTACTACCCAGAAACCGATATCAGGCACTACCCAGAAAATTTTGAATTTAATAAATAAAAACCCTGTTATCACTAGGCAAGAACTGGCGGAACAAATCGGCAACATTAGTGTAGATGGTATTAAGTACCATTTGGAACAGCTAAAAAAGAAAGGTTTTTTGAAAAGAATTGGTCCTGCTAAAGGTGGTCATTGGAAGGTTCTTAAAAAATGAAACGAGCAGTTAGACACGATGTCATTCCCGCCTTGAGCGGGAATCCCGCACTTAAACGGGAAGCCAAATCGTTGTCTTCCTGTCCCTTGCGATCGAGAATCCAGCAACAGTTTTCATTTTGTTACGATGTCATTCCCGCCTTGAGCGGGAATCCCGCACTTAAACAGGAAGATAAATTGTTATCTTCCTGTCCCTTGCGGTCGAGAAGACAATCATCTAAAAATAGAAAGGAGATGTTAAAATGAGTGTAAACAAATGTGTTATATGGGGTACTTTACTAAAAACAGAACTGAAAAATTAAAAACTATCAAAGTATTATCTATTGATAAAAAGGATCAAGGAAATAACTTGTATAAAAATTCAAACAAATAAATAAAGGAGGCAAACATGAGTGAGCAAAATAAAAAAGAAAGTGAAATCAATACGGATTTCTTAGATCGCTGTATTCGAGCTTTGGAAATTTCATACAATAAACTGCAAAAACTGTCCCCGGAAAATATTGAATATGACATTTATCGCTCTGCTTGTGTTAAAGAGTTTGAAATTATTTTGGAGCAATGCGGGAAGTTGTTAAAAAAACGCCTGAGAGATTTTTTTCATTCCAATAAAGCTGTTGATGATTTGGTATTTAAGGATCTTTTTCGTTACTCAGCAAAACATGGTTTGATGGATATTAAGAGCAGTGAACGCTGGTGTAAATATAGAGATAACAGAAATAACACAGCTCATGATTATGGAGTGGGTTTTGCCGAAGAAACTTTAAAAGCTCTATCCCCATTTATAACTGACGCGAAAGCCATTGTTGATATTTTGAAAAAGAAAGAGACATAAATATAGGGTCGTGAAAAACTTGGTTAAACATTGTTTATTTTTCTAAAAAATAAACCGCTTTAATAAGTAAACATAAAAAATCAGTTTTGCTGATATGATAAAAAATAAGACTAAAAAAGCAGGAGAAAGTTCAGTGTCTGAAAAAAAACTTCATTTGCCTGTTAAATATAGAAAACAAATAAAGACTCTGTTTCGAAAGCATTTACCTGATGTGGATGTATGGGTTTACGGAAGTCGGGTTAACGGACAAAGCCACCCAGCTAGTGACTTAGATCTAGTGTTGCGTGCGCCGGGGTTAAAAAAGATTAATTCATTAAAACTATATGACTTAAAGGAAGCTTTAACAGAGTCCAATATTCCTTTTTTAGTGGAGGCAAGGGATTGGGCTTTACTTCCAAAAAGCTTTCATCAGGAAATTAAGCGTAGTTATATTATTTTAATTAAAGGCGAAAAAAAATATTACACTGATGAGGTAAAAACAAAAAAAATATTGAGTAAAAAACCTTCTGTCAATTCCTCTGGGTCTGTAAATTTCTCTGAGTTTGTCACCACTTCCTCTGAGCCTATTACTCCATCCGTGGGCAGGACTCCAAAACTTAAACAGGAAGCCAAATCATTGTCTTCCCGCTCCACCTCTTCAGGCGTTCCCGCCAAGCACGATGTTCATCCCCCTAGGCACGATGTCATTCCCGCGCAAGCGGGAATCCAGAAAAAGCTTTCATCTGAAAAAAAATGGAGGCTTTGTTCTATAAGAGAGGAGTATTCATCGACACAACAAGTAGATAAATCATTGTCTTCCCGCTCCACCTCTTCAGGCGTTCCCGCCAAGCACGATGTTCATCCCCCTAGGCACGATGTCATTCCCGCGCAAGCGGGAATCCAGAAAAAGCTTTCATTTGAAAATGAGCAGAAGCTTGGTTCTGCACAATCTGAGTATACAGGAAACACAAAACAAACAGAGATCGGAGAAATACCAGAAGAATGGGATATTACTTCTATTAAAGAAGCTTATTTTTTTTCTAAAAAACCAAAAGAATTAAACTTAAAAAGCTTTTCACATATATCTTTTGTTCCCATGCAATTAATCCCGGATAATCAGCTATTTTTAAGTAATTATATAGAAAAGAAATGGAAACTACTGTCAAGTGGTGTATATTTTGAGGAAGGAGATTTATTGTTATCAAAAATTACCCCTTCATTTGAAAATGGAAAACAATGTATTATCAGAAATATAAAAAATGGATTTGGAATTGCAACAACAGAGGTAATTCCTATTAAAAGTAAAAAAGGGGTAAGTGATATAAGGTTTCTTTTTTATTATTTATTATTAAATAATATTCGCTCTACAATAGCAGGAAAAATGGAAGGAACAACAGGAAAAAAACGAATACCTGTATATGTTATTAAAAACTTCAAAATCCCTCTTCCACCACTTGAGGAGCAAAAAAAGATTGTGGAGATTTTGTCTAAAATTCAAAAAGCGGTTGAGATACAAAATAAAATTATTAAAGTCACAAAAGAATTAAAACAAACAACTATGAAGTATCTTTTTACATATGGAACAAGAGGAAGTAAAAGCACTTTGGAGATACCAGAGTATGCTGACCCTTCCTGTCCCACCTCTTCAATCGTTTCATCTAAGCACGATGTTTATTCTTCTGAACTTGTCACTCCTTCTGAGCCTGTCAATTCCTCTGAGTCTGTCATTCCCGCCGTGAGCATGACTCTAAAACTTAAGCATGAAGACAAATCGTTGTCTTCCCGTCCCTTGCAGTCGGGAATCAAGAAAAAACCTTCATCTGAAAGTGAGAAGGCATTTGGTTCTGCACAAGCGGATATATTGCAAAAGATAGATGATAAAATATCAGTACATGAAAAGAAAAAGTCAACACTTGAAGAATTACTTAAAACCATGTTAAACCAGCTAATGACCGGAAAAATCCGTACTCATAGTGTGGATATACTGGAAAAATAAATAAAGAATAAAAAGGACACTATGTTTAATATCGATCAGCAAATCTCATTAAGAACGGAATTAACTCCTCGTATATTGCCGAGAACCCAATATTTGGGAAGCAAACAGAAATTGGTAAAATGGATATACCAATGCTCTCCTAAAAATATAAAAACAGTTTTTGACGCATTTAGTGGCACATCTGCTGTAGGATATCATTTTAAAACCCAAGGAAAAAAAGTTATAGCCAATGATTTTCTAAAGTTTAATTACCATATTGGAAAAGCCCTTATTGAAAATAAAAATATCATCTTGACGAATAAAGATATTAAGTTGTTGTTGCAAAATAATAAAACCTCTGACTTCTTTATTGAAGAAAACTTTACTGGAGTATTTTTTGAAAAAGAACAGGCTCAATTTTTAGATAATTTTAGAGCCAATATTGATCTCTTAAATAATCAATATAAAAAATCTTTGGCTTTTACAATTATTAATAGAGCTTTAACAAAGAAGGTTTTGTTGGGCCATTTTGCACATTTAAAAGCTCTGGACTACAGCAAAAATCTTAAGCGTATTAAAAGAAACCCGGCTATTACTCGACCCATAAAAGATCTATTTCTGGATCTGGTAAATGATTATAATCATGCGGTGTTTGATAATAAGCAACAAAACAAAATGTACTGTCAGGATATAATTGGTTTTATCAGGAATATAAAAGGTGTGGACTTGGTATATTTTGATCCTCCTTATTATGGCTGTCATCCAGATTATCAGGCTTTTTATCATTTCCTAGAAACTTATGTTGAGTACTGGAAAGAAAAACAATTTATTAATAAAACGAAACAATATTTCCCTAAGAAGAAAAGTGGCTTTACACAAAAAAATGAAATAGTGGAGTCATTTAAAAAACTATTTGAGAACAGTCAGGATATTCCATATTGGCTGATTTCTTACAATAGTAATAGCTACCCTGATAAAGAGACTATGACGAATATAATACAGCAATATAGAAAAACTAAAGTTTTTGAAAATGAATATCAAAATCATTACGGAGGCAAAGGCTCTCGCAAAGGTACACGAGAATATTTGTTTTTATGTTATGAGTAAAAATAAAGAGCAAGAACATTTGGATATACTTGTGAAATAAAAATATAAAACAAAAGGAGAGTATGATGAAAATTAAAAAATTAGAGATTGAAAATTTTAAAGCTATAAAGCATCTGAAGTTGGATATTTTAAGTGACACTGTTTTAATTGCTGGCCCAAATGGCTGTGGCAAATCATGTATCTTTCATGCAATTAGATTATTAAAATCTGTTATAGGTGGATATCAGGATAATGAGTGGCATTTGTGGTTTAATGAATTTCAAATAAGTCCACAAAACCTTGGTCAGGATATTATTAAGTTATTTCAAACAGATGACAGAAAATTACAAATTAAAGCCGATTTTGAATTAAGTGAAGAAGAAAAAACATTTTTAAAAAATGAAGGTAAAGATATGCTTGAATACCAGCTATGGAAAAGAGCATTACCTAATATTTTCAATACTCTAGATCAACAATACTATAAAGCTCGACCGTTAGGTGCACAATATGGTGATATAGCTAAAAAAATAACCGAATCATCTAAGCAATTATTTGAAAATTTGAATAAAGAATTGTCTCAACCAAAAATTAATGTTTGTTTTGAAGCTGATGTAAACGGTGTTCTTACAATATCTCCTACAAAATCATTACAGCTTGCATTTAGTTTTTTTGAAAAAGACTTAGGTATTATTGATTATCATGGCCCTGATAGGAATTACCATAAAGAAACATTAAATAATATTAATTTAAATATTAAGACAAGTCACCAATCTATAAAGCAACACTCTTTATACAATTATACAAATAAGTATTCCAATGTGAAACAGGAAATGGTTGGAAGTTATATTAGGAGTTTGCTGACAAAAGAGGCTGGAGGAGTAGTGAACAGTTCAGATTCCAATTTAATTGATACCTTAAAAGAGTTGTTTAATGAGTTTTTTCCTGGAAAAGAGTTTTTAGATCCACAACCAAGTAAAACTGGTGGAATTGATTTTCCTGTAAAACTAAAAAATGGCACAACTCATGATATCAATGATCTTAGTTCAGGTGAAAAAGAGGTGCTTTATGGTTATTTGAGATTAAGAAGTTCTACACCAAAAAATTCTATCATTATGATTGATGAACCAGAGCTTCATTTGAATCCAAAATTAATTTCTGGCCTACCACATTTTTACAAAAAACATTTAAGTGAAAAAATGGGTAATCAAATTTTACTAATAACTCATTCTGATGCTTTTCTTCGTGAAGCTATGAGAGAAAAGGATTATCAAGTTTATCATATAAAACCACCTTTTAGTATTTCATCTTATAAAGATAATCAAATTAAAGTAGTCAATGTAAATAATGATTTGGAAGAAGCTATTATTGATTTAGTTGGTGATTTAGCCACTTATTCACCAGATAAAAAAAATGTGTTGTTGGAAGGAGAAAACTCAGAGTTTGATTCAAAAATGATTACAAAGTTATTTCCTGAATTTTCAGAAAAAGTAAACTTATTATCTGCTGGCTCAAAGCATAAAGTAATCAGACTACATGAATTATTGGAAAAAGCAAATCAAGAAGGGCAACTACATACAAAATTTTTTTCAATTATAGATAAGGATCTACATGATGATAACACTATAAGATCAATAAAGGCATTTCAGTGGGATGTTTATCATATAGAAAATTATTTATTAAATGAAGACTACTTACTAAAATCTGTAAATGGATTGCTATTGCAAAAACAATGGAGTATTGAAGAAATAAACGATTTATTATTAAAATGTGCAAAAGAATCTATAGGTGTCCTTATTAAAGATATTCTAACTAATGAGGTATATAAAAAAACTCCTAATCTTAAAAAAATAGGATGTGATCCAGAAAATTTAAATATCTCTATAGAGATTTATAACTCTCTTCAAAGAAAAATAGACAATCTTTCTAAAATTCCAACAAAGGATTATTTGCAAAAATTACAAGATATTGAAAAGCAAAAACGAAAAGAATTTAATCAGGCTTTTTGCAATTACACATGGAAGGAAAAAGTGAAAGGGAGAGATGTATTAAAAAGATTAGTGGCAACAATTAATTAGGAAATTTCAACTGAAAATTTTTCATATATGACTTTAAGAAATCAGATTATTGCCACAATGGCTATAGACAGTTACAAGCCTGAAGGGATGAAAAAGATTATTCAACAAATAAAAAATGCTTAATGTTGAGGGTTTTTGTATTAAAATTTTATCAGGATATGTGCGGGCTTATGAGTGGTTGAAAGCCTTTTTTGCTTTCTGTTTAGGTGCTGGATTCCCGCCTGCGCTGGAATGACGTGTATGGAGCGAGCATAGGTGCAAGTTGTAAGGTGATGATAGGATATACATAGGCTTGTGAATGGCTGAAAGCCCTTTGGGCTTTCAGTTTTGGGAACATACATGAAAAAAAGTGTGATAATTGAAACACTGGGGGTTTTTCACGGATCATTACAGTAGACTATAAGAGGGTTATAGTGAAGAAAGAGAAACAAGCATTTGTTTATATAATGGCAAATAAAAGAAATGGAACAATTTATACAGGAGTGACAAATGATTTATCAAATCGTGTGTGGCAACATAAACAGAATGTAATAGAAGGTTTTACAAAAAAGTACGGTGTTCATCATTTGGTTTATTTTGAACAACATGGAAGTATGTACTCAGCTATTGAACGAGAGAAACAAATAAAAAAATGGTGCAGGCAATGGAAATTAAAACTCATAGAAAAAGAAAATCCAAGTTGGAGTGACTTATATGATTCTATCATTTAATGTTTATATGTATCGTATTGAAAGCCTTTTTGGCTTTTAGTTTAGATACTGGATTCCCGCCTGCGCGGGAATGACGTATATGAAATAATGATAACTTAAAAAAACAGGAGGAGTAAAATGCAGATAACGCAGATAAAGTTAAAAAATTTTCGGGCTTTTCAAAATGTGGAGATGCGGGATATTCCGCACTTCGTGGTTCTTGTTGGTGCTAATGGCACAGGCAAATCCACTTTGTTTTCCGTTTTTGGTTTTCTTCGTGACGCAATGACCTCTAATGTGACCACCGCTCTTTCAAAATTGGGAGGAAGTCGGGGTTTTAAAGAGGTGGTCAGCAGAAACTCAACAGGTCCTATTGAGATTGAAATCAAGTTTCGGGAAAAACCCAAAAGTCAGTTGGTTACTTATGCCTTGTGTATTGCTGAAAAAAATGGTCGCGCGATAGTGGAACGGGAGATCTTAAAATATCGCCGAGGTACCAGGGGAGCACCTTGGAAGTTTTTAGATTTTTCATGCGGGAAAGGCCAAGCTGTTACCAATGAGATGGATGATGTAAAAGATGAAAAAGACCTTCAGAGAGAAGAACAAAACCTTAAATCTCCTGATTTGCTGGCCATAAAGGGACTAGCCCAGTTTGAGCGATTTCCTGCTGTAGTGGCTCTTGGCAATTTGATTGAGCGTTGGCATATCTCTGACTTCCATATCAGCAAAGCGCGCCCGGAACAAGAATCGGGGTATGCGGAACACTTGTCACGCTCAGGAGAAAACTTGTCCTTGGTGGTGGAATATCTTTATCAAAATCATAGAAATGTTTTTGACACTATTATCAAACAATTGAGTAAAAGAGTGCCTGGCATTACCAAAGTTGATTCCAAACAAACAGAAGAAGGACGTATTTTATTGAAATTTCAGGATGGGGATTTTGAAGATCCGTTTCTAGCTCGTTATGTTTCTGACGGTACAATTAAAATGCTGGCCTATCTGATTTTACTTTATGACCCTGCTCCTCATCCTCTGCTGTGCGTGGAAGAACCGGAAAATCAACTTTATCACAGTTTGCTGGAAGAATTAGCAGAGGAATTTCGCTCTTATGCCAACAAAGGCGGGCAGGTATTTGTCTCCACTCACTCCCCGGATTTTTTAAATTCTGTCAAACTGGAAGAAGTATTTTGGCTGGAAAAGCAATCCGGCTATACAGTTGTCAAACGAGCTATGGCTAATGAGCAAGTTTCCGCTTATATGAAACAAGGGGATAAAATGGGAAATCTTTGGACACAGGGTTTTTTTACAGGAGCAGATCCTAAATGAAAAATCTTGTTTTCTTTCTGGAAGGATATTCTGAAAAAGTAATGCTGGAAGGTCTGTTATCGCGTTTGTTGCCTGAAAATGTTTCTCCTGTTTATTGTGTGTTTAAAGGGAAAAAAGACTTGGAAAAGAATCTTTTTAAAAAAATACAGGGATGGCAAAAACCTGAAAGTGCTTTCATAGTTTTGCTCGACCAAGATCAGGAAAACTGTAAATCTCTTAAGAAAAGAATACTTGAAATATGCAAACAGTGTGAAAATTCAGTAACCCCTTTAAAGTATATTATTCGCGTAGCTTGCCGTGAACTGGAAAGCTGGTATTTTGGTGATTTAGAAGCTGTTGGAAAAGCATTTAATAAGCCAAAATTGCCAGATCGATATAAGAATAAAAAACAATATAAAAATCCAGACAAAATTCAAAATCCTGCGAAAGAACTTGAGAAGATTACCAATAAAGAATATCAAAAAATTTCTGGTTCTAGAGCTATTGGTTCTTTACTTTCCTGGGAAAATAATAAATCACGTAGCTTTAAAGTGTTTATCGAAGGTATCAAGGATCTGGTTCAATGAAAAATGATTCTCATTTTTCAGTTTAGGTGCTGGATTCCCGCCTGTGCGGGAATGACTTGTATGGAGGGAGAGCGAGCATGGATGTGAGCTTTTTCAGGCTTTAATGAGTATTTATGTGCCAAATTGGAAGGTACTGGATAAAGAGCTTAACTTTATGCAAAAAGAGCAACAACAAGCAGAGCTTTGTTAATGTATTGACCTGCTCTCAGTGTTGTTCTTTCCCACAAAAGATGTTTGTTGTTCTTTTCACTAAAATTTTAGTTCAGATATTTTTTAATCCATGAGAGAGTAGGGATTTATATCCTGCTTGATAATTTTTTAGGAATTTTATCTTCAAAACTACATGAAAATAGCTTGGTAGTGCAGAAAAAACATTAAAATATTTTTTAACTCACTGTGTTGTGTCAAAGTTGGGAAAATCCAAAATGTAGTATATCCTTTATTTATATTACTACCTTTATTTATATTACTAAGTGTCAATATTGACGCGTTGTCTGATTGATCCTTTGGAAAAAAGAATCTAAGATTAGGTAAATTTTTAATGGTTTAAGTTATGAAGAAACTAATGGTGTAAATTATGAAAAAGCTAACAAATCAAGATTTTTACAGTGGGCAGGTAAATGCTAATTTAGAGCTTAGATTGATAAATCACTTAAGGGCAAAGCATAATATGCGTCCCTTATCAAAGCTCCCAGTTGCTGAACAACCGCAACCCAGGTGGCAACCTGGAAAAAGATACACACTGCTTGAACAAATAAAGCGACACAAGCAAAAAAGTATTTTAGGAAGAATGTAATAATAAAAATTTAAGACATTCTCTTGTGCAGGGGGATGTCCAAATATTCGTTAGGGTTATAGAAGATATTTTATGGCCTTTTACCTTTTTCTCTGAAAGATATTACAGAGTATTCTCATTTTTTAGTCCTTGACTATACTCCCAATATATCCGATAAATTAGGAATATGATACATAGAATACAACAACTCAAAACCCGGCAAAGCTTATTTCTGTTCGGAGCCAGAGGAACAGGAAAATCCACTTTATTACAAATGACTTTTCCTTTGAAAGGCACTTTGTGGATAGATCTCTTGGATTATAAACAGGAAAATTCTTTATCCAAAAATCCTGATAGGCTTTCTTTTTTAATTGCTGGAGGGCAGTTTAAAAGGGTAATCATTGACGAAGTTCAAAAAATTCCTAAATTATTGGATATTGTTCATAAGGAGATGGAGGCCAATAAAGCCATCCAATTTATTATGACTGGTTCCAGCGCGCGAAAGTTAAAAAGAGGGCAAGCGAATTTATTAGCTGGCAGAGCGGTTGCTTATTATTTGTATCCGCTTTCTTGTTTTGAAACTGGTTCTGCACAGCTGAAACTCAAAACATATATGCATTGGGGTGGGCTTCCAAGGCTATGGAATCTTAATTCAAAATCGGAAAAAAAACTTTTCCTAGAAAGTTATGCTCATAATTATCTTAAAGAGGAAGTTCTTCAGGAGCAGGTTATAAGAAACATACAGCCGTTTAAAAGATTTTTGGAAGTTTCAGCTCAGATGAACGGACAGATTATAAATTATTCCAAGTGTGCGCGAGAAATTGGAGTAGATCACAAAACAATTCAAAATTATTTTTCTGTTTTAGAGGACACTTTGCTTGGTTTCTTTTTACCGGCTTACCATCGTTCTGTTAGAAAACAGCAAAGCAAAGCCCCTAAGTTTTTCCTTTTTGATTTAGGAGTGAAAAAAGCTCTTGAGGAAACTTTGGATATTCCTTTGCGACAAGGAACTTATGGTTTTGGTCAGGCTTTTGAGCATTTTATTTTATCGGAATGTTGCAAGCTCAATCACTATTTCAGAAAATCTTATAAGTTTTCTTATCTCAAAACAAAAGATGGATTGGAGGTGGATTTGGTGATCCAAAGACCTAGAAAAAAAGACATTCTTGTAGAGATTAAATCAACACAGGAAATTAAAGCAGAAGACACAAAAACTATCAGTAAAATCGCAAAGGATTGGAAAACTCCTTGCTCAGCTGAAGTATGGTCTTTAGATCAGGAAGAACAGAAAATCAAAAAGGTTAAATGTCTTCCTTGGGACAAAGCTCTAAAAACTTATTTTCCAATCCGCAAGCCATAGGAATTGTCTGGGTGAAAAATTATGCTTGGATTTTGATATTCAGTGCAGTTCTTATTCCCTGAACAAGAACAAGCAAGTTTCCCTCTTAAAATTATTAATTGTGTAAATTTTTCACTGTTTATTGATCCGTAAAAAAGGTTGTTATTTTTGGAGTGTTTGCTTAGTCAATCCTGAATAAGTCTGTTTAGTGAGAGTATGCTCTTACCAATACTTCACCGCTCGGTCTCAAACATGCGTTTTGCCACACACGCGTCTTTTTAGCCACGGTGTGCTCAAAGCCGAACTCGCCTCGCGGTGAGTATCGGTAAGATCTTTTTCACTGATACTTTTTGCAAGAAAACAAAGGTTGTATTGTAAAACCTTGCAATTTTTCCCGAACCTTTTATAAAAAAAATCAAGTGATAACAACGCTTTATTATTTATTCAGAACCGACTACTTAAAAAAAAATATTTTTTATTAGATATTTCTCATAAAATATTTTACTATCGAGCAATCAATAACTTTCTATCAATCAATCAACAATTCAATAACAACGAAAGGTGGATTTTATGAAAACGACACTTATTTTATTACTTTTAAGCTTAGGTGCTTCTAGTTATGGTCAAGAAGAAACTGTTGAAAATCAATGTAATATTAATAATTATGCAGACTATATAAATAAACTAGGAATTCATAATTGCAAGTTGATCTTTGCGAAATTTGACAATGTGGATTTGAGTGGTGCAAATTTTTCTAGGGCAAATTTATACCGGGCGAGTTTTGATAATGTGAATTTGACCGATGCGAATTTGATTGAGGCATATTTGCAAGGAGTGATTTTTACTGATGCAAATTTAACTGGAGCAAATTTTCACCGAGCGAATTTGCGCCAAGCGGATATACGTGGTGCAGTTTTATATGGTGCAAATTTTTCTAGGGCTGATATGCGCGATATGGTTTTGAACTTGGTGAATTTTGCAGGAGTAAATTTAACCGAAGCGAATTTTGCTAGGGTGAATTTAACCGATGTGAATTTAACCGGAGCACTTTTGTATAAGGCGAATTTAACCGAGGCGCAAGTCACCAGAGAACAGGCAGAGTATTTGGAATCACAAGGCTTAAGTGGTTTTATTGTGGTAGACTAAGCCAGTCGGTCTTGAATAAACGATAAAGCATTATAATCACTCGATTTTTTTTATCGTTGCGTTGCATAGTGACTATTCTGGTGCTTTTTGGGAGAATAAAAAGAGTTTTCCCAAAAGGAAGGAATTTTATGCAATTCGGAGGTCATCAGAGCTTTCATTTGAGAGATCAGTGGCTTTATAAAGGTACTTATTGGACAAACAAGTCTCCTCAGATACTTTTGAATACGAATAATTATAAAATCGCAGAAAAAGCTATACAGAAGCTGGGTGTTGGTAAAAACATGGTGGATTCCATACGATACTGGCTTAAAGCAACAAAATTGATAGTCATTAACAAAAATGGCATCGAGCTTACGGGTACAGCAAAAACTATCTTGGCAAAAGATCCTTATTTTGAACAAGATGGTACACTTTTTTTAATTCATTATCTGCTGGTCACAAATAAAGAGTTTGCAACAACATGGTACTGGTTTTTTAATCATTTTTCTGCTAGGGAATTTGACAAAGAAGCACTTAAGAATGCTTTTGCTGCTTATATTTCCATTAAAACAAATAAAAAAATTAAGTCTGCCACTTTAGAGAAGGACTTGAATTGCTTATTAAGAATGTATCAGGTTGTGGAATACACAGGAAGAAAAACCCCTGAAACAGAAACCCCTTCACCTTTTGCTAAGTATGGATGGATTAAAAAAAGGGGAGAAAGTTTTATACGAAATAAGTTAAATGTGAGTGACTTTAATATAAATGTGTTTGCTTATATGTTTTATGTGTTTTGGAAAAATGACTTAAGCCAGCCTGAAGCTGTAAAACTGGAAGATATAACATTTAAAGAAAACTCCCCAGGTCGTATCTTTCTTTTTTCAGAGGAAGAAATGAATGAGCTTGTGGAAAACTGCTCTAAAAAAACAAAATATCTCAACTATTCACGAACGGGTGGATACCTTATTTTGCGACCTGATAAAGAACAGCTGAAAAAAGCTTTAACTAATTATTACAGAGATATGAGTCTTTGATATATTTGTCAATATGGGTTATAGTTCAGTGTCCATTACCCACTGCCCCTTACTACAATCCTAATGTGACAATTTGAATTGACTTTCATACATATTACGATTTGGTCATTGACTAGGCTTATTAAGTTTTCTCGCTACTGTGGTGATGACTCGGAGTAAAATCGTATAAAGATTTCACCAGTTACTTTTTACACTTGTTTTTTTTTATCTTATTTGTGAGTATTATCAATCATTAACAGTAAATAAGGAGTAAATCATGAAAATTATAATTGTTTTACTATTTTTAAGCATTGGTTTTTTGAGTTATGGAAAAGACACACATCTTTGTCATATTCATAATTATCAAAATTATATAAAAAAGCCTGGAAATCATAAGTGCGATTTGCGTCAAGCTGATTTGTCTGGGACGAATTTTCAGGGTGCGAATTTGGAAGGAGCATATTTTTACAAGGCGAATTTGAGTGGAGCAGATTTGACGAATGCGAATTTATACCGAGCGGATTTGATATTGGCTAATTTGAGTGGTGCGAATTTGACTGAGGCGGATTTGTATGTAGCAAATTTGACCGATGCGAATTTACAAGCTGTGAATTTGACCGATGCGAATTTGTTTCATGTGATTTTTCAAGGTGCGAATTTGACTGAGGCGAATTTGTACCGAGCGAGTTTGCGCGATGCGAATTTGTACGGGACGAATTTTCAAGGTGCGAATTTGGCGAATGCGGATTTAAGCCGTGCAGATTTGCAAGGTGCGAATTTGACTGATGCGAATTTGTACCGAGCGAGTTTGCGCGATGCGGATTTGTACGGGACGAATTTTACCAATACGAAAGTTGATTCGGCCTTGGCGACTTATTTAACTTCACAAGGTATAAGTGGTTTTGTTGTTATAGAATAAGTTATGATTATTAGTCCAAGAAAGCCAAACCACTACTCTGAATTTTATGCAAATCAACCCACGCCGGATTAAAGCCTAGGGAGAGGCTTTAAAACAGGAGTTTAAACGACTTTTTATTTTGAAAATGAAGCACCGGGACTTGAATAAAAATAATATTTGTAAAACAATAATTCCAGAAAGTTTTTTTTATTCTTCAATTCGGTGTTAGTGTGTGTAGCCAGAGCCAATGCGTATGAATAAAAAAGATATGGAGTTTTATGAAAAAACATACAGAGAAATGGATCCAATTATCTGAAAGTTACAATCGATCAACAAATTTGGAGTTGGATTTTAAGGATGTCAGTCGGCTAAAGGATATTTATCTGTCTTCCAAGTTTCAAGAAGGATTGAAAGAGGTTTTTACCTCTATCTTGGAAACAAACTCAAAACACCGGGTGAGAGTATTAAGTGGTTCTCCAGGACTTGGAAAATCCACCTTTGCTTTACTAATTGCGCAAATACTTTCCAAAAAACACCCGAAGTTTATTGGCCATTTAATGAACCAAGCCAATAAAAAATTGCAAATTGATTTTAATCAATTTCAAAAATCAAGAAAGACAAAATTGTTACCGGTTTTTATTAATGGATATGAAGGAGAAATTGAAGAAGTATTTAAACATAATTTAAAAAAAGCATTATCAGAAAATAGCCTGTCTCTTAAAGGGGTTTTCAAAGACACTTTGAAATTTTACAAAGCCAGTTTAAACACTTTAAAAACAAAGGGTTATAGTGGCATATTTGTTATTTATGATGAGTTTGGGAAATATCTGGAAAAAGCTTTGCACAGTCCTACAGATTTAAACATTCAGTTTTTGCAAAACTTTGCGGAATTTTGCGATCGCTCAGGAGAAACACAATGTCACCTGATGCTTATTACTCACCTGTCTGTTTCTCAATATGCTAGTCAGCTTCCTATTAATGTTCAGCAGGAATGGGCGAAAGTTGAAGGCCGATTTCAGGAATCTGCTTTTTACGATAAAAGCGCGGATTATTACAAAATGATTTCTGCTGTTTTTGAAAAAAATATTTCAGAAACTCATCCTTCTATAGCTGAAAAATATAAAACTTACATTAATAAATATCTGGTAAATTTTTCCAAAGACGCATTGGAAGGTTTTATAGATTTAAAGAACATAAAATCCATTATTCTTAATTGTTTCCCTTTGCATCCAAGTGTTCTGGCTCTTTTGCCTCATCTCTCCAAAAAAGTGGCTCAAAATGAAAGAACCCTTTACACTTTTTTAACTCGCGATGAAGATAACTCTCTTAAAAGGTTTTTACAGGAAAAAACACAAATCACACTTCTTATGCCATATCATTTGTATAAGTATTTTCAACCCCTTATCGGAAAAGATATTGGTATAGGAGGTACTTATAAAATTCAACTTATGGTGGAAGAAGCTTTTAAATATGTTAGTAAAACTGATGAAGTTTCAAAACAAATTATCAGTCTTATGGCTCTTTGCTCTGTTATTAAAGACACTCACTTTGCACCTTTGACAGAAGCCTTTATTATATCTTGTTTCAACCAAGATTATTCAAGAACAAATATTAAAAAATCCTTAACTTATCTGAGAAAGAAAAAAGTAATTTTCTATAACAAAAACACAAAACAATATCTTTTACAGGAAGGTTCTCCTGTTGATATTGACGAGGAAATAGCCAAACTGAAAAATATCACTCTTACCGGGAAAAGTCTTGTGCAGGTTTTAAAAAGATATTTTAAAACAGACTTTATTACTCCTAAAAAATATAATTTTGAAAACGCCATAACTCGATTTTATAGAACAGAAATTATTTCTGTTGAAGAGTTAAAAAATTTAAGCAAAAAAAACAACATTGATTTTTACAGAGAAGATGGCAGATTATTTTATGTAATCCCCTTTAGTCATGATGAACTAGTTTACGCAAGAAGGGAAATTCAGAAAATTTCATCTCCATTAACTGTTTTTTTACTACCAAAACAATTTATAGAATGCAGAAAAGATATTGAAGAGTTAAACGCTGTTGATTGTCTATATAACAATAAGGAGATTTTATCAGCCAGCTCGTTGGTAAAAAAAGAACTGGATCGTCATAAAGAAATATTACTTTCTTCTATAGATTCGCTTTTAAAGCCACTTATTGGTTATATGGGTCTTTCAGCAGATGTTATATATCCGACTGAGCTTTCAGAGCAAAAGGAAATAACTCACTTTAAAGATCTGGAAAGGTTTTTGGGTACGTTTTTTACAAAAGAGTACAATAAATATGTGAGTTTTAACCTAGAATACATGAATCGTCACAGTGTTTCAGGAAGCATCACTTTGGGTCGAAAGAAATTTTTGGACACTTTAAGATTTTATAAAGAAAAACCGAAGGGGGATATAACTTGCTTGATTAAAGGCCACGGGCCAGATTATGTGATTTTAGATACCATGTTAAGACTTTCCAGTTTTAAATACCATTCTGTGAAAAATATTTATGAAGTTTCTTCAAAGTCAGAGTATTATAAATTTTTTAAGGAGTATAAAAAAATCCTCTCCCAACACCCTCAAGGCATTAGTGCCAGTATGTTGTTGGATATACTGGTATCTCCTCCGTATGGTTTGCGCTTAGGTGTGATTCCGGTATTTATTTCCTTGGCAGACTTATGTTTTAAACAACCCGTAAGCCATTATTTTGATTCCGCTTATGTTAAAGATCTGGATGGAGATCATTATGATCTTTTAATGAAGTATCCAAAAAAAACTACTATTCACTACACTCCGATAGATAATAAAAAACAAAAATTTTTGGATGGACTGGGAAAAATATTTAAAGCTGATGGTGTGTCTGTGCGATCTGTTATTTCTGCTTTAGTAAAATGGAGAAGAGGTATCCCTGAGTCCACAAAATTTTCTTCCGGTTTGTCTCAAGAGGGGAGAAAATTGCTTATTCAGATTGACTCTTCTAAACAGCCGGATCATCTGCTTTTTACCGGGATTCCTTATTGTTTTGAAAAAACAAATGTTGGTAGAGTAAACCTTCAAGGTACAAAAGATATTTTATTAAAGTTGAAAATAACAAAAAAAGAAATTGACGCAATTTATAGAAATTTGCTGTTGAAGATGGAAAAAGAGCTTTCTAGTTTTATCTCGTTTATAAATGAGCAATGTTTAAACCATTCCGCAAGTAAAACCTTGCAGAATAAAAGAAAGAATGTAACTTTAGAGGCTGTTTCTTCCGTAGGTAAAGATCGGCAGAATAAAAGCCTGAATCAAATCAGTATAATTAAAAATTTTCAGAATATTCTTTCACAGGTAAAGAATTATCCCTTTAGCTCCAATACCAATCGATTTGTTGGAAGAGCACTAAACTTTCCTTCTTTCGGGCATAAACAATATTTTTTGGAAACCATTGCTGATGTGTTGACTGGTTCTTCCCCTCGTTATTGGAATGGACAGGGTTATTCCATGTTTGAGTTTGCCTTAAAACGAGTTAAAACAGAAATAGAATTAGGCGCGGAAATAGCTAACCCTCAGTTTAAGGGGAAATCTGTGTTAGCTTTTATTGATAAGGGGCAAAATAAAAAAACAATCATAAAACTAGGTGCTCAATTTGAGTTGGAAAAACGACTTGGCCTCGCTCTGGAACAAATAAACAAAACATTGGATTCTTTGGATGAGATAGATAAAAGAAAAGTTGTTTTAGCCTTGTTGGAGAATATTGACAAAAAAACTGCTACAGACAAAACTCTTAATTTTAATAGTGTCCAGTCTTCCAATAATGTTCAGCAGAAATACGGCTCTCAGCATACCTCTGTTTCGCGCTCTACTCCAAAGACATATCCTGCTACTACACAGCGTTCCCTTAATACGGGTCATTCCCTCACAAGCGGGAATCCTATATGGAAAAAGTAATGTCAAGGATATACCTATTTGTTTTTTCTGATATTTATGACTTTCGTTAGTCAATAGTCGAGGTTTTAGAAGTTTTTTATCTCAACAATAGGATAAAAGCGGGTTTATTTTCATCTTTCAAATAAATCTCTTATTTTTCCAGAAAAAATCATTTACATTATAATAAGGACTTAGAGAAAGAGAAAAAGAAAAGACATGATATTGTAAGTAGATTGGAAGGTATAGAAGATACTTATGAAGAGATAGAAGAGGCTAGACTATATGGCACAGAAGCAGATAATTGTGATAATTGTTGGGAAAGACGACTTACAAGATTCAAAGAGATTGTAGACCCTGCCCCTTCCGGTTGGGAAGTCCTGGGCAATGTGGTTGGCACAGTCGGTGCGGCCGCTATGGGTTATTATGGAGTTAAAGAAGCAAATAAATTAAGAGACCAACAAGGTTTTGCGGCTCAACCTGGCCTTGCTATGGGCCTTGCATACCCTTTTATTATGAAGGGGCTTTATGGTGGTGGACTGTTTGGCAGTTCCTCATCTTTGGCCTGCTCCCCCACTATGCACGGCGGAGGTGGACTGTTTAGTAACCCCTTTATGGCACAAATGCAAATGCAACAAATGCAACAAATGCAAATGTTTGGCGGTATGCCTAGCATGGGCGCGATGATGGGCATGGGTAACATGATTGGTATGATGGGCATGGGTGCGATGATGGGCGGTGCGATGATGGGCATGGGCAACATGATAGGCATGGGTAACATGATGATGGGCATGGGTAACATGATTGGTATGATGGGCATGGGCGCGATGATGGGCGGTGCGATGATGGGCGGTATAATGAATATGGGAATGCCTGGCATGGGTAATATGATGGGCATGGGTAATATGATGGGCATGGGTGGCATAATGAATATGGGAATGCCTGGCATGGGTAATATGATGGGCATGGGTAATATGATGGGCATGGGTAATATGATGGGCATGGGCCAACAATCTTATATGTCATATCAACAAGCTTTAATGTCCTGGAGAATGTCACAAATGAATAATTATATGCAAAAGCAACAAGCTGTAAGTAGCCTGCAACAAGAAGTATGGCGTCTTCAAGCACAAATCCAGCAAACACTCTATGGTGGCACTGGCACTAACTATGACTTCAGCGGAGCTGGTGGTGGTGGTGATGATGATGATGACGGAAGTGCCGTTGGTGCTGGTGGCAGAGAAGACGGACCAGTAAACCGTGGTAGAATAATCCGAGGAATATAATCTATCCCATCCTGAATAAATGTTTTTTCTTTCCTCGAAAGCGGATTTGAGCGAGATGGACTTAGTCGATCAGGAATAAATTCGTTTAGTGGACAACAAGTACTCTTACCAATACTGCACCGCTTAGGTGAAAACATACGTGTTTTTCACACACGCGTCTTTCAGCCACGACACATATAATATATAAACACCATTTTTCACGGGCCACTATTTTTATCAGCAGATTTCTTTAGAGGAGCAGAAGGGGAGGATGGAGGTGAAGTAGGAGGAGGTGGTGAAGCAGGAGGAGGTGGAGATGATGACACAGAAGAAGAAACATACTCTCCTCGATTTTCTAGGTTATGTTGTTCTCCTATTGGCATAAAAAAAGGAGTGTAAGACTTTCCTTTCTTATCTATTGTACCTATCACTCTAGGTTCAAGAATAATAACTCCATCTTCTCTTACTTGATAAATAACACCTCTGTTTCTTCCAATTCTGTCATTCTTTTGTAATTGATAAATTCCTTCATCTGTTTTAAACAAGGCTTTTGAAGCTCCTATTTTGGAATTCCATTTAATTCCCACTAATGTAATGTCAGTTAATGCGTACTTCCCTGTCGGATAATCTGGCAACACATTCTCTTCCATTACTCCTTCCACTACTTTTTGTTCTTCCACTTGATAAGGATTAAAAGGGTCTCTTCTATCAACGCTATCATATTGATAATCGCTTAAAAGCCTGTATATATTCGCGACTTTTTGATTGATATTCTGTAAATCCTTAGCTGTTTTTGAATCAATTGCTTGGTTCGATTGAGGTTGTTGCTCCATGTTTTCTTGCAACATTTCATCCGTGTTGGCAGATGGAATCTCTGGTGGAGGGGGAATAACATTGTTATCTGTACCGTCGCCTGAAATGGAAGCACCTTGACGCTGAACAGAAGAAGGTACAGAAGGAGGTGTGGAGTCAGCTAAGCCAGTAGCAGGACGATCAGCCGGACGGGCAGAACCACCATCCCCCGCAGAAGGAGGTGTTGGCGCATTAGCAGGACCAACCGAAGCCGGTGGACGGGCAGAACCATCATCTCCCGCAGAAGGAGGTGTTGGCGCATTAGCAGGACCAGCTGGTGGACGGGCAGAACCATCCCCCGCAGAAGGAGGTGTGGAGTCAGCTAAGCCAGTAGCAGGACCAGCAGGACGAGGAGAACCACCATCCCCCGCAGAAGGAGGTGTGGAGTCAGCCAAGCCAGTGGCAGGTCCAGAAGGGTCTCCTTTTGCAGATACATTTGGAAAAAAAGAAAAAGTGGTAAAAAACCATATCACAAAAAATAAAGATCCAATACCTACATTCAAATAAAGAAAAATCTCAAAAAGTCTTCTCATTTTCCCGCTTCCTGATTGTTGTCTTCTATAATAGCAGAAGTATAACGATAACCATAAATATCCATTTGCATTTTTATTTCATTTAAACCGGCAGTATATGATGCTTTTTGCCCACCCATAGTCTCCATTGTGAATCTCTCTACAGTAATTATTTCACTTAGACTTGTCAACTTGGACATAAATATAAGCACTTGCGTAAATAAACCTGTCACTGTTACACTTACTTTTAATTTTTCATAAAATTCCTTTTTTTCAGTATTACTATGAGTCACAATATCGGGTAAATCCACTCCTGCCACTTTGGCTTGTTGATTTAAATGATTCAATATCATTGTTGATGTCATTTCATTTGGAATAAATTGAAGGAATTTATTAATTTCACCGCCCATGAGACTCATGGCTTTATCTAATTCATTAAGACTTTTCAGCTCTGCTTTCAAGTCTTCGATCTCTTTTTTAACAACATTTTGTTGTTTGTCCAATTCACTAATTTCATTTTTAATGGACCCTCCATCATCAAATTTGGTAATATAATATAAGCCTGCTAATCCAGTACTTAAGATAATTATCATTCCTACACTTAACTGAGAAAACACTTTCAACCACAACATATTTTATTTACTCCCTATTTTTGTTTATGTTTTAACACACTTAATATAGTGAAATATCTCCTTTTGTTGGATTTACTGCTTGCATCCTCCCCCGCTTTTTCCAAATTAACTTGTGAAAATAAGTTTGTTTTTTCCAATTCCTTCATAAAATTCTGAATTTGTGTGGTATTAATACTTAGTCCTGTGAGCGTGAAACGATTATTTTCAAACCTTACTCTTCGTAACCATACTTCCTCAGGAATTGCATTTTGTATATGATCCAAACCTGTTAAAGCGGATAATCGATTATCCACAATAGTTTGCATAACCTCCAATTTGTTATCAAATTCTTCTGATTTTTTGAGCATATGTCCGAAACCATCCACTTCTTTCTTCACATTGTCTTTTTGACTTTTTAGTTTACTCAACTCTGTATTTGCCATTGTTCTTTGCATGGCAAGTTTTGCCATATTGTTTTTTTCATAACGGATTAAAATCAAGGTACCTACTCCACAAAGTGCCAATCTGATAAAAAAACCAATAATCTTTTTTGAGTCAATCTCTATATTTTCTAAAAAACCCGGTATGCTGGATTTTTTATCATCGTATAGAAAAATATCATCTTGGTCCATTTCATCGACAACAGTCGAAGCTTTGGTTTTTCTCAGATCAAATTTCATCTAACTTAACCCTCTTAAACAAGTTCCTACACAAGCTGGCGTGAAATATTTGATATCATTCACAGCAGTCTCCAGGGATTCATTGATCTGTATCCCATCAAAGGGATTCAGCAGGTGCACGGGCAGATTAAATTTCTTCTCTATAGTTGTTATAAGGTTGGCTATCTTTCCTCCTCCACCTGTTACATAAATTCGTGAAAATTCTTCTTCAGGAAACTGATTTTTAAAGTATTCACATCCCACAAAAATTTCATCACAAAAATAATGCACACTGGTCTCTATTAAATGACTTACCTCAGGAGGTGCTTCATCTCCGGCACACCAACTTATTTTTAAAGATTCTGCTTCCTGATATTCTATCCCCATTTCTTTCATCAAATATACAGTATAAAAATCACTGCCAACCAGTATATAGCGGGAAAAGATTAAATCGCCACGTCTCAACACAGTAAACATTGTTCCTGATTTTCCTATATCCAAAATCAAGGTATTTTCATCTTTTTTACTGATTTCCGGTTCTATAAATTTGATACAATTAGACAGTGCGAAGGCACACATATCAATGACCTTACATTTGTACCCCATGTTTTCAATCATTTGATTGATTTTTTCAACGCTTTCTTCTTTTACAGCTATCAGTAAAATATTCACTTTATTCTTATTAGTTGTCATGTAATTGGAGATTGGCATATAATTATAATTTATTTCATTTATATCGAACGGAAAATTTTGTTTGATCTCTTCATGTACGAAGGTATCCATGAGCTTTTCTTCTGATTGCAGTATTTCCATTTTTTTAACAATAATGGATCGACCACTCATTGAAACATATATATCGGAAATTACTCCTTTTGTATGTTGAGAAATAAATTCAGGGAGAATATCCTTAAGAGGTTCTGCATTGATTAAATCGCCTTGTTCCATACAGTTATCTGGAATGGACAAAGTGGCAAAATTTTCCAAAACCGGAATGGATTTTTTTTTTATGGAAAAGTCAGCTAGTTTTGCTGTATGGCTACCTACATCCAATGTAACTATCCTTTTTGGTTTTGGTCTCAACTTATTGAGTAATAAGTGTTTCACTGTTTCCTTCCCTGAAGTGTATATTAAATTAAAACCAAAGTCTTAAGAAAAGTCAACTGCACTGTGTTTTCATGGGAGAATTTACTTAGCGCATAAAAAAAACAGACAAATACATACGAGACAGCTCTTCCCCCCAAAAAATATACGCAATCGCTGAAAAGGCTAAATAAGGCCCAAAAGGTATTGTTTGTCTGAGATAATTCTTAGATTGAAACATTATAACAATACCGGCAAATAAACCCATAAAGCAGGAAAGCAAAATAACGAATGGTATGGCTTTCCAGGTCAAAACAGCTCCAATCCAGGCTAATAACTTAATGTCCCCCCCTCCTAATCCTTCTTCTTTACGAAGGGCGTAATAAAAAATTGCTATAAACCACAAAAAACCACCTCCCATCAACATTCCGCTCAAAGCTGGCCAAAATTCACGCCCAGCTTCCGGGTTCAGAAGTGCTCCTGTTAAACCCAGAAAAATACCTGATAAGGTGAGGGAGTCCGGCAAAATCATCTGTTCCAAATCCACGGCACTGGCAACCACGAGGGCAAAGGTAAAAAGCAGGTATTCCAACAAAACATATTTCCATCCCACAAAATATAATAGCAAAACAAACAAAACTGCCATTAATAGTTCGATGGCAAAAGGACGAAAAGGCGGTTTTTCCCGTTTAATTTTCTTGGCGACCCAAGAACAAGGCAACCATCCCCAGTCATTTTGACACTTTAGGCAAAAAGAAAAAAAACCTCCTTTTGTGTCTCCTTTTTCAATATTGGAGAAAATTTCTGTTAAAATCGCCCCCACACGACCAAAAACAATCCCTAAAACAATAAATAAATAAAAATTCCAATGAAAGGAAAAGGAGAACCAATCAGGCAATTCGCTTCCTTTCAAATAAAATGCTTGTAACAAGCAAGAGGAAAACCACCCAAGAAACAGCGTACAAAGAGGAAAAAAGTAGCTCTCCTTTTACCAAAGGATCGTGGTATAAGGCATGAGCGCGCCAATTAAGTTTTTCAAAATTTGGCAAAGCTCGGGTTACAACATCAACAGTAACTTTAAATATTTGATTTTCATTGGTTTTACTAAGAAGAAACATAATGCCATTTGCCGAGTGACCAATGATAAAAACCAAAACAGAATATATCAACACAGAAAAAGAAGAAGAAAAGTTGCTAAAGAAAAAAGCCACTGTCAAAAGGATTAAAGCTTCTAAAAATATTCCCCATAAGGCGATGAACAATAGAGAACTCACAGAATGGCTGTAAATCCAATGTACAGTTAACACAAATAAAGTTAAAAAAACCAAAACCAAAAGCAAAATAATAGACAAACCAAAAAACTTGCCAATAATAAACTGTAATCTGGAAATAGGTTTTACAAACAAAGTGATGGCTGTTCTCTTTTCGATTTCATGAGAAATTAAACCGCTTGCAAAATAAACAGAGATGAGAATAAGACCAATATGACAGGAAGTAAAGGCAAAGTTAATACTCAGACGAACCTGCTCATTCAAGCTTAAAGGACCTAAAACAAACCCTGTTGCTATAATAAATATTACCATGCTGGCTAGAGCATATAAAATTTTATGTCTCTGGATTTCCTTTACTGTGTTTAACGCAATAAAGAGGATATTTTTCATTTTCAAAGTCCTTTTTCGATGATTTCAGAGAAAGCCTGTTCCAAACTTTTTTTATCCAACTTAACATCCAAAATATTACAGGAATTTTTTCTCAATCGGTCAATCTCCTGTTGGCAATCCATGAGGCTTTCCACAAAAACAGTGTGCTTCTGTTCTTTTTTCGTGTAAATAATTTGTCGCCGGCCTTTGATGCGATCCAATAAATCCTGTACAGAACCGGAATAAGCCACCTTGCCCTTTTTTAAAACCACTAAATTCTGACAGAGCTTTTCCACATCATGTAAAAGGTGTGAGCTAAAAAAAATTGTTGTACCTTGTTTGGCCATGTCCTGTATCAAGTCTCCAACATACAAGCGACTGTCTGGATCTAAACCAGCCATAGGTTCATCCAAAATGACAAACTCAGGGCTATGAATAAGTGCCTGCGCAATTCCCACTTTTTGCAACATACCTTTGGAGTAAGTCCTTATTTTTCGATCCTTTGCGTCATATATATCCAGCTTTTTTAATAAACTTCTGGCTTTGTCTTTCAAATCAGTGAGCTTCATGGAAGTGGAAAGCCGTCCGTAAAAAATTAAAAGCTCCTCACCGGTTAAATAATCATGGAAATAAGGCTGTTCCGGGAGAAAACCAACCCTTTTCAATACAGATTTGGATAAAGGTTTGTTATCAAAAAAAAACACTTCACCGGAATCAAAAGGAATCAACCCCAAAATACATTTTAAAGTTGTTGTTTTTCCTGAACCATTTCTGCCTAAAAATCCAGTAGTCACTGCCTTGAAAATGGAAAAATCAATTTGCTCCAATACTTTTTTCTCAGTGGATTTAATTCCTTTTTCAAGCTCTTTCTCAAGGGAAAAAAGTCCTTCCTTAAAACTTTTTTTCAGATTTTTGACTTGCAAAACAGACATACATCCTCCAGAAACTTCAGTTTGTCATGAAGGGCAGAGGCTGAACAGAAAAGCTTTTTTTTTGTGTTTCACGCAACGCAAAAACCACCGCTTTAGCTGCCTCACTTTCCGTAATACACGGGACGCCATATTCCAGACAGCTTCGGCGAATACTAAAGCTGATTTCTATGGATCGCCTCCCGGAAGTGGTATTAATCACAAAAGCCACCTGACCGGAGCGAATACGATCCACACAGTGTGGCCGACCTTCACGCACTTTTTTCACTTTTAAACAGTCTACTTTATGAGATTTAAGAAATTCCCAAGTTCCTCCTGTTGCAGATAAAGTATAACCCATTTCCCGTAACTTCAAGGCTGTTGGCAATAGCTCTTCTTTATCTTTATCTCTTAAAGAGAGAAAAACCTCACCGCTTTTTGGCAAATTTAGCTGAGAGGAGTAAAGAGCTTTTAAAATAGCTGAAGAATAGTTGGCACCACGCCCCATTACTTCACCAATGGATTTCATCTCTGGCCCTAAAATGGAGTCCACATCTTCAAATTTTTTAAACGGAAAAACCACTCCTTTTACTGATACCATTTTTTGCGCTCTCCAGTTATATTTATCTGTCTGAATTTTTGCCTTTGGCCAACCCAACATGGCTAAAATTGCCAAATCCACAAGAGGAATACCAGTGGCTTTGGATAAAAATGGCACACTGCGGGAGCTTCTGGGGTTGGCTTCCAAAATATAAATTTCGTCATTTTTGATCGCCAGCTGAAGATTCAAAAACCCGGAAATTTTTAAATGACGAGCCATTTCAACAGAAAGTTGTTCCAGTTTTTCACAAACTTCCTGTTTTAACCTCTGTGGTGGAACAACTCCCATACTGTCACCACTATGCACTCCCGCGTTTTCAATATGTTCAACAATTCCCCCTATTATTGCCCAATCAGGACCACAAACCAGATCCACATCCACTTCCAAAGAGTTTTCCAAAAACTGATCTATCAGGCAAGGTTTTTCAGAAGATATAAAAGGCTGATACCGATGAAAATATTTTATGAGTTCATCCTGATTTTCAATAATTTCCATTCGACGCCCTCCCAACACATAACTTGGGCGACATATCACGGGGTATCCAATGGCTTTCACGACTTTGAAGGCATCCTCCACCCGCGTCACTGTTCCGGCTTTTGGAGTTCTAAATCCCATGCTGGAGCAAAGAGAGGAAAAACGAAGCCGGTCTTCAGCAAGGTCAATACTTTTTATGGGAGAACCGATAAGGGAAAACCCTCCCTCCACTAAAGTACCTGCTAAGCTGATTGGAGTCTGCCCTCCCATTTGAGCACAAAATCCGGTGGGTTGAACGAACTGCAACACCTCCATTGTGTGTTCTGTTGTTAAAGGCTCAAAAAACAGCTGATCAGAAGTGTCATAATCTGTGGAAACTGTCTCAGGGTTGGAGTTTATCATCACTGTTTTATACCCCAGCTCCTTCAATTTTTTGACACTGCGAACACAGGAATAGTCAAACTCAATCCCCTGACCTATACGGTTTGGTCCACTTCCTAAAATCACCACTTTTTTCTTAATGGGTTTGAGCTTTTTTCGGGTTCGTCCCGCTCCCCAATAAGTGGAATAATAATAAGGGGTTTCAGAAGCAAATTCCCCTGCGCAGGTATCCACTTGATAAAAAGAGGGAACAATGTTGTGCTTCCATCGGAATTTTCTAATCTCCTTTTCTTTTTTATTAAACCAATGAGCCAATAAAAAATCAGGAATCCCCATGCGTTTGGATAAAAATACTGTTTCCGGCAGGAGTTTTTTTATTGTCTTTTTAACCTTTTTTTCAAACTTGATAAGGCGATAAAATTGATCCAAAAACCAGGGATCAATCTGAGTCCATTCATAAATTTTGTTAATTGTTTTTCCTCGCCTTAAAGCTTCCAATAAAGCATATATTCTTTGGCTGTTAGGATAAGCCATCTGCTTTTCGGAAAAACTCATTCCTTTCAGAAGTTCTTGATTCTTCTCCAAAGACATTACAGCTTTCATAAAAGCTTCCAAGAAAGTTCTGCCAATGCCCATAACTTCTCCCACGCTTTTCATCTGGGTATTTAAAACATCTTTTGATCCTTCAAACTTTTCAAAATCAAAGCGCGGTATTTTTACGACCACATAATCCAAAGCTGGTTCATAACATGAAGGAGTGTTTCCTGTAATATCGTTTTTAATTTCGTCCATAGTTAAACCCACTGCCACAAGGGAGGCAATTTTGGCAATCGGAAATCCTGTGGCCTTGCTGGCCAGAGCAGATGAGCGACTGACTCTGGGGTTCATTTCTATGACCAGTCTTTCACGGGTTTCTGGGTGGACAGCAAACTGAATATTGGCTCCGCCTGTTTCCACTCCTACAGCGGAAATAATTTTTTGCGCCTCATCTCGCATGGCCTGATATTCTCTGTCAGAAAGAGTCTGCTGGGGAGAAACAGAACAGCTGTCCCCTGTGTGTACACCACAAGGATCTATGTTTTCGACAGAGCATACAACAACAAAAGTGCCGGATTTATCCCGCATTACTTCCAATTCAAACTCTTTCCACCCCAAAAGGCTTTTTTCCACCAGTACCTCTGAAGAAGGGCTTTCTTTTAACGCGGAGATCAGTTTTCTTTCATATTCTTCCAGAGAGTTAGCCACACCACTTCCTGCACCACCCAAAGTGTAATTGGGCCTTAGGACGAGAGGGAAAGAAAGCTCCTCTGCCACTTTTACGCCCTGTTTAAAGTTTTTTACCAAAGTGCTTTCTGGGTAACGAGCCCCCACTTTTTTTAGTAATTGCCTAAATCCCTCTCTGTTTTCCGCTCTGCGGATCACTACGGGATCAGCTCCTAAAAGCTGAATATTCATTTTTTTTAACATTTTTCTCTTGTCCAGCTCCAAAGCCAAATTGAGGGCTGTCTGACCACCTAGCGTGGGTATAATGGCCGATGGTTTTTCCTGCTTTAAAATATGTTCCACAAATTCCACTTTTAAAGGTTCAATATAAACGCGGGTGGCAATTTCTGGGTCTGTCATAATAGTGGCTGGATTGGAGTTAATCAGTATAACTTCAAGTCCTTTTTCCATTAAAGCTTTACAGGCTTGAGTGCCTGAGTAGTCAAACTCACAGGCTTGGCCAATAACAATAGGTCCACTTCCTAAAATCACCACTTTTTTGATGTCTTTTTTAATAGGCATAATTAAAAAACCTTTCTACTGATTCTTATGGGGTAGCCAAAAATTTTTCCAAAAACCGAAAAATCAATTATTAGAAATAATATAATAAATTCCATAATTTTTAAAATCAAAAGAAAAATTTTTCTTAAGTTTTTTCTGATCCTAACGATGCAATAAGTTATTATCATAATCCTCCGTGAAAAAGGTTGTTTCATGGTGTAGGAAAAAGAGTTAATGATTTTTGGATCTATGGACCAGAGTTGCTTTTTGTTTTTTTTGTCAGGGAGCTGGAACAGGTTGTTATTTTCCAGCATCTCTGCATAATCTTTACTTCTTATAGTTCTAATATACCCAAGATAAACAGATACAAAGTATTTGTCGTGTATTTTAGTTTCTTTTGAAGATTTTATATTATTTTCAGCAATTTTCACATAATCAGGATTAATTTCTATACCCAATAAATTTTGCTTTATTTTAGAGTTTTTTGGGAGTCCATTGTGCATAAGAGGCCAACTCCTTTGCATGGGTAATTTGATCGTCTCTTTTTATTCTTGCAGGCAAACGAATGTCGGCATGGTATGGGTTATCTGGAGTGGATGTTGCTTGTATTGTTCTGTTATTTTTTCGGGCTAATAAGGCCTTGATTTTTGCCCAACCATAAAAAGATCGGTTTGTATTTGATTTTTTTGATCGTATTTCTGCATTTTTATCCTGAATGTGAATTAGTTTTTTTACAGAGCAAAAACCAAACCGATCTACAGAAATAGGGTTGTTTTCTCTTTCTAAAAAAGCACGATGTCTTACTTTGTTTCCATCACGGCTTATTTGTCCATTGGAAAACACAGCTCTGCCTAAAAAGTCATCGTCATAAATATCTTTACGCATTTTGTATATATCTGTCCTCTTTATGGGAAATGTAATTGACTTTTTCCCAGTTTAAAGGTTTTGGTGTTTTTAATTCCAAGAGAGTGTTTTTTGAAGAAAATTTTTCAAATTGATTCAGCTGATTTTTGTCATCCAATTTGTGTAACACTTTCCATAACAAGTTATTAGAAAGAAAATCTTCAATATTGTCACAACGAAAGTGGCTGTTTTTGCCATCTAAAGTGGAAAAATATGCCACACTGCCTTTGGAATCACAAAGTATAAGTATGCCTCTTCCGGGTTGAGGAGTTAAGTCAATAGCAATTTCTTGATTTTCTGTAGGGTATATATCATAATCATAGTCTGGAAATTCTACATAAACTTCATTTAAAATTTGCTGGGTGTTTTCTCTAGCTGTTTCGGAAAAAGTGTCAAACCCTTCTTGTTTACATTCTTCTTCTAAGTGGTTTATAATTCTATGTAAGTTTCTTAATATGTTACTTTGATTTTTAATTATTACTTCCTGTTGTATTACTTTTTGTGTTTCCAGTGTACTTTGTATTGTATCGTGGTGTGACTTGTCCTTCTCTTTTATAAAGGCATGATTTTCTTTTTTAGATTTCATACTGTCAAGGTAATGCTGTTCCTCAGTATAAGATAATAAGTTCCATATCTGCTTTTCAGGTATAGTTTTTTCAGCCAGTGCGTACTTAGTATTGTCATCAAATGGTGAGTCATATAAATTGGTGTTTTTTGAAAAATAATAAGGACTTGTTCTGATGGAACTTATGAAAGCACCTGTATTAATGTCCAGCTGATCCAATATCTTTAAGTTAAGCGCAAGCTTTTCCAAAGAGGAATAAAAGGGATTAAAATCTTCCTTAGATACTTGTTCCAAAACAGATGATTGCTTTCTCCAAAATTTCCATTTCATTGAAACATTCCTATAAATTGTTTTGCTTGATTGTAATTTTTGGGCAATTCTTCGATAATGGTTTCTTTATTATCAGCATACTCGCCCGGATAATGTATGTTTATGTGAAAAAGAGGAACAAAATCTGGTTTAGCTGTTTGAGAACTGTGTTCTACTGCTGGCTTTTTTTCCAATCTTCTGATTGTAACATTAAACTTTTTTCCTTTGACAGAATAAGATAACTCGATATTATGTATTGTTCCCTTGTTATTTTCAAAACTTAAGTGAGTACTTTCCAGTTTTACAATTTTTTCCATAATAGAGTCATATTTTACTTCATTTATAAAGTCAAAATTAATGCCAATAGCTTGATATTTAATATATTCAAATATTTTAACATATTTAGATGATATATCTTTTAAAAGATTTAGATTTTTTTCTTGTTCAATAATATTGGAACCTGAAAACTGAAAAATTGTTCTATCCGGTTCAGTTGTTATATTAAACCCGTTAGTGTAATTTATTTGGCTGAAAACTGGTGTGCTAATGGAGTTGCCTTTTTTTTCAAAATTTTCAGGAATAATTTTTTTATTTTCTAAAAATTCATGGTTTACGGGTGGCAAATAATTCCGTGTCGTCAACACTATAGAACATTTTACTAATATTAATGACATTGTTTCTTTAAAATCTCCAGTTAATCAGTTAACACTTTGTTGTTAACTACAAGCAGTATTTCTGCAAAGTTTTTCTCGCTCGACTGATTCAAATTATTTATACCATAACCTGATCAGTAAATCCTAATTTTTTTTTGGGCTTTCAAAATCCATATTTTCGTGGGTGGATGGACTTGCCTGTCACTCCTGTTCTGAATAGAAAAAACTCTTTTTTTTAAGCACTTAGCCGGCCTTCGAGGCAGGTTCTGTCCCATTTTAAGATCAAATAAGTGCAAGGATACACCGCTCAAGACTGATATGACAGGAGGTGGGTTTAAAGTTTGCAATATTTGCTCAGCCACTTTTTAGACTCCACTGCTCCTGAATTTGTTGTTTATATATATTCTCCGTCCCAAAGCTGGTGATACCCCTTTTTAACCAAATCTTCTTCTCTTTGATCATATTTGTCACAAAAGTCATGGTAACGTTTGTCGTCTGCAAATTGCTCCAGTTTGTTTTCTTTTATCAATATCTCCAGTAACTCCACCTGCTCTTTTGCCAAGTCCTCCCATTCCTCCCAGGGAATGCGTTTATTTCCGAAAAAGGCGCAACAACTACTAATGTACTCTCTAAGATATACATAAACCGGCAAAATATTAATAAAGTGTCTTTTTTCTCCAGAGTGTGGAGAACCTACATCTATAGCTACAATCCATCCCAGAGCAAATAGTTTGAGAAATTTTTTTCTACTCCATTTTTCCTTAATTAAAGCCAATAAAAGCTTATCGTTTTCGAAAATATATCTCCCATGTTTTTCAAAAAAGTCACTTGCCACTATGCAGTCCTGATCTAAAATATTTACAAATTTTTGTAGCTTCATTATTTAAGTTCCATAAAACTTATGATATTTTCTCCACCTTCTGTAAGGGTAGGGGCAGAAGGAGCTTTAATCGCCTTAAAGCCTTTTCTTTTTGCTATATGACCCAAGATATGAGTCGCTTCATAAGCATTAGGTGTGACATTTGTCAATTCTGTCGCAATAGCTTTTTTTGTTAAGGGACTGTCGCTGTTCTTGCTGAGTTGTTTTAAAACATTTGGGTCTGTTAAATCTAGGACCTTGTCCAATTCGATGTTTTTAGAACCAATATGAAACAAATCTTCCACTTGTTGATTTGTGATTCGCTTACCTTTAAAACCAGCAGTTATCTCCCTGATAGCAGTTTTGCGACTTAAAGAAGTGTAAATGGCTTCTTCCCCGGGAATGGAATACCGCCGGCTGAGGTATGAAGCATTAGGGCGAAACTTAAACAAATCCTCCTGTTGGTTGGAAAAAATACGCCCTGACCGACTACTGTAACCAGACTTCCTTACTCCTCTCCATACTTCATCTTGTACTAAAACAGGTTGAACTTCATCCATGTTTTTGTAAACTAAAGCATAAGTATCACCCACTCTTACCAATTCTGCAGAATTTGGAACTGCGTCCTTTCCCAACTCTCGCGCAAAGCGCATCTGCCTTGCCAAAAACTCCTCTCCTGATACTGGTAATTTCACACCTGAAGAAGCTAAATCGTCCAAAGCCTTTGTATAATCTTCCACACCAGACTTCCCAGCTAAACGCAAACCCCGCTCTACTTCCCCTTTTGCAGGGTTTTCTCGTGAAAAAGCACGGCCTAAAAACTTAAGTCCTATTTTTATCTCCTGCCTTGTCCTTAAACCTATATCCTCCATAGCTTTAAAGAAAACAGCAGGGGACTCCTTCACTATCTTTGCTAAACGGGAATCACTCATAGCTCGAAGATTTTTAGCCAAAAGCTTTTTGTTGATCTGGCTTAAAACTTTGTCTGTTGTTTTTAAAGACTGCTTAATTGCACTGGAACTCACTACTCCACCGCTTAAACTGGAAAGCGCAATGCCCATTACCGACATAGATCTTTCGAAAGCTGTAAGAGATCTGCCTGTGAGAAGATGCCTACCTGTAAAAGCTTCATATACATCTTTTCCAAGGCCCACAACAGGAAGAACACCCAGAACAATGTCGGCCATTCCTTCACCTATCTGATAGGCCAACTCCGCCTCTAGCTCATTTCCCGCTGAATACTCTTCATCGGCTGTCTCCACTGCCGACAAGCCTATCTCCCTAGCTCTTATCCCTTGCTCATGGTAAGGGTTGGAGGTACGCAATTTTTCATACAATTTTTTGGTTTTTTCCAAAAATTCGCCTGCTGGCGACTGAAACTCATAAGGTGGTTCTTTAGGGGCGGATAATTTTTCATCATTTAAAAAACTAAGCTGGCTTCGGTCATATTGCGTCCTTAAAGCAGACTTGGCAACATCTCGCACATTTTCCACATAAAGACCACGAGGGTCTGCATGATAAAGAGCACGCATATCAATATTTTCTGTTTCTCGGACAAATAATTGATCCAGAGATTGGCTTAAAGAGGCTATATCATTTTTAACCTTGTTAAAGTCTGCAGTAATAAGATTATTGAAAGAAGCTAAAGCGTTTTTCTGGCTTTCTTCTTCCAGTATGAATAAAACTTGCTGAACAAGCTTCCCTTTTTTTGTCTCACTTAAACCATTTAAGAGAAAAGAACTTTCAATGATACTTTCAGCTTCTTGATCCATTTGAATGGTAATTTGAGCAAAAGAACCCTGTTGAGTTAATTGTTGTTTTTCTTGAGTAGGTTGTTTTCTTTGAGCGGATAGTTTTGGTGGATTTTGGTGGGAATCAAAGGGGAGTGAAAAAGTCAGCCATTTTTGACTCATACGATCCTGCAAATTTACAAATTGCTCACTTAACTTGGAACACTCCTGTTTTATTTTCTCTTCTGACATTTTTGGAAGTGTAGGAATTTCCAACTCACCAATAGTTATTCCTGAAAAACAATATTCAGTTAAGAGTTGATCTGAATTTTTTTTACCAGAAGTGCAGGCAGATAATAAAAAAATAAGAATAAAAACCGCTAAAGAAGACATTTCATTCAAAACCTTACTTTATTGCGCTTCCCTGCGATTTTAAAAAACTCTTTTCTTATATTATAATTTTATTTTAAAGTCAAGGTTTTACTCTAAAGTTTGAAACCAAGAGGACCGATAAGCTATTTTATAGCCTGTTTGAATCAATTTTTTAAGATAAAAAGTAAATTATGAAAACATCCTCTCAAGATAAAAAAATCTGGCTTCCTTATACTCAGATGAAGAAAATTAATTTTTTGCCTGAAGCTCAATCCGCTAAAGGGAGTCGCATTTACCTTAAAAATGGACACTCTGTCATTGATGCTATTTCCTCTTGGTGGGTTATCACCTTAGGGCACTGCGAACCTTCCATCGTTTCTGCTGTGCAAAAACAGGCAGAGCAAATGGATCAGGTTTTGTTCGCAAACTTCAGTCATGCTCCTGCAAAAAAACTCCTGAAGGAAATGCAAAAAATTTTACCAAAAGAACTGCCTTATCTGTTTTTTTCTGACAATGGTTCTACAGCCGTAGAGTCCGCACTTAAAATGGCTATGCAAAGCTGGAAACAAAAAAAATCTGGAACATCATCACAGAGAAACAAATTTATTTCTTTTAAAAACTCCTATCACGGAGACACAGTTGGTGCAATGAGTGTAAGTGGAAGAAATCTTTTTACACACCCCTATAAGAAAATGTTATTTTCTGTTATTAGAGCAAACCAAGGTGTTCGGTCCAGTGATCCTATTTCAGCGTATGTTTCTGACTTTGAAGAAAAGGTAAAAAAATATCACTATACTTTGGCAGGTGTTATAATCGAGCCGTTTATTCAGGGAGCTGGTGGCATGATTATGTGGCCTAAAAAAGCTCTTGAGGAAATTTGTGCTATCAGTAAAAAAAAGGGACTTTATCTTATATTTGATGAAGTTATGACAGGGTTTGGAAGAACAGGAGAGCTGTTTGCCTTTCAAAAACTGGGTATTGTGCCGGATCTTTTATGTCTCTCCAAAGGACTCACTGGTGGCATTTTGCCTTTGGCTTTGACAGTAGCCAATAAAGAAATTTACGATAGTTTTTTATCCGATGAAAAAAAACAAATGTTTTTTCATGGACACAGTTTTACAGGCAATCCCATATCATGTTCTGCCACACTGGCGAATGTTAAAACTATAAATCAAGTCAAGTGGAAAAAAGAATGGCGCAGAATAGAAACTTTTCATCAAAAAAAAGTAAACACCATTAAAGATCATAAAAATCTGTTGGATGCGAGAGTTTGTGGCACTGTATCTGCACTTGAATTTCGCCTGCCACACAGAGGGTACAGCTCTCATTTTGCTGAAGAGCTGACAGGAAGAGCTATGCAAGAAGGGATATTCCTGCGTCCGCTTGGCAATATTGTGTATATTTTACCACCCTATTGTGTCAGTAACGAGGAGCTGGAATGGATATGGACCTTTATTGAAAAAGAGCTTAATCGTATCAAGTCTCCGTGATCAAGCTTTACAAAAAGCAAGCAAATTAAAAAATGTTTGTCTTTGTTTTAAAATTTTCAAATGGATCGATCCTGAAAAAATGGACAAGCGACACCATTATTCATCAAGAAAATAGAGTACTTACAGAACCTTTGGAGTGAATCCTTTGCATGGCTTTAGCTACGAGAGGAGCGACAGAAACACAATGTATTTTTTGTGTTAAATTCTGATTTTCTTTCTCTGGAAGGTTTTCTGTCTCACTTTCAGTATGTTTTTTCGGAGTGGTATCTTTACTGTTTTTTTTGGATGGGTTTATCCAGTCGGTTGTTGGTTTTACCAATTTCCAAGGTATAGTATCTGTTATCCAAACTTCTTTTAAGGGGCTGTTTTTAATCCTGTGTAAGGCCGGATGGGAAAAAACAGCATGGGTGGCTATAGCGTACACTTCCTTTGCTCCATGTTGAATAAGACGCTCAACACCGGTGGAGAGAGTACCGGCAGTGTCAATCATATCATCTATAATAAGAGCCGTTTTATCCTTTATATCACCAATAACATGGAAAGCATCAGCAGAATTTGGTTTAGTTCGTCTTTTATCTATAATGGCTATGGGACTTTTAATTATTTTTGCAAAAGAGCTTGCTCTTTCCACTGCTCCAGCATCGGGACTGACACATACGACATTTTTCAAATCTCTTTTTTTTTCCAACCATGTTTTGGCCATAACCGGAAAAGCAAATAAATTATCTACTGGGCCATTGAAAAAACCCTGAATTTGAGGAGCGTGCAAATCTATCGTCAGTAGCCTTTTGGCTCCTGCAGTTTGACAAAGATCCGCTACACATTTGGCGGATATAGGTGCGCGAGGTTCAGCTTTTCGATCCTGACGAGCATAACCGTAATAGGGCATGACTAGAGTAATTTCCTGAGCAGAAGCTCTTTTCATGGCATCCATCAGGATAAAGAGTTCCATGTAGTTTTCGTTTACTGGTGCGCAGGTGCTTTGTATGATAAACACATCAGAACCACGTACATTTTCTTTGATAGACACTCGCACTTCGCCATCTGCGAAGCGAGAAATCTCACAATCTCCCAAAGGGATATTTAAGTGGTTCGCCACTTTTTTTGCAAATTTTGGATTGGCGTTGCCTGTAAAAATTTTCATTGAAATATTTTTTTTAGTGGTTATTTTTTAATACCTTCTGATTTGTTTTTATCTGCTTTTATCTTATGTGAATTTGGAGAGTTCAGCAGTAATAAAGTTTTTATGTCTGCTTCTATTCTGTTAAATCTTTCGTCTATTTTATTAAATCTTTCGTTGAATCGGGATTCTATGTTGTCAAGGCGTGAGCTGGTTTGAGATTCCATATTGTCCAGCCGTGCGTTGGTTTTGCTATCCAGATAACTTATAAAGCCTGCAAATAAAACGAATCCACTTATTACAACCCCTAAAGTCCAAAGCTTTAAATCTTTTTTCAAAAGCTCCAGATCTTTTTTATTGATAGCTCTTTGTTCTATGGTTCGAACAATAGCCTCTGCCTGTTCGACTGTAAAGCCACTTTCTGTCAGATGATTGATCTGTTGTTTTGTTAAATTACTTTCCATAACTCCTTGGATGATGAATGAAATAGGCCATAAAGTCAAATATATATATTTTTACCCTGTAACCATTTGATCTGACTTCCACCCAGAAAACAAGTCAGTGATTCAATAACTTAAAAACTGTCTTTTTATGTAATTTTGGTCAGAGAAAAAATGGTGATCCACTTCCGTGGTATCTAAATTTTTGGGGTCAAGAACATTACAAGACTTCAGTTTTAAAATCCGAGGTGAAAATCCTTAAATACTTGACTTTTACCCCCCCCCGTTAGTCTGGAGGTATCTCGATTAAATGAGATTTTAAAAGGAGTATTTTATGAAAAAGATAATGAATAAAAATGTATTAATTGGCTTTGGTTTTGGTTTTTTATTGTCGGCTGTCTTGTTTTTTGTAGGAGGGGCTGGAATCACTAAGAGAGAATTATCAGCTGGTGATCATGGTACAGAAGAAGACCGGAGAAATGAAGGTGCAAGAATAGATTTGTATAGAAAAAGCCCCACTTTACAAGGTGCTAAACTGCGCCTGCCGACAGAACCGGACGCGTACAAGATTCGAAAGCTTAATAGCGTAAGCAGTAATTACTTAGATAATCAAGGATTCATATCGAGACTTTTTACATTTCTTACTGGTTTTACTACTAGTGTTAGGGGCTCGCAAGCCGATCGGAAGAGATATAAAACTAATTATTCATGTGGTATTAATAATTATTTTGATGAATATAGATATAAGACAGATGTTCCATTTAGGTGTGATTTGAGCGGTGCAGATTTGCGTGAAAAGGATTTGAGCGGTGCGATTTTGAATTTTTCTACTTTTTATAAGGCAGATTTGTCCGGTGCTAATATGTCAAATATACAGGCTATAGATTCAAATTTTGAAGAGGCAAATTTGTCCGGTGCAAATTTAACTGATGCGGAGTTACCTAGAGCAAGATTTGTAAATGCAGATTTGAGCGGTGCAGATTTTACCAATGCGGATTTGTTTAATATGAGATTGCAAAATTCAAATGTGAACAATGCGAATTTTACAAATGCAATTTTGTACGAAGCGATTTTTAAAGAAATGGACTTGAGCGGTGCAGATTTTACCGGGGCGAAAGTTAGACCATACCAAGTGGAATATTTAGAAGCACAGGGTGTAAGTGGTTTTGTTGTTGTTGAAGCACCTCTAGTAAAATTTTTCTAAATTCTCTTAATTTTCATAACTTCCTTTGGTTAGAAGAAGCCTGTTTTAATCTCAGACGGGCTTTTTCGTTTTAAGGGAATCATAAGCAACCGGGGGTTGGTTATATATCACTGAGAATGAAAATCTATCAGAGGGAATCAAATAAAAAAGCCTCTTCTTTTTGGGAAGAGGCTTAATGGTGTTGTTGTTGAGTGGTAGGTTTTAAGTTGTTAAGAGCGACCGATTAAATGGTTTGTTTTTGCCACCGTTCGTACTCTTGCTGAACCAAAGAACCAGATCTTTTCAGGATAGGTTTAAATTTTACTAATTCCTTTCTGGCTTTATTCACTTGGCCGGATTTCACCAACAGATTAATGTAAGCACGCATAACAGTAATCTGCACAGTGTTGGGGCTAGCGTTTAAAGCATATTTGTAGTAAGAAAGAGCAAATTCTACTTGTCCTTGTTTTTCCAGAATACGGGCGTAATTGTAAGAGGCCTTTACACTGGAACCTTTTTTAGTAAAATACTCTTTGTAAGTTTTGCTGGCTGATTCCAGTCTGTTTCTGCGGTATTGAAACTCTCCGAGTTTTGCAAGTATTTTCATGTCGTTTGAAGAGCGAAAAAAAGACCTGTGCGCGTTTTCCGTGCAGTTGTATTTTTTAAGCTGAAGACAAAGAGAAGTCAGTTTTTTAAAAGACTTTTCATTGAGTGTTCCTGTCCATTGTCTGGCTTTAAGAGGCATAATGGTCAGGGAAGCGGATCCCCAGTTTCCAACATAAACCACAAAACCCATCAAAGTGAGTCCAGCGATAAAGATGTTTTTTGCGATTTTATTTTGGATTTGTCTTTCTTTTGTTTGGTTGAGGGATTTATGCCATCCACACTGACAGTGCAAAGTGTTTCCGGTTTTTTTGATTTTGTTTCCACAGTTTGGGCAATTTATGAAGTTCATTTTTTTCTCCTTTGTTTTTTGGTTTATGTATAAATAAAGTGCAAGAAAAGGGGAGAGGTTTTTACAAGTGATTGAAATAGTTGTATATTTTTATATTTGATTGATAAGTGTTTAGAGATTGGTGATGAAAAGTGTTTCAAAGTGAAACAAAGAGCTGTGTAAAGTTCAGACACTAAAGACAAAATGGGTATCAAGGTTCTGTCTCGCCTCAAGATCGAGTATTACCAAAGCATTCCTCAAAAATGTAGACTGTGAGAATCTTCCGGTCTTTCACTTTTTGTTTTTTGCTTTCTGTGTTCCACTTCCAGCTTTTGAATAGAGTGAAAGTCTTTATCATTAAACTGTCTTTTTACAGAAACATCAATATCCGTGAAGTCTTTATTTTGAGCAAGAGATACAACTCCCAAGCGACTCAGCTCTAAAAGAGCTAGAAAAGCAATAAGAGTTTGAGGCAGATGATTCCCTTCTTTCCTGTTAGTAAGGGAACTCATTTTTAATTCAGCCCCGACAATTAAACGATGATGAATGGCATGAATACAATCTGATAAAAAAGGAAAAGGGTCTTGAAACAATCCAGAAAATCGATCAGAGACAGAGGCGTCCTTTTGAAATACCCGGAAATGAGTACGCAAAAGCCTTAGAAGAGGTTGTTGTTTTATCCGATCTAGCACAGGTTCTGAAAGCGGGAAAAAGCATTCTTTATCGTGTTCTGTTATTCCCGATGACCATACATCTCTGCCCAACAAAGAACATTGGTTAAATTGATTAGAAAGGCTTTGCACAGCTTGTATTTTCAGCAAACTTCGCGTGAGCGCACCTTGAAGAACCTCTTTATTTTCCACTTCAGAATTTTCTGATTCTTCAGAAGGAAATAAGCTTTTAGATTTAATGTAAATCAGTAAAGCAGCCATTCTTATAAAATCCCCGGCAGAATCTAGATCCGTAATGGAATTTTGTTCAATAAAGGTCAAATACTGCTCGGTGATTTTATGAATATCTATATCGAAAATGTCCATTTCCTCCCGGCGAATAAGCTGGAGGAGCAGATCTAATGGCCCGCTGAACTCTTTAATTTGAATATTCAATTTAACACCTCTTTTTCATTCTATCAGTTTTTTGCAGGAAAACAAAGATTTTACTGTAAAACCTTGCAATTATTCTCCAAATAAATTATAAAAAATCAAGTGATAATAATATGTTATCAGCTTTTCACAGATAACTGACTAAAGAATATGAAGGGGTAAAATTTGATGAGCAGAAAAGCCAAAGAATATCTTATATCTGCTATAGCTGTGATCGGTGGGATTATCGCTTTGATCATGATGACAATATACGAACAAGATAATTATCCAAAGCTTTTCCGTTTTGGCATACAAAAATGGGCCGTGCGGTGTGAAAGTGAGGGGTGGGTATATCATTTAATTTCCTATAACCCTTTAGGCCATGATTCCACTAAAAACATCACCAGCCGAAGCTTAAGCTTTTTGGATGAAAAGGAAAAACGCCGTTATTCCATTCACCGGTTTGATAAAAATTCTTTGGATAGGGATTCCGTATGGCGCTTTATTTACCACGAAGGTTTAATCCGATCTTTTTCCAAAGAAGATGAATCCAAGGTTCTAAAAGGGAATGAACAGGTTTTTGAAATTGCCGAGGATTTTCACTCTCTCACTATTACGACAAAAAACAATCAAAAACTGAAACTCCCCTGTGAACCTGTCACTTTGTCGGATTAAACAAGCTCCTCGTGAGGAAAAAGGAAAGGATAGAACATTTTGTTATATGGAAGTTGGAAAACGATAAAAGAAAGAGAGTGGAAAAAAATGCAAAAAGATATGAATAAAATTTTTCAGAAAAAATATGAGAAGTTTGGTATTCCCGTGCCTCAAATTCATTTTGTATTGGGTTCTTTGTTGGGTTCAGAATTAAATGCTGTTAGTTCTTTGTTTCCTGCATGGGAAAAGCGGGGGCAGGTGATTTTTTCTGAAATCCCTAGGTTAAACTCAGTATCTGCACCTTCTCATTCAGGTTGCTATGAATATTTTTATCATAAGGAAAAAAATAAAAGTATATGTTTTCAGCTGGGCAGATTACATGGGTATGAGGGTTTGTCAGCTTGGGAAGTGGCACAAACAGTAATAGGGCCCCGTGAAGCGGGAACGGATTATTTTGTGCTTTCCAATATTTCCGGTGGGCTAAAGAAAGAACTGGTTCCCGGTTCTGTTGTGGCTATTGCAGATCATATTAATTTTACCGGGAAAAGCCCACTTGTGGGTCTTTCAAAGCAGGAGCCAAAGAGTTTTTATTTTCTGGATATGGAGAAAGCTTATAATGCTGAAATAACGACTGATATTGTAAAAGAAATGAAGAGACAAAATCTAAGTGTAAAGTCAGGTGTTTATATTGCTGTGCTGGGTCCTCAGTTTGAAACCCCGGCGGAAGTGCGTTTATTCACCAAATGGGGAGCGGATGTGGTGGGAATGTCTACTGTGTGGGAAGTAATGGCACTTTACTATTCCAAGGCAAAGGTGAGTGCGTTTTCTATAGTGGCCAATCCAGCATGTGGGGTAGGGGAGTCAGTGGAGATAGAGCACTCTCGACTTAAACCCTGCTTTGCTAGTGTCATCACTTCTTTTTTTCATTTTGCCCAAAAATGAGTTAAACAGGTAAAAATCCTGAGAAGAAGCTCTATAAAGCCACTACTTGTTGGACTTCCGATATTTGATTTTTGAGATGAGTTTCTATTCCCTGTTTAAGAGTGACAGAAGAACTAGGACAACCAGAGCAAGCCCCTTGCATTTTTAAAAATACAGTGCCGTTTTTATAGCCGGCAAAGGCAATAAAACCTCCATCCATCGCTACCGCTGGTTGAATTTCTGTTTGCAAAATGTGTTTGATTTTTTGAACTGTTGCGGAATCCAATGGAGCAGAATCTAGTGGAGCAGAATCATCATTTTTATTTATGGATTCCGAGGGAGGTGCCAACAAAACCGTTTGTCCGCTTTCTATATGCTCTTGAATCATTTGGGATAGAGGTTCAGTTAATGTTTCCCATTCCACCCAGTCTTCTTTGGTGATAGTTATAAAGTTGGAACCGATAAAGACTTTTGAAGCCCAAGGGAATCCCAATATTTTTTGAGCCAAAGGTGACCTTCCGGCTTTGGTTATATCTTCTGTTTCCCAGATTTCTTCGACAATATTTTTGTTGATGGTAAATTTCAAGGAATGAGGGTTGGGTGTTGGTTCTGCGAAGACTGTTATTTTTTGTGCTTTTTCCATGTTTATGATAATAACTTTATTTATTTTATTTTTCAAATTGATTTTTTGGTTTTTTAAGTTTGTAGTTTGTGAAAAAGTCCTTATGTGTGCCAGCTAGCTTTCTCATACCTCACTGCTCAGTCTCAAACATGTGTGCTTTCCACCTACGTCTTTCAGTTGTGGTGGAGAGTAAAGTTTTTGCAGAGATTTTGTGTTTTCCGAGCCAGCGTCTTTCAATCGTGGGTGCTCAAAGCCGAACTCGACTCAATGTGGGGTATGAGCAATAAGTTTTTTACATTCTTCAATTTTGCAAGAAAACAAGAGTTTTGTTGTAAAATTTTGTAATTATTTTTCGGGGGTTTGATAAAAAATCCAATAATAATAATGTGTTATCAGGTTTACCTAGTGGCCCGTACAGAAAATATGCGGTGCTTGTAGAATTAGTGAATCCTCTTGATTTCAGTTTCCAATAGTTTTACATTAGTGGCCCGTGAAAAAGTATGTTATTTCCCTGGATTCCCGCCTGCAAGGGACTGAAAGCCAATAACTTGGCTTTCAGTTTCCAAGAGGGAGCTTTCTCTTTAACAGGTAAGTAACCGGTTTTAGCAGGGGTTTTTCACGGACCACTACATTATTGTTTTTTCAAAGGGAGTGTTGTGTGACTGACCAAGTAAAGAAGATACTCAGTTTTTATGAGTCAGAAAATCTAGGAGTAATAAATAATCTGAGTCGGATTTTAAATCATGGTTATTTGGGTGGAACAGGCAAAGTGGTTATTTTACCCGTAGATCAAGGGTTTGAACATGGTCCTATTCTCAGTTTTTCAGAAAATGAAAATGGTTATGATCCTAGTTATCATTTCAAGTTGGCTATTTCTTCTGGCTGTAATGCTTATGCCGCGCCTCTTGGTTTTTTACGAGCCGGTACAAGAGAATTTGCGGGAGAAATACCTCTCATCCTGAAAGTTAACCATTCAGACAATCTTTACAAAGACTCCGCCGGGCCTGTTCCAGCGTTAACCTCTTCAGTGGAATCCGCTTTAGAGCTTGGTTGCTCTGCTGTGGGTTTTACCATTTATCCGGGAAGTGATCAAAGAAAGCTGATGTATGAGGAAATAGCACGGGTGTCTGAACAGGCGCGAAAGTACGGATTAGTGGTGATTATTTGGTCTTATCCAAGAGGAAAGGGAGTGAGCAAGCAAGGGGAAACCGCTTTGGATGTTGTGGCGTATGCCGCTCATATTGCCACTCAGCTGGGTGCTCATATTGTTAAAATAAAACCTCCTTCAGATTATATTGAAAATGATTCCATTAAAAATATATTGAAAGATAAAGCTATAAACACGCTTTCCGATCGTGTTCGTTATGTGATTCAATCCGCTTTTAACGGAAAAAGAATAGTGATTTTCAGTGGTGGTCCGGCTAAAGAGAAAGAAATGTTTATTCAGGAAATCAGGGAATTGGCCAAGGGGGGTGCTTTCGGTAGTATTGTTGGACGAAATGCTTTTAAACGACCTTTTGATGAGGCAGTAAGTTTACTTAGGGAAATAATGAATATTTATAAAAGTGTTTGAGTGATATTTACTTACTCAAAAGTTTATCCAGTTTTATGTTTACTTCTTTTATTTCTTTTTTAAACTGCTCAAGTTCTTTTTCTATACGAATTTGGTTTTCTTTTAAGGGTTCTGTTTTTGCGTCCAGCATGGCATGGACACCTTTCAAAAGGAATGCCTGAAAAGCAAACAAAAAGATACCACCAGTCAAGAGCAATGCAATTAACGCGGTTATCAAAGTAACATTTAAAGTTATTTCCATATCTGTACTTTGAGTGACATTTACTTATTCAAAAGCTTATCCAGTTTTATATTTACTTCTTTTTTAAATTGCTCAAGTTCTTTTTCTATACGAATTTGGTTTTCTTTTAAGGGTTCTGTTTTTGCGTCCAGCATAGCTTGGACACCTTTCAAAAGGAATGCCTGAAAAGCAAACAAAAAGATACCACCAGTCAAGAGCAATGCAATTAACGCGGTTATCAAAGTAACATTTAAAGTTATTTCCATATCTGTACTCCTATAAAGATTGTATCATACTAAGATACCATTATTTCCATATTATAAACTATACCAACTTAGAAGGAAAAGGTCTATCTAGATTGGCTTTTTTCCAATTTTTATACATATATATTCTCGAATAAGAGCTAATAATGGATTTTTAGCAGGTTTTATCACTAATGTTGAGGTTTATCCTCTCTTGTTTAATGAAGGAAAGAAAATAACTGTTGAAAACAAAGGAAAGGTGACATAAGAAGATGATTAGCTCTTGATTATTTTAGTGGTCCGTGAAAAAGTATATTTGCTTAAGGAAAAAATATGGCAAATCTCTTTAAAACCCAGCAAGATTCCCGTTTTCACGGGACTGAAAAGCCAACAACTTGGCTTGTTAGTTTTATAAAACACCTTTTTCACGGGGTATTATTTTAAAGTGAAAGAAGTAAAAAATGAGTATGGAAAAAAAAGACAATGTTTTAAGAGAGGAGAAAAAAAGAAAATTAACACTGCTTTTGGAAAAAAATCTTAACCCTTATCCTCATAATTTTAAGCGCACTCATGTCAGTGCTCAAATTCAAACACAATATGCGCATTTAAAATCTGGAGAATCTACCCCTACAGAGGAAAAAATACAGGTGGCAGGCCGGTTAATGCTTAAAAGAAGTATGGGCAAAGTGGCATTTTTCAATATTCAAGATCAGGAAGGCAACCTACAGTGTTATCTTAAAATTCAAGAGTTGGACAAGCAGTCTGATCAGTTTTTTTCTTTAGTGGATATTGGGGATATTGTAGGGGTGCAGGGGACTTTGTTTCGCACTAAAAAAGGTGAGCTGACTTTGCGCTGTAAGGAATTTCAAATTTTATGTAAAAGTATAGAACCTCTTCCTGAAAAATATCATGGTGTGGAGGATACGGAATTAAAATATCGCCGAAGGTATTTGGATTTGATTATGAATCCTGATTCCAAAAAAGTTTTTCTCATCCGCTCAAAAGTTATAAAGGAAATTCGTGCCTTTATGGATAAGCGGGGGTTTTTAGAAGTGGACACCCCCATTCTCCAGCCTCTTTATGGTGGAGCAGAGGCTGAACCTTTTTCCACACATCATCGCACTCTGGATTGTAATTTATACTTAAAAATTTCCCCTGAGCTGTATTTAAAGCGCTTGATTATAGGAGGCTTTGAAAAAGTTTATGAACTGGGGAAAAATTTCAGAAATGAAGGCATTGATCGTTCTCACAATCCTGAGTTTATGATGTTGGAATATTACGAAACTTATACGGATTATTTGGATCAGATGAAACAATTTGAAGAATTGGTTTGTCATGTAGTGAAAAGTGTGAAGGGCAGTTTAAAGTTTAAATACCAAGATAGGTTTTTGGACTTTACTCCTCCCTGGAAAAGAATCAGTGTGATGGAGGGTATTAAACAACAGGCTGGTTTTTCTGTGGAAAAAATGAGCGACAGAGAATTGTTTGATAAAATAAAATCTTTGGGATCAGATTTTGAAAAGGAGACAGCGCGGGGAGCTATGGTTATGGAAGCCTTTGAACTTACAGTGGAAAAACAAATATGGGATCCTGTGTTTATTGTGGATTTTCCAAAAGATACCTCTCCTTTAACTAAAGAGCACCGAAGAAAAAAAGATTTAGTGGAGCGCTTTGAACCTTTTGTTGCGGGCCTAGAGCTAGGCAACGCCTATACGGAGCTAAACGATCCGGTGGATCAAAGAAAAAGACTGAAAGAGCAGGAGCAACAAAGAAAAGTGAAAGAGTCAGCGCATCCTATGGATCATGATTTTGCGCGTGCTATTGATATAGGCATGCCACCCACGGGAGGAGTGGGTTTAGGTGTAGAGCGTTTAATTCTTCTGCTGGCCAATCAACGCAGTATCAGAGACATTATTTTATTCCCTACTTTAAAATCTCTAAGTTAGGTTAGGAGGTGACTCACAATTACTGATAGTAGAAGGGGAACTACTTTCTGCCAAGCTTGTACATTTTTTTTGAGCGGATTCTCTGGCTTTGCTTTCGGTTTCACCCTGTCCTCTAATGGTACTTTCTCCACACTCACAGAGCAGGGTTATCGAAGCTCCTTGAGTCACCACTTCTTTTGCTTCCTTAATTGTAGCTACCACTTCTTCTTTTTTGTCTATAGTTATTACTGGTCGGTCTTTCCCATTACTACTTTCTCCACTTTCTTCACTACTTGAACCATCGCAAGCAGAAAACATAAAGAATAAAAAGATAAGACTTATATAATAAAAGAGCAGTTTTATTTTCATAATTTTTTCCTTCTCACCTCAAGGTTAAGGAGGGTGCTAAAAGCTTTTTCATGTTCAATTATTATCTGGCGTCTGTGCGGTGTTGTTTTTATCTGCTTTTTCATTATGACTTATAAAGCAAACACTTAGAGAGCTACATTGACTTTTTAAAGTTAGAGGTCTTAACTCTTGTTGTTCTTCTGTGGCTAATTTTTCCTCAGTGGCTAATTTTTCCTCATATCTTCTTATCTTTTTATCTAGTTTATAAAAACAAATAGCTTTTGCCGCCTCATTCACTGAATTCCACTCAGAACCAAACTCCACTGCCTCTTCAAAAAAGAAAGTGTTTAATTGATTTCCTTGATTTCCTTGATTTCCTTGTGGTCTTGGGTTAAGATCACCTGCTTCTTCAGTACCTGCTTCTTCAGCTTGAAAATTAGCACCACACATACATTTAACTGATCCTTCTTCATTGCTATATGGAGGTCTACAAGTTTTACTGACTTCACATTCTCCTTCTGCTTCCACTACTTCTCCATCTTCATAACTATAAATCGAACCCGGGTTACTTAAACATTCTGTACCATGATTGAAGTGAGAAATTCGTGATCTAACAGCAAAAGCCTCTCCCCAACTAAAAATAAAAGTTGTCACTATTACAAATTTCATCAGTTTCATTAAAAACCTCCTTTTAAATTTTGAAAAAACTCCCATTTAATCGGGATACTTCAAGACTAACGGGGGGGGGTAAAAGTCAAGAAATAAATTCAGAAAAACAAATATGAGTAAAAAAACGGTTAAAACTAGCTTTCAGCTCCGAGGTATTGTTGTAGCCGGAGCATTTATTTACATAAGATCTGGTTCAGAGGAAAAAAACAAGGAATATGCAAAAAAACATATTGATAGTTTTTTAGAAACTAAAACATTCCATGATATTGTTAAAGAAAATATCAGTAATAAGGTTGAGATAACCAACATTTTTTAGAAATAGTTACTCTGATATGTAAAGTTTTTTCTTTCAAACCAACTCATCTCAGGAAGCCATTTTTGGACCGTTTTTTAATAAAATTCCTGTTTCCTTTCGTAAAAGTATGTTAGATTACAAGTTAAAGTTGCTGGACACCCATGATCCACAAGTTCAAAAAGCTTTAAAGGATCCAAACATTCAAAGCCGTGGAGCATTAGCATTGTTAAGCAAGATATGGTTTTTAAAGAAGAGTGTGCCGGAGTTGTTGGAGTTTGTGTCTGCGTTTTCAGTTTTTTCGGGAAAGCGAGAGAATTTGATATTAAGTGCAGTGGATTATTTGAAGTCAGCGGGTGGAGTGAGTGTTGAATTATGGAAAAGAGTTGAGCATTTGGCAATAGAAAGAAGTTTATTAAAAAGAGGAGGTTATATGGACATAAGAGAAGAGATTAAATTAGTAGGCATACAAGAAGGCATGCAGAAAGGTCTAAGAGAAGGCATACAAAAAGGCCGACAGGAAGGCCGTCAAGAAGGCCGACAGGAAGGTCGTCAGGAAGGCCGACAGGAAGTGGTACTTAATATGCTAAAAAGCAAATTAAAGCTTTCTTTTATTGCTGAGATGACCGGTCTTTCTGAAGAGGAGATCAAAAAACTGAAAAACAGCTCTTGATTCCAAGTAGTTCTCCATGAAAAAGTATGTTTAGTGGTGGAGTGCTGTTTACCAATACCTCAGCACTTTGGGCATGCGTTTTGCCCCGTGTGCATCTAAATAGTGGCCCGTGAAAAAGTATGTGGTTTTCTGGATTCCCGTTTTCACGGGAATGACTTCCCTTGGGAAGTTACATGAAAGAGGGGTGTGATAATTGAAACACTAAGGGTTTTTTACGGGTGAGTAAGTAGTTCTCCGTGAAAAAGTATGTGGTTTTCTGGATTCCCGTTTTCACGGGAATGACTTCCCTTGGGAAGTTACATGAAAAAAGAGTGTGATAATTGAAACACTAAGGGTTTTTCACGAGTGAGTAGATAATAAAGTATTATTATCACTGATTTTTTTAAAAAGGTTTTTTCATGGGTCATTAGCTGGCTTTATTGGTAGTGGTGGGGAGGTTTTTAAAGTCAATGGTGGGGAGTTTTTGGACGAGCTGTTTTGTTTTTATGCGACTTTTTCTGTAGAGGTTTCGTCTGTTTCGGTGGGGGGTTCGTCTGTGTCTATAGGGGTTTTTGCTGTGTCGGTGGGGTTGGTGAGGTTTTTAAAGTCAATGGTGGGGAGTTTTTGGACGAGCTGTTTTGTTTTTAAAGAAACTGTTATTATACTGAGGAGTAATTTTAAGATGTATGCCGGGTCTTCTGAGTAAGTGTTGGGATCGTTTATCAAGTCTGTTTTTTTGTCTTTTTTGTATTGGTATCTTCCCACAATCCATTTTATAGCTGGCCAGCCGTTGATTTTATATTCCCAAGCTTCAGGTGGTATGTTGGAAATGGTGATATGATCATTAAATTGGATTTTGGATTTGTCTTTTTTATTAATTTTCATTTTGCGGACTTTCAAATGTTCTGGTGTTAAATCCTTTTGAAGTGAGTATTCTTTGTTTTGAAATATATTTATTTCTTGGCCGTCTTTTAAGACTTTCACATTTTTAGGAAAAGGTTGGTTTTCATAATTTAAATGAAGATCAGCTAGTTTTCGTCCTGTATATGAAAACTTCCAAAATTCCGGGACAAGGGGAATACGGGGAAGGTCTTTATCTAAGTTGGATTGGAATTTTTTACGATAGTCCTCTGAATGAAGCAGGGCGTAGATATAATAAAAGATATCTTCTTTTGTGATGGAGTCCGGGGTTCTTCTTTTTTCACTGGGAATCTTATATGGTTCTTTATTTTTTGCTTGTTCAAGGGTTTGAATTTTTGTTTGGTGTTGGTTGAGCTGATCAGGTTCTCTGGTGTAAGTTTTTTCAAGGGTTTGCTTTTCTATCTGAGGTTGGTTTTGAGCAGTAACATTTTTATTTTGTGTTTGTTCAAGAGCTTGGTTTGCTATCTGGTCAAGAGTGTGAATTTCTGTTTGAGGTTGGTTCTGAATAGCAATATTTTTATTTTGTATTTGTTCAAGGGTTTGATTTTCTGTTTGGAGTTGGTTCTGAATAGCAACACTTTGTCCTATAACATTAGGTGTTGAACGGGCTTGAAATGCAGAAACAGCGTTGATTTGGCTAAGGTGTTTGTAATGGTTTTTAAAGCGGTTAAGTGCGTTGTCGGTAATGCTGTAGGAGGGGTTGCTTTCTTTTTTCAAAAGGCTTTTTTGAGAGCTTTCAGAATTATCATCAAAGCGGAAAAGCGGGAAGCATTGTGTCTTACTCAAAAAGTCTCCACAAGGTACAACATCTGTCATTAAGACTGAAAAAGTCTTTTCTCCAACTCCACTTACGCAAATCACTTTGTTTTGTGTTGTCTGTTTTGGAAAAATTTTTAGTTGTAGATAATGACGTTCATTTAAAATATTATCAAAATACAAATAGTTTTTTGTAAAAGGTCTGTAATTTGATTTTCTAATTTTTATATCTTGAAATTGACTTGTCCTCCTTGCTATGAAATGTCTTTTTAAGGTGTCACTCCAAGAAATTTTCTTCTCATCCCGATTGATAAAATTATCAATGTTTTTTTTATTGAGTGCCTTATCTTTTAATCGATCCATTTCTTGATTATAAAATTGTATCATATTTTTCATATTATCCTTCACTTGGTTTTTATCAAAATTATACACCCAAGCATCTCTGCTGGTGGCCACTCCACAGCTATATAAATCAAAAATAGCATTTTGATTGCTGGATTTTTTATCCCCCATAGGCATAAGCTGATAAAAAGAGTCGTCTCGTTGATTAAGCCAATCTCCGTATTTGTCTGGGGTGATAGTTTGCCAATTTTCGCCAACACCTTTAATACAGCCAAAGTTTTTGATCGTTTCAAGTTTTTCTTCACGGCTTAAGTAGTCTCCAATATCAAGATATTTGATTGTTGTTTTTTCTCTTTTTTTGTCAGGATTTTTCACAAGGAAAGTGATGACGATGGGTGTTCGGGAACTGCCTCCAAACACTTTGCCTCCTTCTTTTCTTGATAATTCTCCTTTTGTTCTTTGGTTTCCTCTTAAGTTAATGCAATAAATGGAATCAAACTCTTTCACAAGGGATTTCCTAAGTCCGGCAATGCTTCTCCCACTTACAAGGGAGGCATTGTGGACAAAGCCAATAATCCCGCCTTTGTTTTTAATCTCATCTGTGGCCCAGCGAATGGCCTTGATATAAGAATCATAAAGAGCATTTTTATTTGAAGATGTTGATTCTTTGACATAAGTCTCTTCAATCCTTTTATGAAGTTTTGGATAAATAGTGTTTTTGTTGGCGTCATTTTCTGATTTTTGGCCGGCGGAGTAAGGGGGATTTCCTATAATGACTTGCAGGTCGACGGCTTGTTGCTCTTTTATTCTCTTGTTGTTTTCTTGGAAGTACGAAGAAAAAGAAAGTTGCTGTTCGTTTTTTTCTTTTCGGTTAAAAATATCCGACAATGTTATTTTTGGAAAAGGTGTGTATTGGCTGTTCTTCATTCTGCTGTGATATGCCTCTTCAATGTTAATGGATGCCACATAATAGGGCAAAAGCAGAATATCATTTGCGTGAAGTTCATTTTTAAACTTCCGAGGCAGATCTTTTTTCTCTATCATTGGGTTCATCTGAATCAGCCGATTTAAAAAAGTACCTGTTCCCACAAAAGGGTCTATGACATGTACTCCTTCATCGGTTAATTTTTTGCCTTTAAATTCGTCTTTTAAAATTTCATTTGCGGATTTTAGTATAAAGTCTACAATCTCAACAGGGGTGTAGGCCACACCCAGTTTTTCTGCTGTCTTGGGGAAGGCGGTCTTGATAAAGTTTTCGTAAAGTTCTTTAATGACTTTTTGTCTGGAGGCACTGTTGTCAATTCCGTCCAGCCGGCGACTTATCCCTTGATAAAATTGTTCAAGATCTTTTAATTCATTTCCAAAGCCGTATTCATCTAAACGAGACAAAACCTTTTTCATAGTTTTGGAAATAGGATTGTTTTCAGAAAACTGGTAATTCTCAAAAATTTTATCAAACGCGGGTCTTGTGATAAGATGCTCCGAAAGCATAGAGATAGCTTGTTCTTCTGTTATGTCTTCGTTGATGCAACCTTTAAGCCCTTTGTGGTAGTCTTGAAATTCCTTATTGATTGCGGGTTTTGTTTTTAAGAGGCTTTTTATCCGGGTGGAGATGGTTTTACAGGCTTTTTCAATTTCTTTGGTCCATTTTTCTTCATAAATTCTATCACCACATTTTTCCACAATTTTGGCGTAAACTTTTTCTTCTATTTCCTCAATGCTCTGTTGCAGGTTCAGGCGGATTTGCGTATCGGTTTTTTCCTCAATTTCTTTTTCCTCTGCTTCACTTCCATAGCCCACCCCTATAACTTTTATTTTGGCGGGTTTGTTTTTGTTCAACTCCAGATTATTCACTATGGCATTAAAGCTTGAGTCATGGGATCTTAAGGCGTTTAGCACCTGCCAGACAACCTTATAAGTTTGATTGTCATCCAAAGCCTCTTCAGGGGATTTTCCAGAAGGTATCACCACCGGTAAAATCACATATCCGTATTTTTTGCCCTCTTGTTTTCTCATTATTCGACCCACAGCTTGCACGACATCCACTTGGGATTTTCTGGGATGCAGAAACATCACAGCGTCAAGGCTTGGAACATCAATTCCCTCTGTAAGACACTTGGAGTTCATTAAAATTCGGCAAATTGTTTCATCATTTTCTGTAGGACCAATATCTTCCTTTAACCAATCCAATTTTTTGTTTCTTTTTATGGAGCTGTCTGTCCCATCTATATGTTCTGTTTCACAAGTGAAGTAGTCATTGTTATTATTCATCAATTCTTGGTGATCCAAAATATTAACAACTTTTTGAAAGCCCTCTTTTGCATTTTTGGAATTGTTAATGGTGTTTAAAAATCCTACAGCGCGCTTAAGTTTTACTCCGTTCTTTTTATTTCCTTGATCTCTCAAAGCTTTGTAGCAACCCACCAATCGGGAGGCGTCGTTCAGGCTAAGATCTGTCTCTTTCAAACCCTCCTGAATATTATCGCTCATGTATTGTTCATCAATGGAGAGAATAATCACCTTGTAATCAGCAAGGAGTTTTTTCTCAATAGCTTTGGAAAAATCCAGTCTGTAAATTTCTTTTCCAAAAACAGCTTCATCATCCATAGAGTGAATTTCCACATCATGTTTTCTGGCTTTGTTTTTTGTTCCTTCGCTGTAGATTCTGGGTGTGGCGGTCATATAAAGTCGTTTTTTGGCTTTCACATAATTTGGATCGTTTATTCTGGTAAAATAATTGCCTTTGGTGTTTCCGTTTTCCCCTTCTCCGGCTTCAACCCCAGTGGTTCTGTGAGCTTCATCACAAATCACGAGATCAAATTCAGGTGCGCCAAGCGTTTGAGCTAATTTGATTTTATTCAGGGATTGATAGGTGGAAAAAACGACAGTTCTTTGCTCGGATTTTAGTTTCAGTCTTTCGGCAATTCGTTCTGGATTTGTTGTTGGGGATATTTGCAGATCATTTACACGATAACCATCGGTATCTTTTCCGGCGTGGGTGTCAGAGCAAACAGCAAGATACCTTTGTGGTTTTTGTCTTTGCCAAGCGTATTCCCTCAGTGTTTGGGATATAAGGGAAATGGAGGGGGCAAGAAACAAAACATTGGCGTTTTTTGGAGTGATTTTTTCCACAATACGAAGAGAAGTAAAGGTCTTGCCTGTTCCACAAGCCATTATGAGCTTCCCTTTGTTTTCTTTTTCAAAATGTTTAGCTGATTTTCGAAGAGCCTTTACCTGATGCTCTCTTAAATGCTTTTTTTTGGTTTTCCGTTTGACTTTTTGAAAGCTCCATTCAAAGTCTGCTTGTTCCAGATCATGCAGATCCAAAACTTTGCATTCTTTTGTCTGGTTTTTTAAGGCCTCCTCAGCATTAGCTCCCCATTTGGTTGTTGTGGTGACAATAAGACGGACCTTAAAAGGATTTTTACCAGATTCCGTGAAAAAGCTGTCTATATCTGCTTTATTTACCTGATAGCTTTCATCAAAGCATTTGCATTGAATAGCCCAGAAGATTCCGGTTTCCTTTTCACGGGCTATGAGATCAATACCAAGGTCTTTTTTTAAAAATTCATATTTTTTTAAGTCCGGCCAGTCGGCCCTTAGCCACACATTTTCAAAGGAATACTCCGGGGATTGTTTCAAAAAATCCTTTATGGCTATTTCAAAATACTCGCCTTTTTCTCTTGTAGTTTTAGCTCTTTGCCTTATTTCGTTAAGAAAAGACTTAAAGTTTGATTTTGAAGTTTTTTGGGAGGTTTTGGTGGAAGTGCTGGTGGAGGTTTCGGGAGGGGTGTTAATTGAAGTTTCAGAAGAAGTATCGGGAGATAAATGATAATCTTGTAGCTTCCGTGCTGATGAATCTTGCATGTATTCAGTCCTTGAATAGTTTATTTTTATTATTCGGACGATTATAAATACTGCTTAAATTATTTTTTTCGCATTCACGGCGGGCTAAATAGCTTGTTGAAAGCTTAAACTTTTTTTCCAAAAAGACCGATTAATCTGTAAAGGACCATAAAACTTATAGGAATCAAATGTGGAAAAACAAAGTTTCTTTTTCAAAAAACTCGGTGAAAAACCCTTTCTACCCCCCCCCTCTCATGCACTGCGTTATAGTCTACTCCAAATATTCTATGGCTTTGGAGTTCGTAAAAGCAATAAAGGTTTTGGTCTGGTGGGGACATTTGTAGCCGCCGGAGCGGGGCTTGTTTTAAGTTTGGGGGTTTTAAAAATTTCTCAAATCGCTATAAAGTCTGTGCAGGTTTCAAACACTTTGCAGGCAGAACAGGAATTGTATGTCACCATCAGGCAGATGCTAAGCGATGCTAAGGACTGCCGGTGGAATTTGGATCCTTCTAGGCTTTCTAATAAAACCCATAAAAAAGGCCAGCTTATTGATTCTGATAATAAGCTTAGGGGTTATATAAAGACTGGTGGTAACAATGTTGATTCAGATCCACGCACTTCAGAAGACGACACACCCTATCTGGCTCTTGGGGATTTTAAGAGTGGATTGATATCTGTAAAAAGCCTTGAGCTTTTAAGAACCGGTCCAGATAATCTAAAATGGACTTTTGCGGTATATTACAGCAAGCCTCAATCAGGTTCTTATAAGACCTTGGAATCTGCAGAATGTTCAGCCACAGACAACACAGGTTGTTATCACCAATCCTGTGATTTAAAAATACGCCATATCCCAGCTCCTGCGGATAGTACAAAATCCATAATAGCAGACGATAGTTGTTCCTTGTTAAATTGTTACAATGTGGGAGGGGGGGTTGAATGTTTCCTGTAACAGCCCTGGCACATACTTGTATGGATTTGATGATAGAGGGAATAAGGATTGTCGGCCAATATGGCCTTGCCCCAAGGGTAAGGTGTATGTTGGGAAAAAAGAAGACGGCACTTCAGATTGTAGAATTTTACCGAAGCTCCCGGAAGTGGGTAAGTTTGAGTGTTCGAATGCTGAGGAGGTATTACAGGGTTTTGATGCAAACGGAGAGCCTATATGCCGGTCTGTATGTTCCGGTGGAAAGGTATATAAAAAGGCCACTTTCAGCTGTGAGTGTCCGGTAAATACACCTTACTATTATAATAATGTGTGCAATCAGTGTCCAAGTGGTCACCATTACTATAGTGAGAGTTGTCATCGTTGCCCAAGTGGTCACTATTACTATAGTGAGAGTTGTCATCGTTGCCCAAGTAACCGAAGACATTACTATTCTGATCGATGTAACAGATGCCCTGAGGACCAACATTGGCATTCCGAGCAATGTATCACATGCCCCAACGGATCACAATGGAATAACATTCAAGGAGAATGTGAGTGCGGAGAACTGAAAATCTGGAATTTTACTAATAATCAGTGTGAATGTGCACACGGTGGACTCTTCTTAGGTGGGAGTGATTGTGCATGTGAAGAGGGTAAAAAACACCTACTAACCGAAGAAAATGGTGTTCAGGGTTTTAAATGTGTTGATGAATGTCCTCCAAATGTAGCTCCTGTTGGAAACCAGTGTGTGTGTTTTGATACTCTTAATTACGGACGGGCTTATTGGAGAATGATATCTGGTGTAAATGTTTTTGATTGTCACAGATGTGCACCAAACCAGCATCAAACCGGCGGAACGCCGAATTGGCCTGTTATTTCTTGTTCTGACCCTAGCGAATGACCGCAGGATTGTCCTTGCCTAGTACACACACCCCAGCGATTTATAAATTCAAGTAAAGGTTTTTGTTATTTTGAATTTTTTCTGTGAGGTTTTCCACTAAACTCTTTTCCGGGAATTGACTTAAAACATCTTTTATGTGGGACATCATTAAAAACTCAAGTGCGGTTTTTTGATCCAGCCCACGGCTTTGTAAATAAAACAGTTCATCTTTGTCCAGATGACCAGCTGTGGCCCCATGTCTGGCTTTTACATCTCCGCAGTGGATTTCCAGTTCCGGTTGTGTGTAAGAGTCCGCAGTGGAGCTAAGTAAAAGATTTTTAGCGGATTGAACAGAGTCTGTTTGTGCAGAGTCAGCAGACATATAAATTTTTCCGTGAAAGATATTTTTTGAGTGATCATTTAAAACCCCTCTGCAAAGCTGTCTGGAATATCCTTGTTTTTTTAAATGACGAATATAATATCTTTGGTTCTTTACAGCTTTTCCTTTTAAAAGTGCCAAACTCAATAAGGCACTTTGCACTTTTTCTCCTGTTTGATGAACCTGCACATCTTCTCTGGAAAGCAGGGAACCCAAGCTGAAATTCAGTCGGTCCATTCGTGCGGATTCCTCCATGTCGCAATGAGCCTGATTTAAATAAGAAGAGTGAGGGGTGCCTTGATCCACGCATAACCACTTTAAGTGTGACTTGGAGGAAACTTTTACATCAGTTGTGCAGTTGATTAATGTTTTTGAAACAAAAGCTTGATGATTTTTCAGAGAAAATGAATTTTGTTTTGAGGATGAATTATTTTGAATGGAAAAGCTTTCGATTAAAGTGATTTTCGCGCCCTCTTCCAAAAATATGAAGTTTTTGAAATTCCAGATTTTAGGATGCAAAAACAGATTTGTTTTTTCTTGTGAGGATGAGTTTTGTTTTTCAGAAGATTGAAAATCATCTTTTTTACGAAGTTTAGTTTTATGAAGGAGACTATCTTTGTTGGAAAAAGCTGATTCATCGAAAGAAAAATGAATATGCAGAACAGGTTCAGTGTTTTTCGAGGATTGACTGTTATTTTTTCCCTTGTAGTGATGAAGTGCACGAGCATATAAGGCATAACCATTTGAAGGCAAAGCTCCAGCGAGATGATGTAGGCCATCTCCGGTTCTTTTCAAACTGTAATTAATCCAAGACCAAGATGGAAAGTCAGGGTTAAAAGTGTCCCAGGTGAGAACATTTACTCCAGTGGGAAGTGTATTAAGAGAATTTTTCTGTAAAATGCCGTTATGGAAGTGGATTTTATGGGAGGTTGGAAAGGAAAATAAATTTTGTGGCTTTTCGTTTGCAAAAGCAACAGGCACTATATCAGAGTCGTATTCTGATGAAAAAATATTTTTCAAAACCCGGTTTATATTTGTAAATTTCCAAAAAGGATCTTTATTTGAGGGGAGACCTTTTTCCAAAAATCGAGCAAAATGCTTTACCTGAACCTGCTGTATCATTTTTTGATGAGAGTTGGCAGAAGATTCCTGCCAAAGTTTTTTTTGTTCTTCAAACTTGGCTTTTAAACTTTCTATCCATTTTTGATTATTTTCTTTCATGTTTTTCATTGATACCAGCCGGGTTAAAAATGTGTGTAGCCTTTTTCTTCCAATTCATCCGCCAAGTTATGGTTTCCGCTTTTTTGTATTTTTCCCGCTTTCATAATATGCACAAAGTCCGGCTTAATATGTTTTAACAAACGATTGTAATGGGTTATCAGTAAAAGTGCCATTTGTTTGCTTTTCAATTTATTTAACGCATTTGCCACTAAAGTCATGGAATCCACATCCAGCCCTGAATCTGTTTCATCCAAAACAGCCAGCCGGGGAGATAAAACCGCCATTTGCAAAATTTCATTTCGTTTTTTCTCTCCTCCTGAAAAGTCTTCATTGACTGAACGATGCAGAAAAGAAAAAGGAAGGCCAACCAATTTCGTTTTTTGTGTTACTAGAGCAGTAAACTGCTCTTCTCCCATTTCCGGTACTCCCTGATGTTTACAGATAGAGTTAAAAGAGGCTTTTAGTAAGTTAAAGTTGCTCACTCCAGGTACTGTCACGGGATATTGAAAAGCCATAAACAAGCCTTCTTTTGCTCTTTCTTCAGGTGTCCATTTGCTTATATCTTCAAAACCAAAGTTTTTTTCGTAAAGAATTTTCCCTTGGCTTATTTCGTACTCTGGGTGTCCGGCAATCACTTTGGCTAATGTGCTTTTTCCAGAACCGTTTGGCCCCATAATGGCGTGGATTTCCCCCGCTTTGATTTCCAAACTGATGCCGTTTAAAATAAAGTCTCTTGTGCCTTTTGTGTCGGATGTTTCCAGTGCTTTAGCGTAAAGATCTTGAATTTTCAGCACTGTAAATCTCCCCTAAACTTGAAATTAGCCATATTTTTCTCGGATTTTAGTGATATATTCGGTGCGCAGTTTTATGCTGTGTTCAGATTTTAGTGATATATAGGTTCAGCATTCAAAAAGCAACAGTAAACCTTATTCAGGACCGGTTGATTAGCTACAATTTATTGAAAAGCTTGACTTTTCCCAATAATTCAAGTTTTCCTTAATTTTTAGGGTTGAGTAAGAGAAAAAGTATTTTTTTACGCTATTTTTGTTGCGCAATTTACAAATTCGTGTTTTAAAACTCTGTTTGACCACGAGCTGTCAAATTCAGGCTGGCTGAAAAGCAGTTTTTTAGAGTAAGCTCAAAATAGCAAAATTAAAGACAAACTGAAGGAAATTGTGTAAACCGAAAAAATAAAATTTATCAGGATAACATAATGAAAGTGCGAGCATCTGTTAAAAAAATTTGTAAAGACTGTCGTATAATTCGAAGGAAAAATCGCCTACGTGTTATTTGTAAAAATCCAAAACATAAACAAAGACAGGGGTAATAAGTTATGTCTCGTATAGCTGGAGTGGATTTACCAAAAGAAAAAAGAGTGGAAGTAGCCTTAACTTATATTTATGGTATTGGGCGAACACGCGCGCGTGATATATGCAGGAAAGCGGGCTTCAGCCATTCCATGAGAACAAAAGATTTAAACGATGAACATGTGGCCATGTTGAGAACCATGATCGAAAAAGATTATAAAGTGGAAGGGGATCTGCGAAGAGAAGTGGGTTTGTCCATCAAGAGGCTTATGGATTTGTCTTGCTATAGAGGATTGAGGCATAAAAAAAGCCTACCTGTTCGAGGACAAAGCACGAGGCAAAATGCCAGAACCAGAAAAGGCCCGAGAAAAACTGTTGCAAACAAGAAAAAAGCTGTTTAATTTTTAGGGAGGCACTGTGTCTGTCCGAAAACCAAAAAAGAAGAAAGCGAAAAAGAATGTGCCGATTGGCAACTGTTATATTCATGCTGGATTTGGTAACACTCAAGTCAGCTTTACTGATCCTGTCGGTCAGGTAATTTGTTGGTCCTCATCCGGTGTTTTAGGATTTAAAGGCTCTCGAAAAGGAACACCTTTTGTGGCGCAGGCTGTAGCTGAAGATGCTGTTAAAAAGGCTCAAGAATGTGGTTTAAAAACAGTTAGTGTATTTTTAAAAGGACCTGGTACAGGAAGGGAAATGGCTGTACGTACTCTCGCTTCAGCCGGATTAAAAATAACTTCACTTAGAGATATTACACCTATTCCTCATAATGGATGTAGGCCACCTAAAAGACGACGGGTGTGATTTTTTTGTCCGCCGGAAAAAGGATGAAACAGCTCCCTAAACCCCAGTAAGATTCCCGTTTTCACGGGACTGAAAGCCAATGACTTGGTTTTTCAGTTTTATGAAAAAGGGTGTTTTTTACGGATGATTTTATTTTATGAAAAAGCAATTATACAACATAAACATAAAACAGGAGAAAAACTCAAATGGAAAAAATAGAGCTTAAACCTCACTATTATCAATATTGGAAAAACCTTATTAAACCAAAAGGTTTTGAATTGGATAAAGACAGCCTGACTCCCACTTATGGGAAGTTTACCATCCGTCCGCTGGAAAGAGGTTATGGTCTTACTTTGGGTAATTCCATTCGCCGGGTTTTATTAAGCTCCATGATGGGTTCTGCTGTTTCTGCAGTAAAATTTGAAGGAGTTTTGCATGAATTTACCATTATCCCTGATGTTTTGGAGGACACCACAGATATCATCCTCAATTTGAAACAAGTGCGTTTTCAACAGGACAATGCCGATCAAAAACAGCTTAAACTCATCAAAGACGGTCCTGGTTTGGCAACTGCTAATGATATTCAGCTGGTGGACGGTATAAAAGTCATTAATCCAGAACAGATGATTGCCACACTGGGAAAGAACGCAAAATTAAACGCCACAATTGTAGTGACTTTTAATCGTGGCTATATTGAAGCTTCCGAACAAAAAGACAATCTTCCTGTGGGGTTTATTCCTATTGATTCCATTCATTCCCCGATTCGCCGTGTAAACTACACTGTGACAAACGCCCGTGTCGGACAAAGAACAGATTATGATTCTTTAATTTTACAAGTATGGACAGACGGTTCACTTTCCCCGGAAGAAGCAGTGCCTTTAGGTTATAAAATTCTAAAAGAGCAAATACAGGTGTTTATGAATTTTAACGAAAATATCGAACCAAAAGAAAAAGAACCAAAAGAGCAAGTTCCTCAAGTAAATAAAAACCTGTTTCGACCAGTTGAGGATCTGGAATTGTCTGTGCGAAGTGCCAACTGCCTGAAAAACGCCAAAATCCGCTATATTGGTGATCTGGTGACCAAGACAGAGCAGGAAATGCTGAAAACAAAAAATTTTGGCAGGAAGTCTCTCAACGAAATTAAAGATATTATAAAAAACATGGGGTTTTCCCTTGGTATGGTAGTAAAAGGATGGCCACCTAAAAATATGGAAGCGCAAAGAGCAAAAAATGCAACAGACTCTCCCACAAGCAACGGCAGTGATTCTTCTTTTGGTTTCTCAAGCTCTTCCAAGCCTGTGACAGCCTCCAGTGAAACTTCAAGTTCTGCCCATGTTCCAACCACAAATGGTGAACCCATGCCAAAAACAGTTGCTGATAATATTAAATCATCTACTGGTTCAGACAGTAACAAAAGTGACCAAGCTGAAAAGCTTGAAGGTGTTGCAGGTATCGTCTCATCAGTTATTGCAGGAGCATCTTCTGCTGATGCTGATACTGATGCTGATACGAAGCTTACAGCTACTTCATTCCCTCTTTCTTCCTCTTTATCTTCAGATATCAACCCACAACAACAATCGGCAGATGTTAAAAACGATGATGATTCCAGCAGTAATAAATCCGCGGAATCGGGAAAGGAGTCTTTCAATGCTGTAAGTCAAGAATCTGCAAGTGTTGCTGTAACAGAAAAACCTGAAAAACAAAGCTCTGATGAAGATAAAGGATAAAACTTTATACACCACCTGTTCAGTAAGTAAAAAGTAACCCTAAAAAGGATAAAATTTTGAGACATCAGAAAAATAAAAATTCCTCTTTTGGAAGACATAGAGGCCCAAGAAAAGCTCTTGTAAGAGGATTGGTACAAAGCTTGGTGGAAAAAGAAAGAATTAAAACCACTTTACCTAAGGCTAAATGTGTGCGCCCGCTGGTTGAAAAAGCGGTGACAATGGGAAAGAGAGACGATATTCATTCCCGCCGTCTACTTTTTTCTCGTTATCCCAACAAAAAAACAGTGGATAAAATCCTGAGTGTTCTTTCCCCTCGTTTTAAAGATCGTCCGGGAGGTTATACTCGTATTATAAAGCTTGGGTTTCGTGCAGGCGATAAAGCACCTTTAGCTTACATTGAGTTTGTGGATTATAATAATCAAATAGGAAATTTAAAAGAAACCAAAACTGAATCCGTAACACAAATGTCTGAAAAAAAATCCGCAGAGAAAGAAAAACAACAAAAAGCTACATTAGAAAAAGCTCCTAGAAAAACTGCCGGGAAAGCTGAAAAACAATCACTCAAAAAGCCCGCCAATAAAATTGCTGACGACAAAAAACAGAAAAAACTTGCGTTGGCCAAAATAGACAAAAAAAGAAAAAAATCTCGTCAACAGGAAAAAAAATCCCGGCGCGGAAACCGCAAAAGAAGGTAAATTCCAAGTTATTGCAAAAGAGTTAATTGATCATTTTCCATCTGCACTTTGAAGGTTTGGACTCTTTTGGCAGGTTGTCCTTTCTCTCTCACGAGAGCGGAAAATTCTATTATGGCAGTATCTGATTCATCTTTTAGGATAGAAACAACAGACAGGTTCAAACCAAGTAAAACAGAGTGGATAAGTGTTTTTCCGTCAAATAAAACCGAGTAAGTTCTATTTGTTTTGCTGTCCGGGTTTTTTATAAAAACTCTGATACTGGTAATCACTTTATTGTTATTCAGTAAAACCCCTCTTTTTCGTGCAGTGATTTCCACAGAACCAGAAGAAGCATACAGGTATTTGTCCAGCTTGACTATTGCTTGCTCGTACGGAAGCTTGTTATCCATATCAGAAATATCAATTTTAGAATTTACTAAAAGCTGATTTATTTTGGCCATTCTTTCCTGTTCAGAAAGTGCGTTTTTTTGTGTATTATCGCTTGATTGACTCTCACAAGCTGGCAAAAAAATGAGTATTAAAAAATATTTAAGAAAAAAATTATTAACCATTATCAAAAATAAAACTATTGTTTTGTTTTTTTCCATTTCATAAAAAGGTTTTCTGTCGCGTCTTTCCACTGAGGGAATCGAAAATTAAATTTGTTGTCCAACAGTATTTTAGGGACAGCATAGCGACTTTTAAGAGACAGTTCAGAATCTATTTGTGTTATGTAAGAAGCTAATTCCACCATCCATTTTGTGGCGGGAAGGCCAAATTTTATACCGGCTGTTTCTCTCAAAATTTTCATAAACTCACCTTGAGAAAGAGGATATGGAGAACACAGATTAACCGGGCCAGATATATTGGTATTTTTTAATATAAATTTTATAGAATTAACAAAGTCGTCAGCATGTATCCAGGTAATCATAGGTGTCCCACCAGCAATAGGGCCCCCTAAGCCCCAACGGCTAAGCTTTAAAAAAATGTCAAAAGCTGTTCCTTTGCGTGATCCCATTACGATACCAGAGCGAGCTAATACTTTTCTGGTTTTCTCTGTTTTAGAGCTGTTAACAGTTTTTTCCCAATCTTGGACCAATTCTGAAATTTTTTTCCATGTTCTGGGCATTTCAGGCTTTTCCCCAATTTTTCCGGTTTCTTCATCGTGGGGAGTATCAAAACTATGGGCGTAAATAGTGGAAGAACTCATTTGAATCCATACAGGAGGTGGTTTTTGAGCTTGTTGGATAGCCTGCCCAACAACCTCTGTGGATAAAACTCTGGAATCTTTAAGCGTTTTTAAGATTTTATCTGTGTAAAAACATGTTACATTTTTGCCAGTCATGTTGATCACTACATCCGCGCCATCAATTTCCTTGGCCCATTCTCCCAAAGTATGAGCATCCCAAGGAACCAGCCGGACCTGTCGGGAAACAGACCCATCTCCGCCACTTCTGCTTAATACCACTAAATCATGTTTTTCAGTATCAAAGAGAAAAGCTTCGATAAGAAGATGTCCCAGAAAACCTGACCCACCGGGAATGACTATTTTCATATTTTTTCCTCAAGAAACAAAATACTGCAATAACTTTGCTTTTTCAAGATAAACTTGTGTATTGTAAAAAAGCGGGTGATGGGATTCGAACCCACGACCTCAACCTTGGCAAGGTTGCGCTCTAGCCAGCTGAGCTACACCCGCATATTTGAAAGAAGATTGCCAATAGAATTATAAGGAACAGTATTTCAAAATGCCAAGGAAAGTATATCATCCACATCTACAATAGTCCAGCCTTTCCAATATAGAAGCCCGTGAAAAAGTATGTTATTTTGACTGGTTTTTCAGTTTTCCAATGAAAAAAAGTGTGATAAATGAAACACTGATTTTTTCAATGGAATCTGCGATGATTACAGATAAAGAGGTAGATAGAAGAATTAAAGCCCGTGTCACAAAGCGTGTTAAACAGATATGCGTACAATTCGAAAAAGATCTCAATCAAAAAACCATTTTCTATATTGTATGGTCCTTAATGGGAATTTTGTTATTAAATGTTTCTTTCCCCAAACCTGTCTATTATAGTAGCTTGTCTTTAATGACCATAATTTTTTTATATATAGTAATAATTTCTTTTAAACCTTTAAAGAAATTCCTGTCTTTCATCAATAATTTTGAATCCAATATTAGAAAAATTGTACAAACAGAAATTCAATCAGCGACACAAGAATCTTGGATCACAAACATAGGTTTTTGGTTGAGTAGCCGAAATCAGAAAGATTGTGAAAATCTGGCAATAGCCTTTTCTGTTCGAGAGTTATTGAAATTAATGAAAAAATACAAAATCATCTTGGGCATTCGTATTTTTGCTTATATAGTGGCTTTGTTCTTACTGAGAGAAGTGTTAATCCACATTATTAACACATTATTAAATAGTGACTCGTGAAAAAATATGTTAAATAAACAACAAAAATATAACCCAAGGCCATTAAGTGAACACTTTAACCAATTCACAAATCCGCTCAACAAGCACTGTAAGCAAAACACACCCTAAACCTGAAACAAACGGGAAAACTGCTGTCAATAAAACAGCCCCGTTTGTGCATCTCCATGTACATACCCATTATTCTCTTTTAAGATCCTCTTGTACAATCTCAGGCTTGGTGAATAAATGCGAGGAATACTCTCAGTCAGCTCTGGCCATTACAGATTATGGCAATATGTTTGGAGTGCTGGATTTATACTTTAAAGCCAAGGACAAAGGCATTCAACCTATACTTGGACTGGAGATATACCTTACTGACAGCCATCGCTCAGAGAAAAAAAGCTATGCCTTATCCGGTTCCATGTCTTCTGCCTTTCAGGTTGGAAATCCCTCCCTAGTTCTTTTAGCGCAAAATGTGGAAGGATACAGAAACCTCTGTAGAATCAACACAATTGCCTATCAGGAAGGTTTTTACTATGTCCCCAGAGTGGATTATGAAACTTTAGAAAAATATAATAGCTCTCTTATTGCTTTAACCGGAGGAATTAATGGATTAGTGCCTCAAATATGTTTAAGAAAAGGGCAGGATAAAGCTTTGGAAATCATTAGAAAATTAAAAAATATTTACCAAGACCGGTTTTACCTTCAGCTGAATCGAACAGGACTTAAAGAGTGGAATCAAATCAATGATTTTCTTTTGTCAGCTGGTAAAATCACAAAAACAAGTCTTACAGCTGGCAATGATGTGCATTACCTGAATAATTCGGATTATATTGTACAGGATGTGTTGTTTTGTATCGGAGCCAATAGAACATTAAGGGACCAGGATCGATTTAAGTTAAAATCAGAGCAATTTTATTTCAAAAATTCCAGAGAAATGAGAGATCTGTTTGCAGATATCCCTGAAGTATGTGACACCACTTTGGAAATCAGTTCCCGTTGTCAAGTTCAGTTTCAGCTCAAAAGAAATGGACGACCTATATACCATCTCCCCAAATTAAACCGACCGGGGTTTGAGTTTGATGAACTTCCCAATAATTTAACACAAGTGAAAAACAAGTTTTCATCTGCGAACCAGCCCCTGCCCAACAAACTGCCTTTGCAAAAACAGGAGCTAAACCTTCAAAAAGAAACACAAAAAGAAACACAAAAAAAACAATCAAACAACAAATCTCCCTCTCTGAAATTAAGGGAACTGAGCTACATAGGATTGGAAAAAAGATGTGGGGAATCCAAATTGGATTTCACTGCAGAAGAAAATAGACAAAAATACACAAAAAGGCTGGAAGAGGAATTAAAAATCATCACAGATATGGGGTTTGCAGACTACTTCCTGATTGTTTATGATTTTGTTCATTGGGCAAAAAAAGAGGATATTCCCGTTGGCCCAGGGCGAGGTTCAGGAGCCAGTTCCTTAGTAGCCTATTGTTTGGAAATTACGGATTTAGATCCTATGCCCTACAATTTGCTATTTGAAAGATTTTTAAACCCTGAGAGAATTTCCCTCCCTGATTTTGATATTGATTTTTGTCAGGAAAACAGAAATCGCGTCATTGAATATGTGAGCAAGAGATATGGCAAAGATTATGTGGCCCAGGTAATGACTTATGGAAGATTACAGGCCCGTGCGGCCATTCGGGATGTGGGGCGTGTATTGGGAATGAGCTACGCGGAAGTGGATCAAGTCGCCAAACTGATACCGGAGCGATTGGGCATTACTTTGAATGAAGCCATGAAAGATAATCAAAGATTACATGAGCTGATAGAAGCCGATCCTCAAATTAACAATTTAATGAATTTAGCTCGTCAGATTGAAGGGCTTATTCGTCATGTCAGCATCCATGCGGCAGGGGTGATTATTGCAGACCATCCTATTATTGATTATGCCCCTCTTTACCGAGGGACGGAAGGGGAGAATATTATCCAATGTGATCTGAATCTTTCCAAAAAAATAGGCTTGGTCAAGTTTGATTTTCTGGGATTAAAAACTTTAACCCAAGTTCATTCTGCTTTTAAAATGATTGCCCAAAATAAAAACGAACAAATTTCTGTTAAAGATATTTCTTTGGAGGATAAAGGTATTTATAAAATTATGTGTAAAGGAGACACCAAAGGGGTGTTTCAATTTGAAGGAGAGGGAATCACTGATTTGATTATCAAGGCACAACCTTCCTGTTTTGAGGATATTGTGGCCATCAACGCGCTTTTTCGTCCAGGTCCTATGGATATGATCTCTTCCTATCTGGATCGAAAAAAAGGAAAAGTAAAAGTGGAATATCTGTTTCCTGAACTAGAGACTATTTTAAAAGAAACTTATGGAGTTATTGTATATCAGGAACAGGTTTTGTTGATTGCCGCAAAAATTGCAGGATATAGTTACGGGGAAGCGGATGTTTTAAGAAGAGCAATGGGGGAGAAAAAAACAGATGTGATGAAAAAACAAAAAAATCGTTTCCTGACAGGTGCTAAAGAAAATGGATATAACAAAAAAAAATCAGAGAAGCTTTTTGACTTAGTGGAGGAGTTTGCCAAATATGGGTTCAATAAATCACATGCGGCGGCTTATTGTGTGTTGGCAGCTCAAACAGCTTGGCTTAAAAAACATTATCCTGTGGAGTTTTTTGCTTCCCTGCTTTCAATGGAAATCAATAACATAGATAAAATAGTTCGTTATGTGAGAGATACTGAAAAACACAAAATACAGTTACTTCCTCCTCATATTAATCATTCTGAGTACTTTTTTACTCCTGTTGGGAATAAAATTTATTTTTCTCTGGGAGCTATTAAAGGAGTGGGATATTCTGCTGTAAATCACATTATTCAAGTCAGAAAACAATTACAAGATGAACAGTTTAAATCTGTTCAACAGTTTTTTGAAAATGCAGATATGAAGAAAATAAATAAAAAGTGTATGGAATCTCTTGTAAAAGCTGGTGCTTTTGATGGAATGGAATTAAATAGAAATGAAATACTGACAAATTATGAAAGCTTGATAGAACAAGTGGATCAGAGAAAAGAGGAAAAAGAGTCCGGGCAAATTAATTTATTTACCTCTCAAAAGGAGTCTTCAGTTTTTATGCACAAAAAATATCCTGAATGGAGTTGTTCCGTTCGACTGAAATATGAAAAATCTGTTATTGGATTTTATTTGAGTGGTCATCCTATGGATTATCTAAACCCTTTTAGAAAAAATTGTGATTGTGATTCGATTGCGTCTCTGAATGAAAAGGAGCACAAAGCTACAGTTTATGTTTGGGGTATATTAAGCGAGTTTCGTGAAGTCACGACCAGAAAGGGTCTACAAATAGCCTTTGCGCAACTGGAAGATGGCACAGGAGTCTTGGAAACTGTGTTTTTTTCAGATGTATATTCAAGATTTGCAACACAAATTCGCTTAGCTGAAGAACCTTTTGTAATTAAAGGCAATCTTATAAAGGATAAGGATAAAGATAAACAGATCAAATTATTCGCTCAAGAGTTGATTTCAGTAAGTAGCCAGCTCAACAATCGTTCCAGTGGTGTTATTCTATTACTAAGTGAACATGAACAGAGTAAATTACCTGATTTAAAAAAAATATTGGATCAATATACAGGAAAAGTTCCTCTATATTTTAATGTGAAACTGGGAAAACCTTCTAAGATCGTATGTTTAAGATCTAAATCTTTTCCGGGTGTAACTCTTAGTCCGAGTTTTTTGGAGCAAATACAAAAAACAATGGGAGGAGAAAATAAAGTACAAATTTATTAATTTTTTTACGGAATATTATTCAAAATTTTACAAACTGAAAGGGCTTGTTACTTGTTTTTTACTGTTTATTGTATCATTTGTCTACGGTGGTGAAACTATTTTGGAAATAAAACAAAGTGCTCCAAACACTAAAAAAGCAGTTCAGACAGCCATACAACAGGTATCCAACGATTTGATGGAACAATTTATTGAACCAAAAAAATTAAAGGAACAAAAAAAACAAATACAAAAAATAATATCAACATATTCCAACCGTTATATCTTGTATACGCATACGGCTTCACCAACAAAAAAGGATGATTTTTTTGTTATCACTGTAACAATCGGATTTTCAGAGGAAAATCTGAAAAAAATTTTACTGGAAGAGGATCTTTTTTATTCCGGTGCTTCTCAGCTGAGAATTTTGCCTCTTATTTTATTTGAAGATCTGGTGGAGCGGGAAAGCTACGGCTGGTGGAGAGAGAAAAAAACAGGTTCTAAAGATATAAAACAGCAAATTAACACATTTTACAACCAGATACAGGAAACACTGATGTCTTATGGCTTTTTTCTCATCAACCCGGAACAGGCGGGTAGCGTCTATTTTATCCCGGAAGATCTAAAATTTAAAACCCCAAAAAAAAGCAGTATTTTTAAGTTGGCTCAATTTTTTCAATCCCATCTTGTGATGGCTGGGTCCGTGAAAATCAGAGAATCTGATATAGATTCCATTTTAAATTTAAAGCTGACGATTGCCGTTTATCATGCAAAAAGTGGTCGATTATTGTCAGAAATAGAACGGCTTGAAAAAATTCCGAGGAAGAAAAACCAGAAAGTTATGCCTGTTGCCTTTTTTTTGAAAAAAAACAAAAACTTTGCAAAAGGACTGGGAGCACAACTTAAATACATCTACCAAGCCGGTCAAATTTCATCCAACCTGCTCAAAATCACTGTAAAAGGAAACCTGAGTTACAGATCTTCCAACCAATTTCAACGGCTGTTGATCTCCAAGATCAAAAATATAAAAGATCTGACAGAAAATATCATCAAATTTGATTCCATTACTTACATAGCAAACACAAACGCTGATATTGAGAATATTTCACAAAAAATCAAAGACACTTTGTTTCCTGGTTTTTATGTTTATGTCTCCAAGGTCAAAAAAAATGAAATTACTTTAAAGGTGGCTCTCAAAAAATAACATACTTTTTCAAGGGCCACTACTTAAGGATAACTTTAATAGAGTGAATTATTGCATCAGGTGGTCTGTGTTTTCCGGTTATGGGTGGGAAGTGTGCGGGATTAAAAATGTGATATTCTAGATCTTTATAATTTTGGACAACATACTCTGTGATTTCTGCAGGTTTGGGGTTAGCGTTGATATTAAGATATAAAGTCAGTGTAGTTGCATTATAAGGTTTTACAGGCGTATGGTAAGTCGCTGAACCTAAAAAAGCCCAAAACAGGGAATCCAGTTTTTCGGAATCAGCATTATGGGACACAATACTCATGCGGTATGTTTTGTTTGTCCTTCTGTTAAAAAAATATCCAAGAGGGCTGTTATTAATGTAGCGAAATTTTTTTGTTTTGTTTTCTCTATTAATCAGAGCAACAGAACCGGCAGGTACAGAATAACTTTTTGTAAAATCAAAAGTAACTTCTGAAGGCACATCATACTGATATTCGAAAGAATGATGATTTTTTTCCTTACAGTTGGCACTCAAGCTGACAAAAACAAAAAAGAAAATACATATTTTTTTCATATCTTTTCCTGACTTCAGCAGAGTTATCAATATTTGCAATATTTAAAATGTTTCATTATATTGATACAGATTTATATTTGAATTTACCAGTATTTTTTCACAATATGAAAGGATAAAATGGCAAAATCCGGTTTTAATTTCACTCAGTCACAAAGTTCTGTCGCTACTTTCAGTATTCAGTCTATATGGAAAGGTAAAATACCTTATCAAAAAAGCCTGATTTCACAAGAGCAATTAAAAGATCAAATTTGTAAAAGCCAAAAAGCTTTTTTCATGGGTTTCGAGTGTCCAGCCTGTATTACTTTGGGGTTAAGAGGGAAAAAAGAAAAAGACCTAAGTAGCACTATTGAAGAGTACAAAAAAAAGCAAATAGAAGTTTTGACTGTCAAACGAGGAGGACAAGCCACTTTGCACGCCCCTGGACAGCTGGTTATTTATCCAATTATGGATCTGTTAAAATGGAAAATCCGTCCACGGGATTTTTTATCTCTTTTAGAACAAATCACAATAACCACTTTAAAAGAGTATGGAGTGTCTACAGAAAAGACAGAAGACTCAGCCGGACTTTTTACAGAAAAAGGAAAAATTGCTTTTTTTGGCATTCATATTTCAAGAGGAGTGAGTCAGCATGGGTTGGCTATCAATGTGCGAAATGATTTAGCACTTTTCAACTTAATCAGAAGTTGTGGTATATCTCATCGCCCGCATGATTCTTTTCAAAATCAAGGTGTGTGTTCGGATTTAAAAAGGGTTTTTTCTTGCTGGTGTAAAACAGCAAAATCCATTTTTTATTCCCGTGTGATGACTTAGTCGTGCATATAAAAGGTTTAGTGGGGGAGTTTTTTATAAAGTCAAATATCGAGAATTATTGCAGATCACTGTCTAGGGCGGATGCCAACCAAAACTGGTCGTCTGGTTTTTATTTGTTTGTAAAAAGAAAATGGTAGTGGTATAGTGTAAATATGGAAACTTTAGGAACACTTGTACCTTTGGCTACTTTTATTATTGCCTTTTGTTCTTTATTAGGTGGGCTTGGTTTTGTCTTTAATCTTTTATTAGGGCCAATAAAAGTAAGTCTGGACCAGATGAAGGACAATATGAACCATTTTCAGAAAGATATGGACCAGATGAAGGACAATCTGAACAATTTTAAGAACGATATGAACAATTTTAAGAACAATATGGACCATTTTAAGCAAGATATGGACCAGGTTAAGGGCAATCAGGCGCGTATGGAACAACGAATGGATAAAATCGAGCTAAAGCTTGATCATTTACTTGAGTCACAATCTCCTAAGTAAAGAGATATAGATATATAATGACTTCTTATGTTAATCTTCTATTTGAGAAAATCAATTCTTTTATAGCTCAAATCACTTTTTTTGATATTTTGTTTTTCATAGAAAAAGTGGAGATTCCCTTTGTTGTAGGGCTTCTTTGCTTTTGTGCTTTGTACTTCACTTTGAAAATGCGTTTTATAAATATTCGTTTTTTCAAACACGCCATTGATTTGGTATTGGGCAAATACAGTGCCAAAGAAAAACCCGGAGAAATCAGCCACTTTAAAGCTTTAACAACAGCTCTTTCCGCGACAGTAGGATTGGGCAATATCGCTGGTGTGGCGGTGGCTATTTCTGTAGGAGGACCTGGAGCCACTTTTTGGATGATTGTTATGGGTATTTTAAGCATGAGCACTAAGTTTACGGAATGCACTTTAGGAGTGATGTACAGGGAAAAAAGAAAAGATGGTCGATTGATGGGTGGGCCTATGGAATATTTAAAAAAAGGTTTGAAGGATATAGGCTTTCCTCGTACCGGTGCTTTTTTGTCTATTGCTTTTTGTTTAATGTGTATTGGTGGTTCTTTTGGAGGGGGAACTGCTTTTCAGGTCAATCAATCCCTTACGGCTATTAGCCTCAGTGTGCCTTTTTTAGCAGATTATAATTGGGTTTATGGACTTATTATGGTTTTGCTGGTGGGAGTTGTTATTATTGGTGGCATTAAAAGGATAGCGTTGGTGGCCAGCCGGGTTGTTCCTTTTATGTGTGGAACTTATGTATTGATGGCTTGTTATATTCTTTTGGTTTCCTATCATAAAATTCCAGAGGCTTTTCTTACAATTTTACAAGGGGCTTTTACTCCTGAATCCGCTTATGGTGGTTTTTTGGGTGTTTTGGTGGTGGGTATGAAAAGGGCTGTATTTTCCAATGAGGCAGGATTGGGTTCTGCTGCGATTGCTCACTCTGTGGCCAAGGTAAATCATCCCGTGGAAGAAGGTGCTGTAGCTCTATTGGAGCCTTTTATTGACACAGTTTTGGTTTGCACCATAACTGCCTTGGTGATTGTTATTACCGGAGCTTATGAGAACCCTGAGTATGTGGAATTAGTCAAACAACAAAAAGGAGCCGCCCTCACCAGCAGTGCCATGAGTGAAGTGGTAAGCTGGTTTCCATACATACTGAGTCTGGCTGTTTTTCTCTTTGCTTTTTCCACTATTATTTCTTGGTCTTATTATGGCGAAAGATGTTTTTCTTTTGTGTTTGGCGACAAGCGATCTTTAATTTATAAAATTCTCTTGCTGATTATTGTTTTCTTGGGTTCCATTGCCACCTCCAAAAATATTATGGATTTTGGTGATTTGATGATTCTTGGCATGGCCTTTCCCAATTTGATTGGAGTTGTATGGCTCAGTAATAAGGTCAGGAAAAGCCTGAAGGAATATCAGAAAAAACGAAAAAACGAAAAATGAAAATAAATATCATTACTCTATTTCCTGATTTTTTCAAATCCCCTTTGGAAACTGGAGTGTTGGGGCGTGCTTTGCACACTGGTCTTATAAGCATTGGTTTCACAAACCCCAGAGATTTTGCTGAAGACAAATATCAGAGTGTGGATGACAGTCCCTTTGGCGGTGGGGACAGCATGGTGATGAAATATGAAACTTTGAAAAAATCTCTGGAATTTTTACACAACAAAAACCCGGAGAATGCCAAAGGACACACTGTTTGTTTAAGCCCTCAAGGGGAAAAATGGGATTACAGGAAGGCACGGGCTTATGCGAAAAAAAAAGACGCATTGACCTTTATATGTGGTCGTTATGGAGGGATGGATCAGAGGTTTATTAACGAATATGTCACTCAGGAAATATCAGTGGGGGATTATGTTCTAACAGGAGGAGAGCCAGCAATGTTGGTGATATTAGATTCCTTGTCCCGATTCATCAAAGGTACTTTGGGAAACAAATATTCCGCAGATGAGGAAAGCTTTGAGTGTCAGGGTTTGTTGGAAGCCCCTCAATGGACTAGGCCAAGGGAAATACTAGGTTATAAAATCCCGGAGGTGGTTTTTTCAGGTCATCATAAGGATATTAAACAATTTCGTTATTTTATGTCCATTTTTATAACAGCTCTGAAACGATCCGATTTATTGGCACTCAGTTCGGCTAAAAACGATTTGCCAAAAGCAATAAAAATGGTTCAGGCTTTTTCAAAAAAGGAATTGAAAGCCTGTGGAATCTGCAAAGAAGATTTATCAGCTGTTAAAAAATGGATATCCAAACAGGATATAACTCATTCTTGACATAGATTGGTTCAGGATGATAGAAATTTTATAAAACTGGAAAAACCTAAAATCAAAAGGTAAATAATGGATATTGTGGATTCTTATGTAGCAAAAACTCAAAAACATATAGATTTTCCAGCTCAAGTAGGGGACACCTTGGATGTATATGTTCGCTTCCAAGAAGCCGGCAAAGAACGGACACAAGTTTTCAGTGGAGTAGTTTTAAAAATTCAGGGTAAAAAAAGCTCTCGTTCTTTTACAGTAAGAAAAGTGTCAGATGGAGTGGGAGTGGAGAGAACTTTTCCCTTGGCCAGTCCGGCTGTAAAACAGGTGAAAGTGCTCTCAAAAGCTAAAGTTCGTCGCGCACGCCTGTTTTACTTGAGACAACGCAAAGGTCGTTCTGCCCGACTAAAAACAATAGCCCCTGTTTCCGCGAAAAAACAATAATAAATTGCAAGAAACATGTTTTCTGCTTGCGTTATTTTCCAAATTCTCCCCTATAGTGCCTTGACAATCTGCTTATACGAAAATCCCTGTATTTTTAAAAAGATTAAAACTCCAAATCAAAACTTTGCACATTTTCTTTTTGATCCACTATAGCCAGCTGAATCTGAACTGGCTTTTTATTCTGTTCACAAAAAGCAGAAAAAGCTCGTGACAGTCTGCTTCTTTGGTATTTGCTTACAGGATATTCTCTTCTCCAGGAATTATCTGATTTTACTTCCACCAACAGGAAGGCATTGGCATTTTCCAATATTAAATCAATTTCCACTCCGGCTATTTTCTGATTTTTGGCAATCAATTTCCAGCCTTTTTTTCGAAAAAACTCCAAAGCTGTTTGTTCACAAAATTGCCCTTTTTTTAAATTTTCACTGGTCATATTATTTTATAGGTTCTTTTAGTGGTCTTTGAGACTATGGAAGTTTTTAAGTAAAGTCAAAAATTTGTTATTGTCATTTGACTTTTTCCAGTTTTTGATGTCCACTCAGGTTTTTTACCCTTGGTAAGATCGAAATGAGTAAAATAAAAAACTTTCTTCTTGTTTTTTTACTTTTGTGTTTTTTTGTCGGTTCTGCTTTCTTTTTACCGCGTTGGTTGGTTGCCAGTTTTGGTGAATCACATTTTATTTCCAGTTACCTGTATCTTTACATATCAGGCATACCTTTTTTTGTTTTAGGCTTATGGTTGTTAGTGCGCTCTAAGGCGATAAATTTTAAAATTTCAGGAGAAAAAATGTGGCTACTTTTTTTTGTTCTGAGTTTTGTTTGGAATGTAGTGCTTCACGGAGTATGGATTTTGTTAGCTGTTTTGTTTAAAACTGGAACGGCTTAATTCTTTTTGAGTGGAGGCAGACAAACCCCAGTGCTGAAACATTTTTTGATCCATTGGCAAATCAGGGTTGGAAGAAGTGAGAAGTTTTTCTCCGATAAAAATGGAATTTGCGCCTGCGAAAAAACAAAGAAATTGATCAGATTCTGCCATGCCTTCCCGCCCTGCGCTGAGACGAATCATGGACTTTGTCATAATAATACGAGCTGTTGCAATAACCCGCACTACTTCCATAGTGGATACTGTTTTTTGACACGCTAAAGGAGTGCCGGGGATGGGAATAAGTTTATTAATTGTCACACTTTCCGGTTGTGGGTCAAAAACAGCCAGCTGATGTAAAAATTCTATTCTGTCTTGTGCTGATTCCCCCATGCCTAATATACCACCTGTGCAGACAGTAAGCCCAGCCTCGCGAACATTTTTGATGGTTTGAATACGATCCTGGTATTTTCGTGTGGTGATGATATTGGGATAAAAGTTTTCGGAACAGTCTATATTGTGGTTATAAGCATATAATCCTGCTTGCTTGAGTCTCTTAGCTTGTGATTTTGTGAGCATTCCTAAAGTGCAACATACTTCCATATCCATCTTGTGGATAGTGGAGACCATTTCCAAAACACGATCAAAAAGAGGTCCATCTCTGACTTCCCGCCAAGCAGCTCCCATGCAAAAGCGAGTGGCTCCTTTGGCTTTCGCAGATTTGGCACTAGCAATAACCTTGTCCAGACTCATAAGTTTCTCTTTTTTTACACCAGTTTGATAGTGGGCGGATTGAGGACAGTAAGAGCAGTTTTCAGAACAGCCTCCAGTTTTTATGGAAAGAAGCATACTGGTTTGTATCTTATTGGGAACAAAGTTTTTGCGATGTATTGTGTGCGCTTTATATAATAAATCCGGTATAGAAAGCTGATAAATGCTTTTTATTTTTTCAACAGAAATGGTGGAAGGTGATAAGGACATAAAACAGCCTTTTTTTGCAGGATAGAAGTTAAATCAACTTTGTCAACTGTTTTTTGACTGGTTGGGATAAGCGGATTTGAACCACTGACCTCTACCATGTCAAGGTAGCGCTCTAACCAGCTGAGCTATATCCCAATAGCTTGTAAGTGGGAAAACATGTTTGTTTTCAGTGGACTGGAAAAAAGCTATTAACACAATGTTATTATTTTTTTATAATTTTATGGGAAATAATTGCAAGGAAAACTATTAAAATCTATTATTTTCCTGCAAAAATAAAGGATGTAAAGAGCTGTTTGTTCATATTAACCTCGAGCACAGTAACAGGAGAATGAAATATTGTCTGGAAAACCTTTTTGTGGATTTTTACTAGGTCCAACGGCTGTTGGAAAAACAGCTCTGTCTTTTTATCTGGCCGAAAAATTATCCGTTACGGTTTTAAACAGTGACAGTATTCAAATGTACAAAGGGTTGGATATTGGTTCTGCAAAACCCAAGTTGTCATCCGGTATGTTTGTTTCAGATAAAATTCCGCAAAAAAATAAAGATCGACATATACCTCTTTTTGCGCACTCAGATAAAAACTCGAAAAAATATATCCCGTGTTTTTTGTTTGATGAATGGAAACCTCCTTTTATCTGTACAGCTGGAACCTTCAGAAAAAAAGCTCTTTCGGTTTTGAAACAGGAACTTTCTCACTCTTCTGTTTTAATTGTGGGAGGAAGCGGTTTTTATATTCAAGCTTTGGAAAAAGGTATGTATCCGATTAAAAACATAAAATTGGAAATCAGAGAAGAAGTAAAAAAAATATATAAAAAAAAAGGATTGGATCATTTGTATAAATTGTTGGTTTTTTTGGATCCAAAGTATGCTCATCAGATATCTCCAAAAGATAAGTACAGGATTTTCCGGGGAATATGTATTATTCTTTCCGAGGAAAAGCCTGTATCTTTAATTCAGGGTTCTTTTCAGGAACAAAAATTCCCCTGGCCTTATGTAAAAATAGGATTGTATATGCCAAGAGAGATTTTAGTGAAAAGAGTACAGGAGAGGACAGAAAAAATGATTAAAGAAGGTTTAATAGAGGAGACTCAGGTGTTGTTAGGCAGAGGGTTTAAAGAATGGCCAGTGATGAAAAGCGTGGGGTATAAAGAGGCTATTTTATATTTGGAAAACCATATTTCCAAAGAGGAATTAAAAATCCGTATTATCCATCGCACAATGCGATTTGCGAAAAAGCAAATGTCTTGGTTTAAAAGAGATAGGAATATTCAGTGGTATTTATCTGAAGAAAAAAATTGGCGAAAAATTTATGATTTCCTTCTAGATTTTTCTTTTAGCGATGAATGTTCAAAAGTTTATTGATAATGTGATTGCATCTTTGAATAGCAAGAGACATTTCTTTTATATCCTCATTTATACTTTTATCAGGATTTTGCATTTGTAGATTTTGTAAAAGAGCTTGGATTCCCGCTATAGGGTTATTAAGCTCATGTGCGATACTGCTGGAAATGATACCCATTTCCGCTGATTTGGCAGATTCTGCAATTTGATTTTCCACTTTTATTTGTTCTGTAATATCTCTCAGGATAACCAATATGACTTCTGTTTCTGTGTTTTGTAAAATTTTTTGGACAGATATTTCAAAAGTCTCTTCGTTTCCGTTTGTAAGTCGCCGTTTTTTCCGTATTTTTTTTGTGTTTGATTGTTGTTTAAGGGAGGTTTCTTTTGTTCCAAAAAACACAGTTAAGTAATTTTTTTGTAAAAGCTCCGGTTTGGACATTTTGGTTTTTTCCCGGAAGGTTTTGTTTGTTCTTAATATATTTCCTTGTAAATTCGTCAAGCATATTGGTGTGGCAATGGTATCAAAAGCCAGCTCCCATTGTTCTTTGTTGCTCTTCAACTTTTTTTGTTGCTCTAGGCGAATAATAGCAGATTCAAGGGCCTTTCCGGTATTTTTTAAGAGCCATTTTTCTGTTTTTGAAATGCCCTGTTCTTTTTTAAACAAGATAAAATAAGTGTTGTTATTGTATGTGAAGGAATAGTTATAAATGTATTTTGAATTTTTTAGAGATGGCCTGCTGGATTGGAAAACAATGGAATCTACTTGACAAAAACCAAGCAGTTCTTTCTCAGCGATAAGCTTTAATTCCTCTTCGGAGTTGCATAAGCCAATAGCCATTACAATTTTTTTTAAAGACACCAGCTGGGCTTTTTTTTTGATAAGTTCTTCCGCGCTCTCCGGTTTTTTGCGATTGTAAGGCATAGCTTTTTGAAATATATAATTTTCTCTCAGTTACAGCTGAATATAAGTGTAATGGAATCTTCCTTATAACAGAAAAGTTTTTTTACGATAAAAACAAAAGTCCAGAATTACCCCTTTACACCACCGGTTGTTTTTGAGGAGGTATTTACTGTTTGACGATTAAAATACTTGACCTTTAAGACAGTCTTGGGGGAAAGTGCTTAAATGGATCGAAAGTTTATTACTGCTGTTGTGTTGTCTGCGGGTAAAGGTAGCCGTATGGGTTCTTCTTTGCCGAAAAGTCTTCATCCTGTTGCTGGCCAGCCTATTTTGGCTCGTATATTGGCAACATTGAAAAGTGTGAAAGTGGATGAGATTCGCGTGGTTATCAATGAGGAGCAAAGACATCTCATTCAGCCTGTGGCAGAGGCTTTTAAATCGAAAGTATTTTTTCAAAATGAAAAACCGGGAACAGCTTCTGCGGTTATTAGCGCGGGGGTAAGTGAGTTAAAAGGCACAGTCTTGATTGTAAATGGTGATCATCCTTTGATTTTTGCTAAAGATTTGGAAAACCTTATCAAAGTTTTTACGGAGGAGTCGGCAGATCTTTTTGTAGGTTCTTGTGTGAAAAAAGTTCCGGGAGATTATGGGCGGATTATTCGTCAGGGAGAGAAAGTAATAGCTATTGCCGAAAAAGACTCTCTCACGCATGAATCAAAAAAAATTACGGAAATTAATACTGGTATTTACCTTATGAAAGCAGAATTATTAACGGAATGTCTTTCTCAAATTAATAATCAAAATTCCAAGGGGGAGTATTATTTAACGGATGTAATTGCTGTATCCGTCACTAAAGGCAAAAAAGTAATGGCTTATCCTCTTTCGGAAGATTCTGCTTTTGGTGTAAATACACAAAGGGAATTGGCTTTTGCCACTAAAAAAATATTTACCAGAAAACTCAATTATCTAATGAACCAGGGAGTGATTATTGTGGACCCTTTAAACACTTATATTGAGGAGACTGTGCAAATTGGGCAAGGAAGTGTTATTTACCCAGGGGTGTATTTGAAGGGAAAAACCAGTATAGGACCTTTTTGCGCTATAGAAACAAATAGTATGATTGCAGACAGCTTGGTTTGTGAGTTGACACTTATTCGTTCCGGTTCTTACCTTGAGTCCGTAGAAGTGGGGGCAAAATCTGTTATTGGCCCTTATGCTCGTTTAAGGCCCGGAACCAAAATAGGAGAACAGTGTAAAGTGGGCAATTTCGTGGAGATGAAAAAAACAAACTTTGGTTCACGCTCCAAAGCGGGACACTTAAGTTATTTAGGGGATGCAGAAGTGGGGGAGGATGTGAATATCGGATGTGGAACAGTTACCTGCAATTTGAATATGGATGGCAATAAATATTCCACGCATATAGGGGACAAAGTATTTATTGGAAGTGGCACTCAACTTGTGGCGCCGGTAAAAATGGAAGATTGTTCTGCCACAGGAGCTGGTTCTGTTATTACACAGGATGTACCTGCACGGGCTTTGGCCTTGGAAAGAACTCCTCAAAAAAATATAGAAGATTATTTCCGCCAAAATAAAGAACCACAACGGTAATTTAGGGCTTAAATTTGACTTTATATAACAATATGATAAAATGTGCGTTAGTCATGGTTTATACAGGCTGGTCGTATTATGATTTCTTAATAAGAAATACGATTAAGTTGGAAAGATAAAATGAAGCTCACGAATTTTTTTTCATTCAGAGACAAAAAACGATTTCGGTTTTCTGGCTGGATAGCTATGGTACTGATATCCGGTTTTTTGCCCCTTTATTCCGCTTTTGGATTTGTTTCTGGTTCGGATCGGTATGAATTGAGTATAGGAGGGGATTTTCCCTTTTATGCTCCAGGTATGCACTTGAGGTATAATTGGAGTACACAGTATTACACAAAATTGGGAGCTGGGTTTGCTTTGGATTTTCTTATGAAAACCAATCAAAGCTTGTTAAATGAACTGGGGGTTTCCAGACATACCAGTTTATTGACTTCCGCTTTGGTTAACTCCGTTGTGTTTGATTTTCGCTTGGGTTGGTCAGTAAGCATGTATGAAGGTCCTTATATAGAGTTGGGGTACGGTTTAATGCTTTGGGGAAAAGGAGAAGTAAAAGGGAAGGAAATCAATAGCGTCACCGGTGTTATCAATCCGGCAGAAAAACTATCAGATGATATCACCCATCAGGTAAATATCATAAATCATGGGCCGTCTTTGCATATAGGTTATCGCTTTATTTTAATTGATAAATTGACATTCAATATGGATGTGGGTGTTTATAAGCCTCTTTTTTCCAGAACAGAATTGGATTATGGTAATCAAACTTCTACACCTGCTGGTGCATCAGAGAAAATCAATGATTTGGTGATTAATGATCTGTGGTTTTTATCTTTGGGAGTATGGTTTGGTTTGAGCTTTTAAATTGAGGAGGTTCAATAAAATGAGAATTATTAATATACTTTTTGCTTTTTTGCTTTTCTCAGCTTGTTCTGTTCATACAGTGACAAATAAAACAAATTTAGATTTTGAAATTAAAAAATCAGGAGGCGATCAGCTTGCTTTAAGAGCCAATTCTTGTATTGAATTAAGTGAATATTTTATAGGATTAGGAGGAGACTTTCCTTTTGCCATAAGAATAATAGATGGAGGAAAATCATATAGTGAAGAACATAGTGCCGGTAATTATGAAATTACATCTACAGCGGATACTGAAAACCCCTCTCCCGCCACGGGTGAGCAATCGTTTAGTGTGTCTCTGAGTAGTAAAAATCTGTCGTGTGAAGGGGAAAAAGAAGAGGAAGAAGAGGGAAATATAAATGAGAAAATGGTTGCTGTATGTAATGAACAACCTGCTGAGTGTGCACAAAGTGGCAAAGCTAAATGCAACAGTGAAAACGCTCCGGTTTGTGTGGATACAGAAAATAAAATTTTAAAGGACACAAGTCCTTCGTGTAAAGATTCATCCGTGGAAGTGACATGTAAGGAAAAATCAGACGAAAAACCCTTGCAACAAGATACTCAAACCCGGGTTTTTTGTCTTTCTGGTCAAGCGCAATGTTCTGGGGGAGCTGTGGTTTCCTGTATTAAAGAAAATGACCAATCTGTTCCTGTTCCGGCTTGTTTAATGGGTACTGAAAAGGTGGCTGATGTGGTTTGTGTGGATAGTAGCACAGAAGTACCTATTGAAGGCGGTACACCAAAATGCCTGCAACCTACAACAGTAACTCTTCCAGAAGGTGTTGTAAAGCCAGTATTATGTGGAAATTTGTCAATACAAGTACAATGTAGTAACAATGAGGGGACCCCGGTATGTGGACAAATTCCGGGAGATACTTCAGATCAACCTTATTGTGTGAACCAAGACAATATTAGATGGTCCAGTTCTGTTGTTTGTTCTAATAGTAGTACTCCCACTTGCCCTTAGTGTATTCTTTATGAAAGAAAAATTACAGGTTTTTCAGTTACCGGTCCTTCAGGATAACTATATTTATATTTTGCGTGACACAGACACACAAAAAACCGCTGTGTTGGATCCTGCCTTGGCCAGACCAGTAAATCTTTTTTTAAAAGAAAAAAACTGGAACTTGGATTTTATCCTCAACACTCACCATCATTTTGATCACACGGGAGGAAATCTTCAGTTAAAAAATCAGTGGCGGTGTCAGGTGTCAGGATTTTCGGAAGATGCTGACAGGATTCCCGGAATAGATCAACCTTTGCAGGAAGGTGATGATTTTTTCTTGGGTGCGTCTCCTTCACGGGTTTTATTTTTACCTGGGCATACACTTGGGCATATTGCTTATTGGTTTTTTAAAGATAAAAAAATATTTATTGGAGATACTTTATTTGCTATGGGTTGTGGAAGGCTTTTTGAAGGAAGCCATCAACAAATGTTTGAAAGCTTGAGTCAGGTAAAAACTCTTCCTTCGGATACACAGGTGTTTTGCACCCATGAATATACAGAGAAAAATGGTCAGTTTGCCCTCAGTGTAGATCCTCATAATCAGGATTTAAAAACTCGTATGAAACAAGTGCTGGCAAAACGGCAAAAAAAAGAGCCTACTGTTCCTTTTTTCTTATTTGAGGAATTAAAAACTAATCCCTTTTTAAGAGCTAATACTTTGGAAGAATTTACACATTTGAGAAAAAAAAGAGACATTTTTTAAAATGAGGAGTATTTTATGGACAAATTAAATATGGAACAAATTGAAAAGGATGTTTCCAGACAAAAACCCTTTGTAGGTGGTCTTATTGACAGAGTGGGAATTGAAGATTTGGAAATACCTGTACAAGTGAGGGAAGGTTCTCAAACTTTACAGTTACAGTCTAAAGTGACGGCAATGGTCTCTTTGGATAACGCATATATGCGGGGAATTCACATGTCTAGAATTTACCTGACTTTACATGATTTTCTTGGAAAACAAATGCTGGATTTAAAAACAGTAAAAGTGCTTTTAAACGAGCTGGTGAAGTCGCAAAAAGGAATTTCTAAAAAAGCTTATCTGAAATTTGAATGGCAATGGCCTGTAAAAAGAAAAGCTCTTAAAACAGAAACTTTGGAAGGTTGGCGTTATTACCCTGTGTTTTATGAAGGTCGGCTTTTAGAAGATGGCAGAGAGGAGTTGATAATAGGAGCACGGATCACTTACAGCTCCACTTGCCCTTGTTCTGCGAGCCTAGCTCGTGCATTGATTCAAAAAAAATTTCAGCAGGATATATCCACTTCTATTGTGGATAGGGAAAAAATATTTCAGTGGTTGGGAAAAGAACAATCCATTTCCGCAACCCCTCATGCGCAAAAAAGCTTGGCTGATATAAAATTAAAAGTAAAAGAGGAAAAACAAAATTTAATTGATCTGATTGATGAAGTGGAAAAAACTCTGGGCACTCCTGTTCAAACGGCAGTCAAAAAAGCAGATGAGCAAGAGTTTGCCAAGCTCAACAGCGAAAACTTAATGTTTTCTGAAGACGCGGGAAGGAGAGTTAAGAATCTTCTGAATCAGAAATCCTGGATTGAGGATTTTTATGTGCATGTAAAACATTTTGAAAGTTTACATCCTTTTGAAGTGGCGTGCCATGTTACAAAGGGAATCCCAGGAGGTTTTTCCGCATAATTGGAAAAATATGTGTACATAAAATGAATAAGAAAAGAAAAACGAAAGATGGTATTTATATTTACGGAGCTAGGGAGAATAATCTCAAGTCTATAAACACTTTTATTCCTCGTGATAAAATCACTATCGTAACAGGATTGAGCGGAAGCGGAAAGTCCTCTCTTGTGTTTGATACAATTTATGCAGAGGGGCAGAGAAGATATGTGGAAAGTCTTTCCTCTTATGCGCGGTTTTTTATTTCTCAGATGAAAAAACCGGATCTGGATTCCATCACCGGGCTTTCCCCTGCTGTGGCTATTGATCAACGATCCATCAGCACTAGCCCGCGCTCCACTGTGGGTACAGTAACAGAAGTTTACGATTATTTGCGATTGTTGTTTGCGAAACTTGGTTCTCCCTATTGTGTGGAGCATCAAGAACCTTTGGAAAAAAGTTCTATCGACCAAATTGTGGAAGAAATAATGAGTTGGCCAAAAGGTGCTCGGTTTTTTGTGTTGGCTCCTGTGGCTCAGGGAAAAAAAGGAGAATTTTTAAAGGAATTTGATCGCTTTTTGTCAGATGGTTACACCTACGCACGAGTGGATAGAGTATGGGTTGAACTGGCTCAGGCCAAAAGGTTATCCAAAAGAAAAGAACACTTTATTGACTTATTGCTGGATCGTCTCATTGTGGATTCTCGCTTTATTCCCCGGTTAAGGGAGAGTCTGCAAAAGTCGGTTGATCTTGCAGGAGGACAAATTAAAATTGAATTTATAGATAAGCCGGGGAAAACAAATAATTATTCTGTTTATGCCACTTGTCCAGTTTGTTTTTCTGGTTTTCCTGAAATAGAACCCAAGTTTTTTAGTTTTAATAATCCCAAAGGAGCTTGTTCTATCTGTAATGGGTTGGGATATTTACCAGAAGAATGGGCTGAAAGAAAAACAGATGAGTTAATAAATGGCACTACTGAAGGTATGTTCCCTGAAAGAATGACAGCTAAAGGGAAAATGACAGAAAACAAACCCGGAGATCATATAAATGGAGGAGTGGAGGAGACAACGGATACAACCTCGGAAAAGCTTTGTCCTAAGTGTAAAGGAGCAAGGTTAAACCCTTCTGCTTTGAGTGTAAAAATCAATGGTAAAAATATTGCTGAGGTATCTTCTTTTAGTGTGAATCAGCTGACTTCTTTTTGTGATCGCTTAAAGTTTTCTGGTTATCGAAAAATTATCGCGGATAAAATTTTAAATAAAATTAAAACAGACTTGAATTTTTTGGAAAAAATTGGCCTTGGGTATTTGAGTTTGGATCGTCCTGTGCGGACTTTATCAGGAGGAGAAGCGCAAAGAATCCGATTGATGTCTCAAATCTCATCTCCTTTAATAGGTGTGCTTTATGTATTGGATGAACCTAGTATTGGTCTGCACCCTAAAGATCATGATCGTCTTTTAAGCATTTTATTTCATATCAGGGATCGTGGAAACACTGTTTTAATGGTGGAGCATGATGAGAAAACCATTAGATCTGCTGATCATATTATTGATTTAGGGCCTTCTGCAGGGATCAAAGGTGGTCGTGTTGTTGCGGAAGGTTCTGTGCAGGATATTGCAGAATCTGAAGATTCAATAACAGGTCATTATTTATCAGGCAGAAAAACAACATCTCTTCCTTCTAAAAGAAAAGGCAATATGAGGAAAGTATTGGAGATAAAAGGAGCTTTCGGAAATAATTTAAAAAAGATTAATGTGAAAATTCCTCTTTCCTGCATGGTGGGGGTTACAGGAGTTTCCGGGAGTGGCAAAAGTACTTTGGTAATGGACACTCTTTATAAAGCACTTTTAAAGAGCTTGAATCGCTGTTCTTTTTCCTCTCCTCTTCCGTATCAGGAAATAAAAGGTTTGGAGTTTTTGGACAGAGTGGTGGCCGTGGATCAAAAACCTATTGGTCGCACACCTCGCTCCGTACCAGCTACTTATATAGGAGTTATGTCTCCTATTCGCTCTTTACTGGCTCAAACCCCATCTGCTCGTACACGAGGGTACACACCAGGTGACTTTAGTTTCAACATTAAAGGAGGACGCTGTGAAAATTGCTCTGGTGCTGGGCAAATTAAGCAAGAAATGTTGTTTTTGCCTTCCGCTGTTTTACCTTGTGATATATGTCAGGGGCGACGCTATTCAGAAGAAATATTGAGTGTGTTATACAAAAGTAAAAACATATCTGATATTTTAAACATGAATATTTCCACTGCGAAAAAGTTTTTTCTACATCATACTTTAATTCGACATCAGCTGGAGCTACTGGAGAAAGTGGGATTGGGATATTTAACTTTGGGGCAAAACTCCATGACTCTTTCGGGTGGGGAAGCTCAAAGAGTGAAATTGACTCGGGAGTTGGCAAAAAGAAATACAGGTCAAACACTTTATATTTTGGATGAACCTACTACTGGTTTGCATCTTCAGGATATTGAGCAACTGGTGTTTGTGTTAAAGAAATTAACGGACAAAGGAAGTACTGTGATTGTGATAGAACATCAAATGGATGTCATTAAATCCTGTGATTATCTGATTGACTTAGGACCTGGTGGAGGAAAACATGGAGGAAAAGTAGTGGCTGAAGGCACACCGGAGAAAGTGGCCAAGTCATCAAAAAGTGTGACAGCACCTTTTCTTAAGCAGTCGCTTTCATAATCGTTTATAAGAAACTTGTTTTCCACATAGAGTCACTGTCAAATAAGATGGAATACATCGGTTTTGAGCATGGTCATCATCAAAGCCTTAAAACGATGAGAGAATCGATTTTTATATTTCATTCCCAGTTCTGCAAAACTTTTTGTCTCTCCCTTGGGAATAAATATTGGATCGTAACCAAAGCCTGCTTTGCCGGTTGGAGTGAAAGAAATAGAACCTTTCACCAAGCCTTCTGCGGAATATTCCTTTCCATTTGGGGATAAAGCGACAATATGAGAAACAAAAAAAGCGGTTCTGCTCCTATCAGATAAATGTTTCATATTTTTTAAAAGTAAATGTAAATTATCTTCATCCGTGGCTTTTGTGCCTGCGTAGCGGGCGGAATAAATGCCAGGAAAGTTATCTAAGGCAGGAACTTCTAGACCACTATCTTCTCCTAAAATCCATTCTTTGGGTTTTAGGTTTTTCAGTGCAAAGGCTTTAATGCGAGCATTCTCTTTAAACGAGCTTCCTGTTTCTTTCGGGACTTTGTAATTTTGAATATCTTTTAAAGCATAAAGCTGAAAATTTGTTGCAGAGATTTTTTTTAAAAACTTTATATCTGGGTTTTTAATATGTGAAGAGAAATATTTTGAAAAATTATTCCCTTTCATTAAAAGCTTAAATTCTTTTACCTTGCTTGTATTACTTGTGGCAATCCATAAATTTATGATTTTATTCATTAAATATCCTATCTGTATTTTTTTGATTTATGAAGAAGAAAAAAAAGAACCTATTATTTTTTTCTGTTCTTTAAACAACTTTTGACAGGCAGACCAAGCCATGTCTAGCGCGCAATCCAGCTGTTTACGAGTGAAAGTTTTATTTTCTGCTGTCCCCTGAACTTCTATCATCTGCCCATTGGAAGCAAATATAATATTCATATCCGCTTGCGCTTTTTGATCCTCTTCAAAGCACATATCCAATAAAATTTCATTTTTCAGTATTCCCAAACTGATGGCAGAAACATAACAGGTGAGGGGAATATGCTCTATCAGGACTTCATCTTTTAGAGATTTCAGGGCGAGAGCCAGTGCCACAAAACCACCTGTAATGGAGGCTGTGCGAGTTCCTCCGTCAGCCTGGATAACATCACAGTCTATGTGAATTAGCCTTTCCCCCAGCGTTTTTAAATTTACAGCGACTCTGAGGCTTCTGCCTATTAGTCGGGAAATTTCCTGCGAACGCCCACCAGAAGAGATTTGATTCCGTTTCATTCTATTGTTGGTGGAGCGAGGAAGCATTCCGTATTCAGCTGTCACCCAGCCTGTTTCTGGAGTGCGAATCCACTTGGGAACAGACATATCCACGGAAGCGGAGCATATAACACGGGTGTTTCCCATAGTAATTTCCGCACTTCCTTCCGCATATTTTAAAACATTTGGAGTAATAGTAATATTTCTTAACTGGTTTGCGGTTCTTTTGTCTGGTCTCAAGGTTTTGTATCCTTTTGTTTAAAGTTTTCTAGGTTTTTAAAATCCGACTCTTTCGGATTGTTTTCCAGATGAATAGTTTGTGTGGGAAAGGCAAATTTGACTTTTAATTCTTTTGCCAATTTAAGCACAGCCATAAAAATACTTTGTTTTGCCTTGAGTTCACTTTCCCAGTCATTTACCAATAAAAAAAAGTTCATAATGATTTTTAAATCAGAAGCTCCAAATTCCGTAAAATACACTTGAAAGTAATCTCTTTTTACAGCTTTGTGGCTTATCAAAATATCTTTTATACCAGTGATAAAGCTTTCTATTTGTCCCGGAGGAGTGTTGTATTGAATACCAAGATAAACTCTTGTTCTTCTGGCTTTTCTTTTTCCCATGTTGTCAATATTGGCAGAAGTCAAAGCGGAGTTGGGCACGGTAATAATGGAGTCATAAAAAGTTTTTAACTTGGCAGATCGAAAGCCTACTTCCATAACCGTACCTTCCAAATCCTTAACACAGATCCAGTCACCGACAGAAAAAGGTTTGTCCAGCATAATGTTGATATAGGCCAAAATATTGGCTGCAGAATCTTTGGCTGCCAGAGCTATAGCTATTCCTCCCAATCCCAGTCCTGCCAGAAGGGAAATGACATTAACGCCCAAACTTTGCAAAACCAACAGACTGCCGAAACACAGAACCACAATTTTTATAAAACGATTTATAAAAGGCAGAAAATGATTTTTTAAGTTGGAGTCCTTGTCTTCTTTAAAAAGTTTTTTCATTAAAAAAGCCACAAATTCATCCACTAAATTATAACTGATCCATACCAACCCAGAACCAATAAGCATTTTAATTAAAATTTTTATACCTCCAATAAGAGGCTTGGATAAAAAGAGGGGAATGCCCCCCAAGGATTTCCAAAGCGGAGGCATAAAGTTGAGAATCAAAAGCCAAATTAAGGCTATGCTCATCATGCCAATGGGTTTTTCTATTTGTGGAGCAATGTGGGTTCGGAAAAAAGGGTATTTATTGGTGGATTTTTGAATGATCTTTCGCGCTATATAGCCAAGTGGTTTCCCCAAAAACAAGGCTGTGAGAAATATAAAAAGAGTTATGGCGAGAGTGAGACTCAAATTGCCTCCCCAAGGAATTTTTTCCAATAAAAAATCAAGCCACTTTGTATTCATACTTAACACCATTGGTTTTTATTCATACCTAGTTGTTCGTGAAAAGAGTTATGTGTTGCAAGGCATTTATGTTGCAAGGCACTTCAGATAAAAGCCTTTTCCTTCATCCAGCTTTCATTTAAAAATTTACTCATATAATTTCTGATACCATCTGGAAGAATAATAACGCAGTTTTGATTTTTATTCAGGCGTGGAGCGGTCTTGAAAAGAGCTGAAATAACGGCTCCACTGGACCCTCCCGCTAAAATACCTTCTTCCCGAATGAGTTTTAGCACATTACAAAAAGATTCTTTATCTTTTGTTTTTATCCATTCTGTGACATGAGATCGATCCAAAACATGAGGAATAAAATCATAACCAATTCCCTCCACTTCATAAGTTTGGACAGGTCCTTCCCCTGCTAAAATGGAACCTACAGGATCCACACCTATTATTTTACAATCAGGACATATTTCTTTTATTTTTTTTGAAAGGCCCGTCAGAGTGCCTCCTGTGCCTGCACTGGCTATCACCATATCCACTTGTTGATTGAGATCGTTTAGAATCTCCACAGCTGTCCCTTCATAGTGGGCAGAAACATTATGAGGGTTTGCGTATTGATCCAACATAAAAGCCCGTGGAAGTTCTTTTACAAGCTGGCGGGCTAGGCTAATGTGGCTTTCTTCATGATCGTAGGCCACTTCTGTGGGAGTTCTTCGAATTTCCGCCCCCAGTGCTTTGAGAGTGGTTTCTTTTTCATGGCTCATTTTCTCTGGCATGATGATTATTACTTTGTATCCTAAAACAGCCCCGGCCAAAGCAATTCCTATACCGGTATTGCCACTGGTAGGTTCAATGAGAGTGTCACCTTTTTGGATCAAGCCGTCTTTTTCTGCCTGAATAATCATATTATAAGCTATTCGATCTTTAACAGAACCACCTGGGTTAAAAAATTCGCATTTGGCGTAAACTGTGCAATCTAAATGGGCACTAATTTTGTTAAGGCGCACCAAAGGAGTTTTGCCAATGGTCTCCAAAATGTTGTTGTAAAGCATAAGAAACTTTAACCTTGGCTTATCTTGTTGTTCAAGTATTTTTTTATTTTTGATTTATCATTTTTTCGATTTTCACTGTCAAATCCGTGGTGTTCTGTCTTTGGCCAAATGGATATGTATATTTTCTGATTTTATCGGTTGACTTTCAAGTGAAAGGCTTTCCAATATTGTTTTGATTTTTATCGCCAAGTGTTGTTAGTTTTGTAATTATGACTTGTAGTTTAAAAGATTTGCCTAAAAAAGTGAGCGCGAGGGTCATTGATTTACAAGGTGAATCAACTCAATATCTTATGGATATGGGAATCCGAAACAATATCATTATTAAAATTATTGAAAAACTGTTTTTTGGCAGTAATTACATTATCGAAGTTGGAAATGAACAGTTAGTTTTGAGAAAAAAAGAAGCTCAATGTTTAATAGTCACCACTTCGATTTAATGAAAATACGATTCCATGTTTAAAAGTGATTATCTTATTCTCATCGGACCGCCTAATAGTGGAAAAACCACTCTTTTTAATTGGATTACAGGTTATAAAAGGCAGACAGTCAATTATCCTGGTTCCACAGTAGACCTTTCTTTTGGTTGTATTCGCCAAAAACACGGAGCTTGTACATGGAAAATAGTGGATACTCCCGGTATATACAGTTTTTTGTCTTCATCCCCGGAAGGAGAGGTAACAAAAAATATTTTGAAAGATTCCATTAAAAACCAAGAATTGCAGGGTGTGATTTTGGTATTGGATGCCACTCGTTTGGAACGACAACTACCTTTTGCCTTTCACCTGCGGGAAACAGGTTTGCCTGTTATTCTAGCTTTAAGTATGTATGATATTCAAAAAAAAGAATCAGAATTAGATATTTCTTTATTATCACAAAAGCTGGATATGCCCGTATATCCCATTGAGGGTTTGTTGGGTGGAGGAGTAACAGAGCTATTGAACAGGGCTTTTACTCAATTTAAAAACAAGCCTCTGTCCTCTATATTCTCGTCTTCCTGGTCTGAAAAGCAACAGGAAAGTTACTTGAAAAAGGCGAAGAAAACAGTATCAGCTGTTTCTTTGAAGAAAAGTAAATCACAAATAGGCAAAAAAACGCAATGGCTGGATTCTTGGTTTTTGCACCCCATAGTGGGGTTTGGTCTTCTGTCTTTGATTCTTTTTATGTTTTTTTCCAGCATTTTCTGGCTGGCTCAACCCCTGATGGATTTAATAGACAGCGGTTTTAGCTGGGGAGTGGAAAGTCTTTTACAATGGGGGGGGGATAATTTCCTTATGAACTTTTTGGCCAATGGAGTTTTAACCAGTTTTGGAGCTTTTATGGTTTTTATTCCGCAGGTTTTTATTTTGTTTGTGGGTATTTATCTCCTAGAGGATAGCGGATATTTGGCTCGAGCGGTAACCTTGGTGGATGGACCTTTCTCCCGTATTGGTTTAAGTGGAAGGTCTCTTTTTCCTTTTTTATCAGGTTTTGCCTGTGCCATTCCGGCCACATTGGCCACTCGATCCATTTCCTCTAAGCGGGAACGTTGGATTACTATTTTCGCGCTTCCATTTATGACTTGCTCTGCTCGTTTACCGGTTTACGCGCTGTTGCTCAGTTTTTTGTTTTATGATGAATCTGCATGGAAACCAGGTTTGGTAATGTCTGTTATTTACTTTTTGTCTTTATTGCTGGGTATTTTATCATCTGGGTTGCTGAATCTTTTTCTAAAAAAAGATAACCCCTCTTCTTTTTTTATGGAGTTACCTCTTTATCGCCGTCCGGTTTTATCCAATGTTTTGTTTTCCTCTTGGTCGCGCACAAGGCATTTTATTAGGAAAGCCGGACCGGTTATTTTTACTTTTGCTTTAATTATGTGGGTGGCAACGCATTTTCCACGCCACCTTGAGCTAAAACCGGAGGAGCAGATTCAAAAAAGTTATGCCGGTCAATTTGGGCAGATGATTGAGCCGGTTTTTGAAAAAATGGGAGGAGACTGGAGAGTGGGGGTGAGTTTGTTATCTGCCTTCGTGGCCAGAGAGGTTTTTGTTTCCGTGTTGGCGGTGAGTTTGAAAAACACACAAGCAACAACAGAGATGGAAGATTCTGCTGAAGTTTCTTTGGTGCAAACCATGAAAAGAACCAAGCTTTCTGATGGAAAACCTTTGTTTTCCAGAGCAAGCATATTGGCTCTGTTAGTGTTTTTTATGTTTTCTCTTCAGTGTCTTTCTACAACCGGAGTGGTGTATAAGGAAACAGGGTCTTGGAAATTTGCCGGTGCTCAGCTTATAAGTCTTAACCTGTTGGCTTATGTTGGAGCTGTATTGACTTACAATATATATTCCTGATTTTTTAAAACAAAGCTAACGAAAAAGCCCGACAGGATATGAACCGGGCTTTTCACAACAACAGGAATTATGAGAATTAAACAAGTTTTTTAAGGATTATCAGGAATACCAAGAGTTACATCGTCAGTCAGTGTCAGCACTTGTCCCTGTCTCTTTACTGTTTGTTTCTTTACTCTTTTGTGGAATATAAGACACAGTAACATGAGGATACTCCTCTCTAATGCGACTGACTTCGGTATCGGAAAAATAATTCATTGTTATCCAAACACGCTTTAAAGCAGTAAGTCCGTCAAAAATACCTTCAGGTAAGGTGGTTAAATTATTGTATGCCAAACTAATTTCCTCTAAAGCAGTAAGTCCGTCAAAAATACCTTCAGGTAAGGTGGTTAAACCAGCATTGTGCAATTTAATGTTCTTTAAACCAGACAAACCACTAAAATCACCAGTTTTTAATGTGGTTTTATCCCTACTGGAATCTACCAGCCAGATTGCTTCTAATTTTTTTAAATCTTTTTTTGTAAGAGTTTTGCAGGCTTCGGGCCATGATCTATCAGGGGAAGGGACAAGATTAGATACTATCAAAGTTCTAATTAATTCGGTTCTATCGCAGACCTCTACAAATGTGACAGTGGGTGGGTTTGGACTTGCACCAGTGTTAGGGTTAACACCTGCCCCCGTGTTAGCACCTGCTGTGGTTGCTCCGGCTGGGGTTGAACCTGCGCCCGCGTCTGCACCTGCTGTGGTTGCTCCCCTTGAACCACTGTCTTTTTTTTCACAACCTAAAAAACATAAGCTTAAAAACAATAAAGCAATTATAGTTTTCATAAAATACTCCTTTTAGTTTAATTTGAAAAAAATCCCGTTTTAATCAGGACACTCCCAGACTAACGGGGGGGGGTAAAAGTCAAGAAATATATTCATAAAAACAAACTGGAAGGCATACAATAAGGCATGCAAAAAGGTTGTCAGGAAGGTCAAAAAGAGCTGATCGCAAAATTGCTTAAAAGTGGAGTGGATTTGCAGGCTCTTTGCCAAGGCACAGGGCTTTCTGAACAGGAAATCAAAAAACTTAAGAGTGGTGACTAAGCATTATAGATGAAAGACCAATATCACCTTTTGGAAAGTACATGAAAAAAGTAAGGAGTATGTGCTTCATAGCAAGTATGGAGTTTAAAGCCCTTTTTATGGAGAGTTTGCAGTTTTTTCAGCAAACAGGCATTATTGGGTCGGCAGGAAAATTCAAAATCTTCTAAAAAAATTAAATTTTTTTTTACGATAAAAGCCGATTAACTTTAAAGACCATAAATCTTAATAAGGAAATAAATGTGAAAGAAATCCAAAGAAAAATCCTATCTATGGTTATCACTTTTCTGGTTGGAAACAATATTCATTAGATCCTGAAGTATGTTTTTAATATTTTCCTGTTCCACTGTTACATTTGATATCTCTGATTCCATGCGCTTTTGATTGTTTTTTATCTCTGATTCCATGCGCTTTTGATTGTTTTTTATCTCTGATTCCATGCGCTTTTGATTGTTTTTTAAAGGGTCAATCTTTGCATTCAACAAAGAATTAAAACCTACAAGTAAAAAAGACAATGTAATAACAACAACAACAACAGTCTGTAAAACTACAGGAACATCTGATAAAATTTCCATAAAACCTCCTTACTGATATAGCCATAATGTAAGTATACCATATTATATCATAAGATCATATTGATTATTTTTTTTACGACATAGCTTTAGTGTTAACGGGTTCTGAGTTGAAAAATCATATTGACATACTGTCGGGAGTAAAAGCGGTATCTCAGAACATTTAATGTATTAGTTCTGTTTTTGGAAAGTCGCCTTTGAACATCCCTCGCAGATTGAACCTGCCAGCCATTGACTTTTAAAATAATATCCTTTTTCCTGAACCCAGAGAAAGCGGCGGGGGATCCGGGTTTCACTTCTGTCACTATGGGGTGATTACGATTTAAAGGTGGCATTCCCATTGACTTCATCACTTCTTTTGTTCCGGTAACCATTACAAGTCCCAAGTTAAAAGGTGCCTTCTTTTTACTGCCTGTAGATGGGGCTGTTTGCTCATTTTCCGCCAATATCTGCTTTCTTTCCGCGACAGTAATATCCATCTTTATTTTTCGTTTATTTCTGATGATTTCCATTGGAACAGTTTGATTTACAGGAGTGGAGAACACAGCTTTAAAGAGATCCCTGTAGGTTTTGATTTTCTTTTTATTAAAAGATACAATAATATCCTGTTTTTTTATACCAGCTTTTTCCGCAGGAGAACTTGACATAACTTCCATAATAAGTGCTCCCGGCTGGTTTTTATCCCTGCTTTGAGCCATCTGTACTCCGATATAACCTCCTCTCACTCTTCCGTATTTTTCCAAATCCTTTAATACCACTTTTACATTGTCAATGGGTATGGCAAAGCTGATTCCCTGCGTGCGCATGGCTGTGTTAACACCAATGACTTCTCCTCTGGTGTTCACTAAAGGCCCGCCGGAGTTTCCAGGGTTGATAATGGCGTCTGTTTGCAAAAAAGGAAATAAGTTCAGCTCGTCAATTTCACGATTTACGGCAGAGATAATTCCTTTGGTCATGGTGTGTCCGTGTCCGTAAGGGTTTCCAAAAGCAGCCACCCATTCTCCCACTTGTAATTCATTACTATTGCCCAATCGGGCTGTGGGCAATGGCTTGTTTATTTTAATTTTAATAATGGCAATGTCTGTATTTTCATCTTTGCCTATTACTTTGGCTTTGTAGATTGTTGAATTGTCTTTTAGTTGAACCTGAATGGTGTCCGCTTTATTGATGACATGGGTATTTGTGAGGATCAGGCCATTGGATCGAATGATAAAACCAGTGCCCAGAGAATGAAGAGGTTGGGCTTTGGGAGGTTTTGCATGAGGAGCGAGAAAGAAATCAAAAAAAGGATCATTAAAATAAGGAAAAGAGGGTATGTTATTCAGCTTGGTTGTGGAGATATTAACCACAGCGGGGTTGATAATTTTTGCCAGTTTAATAAAAATATCAGCAGGTAAGGGTTCACCAGGCTTGAGTTTTTCAATCAGAGGTTTGGCGATCAGATGATTTTGGTATAAAAGAAGACCTTTACCAAAGCAAAAAACAGATATAATAAAAACAGATGTAAAGATTTTTGTTTTTTTTGAAAAAAGTATTTTCATAAGTATATTCCTTGTGGTTTTTTTTTCTTGAAGTTATTTTTATTCCTCATTTGCTTGTTGAGAAAAAGTAATTTGCAGATCTTGTATAGAGTTATCCAATAACTGTTTTTCCTCTTCTGTTAAATTGCCCTTGGTTTTTTCTCTCAGCAAGAGCAGTAGCTCAATGTTAAATTCCGCAAGCGTTGTGTTTTTTTTGCTCTTTATTTCCGGTATAAGCCCCATTGCGGCTAGGGCAGAATGCGTGAGAGAATGAACAAGGGTGGAAAAAACCGGTGGATCCATTTTTGTATTTTGTTTGTTTGTTTGTTTTTCTGGGTTCATATTTCCCCTTTGATGTTAAAATTTTATTTTTCCCTGTGTAAAAAATGTTTGAGTGATTCATCAAGTCGCCATATATGTTTTAAAATATACAAAATAGGGCATGTTGTCAAACTGAAAAACAAGCCCAAATAGAAAAATAACAATTAGAACAAATATCCCAAACATCCATTTTAAAAATTGTATTCCAGCAACACACTCGCCGACTTTTTCAAGTAAATACCCTTGAGTATTATTTTTTTCTTTATTCATATATCATTTTCTTTATTTTGGCCGGCTTTGTTATAAATTTTCTTATAAAGAGATTCTTCGTACTTATCCATAGCATCAACACTCAGAGGTTTTTTGAAAACAGGTTTTTCATTATCATCTAGAATATTAAAATCTCCGTCCTTTGAAATATTCGGTTGTTATGGCTCTCATCAGTGTTATTTTAATTCTTTATCTTCAATAATAATCCTATAGATTATATTCCACAGTAAAGTGTTTATTCTTTTATATGTCTTCCCCAGGATCGTCATCAACAACAACAAAACCACCTACAAGTCGTGAGGTTAAATAAGTTGCCAATTCTGGGGTAACTTTCGCACCGAACAAAACCACAAAGTTTAACTCCGCACCTGTTAAATTCGCGCCTCTAAAATCCGTAAAGCTAAAATCCGCCCCGGTTAAATATCGCTCCTCGCAGATCCGCCCCAGTCAAATCCGCCATTTGCAAATTCGCATTGTGCATATTCGCATTTCTCAAATTTGCCTCTTGAAAATTCGCCCCGTACAAATTCGCGCCTCTAAAATCCCCTCCTTCAAAATTCACCCCATTCAACTTCCCCCTGCCACTAAAATCCGCGCCGCTAAAATTCGCCCTAGTAACAACCGCCAGTGTCCATTTCACACCTTTAAAATTCGCCCCTTCAAAATTCGCCCCTGTCAAATCCGTATTACGCAAATTCGCCTTGGATAAATCCACCTCGTACAAATTCGCCCTGTTCAAATTCGCCCCGTACAAATTCGCCTTGGATAAAGCCGCCCCGTCCAAAACCACCAGGTACAAATTCGCCCATTGCAACTTCGCCCATTGCAACTTCGCCCTAGATAAATCCACTAGGTACAAATTCGCCCATTGCAACTTCGCCTTACTCAACTTCGCCCATTGCAACTTCGCCTGGGATAAATCCACCCCAGTCAAATTCGCCCCTCTCAAATCCGCCCCGTATAAATTCGCCTCGTATAAATTGCACTGATGGTTTCTAGGCGTATAGATATAGTCTCGATAATTATCAATATTACAGGTAGACTCAGCCTCATTCTGGCCATAGCTCAAAGCACCTAAGCTTAAAAACAGTAAAGCAATTATCAAATTCATTATTTACCTCCTTTGTTTAGTTAGGTTCTTTACATAATACAGGTGTTTATGAAAAACACTTAATAAAAAAACAAACCCGTGAAATCTTTATACGCCTGTAAAACAAACAACTGGAATCATAAAGAAAGGGTGGCGACTTTCAATCGCGAAAAAAAAAGGGGGGGGGTCCATCTTTTTCTCTACTCAAAACTGTAAAAAAAGCCAGTTTTGGGGTTATGGTTGTTTGTTTTATGGTATAAGGGAAAAACTGGATAGTTAAAACTATTTACAGCTAAACAGGAATATTCAGCTTAGCGGAGTAATATTATCTTTTTCACATACTCTGCAAAATCTTTCAAATTACTTCTAGTAGCCTTTTCAAAACCAATAAAATCATTTTGCATCATTCGCTGGATCACAGGCTTAGATGATGCTCCTAAATATCCCTCCACATACTCTACTACTTCTTGTATTTTACTTTTACTGGTACTTGAAAAAGCAACAAGATTCCTTTGCATCATCTCCTGGATAACTGGCTTAGATGATACTCCTAAATATCCTTCCAAATACTCTATTACTTCTTGTATTTTACTTTTACTGGTACTTGAAAAAGCAACAAGACTCCTTTGCATCATCTCATGGATCACTGGCTTAACTGGCTTAGGTGATGCTCCTAAATATCCTTCTTTTCCACCAAAGTAAATATGCAAATATGTAATCACGTCCCTTATATCTTCCACATTACCACGATCAAAACCACCCAAACTTCTATTTAAACGCTTAGTAACGCCATCAATCCCTATATATTCCTCATATAGACTCACTCTATCTTTAAAACTTACATAACTCATCATCCAAAAATAAGAAGTAGTCTTGATTCTTTTTAAAGTCTGTTTCACTCCAATTCGCGCCTCCATTTCTTCCAAAAAACTTTTTGCATCTTCAGCGGTCCAATTTCCTTTTTTCAAATATGTGCTAATCTTTTTCTCCCAAACAGTTCCAAAGCCACCTTGATTCTTATTTGCAAAATTGATAAAAACTTCTCCCGGAGAGGAGAAAGCCAATACACAAGGGAAAACCAAAGGAGCATAGCTAATGGAATAAACAAATATAATTAATAAGAAAAACCTATGAAAAATAAACAACATAATATTAATCCTTATAGTTTATTGTTATTTTTACAGCATTATATGAGAAACACTAAAAAAAACATAGCTCTAAAAGGTAATAGTGTAATCTTTACACGCCTATAAAAAAAGAGGATAGTACTAAGAAACGACTCATTAAAAAAGAATACTGTTTATTAAATTGCAAACCCGTAAAACCCTTTGTGTCTATTTGTTTTTCTGAATTTATTTATTGACTTTTACCCCCCCCCCCGTTAGTCTAGGGGTATCCCGATTAAACGGGATTTTTTTCAAATTAAAAATTATTAAAAGGATTATTTTATGAAAACTATTATTGTTTTATTGTTTTTGAGCTTATGTTTTTTAAGTTGTGAAAAAAAAGAGGCAGGTTCAACTGGTGCCGGATCAACCACCGCCGGGGCAACCACCGCCGGAGCTGACACGGGAGCAGGGGCAACTACCGCCGGAGCTGACACGGGAGCAGGGGCAACCACCGCCGGAGCTGACACGGGAGCAGGGGCAACTACCGCCGGGGCAGGTGCTCAATCAGGTACATGTGTGCAACAGGGAGCAGTTATTCAGAGTGCAACACCCCCAGTATGTAATATCAATAATTATAAAGACTATATAAAGCAACCGGGAAACCATAAATGTAATTTATCAGGCGCAAATTTGTCCGGTTTGGCCGGTAATTTTAGAAATGCGAATTTAAGTGGTGCGAATTTTAGCGGTGCGACATTGGTCGCGACTGATTTCCGTGGTGCGAATTTTAGCGGCGCGGATTTTAGTGGTGCGAATTTGCAATGGGCGAATTTTGCAGGGGCGGATTTAACCTGTGTGGATTTTAGCAATGCAGATTTGATCCGTGCGGTTTTGACTGATGTGAATTTAAGTGGTGCGAATTTTAGCGGGGCGACCTTTCACAAAACGAGAGTTGATCTGGAAGGGGAGACTTATTTAACCTCAAAGGGTATAAGTGGTTTTGTTGTTGAAAATGAATAAATAGTTTTACTGCCTAACAAAGCAGTAAAATTTTCATATAATCCTTTTTTGGCGAAAAGCTTGTCTATCTCAGACGGGCTTTTTCGTTTTGAGAAAGGGAATCATAAGCAACCAGGGTCAGTTATATATCGCTTTTAGGGGTGCACATTTTCCCCCGGGCCCAAAACCCCCTTTTTGTGCAGTTTTGGTTAGAGAAAGAGATGGACACCCCCCCCCTTTCGCGATTGAAAGTCGCCACCCTTCTTTATGATTTCCTTATTACTATTTTTTTTAAACCTCTATGTAAATATTACACAGGTTATTTTTTTATTTAGTGTTTTTCATAAAATCATGTATTATTCAAAGAAACGAAAAATGAGGTAACTAATGAGTTTTTCTGCGAATTTTACAGGTGCGAAAGTGGTTCGTCTGGACGGACCAGATTTGCTAATAGATTGTGTTTATTGATAGTCTGGAATTCCTCATAATAAGCTTAACCTGTGGTAAGTGGCTGGTCTCGGCATTTTCTACTAATTTTAAGCTAGGTTTTTGTAAATTAAAGGTATAAAAAGTATGTCTGAAAATCAAAGCCGTAAAATTGTGATTTCTGGTGGAAATAAGCCTAATATAGATTTTGGAAGTTTTGAGCGCGGTCTGGCTGAAATCCAGACTCCAGCTCAAGCTTTTGAAAAAGTGAAAATCCTTGAATCTATCCAAAGTGCACTTTCAGGCTTTCAAAATTCTTTTGAGACAGAGTTTAAGATATCTGAATACAAAATTCGTTATGATAGAAAATTGTGGAATTTACTTTGTGAGACCAATCTCACATCTGTGGAATTGGCCAAAGCTTTGAATAAAAAGAAGTCAGATGATGCCTGTAGATTTAAAGAGGATTTAAAGAAAGCTTATGGCGAAAAATCTGATGATGATATCCAGGTTTTGATTAACTTATCTTATGAAAAGGGAAAACCCTTAACCCGTGAATTTTTTAAAAGTTCTGGTAAATCCGGCTTTGGCGTGAAGAAATCTGGCCAGCAAGAATGGTTCACTCCCCGCTGGATATATGAGCGCGCTAGACATATTATGGGTTCAATCGATTTGGATCCAGCCACCTCTCAAAAGGCAATCAATATGGGCAATATAGCCAATCGGTATTTTATGAAGGGAGATAATGGGTTAACGAAAGCATGGAATACAACAAATAAAAGCAATATTTTTATAAATCCGACTTATACAATTCCATATTTTAAAACAAAGATTATTAAAAATAAAACAGTGAAACGAATCTCATCAGATAGTGTATGTCAGGATTTCTTGAGTAAACTACTACGGAGTGAGTTTAAACAATGCGTGTTTATAACGCCACAGCGGAGTGAAACCTATTATGGGCAGTATTTACATAAATTGGCCAATGTTTTCTTTTTACAGCAAGGCCGGACAAAGTTTCACAAAGATGGAAGTGCTGATAAACAACTCCCTCCTGATCCAAGTATAATCTGGGGAATATGTGTTGATCCTTTAAAATTCTGGCTGGCATTCAAAGATTTTGGTCATGTTGAGTGTCGATATAAAAACTTTAATCAGCTGAAAGCAGAATGTGAAGAGAGATGGAGTGAAATCGATTTATGGACTGCACAGCTTGAGAAACTACCAAAGCCTTAATGATTATCTTTAAAAAGCTAAAGTGGTTTTGTTGTTGTTGAAAATGAGTAAAAAAAGAAAAAAAGGAGGTAACTAATGAAAGTTATAATTGCTTTATTGTTTTTAAGCTTAGGTGCTTTGAGCTATGGTCAGAATGAAACTTATCCAACATGTAATATTGATAATTATACCAACTACATAAATAAGCCCGGAAATCATCAGTGCTATTTAAGTGGAGCGACTTTTTACGAGGAGGATTTGTCTGGTGCGAATTTGCAAGGGGTGGATTTTACAGGCGCGTTTTTAATCAGAGCGGATTTGACCAATGCGAATATGAGCGGAGCTGATATAAGCGGGGCGGATTTGTTCGAGGCAGACTTGACTGGGGCGAATTTGTTCATGGCGAATATGAGTGGAGCGAATGTAATCAGGGCGGATTTGACTGGTGCGAATTTGCATGAGGTGAATTTTATCCTGACGAATTTGTTCGAGGCGAATATGAGCGGAGCGAATATGAGCAAATCTACTTTAATTGAGGCATTTTTGGTTAGATCGAATATGAGCGGAGCGAATTTGTGGTGGGCGGATTTGACTGGTGCGAATTTGTTTGAGGCAAATATGAACGGTGCAGATTTGCGCCATGCAAATTTTACCGGTGCAGATTTGCGATTTGTAAGTTTGACCAGTGAGTATTTGCACGGAGCGATTTTTACCGACGCGAAAGTTGATCCAGGTTTGGGGGGGTATTTAACATCACAAGGAGTGAGTGGTTTTATTGTTGTAGAATAAAAAAAGTAGATAAGTTATGAAAGTTATAATTACTTTACTGTTTTTAAGCTTAGGTGCTTTGAGCTATGGCAACAATATTCTCCATAGTATTGATCATTATAATAAAGATGATAAACCAGATATAAAAAAGCCACGCAGAAATCCTAAGTGTGATTTGAGCTATGCGAGTTTGCATGATGTGAGTTTGCATGATGCGAATTTTACCGGGAGGGATTTGAGTTATTGTAATTTTAGCTGGGAGAATTTTAGCTATATGGATATGCGTGGAGTGAATTTGACGGGGGCAATTTTTATCGGTGCGGATTTGAGTTATACAGATTTTACAGATGCGAATTTGCAGTTGGCGAATTTGTCCTTTGCAAATTTGCGAGGGGTGAATTTTACCGGTGCAGATTTGCGATTTGTATTTTTGACAACGGAGCATTTGCACGAAGCGAACTTTACCGGCGCGAAAGTCACAGAACAATCAGGAAAACTTTTAACATCACAAGGTATAAGTGGTTTTGTTATTTTGAAATAAAGTTTACTTTGGTTCTTATATAATATTCATCCTAATGTTTTTATCTTGCTTCTGTAAAATAACTTGGACACTTGTAGCTTGGTGATATGATAAACTACAGAGGAAGTTATGCCATTACTGGATTTTAAAGGGAAGTCTGTTGTTTATTCGCATCATTTGGAAGTTCCTTTTCGAATGTTCAAAATTGACGAAAAAAAATCCAGCACTTTGTCGCCTGACTTGAAAAACAAACCAAACAAACAGTGCAAATCTGACAAGCTAGGTAAAACTGACAGAGAGCGAAATACCGTCAGTACCAGCAAACCCAGCCTAGATGACAACTTAATCATTCACGGCGACAACCTTCATGCCCTGAAGGCTCTTTTGCCAAGGTACTCTGGTAAGATCAAATGTATCTATATTGATCCACCCTACAATACTGGAAACGAAGGTTGGAAATACAACGACAAGGTCAACAGCCCCCTTATACAGGAATGGCTAAAGCAAATCGGCATCGGTGTGGATGATCAGGAAAGACATGACAAATGGCTTTGCATGATGTGGCCCAGATTGCAACTGCTTAAAGAACTACTTGCTGATGACGGAGTGATTTGTATTAGTTGCGATGATACAGAAATTGGTAATTTAATATGTATTCTTAATGAAATTTTTGGAATTGATAACAAAGAAGAAATTATTGCCTGGAGGAGGAGACACAATCAACCTAATGATAAAAGTAAACCTATAGCAAAAACCGCAGAATTTATTGTAATCTATGCTAAAAATCTTGAGCTTTTAAAAAAGAAGAAATCATTTAACGGACTACCTCTCACTGGCAACTTTATCAATTCTGATAAAGATCCTAAAGGGCCTTGGGCATCAAAACCTTGGAAAGCCGGCAGGAATCAAACCGGCAACAGGTATAAAATCACTACTCCCACGGGGAAAGTATATGATGAAGAATGGTTAGGCACTAAAAACACCTTTGATTCTCTGTTAAAAGATAAGAGAATTATTTTTCCTTCCCACGGAAAGGGATTGCCAAGAAAAAAATATTATCAATCAGAGAGGAAGTCAGAAGGTCAAGTGGCACATAACTTTTGGAGTCATAAAAAGTTTGGGTCAAATCAAAATGCTTCAAAAGAAATTTATGAAATGGGTATTGCCTTTGATAATCCTAAACCTTCTCAGTTAATTAAGTCTATACTTTTAATATTTTCTAACAAAGACTCCATTATCCTAGATTCCTTTGCAGGTTCTGGAACAACAGCCCATGCAGTTCTTGCCCTCAACAAAGAAGACGGAGGTCACCGCAAATTCATTCTGGTTGAATGTGAGGATTACGCAAGTGACATTACAGCAGAGCGTGTCCGCCGGGTGATTAAAGGTGTTCCTAAAGCTAAAGATGAGAATTTAAAAAGAGGGTTTGGAGGTTCTTTCACATATTGTTCTCTTGGGGAGAAAATCAACACAGAAAATATGCTAAGAGGAAAACTTCCTGACTATACACAGCTTGCAGAATATATCTTTTATACAGCAACAGGAAAGAGCCTCAATGTAATTGAAAAAGTCAATGCCTCTTGGTTTATCGGTGAAACGGAGAAGTATAATTTTCACCTTGTGTATAAGCCTGATTTGAAGTTTTTGAAAAGTAAAGAAAGTGCCTTGCACTTGGATCTTGCGGAGACAATACAAACACTCAACAAAGAGTCAAAAAAAACCAGTTTGGTTTTTGCTTCGGCAAGCTATATCCCGCAAAAAAAACTTAAACAAAAATACAACATTCAATTTTGCCAACTGCCATACACTATACATAAGATTATGGAGACTCGCCCGTGAAATTAGAAAAAAAATCAAGGAGCTTTAAGTGGAGTTAAAAGATTATCAGATAGTAGTTATAGACAAGCTTTCTGCCTATCTGAAGGTGCTTAAAGAAACAAAAAGAAACACTTTGATTATGGCGGAATCAAGAAAAAACAGAGGGCTTTCTGTATCTTGGAATTCAGACAATTTTAATTTTTGCAAGAGAGCCTGGGACAACCTGAATGGGCGAAGATTACTTCCTCTTCTTTCTGCAAAATCGGGCAATATCATTTCCTCCTATAAAAGTCGGTTCAGTGGGATTGGTCGCCCGGTTCCAAATGTATGTCTCAAAGTTCCCACAGGAGGAGGGAAAACTCTTCTTGGTGTGGGTAGTGTGGAAAGAATCAACACAGATTTTTTTGAAAGAAACACAGGTTTTATCTTGTGGGTGGTGCCCAGTGAATCCATTTACCAGCAAACTTTAAAAGCACTGTCCAACAGAGATACTCTTTATCGGCAAATACTGGATCGTGCTGGCGCAGGTGGTGGGAAAGTTAGAATTTTACAAAAGACAGATAGTTTTCATCCGCGGGATGTGGAAAGTTCTCTATGTGTCATGTTGGTAATGCTTCAAAGTGCCGGAAGGCAGTCAAAAGAGACTTTGAGGATATTCAGGGATTCTGGAAAATTCCCTCTGTTTTTCCCGGAAATTGATAATTATCATGCCAATCAAAAACTTCTTGAGGTCTGTCCTAATCTTGATACTTACAGCTTGGAAGATTGCCGTTTTGCTGGTGGCTTAAAAAAAATCAGCTTAAAACAGAGCTTGGGCAATGTTTTAAAACTTACTCAGCCGGTGGTGGTTATTGATGAAGGACACCGGGCTTATACGGAGAAGGCAAAAAATGCTATAATGGATTTTAACCCTCGGTTTATTTTGGAGCTTTCAGCCACTCCCAATAAAAAGGAGCATAAGAGCAATGTTTTGGTTTCTGTTTCGGGAGCTGAGCTAAAAAAAGAGGAGATGATAAAACTCCCTGTAAATATTTTTAGCTTGAAAAATAAAGATTGGAAAAAGACTTTGGCCAAAGGACATGAGGTTTTGTGTGGTCTTTCAAAAGATGCCATTCGACTTCAGAAAAAAGAAAAACGCTATATCCGCCCCATACAGCTTATAAGGGTTGAGAGAACAGGCAGAGATCAAAGAGAAAAAAAGTTTATTCACTCAGAGGATGTAAGGGAGTATTTGATAAAGAGTTTTAATGTGGATCCTGCGGAAATCAAAATTAAATCCGCCTCACAAGATGAGCTGAAAAATGAAGACCTGCTTTCTGAATATTCTAGGGTTCGATACATTATTACAAAAGAAGCTTTAAAGGAAGGCTGGGACTGTCCCTTTGCCTATATCCTGACAATTTTATCCAAAACAAAAGCCCCTTTGGCCATTGAACAGATGATAGGGAGAGTTTTAAGACAGGCGGATACACAGAAAACCGGTATGGAATCTTTAAATCAGTCCTACATTATTTGTAGGGATCAGGATACAGCAGGGGTTGTGGAGGGGATAAAAAAAGGCTTGGAAAATGAGGGGATGGATGGCCTTGGAAGAGAGGATATAAAAGAGCCTATAAAATTGAAAAATAATAAAAGCCAAAAGAAAGTGATAAAAAGAAGAAACCCTTTTGGAGATTTAAAAATCTTTTTACCAAAGGTGCTTTGTAAGAGAGGAAACAATTTAAAGGAATTGAGTTATGAAGAGGATTTACTTTTTAATATTGACTGGTCAAAATTGACATTGAATGAAGACCTGCTTTTAAAGGAAAAAGTCCCGGATATATCCTATACACAGGTTGATATAAAAAAACAGATGGATCTAATATCCTCTTTTCATAGGAAAGAAGAGGAAACAGTGTTTGAGGATACTGATCTTGCAAATTTTAACCAGGATTTTAGTTTTATGTGTCAAAGGCTTTCCGATATTGTGCCTAATGCTTGGGATGCAAGTGCTATAATGGATAAGGTTCTTTCTTCTCTAAAGAGGAAACATGGAAAAGAAAAAGTTTGTTCGAACAAGTTTCGCATTTTGGATTTTTTGAGAGATAATCTTCAGAGTCAAATAAGCCGAGAGGTGGAAAAAATTTTTAAGAAGAAGCTGAAAAATCACGAGTTTGTATTTAAACTGGTAAGTGTGGGAGAATCGGATTTGAACTGGAAAATGGCAGAAACTTTAAATCTCTCTCTTTCACAAGGTGGTTCTGTATTCAGGAAAACAGACGACAAAGACTTACAACTTTCACTGTTTGAAAATGTTTATAAAAAAGAAATTAAGTTTAAGGATTTGGAAAAAAAGGTGTCTTGGTATTTGGATGAGGATTCCACTATAAAATGGTGGCACTGGATTATAAAAAAGAGGAAGGACTGGTTTATACAGGGCTTGCAAAAGAATAAAATCTATCTGGATTTTTTAGTTTGTGTCAAGTCGTCTAAAAATGGCAAGGCTACTTTTTCTATTCTGGAGACCAAATAAAGAGGAAAAACAATGAAACAACTTATCAGTTTCAAAACTTTGTATTCCTTTATTTTTTGTTTTTATCCATTTTTAAATAAAATAAGTTTAATTTTGGTCCTCTTTTGGTCCTGTTTTGTCTTTTCCCTTAAAGAATCAGAAATATTAAAAGTGTATGAGTTGTTAGATCATCAAAATTTTTATCAAATTAAAAATTTTAAAGGAGTACCAAACCCTTCAAGAAAAAAAGCAGTGTTTCTTCGTTATGCCAAGTTTGGAAAAGGCAAAGGGAAAAAAGGTTCTATTGTATTTGTAAACGGATGGGCAGAAAACCTGTTTAAATATACCGAACTTTTTTATGATTTGCACCTACAGGGTTTTTCTCCCATTTACACTTATGACCATAGAGGGCAAGGTTTTTCAGATCGTCTTTTACCCCACTCCCGTGTTGGTTATGTGGAAGATTATTCTTTTTACAGAAAGGATTTAAAAATTTTTATTGAAAAGATTTTAAAAGATCCTGAATTAAATAAAGACAACCTATTTTTAATTGCTCATTCTATGGGAGGGGCTATTGTTTTGGACTATCTGCAAACTTATCCTGCACAAAAATACTTTAAAGCTGTGGTGCTTTCCTCTCCTTTGTTAAAGATTCAAATAGTTCATCCCATTTTTGATTCTCTGATTTTAAACGCTTTGAAATTGATTTGTCGATTTTTTTGCTCAAAACCAGTGCCCGGCATTAGAGCAAAATATGCGGAACGAAATCTGATGACCAGCAGTCTGGCACGAGCGAAATTTTCAGGCCATATTGAAAAACAATTTCCGCAGGTAATATTGGACCACCCCAGCTATCATTGGACACTTGAAAGTTTTTCGGTTGTTAATCGTTTGATGCAAGAGGAAAGAATCCAAAAAATCCACACTCCTTTGTTTATCCTTCAGGCCGAGAAGGAAGTGCTTGTCTCCAATAAATACCAAGATAGTTTTTGCCACAAAATTCCCAAATTTTGCTATATCAAAAAGCTTTCTGGCCGGCACGAGCATTTTTTAGAGACAGACATAATACGGAATAAAGCCATTCAGGAAACTATAATTTTTTTTTCTCAAACTGGAGAATCATTTTCAAGGGACTGAGATTTGGTTTTTCACATTTTCTTAAGGGTGGGTAATGGAAAGATATGTTGTTATAATGGAAAATGAACTTAGTACTGATTTTTCACATTTGCTCAGGGGAGGGAATGGAAAGAGCAGATAAACCTTCCTTCAGGGTTTTTTTTGTCACTTGAACCAAAAACAGACGAAACTGTTTTTGTGCTTTGTTATCCAAAGTTCCTATAGGACAATTTTGGTAAAATCGGGAAAACTTTTGAGCCAACTCAAATAAATAATAACATATTGTAGAAGTTTTCATCTGCCAAGCGGCTTTTTCCAAGGTGAGGGAAAACCAAGATAAATGAAGGATCAGCTGCCATTCTTCCGGAGAGTTAAGGTAATCAATATTTATATTTTTCAAGTGCTCTTTCATAAAATCTTTTACGGAATCCTCATTATTTTTTTTTTCAAAAGCTGAAAGCTTTTTTAAAAGTGAGCACGCACGAGCATGAGCATATTGTATATAAGGCCCGGAGCGACCATCTAACTTTAACCATTCTTTCATATCAAACACAATTTTTTTATTTAACTCCTGCTCATTCATTCCGTACTTAATAGCCCCTTGAGCGATAACATTCATTGTGGTTTTAATTTTTTCCTCTGACCATTCTGTTTTATATTTTTGCAAAAATTCATTGGATATATATTTCGTCATTTTTTCTATCAATGTCATAATAGGTATAATGTTTCCTGCACGGGAACTCATAGTACCGGTTTTTAATTCTACAAAGTTGTACTTTAAATGTTTCGATTTTTGCCCTTCTTTGATAAGACCAATTTTTTCCAAAACTTTGAAAATCTGTTGAAAATGTGTCGATTGTCTCTGGTCCACAATATAAATGTTTTCCGTAATTTTGTGATCTTCAAATTTTTTTCTGGCCAAATAAAGATCTTTAGTGGCATAAAGCCCATTGCCATCTGATTTCAGTAACAGACAAAAACCCAGAGAGTCCTCTAGATCCACTCCAACTGCCCCTTCAGAAATCTGAAGTTTTTTTTGCTTCAATAATTCTTGTACCCATTTTACAGATGGTTCATCCATTTCCGATTCCCAGTACCAATAATCGAATTGAGCACCTGCCCATTGATAAATTTCATCCATAAGCTCTTTGCTCCATTGTCGTGTCTGCTTCCACAGGTTATAAAATTCCCCTTGTTTTTTTTGTAGTTGCCGTAAAATTTCTGTTATCTGAATTTTATTTTTTTCTTTCTGTGGAGTGTTCTCCTCCTTTGCATATTTCTGATAAGCTTTTGTATAAATCGCGCCCAGCCACTGCCCTTTACGGTAAGTGGGAACAGGATCTTTATTATGAGACTTAAGATACCAAAGACACTTGGCTACATGAGCACCCATATCTCCAGGATAAGTACAGCTGATAACAGGAAAGCCTCTTTTTTTCAAAAGAGTAACAAGGCTTAAGCCAAAACATAGGTTTCGTGTATGACCTATGTGCAACTCTTTATGTGTATTTGGTTGTGAGTACTCAATAAGATATGAACCAATTTTTTTGGAAGGTGGGCGAAAAAACTCATCAGTTAGCAAATGATCCAAAAGTTTTTTCTTTAAAAAATCCTTTTTAAAAAACAGATTTACATAAGGACCTTTTTGAACTGCTTTTTCAAACACAGATGAATTGCTTTTTTGGAGGTGTGGATTCTTGATGTCTTGTTTACTTGTCGTTTGAACAGGAGAGTGGGAAGGTTGATCGTGTTTCCACTGTGATGATTTATTACAGGCTCTTGCTATTTGAAAAGCTATATCAACTGGTTTTTTTTTCAGTTTTTTACCAAGGAAAAAACAAGGTAAGGCCCAATGTCCCAGTTCCTTTTCTGGTGGAGAGTTAAAAGCTTGTGCCAATTCATAAAGCGACACCTGAACTTGAAACAGCTTGTTTATTTTTTGAGAAAGTTCAAAACACACACTTTTGGTAAAAACATCCAAAAAAAAATGCTCTGGTTGATTATTCATAAAATGATTTTAACCTAGGTTTTCCTATTTGCCAGCACTTTATATAGTGATCCGTGAAAAACCGCTGTTTATACAGCTGAAAAACCAAGTTATTGGCTTTCAGTCCCGTGAAAACGGGAAATCTAGGAAAAAATAACATACTTTTTTATACCCCACTATTTATAAGAGTTTTTGAGAACCTCCTCCCTCAGCCTGAGTAGGATCCCAGTGTTTGTCAGTAGATTCAGAATTTTTCTCCTTTTGTATATGATCAAATATATTATCAAGGCATCTTATCATTATTGGAGGGTTTGTTTGGATCTCTAACTTTTTTTCACAAGTAACTTCTGAGATCTGCTGTCCATATACTGTGAGAACAGCCTGTATAATCGCCTTTGTTGGTCCAAATCCTTCTGCTCTTTTTGTGGAATAGATTTTCATTACCTCCAAAGTGTTGAGTATTTCTTTAGAGTTTTTAAAAGGCAGAATGTGTGCAACATTCAGCAGAGAAAGCAAATATTCCATAGGGGTGGGGGTGGTTTTTACAGATCTTATCTTATTATTAACAGGAATAGCTGATATACCTTCCATATTGCGATAAAATTGTATTACCACTTTGGCAGAAGAAGGCTCAAAAGGTGTGTGTAATTTAAGTTCTTCAGCAAATTTTTGCGCAGACCTTCCCACAGCGTGATTGTTGTAAATAAGTTGTTGAAACTCCTGCATTATGTTTGTTGCCTTTCTTTTTTTATCAAGAAGACCATTGTTGTAAAAAATCTTTGCAACAGTGTAAGCTTCTTCTGAAGTTAGGTTTTGCTCTTCTACGACAGAAAAAGCAGGTGGTACAGTTGTTTTTTCCGACTCGCCAGTCCCGAAATCGGTAACAATTGTTTTTTCAAGGTTTTTAACCCTTGCAAAACTGGAAGAACTACCTATAAGCAAAATAGATAAAATCCCAGTGTGTAAAATAAAAAATAGTTTCATAAATTATTCTCCTTGTTTGTTGGTTTAATGTTTTTCTGAATATAAAGGATAAAGGACAATGCTGAATATAACTAAAGATATTTCAGTTGTTTTAGTGAGACTACTTTTAAACACCAATAAAGCTTCTTTTTCTATTCATTCTGTATAAATATTACATAAGTATAAGTGTCACTTATCCTAACCATAAGCAAAACACACTGATTTAATTATTTGTTAGACTTAGACCTTTTGTTTTTAAAATAGTCTTCAAACTGTTTCTTAGTCTCGTAAGTTTTTAATACTCATAAATATAAATGGAATAGACAGATCCAGGGATTCTTGGCCCGCTTGGTTCTGCTTCATAACCCTGTGCCTTATAATGTTTCTCAAATGTCAAAGCATCATCATAAGTTAATCCGTTAATCACTTTGTTGTTTTGCGTCCGGCAGAAGTCAGAAAAATACAGAACATATATTAAGCAGGTTGTCCTGAATGCTTGTTATCTCATATTATATTTTTATCTTCTCAAAATTATAAATTTTTGAGAAGATGAGCAGATATATGTTCAAAAACCGGCAATTTTGAGAAGATGAGCGGATATATGTTCAAAAACCGGCAATTTTGAGAAGATGAACAGATATATGTTCAAAAACGAGCATTTTTGAGAAGATAAAATGAAAAACCTAATAAAACAGCTAAAAATGGAGGATTTGGAGAATGTTAGAGTCTTGAAGACGCTTGCCGAGGCGCATCGCTTCCTAGCTGAATTAAAAGGAATCACGCACATTATTCCCAATGAAAAAATTTTACTCTCCAATTTAACACTTCAGGAAGCAAAGGAAAGCTCTGCCATTGAAAATATTATTACTACCCAAGATAGCATGTATAAACATCAAGTACAATATGACTTACAAAATACAGCCAATAAAGAAGTGTATAACTATGCGAAAGCTATGGAGGAAGGTTGTAAAAAAATCAAATCTGATGGAGGTATTTCTTTAAATACTATTCTTGAAATTCAAAATATTATTGAACCTAATCGTTCTGGTTTTCGCAAAGTGCCGGGTACTGTATTAAAAAATATTACAACACAGAAAACTGTTTATTCCCCTCCTTCCCCTGAAAAAATTCCGGAGTTGATGAATCAACTGGAACATTTCATCAATACAAATTCCACAGACTCTCTTATAAAAATGGCTATTATTCATCATCAGTTTGAGAGTATTCATCCTTTTTATGATGGAAATAGCAGAACTGGCCGGATTATTAATATTTTGTACCTGATTTTTAAGGGCCTTTTGGATAGCCCCATTTTATACCTTAGTCGTTACATTAATAGAAACAAGTTGGAATACTATAAATTACTTCAACAGGTTTGGGAACAGGAAGTTTGGGAGGATTGGATTTTGTACATATTAAGTGCTGTGTCTGTTATTTCTCAGGAAACAACTGCATTAATTAAAGAAATAGATAAATTGTTCAAGCAATACAAAAATGTTATCCGTAGGAAACACAAATTTTACTCCCATGATTTAATAAATAACATTTTTTCTCATCCCTATACTAAAATAAAGTTTTTGGAAAGAGATATGAAAATCTCTAGAGCGACTGCCACCCGTTATTTGGACGCACTTACTAAAGATAAAATTTTGGAAAAAAACAAACTGGGGAAAGAGAGTTATTATGTCAATACAAAACTTTTTAAATTGTTAAAAGGCTCTTAGTTTGTTTCACTTTTTGCTAAGCACAATATAATAAGGGTTGTTACAATGCTCAGTTGTCTTTGACTGTCAAAACCTCTTATTCATAAATGGTGCTCTCTTAGGCCCATTTATCTTTGAATATAAAAAGGGCTTTTAATGTTGGTTAAAGCCTGTTACAAAAAAAGAATGAAAGTGTTAGTTACGGGAGCAAGTGGTTTTTTAGGAGGGTGGCTTTGCAAAGCTTTATGTGAAAAAGGCTGGCAAGTGCATGTTCTTCTCAGGCCAACCAGTGACAGAAGTAATCTTCAGAATTTGGATTTATGTGTTCACACTGGTGATGTAACAGATCTGGATTCCTTTATGCAGGCCAGCCGAGGGATGGATTTGGTGTTTCACTTGGCCGGTTTGATTTCTCATTTAAAAAAAGATTTAACAGCTATGCAAAAGGTGAATATAAGAGGTACGGCTTATGCCATTGAAGTGTGTCGTTCACAAGGAGCAAAGCTGATTTATATCAGCTCAGTGGTTGCTGTAGGGGCCAGTACTCAGCCACTGATTTTAAATGAAGATTCCCCTTATGATCCGGTACTTTCTCGGATGGGATATTTTCAAACTAAAAAACAGGCTGAAGAGCTGGTACTCAAAGCCTGTAAAAAAGGCAAAATATCTGCTGTGACCCTCAATCCTTCCACTATTTACGGAGCAGGAGATATGAAAAAACAAAGCCGGAAAGCGCAAGTGCGAGTGGCGGAGGGCCGATTTCCTTTTTACACTTCAGGAGGTGTGAGTGTAGTGGATGTGCAGTCTGTGATTTCAGCGTGCCTTAAAGCTGTGGAAACAGGTCGGCCCGGGGAAAGATATATTTTAAGTGGAGATAATATCAGTATCAAAAAGCTTTTTTCTTTAATTGCAAAAACTGCTGGAGTCAAACCTCCCTTTATTTACTTGAATAATTTTTTACTTCGGGTTTTTGCGGAATTAGGTGTAGGCTTGAGCAATCTGGGTTTTAAATTCCCCGTGAGTAGAGAAAGTGCACAAATGGCACAACTTTACCATTGGTTCGACCACTCTAAAGCCAAACAGGAACTAAACTTTCATCCCACAAGCTCGGAGAAGGCTATTCAGGAGTCCATAAACTGGTGGATTTTTCAAAAAAACAAAGACATTCGCTGACAAAATCATTTTTATTTGTACTTTACAAAAAAACTATAAGTAACTTATATTGTATTTAAAAGAGGTTTGCGGGTGATCGCTGAATTTTTCCGATGGGAACGCTGGAGGTTTTTTAAAACTTCAGTGTGTTTCTAGGAACAGGTTTAGGATATAAATCTGAAAATTCAGAGGAAAGTCCGGACTCCAAAATGGCGACGTAAAAGATGAAAATCTTTCCACTTTAAAGGTGACTTTAGAGTGAGGACAAGTGGAACAGAAAGTATGTCCGGGTTTTTTTCTTCATGGAAAAAAACTGCTGGAGTGAAATCAGCTAAACTCTGCGTGGAGCAAGATCAAATAGGAAAGCGTTTGAGTCAAGCCATGACGAGCTTTTGGGTTGATCGCAAAGATGAATGCTCACCTCCTGTCGCTTTTCCGGTTAAGCGTCAGCAGACAGAATCCGGCTTACAGCAAACCTTTTCAACCGGGTTATTTATTCCTTAAATAAGAGGCAATTTTTTATTAAAGATAGTTTGTTTCTTCTCAAATTCAGCTCTTGTAAAATTTACACATCTCCTTTATCGGAAGATAAAAATTACGAATGAATTTGACATTTCTTGATTTCTATCATATCCCTTTATGAGCTATGAAAAGCCTCTTGACTTTTATATTCAGAAGTGGAAGCTAGTAAAAATAAATAATGAGGAGGACACATGAAATCACCAACCGCTTTACTAAAAATTTTCGTATCAACTTTTTTGATTGTTGTATCGGCCACCTCTCATACTAATGAACAATTGATGAACAGTGCAGACGATTTTGAAGATACAGCTTATCCTTCTTTTTTGATTGATAACAAAACAGAAAAATGTGTAATACCTTTAAACCATGAAGTTTTAAATCAACATGGTTTAAAACCGGAACATATATATCCCTTGTTTGAAAACACAAATAAGAAAGCAGAGCTTAATAATTTTGAAACCAAAGAAAACCCCTCTCCTACGATTCCACTTTGCACATCGGATACAATAAAACTTGTGCTTTCATCTTTTTCTGATACTGCACAATATCGACCTGCCGTCTGGGGAATTATCTATGGGTTTGGACTGTATGCTGGCTTTTGTATGGGCACGCATGCTATAGGGTATGGTTATGTGATGCTGTTCTGTTACCCTGTGTGGGCGTTTCTTGGTCCGCTCCCATATCAACCTTTTTGAATCAATCACTTTTATCAAATTTTTTACACTCAACTCTAAAACCTAGAGTTTTTAAATTCTTTTGAAATAAATTGTTATTTGAAGTTTTCATTTTTCAGTTGTTTTATCTCTTCTTCCGAAAATCCTGTCACTTCAGAAATAAGCTCAGCAGAAAGTTTTTTCTCCAGCATATTTAAAACAATCTGTTGTCGTCCCTGCTGGATACCTTCTTTTTTGTCCTGTTGCATACCCTGTTGCATACCTTCTTGTCGCCCTTCCTCTTTAATGTGTTCTCTTATGTTCATATAACCTCCTTTTGAAAAAATACCTTTAATAACAGCCTCATGTTCCAACTTCTCCCATAATTCCTTTGTCATACCAGAAACAGACGACCAAAAATAATCTCCCACACTTAATACTAAATCCTCTTTGTCTCCAGTCCAGTTATCAAATAACGAAACTATCTCTTTCAATTCCTTTTCTTCTGCTTTGAAAGACCATACTCTCTTTAATGCACTTAAAAAGCCACGACTCTTAAAATTTTTGTCACAAATGGCTTTCTCTACTTTTGGATCATGAGTGTCTAAAACCCTTTCTGAAAAATAGACAGTTTACTTGGTTGTCTTTGAACAAGTATGTTTAACGGGGTAGCGTTCCTTCAATACTTCCCCCCGTGTGGTCTCAAAGATGCTGATAAAAATGTAGTATATCTTTATTTTGAACTTCAAAAATAAAAAGTCAATCATTTTAATCATTTACATATTTTAAACCTTCTCAAAGGGCGAACTCAGGACACACCTATAATCCTAGAATAGTATAAAAAATTGACTATTATTTAGTCGGGTGTGAAAAAAGTTGTTATTTTTTTGGCCTTTTGGTTTTCAAGTAGAGGCAAAAAAGGTTTTTTATACCAGACTAATGTAGTTTTCTTTGTATAAATGTGAAAATTAAGTTTTTTGTGATATGATCAATGTCCTGTGAAAAAGTATGTTTTTAACAAGAAGTAACGAACAACGAACAAAAACTAGGGAATAAAAATAATGAAAGCTTTTATCAGAAAAAATAACAATAATGTGTTTATCATTGATTTAAAAGAGGAAGTGGATTTTGCTTCTGCAGAATCTTTTTATCAGACTTGTATGGGTGAGCTTTCTAAAAAGAATATTGTTTTTAATTTAAAAAATCTGAGCTTTGTCGGTTCAGATGGTCTGACCTCATTTATGAACACCATTAATGATTTAAGGAGAAAATCCAGTCTGCATTTCTGTTGTGTGGGTTCAGAGTTTCGAAAGGTCTTCGCGGAAAGTGAAATAAAAGACATTGCCATTTATGATGATGAGCAATCCGCCACTGTGGCTTTTCGTCAGGATTTTGAATAAACAAATTTTATCAGCAAATTACTTAATAATCTCTATATGAAAAAATATCCTAGTGTTAACTGGAAAGTGTTTCAACCTCAACCGGTTGTTGGTGTGGATGAAGCCGGACGGGGTTGTTTAGCTGGCCCAGTGTTTGCCTCGGCAGTCATTTTGAAAACAGATGATTCTTATACAGATTCAAAACAGATTCCTCCTGAAATAAGAAAGAAGATGGCGGAGATGATTATAAAAAAACATATATATGCTATAGGAATGGCCACTGTGGAGGAAATTGAAAGGCTCAATATTTTACAGGCAACTTTCCTCGCAATGAAAAGAGCTGTTATGCGGTTATCGATTCAGACAGGTCATGTTTTAGTGGATGGTAATGCTTTAATACCTGCTCTTCCAGAAAAATTTCAACAAACAGCTTTTGTTAAAGGGGATCAACGGGTAGCTCCCATTTCTGGAGCTAGTATTGTTGCCAAAGTAAAAAGAGATGAATGGATTACCAAGCAAGATCATAAATTTCCTCAATACGGTTTTGCTAGGCACAAAGGTTATGCCACTGTTCAACACCGAAAAGCTATTGCTCAATATGGTCCTTGTGCTCTTCATCGAAAAACATTTTCTGGTGTAAAAGAATATTTAAGTGATAAAGTCTTTTAGGGGTGTTATTCTCGAGTCACAAAAATCTCTTCTTATATTGTAGTGTATTCAGGTTCGCAGGTTTTCAGGCATTCCTGATTTTCAAGGTAAATTTCCCGGTCTCGACAGGCGGGCACTTTGGAGGAATGACGGACAATGGATATCTCATTAATATTTATATGTGTTTCCATTCCAAATATTTTATAACAAGCTCTGGAAGCTATTCTCTGCAATCCTCTTTTGATTGTGTGCAGTCCATCTGCTGCGTCTCTTATGTGCATGCGATTAATGCCAACGCCGTTATTATGAGCACTACTTTGAATGATGCTGAATTGAAAATTACTTAATTTGACTGTCTTAGAATGGCACTGATCAGAGTTGGTGATATTATTTAGACCAAAAGGATCACGACCTGTAAATTCCACTATGAAAACATGAGAATTGGATGCGATGATATCTCCCGGTTGGATAGGGTTTTGCACTGTGATATCCTGTTGCTTCAAGCAAGAGAGTTTGTTTCTTTCTGCGGTTTTAAACATCCAAGAGTTTATGCCTTTTACATGAATCGGACGGATAAACACCTTTTGCTTTAATCTTAGCCCTGCACTGGCCATTGCGCTGGTCACGAAACCAGAACAATCTACGCCAAGAGATTTTGATCCGGAACCGGAGTTTCTGAATAAATTAATGGAACTCATGGAAGTGGAAGGTTTGCCACCATAATCGTAAATCAAAGGTGTACTATGAACATTCGTGCACTGGTTATTATTTGGTATATCGATCTGACTCAGGTAATAATGTGTGTTATTCACATCTCTTAAACTGGTGACGACTCTTCGCCATCCATTTCCACTGGGATGTCTGGAACTGGCTCGAATGCCTTTCGTGTTATAGTCAACAGGCATTAGCTCCAAATCCAAAACAGAACAACTTTGGTAAGCGGTGGACATGACTTTTCTGGCTCCATAGACCAAAGGATGAACAGATTTTCTCATTTTATGGAACCAAGCTATATCCCATTCTGACAAGTGGCTACTGGAAGTGGAGTCAGTGGAGGTATCAGAGGAATGAGAAGAATCTGTATTGTTTGTGTCGTCTGTGTCCGCATAAATTTCTTCTTCCTTACAACCTTGATTCAGTGCTTTTGCATTTTCATCCAGTTCTTCAAAGGTTTGCGTTAATTTGTTTATGAAATCAGTGTGGCTTTGTTCCACAACTCCATGTTCAAACTGAACCAATGTGGTAGTTGTTTCATCTTCCTGATGTGTGTTCATAAACTCAGTGACTAAAGCGTAGATTTCCACAAATCGCAAAGCGAATTTTTGAATATCCTCTTTTGAAGCAGGGTGTTCTTTCATTAGCTCCTGAATCCGTTTGATAATTGTTTTTTTCACTGTATAGTAAGGAGGTGGTTTGCCATTTTCAATAGATACAATTTTATAAATGTAGTTCCATACATAAGCTTGAAAATCCTGGCATCCGGCTTTGTTGAGAATGGATTTAAAGTCTGAATAATCCACGATCATCTCTTCGTCTTCTTTGGAGGAGATATTCAGTTCCCCATTCAGCCTCCCGCCATTCCTTATATTTAAAGGAGCGCATGTGATGAGCAGTAATCCTACAATGAGGCTTGAGAGCAAATAATATAATTTTGAGGGGTTAAATTTAGCCATTTCATTGTTTTTAATCGGTAAAACAAAGTAGTGACTGAATTTTTTTACGATTGGTTTTCAATGTTTTTTGATTTTTTGTGACATAGATCTATATGGATGATTGACTGACTCTTAAGTCTCGGATAGAAGAGGATTACTGTGCGAGCGAAGAAACTTACCCCTTTAATGAGACAATATTGGCAAATTAAATCCCTCCATAAAGATAAAATTCTTTTGTTTAGAATGGGGGATTTTTTTGAGATGTTTTATGAGGACGCAGAAAAAGCGGCCCCGATTCTTAATATTGCTTTAACAGCGAGAAACAAAAAAGCCTCTGATGAAGTTAAAATGTGTGGAGTGCCTCATCATAGTGTGGCAGGGCCTATTGGCAAGTTGTTGGCAGAGGGCCTTAAAGTGGCTATTTGTGACCAAGTGGAACCTGTATCCCAGGCAAAAGGTCTGGTTAAAAGAGCAGTTACACGCATTTTAACCCCTGGAATGGTTTATGATCCTGAGAGTTTGGATCAGCTGAGTGCACATTATCTTTGTGCTTTTGACGAAAGTGCAGTTAGTTTTACAGATATTTCAACGGGTGAGGCTTTTTATTATCTTTCCACCGACAAAAAAGTAAAATGGCGGATTATTCGGCTTTTAAATCCGGTAGAGCTGATCCTGACACCGGAACAAAAGGAAACAGTTTTTTCCAAAAAGGAATGGGAGGCATTCCATGTTACTGTTTTCGAAGAAAAACAAAACGCAGGGATATCAGCTTGTTACTTCTCTCACTTAAAATCTGCTGTTGTTACACCCTCCCCGGAAGATGCTACTTCTTTGAAGGAGCTATCAGTTTCGCAAAAACAGGAATTCCCTCCGTACACAGATGAAAACCTTTTAAAGACCGTCAGCATTCGCAAGCAAAAATCCACATTGCCTTCCTATGCAAAAAGCTCTTTATCCATACCCGAAAGTGCTAAGCGTCTTCTGAACTACATTATGGCTCAACAGGGAAAAGAGGTTCTTACAGTTATTCAACCTTTTCAGGAACGAAATGTTGGCCAGGAAATGTGGTTTTCCAGTCAAGCGCAGGAACATCTGGAGTTGTTTAAAACATACGATGGAGATAAAAAGGGCAGTCTGTTTTCCGCAGTTAATCGCGCTAAAACTCCACCCGGCGCGCGTCTTTTAAAGTCGCGTCTTCGCAATCCTTCCACAAATCAAAAGGAAATAGAAGAGAGAATCAAAGCCGTGGGGCAGTGGATAGAGCGAGCGGATAAAATAGAAAAAATCAGAAATCTGCTTTTTCATATAGGGGATATTGAAAGAAAATTGGGAAAAATATCTCATCCTCAGTGTAACGGAAGGGATCTTTTAACTGTAGCGGAATCCTTGCGAATTGGTTTGGAATTGATTTCTTTGGATCAATCTTTATGTGTATCTTCTGTCGCACTGGATTCTGCTCGAGAACTGATTAATGAAATAGGAAACACTATTCGCCCAGACGCTCCAGTGGGAACACAAACTGGAAACATGATTCAAAAAGGGGTTTCAGAAGAGTTGGATCATCTGATTGAGGAAGCAGAGAAAAGACAATCCAGTCTGCGTCGTTTGGAAGAGAGAGAAAGAGTACAAACGGGTATTCCATCCTTGAAAATTCGCTATAATAATATTTTTGGCTATTACATTGAAGTGACTAAAACACATTCTAAAAAAACACCTGCCCATTATATTCGAAAGCAGACTCTGACTCAGGCAGAGAGATATACAACAGAACAATTACAAAAAATAGAGGCAAAAATTCTTTCCTCGCGTGCATTGCGAATAGAAATGGAGTTTCGTGTTTTTGAAGATTTGAGACAAAAAGTGATGGGGGCTTTGTCTGATTTGTTTCATTTGTCTCGTATTATCTGTGAAATGGATTTGAATGTTGCTTTTGCCTATTTGGCTATTGAACAGTCTTATGTGCGACCTTGTCTTTCGTCTGATAATCAGATGGTATTGGTAAACAGTCGTCATCCAGTGGTGGAACAAAATCAGAACCAGCATTTTATTCCTAACACCATTCGCATGAAAAGCGGGGAGTGTTTGCTTTTAACTGGTCCTAACATGGCGGGGAAAAGCACTCTCATGCGTCAGGTGGCTCTTAGTGTGATTCTGGCTCAGGCAGGTTGTTTCGTGCCAGCGGAACAAGCTTTGCTACCGGTGTTTACAAGGATTTTTACCCGTATTGGTGCAAGTGATTCCCTTTCCCAGGGGCTTTCAACTTTTATGGTGGAAATGAAAGAATCTGTTGAAATTCTTAAACAGGCGAACGAAAATTCACTAATTGTATTGGATGAGATTGGAAGAGGGACATCCACTTATGATGGGATGAGCTTGGCTCAAGCCATATTGGAGTTTTTAATCGAGAAGAAAAAAAGCCTTGTTTTTTTTGCCACTCATTACCATGAGCTGACGACTTTGGCTAAAGTATTCCCTAAAATCAGGAATGCACATTTGAGTGTGAGTGAAAAATCGGGGCAAATTAATTTTCTATACACTTTGGTGCCAGGTGCTTTAGCACAATCTTATGGTGTTCATGTAGCCCGTTTGGCTGGTTTTCCCTTGGAAGTGGTGGAGAGAGCAGAGGCACTATTGCGAGCACGGGAAAGCTCTTCTGTTTTAAATGCACATCGTGCCAGCCAAAAAAGTAAAAATGTATTGATTGAAGATTCTCCTACTGGTTCTTCTTCCGGCACTGATTCTTCTTCTCGGCCTTCTCATTCCCTTTCAGAGAAGGAAAAAATAAGAAGCCTGCTTTTGAAGAAACTGGCGCAGGAGATAAAATCTTATCCTCTTCAGGAGAAAAGCCCTTTGGAAACCATGAACGCTGTAGCAGGATGGAAAAAAGAAATTACGGAAAAATCCTAACCCTTATTGAAAAGTTACCTAGTTATGGAGGGCGTGTTTAAGAATATTCTTGTTTTTTTTGATCTTGTGATGTAATTTTTGAATCTATGATTACTTTACTTTTTGTTTTTTTATCTGGTTTGTTGTTAGGTGCTGTTTCGGTTTATCTGTGGCTGAACAAAAAACAAAGCCCTTTGCAGATAAAGATGGAAAAAGAGCACGCGGAAAGAGAAAGAGATAAATTGCGGGTTGAAAATGAAGATTACAGGCAAAAAGAAATTAGCTGGATAGAGCAGTCTTCCTCCCTAAAAAGCCGGGAGGAGCAAAAAACCAGAGACTTAGAAAATCAGGAGCAACTTTATAAAGAAAAAATTCAAGAAAAAGAGTCGCGTTTTGAAAAAGAGCTGAGTCATCAGAAATCTCATTATGAGGAAAAGTTACAAAATCAACAATCTCAGTTTGAGAATCAAAGAGAAGCCGAAAAAAAGTTTTATACGGAAAGAGAAGAGCATTTTAAACAGTTGGCGGAAAAAGCAAAAATTGAGTTTGAAAACACAGCTAAAAAGATTTTTTTGGAGAGCACAAAATCTTACGGAGAAGAGTCTTCAAAAAATCTTTCTCAAATTCTCAAACCTTTTAAAGAGGACATTGAAGGTTTTAAAAAGTCTGTTCAAAGTTTTGAAAGTAAAGAAAAATTTTTGGATCAGACGATCAATAACTTCAAGGATATAAATTTGGAAATGAGAGGTGAGACAAAGAAACTCACTCAAGCTCTTAAAGGGGATATAAAAACCCAAGGGCAATGGGGAGAATTTGTGTTGGCGAATATCCTTGAAAAATCGGGGTTGAGAAAAAATGAGGAGTTTTTAACCAACAAGCAAAAAATGGATATAAAAGATGATAAAGGTTCTTCCATTAAACCTGATGTGATTATTAAACTGCCTGATAACAAACAAATTGTCATAGATTCCAAAGTGTCTCTGACTCATTACCAAGAATACCTTTCATCAGATACAGAAGAGCAAAGAGGAAAATGTTTAATGAAAATTTTAAACTCTGTCAGCACGCATATAGATAACTTATCCTCCAAAAAATATTCATTTGCTGAAGGGCTGAGGACACCTGATTTTACTTTGATGTTTATTCCCAATGAAGGAATATTTTCTCTTGTGACACAAGCTAAAAAAGATCTTTTTGAAAAAGCGTGGAATCAATCCATTGTTTTGGTCAGTCCAACGACTTTATATGCCACTTTAAGAACAGTGGCTTCAATATGGAAAATAGAAAGGCAAAATAAAAATGCCAAACAAATTGCCAGAGAAAGTGGCTTGCTTTATGATAAATTTATAGGTTTTTTAAATGATATGAACAGTATCGAAAAAGGGCTTGATAGTGCTCAGAAAAATTATGATCAAGCTTTTAAAAAACTTAAAACTGGCAGAGGAAGTTTAATTGGAAAAGTGGAAAGAATTAAAACCTTAGGTGCGAATACAAGTAAAGTTCTGCCGGAAACTTTTCGACAGGAAAAGGATAAAATAGAAGATGACAGCATTCCCTCGGCTAACAGCCCAGCACTGGAATAAATCAACAGGGAAATTGTGGATGTTCAATTAATCGCTTAAGTCTCAAAGCTTTTGCTTACTGGTAACGACTACTTTTAACTGAGAATGGAAATATTTTTCATCCAAACAGGAGATATAAAAATATGGCTGATAAAAAAACGAGTCCAAAAAAGAAAAAACTTCCTGCAAATCGCTCCATGACTTTCAGTATCAAGAATGTTCGTTGTTTTGCGGAAACACAGGATCTAAAAATCAAACCTCTTACTTTTTTAACCGGGGAAAACAGCACAGGAAAAACCACTATCTTGGGCTGTTTTCATATTGCTAGTAAATTAATAAGATCGCGATCTTTTTGGAGCGGTTCTCCTAACTTTAATCGAACACCCTATGAAATGGGATCCTTTAATGATATTGTTAGAAATATTCCCAGCAGTGGCCAGCTTTCTGACCTTTCTGAAGGAAAGTCTAAATCAAAAGAGCAAAAAAAACCTGCAAATTCTGAATTTGAGTTGGGACTGCTTTCTGAAGAGCTAAAAGCGCAATGTATTATTTCTTTTAAAAAGAAAACAAAAGGGGAAGAACCAAACATCAAAAGCATAACAATGAAAACTTTTGAGGGTAATGATAACCCTTCTCTCACTTTTGATTACAAAAAATTTCTTATTACTGGGTCTTCAAAAAAACATAAAACTTCTTCTATTCTGTTTAAAGATATTGATAAAGATATTATAGATATTCCCTATATACCCCCTTCTATTTTATTGTATTTAATCAGAAAAAAAAAGGTGGTAGGTAAGACAAAAAAAGCTGAGGAATCTCACTTAATAAAGGTTCTTAAGAAGTTTGAGAGTATGATACATTCCATTTTTAGCCCTTTTCAAAAGTCTTTTATTACTATAGCTCCTGTGCGTTCAAAGCCTCAAAGGACTTATAACTCTATGAGAGAAAGCATGGATCCAGAAGGTAAGGAAATCCCCATGATTTTAATGCTTCTTAATGCCAATGAAGAAAAAGAATGGAAAAAGCTTTATAGTAATTTACTGAAGTTTGGTAAGTTTTCAGGACTTTTCTCTGATATTAAAGTTAAAAGGTTTGAGGAATCCACAAGTGGCCCGTTTCAGTTGCGGTTTGAAGTCAAAGGGGTTACGTCCAATATGATTGATACAGGTTATGGTATAAGCCAAATACTGCCTTTGCTTGTACATATCTTTTGTGCTCCAAAAGAATATCAGTTTTTACTTCAACAGCCAGAGGTGCATTTGCACCCCAAGGCACAGGCAGAGCTTTCCTCTTTGTTGATTCAAAGTATAAAAACCAAAAAACATTCTTTTATGGTGGAAACGCATAGTGACTACATGGTGGACAGAGCGCGCATAGAAATCCAAAAAGGAACTATCTCTCCTGATGATGTGTCTTTAATATACTTGGAACACACAAAGGATGGCTCTGTAAAAGCACACAATATATCTTTTGATAAACAAGGGAATGTGTTAAACGCCCCTTCCGGTTATCGGGATTTTTTTCTAAAAGAAACTGATCGAGTTTTGGGATTGGGAGATTAAGCCTGATGTGTATGATTTTGGATAAAAACTGTTGGGGAATTTTTTTGAAAAAAACATCAGATATGAAGCCCATTTATCAATGGCTTGAAAAAAGAAAAGGTAAATTGGTTTACTCTGATCTTAAAAAAATATTAATTGATGGAGGGGAGTCAAAAAAAATGACAATCTTTATTAATGAGAGAAGCCGTGTCGGTCAGACAAAATGTATTGATTCATCAAAGGTGGAAGAAGCCATCACAGAAATCAAGGAAAGCAACACTACATTAAAATCAAATGATATACATATTTTTGGTCTAGCTAAAGCCTCCAATACAAAACTTTTATGCTCCAATGATCAAAAACTGCAAAAGGACTTTAAGAAGATTATCAGAAACGGCAGTATATACAAAAGTGCGAAACACCACCAGCATCTGTTAACAAAAGATGTTTGTCCATAACCTCATATATTGTATTGGTGTTTAAAAGTAGAAATCAGCATGAAACAGTATGAGGATCACTCCCTCGCCAGCCATTTCCGCAAAAAAACACTGTTTTTTTTATTATTGAGGCATATTTGATACCATGATATACTCCAGAGATGAGTACTTTAAAAGATTTGTATAAAGATATATGGCCAGTGGTTACTTTACTCATTATTTATACTGGCTTAATTTTTACTGGTTTTAATTGGATGCTTTCTGCTAAGATAGATCCAATAAATGAAAAGCTGGATAATCATATCACTGACACAAATAAAAAGATTGATCGGTTAAGTGAGCGTTTTGATAAACTGTATCATCACCTTTTGAAGGAAAAAGAAAATAAGTGATTTATTCCAAATCCATAAAAAGATTGGTTCTTTGAGCTATTTCCCTAGCTATATTCTCATTACTTTGTCTGTAAAACTAAAGGCTTGTTTTTTTTTATTTGTCGGAGGATTAGCTTTTGCCAGTCCAATAACAGATGAAAAAATAAGAAACATAATATTCTTTTCATAATATATATTTCGGCTTTTTTAGATGTGCTATTAAGTGAGATTTTGAAAAAAAAAGATTATTTTTCAGATATGATATAGGCTACCCAAGATTCACATTCTTCTCCTGTTTTTTTACGAACAAACCTACCATTTCCTTCTCCTTTTTTATTAGTTCCTTCCCAATAAATATGAGTTTTTCGAAAACCTGCCTCTAAAAGCAAGTCTCTAATCTCAGGAATAGTCCAAAGTCGCCAATCATAACTAAATACCCGCTTTCTCTTTTTTTCTCCTCTTCTCTTGTAATGAATATGAAATACGGAATGGTGAGAAACAGGATCAAAGTTTTTTTGATCCCAGTAATAAATAAAAGAACCATGATTTACCTGTTCTTCATTTGCCTGAAAACACTCACTGCCTCCAAAGCAATCCAATACAAGAATGCCTTTAGTGTTCAAAGACTTTAAGCAGTTCAGAAAATACTTTTTCAGCTCTTCTCTTTTCTTTAAAGCAAAATAGGAAAAATTCAAAGCAGCTATAATGTCTGCTTTCGTTATATTAGGGTTTAAAACACTGGAGTGGATGAGCTGAATCCGGCTTTTTTGGTGTTCATTCAGTTCTGTCAGGTTGTTTTCTCTTCCATATTGAAGTGGTTTTTTATCAATATCTACAGCTGATGCTTTATAAAGTTTGCCCATTTTAACCCACTCACAACTTAAAGAGAAAGTGGAGCAAAAATCTTCACGAAAAACATAGCCACTTTTCTTTTTTAAAGATCGGTAACAGTTTCGAATAAAACGAACATCTATATCCGGGGACTGCACGGAATGACGATAATGCCAATATTTATCAAATTTTTTTTTCATGGAATAATACACCTTTCTATTTCACTCGCGATTGGCTAATGAAGGCACTTGCACCACTTTTTTCTCTGGAAACCAGAGACCAGTAAGGAAACCTCCATAGACACAACCGGTATCCAAACCAATAGAGTTTTGTTTTATCTTTAAGCCCTGTTTAGCCCAGTGCGCATAAACAACCAATTTAGAACCCGTATAGAGATCATGCCAAGCAGGATAAACAGGATCTGTCACCATGCTTTCCTCTTTTTCATCCCAATAACGAATATTGATTAAATATTCTGTTTTCGATTGACGAGGATGCTCTCCCGGCACCACTCCTCCATGTACTGCCAAAAAATTCTCTTCCTCCACATACACTGGCCAGCTTTTTATCCAAGATAACCATTCTTTCAGTTTGATTCCCATATTTTTTTTCAATTTCTCTAACAAAGGAGGTAAGGAAAGATGCTCTTCAATGGAGTTAATAAATTCCCATTCATGGTTTCCAAGAAGAGCTGTTATTTGCCGTTCACGCACCCAAGACAGAACTTTAAAAGAATCAGGCCCTTTATTAATCAAATCCCCTAATAAAATGAGTCGGTGATAATCAACATTATATTCTGCTTTTTTAAGCAGAATCTGCAACTCATCAAAACACCCATGCACATCTCCCACAAAAAAAATTCGCTCTACCATATCAAAAAGCCTCTTTTAATCAATCAATACCGGTTCTTAGATGCGTACAGAACAGGCAGAGTGTTTTACGGAAAACCAATGTTGGAAATTTATTTCCATCTACAATCCAAAAATCAGATTAAATTTAACCAAAACATTTTTTTTATTTTTTGAAAACACTAATTCCTTGCTTTCCTGAAAAAGACAGTGAGAAAGTGCTCTCCTACTTTGAATATTCCCATTTCCCTGCAATTTTAATTTGGTTTTTTCCACTTTAGTTTGACTGAGTGTTAAAAAAATTACAGCTTTTACAGATAGTTTTTCATCTTTTAGTAAAGCTTGTTCATAACAATCCCGAAACTGAAAACTATGCTGATCAATCACTCTCATAATATTCGCATAATTTGCACCTCCATCTATTGTATCTGACTCCAATAATCGTATACGATTCCATAGCTGTTTCCGTGGAACATTCGCTTTTCTTTCAATATGTTTTTTATACCCTAAACTCAATCCTGCCTTTAATTTCCTCTCTGCCTGAGCCAATGAAGATCTGTGCTTTTGTTTTTGCTCTTGCTTTTGTTTATCAAAATCAGCAGATAAAACAGGGTTTTTTGATTTTTTCAGGACACTTAACAAGCTGTCTAAAGCAAGAATCTGCTTATCAGTCTTCTCATCATCTATTTCCAACAAAGTGGAGGAATTAATAACAATATCACTATTTTCATCAAATACAGGATCCAGAGGAGCAGAGACCATTGCATCCATTAATTCAAAATCAACTACATTTTCAATAACCACTGTTTCTTTATTAGTGAGAATAGAGTTAAAAAAACCATTAAAAACAGTTAGAAAAAAAATAATATGCAAAATAATGGAAATAGAAAAAGAAATAAAATGACGCCATTTCTGTTTAATCAGATCTTTTCTTTCATCTTTGCTTATACTTTTGAGATATAGATGTTTTTCTTTATACTCTTTTATAAAAAAAGCAATAACCCGCCACGGAAAAATATACCAATATTTTTTTCTGAATGATTTATTACTCATGGCTAGTCTCTCTTTTTCAACACAGGGCTTGGTTGAACTGGTTTCAGTAGGTTTTTCTCAAATTCTTTTAATTCCTCTTCAGCCACGATGCCAATAGCTTTATTAAAATATTTTTTTGAGTGTACAAGTTTTACATTTGGTCTTCTGATTTCCCCTTTGATTTCAATAGCTCCTAAGTCCAATATTTTTTGTTTTCCAAAGGAAAAAAAAGAAAACATACTCAATAAAGCAACAGTCATTGCCACCTTCATAACCACTTTCATTGAAAAAAACAGTTTAAAGAGAATTGAATTATCGACAAAAAGGTTATAACAATATCTTTTTTGTTTTCTCAACATAAATTATACTCCCTTGACAGTCAGCAAGTTTACTTCCATTGACTCACAATATTTCTTAACTCTTTATATTTTTCCCCATAAGGTGAGCTGTTAGCCAACTTTGTCAGCTCACTTTCAAAGAGGTTGATTTGACGAGTTAAAAGAGTTTTCATTTGTTTTGCCACCGACTTTAAGTGCCATTTCCGTTTTTGATAATGAGAAACTGCTTTTTTAAGGTCCATAATCATTCCTGATGTTTTACTATCCAACTGAGATATTCCTTTTTTCATCCACAGAGTTTTTTTTTGTGTTCTCTCAAGCCATACAAAATCCCATGCCAAAGCACTGGCTCGTAACACAGAAGGTAGTTGAAGGTTTCCTAGAAACTTATGCTTGTTTTTTTTCTTATGGCCTTTTTTTATAACAAAAAAATCATTTCCATCTGTGTTTTTCATCCAGCAACACTGATAAATAAATCTCAATAGAGGGGAGGTTTTTATTTCTTTCAGAACCTCTGACTGTAAAACACTGACACAAGAGTTTTTATTATACAAGATTTTTTCAAATAATTCCACAGCCATATTTTTTTTCAAAAATACGGAAGATAATTTGTTCCAGTGTTCCACGATCAAATGTATTTGTTCTGTCTTTAAATAATTTACAGCTAAAAACAAAGACACTGTTTTTTTATCTTTCTTTTTTGAAGGAAAATACTTTAATAATTTTTTCATCACTCTGGCTTTTTGAAGTGAATCCATATCATCAGCCAAAGCTTTTTTAAACCAGGGTAGTGTTTTACGATAGGAGTCAACTTTGGATAAAGGCAACAGATGTTTCAGTTCTTCCTGAGTTACTGCTGATGGCTTGTGGATCAGTATGTCCAAGTAATATTTTTTAAGGGATTTTGAGCTGAAGCGGTTTAGAAATTGTTTGATTTCTGCTGGTTGGTAACTATCAATGTGAGATAATACTAAATTTGGAAGTAAATCCTTTTCCCACCACTGTTCTTTCGCTTGCAATATATGCTTTTGTACGACAAAATGAACTTGTTTTAAATTCAAAAAATCAAACAAACTGTTTTCCCATGAACTATCCATCTTTTTGTACTTTTGAATAATGGTGTTTGAACTGAGTACAGTATGCACTGCCTTTTCAATTTTCTGAAGTTCTCCTTTTGCTTTTTTGCAAAATTGAAAAGTTTCTGAAAAAGTTTTTTCCAACTCTTTATGTGGTGTACTTGAGTCTGCGAGATCAGTCATTTCAATTAACAGGCTGAGAGATTCGCTACAAGCTTTATTCTTTAACCCCATATTGCTATACACCAGAAGTAGTGGCCAACGTTCAATACCTTTCCGCTTCACTTTTACATATAAATCAGCGAGAGCTCCAAACCATTTTTTTTCGACTTGTTTTTTGGTTTTTGAAGAAGTTACAGTATGAGCACATGAATTTAATACGGAAAGCGTTAACTCTCTATCTAGGTTCTGTATTTGTGATTTTTGCATCCAAGGTAAAAGCTGACAAGGATGATCCATAAACACAGTTCTATCCCGTAAAATCACATTTAATATATCGGTGGATAACTGCTGATCCACAGACAAAGCAGAAACTATTTTATTCATATTTTTTTTGAATGTTCGGTGCATTCCTTTTAACATTCCTCTTATTAAAACTTCTTTCTCCTCCTCGGAAATAGTTTTAATAACTTTTTTCAAACTGCCAAAAGACACTTTATTTTTAAAGTACTGGCTTTCAACCCATGTTTTTCCTAAATCAGAAAGTATAATATCACTTAATCGGTTTGCTTTTTGCTCCAAAGCCTGAATCAGCAGATTAAAAGCTGGTGTCCATTTTTTTTGATTAACATATATCCAAGATTTTTTATGTAAAATATAAGCAACTGAAGATTTTAATCGAGCCTCCTCCTGCTTTAATACCAATTTTTTTTGATGCTTGATAATTCCAGGCTGTGCAGAAGAGGAAACAACGAGTAAATTAATCAGCTTTAAAGCTTCTTTATAACAACGATCTGCCTTCTTTAAATAACCTAATTCAAAAAAACCATCTCCTGCTTCAATCCATAAGGACATTCTTTTGTTTTCCGGGATATTTTTTGCGTAACGAGCGGCTATAAAAGCATATTCATAACGTTTTTCTTTCATTAACACATTGTTTGGTAATTCATTTAACAGGAGGGCATAATGTCCTTTCTTGTTGTTATTTACTTTGTTCTTTATTTCCTGCTCCATTAAAGGAACAGCTGTTGAATATTCTTTTTTTTTCAATAGAGAAAGAATCCGTAAGGCTTTTTTATCTATTGAATATGCAGAAAATACACATAAAAAATTTACTAGAAAAAAAACAAGGATGATCTGAAAACACATATACCATATTTTTATACTTCTGAATTGATCTAAAATATTCAGTGTTGTAGTTTTTTCAAACCACATCTGACAGTTCAAATGTTTGGCATATCTTAAACTGGTAGAGTTCAACATTGACTATCCACCCTTATTCTTAAATTTTTAGGATTGCCCAGCTGCTTTAATTGAGAAATATCCAAGGGCCACCAATATATTTGATTTTTCCATTTCACTTTGGTTTTATGTTGACTTTGAGTGTCAAACAATTTACTTAAACTCAGAAAATCTTTTGTTTGTTTTATTTTTGAAGAGTTTTTCTTTATCCTCTTTGCCAAGGCCAAGCTCCACTTTATAATTTTTCCAGAATCCTGAAAACGGCAATGGCGAAATAAAGCCAAAATTTCCAGTGTTAACAGATCCTGGCGAAAATAACTCACAGACAATTTATCATTGGAAAGCAGAACTCTTCTGTAATACACCGCCAAACCAAAGAAGCGATCCCAATCTTTATGAATATAGTTTATTTTTTGAATTTCCATCAGCCCGGAAACAAAATCCGGTTCTCCATAATTTAAGGTTTCAAATTGATCTCGAGCGGCTGTCAGTTCTCCTTTTTGAAATAAATCAACTCCTCTCAGAAAAACAGAAAGTTTTCCATTAGTTTTCTTTAACTGTTTTTTCGGGCGGGAAGGAGAACCGAAGTTAGAATCTTCAGAAGAATTAACCGCAATAGGTTTTTCATTTATATGAGTACAGGAGAAAAGAAATAAGCAAAAAGTCAGTGTAAACGCTTTTTTCATATCAATACTCCATTTTTCTAGGAAATAGTGTGTCTCCACACAAATGGAGATTAAAACTCTGACGATTTATTTACGGGATTCAACAGAGACAGCAAATCTATTCACCCCCGCTTTCCTGACAAAATCGATCAGCGAGATTACATTTCCATGAGCCACATTTTTATCAGCGGCAATCACTATTTTTGTATTTTTATCTTTTTTTATAAATTTTTCCAGTTCTTGTTTTAATGTTGTTTTTTTTAAAAGTTTTCGATTTAAATAAATTTTGCCATCTATATCTATTGTCAGTAGTGCCTTCACATTTTCTGGTTGCTGGGCTGTTTCTGCTTTAGGTAAATTGATATCAAACCCAGGATTAATAAACGCAGGAGAAACAATCAAAAAAATAATCAGGATGACCAATACTATATCAACAAAAGGAATAATATTAATTTCAGACACTATAGCATTGTGCTCATTCGATCTGGTTTGCATTATAATTCACTCTCACTTTCAACAGTAAAATTTTGAGATTGACTGTAAGACAAACAAACTTCTCCCACATTTTCCATAGTATCCAATACCCCGCTCACTCTTTTTCGAAAGTAATTATATAGCATGACAGAGGGAATAGCGACTGCCAGACCCATTGCCGTAGCCAGTAGAGCGATAGAAATACCTGACATCACTGCTTGTTGCCCAGCCTCCTGAACAACCCCTAAATCATGAAAAGATCTCATTATCCCAAATACTGTTCCCAACAATCCTATAAAAGGAGCATTTGCTCCAATTGTTGCTAAAATAGGAATACCACCTTCCAATCCTGGTTTTTCCTGAAGATAAACAGATTTAAATAGCTCCGACAGTCCTGAAGAACCATGTTTTTTGATATGCGTCATTGCATATCCTATAAGCCGTCCTGATGGGTGGCTGAGGTCATTACTTAAACCTTCAATGGCTTTTAAAGAACCTGACTGAAAAATCATTTTAAGCTGTCTCCTGACTTGTATGCTTTTTCGATAAACTGGCCGGATAAAAAAATATCTCTCTAGGCTGATGCTTAACACCAAAACACTAAAAAAAACCAATATAACCATAATGGCTTTATCTGCAAAAGGTGCTATGGAAAAAAATACATCAATCATTTCTGTTTCTCTCCTTTAAAAATCACTTTATCTTCAACAAAGATTATACTGTATTAGCTATTGTTACTTTCCTGAAAAATTTATTTTACATTAAAGATTACATTCTGTTTAGCTTATTACAATGAATCTTTATTTTTAACACATAAAAAAATTATTTTACTTAATTCAAGACAGATTTGCCAGATTAAAAATAAAAAAAATATTTACAAATTGTAAATAAAATTAACAGAATACCAGTTGTATAAAAATCGGGCTTTTATGATAGAAATGGATTGGGAAAACATGATCTGAACCCCTAATCGGGGGCTGAAATGAATATGTGGCCCTATTCCCCACTTTAACGCGAAAAACATCCCTTTTTCCCCCATATTCATTAATCCAAATCCAAATTGTACAGGAAAACCAATATTCATCTTGAACACGCTGGCTAAATTAATGTGACTTTTAATAATACTGTAACGCCAGTTCACATATATCATACTTTTCAAAAAAGGGTACGCAAGATTCAAACCATATAAATCCATTTTTTTTTCAATAGCTTGCACTGCCAAGTGAGATTTTGAATCATGAATAGAATATTCAAGACCTAACTGTAAAAAAGAATGAATCCGGTGCTGAACTTCTATACCAAAAAAAGAGGAATAAATATAAGGGCTTCCTATTTCTTGTCCGCCAAATACAGAAATGCTGAATGGATATTCAGGTTTTTTATCAGTTTCCTGAATAAAAATTTGACCATAGTCCACAAGTGGTGAAAGATGGATATTTTGTGGTATTCGCTCGATATAATCCTTGCTTTCTGACCAGGCTGAAAAACAAAATAAAAACATACTTAAAAACACATACTTCATCATTATACTTTCTCTTATTTATAAGACATGGATGATTCAAGCTTGTTGCTCATAAATGTCTTTACACCTCTAAAATATCTTTTTAGGGCAATAAAAGTTTTTCTTCCAATAAAATCAATTCTTTCTCCCAGTTCATGTCATTTTCCTGCAACATTTGTTTTATTAAATTTCTATACACTTTGTTAAATTCATTTTCTGGAGGTAGTATTTCGTCGCTTTTCTCTGGTCCTAGCCAAACAGGTTGAATTTTACGAAAAACAAGAGACATAAAATAAAACCCCAGAGAATCTTGGCTGATATGCCCTTTTTCAGCATCATACTGAGGTACATTTTTCAAATATCTCCATAACCCATTTGATTGATACGAACTGAGTTGAAAAAAGTTTACCTCTTCAAATAAATGTATAAGCTCATCAACATTCTTCCATATTTCCTGTAAGTTATTCTCTTCTTCCAAATTAATGGGTGATAAAGTGAACTTAGCTAAAAGAAATAAAAATGTATTAATTCTTTCCTGTGAAATAAGGGCATCACAGATATTTGTTGCTTTTCTGTGTTTCCTGCTTCGGTTATGTGTTGATCTTTGTTGAGAAGGATAAAATGTGAGCAAATATTTAATCATATTCACACTATACTTATGCTTCTGTATAAGAAAATGGCTTTTTTCATATCCTAAAAAACGACATACAGAGCTATCTGCCACAGTTTGGTAAATACCGTTCACTCGATATGCAGTGTCATAAAATAAATCCATATCCGTAAATTCAGATTCTTTTAAGTACAGAGAAGATAAAATTAAAGTTAAGATAATATCTTCCCATTTCTTTTTATCTATTTGTGAGATAATTACTGTATCCAAAGAATAGGGATAAAGTGAAAGAACACGCGCCAACCTCTGTACAAATTGATATTTTTCATAATTTTTCGGATTTTCCTTCAATGTGCTTTCAGACCCTAAATTCCAATCTGCTTTTTTAATCTGATTGACAATTTTATTCCATTCCCTTTGCCTGAAGTCCTTCACAAAACTGGTGCAATTCTCAAAATTAAATTGATCGAATAACAAATTTTTCTGACCAGAATTATTGAAAAACTGAAATAAATTTCTTACATAAGAATAATCACATTTTTCTGTGCCTTCCTGTTCCCTTAAACTCTCTTTAGGGTTGGATAAGTGGACAGAACTTTCCTCCACTTCTGTCCAAAATAACCGGTGAAAATAAGAGTTATCCACATAAGCTCTGTCGTACCCATATTCATCAGCTATTTCTAAAACAGACTGCTCTCCGTTTACAAAAACAGACCATATATCCTTGATTAAAAATGTAATCTGGCCTTCATAAGCCTGATTATGTATATGCAAAACCTCTCTTATACTTTTTCTGTCATGGCGGTCGCGTAAAGCACCCATTAAATTCAACCAATCCGTTTCTGAAAAATAACTGATGAGTTTTTTCCACTCATCAGGAGATCGTTTATATTTCTCCTCTTCATATACAAATAACAATGCGTCTACAGATTTTAAGTTCTTTGGATTGGAGTCATTTTTTAGAGTGTTTTCCAATATTTCATATTGATTTACTGCCAAATTTTCTATACCCATTACTTCCACACAAAACTTAATCGCCAAGGATTTATAATTTGCTGTGTTCCAATGATCCGCCAGTGTAAAGTATGAGCGCAAATCCTGATCCTGACAGGAAAAAGAATAAAGAGAAAGTAAGGCTTGTATATTTCCATTATCTGGTTTTTGAGGGTATTGGAGTAAAAATTTTTCCCATATAACAGACCAATTTAAAGAGCCATAATCAGCGAAATATCTTTTGTATTCAGCCAAACTGATAATATCCATCATTTTGTCTTCTTCTTCAAACATTAAAAAAATGTCTTGTTCCAGATTTTCAATGGATTGATAAGCACTCCATTCCATTTCTAAAGTTCTTTTTAAATATTCCCGGCTGTTTTCTTTGTAATTAATCCAGCGAGCATCGTTCCAAAATGCGCGATCCACTACATTCAAAATATCACTCCAAACCCGAACATGCTGTGTTCTGGACCATTCATCGATGAGCGTTTTTTGTAATTCTTCAGTGTAGAGATACTTCTGGTTCTTTCTGGGATGAGAAGAAGGTGTTACTCTGTTTGACACCCCTTTGCGGGCATTTTCCGTAAGAAAAAAATCAGATTTTTCCTGCTTGATTTTTTCTACTTCTACTTCTTTTCTTTTATTGACTAGGAATTGCACCATTAATTTAAAAGTGGAGTTAGAAAGCCAAGTGGAACAAACTTTATTCAGACGATTAAGCTGATGACTGAATAATATTTTTTTGGGGTCAGCTGTAGCTATTTGCAGGAGAAGATTTGTAAACGCGCTCATACTTTCCTGTTGACAGGATACTTCACTTAAAGAAAGCAATTTATTAAGTTCTTCTTCCTTTAAGTTTTCGTAAAGTTTTTTTTCTGTAATGCCAGACCAGTACTGACTCCAAGAAAAACCGGGAGCATGATTATCTCGAAGATGGTTCACATAGTGTGAAAATTCTCCTTCTTCATCTTTTTCTCTTTGAAATTCCTCTAAGAATAAAAGTGCTGACTGTAACCGTACTCCTTTTACGATAAACTTAGGTGGTTCAACAGTACATGATACGAAAAAAAAAATAGAAATTAGAAAAATGTTACTTTTTTTCATCAATTTACCTGAATCATCGGTCCTGAATAGAGGGCATTCCAGATGGTAAAACCCTGGAATTACATAACAGAAATTCCCATGAAAAATTGACAACCTTTTTCAAGACCGACTGCTTTGTCACCTGTCTGTAAACAGAGGGTTTTGTCCCTGTCGGCTATTTGGATACATTACCAGATTTTCCCTTTCCTTTAGGTTTGGCTGACGGTTTGGAATCAACAGCTGGTTTTTTATGCTTATGATCAGCTCCCTCGCTTTTGGTACAAGTTTTTTTATCTTTTCCTTCGCATTTGTCACAGGTTTTTTTGTCTTTCCCCTTGCATTTTTCAGCGCAGGCTGTTTTGGCTTTTTCCTTGCATTCAGCACAGGCTTTTTTGTCTTTCCCTTTGCATTTTTCAGCGCAGGCTGTTTTATGTTTTTCCTTGCATTCAGCACAGGCTTTTTTGGCTTTCTCCTTACGCTCAGCACAGGCTGTTTTAGCTTTTTCCTTGCATTCAGCAACACAGGTTTTTTTGTCTTTCCCTTTGCATTTTTCAGCGCAGGCTTTTTCTTTTTCCTTGCATTCAGCACAGGCTTCTTTCTTCTCTCCTTGTCCGCAACTACCACAATGAGCAATAGCAAAAGGCACGAAAAGTAAAGAAAAAAGCATTACAATAATATATAATTTCATAATAAATTCTCCATTTTTTGTTGATAATGTTTGAAGTGCCAGTTTAAAAAAATATCTTCTCACTGTCAATAAAATTTACAATTCTTGTAATGAATTTTAATTTAGTTTATTTCCGTAGCTGTAGCATTTTCGCCACCGGTAAAATCCACAATTCGAGGGGTTAAAAACAGCAATAATTCATTCCGTTGTTCACTTTTTGCAAATTTGGAAAAAAGCCAGTTCAAAATAGGTATATGTCTAAGAATGGGGATACCTTCATCTGTTCGTGCTTCATCTTTTTGGTAAATACCTCCAATAACAATTGTTCGTCCATTACCCACCAATACTTTTGTTTGTGCAGAACGGGAGTTTTTTGGACGCGCACCTTGTGGTCCCTGTTGGGCACCAAAAAATTCCCTTCGCATATTAATTTCCATATAAATAGAACCAACAGCCGTAACTTTTGGAGATACTTCAAATTCCAATACCGCTGAGATTCTCTGAGGTGCTGTTTGAGTGGTTTGATCACTTTGAGTGGTGACTATATCAATATCCTCTGTTTGTTGGGAAATTTTTGCTTTTTCCCCATTTAAAACCATAATGCGAGGAGCACTCAGAACATGAATCAGGTTTTCAATTTCAGAAAGACCCAAAGCCAGATCCAAATCCCCTACAGGTGCGAAAGAAACCCGCAATCCGCGTCCTCTGGTAATAAGTGTGCTTGTGGTACCTACGCCTCCAGGAAAAGCATCCAAGCCTCCACTGATATTTAAAGCTAAATTAGGATTTCCCCCTGGTACAATATTTAATGGAGCACCTTGAAAGCCCCAACTCACTCCAAGATTACGAACAAAACTTTCACGAGCTTCTACTATCTTGGCTTCAATCATGACTTGTATTGGCAACTTATCCAAATTTTTAACCATAGTTTCAATACGCTCAATATTGCGAGCGGTATCAGTGATAATTAAAGAATTGGATTTCTGGTCAGAGGTTGATTTCCCTCGATCTTTTGTAAGCATTTCTTTTATTTGTTTTTCTATATCGGCCACTTCTGTATAAGCTAAAGAGATCACTTTAACCTTTAAGGGTTCCAAAATCTTTTGTTTCTCCCGCATTTCCTGAACATCTTTTTGCTCTTTCCTTAAATCCTCTAATTTCATAATCCGAATAATATTTCCTTCTCTCATGTAACCCAGATCTTTCATTTTCATCACTGTTACCAAGGCTTGATCCCAAGGAATATTTTTTAGTTTGACACTGATCTTTCCCTCTATATTATCCGACAGTACCATATTCAATCCTGTGCCTTCTGAAATAAAATACAAAACTTCTCTCACATCCACATCATTTAACTGAATGGAAATAGGAGCTCCGGTAAATTGAGGAGTATGAAGCAAAAACTCCTCCAAGGATTTCGCTGGCAGGATTTCGCTTGAAATACTCTGATCAGATGATCCCTGCATGGAAAAAGAATCTTCTTCATTGCCTTGCCCTTCTTGCAAGCTGATGCCTGTTCCCCCTGTGCCACCCTGAGAAGAAATAATCAGAGAACCCGTATCTTCTGCCACACTTACAGAAGGTGAACCTGCGTTTTCCCTCATTTGCAATACAATACGCACGGTATTACTGTCTTTTTGATCTGCCTGCAATAAGGCCATATCAGTATGAAAATCTTTCATTACAAAAGGACGTTCCTGCAAGCTCTCCGATAAAACTGCTCCGGGTATTTCAATAATAAACTGATTATTTTCTCTATTTTCTCTGGATTGATAAGAAAGAGAACCTGTGCCATCGATATAAATTTTATTTTCGCTAGCTTCGTATCGAATACTACTGACAACAACACCAATTCCACTTGCAGAGTCACTGGCGACTTTTTCATCTTCATCAATTTCCATATCATCTTCGGATGTTAACATATCCTCTTCTTCAGTTGCGTTTTCAGCTGTGGAATCTGTTGCATCAGACTCTTCCTTTACTGTCTGAGATTCTTCAGATTCAGCACTGATAGAGTCTTTCTCTGTTGTCTCTTCATCTGTTTCTGCTTGAGAATCGTCTGAAGGAAAAGCCTCATCTGCCATCTCTTTTTCAAAGTCTTCTGAATCGGCAAATTCATCTTCCAAGTCTTCTGAGTCGGCAAATTCACCACTGTCAGATTCTTGTTCACCAATAACATCAGTAGCAGTTTCACCTTCGTCTATCTGCGTGGGAGATTGACTCTTGACCGTTTGGCAGGAAACTGCAAAAAAGAAAAAAAGAAAAAAAACGATATAAGTGTTCATCATATTGATTGTCACTTTATCACAATGTTACTCTGAGTTGCTAAGATTATTTTTCAGTTTGAAAAATTTACAAACAATGTCATTTTTACAAACAATGTCATTTTTACAAACAATGTCATTTTTAATTCTCTTTTTTGTCTGCTATAACCAGTCGATTTAGGCTTGAAGAAGTTTTGTTAACTTTGCAGAAAATCACTGGTTCATTATATAACGCGTGGGTTCAAACAGGCATTTTTTCAGTAGACGCAGGTTCACATTTGCAATGTTTTCAAGATAAATGTGCTATGCGTTAAACAGTCCCTTGTGAAAAAGCCTTTCCTAAACTGAAAAAAATGTATTATAATGACCGAAAAAAGGTATTATAATGAATAAATCAACAGCTTCGATTTCAGATGAAATTTGGAGATTGATAAAAGAGACTCAGGAAAACCTAAAAGTTCTTTCAATTAGTCAAAAAGAGACTCAGGAAAACCTAAAAGTTCTTTCAATTAGCCAAAAAGAGACTCAGGAAAACCTAAAAGTTCTTTCAATTAGCCAAAAAGAAACAGATCGACAAATTCAAAAAATGGGTAGTCGTTTTAACCAACGTTGGGGAACTTTTATTGAATCTTTAGTTTCAGGAAATCTGGTAAAAATTCTTCAAGATTGGGGAATAGACATTATGCAAACTCATACTCGTTCAGAAGCTCAATGGAAAAGACCTGATGGCAGTATTCAAAAGAGAGAGTTTGATATTATTGTTGCCAATGGTTCAGAGGTTGTAGCTGTGGAAGTAAAAAGTACTTTATATCCAAAAGATGTGAAAACTTTTTTAAAAACATTACAGGATTTTAGAAAATATTTTCCAAGATACAGATCTGAAATCATTTATGGGGCGGTTGCTTATTTAACGAGTGAAGATAAAGCTCATTTTTTCGCTGAAGAACATGGTCTTTTTGTAATTCGTGCTACAGGGGACAGTGCCAGTATTATCAATCAAGAAACTTTTAAGCCAAAAGCATTTAGCTAAAAATAATTTAATGAGGTGAATATGAAATTGAGTAAAGACACAGTCATTAAAATTCTTGATACTATATATGATAATGCTGAGGAAGGTTTACCGGGTATATTATCTGTTAAGGAAGAGGTTCAAAAAGAAAAAATAAAATATAAAAACCCGCAAGAACATATTGATTCAGTGATAAAGTGGGCTGTAGCTAAAAGCTCTTGTGCTGGTTTTGCTTCTTCAGTAGGAGGAATAATCACCTTGCCAACCCTTCCTTTTGGAATGAGTGTTAATTTGTATATCCAATTACGTATGATAATTAAAATTGCTTACATAAGTGGTCTTGATATAAAATCAGAGGAAGTGAAAACTTTTATATACTGTTGTTTGGCAGGCTCTAAGGCTATTAAGGACATTCTCAAATCTGTAGGTATAAAAATAGGTCAAAAGCTGACTCAGAAAATGATTACCGGTATAAGTGGAAAAGTCTTAATCAAAATAAACAAGCTTGTGGGTTTTAGGTTATTTACAAAATTTGGTTCTAAAGGAGTATTCAACTTTGGAAAAATGGTGCCTATAGCAGGAGGAATTATTGGCGGGTATATTGATGGGCACTGGTGTTACAGTTCTGGAAAAATGGCTAAAAAACTATTTTTCAAAAATCCAAAGCTTAAGGAAAATCAAGAGTAGACTCCCGTTTTCACTGGGATTTTCATTATACTTTCATTTGTGTTTTCATTATGCTTTCACTGTGTTTTCATCATATTTTCATTAGTTAAAAATCTTTACATTTCCCACAGTTTATTAGTAATTTTCATTTCTTATGAAAGAAAATTTTTCAAACTCAAAACTTATTTCACTAAAATTATTATTAAAATTCAGAACTATCACACCAAATTGTTCTGAATCAAAAGTTTATGTAATGGCCTGTGAAAAACCTCTAATTTTTTTTCTTTGTGCTATATATTTTTTACTGGTAGTTTTTATATTATCTTCTTCAAAAGCTTTTGCTCATACTCATTCTCACGATCAAAGTCATCAAAGTATACCACCAGAACTTATCGAAAATATTTATGAAAAGGCTGTCACTCTTTCTCCAGAAGTATTGGAGATTGCAAATGGTTCACTTACAGAACCTCATATACGAATTGGTAGACATAATATAGTGTTAAACTCCGGTTTTTGGGAACTGGTAAAAGGATGGCTTAGGCTTTACCGTAAGGAAATTGAAGTATATTGTCCTTGTGATATTAGTGAAGAAGCATTGGTTAAAGATGCTAAGAATCATATATCGTCTGGTTTTATTTATTCAAAAATAGGGAAACCTGTTGCTCACTTGTCTGAACACATCTTTGTAGGTTCTTATGGATTATCTGCAAAATATGGGAAAACAGCTTTACTGCTAAAAGCTTCAGCGGAAGTGGCGGAAACAATGCTTTCTGTATTTGTGGGAGGAAAAGGTATTCATATTCTCTGTAATGCGATTGATGCCATGATTCTTTTTTTATTCAGAAAAACACAAATCTATGCTCGAGTTTTTCGCAATAGCCGATCAATGAACAAGAGTGGCTTATTAATGATGTTTCGCTTGGCTTGGTTCAATCGTTTAATGAAAAAAGCACAAAATAAAGTCTTTTTTCACTTGGAATCTGTGGAAATAAATCAAACAGCTCTTGCGAATGTTAATAAGGAAGGAGTTGGAAAAAATAAAAGAATGAAATGGGTAAACAGCATATCTCAAAAAGTGGCTTCTCTCCTAGAAGAAATTGCAGAGATAGACATGCTGTGGGAATCGGGACAGCTTTCAAAAAGACAACAGGAAAAATTACTGAAAAAAAGAAGAAAACTTTATCAGAAAATGGAACGAATTACAGCGGTATCCAGAAACTCTTTTTTGGGAAAAAGATATAAAAGATTTTTACTTCTCCTCTCCCGAAGAGGAAAAACAGACTATTTGAAAGGTTCCAGTGTGTCCGATAAAATTACACCTGAAAATTGGTTTTGGATGTTATCCGTTCAGGAAAATATTTTGGAAAGAGTCTTGATGAGAGAGGTTTCCAGAGAGATGGAAAACCTTGGTCAGGAATATCGTACTGTTTTTAAAATCGATGAAGTCAGAACAGGCTTGGCAAGAGAGTTTGTTGAAAAAATGAATAGCACCAGCTTGCAAATAACTGAATCTCCAAACAATTTGTCTACTGGAGAAAACAACAAATTTCAGGAAGATACCAACCAAAGTAGTACAAAAAAACAAGGCCATTACACCACTTCTGAACAAAAAAATATTCAATCTGTAGAGAAAGTCTTAATGGATATAGAAAATATTTTTAATCCCTCTTTAACATTTAAGGAAAGGTACTTGCTGGTTTCCATCTTGGAATCAGGCCTGACTGGTTTTTTTGAATATTATCTGCACATGATTTATAATCGTCTGTCTGAATCCACAGCGAATATGAATATATGGAGCAAAGCCAGATTGAAATGGAGACTGGAAAGGTTTACTTATTACATATTTAGTTACGCTGATTTTTTGCGCACGATAGCTCTTATAAAACAGAAGCCTGCATTAATGGCTTATCAATATGAGGCAATGGAAAACTTTTTGTTGTTTTTTGAATATCTTCATAAACTGTCCAAAATTGCTGGTTCTCATAAACCCAAAGAAGAGCTTTTGGCCGTAATGGATAAAAATCTTCAATATATTCAATCTTTTCAGGTTCAAAAGGAAAAACGAACAGCTTTTTCATGGATGCCTTTCAAATCTCCTCTTCCTTATTGTCGCAATCTCATAAGGAGTTTTTAATGATGTGGGTTCAAAAAAAACAAAGAAAAAAAACAGTCTTACTTACTCTGACTTTTCTGTTGGTTCTTCTTGTATTTAATATTTCTGATTCCGGTGCAGGAATTATCTCTTTTTGTAGAACAGCTTTTTCTCGTAAAGATACTTTCCTAGCAGAGCATGATTTTAAAAACCCAACAGCAAAAACGCTTGTGGAGGGATATCAAATCATCAAGGGGTTAAAATGGTTTAAGCGGAAGCAAATAAAGGAATTTGAAAAAGGGTTAAAGGAAATGGTGGAGTTTTTGGAGCACCCTCATTCTGATACACGACAATTACAAGGTTTGAGTATTCCCTTGGAAGTTCTTGCAAGAAAATCTCATGAAATTATAAAATTTACAAAGCAATCTCCGCAAGCAGATGCTATTTATTTCCGACAGATCACACAGGCTGTGTTGGCACTGTTTGGCAAGCACTTTCCTTCAGTATTAAAAAATCATTCTTATCAAGTGGATTGGCCCAGGATTAATTTAATTGTAAAAAACATTGCTGACTTTGATATACACAATCCTCGCTTTTCACTTTATAAAATCAAAAGAGCCATAGAAGGACGATACTCATTAAAGGAATTTATATTATGTCGTATGTAAGTAAACCAATGTCGTATGTAAAGTAAAAATTGTAACAAAGAAAAATATTTATCAAAGGAGTTTATATTATGTCACACAAAGAAATAAAAAAACAGAATCCAATGCTAGGTTTTATGATTTTTATTTGTATTTTCTTTTTCATAGGTTGTGGGGAAACACAAGTCAATCTGGAAGAGACAGCAACAGCTGTTCCGGTTTTTGTTCCACAAATGGATCCAAAAGAAAAAGAGGAAATTGTCACTAACCCGTTGTTTGAAGCAGTTGTGGAAGGTAAAATAGCAGATATTGATAACATTGTTTCTAATGTGGGAGTATCTGTTCTGTCTGTAAACAAAAGAGGTGACACCCCTTTGGGCACAGCCATCCAGCTTAAGTTAAAAGAAAAAGCTTTGTTCCTGTTGGAAAAATTTCAGTGTCAGGACTTATCTTACCAGAATGAAAAAGGCGAAAGTTATATTTATCTGGCCGCAAAGAGTGGTTACGAAGAGCTTATCCATCGCATAGCGGGAAAATGTTATGAAAATGATTTTTTTGACATTTCTGACTATGAATTTTCTGACCTGGATCCAGAGACCACAACTGGAGAGATTGCTATTCATGTGGCTCTAAATGGTTCTGTCGCGAGTGCTTTGGATTATGAATACACAAAAGGTTCTATGGAATATTCTTGGTGGGTTTTTCATAAAGTCAATAATCAGGAGGAAAGTTTTTTACATACAGCCGTAAAAGAAGGCAGAACCAACACTGTGGATTGGGCTGTACGCACTTACTGTCATGAGGGAGAATGGGAAAAATCAGATAGCGGATGGAAAAGCATCCCTGTCTCTGTATTTCAAAAATTTTGGAATGGATTACAGACTTTTACTTGGAACATGAATCAGCTGATAAATTACCGGGACATAAAAGGCAACACAGCTTTACACTTAGCCAGTAAAAACCTTGATGAGCAAAACATCCGGCTGTTATCAACTTGCCGATGGATGGATTTTTTGATAGAAAACAAAGAAGGCAATATTGCTTTGCAGGTTTTTTTACAGTCTCTTGATCCCCTGTTGAAAGATCACAGTCAAAACATAAAAGACACTTTTATGTTTTTAACTCATAGAGAAACTTCTTTAAAAAAATGGTTCACAAATATATCCGGTACAGTGGATCATCAAAATAAAAAAGGCGATTCTGCATTTCATATATCAGCTCGCCTAGCAGATCCTTTTTTTTACAATTATCTTAAACAGTTTGCTGATTTATATTTAAAAAACAAATCTGATGAAACTCCAGCTACAATTTTTAATGTCACTCAAAGCAGGATTAATCATCTCTAAAATGAAGTGACTTGGTTCTTTAGTAACCAAGGCAGAAAGAGCGGAAATGATAAATCAAAGAAAGATGAGAATATTTTTTATTTTTTTGTTGTTTTGTGGCTGTTCCCCTGTAGTCCAAAATCAAGCCATACCGGTTATTTTAGACAAAGATACAATATCCCTGACTGAGGATAAAAAAATATTACAGGGATCGGGAAGAGTGTTGTTTAACCAACCTCTGTTTGATTTATTTTCAAAAGAACTCTATTTCATTAAAGCAGAGATGTTTAATGAAAGTTCCTCTTTTGTTTTACACAGTCACTTTACCGGTTTTACACAAGCGGACGGAATTAAAATTTTTTTCAGCAGGGATAAAAACAGTTTAACCATACAAATATCCACTCCAAACTATTCATTTCAACATTTGTACACAGATGAAAAATACTTTATTCAAAATCAAACCTTACAAATATATACAGAGGCATATAATAGATCAAAAAATCTCATTGGCATTAAAGTGTGGAGAACTGATATAAACCCCACTGGGTATCTGAAACAATCCATCTCTTTTCTCTCTAGACAAAATCTGCTCGCTGATTCCCAGGAATTGATTTTTTATTCCAGAGGACAGGGCATGTTATGGGGTGTGGAATTAAATAAAGTGCGTTTGATTAAAATTTTTCGGGAGTCTTTAAATCAATGATATACTTGGTTGCTTTCAGCTCAATAATCACAATATTGTGCTCTCTCTCTTTGATAATACATTTCCCTGTGTGGTCAGTTCAAAATCCACTTAGGTTAAAATCTGGTTTAGTTGTAACTTTCGTTTTTATATTTGTCCAATTTCAGGTTGTTGCTAAACAGGAAAAAGAAAAACATTTATTTTCCATTCAATTAAGTGGTGAGGTGAGGCTCTCTCAAAATCAAATATCCAAAACCCAAACAGGTCTTTATCCTTATATACCTTATACAGAACTGGAGTTTCATTATTCAAAAAATGAAAACTTGGATCTTTTAATAAATTTTGAAGTGGAGTCTCAAAATGAAGATTGGTCTATAAGTGTGGATGAGTTTAGTTTTTCGTACAGTTTTAAAGATATTCCTGTTAATGTAAAAGCAGGTTGGCTTCCTGTTCCATTAGGTTACATGGATGTAAATACCAATGTGTTTTCCAGAGATCTGTCTTTTTATGATAGCATTTCCCATAGCCGTGAAGATATTGGCATAACGGTTGGTATAAATCTTTTACAGTCTGCTTTGAGTTTTCAAGTGGATCGCCTTGGAGGCTGGAGTTACAGGGAGTGGGATAACTCTTATAATCAGCCTGAATCTGCTCCTGTTGCAGTGAGTTTGAAAAGCCAGGGATCTTTTTGGGATTTTTTTATCAGCTGGTTTGAAGAGGACTTGGCTTTTTTTGATCCTGTTCAGGCTATAGGAGCGGGGGTGAATTTAAAAACTTCCCATAAAAAATTAGCAGTATCTATTCAATCCGAATTTTGGTGGATTACACAGGAGAGACAAACTGCCTTTGCCTATTATGTGTTTCCCAGTATTGCCATTGATAAGATAAAAGTGGGGATGGTTTTTGAAAGTGTGAATTATTTTTCTCCTGATTTAAAAAAAGCTCAGGCAACCTCCTCTGTTTATGAAAGAATATTCCAAGTTTCCTATCAAATTCATCCTGACATAACTCTTATAGGAGAACGGTTTATCAGCACGCAGAAAAAAGGCCCTTTATTGAATGATTTGTGGTCAGCACGGGTAAAAGTAAATTTTGGCTGGTCAAATTCCGACTAAGAAGGAATTTCTTTATGACTAAAGCCGTGGTTCTTTATCTAAGTCAAACGACCTCATAGATATATTCAAATAAATATTTTAAACTTTTTAAATTAAATTACAGATTTTACTTGAATACAGCAGAGAATTTTTTTATCCAGAAAGTCCTCAGTCGCACTCCATAAACGAAACATATAAAAAAGGTGAGTCAGCCAATGTTTGAATTTACTTACGACAAAAACAGGAGGCAGGTTTGTCCTTTGTCTGGAGGCAAAGACTCAACAGCTATGGCTATTTTTTTGAAAAACAGAGTGCCTGATTTGGAATATGTTTTTTGTGATACAGGCAGTGAATTGCCAGAAACCTATCAATACTTAGACAAATTGGAAGCTTTTTTAAGCCAAAAAATTATTCGGCTGAACAGTGAAAAAAACTTCGATTATTTATTAAAACAGCATTCGGATTATTTGCCTTCTCCGCGGGCCAGATGGTGCACAATGGAGATGAAAATCAAGTCTTTTGAAAGATATATCGGGGAGGATTTGATAGAAAGCTATATCGGAATCCGTGCGGATGAATTAAGGCAAGGTTATATTTCCAAAAAAGAGACTATTTTACCCCGTTATCCTTTTAAAGAAGAGGGAATTGATCTTGACGGGGTTAATCAAATTCTGGAAGAATCAGGTATTGGCCTTCCAAAATATTACGAGTGGCGGGTGCGTTCTGGCTGTTACTTTTGCTTTTTTCAGAGAAAAATTGAATGGGTGGGTTTGTTGGAAAAACACCCTGAGTTATTTAAAAAAGCCAAGTGGTACGAGCAACAAAACTACAAAGGGGATGGTGTTCCGTTTACATGGGTGGATGGTATGCCTTTGGAAGAGGTGGAAAAAAACAAAGAAAAAATTAAAGCTGACTATCAAAAAAGAATGGAAAAAGCAAAATTGAGTCAAAAAGGCAAACACATTACAGATGTTTTTAAAGATGTCGTAAACGAAGACGATCAAGAAGATGCCTGCTTAATCTGCGATTTATAAAATAAAAGGAAATAGGAAAATGCAACTACAGTTTTTTGAAAAACCACTTAAAAAAAAGATTGTTAATGTTGCGACAGTGCCTCATCGCAGTCCTTTCAGGTATCCAGGGGGTAAAACATGGTTTGTTCCTTTTTTCAGACAATGGATGAAAAGCAAAAAACAACAACCAGCCTTACTAATAGAACCTTTTACAGGAGGGGGTATAATAGGGCTTACAGCCGCTTTTGAAGATTTGGCTGATCACATTCTCTTAGTGGAAAAAGACGAAAATGTGGCTTCTGTTTGGAAAGTCTTGCTTGAAAAAAACTATCAAAAATTAATAAATGAAATTTTAAATTTTGAATTGACACTTGAGAATGTAACAAAAACTCTAAAACTAAAACCCAAGTCCCTTTATCAACAGGCATTACAAACAATTATCCGAAACAGAGTCAGTTATGGTGGTATTATGGCTCATGGTTCTGGTTTAACAAAAAATGGAGAAAATGGCAGAGGGCTTTCTTCCAGATGGTATCCGGCCACTTTATCTAAAAGAATGAAAGATATTGCTTATATAAAAAGAAAGATCTGTTTTGTTCAAGGGTGTGGGTTGGAGATCATTCAAAAGCACAAGAATACAAAAGAGAATTGTTTTTTTGTTGATCCTCCTTATACAGCTTTTGGAAAACAAGCAGGGAAGAGGTTATACAAGTATCATAATATTGACCATGAGTATCTTTTTAAACTTTTTCGCAACAGTCCTGCTGATTTTTTATTTACTTATGATATAAATAAAGAGATTTTAAAATTGGCAAAACATTTTAACTTTCAAACGGCTGTAGTCCCAATGAAAAACACTCATAATAAAAAAATGAAAGAATTAATTATAGGAAAAAATTTATCATGGCTATCAAGCAAATAAATGGGGTTTATAATGTCTGAATCAAAATTAAAAGTACAGGTTTTAGAAGGAGCTGACAATAAACTGGATCTTGCAAAACTGGAAGATGTTTTAAAGAGAAAGCTTATAATCCCTTCTTACCAAAGGCCATACGCATGGGAATCAGAAGATATAGGGGAGATTTTTCAAACAATTTCAAACTCACAGGAAAACTATGAAGATATATGTTTTTTTGGATCAATAATTTTATCTAAAAAAAGTAATGGTAATGGTTTTGGTCAAGAAAAGTATTATATTATTGATGGACAGCAAAGGCTTTCTTCATTTCTACTTATTTTAAGAATTTTTTTAAATCAGTTAGATGAGCTTTTAAAAAAATTACAAGATTCTATAGAAAATGGAACAGAACAGCAAATAGAGAAAAAACTGAAACTAAAAAACAAAAGAAGCAAACTATTAAACATAATTCAAACTGTAGACTTAGACAGAGAAAGCTCTGTCATTGAAAATGAAAAATCAATACTTAATTTTATAAAAAATGGAAGAGATTCTGATAAACTTCCAAAACATCTAAGTAAAAAAATAGCCATAATATATAATCTCTCTCCAATTCGTCATGAAAATGATTTATTTGACTCAAATTATATAGAATATATTGATGAACTTTTAAAGTTTTTGGATATTATTTTAAATAAAGTTAAATTTTGTTTGATTTGTATTACAGGAAAACACTCAGAAGATTTTGCTATTAACCTGTTTAATACATTAAACACAACAGGGCAACCTCTTACTGCCTTTGAAGTTTTGAAATCAGAGTTGCATACGATTGAGCAAGATTTATCAAAAAAAATTAATGATATACAATCAAAAATTATAAAACAATATATATTTCAAAGGAAAAAAATTATTACTCATACTGGGAAATTATTGCTTTATTTGCCACTTTATAGAGGAGATTTTACAGAAAACGGTTATACTTTGTCTGATAAAAAATTTAAAGATCAAAGAGGATATTTAAAAGAAGTTTTAAAAAACAAAGATGTTGAGTCAGCGCAATCCATAGTTAATGATATAGAAATCATTGATGATTTTTATTCAAAATATTGGTTAAAACCAGATTCATTTCCACAATTATTTCAAGAACATGATGAACAGATTTGTTTTCAATTTTTATCAGAGTTGAAACATGATCGTGTCTTACCAATATTAATTCGCTTTTATAAAGAAAATCAAAAATTATTGGGAAAATGTGTAAAAACCTGCACAGCTTTTTCTGTTTTATGGAGAGCCTTTTGTGACGGAGGGACTTCCGGCATTGATAAAGCCTATAAAGAAATTTCTTTAAAACTAAAAAATTATGAAATACAAGAGTTAAATACACAATTAAAAATTTTATTTTTCAATAAAATTGAATCACAAAATATTCAAAAAATAAAAAGCAGTTGGACACAAAAACTTAAAACCAGTACTATTTATAAAAATCAAAAGTTGTCAAAACTTTTACTTTTTTTAGCTTACAATCAAAGAGATTTTGATCCTGCTCAGAAATTATTAAGATCAGGTAAAGGAATTAATATTTTAACTCTTTATCACTGGAAAGATCAAGATTATAAAACCATAGAGCATATCATTCCAAAATCTGACAGATCAATTATAGGTCACACACACACTTTAGGCAATCTTACTCTTCTTCCCCAAGTATTAAATTCTTCTTTAGGAAATAAACCCTTTTCAGATAAACTCAAACAGTATAAAATTTTTACTCAAACAGAGAATAAAGATAAATATCCTTATCTCCCTATTATCGCACATATTGCCCACTATAATCAATTTGAAAAGAAAGAAATAGAAAGTCGCTCTGAAGTACTTGCTGAATTTATTTGGAAAACATTGGCTGAAGATTGGTTGGGCTGGGAAAAATGATTTGTTTAAATTGATATGGTGTGATTGGAAGAAATATCAACTATAACAAAAAAGGAGATGGAGATGGAAAGGACGACAAGTGTAAAAACTTTCGATTATTTATTAAAACAGTATTCGGATTATTTACCTTCTCCGTGGGCCAGGTTGTGTACAATGGAGATGAAAATCAAGTCTTTTGAAAGATATAAAAGATGTTGTAAATGATGACGATCAGGAAGATGCCTGCTTAATCTGTGATTTATAAAATAAAAGAAAGGAAAAGACAATGGAATCTAAAGAAAAAATAATAAAGACAATAATAGATGATATAAGTAGTGGTAATTTGTTACTGCCTCATTTTCAAAGAGACTTTGATTGGAAACCAGATAAGCAAAAAGATTTAATAGCTTCTTTTTTATATAATATCCCTATTGGCAGTATATTGCTTTTACAAACAAATACTGCAACAGATATGACTACAAAAAAGATTGGATATAAAGAACCTGAGAACCAAAAAAACAGCAATCAGCCACCAAAGTCTTATTTGATGGATGGTCAACAGAGATTAACCACTTTAAAAAGTGTGTTTGATGACTTCTTTAAAGAATCTGAAGACAATGAAATATTTAATAAGCTATATCACAACTTGAAGTACAGATGGTTTTTAAAATTAAATATTTTTAGCCAAGGTGATATGATTGAAGAGTCACATTTAAGAATTATTTTAGATCTTATCTATAAGAGGGAAATATCTGATGATAGAAGTGTTTCAGATGTAAAAGACTTGATCAGTCAACTACAAATTCATAAATCTAGACCAGAAAAACCTTATCATCCTGAAGCTTTACGGAAAAATAAATCGGATTTTAGAAATTTTCTGGAGAAAAATCAATTTCTAGGTTTATTTTTACTTTTACCTACAACAAAGACAGGTTCTTTATCTCGAGAATATACAGATCTTCTGAAAGATCCAACACAAAAAATATTTGAAGAAGAGTGGTTAAAGAAACTTCAAGGTGATACTAAAATACAATTTATAAAAATTTTAAAAGAATATGAAAAAGAAGAATTAGATTTCAATAACTCAGATCAAATAAAACGCATATCTAGACAGTGGGCAGACGACTTATATGACGCTTTAAGACATTTATTCACTGAAAGTAGAAAACTTTTTACTGTAAGTTATGGAGACAGTTTTTCCAAAGCGGTTGAAGCCTTTACAGCTATGAATAAAGGAGGACTACCTTTAAGCACATTTGATATTATCGTAGCTAAATATTCAGCTTTACAGGATAGCAAACCATTGAAAGAACGTATAATAGAAAAATTTAAAGAATTTTGTAAAGAACATACAGAGTTATTACCAAAAATTGAATGTGAGAAAATATTTAATCATTTTCCAAAGGATCAAAGCTCTGAAACACAAAAGTTTTATAACCAATATCTAAATATGCTAAGCATTCTTTCTTCTAAAAATAATAATGAATCAAATAATTTACAATCAGATCACATTAAAGAAAAAAAGAAACTATCTTTAACAAAGAAGGAGATTAATGAATATACTGATGAGTCAATTCATGCCATTGCTTTGGCTTTTAGGTTTTTATCTGGATATTGTGGGGTGTCAAGAATAACTGATATTTCTTATCAATTAATGATTCTTCCAATAGCAAAAAGTTTATATGATAAAACCTCCTCTCAGTCTCTAATATCTAAAAATATTTACAAAATATTGCATTGGTATTGGAGTGCGATTTTTAGTGGGCGGTATAGAGAAAAACAAAATAGCCGAGCAATAGAAGATATAAAAAATCTAAAAAAAATTTTAGATAATGAGTCATCAAATGTAAGTAGTAAAAAAGTTTTTTCCGATACAGGCTATAGTGATTTAGAATCACTAAAAAATAATGATACCCCTGCACTAAAGAATCCGATTATGCAATTTATTTTCATAAATAAAATTCTGAATGAGAATTGTAAAAACCCAGAAGATGTTATTTCTAAATTGGAAAAAGGAGATTTTGAGATATCTCATTTAATTTCATTGGATGATTATAATAAAAAAACAACCCAACAAATCAAAAGAAATTCTCCTCACTATATTAATTCTGTGCTTAATTTGTCTTTATTGTCAAAAGACATAAACCGTTTTGATCGTAGTAAAAGCTGGTATGAATGGAATCAAGATAAATTAAAAAAAGAAAATATTTTAATACCAGAAAAAATTAATAGACAGAATTGGGATGAATTTAGCAAGTCTGCTAAAAATGCTGATTATGATCAATGGGAGAAGTTATGTGAAAGTTTTTTAGAATGTAGATTTAAAGAAATAAAAAAAACAGTAGAAAACAGATTAGAAGCTCTTAAACAAAGCTGGAAAAAATGATTTGTTTAAATTGATATGGTGTGACTGATGGAACAATATGTTGTTGATTTGGATTTCCGCTTTCGCGAGAATGATAATCCTTTGGGGATAGAGTGATAAGAGGCGAATATTTGAAACACAAAGATTTTTCAGGGATAACTAAAATATATAAACTATAACAAAAAAAAGGAGGTGGAGATGGAAGGGGTGGCTGTTACTAGGATTAAAGATCAGAATTTTCAAATACTAAGTTGTTACCAGATTGCAGACTATAAAGAAGATGATAAAGTGTTTTTTAACAAACAGCATTTAAAGGAACTACTAATGCCTCTTAAGGAAATAGAAGGAGGTCGCATTGTTATTAAAAAAGTGGAAGAGCAGGCAAAAGATTTTTTGTTAAAAAATTTAGAGAAAGCGCGCAAGATTGTGCTATGGCACTTTAAAAGTCAGCGAGAAACAGCATACAGTATAGCTTTTCACAAAGTGAAGGGTGTAATATTTGCCTTTCTTTTGACTCCTATCACCACCGCTGAATTAAAAGAAATAGAAAGCCGGGCGGAAGGAGTAAGCTATTTAACAGGAGATAAAGCTGACCTATCTAAGACCAAAAAAGATTTTATTCAGTAATGGTAAGATTCCCGTTTTTAAGGGACTGAAAGCTCTTAGAGAGCTTTCAGTTTAGTAAAGGAAAACTTTTTTCATGGGTAATTATACAGGTGTAGGCTAAAGATATGATTTATTTTGATTATAATTCCACAGCACCTTATTCCCCCTCAGTGAGGAACTACCTAAAAGAGGATTTGTTACGGAATTGGCAAAATCCATCAGCTATTTACCCACCGGCGAGGATCATGGACCAGCAAATAAGAGAGTGTAGAAAAGTTATCGCAGACTTTTTAAATTGCTCGTCTAAGAATTTGTTTTTCACCAGTGGAGGAACAGAAGCAATTAATACTGTGCTCTCCACAGACACTTTAAAGCTTAATGGTTTAAATTCTGTTATCAGCTCACCGCTGGAACACCATGCAACACTAAAAAAACTTGAATATCTAAGAGCTTTTTGCTCTGTTCATCAGGATTCCCACTTTCAAGTGGGTAATAATGAACAAGGGGAAATCAACTTAAATGATCTGGAGGAGCTTTGTACAAAGCAACCCTATTCCTTAGTGTCTCTTTTATCCTCTAACAACGAAACCGGGGTTATTACAAATATAAAAGAAGTAAGCAGGATTGCTAAAAAACATAATTGCCTAGTTCATGTGGATGCAGTTCAGTCTCTGGGAAAAACCCTTGTGGATTTAACAGACTGGGGGGTGGACTTTGCCAGCTTCTCTGGTCATAAAATTGGTGCTATGAAGGGAGTTGGTTTTCTTTATGCCAGAAAACCTTTTGCACCTCTAATGTATGGTGGTGGACAAGAAAGAAACTTAAGGGCTGGCACATATAACTTTCCGGCTATTTATTCTTTAAAACTTGCCCTACAGGATGTTGATTTTCAAAAATGGGAGGGTGTAGGACAATTAAGAGATTACTTTGAAAAGTCTTTGCTAAGTGAATGTAGCTACACAAAACAAGGTGAGATTCCCGCTTTCAAGGGAAAAGAAGACAACGGTTTGTCTTCCTGTTTGGCATCAGCTGGATTAACAGATACGACTCCAGAAATGAAAAGTATTGTGGGAATGTCAAGTGCAAGTGGTGCAGAAATGACAAAAAAATACAAAATAAATTGCCAAAGAGCAAAACGTCTGCCCAATACTTCCAGTATTTATTGTATGGGTATGAGCAACCAAGTTGTTTTATTGCACTTGAACCAAAAAGGAATATGCGCTTCTGCGGGTTCTGCTTGTAATGTTGGTTCTCCTGAGCCTTCTCATGTTGTTACTGCCTTGAGAATATGTGAAGATTTGAATCCCAGAGATTATGCTCGTTCCTGCTTTCGGATTTCTCTTTCACCAAATAATACAAAGCACGAAGTGGATATTTTAATAAGTGCTTTAAAAGAGCTACATTCTTAAATGCGCAAAAGCCTAAAAAGCAAGGGAAATAACATATTTTTTCACGGGCGAATAAATAAAGTGTGAAAAGATTACAAAATATATATTTGTAATTGAAAAATTTTGAGAAAAATGGTTATATAATTTTTATTGAGTCCCAAAATTTAGGGGTCAAGAATAAATTGTATAAAAGAGGGTATATGAAAGCAATAATTTTACTAGTTATTTCCATGTTGGTTTTTGGTTGTTCAGAGAGTACCAAATTAGATAGTCAATCTTGTTTGACTCCTTCTGGTTCTTTTGGATGTAATATCACATTGCATGATGTGTATGGTATTGGTATTTACGAAGCGAGAGAGATAGAAAAACTGTTGAGTGATAATCTTGGTCTAGATATACCAGAAGTGGATATACCAGAAGTGCCAGATATACCAGATGTGGATATACCAGAAGTGCCAGATATACCAGAAGTGGGAAATGGGAGATTGGACATTCACCGGTCATTAACAGAAGAACCAGTTACTCTAAGAAATTGTGATCAAATGAAGATAGTGTTTGATCGTTGTGTTAAAAATGGGAGTAAATCATATTCTTGTAGTACACTTCGCCATGCTAGAACATGGGGCCTTATAAAAGTTCAATGCAGAAAGGATATAGTTCTTGATAAATGGAATCAATGTAATCCAAAAATTGAAAATCGCCAAACAAGCCAAGAGGTTCTTACAAGCATTTTTGTAGATCAATGTGTCCGAATCTAGTAAATTCTTAGAAAGGACACTGACAAGATCAATTATTTAAACGCGAATACACATCTTATGTGTTTTTCAACTTTTTCCAATGTTTCTGGATCTGATATGTATGCTCTTGTACTTTTCAGTGCTGTCTCTATTGCATAATGACCCAGTATAGATGCAACAACTTTCTGTTCAGGGCTAAGAGGTTTTGTTTGGTTTGTTCTTTCTGAGTCATTTTGCGGTCTTCTTGATTCACGAGAGTCTTCTATTGTTAGATCTTTGAGGAAATTTTCGTAATCCTGAAGAGTTGGTTGTCTTCTTGATTCACGAGAGTCTTCCATGCTCTCTTGGTTTGCCAAATGTGGGATAACTGAAACTCTATCTTGAAAATTCCTTAAGGCATCCTCCTGTATTTCAGGACGAAATGAAACTTTTCGCATTTCCGTTTCAAGTTCTGATAGCTCTCTTTTGTTTTGAATAAAGGAAAGGGTTTTATCCATTATTCTTATTTTGTCCGCTTCTGAGAAATACTCCCAGCCTATTTGCAGGAAAATCTTGGCATCCTGAATAGATTCAATATGAGGAAGGGCGTAAGAAACTATTATGGATAATTCTCTTTTGGAAAATTGTTTTTGTCCTACGAAGAGCAGGTCTACTGCATCAATAAAGTTCTCAATACTGTAAATCAGCTCCACTTGTTGTTGTCTGGTAAGCAGATTGAAAAACGCTGCTTTTCCACCTCTTTTATATTCAAGAGTGGCGTATTTGAAGTTTGCTATTAGTTCCTGATTTGCAACAGGCTTGAATTGTATGCCTTCTGGCTTTTTAAGACACCACCAAGTATCTGAGACTATTCGCCCGAGTGTTGCTGAATCCTTGATGGCAACTCGAAGTTTTAGCTTGTAAGCTTCTTCTAAGCTAATGCCTTTTTCCTGTAATCGTGCTTTAATTCTTTCATCATTTAAATCAATAAACGGGTAGCCTGCTGACACCACCACTTTTATTATACTGTCACCATAATGAGAAGAAGAATTTCTATTTTCTGCAACATAAAGTCCTTTACCAGTTCTACCAGCAATAGCTGGTTTTGAGTACATTTCAGTTCCTACATAATGTTCATAAAGTTCTTGAGTCATCTCACCAGCTGAAAGGAGTTTTTGTGCCACTTCTTTGGGTTGCCATCTGTAAAATACCCGTTCCTCAGTGGAAGGTGTTGCTAGGGACTCTATAAAATCCCTCTTTTCTTCAGGGGATAATTCATTGGCAAAACAAAGGTCATTAAAAAAGAAAAGGGACAAGAGCAAGGCTATAAGTGTCATTAGTTTCTGATTTAATGAAAATAGAATTTTTAAAAAATAGAAATGTAAAAGTATATTCATAATAGATCCTTCCATCCTTTATTTTTTAACTGATTATATTCAAAAATTTAAAAAACACAAAGGTTAAAAGTAATATATGTAATCTTTACATGAGTGTAAAATATTTAAACAAAGAACCTTGATACTTTGGATTTGTTGGTCAAGATAAGAAGCCGGAAAAGTAAAAGCACTGAAATAAAAAGTATAGATACAAAATAATTAAGACTGTTTGTTTTCTTTTGTTTTTAATTCTTTCAAAATATTTTGCAATAATTCAGTAGTAGAGTATAGTTTTTCGGTACGAGATTCCAAATGTATAAAAAGATTGTTTCGTTCTTCTCTATCTGTAATAAGCATATCTTTTATACTTTGTTGCTCACTTTCCAAACGGGCTTGATTTTCCTTTACTGGTTTAAGTAACATATTAAACATAAACCCTAACGCTGTAAAGATAGCACAAAGAGCAATAATTGTTTCAGTATCCATTTTCATCCTCATTTTATTATTCACAAAAAGCATTTTATAAAAATATGATAACAATAGTCAATATTAATACTCAAAAATATAAACAGAATAGACTGGTCCTGAAACTCTAGGCCCACCAATATCTGCATTATAACCTTGTTCTTTATATTGATTTTCTAATCTTTGAGCATCATCGTAATACAAGCCTGTATGGATAACCTTGAATCCTGATACAATCCTACCCGTATTTTCCCATTCCTGTTTTCTTATATGAGGATCGCGGGAAGTTATACCAACATATCGCATAACTCACTTCCTTTCTTAAATTTATAATTTAAGAATAACAAATTCATAACTTATAACGCAAACTGACTTATCGGCCTAGAAATGTTAGACTTTAGGGAAAGTTTAAAATTGTTAAAAAAAGACAGAAAAGCACCTCTATTCATCATCACTTTGTGGGTTTTCATAGTGTGAAGAAAGTCAGTATAATATCCAAAGAATATAGTTTTATATGCTTATCTGAATGAGGAAAGTGCATTTTTTGCACATTGCTTTTTTCGTCAATTTCCCCATCTTTAGTAATTTTTCCAATATGCTTTGTAACATGTGTGCTCTCCGACATAGCAAGGCTTTCTGAAATATGGTGTTGTAAAAGTGCATCGGCTAAACAATCAAGTGGTGTTAATTTTTTCGAAGTTGTTCTTTTTGTTTTTCTTCGGCTTATTACCCTGCAACAACAGTACAATTAATCCGATCATTTTATCTTTATCCTTTGGATCGCTTTCAGCAACCAACAAAGTTAAAGCTGTTAAAGCAGGTGGGGTTAGATTGCGAGGCAAACCTAAAGCTTTTTGCAAAAACCACAAAAAAGCGAAAGCCCCGCTTCTCTTATTTCCATCAGAAAAAGGATGATTTTTAACCATAAAATAGAGCAAATGGGCTGATTTTTCCTCAACAGTAGGATATAAATCCTGTCCGCCAAAGGACTGAAATACATTACCTACAATTCCCTCCACAGCGTTTTTTGATCTTTCTTGTCCAAATAAATCAGTAGCTTGTTTTTTAGCGATAAGTTTCTGCTTGAATTTTTGTAAAGTATTGCTTAAATCTTCAGCTGTAAAAAGTACTTGTTTTTTTGTCACTCCATTTTTTGGAAACTTTTCAGAATCGTAAGCTTCCAAGGAAAGCCATGTGTCAGCAAATACACTAATAAGATCTACGGCAGACTGTGCGGGAATGGACTTATCTGCTGGCAAAAGATGTTTTATATCCTCCAGAGTTTTTTGGAATTGTTGATAATTTTTAGCCAACTGTTTTTTATTTATGGTGTAGCCTTTTAAAAGATGTTGTTTTAAGGTCTTTGTAGCCCATATACGAAATTGTGTGGCTTGGTTTGAATTGACACGATAACCGACAGACAGTATAGCATCCAAATTGTAATATTCAATTTTCCTGTTTACTTGTCTCTTTCCTTCTTTTTGAACTGTTTCCAAAATGGAAACAGTTAATTTTTTGTTTAATTCTCCATTTTGATAGATATTATGTAAATGTTTTGATATAGCTGGTTTTTTTACACCAAAAAGCTTTGCAATCTGGTTCAGATTTCCCCACACAGTGTTTTTTTGAAAGTCACCGCGAAACTCGATTTTTCCGGTTTTGGACTGATAGATAAACACTTCTTTTTTCATATTTTTTCCTTCTTTTTAAATTGATTTTCCAGTCAAAAAAGAGATTATCCAAAAAATCAATTATGTTACAACATAAGGGTTATTCGTTAAATTGTTCAAATTCATCCAGATTGTTTTTTTTCTTTACGGAACAGATGATAATGACTCTGAAGGGGGTATAAATTCCCAAAGTTAAACCAGCGGTAAGAATATGAAGAAACGATCTGGTTATTTTCAGGGTTTTCCAATTTGCAGGGCATTCCTTCCAGACTTTTATTTTTTCAGAAGTGTTGGCCAGCCCAAAGAAAAAAGAGGGTATGGTGTATTCTCTTTTTTTTGTCAGATAAAGGTTGGAGTTGCCAAGAGGTTTTTTACGCAAAGTAATGGGGGTCACGCAAGCGCATAATAAAAAACAAAGAAGAATACAGGTAAAATATTTCATAGTTTAATAAAGTCCTGATTGGGTATTTCACACCATATTTCCGTGCTTTTTGGAGAATACAAGCCAAGAGTGCTTATCGCAAAAAGAAAATCTTCAAAATTAAAGTAATTTCTAATCTGAACAGGCTCTCCATCCACACAAGCTGACTGTATGTTAATGGAGTCTGAACCTACTAATCCCCATAATCCATAGTGACTGTAGTGGGTAAAGGAGGTGGATTGTTCAGGATAGGGTGTTAATTCAATATTTATAGAGGCGCAGGAAATCATTAAAAATATGGTAAAGCACAGCGTGGCGAATCTGGCCAAAATTTTTATTTTTGGAAGGAAATGCAAAAGCAGAAATGTTAAACTGAGGTGATGTAAAAATGTTTGCATTACTGTTTTGATACTATGTTTTGTATAGAGGCGCAAAATAAAAATTTTCAGTTGGACCAAGTTGATTAAGGTTGAAGACTGAGGTTGAAGGCTGAAAGTTGAGGTTGAAGACAGTTTTGTGGTTTTAAAAGACTCAAGCACTCTTTTTTAGAGGGGCTGGGTAGTCTGTTTCAGCGATATTTTTACGCATGGATTCAAGATTCATTCCCAATTCATAGAGCTTTCTATATAAAGTGGCTCGGCTTATTTTCAGAGTTTTCGCTGCTTTAGAGGCGTTTCCTCTTGACTGAAGCAATGCGGTTTTGATGGCTTCCAATTTAATTTCATCCATAGTCTGTATGGGGCTCCCTGTAACAGGCATTTTTATAATGGACAAAGAATGATTTATTGTGTTGTCAGGTTTTTTTTGATTTTTTTTTGTCCCTTTTGTACATTTTACCGATTTTGCCCATTTTACCCCTTTTGACCTGAGGGTCTCCCATTCTTCTTTTGAATAATGTTCCAAGGAAAAATGATTTTTTTTCGCGAAATATTTTACTTTTTCCACATCTGCCAGACTATTACTGATAAAGAGTAACTTATTCATTTTTTCCTCTTACAGATATCTAAAATTTTCAAAGTTGCTTTTTCTGTCAAATTCAGGTGTTTTGTTCTTCATTATCATTAACCGGGTTGTATTTACTTTGATTCGGCTGATTGATGTAAAAATTTAAATATTTTTTGTTTTAGACCTTGATAGCTGGAAATAACGACATAATTTTGCAGTAATATTTCATCCTCCGTCAAATTATCGAGGATAAGGATTCGGAAGGGGAGAGATAAATAAGCTGGTGGCTGGTCAATAGTTTTATGTTATTTTTTGCGTGTAGCTGGACTTTGAGTATGTTTGTCGGCAATATGCTTTCCTTGTAAAAAACATTTTGTGATTCCGTTTTCAAAAGAGTTGGCCAATTTGAATTTGCTTTTTTGATTTAATATGGATTTGGCTTGTTTAAAAGCCCATAGCATTTTATGTTTGTTTAACATACAAGCTTTCATAAAGTGTTTGTAAGATTTTTTTTCTTTTCCGGTGTTAAAAAGAGATTGCGCCAGCCCCAATCGTGCCTCCGCTGAGTTTGAATCTATTTTGGAAGCAGTTTGAAAATAAGGGAAAGCGGATGTGTATTCTTGTTGTTCAATGAAAAACTGGCCCACTATCACTTGGACAAAACTGGAGTTCGGAAATTTTTTGCCGGCAAATTTAAGCTGTTTTTCTTTATCTTCCTGTTTTTCCATGGAGAGAGCGTAGTAAATATAATTACTAGGTTCTTTTGGGTCGTATCTTATGGCTTTTTTACAGCCGGAAAGGCTCTGGTTGTAAAATTTGTTAATATAAAAGTATTTGCAAATATCTTTGATATATTTTCTTTTTATGCCATATTCTCTGATAAGGGTTTGCAACAGTTTCAAAATGGCATAATTGTTTTCTTCGGAGTCTGCTTTAAATTTTAGAAGTTCCAGCATCTCCATCTGTGCTCTTTCGTGATACTTTTTATTGAGAGTAAGAGTTTTTTGGATAATATCTATTACTTCATTTCTATGTGCAAACAAACCGGTTTTGAAGTAAAGCTTCCTGAGTCCTTTTGCCAGTTCCAACAGATAAGTTCCGTTTTTTTTGTCTTTTTTCACCAATTTTCTGAGAACACGAATTTGATTTTCATAATCTCCTGTATTTTCATAGGCTTGTGCTAAAATTAGGAGAGAACGAGGAGAACTGTCTTCCAATGATTCCTGCAGATCAATGGTTTTTCTGTGTTTATTTTCTTTTATATGATCCACGGCGGACTTTTTCTTGGTCTGTGGAGCGAGTGTTTTATTCAGGAAATCCAGTTCACTCGTCATGCTTTTAATAACAGATGAATCCAGGGAATCTGCTGATGGTTTTTTTTGCTTTTTCCTGTTATTTGCGGATTTCTTTTTTGCCTTTATGGGTTTTTCAACAAGCTTTTTGGTTTTGTGGGTTGAGCTTTCTGGTTTTTCAACAAGCTTTTTGGTTTTGTGAGTTGAGCTTTCTGGTTTTTCAGCAGGCTTTTTGGTTTTGTGGGTTGAGCTTTTTGTTTTTTCAGTAGGCTTTTTGGTTTTGTGGGTTGAGCTTTTTGGTTTTTTAGCAAGCTTTTTGGTTTTGTGGGTTGAGCTTTCTGGTTTTTCAGCAGGCTTTTTGGTTTTGTGGGTTGAGCTTTTTGGTTTTTTAGCAAGCTTTTTGGTTTTGTGGGTTGAGCTTTCTGGTTTTTCAGCAGGCTTTTCTGGTACAGCGATGACAGTAGAAGAGAAAAAGAGAAAAGAACAAATAGTAAAAATTTGTGTGTTCATTCGGAGTTTTCCGTCTTTCAGGGTTTGGCTTTGAGAGCAACATTTCAGAAGTGTACTGTCTTAGCTTGTATTCCAGCCTCCTGTTTTTAGCTTTGAGAGCAACATTTCAGAAGTGTACTGTCTTTGAATATTTTTCAACAAATACTGTTTAATTTCAAGGAATTTTGTCGCTTGGTTTGTTTTTGGATCTGCCGGCTTGGAGTAAATTAGTGATGAAAAAGTGATATTTATTGATTTTGTTTCACTGTGATCCAGAACAAATGTCTTTTTGTAATAATTGTTTTTTTTAGAGTTACCCAGTCTTTAGTTTTAAATCGAAAGTCATATAAAGGTATTGTTGAGCATCATGGTTTTAAAAAGTGGTCCGTGAAAAAGTATGTTATTTTCCTGGATTCCCGCCTGTAAGGGACTGAAAAGCCAACAACATGGCTTTTTCACAGAAGACTAAATTAGCTCTTAATATTTTTTTATTTATGTCCGATATATCAATCTAAAGGCAAATTTCAAGCGGAAACAATTTGAAGCTGTTTAAGGTCTCAACAGGTTTGAGCCTCTGAGGAACTCCAAATTGCAGTTTGAGTTATTGAATGGAAAAGTAAAACAGGAGTGATTTTATGTCATCTGACAATCAGAACAATATCATCTCATTTCCAGGTACTGCAAAATCAAATGCACGGGTTTCGAAAAAGGATGAAAACAAACAATCACATTTGAATAATGTAATTCAAATTCCTTTGAAAACTGTTGAATCTCCCAGTTACCAGACAATGGAGAAAAAGAATATGATGTTGCAAAGCTCCAATGTGCAAAGAAGCTCTGGTGTGAAAAATTCAAATAATAATATTATAAACAAAACAAATTCTGATTTTTGGAGAGAGAGAGGACACACCACAGACTTTCATTCTTCAGATAAAGATGAGGCAGAGGCAGGTTCGTTTTCAGCTTCCGGTGGTGGTGGTGAGTCTTCCGGTGGTGGTGGTGAGTCTTCCGGTGGTGGTGGTGAGTCGCTTTCTGGCAAGAAGTTTCATTATGTTGGTGTGGCTTGTGCTTTGTGTTTCATGTTGGTAAGTGTTCCTTTTTTGAATCAGAAAAATGCGCGCGGATTGGCTTCATCATTAAAATCTGCTCTACCGGTAAAAATAATCAAACCGGATGGCACACAGTATAAAGTAGATCTCTATGAAAATGAAAATGGAGCTTTGAAACTGAATTTATTGGAAGAAGGAAACCTCTCTGATCGTAATCCTAGTAGTGTGGAAAAAGATAGTTTTTTGGGGACTTTTAAGTCTGTATTTGGTTTTTCCAATAGAGATCCTGATAATGAGGATAAGGAAAAAATTAAAACAAAATGGCGTGTACAACAGGATAAAGCTTTGTATTTAATCAATAAAGGTCAGAGAAAGCTGGCTGGTATCGGGCGAGACCCTCAAGCTAGGGATATTTTTTCCATAGAGGAGCTGAATTCCAGTTATAATGTGAAATGGAGAAGGGGTAAGTTGGTATATGCGATTTTATTGCCGGGTAAATCACCTGTTTTACTGCCGACCACGGAGCATATAGTGAGAAGGTACAGAGAAATTTTTCCGGCTCACAGGGTAATCAGAAAATTAGACTCTTTATCAGGAGATCTGGAAATTTATGAATTAAGGAACGCGGAAGGCTTAATTACAGCGCAGGTGGAGACTTTAAGAGATGAGAAAGGCAGAGTACTTTCCATCCATGTACAATAGTGGTCCGTGAAAAAGTATGTTATTTTGACTGGATTCCCGTTTTCACGGGAATGACTTCCCTTGGGAAGGAAAATGAAAAAAGGGTGTGATAATTGAAATACAAAAGGTTTTTCACGGGTGAGTAACTAGTAGCCTGTGAAAAAGTATGTTATTTTGATTGGATTCCCGTTTTCAAGGGACTGAAAGCCAATAACTTGGCTTTCAGTTTCCAAGAGGGAGCTTTCTCTTTAACAGGTAAGTAACCGGTTTTATCAGGGGTTTTTCACGGGCGATTATTTAGATTTGATTTTTGATCTTATATTAAGATAAGTTACTGATTTAATGAAAGCAGAAAATCTTCTTAAAGAACTAAAAAAAACTCCTTTTCTCTTGGCTCCTATGGCCGGCATCACGGATCACCCTTTTCGCTCCTTTATGCGGGAGATGGGTTGTGGTATCGTTACAACTGAATTGATCTCTGCTAAATCTCTTCAAACTGGTTCGGAAAAAAGCCATAAATTGATGTTTTTTAACGAAAGTCAGCGTCCAATAGGGGTGCAGATTTTCGGAGAGGAATTATCTGCTCTGGCGGACTCCGCTCAAATTGTGGAACAAACTGGAGCTGACTTCATTGATCTCAATTTTGGATGTCCTGTTTCCAAAATTGTTAAAAAAGGTGCTGGTTCAGCTATCTTGAAAGATCTTTTGTTTTTGCGCAAAATACTTCAAACAGTCAAAAAAGCTGTTTCCATTCCCGTGTCCATTAAAGTTAGAACAGGGTGGGATCAACATTCCCGCAACACCTGTGAAATATCGCATATAGCTTATAATGAAGGAATTGTCTGGTTGACTATTCATGGTAGAACCCGTGCGCAGGCTTATTCTGGTACTGCGGATTGGAATTATATTGCTAAGGTGAAAAAACAAGCCACTATACCTGTAATTGGTAATGGAGATTTGGTAAATTCAAAACAAGTTTTAAAATTGAAAAAAGAAAGCAAATGTGACGGTATGATGATAGGAAGAGGGTGTTTAAAAAACCCTTGGATTTTTCAGGAAGTGAATACAATATATAATAGGAGCATGTATCAGGTGCGCAATACGCAGATCAATCAGACATATAATATGACTGTCCCCTCTGTGAAAGGACCAAAAAAATGCTACATGAATATTCTAAATCGATTGCAATATCATTTGGAAAGTTTTTATGATGAGAAAATATTTTTATTACAATATAAAAAGTTTTCCACTTGGTATTCTTCAGGTTATCCAGAGTCAGCTCGCTTTCGCCAGATTGTTTTTCAAAGTAGAAGCAAACAGGAAGTATTGGATGTAGTGGAGAGTTATTTCCGGGAAGTTGATTTTAAGAATCAACAGAACACAAATTATGAACCTGCTTTAATGCAAGGGCATGGATAAAATTCGATGAAATATATAGTAGTCTGTGAAAAAGTATGTTATTTTGACTGGATTCCCGTTTTCACGGGAATGACTTCCCTTGGGAAGTTACATGAAAAAAGAGTGTGATAATTGAAACACTAAGGGTTTTTCACGGGTGACTATAGTGGCCCGTGAAAAAGTATGTTATTTTGACTGGATTCCCGCCAGCAAGTTTGCCAACAACTTGGCTTTTAGTTTCCAAGGGAAAGTACATAAAAAAGTGTGATAATTGAAGAAATGGGGGTTTTTCACGGGGGTAGTATTAGAAAGAAAAAAACAGCGGGAGTAGCTCAACTGGTAGAGTATCAGCCTTCCAAGCTGAGGGTTGCGGGTTCGAGGCCCGTCTCCCGCTCCATTTTTGCGGGCAAGGCAGAGAACAGAAAAAAACAGCCCGTGTGGCTCAGTGGCAGAGCACACCCTTGGTAAGGGTGAGATCGTGGGTTCGATTCCCGCCACGGGCTTTAAGGTTTATGTATATCGTAGTTCAATAATGAATATTGATTCCTGTTCCAAGTTTTGATATGTCAAAGGCTTTATGGGGCAATTCAGCTCTGAAAAAGCTTAATCTTCTGCTGGAAAAGCTTGTAATAGTTGAATTATTTTGTAAAATGAGTGCTTTTCAGGTATTAAAAAAACAGCATAAATACAATACTTGACAAAAACAAACATAAAAAAGGGAGGAACAGTGGCAAAAGAAAAATTTCAGAGAAATAAAGAACATGTTAATGTTGGCACTATTGGGCATGTAGATCATGGAAAAACAACCTTAACGGCGGCTATTACTACTGTTCTGGCTAAAAAGGGCGGAGCTGAGGTTATGGCTTATGATCAAATTGACAAAGCTCCTGAGGAAAAAGCCAGAGGTATTACTATTTCCACTGCTCATGTGGAATATGAAACGGAAAAACGTCACTATGCTCATGTAGACTGTCCAGGTCACGCTGATTATGTCAAAAACATGATTACAGGAGCGGCTCAAATGGATGGAGCTATTTTAGTTGTGTCTGCTGCGGATGGACCTATGCCTCAAACTCGTGAGCACATTTTGTTAGCTCGTCAAGTGGGTGTTCCGGCTATTGTGGTTTATATGAACAAGTGTGATCAGGTAAATGATCCAGAACTGTTGGAACTGGTTGAAATGGAAATTCGGGAAAGACTGAATGATTATAAGTTCCCTGGGGATGATACTCCTATTATTAAAGGTTCTGCTTTAAAAGCTTTGGAGGGAGATGCCAAGGCTGGAGAGTCCATTATGGAGTTGATGAATGCGATTGACAGCCATATTCCTTCTCCTGTTCGGGATAAAGATAAATCATTTTTGATGCCCATAGAGGATGTGTTTTCCATTTCCGGTCGGGGGACAGTTGTCACTGGTCGTATTGAAAGAGGAGTTGTGAAAGTTGGAAACGAAGTGGAAATTGTAGGTATTCGTGATACGAAAAAAACAGTGGTGACAGGTATTGAGATGTTCAGAAAAGAACTGGATCAAGGGGAAGCAGGAGATAACGCCGGTTGTCTACTTAGAGGTGTGGACAAAACAGATGTAGAAAGAGGGCAGGTTTTGGCTCAACCGGGCACTATTACTCCTCATAAAAAGTTTAAGTGTGAGTGCTATATTTTGACGAAAGATGAAGGTGGCCGTCATACAGCTTTCGTGGATGGTTATCGTCCTCAGTTTTATTTCCGCACAACAGATGTAACAGGAAAAGTGATTTTACCGAAAGGTAAGGAAATGGTAATGCCAGGAGATAATGCCACGATGGAAGTGGAATTGATTTCCTCTATTGCTATGGAAAAAAACAGTAAGTTTGCTGTTCGTGAAGGTGGAAGAACAGTCGGCGCGGGAGTAGTGACTGAAGTTATTGAATAAAAAAAAAGCGTAGATACGAAAAGGTATTTTGACTTTCATCACAAAGGGCAGTAGCTCTAATGGTAGAGCAACGGACTCCAAATCCGTCGGTTGGGGGTTCGAGTCCCTCCTGCCCTGTATACAGCCATTCGGAAAAAGTCTTCTTTTTCTCGAAAAGAAAGAATGAAAGGCCAATATTGCCTAGAGTCAAAATATTGGGTATGGAATATGATTAAAGAAGAAAACGCAAAAATTATTACTTTATCTTTTGTGTTGGCTGGTTTTCTAACGGCTTTCGTTGTGCGAGTTCTGTTTGAATTTGTGGCAGTTTATTCAGGAATGATTGCAATAGCGTATGGACAGGAGTGGATTCGTCATGGAGCACCTGTACTGGCCGGCTTGGTTGTTTTTTTATTTTTACAGTTCAGGGAGAGAACCAGAATTTGGGCACATGAAGTGGTAGTGGAAGTGCGTAAAGTGGTATGGCCTTCCCGTCAGGCTACTTTGGGAATGACAGTTCTGGTTTGTGTTATTTTAATACTTTCTGGTGTTGTTTTAGGTGTGTTCGATCTGGCCAGCAGTGCGGTTATTAACTTTATTATCGATTGAGGTAAAAGCCGTACAGGGTATGGTGGATATTTTGAAAAGGATTAAAATAGTGGAATCAGAAGTTACAAAAGATGATTTTAAGTGGTATATCGTTAAAACCAAAACCAACTGTGAGTTTAAGGCCAAAACGGCTATTCAGAGATTGGCGAAAGATCATCGCTTGTCATCTGAGCTGAAAAATATTTTAATTCCTGAAAAAGATGTGATGGAGGTCAGTAAAGGAAAAAAAGTTATACGACCCAGAAAATTTTATCCAGGTTATGTTTTTATTCAAATGCGCTTGACGAATCATTTGTGGCATTTAATAAAGAGTGCTTCCAATGTGGTTAATTTTGTGGGTACACAGGGAAAACCCACGGAAGTTCCCGCGCAACAAATTTCGGCTATCACAAATCGGATAGAGGAAGATGTAGAGCATCCTCATTCCAAAGTTTCTTTTACAGCTGGAGAACATGTAAAAGTAATAGATGGTCCTTTTAAAACTTTTGGTGGAGTGGTAGAAGAGGTAAATCAGGAAAAAGGAAGAGTTAAGGTTTCTGTGAGTATTTTTGGACGCCCCACGCCGGTGGAATTGGATTTTTCACAGGTATATCGGGAAGAATGAAAGTTTAGGTAAAAATGGCAAAAAAAGTAGTTTCTCAAATTAAGCTTCAGATCCCGGCTGGCAAAGCCAATCCGGCACCTCCAGTTGGCCCGGCTTTAGGTCAACATGGAGTCAATATTATGGATTTTTGCAAACAGTTTAACGCAAAGACTCAGAAAATGGGGGACACAGTTGTACCAGTGATTATTGATGTTTTTCAAGACAGATCTTTTTCTTTTATTACAAAAACACCACCTGTATCGGTTCTTTTGAAAAAGGCTGTTGGCATCGAAAGCGGTTCTAAAATGCCTCAAAAAGAAAAAGTGGGAAAAATAAGTATGGATAAAATTAATGAAATTGCCAAGCTTAAAATGCCGGACTTAAACGGGTTGGAGCTGAAATCAGCGATTTCTCAGGTAATAGGAACTGCTAAAAGCATGGGTTTGGAAATTGTGCAATGAGTGGAAAAAAGTACAGAGCTGTTAAAGAAAAGCTTAAAGATCAGAAGTATTCTGTGGATGAAGCCTTAAAACTGGTGCTGGAAAATCCTTCAGCAAAGTTTGATGAATCCGTGGATGTGGCTGTTATGTTAGGGGTGGACATACGAAAAAACGAGCAACAGGTGCGTGGTTCTGTAGCTCTTCCTCATGGTTTGGGAAAAAAGACGCGGGTTTTGGTGTTTGCAAAAGGTTCCGCTGAAGAACAAGCTCGGCAAGCAGGAGCAGATTTTGTGGGATCGGAAGATATGGTGGAAAAAATAAAACAGGGGTGGTTGGATTTTGACTCAGCCATATCCACGCCGGATATGATGCTAATGGTGTCTAAAGTGGCCAAGATCCTTGGGCCAAAGGGTTTAATGCCAAATCCGAAGTTAGGAACGGTAACCTCTAAAGTGACTCAGGCGGTGGAAAATCAGAAAAAAGGGACAGCCAATTTCCGAGCAGATAAAAATGGCATCATTCATAGCTCTATTGGTCGTTGTTCAATGAGTTTGGATAGTATAAAAGAAAATTTTTTGACTTTTTTGAAGGCAATAGTGAAGGCCAAGCCCTCTTCCAGTAAAGGTATTTACTTGAAGAAGATAGCTCTTTCTTCCACGATGGGACCTTCTGTTTTAGCGGATACCTCTGACAGTGCTTTTGATTAAGCATATATGAGAGTAGTCCTACAAACACCTTTTGTTGTAAAGCTTAAGAATATATGAGAAGTTAAAAACCCGATAAACTGAAATTTGTGCAGAAATTTATAAATAACAAGGAGTAAATAGAATTGATTACCCGATTGGAAAAAGAAGCGCAAGTTAAGAATATTTCTGATAATATCCAGAAAGCTAAAGCTGGTTTTCTGGTTGATTTTCAGGGCTTGAGTGTGCAACAGATAACAGAAATGAGAAAAGAATTGAGAAATGAAGGTATGGCTGATATGAAAGTGTGTAGAAACACTTTGTTTAAAAACGCTTTTTCTGCTTGGCCAGAAATGAAAGAGCATTTTAGCAGTAGTCTCACTGGTGCTAATGCCTTTGTTTTTGCTTTTGGTGAACCATCCCGTGTGGCTAAAGTTTTAGCGGATTATGCGGAAAAAACAGAAGCCTTACAAATTAAGAAAGGTATGTTGGATGGAAAAGGCATTAGCGCGGAGGATGTAAAAGCGTTGGCTAAATTGCCACCGATGGAGGTATTGAGAGCCATGTTGTTGGGTGTGTTTTCAGCACCTCTTTCGCAACTGTTGTCTGTTTTTTCGGCAGTTCCTGAAAGTTTGTTAAGAGTTATGTCTGCGCGGAAAAAAGATAAAAAATAAAAATCAACAAAAAGTGAAAGTGACCAACCATCAGGATCAGGTTATGAACTTAAAATAAAAACAACAGAAACGGAGGAAAAAATGACAATCACAAAAGAACAGCTTATTGAGCATCTGTCCAATATGCCAGTCATTGAGGTGGCAGGGCTTATTAAAGATCTGGAGGAAAAATGGGGTGTGAGCGCAAACGCGCCTGTTGCTGTTCAGGCAGTAGCGGGAGCGACTTCTGCTGAGGCGGAAGAGGAAAAAACAGAGTTTAATGTTACTTTAGCGGTTGTGGGTTCCAACAAAATTTCGGTTATTAAGGAAGTGCGCAGTCTTACCGGTCTTGGATTGAAAGAAGCGAAAGATCTGGTTGATGGTGCTCCTAAAACGATAAAGGAAAAAGTTTCCAAAGAGGAAGCAGATAAAATGAAGACAGCTTTGGAAAAAGCTGGTGCAAAAGTGGAAGTGAAATAATTTTTTGTATGAAAAACAACACTTGATTTTATAAATGTTTAAAAAATATTTACTTATAAAAATCATCAGCAAAAATTTTAAGGAGGACGAATGTCCAAATCTCCTGTAACAGCGTCCAACCTACGATTAAGGAAAAGTTTTGGTCGTGTGGCAAACGCAGTGGATGTGCCAAATCTGATAGAATTGCAAAAATATTCTTACGAAAAATTTTTACAAAAAGATGTGGATCCGGATCGTAGGGAAGATTGCGGTCTGCAAGCGGTCTTAAAATCCATTTTCCCTATTCAGGACTATAAAGGTGTTTTGCAGATGGAGTTTGTGAAGTATATCCTGAAGCATCCGGTTTATGATATTGACGAGTGCAGGCAAAGAAAAATCAGTTACGCAGCCCCTTTAAAGGTTTTATTGCGTTTGATTGTGTTTGATATTCCAGAAGGTTCCGGTGAAAAAACAATCCGGGATGTTAAAGAGCAAGAAGTATTTTTAGGGGAAGTTCCTCTTATGACAGACAGTGGTTCCTTTATTATTAATGGAACGGAAAGAGTCATTGTATCTCAGCTTCATCGTTCTCCGGGTGTGTTTTTCGATCACGATGGAGGCAAGTCCAATACAAGTGGGAAATTAATTTATTCCGCTCGCATAATTCCTTATCGAGGTTCTTGGTTGGATTTTGAGTTTGATCATAAAGATCTGGTTTATGCCCGGATTGATCGTCGTCGTAAGTTTCCAGCCACTATTTTCTTAAAAGCCCTAAATTATACGGCAGAAGAAATTTTGGAATATTTTTATGATCTTTCTCTGGTGTCCTTGCGAGCCAATGGAAAGATTTTTCGGCCTATTGATATTGAAAAAATGGCCGGTCAAAGAGCACCGGTTGATATTAAAGACAATAAAGGAAATGTGTTTATTAAAGCTGGCAGAAGAATCACTCGTTTGGCTATAAAAAGAGTTTTATCTGAGGGTATTAAAAAAGTGGAGTTGACCTCTGAAGATTTGACAAGTGCAGTGATAGCCAAGCCTTTATTTAATGCCAAAACAGGTGAAATAATTGCTGATACCAATCAGGTTATGACGGAAGAAATTTTCACGAAGGCGAAAGCCAATGGCATTTCCCAGTTTTATTTAATCTTTTTTGATGGTTTTACAGTGGGACCTTATTTATGCAATACTCTTTTGCAGGATAAAGTGTTCAATCGGGAAGAGGCTTTGATTGATATTTACAAGAGAATGCGACCAGGTGAGCCTCCCACTTTGGAGGCGTCTGAAGTTTTTTTTGATCGTTTGTTTTTTCAACCTGAAACTTATGATCTAGGGGAAGTGGGCAGGCTGAAAATGAATCACCGGTTTAACACTTCTCTTTCGTCCGATGATAAAACCCTGGGAATTTTAAAGAAAGAGGATATTTTGAATGTTATCTATACTCTGATCGACTTAAAAAATGGTAAAGGGCAGGTGGACGATATAGATCATCTGGGCAATCGTCGTGTGCGATCCGTTGGAGAATTGGTGGAAAATCAATACCGCATTGGTTTGGTGCGGATGGAAAGAGTGATCCGGGAAAGAATGAGCATGAAAGACCTAGATACAATGATGCCTCATGATCTTATTAACGCAAAATCTGTTTCTGCGGTGGTAAAGGAATTTTTTGGTTCCAGTCAGCTTTCCCAGTTTATGGATCAAACTAACCCATTATCTGAGATCACGCACAAGCGTCGTTTATCTGCTTTGGGTCCCGGTGGTTTAACCCGCGATCGTGCTGGTTTCGAAGTGAGAGATGTGCACCCCACTCACTATGGGCGGATATGTCCCATTGAAACCCCGGAAGGTCCTAATATTGGCTTGATTGCCTCTTTGGCCACTTTCGCTCGAATCAATAAATATGGTTTTATTGAAACACCTTATTGTGAAGTGAGTAAAAACAAAGTCACTGATAAAATAAATTATGTTTCCGCTTTGGAGGAGCAAAAGCATTGTATTGCGCAGGCAGATCCTCAGTTTAATTCTCTCTCCAAGGAGCAAAATGTGACTGTTCGTATGGACGGGGAGTATAAGGTTGTAAGAAAAGAGGATGTATCTTTGATGGATGTGTCCCCCAGCCAGCTGGTATCTATTGCGTCTTCTCTTATTCCTTTTTTGGAGCATGATGACGCTAACCGTGCCCTCATGGGTTCCAATATGCAGAGGCAGGCAGTTCCTCTTATGAAAACCAGTGCTCCTTTGGTGGGGACAGGAGTGGAAAAGTTGGTGGCCAGAGACTCTGTAACCAGTGTGGTTTGTAAAGCGGATGGTGTTGTAGAGGAAGTAGATGCAAGTCGGATTGTTGTGCGTCTTTTTCATAGGAGCGGGAAACTGGGTGCCAGTGTGGATATTTACAATTTGATTAAGTATCAAAAAACAAATCAAAATACCTGTTTCAATCAAAAGCCTATTGTTAAGCATGGTGATTATGTTCGAAAAGGGGATGTTATTGCAGATGGTCCTTCGACAGATAAAGGAGAGCTGGCTTTGGGTCAAAATATTCTGGTGGCTTTTACTCCTTGGGCTGGATATAATTTTGAGGATTCCATACTCATCTCTGAGCGTCTTATCAAAAAGGATGTGTATACTTCCATTCATATAGAAGAATTTGAATGTGTGGCCAGGGACACCAAATTGGGTCGTGAGGAGATCACAGCTGATATTGCTAATGTAGGGGAAGAGGCTTTAAAGGATTTGAATGTATCGGGTATTATTCGTATTGGTGCGGAAGTCAATCCAGGGGATATTTTGGTTGGAAAAATCACTCCAAAAGGGGAAGCTCAGGTTTCCCCTGAGAAGAAACTTTTGTTGGCTATTTTTGGGGAAAAAGCTGGGGAGGTGCGTGACACTTCTCTTCGCGCTCCATCCGGTGTGAATGGAACTGTTATCAATACACAGGTGTATAGTCGTGATCCTATGGATAACAATGAAAGGCTCAGTGAAATTCTTCGGGAAAAACGTGAAAAATTAAAAAAGGATTTTGAAATTGAAAAGAATGTGATTCAAAACAACACTATTGATGAGATCAGGGATATATTGATTGGCCAAAAAACAGTGGATGTGCTTTTGAGTGATGATGGTTCGGAAGAATTATTATCCAAGGATCATACGATTGAAAGTCACGATGTGGATAAAATCCCTTTTGATCTACTAGCTTATGTGCCTTTGATGGATGACTCTTTGGTGGAGAGTATTTCCAAGAGGGTGGAGTCAGCTAAGAACAGGTTATCAGCTGTGGAAATGGTTTTTCAGGACAGAGTGGAGCGTCTTTCAAAGGGGGATGAAATGCCTCCCGGTGTGATTAAAATGGTAAAGGTGTATGTGGCCGTTAAAAGAAAGCTGAAAGTGGGGGATAAATTTGCCGGACGCCACGGAAATAAAGGGGTGATATCTCATGTTTTACCGGAAGAGAGCATGCCCTATTTAATGGATGGTTCCCCTGTTGATATGGTTCTCAACCCTTTAGGAGTGCCGTCTCGTATGAACATTGGTCAGATTTTGGAGACCCATTTAGGGTGGGCGGCTTATGCTTTAGGACATCAGCTGAAGGAGCATATTGATAATTCCCAACTGGAAAATGTTCGATCTATTTTGTTAAGTTTTTATAAAAACGACAAGTTACTCGTTGAGAAGGTGAAAAAAGCGGATGATGACTCTTTAAAGAAAATAGTTAGTGATATGCAGGATGGGGTGTTTATTGCCACTCCAGTTTTTGATGGAGCTACAGAAGTGGATGTGAAAAATCTTTTAGATGAAACAGAGCTTCCTAAGTCTGGTCAGACTGTATTATTTGATGGCAGGACGGGAGAGCCTTTTCATCGGCCTGTCACAGTGGGAGTGATGTATATGTTGAAGTTGCATCATCTTGTGGAGGAAAAAATACATGCGCGTTCGATTGGACCTTATTCTCTAGTGTCTCAACAACCTCTTGGAGGGAAAGCGCAGTTTGGTGGCCAACGTTTAGGAGAAATGGAAGTATGGGCTATTGAAGCTTATGGAGCTGCTTATTGTCTTCAGGAGTTTTTGACTGTAAAATCAGACGATGTGGCTGGACGAACCAGAATGTATGAAAGTATCGTTAAAGGCGAAAATATTTTAGAACCCGGTATTCCTGAATCTTTTAATGTTTTAATTAAAGAGCTTCAAGGTCTTGGTTTGGATGTGGAAATGATTGAATCAGAGCTTTTGACGGAGGTTCCTAAATTAGCCAAAGCCGACAGTAATTCAGCGGATTTTTCACCAGCCCCTGCGAAAAAAGAAAAGGCTCAGCAGGTATCAGTTATGCGGGAATCTATCAAACCAAAGGAGTAAAAAGTGAGAGATTTATTAAACTTTTTTGACAAGCCAAAAGATCCTTTGGCTTTTAATGGTGTCAGGGTATCTTTGGCTTCTCCAGATAAAATTCGTACATGGAGTTATGGAGAGGTAAGAAAACCGGAAACTATCAACTACCGGACTTTTAAACCGGAGCGGGAAGGGCTTTTTTGTGCCAAGATTTTTGGGCCGGTAAGAGATCATGAATGTTTGTGTGGAAAATACAAGGGGATGAAGTATCGTGCCGTGATTTGTGAAAAATGCGGTGTGGAAGTCACGAAATCCAAAGTGAGAAGAGAACGCATTGGGCATATTCAGCTGGCTACTCCTGTGGCTCATGTGTGGATGTTGCGATCCCTTCCCAGCCGGATAGGTGTTTTGCTGGATATGAACTTTAAAGAAGTGGAGAGGGTGCTTTATTGTGAGTCTTATGTTGTGTTGGATGCTAAAGACACGGAATTGCAAAAAGGTCAGCTTCTCTCTGAATCAGAGTATCAGGCCGCACAGCTGAAATATGGTCCTCATTTTTCTGCTGGTACTGGAGGAGAGGCTATTAGGGACTTACTGCAAGAGCTGGATCTGGAATTTCTTTCCCGGAAAATCCGCAGAGAATTGCATGACACAAAATTGGTTACTCTCACTAAAAAGCTTACCAAGCGATTGAAAGTGGTGGAGACTTTTCTTCACTCCACCAACCGGCCGGAGTGGATGATGCTGGAAGCTTTACCTGTTATTCCTCCTGATCTTCGTCCTTTGGTGCCTTTGGATGGAGGACGCTTTGCCGCTTCAGATTTAAATGATTTGTATCGTCGGGTTATTAACCGGAATAATCGTTTAAAGAAACTAAAGGAGCTAAACGCGCCAGAAGTGATTATCCGAAATGAAAAAAGAATGCTCCAAGAAGCAGTGGATTCTTTACTGGATAATGGGCGGGGTGGCAAAACATTCACCAGTGCGAATAAAAGACCTCTTCGTTCCTTAAGCGATATGTTGAAAGGAAAGCAAGGTCGTTTTCGTCAAAACCTTCTTGGGAAGCGTGTGGATTATTCAGGAAGATCTGTTATTGTGGTAGGGCCTAAGCTTCGTTTGCACCAGTGTGGTGTGCCTAAAAAAATGGCTTTGGAGTTGTTTAAACCTTTTGTTTATAACAAATTGCAGGAAAGAGGTTTAGCCGTTACCATTAAGCAAGCCAAGAAACTGGTGGATCAGGAAAGTGTAGAAGTATGGGATATTTTATCTGAAGTGGTGAGAGAACATCCTGTATTGCTTAATCGTGCTCCCACCTTGCATCGTCTTGGTATTCAGGCTTTTGAACCTATTTTGCATGAAGGAAAAGCGATTCTGCTTCATCCTCTGGTTTGCACAGCTTTTAATGCTGACTTTGATGGAGACCAAATGGCAGTTCATGTTCCCTTATCAGTGGAGGCTCAGGTGGAAGCTCGTGTTCTGGTTATGTCCACCAATAATATTTTAAGTCCAGCCAATGGCAAGCCCATTATTAACCCTACTCAGGATATTGTTTTGGGGATTTACTGGATGACCCGTATTCGTCCTGGCGCGAAAGGATCGGGAAAACTTTTCAGCTGTGTGCAGGATGTGATTTATGCTTATGAAAATGGTTATGTGGATCTGCAAGCTGAGATTAAATGTTACATAAAAGGCAAACTGGTGGATATTTCCGTTGGGCGTGCTCTTCTCAGTGATGTTATTCCATACGAAGTGCCTTTGGAATATTATAACAAAGTAATGAATAAAAAAGCCTTGGCGGATTTAATTGATAAAACTTTCCGTTTGTGTGGCGGAAAGAAAACTGTTTTGTTGGCGGACGCCTTAAAAAATTATGGATTTAAGTACTCAACTCTAGCTGGTATTTCAATATGTTTGGATGACTTGGTGATTCCAAAATCCAAGGAGAGTTTACTGAAAAAAGCTCGTCAGCAAGTGGAGGAGATTCGCACTCAGTATGATGAGGGATTGATTACTGACAGTGAAAGATACAATAAGGTGGTGGATATATGGACTCACTGTGGAGATCGAGTGGCCAAAGAAATGATGAGCAATCTGGAAAAAGACACTTTTACTTTAAAGGACGGAAAGAAAGTGGACTCGGACAGTTTTAATTCCATTTTTATCATGGCTGATTCCGGGGCAAGAGGTTCAGCAGCTCAAATTCGTCAGCTGGCTGGTATGCGGGGCTTGATGGCAAAACCCTCTCAGGAAATTATCGAAACTCCCATTACTGCCAACTTTCGCGAAGGTTTGACAGTTTTACAATATTTTATTTCCACACATGGAGCGAGAAAAGGTTTGGCAGATACAGCTCTTAAAACAGCTAACTCTGGTTATCTGACTCGTAAGTTGGTGGATGTGGCTCAAGATCTGGTGATCACAGAGCGAGATTGTGGCTCTTCTGAATATATGGAAGTAAAAGCTCCCATAGAAGGAGGGGGTATGGAGCAGTCTTTAAGTGATCGTGTATTGGGTCGAACAGCGTTTGAAGATATCAGACACCCTAGCAGTGATGAACTGCTGGTGCAAGCCGGTGAAGAGATAAGCGAGCGTGTATTATCCGGTTTGGAATCTGCTGGTATTGAGTCTGTGAAAATTCGATCAGCCCTTACCTGTCAGGCGCATAGAGGACTTTGCGTTAAATGTTATGGTCGTGATTTAGCTCGTGGTCAGACAGTGAATCTGGGTGAACCAGTGGGTGTGATAGCCGCTCAATCTATCGGTGAACCTGGCACTCAGCTTACCATGAAGACTTTTCACACGGGAGGAACAGCTTCCCGGTCAGTGGAGCAATCCGTACACACCGCCCGCCACGATGGAATCATTAAGTTTGATAATATTGTGGCTATTGAAAATAAAATTCGCAAGCTAACAGTAATGAACCGAGGTGGTGACTTGCTGGTTGTGGATGAGAAGGGGCGTGAAAAAGAGAGGTTATCGGTACCTTATGGTTCTGTTTTAAGTGTGAAAGAAGGGGATTCAATAAAAAAAGGAGGCTTGCTTGCGGAGTGGGATCCTTATTCCAATATTATTGTGGCAGACTGTGCTGGTCGGGTAAAATTCATTGATATTGAAGAAGGTGTATCCATGAGTGAACAAGTGGATCCCGTTACGGGTTTTGCGACTAAAGTGATTATAAAAAGTAAGTCTTCGGATCAAAAACCGATTGTGACTATTGTGGATAAAGAAGGCAACAGTATTATGCTTCCCAGGAAAAACGCGCCTGTTTCCTATACTATACCAGTGGGGGCGCATTTATTAGTCTCTGATGGGGCAGAGATTGTGGCAGGGGACATGATTGCGAAGATGCACAAAAAATCCACTAAAACAAAAGACATTACAGGAGGGCTTCCTCGTGTGGCTGAATTATTTGAAGCAAGAAAACCTAAAGAAGCTGCTATTATTTGCGAAATAGATGGAGAAGTGAGTTTTGGGAAAGACTTAAAGGGAAAGCAAAGAGTGATTGTCACTTCTAGGGATAATGAGCAAAGAGAATATTTAATTCCGAAAGGAAAACATATTGCTGTTCGTGAAGGGGAATACATTAGAGCGGGTGAAACCATTATGGATGGTCCAAGTGATCCGCATGATATTTTGCATATTTCCGGCAGTCAGGCTCTTTCCTGTTATCTGGTGGATGAGATACAAGCTGTTTATCGTCTGCAAGGGGTGGTTATTAATGACAAGCATATAGAAGTGATTGTCAGTCAGATGCTGAAAAAAGTGGAGATCACTGATTCAGGAGATACAAAATACTTGGTTGGGGAGCAAGTGGATAAACCGGAAGTATTGCGGGTAAATAAACAAATAGAGCAAGCTGGAGGAAAACCTGCTCTGTTTAAGTTGTTGCTTATGGGTATTACCAGAATGTCTTTGAGTACGGACAGCTGGATTTCAGCGGCTTCTTTTCAGGAAACCACAAAAGTTCTTACGGAAGCGGCTGTGCAATCTAAAATGGATCAGCTTTCTGGTTTAAAGGAAAACATTGTTATGGGAAGATTAATACCAGCCGGCACAGGGCTTAGTGCTTACAGGAAATGGAAACTGGTTTTTGATGAAGAGGAGGAAGAGGAGGAAGCTGTATTGCCGGGGGTGGAATTTTCCTCTCGACCGGCTACTGAAAGCCAAGTATCGGGTGCGACAGATCAGGAAAGACCATCTGTTTAATGAAATTTTTTGAGGTTGATGATATGGCGACATGTACTGTTCTTGTTCTCCTGAATTTGTTGTTTATATATATTCTCCATCCCAAAGTTGGTGATATGCAGATAAGGCAATGGCAACAAACAATACTAATGGCATAGCAGACTTTTTCATAGCACTAGTGGTCTTGTTCTTTTACTGGCAGGATATAAGTTCGGATGGAAGTGCTTAAAGAGTTAATAGCTTGGTAAAGTTGCTTTGTGTGTCTATCTTCCACATCCATAATCAAGTAACCTATATCGTCTTTTGTGGATAGATATTGACTTTGAATATTGATTTTCAAATTGGAAACCAACCCATTAATACTACCCAATACCCCTGGTACATTTTGATGTATGTTAACCAATCTTTTTCCCGACTTTGATGGTTCTAAAACCGGAGGGTTAAGAATCGGAAAATTAATGGCCCCTTCTGTTATTCCATGAAAAAGATACTTCACTATGGAAGCACTCACTTGTTTGGCAATATTTTTTTGCGCCTCTTCCGTGCTACCTGCGATATGAGGAGTAAGAATCACCTGCTCCATGCCTTGTAACTCACAGGAAAAAGAACTGGTTTTACTTTGTGGTTCTTTAGGAAACACATCTAAACTTACTCCGGCCAAATGTTTTTCCGATAATGCCTTCTTCACATCTATCAGGTTAACTACACTTCCCCGGCTGGTGTTAATAAGAAATGAACCTTTTTTCATCCACTTTAATTGTTTTTCTTGGATCATATTTTTTGTCAAAGCCGTTTGAGGTACATGTAATGTCACAAAATCAGAACACTTCATCAAATCTTTCAAATTTTTTACCGGTTTAGCATTCCCCAATGGCAAAGTTTCGATAATATCAAAATAAATCACTTTCATTCCCATTGCTTCCGCTAGTATGCTGACTTGTGTGCCAATATGACCATATCCCACAATCCCCAAAGTTTTCCCTCTTACTTCCCGACTGCCTTGAGCAGTTTTACTCCATTTTTTTTGGTGCAAAAGCTGATTAAACTTATAGGTTTGGCGGGAAAGCGCGATAATATGTGAGATTACTAATTCTGCTACACTTCTGGTATTGCCATAAGGGGCGTTAAAAACTGGCACACCCATTTTACGGGCTGACTCCAAGGCAATTTGATCAGTGCCAATACAAAAAGCTCCAATAAGTCTTAACTCTGGGCAAAGTGCTTTTAGAATATCTTTTGTAATGTGGGTTTGGGATCGAACACCTAAAGCTCTACAGTTTGTTTGCTTAACCAGTTCATCAAAGCTGGGAGCAGATTTTATATGCTCCACTGTAAGGCCCTGTGCACTTAAATATTCATCTGCGGATTTATGGACACCTTCCAATAATAAACATTTCATAATAAACTCCTTTGTTTTCAAAATAGCAGAGTTGGTCTGAAAAGTTGATTTTTTTTCACTGATTTGTGCCTGACTTTCAAATTTTTATTACCTTTTGAAAACCCAGTAAAATATAGAGATTTGCCAAAAGAATTGCAAAAAGTCAAAGATTTCTGATACTTTCGGGTGTTTTCAGTATTTCTGAATTGTCAAAATATTGTTTAGATTTTTTTCACAATCGGCCTATAGTTTTCAAAGTGTTTTCAGTATTTCTGAATTGTCACAGAAGTATCAATCATGGTGTAGCCAAAAATAGTAGACACTCCACCTCTTTCCATTTACTTATAAAATAACCTATAAAATATGTAGAGAAAACCATGATACAGGAATTGCAAAAAAATACGGAAGAAATGGACATATCCGGCGAGCCTAATATTTGGGATATGTTTGATTATGAAAAGATATCGAGTCGCTTATTCACTAGGGGTATATGGGCACTTTTTCTGCGATTAGCTTTTAAGTTTTATGTGCGTTTAAGGGTGAAGGGAAACTTTAAAGGCTTTTACAAAAAATATCCAAAACTGATTATCATATCAAATCATGCCAGTCACTTGGATGGACCAGCTATTTTAACCTCCATTCCTTTCACTCATTGGATGGATCTTTATATTTTAGCGGCCAGAGATTACTGGTTCAGTAGCAGGGCTTTACGATTTTTTTCAAAATATTTTTTAGGAGCTATCCCCGTGGATCGAGCCACTAAGAGAACAGATTCTATAAAAAGGTGTGTTAATCTTTTAAATGATTTGAAAAGAATCTGGATAGTTATGTTTCCTGAAGGCACTCGCTCCATAGATGGTTCTCTCAAGCCTTTTAAAAATGGAGTGGGTCTTTTTTCTCAAAAAACCAATACTCCGGTTTTGTTCCTCTACCTGCAAAAAAACCGAAGTTTATGGCCAAAAGGAAAAAGTTTCCCTCTCCCCGGAAAAATGTATTTGCATGTAGGGCCTGTGCAGGAACCGGGAGATACGAATACCATTTTTAATCATTATAAGAAATGGACAGAGGAAGTGGAGGAAAAAATTAAAAAGAAAAAACGATTCAGAGGCTTATACAGGAAGAAAGTCCAAGCCAGTTCTAGATGAATATTCATAAAAAGACATAACTTGCTACTCATGTGAAGTATAAAGTTGTAAAATCCGAAACAAAAGGACAGTCATGTTAAACACAAATTCAGAAAAAGTGGTGAAGAAACTACTCACTCCTTTTGAAAAATTTTTTTCTTTGGAAGCAAGTTCTGGTATTGTTTTACTTTTCTTTGCTTTATTGGCTTTATCTTGGGCCAACTCTCCCTGGTCTGATTTTTATCACAAACTTTTATACTATCCTTTAGGGTTTCATATTGGTAAATTCTCTCTTTCTTTTTCCCTTCACCATTGGGTGAATGATGCTTTAATGGTTATTTTCTTTTTTGTCGTAGGTTTGGAAATCAAAAGAGAGTTGAGTGTAGGGGAGCTTTCCACTCCCAAAAAAGCGGCTTTGCCTATTTTTGCAGCTTTAGGGGGTATGTTGGTCCCGGCTCTTTTTTATCTGAGTTTCAATCACACAGGACCTACTCAAGTGGGTTGGGGTATTCCAATGGCGACTGATATTGCTTTTGCGGTTGGTGTTTTAAGTCTTATGTCTAAAAGAGTGCCATTCTCACTCAAGGTGTTTCTTTTAGCGTTGGCTATCGTAGACGATCTAGGTGCGGTTTTGGTAATAGCGTTTTTCTACTCTCAGGACATTGCAGGGAGGTTTTTAACTTTTTCTGGGTTAATGGTTTTTATTATTTTTTGTGCTCGTAAAGTAGGCATCCGGCATATAGCGTTTTATGTTTTTTGCGGAGTTGGTCTTTGGTTTTTTGTATTAAAAAGCGGTGTGCATTCCACAGTGGCTGGGGTAATTTTGGGTTTAATGTGTCCAGCTAAAAAAACTAAAGATAAAACTTCAACCTTGGAAAATATTAAAGAATTTTCTGTATCCTCTTACAAGGACACAAAGCGGATTTTACGCTCCATCCGTTCCCTTCATACTCCTGCACATTATTTGATTGAAACTCTGCACCCTTATGTAACATGGATTATTATGCCGACATTTGCTTTTTTTAATGCGGGAGTGACCTTTCAATCCAGCTTTTCTTTTATGGAGTTCATATCTCACCCAGTTTCTTTGGGTATTTTGTGGGGTCTTCTTTTAGGAAAACCCATTGGCATTATTTTGTTTTCCTTTCTTGCTGTTCGGTTAAAACTAGCTGTTTGGCCTACTGACTTTAACTGGAAAATACTTACAGGTGTAGGTTTTTTGGCAGGTATTGGTTTCACTATGGCACTGTTTATTTCTCACCTCAGTTTTGAGTCTCAACCTGATCTGGGCATTTATTCTAAGCTCAGTATTTTACTAGCTTCTTTATTAGCTATGTTGATAGGTTTAGCTTTTATTGCTTCTTCCAAAAAACTAAACTCAAAAACCTCTAAAAAATAAAATGGACCAGTATATTGCAGTATGTGGCGCGTGCAGTATAAGGTCTGGCAGAGTATAGGCTGGGCAGGGGAGGGGTGGGTTGCTTGGCAGTATGTGTAGTAGCAGTATGGACAAAAGAAGCAAAATTGTATATTGTGGTTTTTATGGGTGGCGTAGCTCAGCTGGATAGAGCATGAGCCTTCTAAGCTCAGGGTCGCAGGTTCGAATCCTGCCGCCATCACTTAAAAAAGAACCTCCTTTCAGCCTGTTTCTTTTGCCTTTTTGACAGAATTAAATCAGCCTCTTGCGGGACACAACTGGGGATGTATCTCCCCTAATCCTATTGCTACTACTCCTGCTCCTAATAGCATTGCTACTGCAGTTCCTGCTATTACTCCTGCCCCTGTTGCTATTGTCAATCCTGTTGTTGCTACAACCAATGTTGTAACTACTCCTCCTATTACTACTAATGGAATTGTGTCGATTTGGGTGAATTTCATTTTTTTTGCTATTCCTCCTATTACTATTCCTCCTGCTATTCCTGCTACTACTCCTACTCCAATTACTCCTGCTCCTAATGCTCCTGCTACTCCTGTTCCTCCTGCTACTATTGCCACTGCATGAGGATTAGAACATACAAAATCTCCCAAGCCCTCCCCCTCTAAATTTAAACCAGCTGTTTGTAAATATCCCCTTGGAACAAAAGAAGAATCAACAGGAGCATACGAAGAAAGAGAACTCGCTAAAATCTCTTCTGAATCTCTCACCAAAACTGTATCTTCCTCATCACAAAGAATCATCTCTTTGGTCATGTTGTCGTACATAAAACATTTCTTCGCCGTATCCAAAAAAGCCACACGAATCATTCCCTCACTTTCAGACGATTCTGATGATACACTCTCTTTTCCGGGAAGAATAAACATCCTCTGAATGTCATCTGCACCTAAATGCTCAAGACCTGCTTTCATCTGAGAAGCTTGCTCTTTCATCTCCAAAACCTCCTGAGGACCAAGAGAAAAATTATTTATCTTGTGGCTATCCGTATGATCACTTGGCTTTGGAGGTACATGGGCATAACCTGAAAGTGGTAACAGTGGAACAAAAACCACCATCAAATAATACATTAATTTTTTCATAATAATCCTCCTGTTTTTTTGTTAAAATTCCTCTACTTGTCTGTCAATCTTGCACAGGCAGGAATCTCCTGACTTTTGAGAAGATGTAACACAAGTGGTTGACTTAACTAAACGGCCTTATTCAAAGCCGACCAACACACAGATACTTAAGACTGATTTGTGAGCTGTGAAAGTTTATAAATAAAGGACTTTAAGTGTGGTTGCAATAATTTTTTAAAGATAGTGAAAACTTTACACTATTATGAAAAAAAGTACATACTTTGCACTATCTCCTATCCTTTCAAAGCCTCATCCAATATAAAAAATTCCTGTCCATCAGGTTTTATCCTACCAGACTCTTCTCTATAATCATACTGGTTTATTGATATGGAAAATCTTACAAATCTCAAAGCTATATTGCATTCAAAACGTGCTAATATTTATTATTTGGAAAAATGCCGGATAATGCAAAAAGATGGAAGTTAACTGAAGATAAACAAAACAAAAAATAATTGAAATGTGGAACTGAACAACGTTTTACGGCAAAATGAAGTATGTAAAAAGCTGTTTGCTCATACACAAAGTTAAATATTGTATTAAAAAAAAAACACCTTTAAGATATAAGAAATATTATCTTCACTCTGAGGTTTTATATGACAAAAACAACAAAAAAATTGCCTGTCGGGCATCACGATATATTTTTTAAAGCGTGCTATTCCAACCCCTGCTTTGCCAAGGAGTTGTTTCAGCTAGTTCTTTCTAAAGAGGAGTTAGCCATCTTTGACTGGGAGAACCTCAAGGCTGAAAAAGACAGCTTTCAGGATCTAAGGGCAGACTTGGTTTTTTCTGTTCCGCTTAAAAATCAGCCAGGTAAGAAAGCCAAACTTTGTTTGCTTTTAGAACATAAGTCTCGTTTCAGTCGCCGAATGTATCATCAGGTTCTTAAATACAAAACCCTTATTATAGGTAAGAGTCTGGAGAAAGTAGAGGATGATTGCCTTGTTATAGCATCTGTATTTTATCATGGAAAAGAACCTTGGAAGTGGGCAAAATCATTCAAAAAAGGACTTTGGGGGCGTATTTTGCCGGAAATTCCTTCTTCTTTGGAAAAGGATATGTTAGATTATGGGATAAGGGTTTTAGACACCCATGATCCCAAAGTGGAGAAAGCCATTTGTGACAAAAATTTTAAGAGTCGTGGTTTTTTAAGTGCGTTAAAGAAAGTATGGTCTTTCAAAGCAGAAGAGAAGGAATTGAAAGAGATAGTTTCGTTATTTGATAACTGGACTGGTGACAAAGAAGATTTAGTACTAAGTGTGGGAGATTATTTTTGGTCGTCTGTTTCCGGTATGACAAAGGAATTATGGGAGAAGTTGGAACATGAGGCTGTTATTAAAGGTATTTTTTCAAAAGGAGGTTATATGAACATAAGAGAGCACATTAAAGAGGAAGGGCGACAAGAAGGTATGCAACAAGGTATGCAACAGGGTATGCAACAGGGTATGCAACAGGGTCAAAAAGAGCTGATTTTAAAATTACTTAAAAATGGTGTGGATTTGCAGGTTCTTTGCAAAGGCACGGGACTTTCCGAAGAAGAAATTAAAAAACTTAATAACAGTGACTAAGAATGCCAAATAATTTTCTTTCAGGCGAGTTCAGTTTTAGGCACATCACGGCTGAAAGACGTGCGCATGGCAAAATAAAGCTAGCCTCTCTCTGAATGGAAAAGAGTTGAGCAGTTGGCAATAGAAAGAAGTTTATTAAAAAGAGGAGGTTATATGGACATAAGAGAAGAGATTAAATTAGTAGGTATACAAGAAGGCATGCAGAAAGGTCTAAGAGAAGGTATGCAAAGTAGATCGCTGACGGGTGAAAATGCCATTTTAGCAGGTTTATCGCTTAGTATGAAAAAGAATTTTGCTTTAGTCAGACATTGTGCTTTAATTGAGGGACATGAGTGTAAATTTTGTAATCGTGCCATACTTTTCTTTATTTTTGTCAAGCAGGCGTTGCGTTTTAATTGCGAGGCTTAAGGTTTTGGTTCCCTAGTTTTCTGAAGAGGTTATTTTTTAATATGTCTCAAAAATACGCAAATCCACCTATAAAAGAAGCTGTTTTTGATTTTCAGGTGAGAGGGGGTAACCCTTTTAGCCAAAAATCCTATCAACAGTTTTTAGATAAAAACGCTGGGTATGTTGTAGCCGGAAAGATGCGGGATGTAAATGTTTCTACAGAAACCGAGCTTGTAGAAGCAAAAACGGAACTCATCGGATATAGAGCTTCTAATAAAAACAACACACAAATTGTGCAGTTCAAAAAAAATGGACTTAGTTTTAGCCAATTGGAACCATATAGTGGCTGGGACAAAAGCTATAAAGAAGCTTTAAAACTATGGCAAATATATTGTGAGGTTAGAAAGCCACAAACCATTACCAGACTCGCCGTTCGTTTTATCAATCGATTTCAAATTTCCGATATATTTACCGAACCTTCAGAGTATTTTAGTGGGTACATTAAATATGATAAAAGTATCTCTCCCACTTGGCATCAAATGTCTTATAAGCTCTTATTCTCACATAATCAAGGTATTAAATCACATATTATAAGTGATGCTTTAGTGAATCAACAGAACTCAAGTGTAAATATTCTTCTTGATATAGATGTTTTTTCGGATGGGCTGGCTTTGTCTGCGAAAGAAGTGCTTGGAGTGGAAAATGTTTTTAAAGTTCTTCGGCAAATAAAAAATAATATTTTTGAAAAAAGTATAACAGATAAAACAAAAGATTTGATAAAATGACAACACCCTTGCAAAGCCCTGTTCATAATCAAATCCGCATTAATGTTTTGAATCTACTTCAAAACAAAGAAAATGTTTGGTGCATAAATGGCAGATCGATATATCACAATTCAATGGAAAATTCAGTGGTGGGTGCTCCCTCTGAGTATTTAAGTCGCCAGAAGCTTAGAATGCCCGAAGAGGTAGTAGATACAAAGAAGTTTGTCATCGTAAGTATACCCTCTTATAGGTCACGGGGATATGAAGACACACTTCTTAGTGAAAGACCATTACAGTTTTATGATGAAAAACCATTACAAGATTTAGAACATAAAATTATACAAGTGCATGATGAGCATCAAACAGAAAATTGGGATGGCTATGGAGCTAAGCCCGTTCAAAATTTGTCACAAGCTTTACACTTTGCTAAAGCACTGTTTCAAGAATCCAGGTTGTTTGTTGAAAAAGTGGATATTACTCCTGAAAATGACAGTGCTATTTGTTTTGAGTGGTTTTTATCTAATGAACAATATGTGGCTATATCAGTAAAAAATGACAAACTTATTTATCATTATCAATCAGGAGAGGGAAAAGGTTGTGGGGAAACAAATTTTTTCGGCAAGCAGATGCTTTTTGAAAAGATAAAACAAATGGGTTATGGACTCAGTTAATCTGTGGTCTTTTCAAAAAGTGAAATTTTAAGTTATTAAGTTTCAGATGAAGTTGGTATTATGGTATTCAAAGTATTTAAAAAACAAAATATATTAAGCTCGATCGTGGAAGATGAAGAACCTTTGGCAAGATATATTTTTTCCAAGAGTCATTTTAGAAGAGCGAATGGCAGTATTAAATTTCAGGCTTTTATGCCTAACCTTAACCTTGTTAAGAAAACAGTTTCCGTAATCAGACATAAAGATTGTTCTGAAACTTGTCTTTTAAAAATAGGAAAAAATATGGCAACAAAAAGAGGTCACAGTTTAAAAGCTGTTTGTTCTCTATCTGCTAAAAATGTGCGTTCTATAGATGGTTTGGATGTGGAGTCAGACACCAGCAGAGGACAGCACCGAAGGCATGCCAATATAATGGGCTTTAATAATTGGATTGATGCAAAAATCAGACAAATAGCCAAGGAGCTGGCTGAAAAAGCCGATTTATTAAATTTGTCTGATGAGCAATAGATTATATAAGATGAATTGAAGTAATGTGAACTAAAGCCTATAATCATATACTGGTTTATTGATATGGAAAATCTTACAAATCTCAAAGCTATATTGCATTCAAAACGTGCTAATATTTATTATTTGGAAAAATGCCGGATAATGCAAAAAGATGGAAGAGTCTTATACTTAACTGAAGACAAACAAAACAAAAAATACTGGAATATTCCTATTGCTAATACCACTGTTATCCTTCTGGGAACTGGTACTTCCATTACTCAAGCCGCTGTTCGTATGCTGGTCAGTGCTGGAGTCATGATTGGATTTTGTGGAGGAGGAGGAACTCCTTTGCTGGCGGGCCATGAAATAGAGTGGCTTTCTCCTCAAAGTGAATATCGTCCTACGGAATACATGCAAGGCTGGATGTCTTTTTGGTTTAATGATTCCAAACGATTAAATGTCGCTAAAATCATTCAGCTGAGTCGAGTAAAATTTATTAAAAAAGTTTGGGCCAATGATAAAGACTTAAAGGCAGAAGGATTTTATATTGATGATATGGATTTCAGCTCAGCACTTAAGAAGTTTGAAACCACTATCTCCAAAGCAGATAGTGTAAGTAATTTACTGTTGATAGAGGGACAGATGGCTAAAGAGTTATATAAAGCTTCAGCAAAAAGAGTAAAACATAAAGAGTTTACCCGCGACCCTCAATCTGAAGATTTGGCAAATAATTTTTTAAATCATGGTAATTATTTAGCCTACGGGTTAGCGGCAACGACTTTATGGGTGTTGGGTATTTCCCATAGTTTTGCGTTGATGCACGGAAAAACCCGGCGTGGTGCTTTGGTTTTTGATATTGCTGACTTAGTAAAGGATTCTTTGGTTCTTCCTTGGGCTTTCATTTGTGCGAAGGAAAAAATGAGCAATCAGGAATTTCGTCAACAATGTCTTCAGGCTTTTGCGCAACATAAAGCTCTTGATTATATGTTCAACAAAATTAAAGAAGTAGCTCTTCAGGATCATGGCTTATGATGGTTCTCTTTGTCTCTGAATGTGAGAAAAATGCCATTAAAAAGACTTGCCGGGTATTGGATGCCTTTGCCAATAGAGTAGGTAGCAGAACATGGCAGACTGTGATTACAATGGAAGGACTTTCAGCGGTGAAAACACTATTAAGCAAAACCGCTTCTAGGCATACTGCTGTTTCCTGTCATTGGATACGCCGGCGCAATTATTCTGAATTATTATGGATAGTGGGCAATAAAAATAAATTTAATACACAAGGGGAAATTCCTGTAAATTTTACAGAGAAAGACATAATTAAACCAAAATGGGAAAATAACTGGCACTATCTGCCTTTAATAAAAGCTCTGACAGCCCTTTCTGCTTTATTTCACGATTGGGGAAAAGCAAATCAGCATTTTCAGAATAAATTAAAAAATCCATCCAAGGTTGATCCGATACGTCATGAATGGGTTTCTTATATGCTTATAAATGCGTTTGTGCAAACAAGTGGTGATAATAAATCTGATGAAAAGTGGCTGACGGATTTGGCGAATGGAAAAATTGATGCAAGAAAAATCAAAGATATTTTAAAAAATAATACAGAACACTCCATTAACAAAACCCTACCCGGAGTGGCTGGTTTAATCAGCTGGGCTGTTATTACGCATCATAAACTGCCATATTTGCCTTTGGATAAAGCTAAAAATCATAGGGAGAATGAGCTAAAAAATATAAATACGCTTTTTGAAATTATATCAAAAAAATGGGGTTATATAAACCCAGTAGAGCAACAGGAACTTAAGTTTCCCAAAGGTTTTTTGGAAACTTCACCTTATTGGATAAAAAAACTACAAAAGTGGGCCTTAAAAACAAAAAACTGTTTACCTTTATTGCAGGAATGTTTATCCAATGGAAGTTGGCCAGTTATTTTGCATTATACACGCTTGTCTCTAATGTTGGGGGATCACTTTTTTTCATCAAAAGACGCAAACGCAAAATGGCTAGGGAACGCTCAACTATATGCCAATACCAAAAATGTAAAAAATAAAAACACTAGGGAATATAAACAAAAATTGGATGAGCACCTAACAGGCGTTATGAAAGAAGCTTTAAATATTGCTCATGCGTTACCAAAGGTGGAGTCTCAATTACAGAGCTTGCCTGCTCATAAAACCCACATACTAAAAAAGAAAAGTGCCAATAAGTTCAGATGGCAGGACAAAGTTGTGACTACTATAGAGAATTGGAAAGAAAACACAAATGTATTCAAAACAAATAATCAATATGGTTTTTTTGGCATCAATATAGCCAGCACAGGGACTGGTAAAACTTTTGCCAATGCAAAAATTATGTTGTCTCTTTTACAAAATGAAAATGGTTTGCGGTATACTTTAGCACTTGGATTAAGAACACTAACATTGCAGACAGGTGACGAATATAGAAATCGATTAAAGCTTGATAAAAATGATATAGCCGTGCAGATAGGCTCAAAAGCGATTATGGAATTACATGAACAAAAAACACAAACAAACATTAAACAAGAACTTGAAGAGAATATTAACCAAGGTTCAGAGTCCTTGGAAGAACTGTTGCAAGAAGAAATAGATTACGATGATAGCGAATTGGAACAAACAGCTTTTGCCATTGCTTTAAAAACTGAAAAACAAAAAAAGTTTCTTTATGCACCTGTTCTGGTATGCACTATTGATCTTATAATGTCTGCTACAGAAACCAAAAGAGGTGGGCGATATATTCCACCTTGCCTGCGACTTATGTCCTCTGATTTGGTGATCGATGAAATTGATGATTTTAACCAAGGTGATTTAATTGCCATAGGGAGATTAATATTCTTAACCGGAATGTTGGGGAGAAAAGTTTTGCTTTCATCTGCCACCATTCCCCCTGCATTGGCAGAAGGATACTTCAATGCTTATCAAAAAGGCTGGTTGTTGTTTTGTAAAACCAGACCAGCCAGTAAAATAGTGGCCTGCGCATGGGTTGATGAATTTGGAGCTAAGGTTGAAAATATTATTCCACCTTCTGGAAATCAAAGTATATCATCTGCTGAAATGTATCGAGCACAACATAAACAATTTGTGGAAAAAAGAGTTAAAAAGCTTAAGACAAAACCTCCAAGAAGAAAAGGTGAAATCATACGAATTAAAAATATAGAAGTCTCTCAAAATAAGCCTGTTAATAAAGAGAAAAATAACACACCTAAAGAAGAAAAATATTTTCAGTGCATAAAATCTGCGATTTTAAATATGCATGAAAGACATAAATTCCAAGATAAACAATCACAAAAATCGATAAGCATCGGTTTGGTGCGAATGGCAAATATTAATCCTTGTATTAAGCTATCAAAGTACTTATTACAAACCAGTTTTTCAACAGACACAGCTATTAAAATAATGACCTACCACAGCCGGCAAATAATGCTGTTACGAAGTGAACAGGAAAAATATTTGGATGGTATTTTAAAAAACAGAGGTGAAAGTTTAAAAGATCCCGTTATCCGCAAGCACATTGATAACACAAGTGCTGACAATATAATATTTGTTGTTTTATCCACTCCGGTCGAAGAGGTGGGGCGCGACCATGATTTTGACTGGGCTGTTGTGGAGCCTTCCTCTCTTAGATCTATTATCCAATTAGCAGGACGAGTCAGAAGACACCGAGAAGGTGCTGTTCAATCTGCAAATGTGGCTATTATGCAATATAATCTTAAAGCCATTCAGCAAGGCAATACCCAGCCAGTTTATTGTCGACCAGGTTATGAAAGTGCAAAATTCAAACTGGAAACCCATAATTTAACAAAGCTATTGGATGAAAAAGAAATAGCCAATCGAATAGATGCTGTTCCACGTATTCAACAACCCGAAAAATTGATTGATTGGAAACAGAGTCTGGCGGAACTGGAACATAAAGTTATTGGTCATTTCCTTACCAACTATACACAAAACGGCCCCGACAGTTTACAAGGTTATATTGAACAGTATTGGCATTTAACAGCTTTGCCTCAAATTCTCAGTCCTTTTAGAAAACAACAACCCAGCATCAACCTCTACCTTATACATGAAAATGATGACTTTTATTTTGCCGAGAAAGATAATCGAGGCCACCCAGTAGAAAAAAGTGATATTTATAAAATAACATATCAGCCTGAAGACACTAATAACCGATTTTGGCTGAACAGAAATTATAAAAAATGCTTAAAAAAACAGGCTGAAAACCAAAACCTTGATCTAAAAAGTGTTTCATTACGATACGGTGAACTAAGCTTACTGGAAAAAGATGTGTCTCGTGATAAAAAATATCTTGACCAGTTTGGATTGATATATTCAGATTAAGTTTTCGTTGTATTTGATATCGCTTTGGAGTTTGTTTTGGATAAAAATATAATAGATTTTGTCAAAGATTTTAAGGATAAGAACCTTGAAAAGTATTTAAAAAAAGCTCTTAATGGCGCAAATAAAAAAGTAGAAGGATTTGCAGAGCACTTGGAAGATTTTAAAAAGGCTCTGAATGGCCTCAATAAAAAAGAGGCAGAAGAGCTTTTTTTCTCTGTTTTAAAATATTGGCTAATGGAAAAAAGTCAACTGGCAAAACATTGTAAAAGAGCCAGCCATATTGGAAAATTTACGCATCCGGATGCAGATCAAAAATCAGCTGTATTCTTTACAGGTAACAAAAATGTGGATGGTTTTCTGAGAACTGGAAATATAAACACAAAGCTGGATTTTGTGAGCAGTGCCACTTATGCGAGACTGACAAAGTTTTTAAGCCTGCCTTTAAAAAATCAACAGAACAACAGTATTCTGGAACATTTGGAAAAAAACAGCGAGTACATTCAGAATCAGTTTTCATTCTTGAGCGAAACTGAGTACAAAAATATCAGAGAAAACCTGTTAAAGTCCACAAAAACTGATGATGAAATCACTGGCAGTGAAATCAAACAGGTATATTTTCCTGTTGATAACAGCTATCATTTACTATCTATCCTTACCCCTTCCGGGATTCTCTTAGCTTTAAAAGAAAAAATAAAGGATATGCAAATTTCACCGGAATCGAAAAAAGCTAAAGAAGCTAAAAAGAAAGCAGAACAAAGTGAAACCGGCTTTTCTGATATTTACGATCTTACTCTAATATCTTACGGTGGCAGTAATGCACAAAACATAAGTGCTTTATTAGCTCCAAAGCTTAAAAACTCTTATCTGCTATCAAGTATTCCTCCACAAACACATAAGAAAAAAATCAGATTACCAAAATATGACTTTTTTAAAGATAGCCTCTACATAAAAGGTTTTAAGGATATTTTTCATAGTTTTCATAAACTGCAACAAGCTGACTGGAATAATCAAAAAATACGGACAACTCGTGATAATACGATAAAATTTTTTTTGGATCAAGTAGTGGATAGTATGTGGCTTCTGCGTAAAGAAGAACTAGGCTGGAGTGCTTCCAGAAATAAGTTACCTCTTTATCAAAAAAAATGGCTTGATAATTATTATAAATCAGAAAGAGAATCATCGGCATTTGATAGCAACATGGATAAAGTGATTGACGATATTGCACGAAACTTCATTTTTTCTTACGAGAAAGCCCTTGGCAAAAACAAAATATCTTTGAGTGACCAAATGTTAAAACACATTAAAAATACAATAGAAACCAACAAAGAATCTTTAAGGTAAATTATTATGCTTAGACATTTCATTCTCATAAAAAATATTAAAGTCCAAAAAGCTAATGCGCTTTCCAGCCCTTACACAATTGGGTTTCCGGCTATTACCTCTTGGCTGGGGGCGGTTCATGCTCTTCAAAGATATGTAAAAACCAGCCATGAAAACTTATCTGAAGTAAAGTTTAAAGCTGTAGGAATCACATGCCATAAATTTCACTTAAACATCTTTAAGGAAAATTATGATAATAATATTATTTTATCAAAAAATCCTCCAGCTACGAGAAAAGATGAAAAGTTTGTTAAGAACGAAAAGTCTCAAAACAAAGCTTTCATACCATTAGCCACTTGTGACTTAGATTGTTCTCTTCTGATTGAACATAACATACAAAATAATAACTGGCCTTTCCTGCGTGAGGCTGTGAATAAAAGCTTGCACGCTAAAATAAAGATAGCTGGAGGTGATATTCTATCTTTCGAAAAAGTGAATGAAGATGAAATGTTTTTAATAGATGAGCATGACGAATCGGAATTGCGAAAGTTAACCCGAAAGCTTATGCCAAGCTATCTCATTAAAGAGCGCAGGGACTTAATGATTGATTCCATGAAAGAAAATAATTCTGTTGATGCTATTGACGCTTTGTTAGATCATCTCAAAGTTACGCACTCTTCCGAGAAAGACAACGAAGGGAATATATACTGGGAGCAAAATCGAAAAGAGCTAGGGTGGATTGTACCTATTGCAACTGGTTTTCAAGGTATTACTGAAATTAAAAAAGTAAAGGGACAAAGAGATTTTAATGTTCCTCATCGCTTTGCGGAATCTATTGTCACACTGGGTGAGTTTATCATGCCATATCGCATTCAACATCTGGATGAAATGCTATGGCATTACTGTGTTAACCCGGATAGTAATTTATATATTTGTCAACAAAAAAATAATAACAATTAAGGAGGAACAAAATGAAAAAAATGAAAAAAAATGGACCACCATCTGTATTGGCATTTGAAAAAAACCTAGTGCCTTCAGATGGATTTTTTTATGGAGTAAGTTGGGACAACAGGCATAATACGGAAAAATCCAAACCTTTAAAAGTAACAGAGAAAGCTGTAAGAGGCACTATCTCACACAGAATAAATAGCACAAAACAAGAAAAATTGTCTGCTGATATTCAAAATCCCAACCTTCAAACAGTTGATGTTTGTCACTTGGGTTTGGAGCAGGACACTTTAAAGTTGGCATTTACCCTTAAAGTGTTGGGAGGCATAGAAAAACCCTCTGCTTGCAACAACCCTGACTTTGCTCAAAAATGTACTAAAGCCCTTAAAAAATATACTGGAGAATACGGCTTTTTAAAATTAGCTAATCGCTATGCGCATAATTTAACTTGTGGCAGGTTTTTATGGAGAAATCGAGTTGGTGCTGAAAAAATTGAAGTTCGTATAAAAGTGCTTGGTTCATCCGAAGCTGAAAGTGATAACATCTCTGAAGAATGGATTGTATTTTCTGCACAGGAAATGGATATGAATGATTTTGATTCAAGCGCGCAAGATGAAAACTTAAAAAAAATATCTGAAAAAATTGCCAAAGCCTTTTCCGGTGACAGAAATTTTCTGTTGTTGGAAGTGGAAGCTTATGTGCTATTAGGTAGTAAACAGGAAGTATACCCAAGTGAAGAATTGGTATTGGAGGACAAAAAAATCTCTAAAAGCTCAAAAAGCAAAGTATTATATTCTGTTGATGAGATTGCCGCCATGCACTCACAAAAAATTGGAAATGCTTTGCGAACCATTGATACATGGTATCCTGAATTTAATGAACATCAAGTTGGACCTATTGCTATAGAACCGTATGGAGCGGTGACTAACTTGGGTAAAGCTTACCGGAATCCCAAAGAAAAATGTGATTTCTACAGCCTGTTTGATAAATGGATATTAACAGATGATAATCTATCAGAAGAAGAGCAACACTATGTGATTGCCGTGCTAATACGAGGTGGTGTTTTCGGAAAAGCATCTGATGACAAAAAATCAAAAGGAGAAGAATAATGAAGAACTATCAGGAAATCACCTTACGCCCGGATACTGAGATTAACAAATATTTCTTGTGGCAAAAGGTATTCAAAAAAGTGCATTTAAGATTTGTGGACTTAAAAGATGATAATGGGATGATCAGCATTGGTATTGGTTTTCCAGAATACCAATATAATGATCAAGTAGTGTGCCTTGGGGAAAAATTAAGATTATTTGCCTTGGATGAAGACACATTAAACAATTGCAATATACAAAAAATCTTGAGTCATTTTTCTGATTATATTCATTGGACAGGCACTCGTGAAGTGCCTGAAAAATGTAGCCATGCCATATACTTGAGACAACAGCCTCAGTCCAGCATGCTCAGAACAGCTCGGCGAAAAGCCAAACGAGAGGGCCTTTCGTATGATGAAGCTTTAAAGAAACTAAAAGGTTTTAATGAGCAAAAAATAAAAGCACCATATATTAATATTAAAAGCCACAGTTCAGGACATCAATTTCGATTGTTTATTGTTAAAAAAACAGTGTCGCAAGCTGTAACAGGACTATTTAATTGCTATGGGCTGAGTACTCAATCAACAGTTCCTGAGTTTTGACCTTTATTCAACCGGATTCCCGTCCAGATCATCTTTACGGATCAACAGTTTCTGAGTTTTGACCTTTATTCAATCTCTCTATTTTTTAGATCAATAAAATCAAGCACTTACAAAAGTTTATAAAACACAAGGTTATTTTAAGAATAATTAATGTAAATTACTGTTATCTTTGATAAAATGTATTATCAAGGTCTGTTTACTGCCGCACAGGCAGCTTAGAAAATACAATACGAGTCGGTATTGTTCTAACAGCGGTTTACTGCCGCACAGGCAGCTTAGAAAAGTTATATCTTTGTGAAGTTCCGTAAGCAAACGTTTACTGCCGCACAGGCAGCTTAGAAAACCATATCTTCCCTGAATAACCGGACCTATAAGTTTACTGCCGCACAGGCAGCTTAGAAAAGCTTATGAGTCTTTGTTTTCCGCCGTAATAAGTTTACTGCCGCACAGGCAGCTTAGAAATCCAACATGGTTTATAAAAAGAGTGTACTTGTGTTTACTGCCGCACAGGCAGCTTAGAAAAACAAAGCCAGCCGGACAGCTTAAGGAGGAACGTTTACTGCCGCACAGGCAGCTTAGAAATAACAGCCATTTTTGAAACATCCTCTTTTGACGTTTACTGCCGCACAGGCAGCTTAGAAATCTATCTGCACACCGGCTCTGGGTGTGTATAAGTTTACTGCCGCACAGGCAGCTTAGAAATTCCGCCTGGAGGGTCTGGTGGATAAAGGTGGGTTTACTGCCGCACAGGCAGCTTAGAAATGAATATAAACGCCGATAAAATTAAGCCTTGTGTTTACTGCCGCACAGGCAGCTTAGAAAACTTGTTTGGTGCTGGTGTGAGTGAGGAATTTGTTTACTGCCGCACAGGCAGCTTAGAAAACCAACATATTTATCATTTTAATTCTCCTTTTGTTTACTGCCGCACAGGCAGCTTAGAAAAGGACATTTTTTCAAGAACCGCGGATTATAATGTTTACTGCCGCACAGGCAGCTTAGAAAAGTTGACCAATTTGATGCTGTACTTCCTGATAGTTTACTGCCGCACAGGCAGCTTAGAAAAAACCCTTACTCTGAGCTAAAAATATCAAAAAGTTTACTGCCGCACAGGCAGCTTAGAAAGGCTGTATTAAGCGATGTTGAAATTGATTAAAGTTTACTGCCGCACAGGCAGCTTAGAAATTTAAAGTTAAGCTATACCTTGGTTTTCTATTGTTTACTGCCGCACAGGCAGCTTAGAAAAGAGTACGGCAGGTTTTAATATGCTTATACGCGTTTACTGCCGCACAGGCAGCTTAGAAAAGATTATTCCACTCAGCAAAGCTCCACTACATGTTTACTGCCGCACAGGCAGCTTAGAAATGCAAAGGGTTCAACATAATGTAGTTTTTTATGTTTACTGCCGCACAGGCAGCTTAGAAATGTATATGTGGGCTCGGAATCATCAAGATTGTGTTTACTGCCGCACAGGCAGCTTAGAAATAAAAGATTTTGTTGCCTAAAAGCTCCAGTTAGTTTACTGCCGCACAGGCAGCTTAGAAATTTTAATGTGGCCTTTATAGCTCCTGTTTCAGGTTTACTGCCGCACAGGCAGCTTAGAAAAGTTTAAGGAAATGAGTAAAAAAGATCAATTTGTTTACTGCCGCACAGGCAGCTTAGAAATATTCAATGGAGTGGGCAAAAAAAATAAAAAAGTTTACTGCCGCACAGGCAGCTTAGAAATTAAAAACCACCTGGCAAAAGCTGTTTGAATGGTTTACTGCCGCACAGGCAGCTTAGAAATTGATACACGCGCAACCGGTACAATCACTTTTGTTTACTGCCGCACAGGCAGCTTAGAAATAAAAAGAAGTCTCCCCCGAAAAGCCTCTGTGTTTACTGCCGCACAGGCAGCTTAGAAAAAACCCAGGCCACATAGGCCGTTTTAAAAAATGTTTACTGCCGCACAGGCAGCTTAGAAACATATCCGGGAAGGTGGACTTGGTAAATCAGTGTTTACTGCCGCACAGGCAGCTTAGAAATTTAGTGGCTCTGTTATTGATTCTGTTTTCATGTTTACTGCCGCACAGGCAGCTTAGAAATCAAGTTATTTATCCAGAATCCGATCAGTATTGTTTACTGCCGCACAGGCAGCTTAGAAAAAAACACCATTGATAATCAAACAAATCTTTAAGTTTACTGCCGCACAGGCAGCTTAGAAATCAACAGCCAGAGGTACAAGCACTTTACAGACGTTTACTGCCGCACAGGCAGCTTAGAAATTGACATGCCATTTGCACACACTCAACTTCGTGTTTACTGCCGCACAGGCAGCTTAGAAATTCCTGTCATACGAACAGGAGTACATTTATACGTTTACTGCCGCACAGGCAGCTTAGAAATTTGTTAAGGTTAAAAAAAAAGAGGACAGTCTGTTTACTGCCGCACAGGCAGCTTAGAAAAATATCAGCAGCACTCTTACCCTTAAGTGTGTGTTTACTGCCGCACAGGCAGCTTAGAAAGTGATGTGGGGCTGAACAACGTTTTACGGCAAAATGAAGTATGTAAAAAGCTGTTTGCTCATACACAAAGTTAAATATTGTATTAAAAAAAAAACACCTTTAAGATATAAGAAATATTATCTTCACTCTGAGGTTTTATATGACAAAAACAACAAAAAAATTGCCTGTCGGGCATCACGATATATTTTTTAAAGCGTGCTATTCCAACCCCTGCTTTGCCAAGGAGTTGTTTCAGCTAGTTCTTTCTAAAGAGGAGTTAGCCATCTTTGACTGGGAGAACCTCAAGGCTGAAAAAGATAGCTTTCAGGATTTAAGGGCAGACTTGGTTTTTTCTGTTCCGCTTAAAAATCAGCCAGGTAAGAAAGCCAAACTTTGTTTGCTTTTAGAACATAAGTCTCGTTTCAGTCGCCGAATGTATCATCAGGTTCTTAAATACAAAACCCTTATTATAGGTAAGAGTCTGGAGAAAGTAGAGGATGATTGCCTTGTTATAGCATCTGTATTTTATCATGGAAAAGAACCTTGGAAGTGGGCAAAATCATTCAAAAAAGGACTTTGGGGGCGTATTTTGCCGGAAATTCCTTCTTCTTTGGAAAAGGATATGTTAGATTATGGGATAAGGGTTTTAGACACCCATGATCCCAAAGTGGAGAAAGCCATTTGTGACAAAAATTTTAAGAGTCGTGGTTTTTTAAGTGCGTTAAAGAAAGTATGGTCTTTCAAAGCAGAAGAGAAGGAATTGAAAGAGATAGTTTCGTTATTTGATAACTGGACTGGTGACAAAGAAGATTTAGTACTAAGTGTGGGAGATTATTTTTGGTCGTCTGTTTCCGGTATGACAAAGGAATTATGGGAGAAGTTGGAACATGAGGCTGTTATTAAAGGTATTTTTTCAAAAGGAGGTTATATGAACATAAGAGAGCACATTAAAGAGGAAGGTCGACAAGAAGGTATGCAACAGGGTATGCAACAAGGTATGCAACAGGGTATGCAACAGGGTATGCAACAGGGTCAAAAAGAGCTGATTTTAAAATTACTTAAAAATGGTGTGGATTTGCAGGTTCTTTGCAAAGGCACGGGACTTTCCGAAGAAGAAATTAAAAAACTTAATAACAGTGACTAAGAATGCCAATTAATTTTCTTTTGTTGTAAGTATGTCGCAAGTATGTCGCAAGTATGTCGCAAGTTTAGCACTATTTTAAAAGACGATAAAATTGTTGGTTGGTTTTTCCTTCTGTCTCAATGATGTTTTTATCGACCATATCTTTTAAATCTCTTTGCAAGGTTCTTTTAGTGATTGTAGATACTGTTTTTCCAACTTTTTGTATTTTCTTTTTTAATTCTTCAAAATCTTTTGGAAGGAGTTTTCCATTTTCCAGAATATGCTCAATGATTAACCCTTGTCTTTGTGATAAATTATGATTTTGTACCAAAGCATCTTTAAAGATAACTTTTTTTCCAATATCCATAACTTCATTCATTTGAAATAAAAAACCTTTCACAAAATACTCCAACCAACCTGTCATATCCATATTATTGTTTCTGACAGACTGAATGGCTTGGTAAAAATTTTGTCTGTCTTTATCGTAATACTCACTGATAGAAAAGAGCTTTTTAAAATCATAATCTTTTTGATAAAGAAAAGCTGTGCAGAGAAGTCGCGATGTGCGCCCATTACCATCTACAAAAGGGTGAATATGCACAAACTGAAACTGAATAATACCACTTTTTAAAACAGGATGAATATCCGATTCTGTATTTATCCAATCCACAAAATCTTTCATAAGAGCCGGTACTTCCTTCGGCTTAGGAGGTATATAAATAATTTCTTTGGTGACAGCATTACCAATATAATTTTGTATATTTCTATATCTTCCTGGCCGAGCACTCCCTCCCCGCACCCCTTTAACCAGTTCTTTGTGAATTTTCTTAATAAGAGATTCTGTAATTATTTTTTGCAAAGCTTGTTTTGAATTACTTTTTTCTTTATTAAATTTACTTATACTGATCTTTTTTGAGTGTTCATGTTTCACATTTTCCTTTGAAGGTAGAAAAACCTTGGAAGTAGCAGACTTTTCAAAACCTATGTAGTTTAAAACCAAGTTAAAAGCGTCTCTGTAGTTTTGAACTTCTTTTATATCCTCTTTATTGGCCGTGGGGACTTTTTTTCCTTTCAGTATTTGTTTTGATTGTTCAAAAGTTAACTGTGTTCCTTCTATATGAGTAGTGTGATGAGCTTCCAACAAAAAGCTTTTTTGACTCATCTTTTTTATCCATTGATTTGATAAATTAGTAGCTTTTAAAAAACCTCTGGCTTGCTCAATTTTCATAAGATGATTAAGCATGGGCTGGGTGACAGTAAACTGTGGAGAAAATAATTTTCTGCTCATTTCTTTTTGTTTTTATTTAACTTTTTTTCTGTTCATTTTATCTATAAATCATCACTTGCCAGAGAGAACAAAACACTTTCCAGTTTTTCCATGCGTGCTTGATTATACTCTTTTGTATCATCAAATCTATTGTTAAACTTATCAAGTTTATTGTCAAAAACATAAGCAAAAACAATACAAAAAATAGTAACGGCTCCTATTCCCCAATATTTAAGATTTGATAGGTGTTTATCAATGTGTAATAGCTGTTTATCAAACTGTTCTTGTAGTTCTTGTTTTATATCAAGTTTAAAAGATCTAAAATCAAGATATAAATTTTTAATATTATTTTTCTCTTTTTCTTTTGTTTCTTTATAATTTTCCGACATTTTATAACTCATAGGTTTTAATTATATCATACAAAAAACAGTAGTTTACAATACAAAATCAAAAAAACTGGAAAATAAAGGTAAGGAGAACACTGCTCTTTTGTAACATTATCAGTCTAAAAGTCAAATAGATGTAAAAAATGGGATACTATCGCTTGATAAAGCCAGCTAAACAAATTCCTGATTGATCCATTCGACACAATCTTTCATAAGAGCCGGTACTTCCTTCGGCTTAGGAGGTATATAAATAATTTCTTTGGTGACAGCATTACTAAGATATACGATTCCATGTGAGGTTTTTAGAGAATTTTTGTCAGAGTATCTCATGTTCCTGAAAAAAAGTTAATTATTTTAATAACTTAGAGTAAAAAATCACAAAATCCCAGAAAAATGGTCATCCATTCTTAGCGATGTATTGTGCTCTCTTTTTCTTTATGATTTCCACTTTTTTCTCTGTGATAAGTGGTCAGAAGTCAGTTTGTAGGGTGGATATTTGTAATTATTTTTAATGGTTTTATTGTTATTACCGATAAGTGGATTATGAAAATAATAATCCTGTTATTATCTGTGTTTCTTTTTGTTATAGGTTGTAACATGAATCTATTTAGCCAATTCTCCACAAGTGGAGAATCCCTTGGTGGAAAATCCCCTAGTGGAGAACCCCCTAGTTGTAAGCAACAGTTTGATAGTTTTAGAAATTGCAGTATAAAACAGTATGATCTCGTGGATTGTTTCGGTAATTCTGACCAAGGCAGAAAGTTTTCTGATGAGGTAAATTTATACTGTGGTGGTTTATACTTTTCTCCTGATTCTCAGGAAAAATGCCCAGAAGAGTCAAAGCAAATACCGGATATTTTGGAAGCACTACTTCAATCAGTTCTTGAAAGGTGTAAAGTAGAATAGTCGCAATCATGTTTTCAAAAAAGAACAGACTATATCTGTTAAATATTTAATTTCATTTTCTGAAAATGAGAAATTAAAACTTCAGAAGATAATGTTTCTAAGAAAGGGAGTTCCAGTAAAACAGGTGCTTTAGCTGAAATATCTTTTTTGTTCATGGGATGAAAAGCACCTACCATAATCACCCCTAAGATTGAAATTTTTTTGGACTTTAAAACAGTTAAAGTCAGAAAGGTATGATTAAGGGTGCCTAACCCACTTCTTGCAACAATAATAACAGGGCAATCCCATTTTTTCATAAGAGCAGTCATATCTTCTTTATCGTTAAAAGGAACCAGTGCTCCGCCTGCTCCTTCTATTATAAGGTTGGAGGAAGAGCAAATCGGCAGATGAATACTTTGACTTTTAATATAAATATCTTCCAGTTTTCCCGCTTGGTTAGGAGAAAGAGGATTTTTTAAAGTATAAGAGGAAGGATGAATGTTCTTTGCCGGTATAAACCAGCTCAGGATTTCATTATCTGTTTTTGGAAGGATATGATTGTTTGAAATGTTTTTCAGTTTGGTGGTTTTGTGGGTGTTTTCATTTGCTGTTAGAGTTGGGCATTCATAACCCGCTTGAATGGGTTTCCAGTAATGGGCAGGCCAAGTCAGACACAAGCCGGCTGACACAATGGTTTTTCCCACATCAGTATCTGTTCCTGTTACGAATATTTTTTTCATGGTTTTTCAACTCTATAGTATATTGTACAGGAGAAATTTGTTAAAAGCCATTGAAAATATTTATTTCTTTGTTTTGCATGTTCAGCTTTTGATTTGTATCTTGGCTGATTGTTTTAAATTTTTAGTTTTCATTGGGGAAACAATCGAATTTTGCTAATGTTCTATTAGTTGTTTCATTTTTTAGTTTGTTACATTCTTCTTTACTGATCCCTTCAGGACAACTTCCTATTAGATCAATTTGTATCAGCTGTTCACAGGGGATACTGTGGCAATTTGATAGAAAGATCAGAGTAAGCAGGAACAAGGTAGTTTTCATGGTGTGCTACCTGTGATTGTAATAGTTGGGTTGTAAATTTGCAAAAAATGTACTATGTCTATTTTCTGTTGTTTCAGCACTCAGATCTTTCATATCCACCCGGACATGAGGGCCTGATCTGAAGTAGTAATCAGAAAGCGCGAATAATTTTTCAGAAGGAAGCAACATAGTGTGATTATCCGGCAACTGCTTGACAACTTGAGCACGAAAATCCGCATATCTTGACATCCAGCGATTAAAAGAGTAATATACATGCTCTTTGACAGTCTCGGACAATTCCGGTGAAACACAAACTTTTATGGGAAATTCATCCATACTCCAAGTATATAAGTATTTTGTTGTTTTTTCACCTTTTTCATCAAAGGATTCATGGTTATCAAAATACCCGGCCTTAATACCGGGAGACTTTAAAAGGAGACAGAACAGTATCGTAGTCAAAAATATGTATTTCATCGGTTGTGATTTTTGTTTTTATTCAGACAAATAGTCAATATTTTACTGGGAAGAAGTGTAAATTGTGTTTTACTTTGTGAAATTATTTCACTAATATAAGTTGTGTTTATAGATTTATAGAGTTTATATTTAATTGAAGGAAAAAAGGCAATGTATACTTCTGAATCGGTGCAAACAGACAGGCTGAAAACAGCAATGGCGGAAGTGCGAAAAGTTATTGTGGGTCAGCAGGAAATGCTAGATAGTATTTTTATTGGCTTGTTGACAGGAGGACATATTCTTATTGAAGGGGTCCCGGGTTTGGCTAAAACCCTAGCTATTTCTTCTGTGGCTCAGGTCACTTCTTTGGAGTTCAAACGAGTTCAGTTTACACCAGATCTTCTGCCAACGGATATTATAGGAACTATGATTTTCAACTCCATGAGCCAGGCTTTTTCCATAAAAAAAGGGCCTGTTTTTACCAATATTTTGTTGGCCGATGAAATTAACCGAGCACCTGCTAAGGTGCAAAGCGCACTTTTGGAGGCTATGGCCGAAAAACAGGTTACCATCGGAGAAAACAGCTTTGGCCTAGAAGAGCCTTTTTTAGTGTTGGCCACTCAGAATCCTATCGAGCAGGAAGGGACTTATAATCTCCCGGAAGCGCAACTGGATCGTTTTTTGTTCAAGGTGAAAGTTGATTATTCCACGCGCAGTCAGGAAATGGAGATTTTAAATCGTATGTCCTCTTTGGATGAACCCTCTGTTCAGCCTGTCCTGTCCGCAGTGGATATTGTGGCTTTTCGAAAAAAAGTGGATGAGGTGTATTTGGATGATAAACTGAAAAACTATATTGTGGACTTGGTTATGGCCACTAGGAAACCAAAAGACTATGGTCTGATGGATATGGTGCCTTTTGTTTCTCTGGGGGCTTCTCCTAGGGCTACGGTAAATTTTCCAAAAGCGGCCAAAGCCTGTGCATTTATCAAAGAAAGAAATTATGTTTCTGCTGATGATATAAAAGCAGTGGCTTATCCTATATTACGGCACAGGCTGGTGTTATCTTATGAAGCGCAGGCGGAAGAGATGGACTCAGATCAGATTATTGATCAAATTATCAGAAGGGTTAGAGTGTCTTGACGGCTCCAAATTCTGTTCTTAAAAAAGTAAGGTTGGTTGAATTAAAACTGCGAAAGCGGGTAAAAGACCTTTTTGCGGGAGGTTATCGATCTGCTTTTAAAGGGCAGGGTATGATTTTTTCTGATTACCGCAAATATGTGCCAGGAGATGACACCCGTGCTATCAACTGGCCTTTGACAGCCAAGTTGGGAGAACCCTATATAAAAATTTTTGAGGAGGAAAAAGGAGCTACTTTTATGGTGGTGATGGATGTAAGTGGTTCTTTTGATATGGGAACAACAGGTTTTAAAGGAGAGTCTGCTTGCGAATTGGCTTCTTTAATCACGCTGAGTGCCCAGAGAAATCAGGATGCTGTGGGCTTGTTGCTCTTTTCTGATCGTGTGGAACATTATGTACCACCTTTTCGTGGTTCCAAGCACAGTTTAAGAATTGTGAGAGACCTTTATTCTTTCAAAAGAAAGTCAGCCAAAACGGATATCCTTCCTGCATTGGATTTTTTAAATAGTGTCTTAAAAAAACGTTGCCATATTTTTTTATTCAGTGATTTTTTTGTATCCTCTTCTTTTGCGAAACAACTGAAAATAACCGCCCGGCGACATGATGTGGTTGCGGGCATTGTTTGCGATCCGTTTGAAACTCAAATCCCCGCATTGGGTTTAATGGAAATGGAAGATTCAGAAACGGGACAAAGAAGGGTTGTAGACACTTCCTCTTTTGTATTTGCAGAAGAATATAAAACAGGAATAAAAAACAGAAGACAAGAAGTGGAAAAAAGTTTAAATCAATCCGGTGTGGATCATTTTCTTGTGTATACAGATCAGGATATTTTTAAGCAATTTATAATGTTTATCAAAAAAAAGAGGGAAAGGTAACTAGTTTGAAAATGGAATCTGAGGATACATATTTGAGGATATATGTTATATGGAAAATTTGAATATTTCTGATGAAAAAATCGTATGCCGATTTAAAAAAAAGAAAAAACCACTTACAGTTGGAGATGTATTTGAACTGCATTGTGAGTGGCCACTTTCCATTTTATTGTCTTCCCCGGTTCATATTGAGTTTAATCAAACATCAGCCGAGGAAAATCAAAATGTAGGAGGTCACACAAAGGAACAAAGTTTACCAGGGCCTTATTCTCTCGTTATATTGGAGACCACTAATATCTATCCAGGAAAAGGAGCATTTAAGGTTACAAGCTATAAGCCGGGTGATTATAATACGGAATTTACTCTTGTCAGTGATCAGGGAATAGCTAGGGTAAAACAGCTTTCTTGGAAAGTGGAGTCGGTTATTCCCCCGGAAAGAAAAGAAACTATAAAACCATATCCTCCTTATGGTCCCTGGAAAGAGGTTTTACCTTTTTGGCATTGGCCTTTAAGTGTAGCTGTTTTATTGAGTTTGTTGGTATTTATTTTCTTTAAAACACGATTGTATATTAAACGAAAAAAAAAGATACAGGAAGTGAATAACAGATTAAAAAACAAAACTTCTTTTCGGGAGTTTGTCAGTCAGCTGAATTTATTGGTTAGACATGTAAACAGTGAGGAAAACAAAGGCATTATACAAGAGTTGGATACACATTTTCGTTTGTTTTTGGAAAATGAGTTTTTTATTTTTGCTTTAAACACAGAACCAAAAATAATTGTCGCACAGTTAAAAAAGTATTACCCATCTATTTGTGATAAGTGTGACATTTTAGGTTTTTTTAAAGAAATGGAAAAACTTGCCGGGGAAAAAACAGGCAGTAAGGAATATGAACAAATTTTGGATATGGCCCGGGAGTTGGCTATCTCCTGCGTAGAGCAGGTGCAACAGTAAAGGTTTTTTTAATGTATTGGAGTTTTCCTGAAGCTTTTTGGTTGTTTATTCCTTATTCCATATTGTTTTTGCATTATTTTTTCGGTGGTAGAAAAAGAACAAGAGCTTTTCGTGTAAGTATTTTAAGTGAATTAAAACTCAGTAAAACTCTGAGAGCACAACTCAGTAAACTGCCAGCCCTCTTTCAATTTTTAAGTTTGTTTGTATTGATTTTGGCTTTGGCTCGCCCTCAAACAATAGACACTCATGTCAACCGTAGCGCAGAGGGGATAGATATTGTTATTGTATTGGACACTTCAGACTCCATGCTGATAGAGGATATGTCTCCAGGAAATAGAATTAATTCAGCCAAAACAGTAATTAAGAATTTTATCAAGGAGCTTGTATATGATCGTGTTGGTTTAGTTGTTTTTTCAGGAGAATCTTACACGAAGATTCCTTTAACTTTGGACTATGGGGTATTGCTGAAAGGATTGGATGAAGTACGGGTGAGTCATTACAACCCCTATATTAAATCTGGAACGGCTATAGGAGTAGCTTTGGCTAATGCTGTGGTCAGATTAAGGGAGTCGTCGGCCAAGAGTAAAGTGATTATTTTTTTGACCGATGGAGAAGATAATGTGGGAATAATCAGTCCGCAAACAGCTTTAGGTATAGTCAAGCAATATGCCATTACGGTTTATACAATTGGTGTGGGAGGACAGGCTGGAAAGGCTTTAATCCCCCGGGAAATTAAGGATCACAGAGGAAGAAAGAAAACTGTTTATCAGAGGATTAAAACGCAGATAAATGAAAAGTTGTTGAAAAAAATTGCTATAGAAACCGGAGGACAGTATTTTAGAGCCAATAATTCATCAGCGTTGGAAGTTATTTTTTCGGAAATAAGTAAATTGGAAAAAAGCACCGTGGAAATGGTGGAGTGGAAAAAATATGAAGATCTGTTTTCGGGTTTTCTGGAGAAAGCCCTGATATTGTATTTTTTATCTCTCTTGCTTTCTTTATTTGTTTTTTGGAAAGTGGTTTAATAAACAATATTGTTACTAAAGAAGGATTATTTAAAAATGATGTTTGCTCATCCTGAATACTTATATTTGCTGATTTTTATACCAATACTATTTATTTTTTTTAGTTTACGTTTAAAAAGCAGTGAAAGACTATTGCGAGCTTATATTGAAGATTCTTGTTTAAAAGCCACAGTTGGTTCTGGTTTTTATAGCAAGCGCGTTTTTAGGTACTTTTTCACATTGATAGCTCTTTCGTTTTTAATTTTGGCTTTAGCTCGTCCTCAATCTCAGCAGAAAAAACAGGATGTGAGGATAAAGGGAGCGGAAATTATGATTTTGACTGATGTTTCAAACAGTATGTTGGCAAGAGATATGGGTGGTTTTAGCCGGCTTGATGTGATGAAAAAAGAACTGGACAAACTTATTGTAATGCTTTCGGGACAGAGGGTAGGGTTAATCTCCTTTTCTGGTACGGCAACTTTGGTGTCTCCTTTGACTTTGGACCATTCCGCTTTAAAACTGTTTTTGAAATCTCTATCCCCTCAGTCACATATTATTCAAGGAACAGATTTTGTTAGCGCGTTTCGATCAGCCGAACAGGCGTTTCAAAGAGGGAGTGCTTTGGAACCGGATTCTTCCTCCAGAATCATTATTTTGGCTTCCGATGGAGAGGATAATCAAAAGAAAACTCTCGAAATGGTAAAACATTTGGCCGATCGAAAAATTCGTGTATTTACTTTGGGTTTTGGAACCCAAAAAGGAGACATGATACCGGTTTATGATAAGAAGAGAAACAAAATAGGTTATAAAAAAGATCGAAAAGGGGATGTTGTTATTTCTCGGTTTGATGAGAAAAGTTTGAAAAAAATTTCTCATATAACTGATGGAGCATTTTATTCCATGTCTCTTGGGAGGGGTACTATAAAAAAAGTGTACTCTGATATTCAAAAAATAGGAGAAGGTACTATTTCCACTTATTCTCAAAATGTATATAAAGAATGGTACCAATACTTCGCTTTATCAGCTTTCTTTTTTGGCATTTTGTATTTTCTCATTGAGGAAAAAAGAAAAAGCCCTTTGAAAGAATGGCACAGTTATCTGGAGAAAAAACCATGAGACCAAAAATAAGGCTATTTTCCCGTGTTGATTGGTTCTTTGTGATTAGCATTGTCATTATGCTTACGGTTTTATTTTCTGTTCCTTTTTGGAATATAAATAATAGAGCACTTTTCCAGATGACTCAAAAAAAATATGAAAAAGCAGAAAATAGCTGGCGCAAAGCCTTGGGGAAACAACCATTTTCTCCTTTATACCGCATGAATTTAGCTTTTAATTATATGTTGTGGGAAAACCCGGAAAAGGCTATTCAGGAATATACTTTTACAAGAAAGTTAATGAGTACTAAAAACTTCTCCTACAGGATAAAGGAGGATGAGAAGAGTAAACAGAAGAGAATATTTTTGTCCGGTAATGGCTTTTCTAATTCCAATTTAAAAGAAAAAACTTTTTTTAATTCTGCCATAAGTGCTGTTACAACCGGAAACATTGACAAAGCTTTGAATTTTTATCAACAGGCTTTATATTTGAATCCAGAATCCCTGAAAACAAAAACAAATATCGAGCTTTTAATAACATCCAACCTTTCGAAGAATGAAAACGCAGATAGGAAGGAAGAGAAAAAAGACAAATCAGAAGGTGCAGAACAAAAGCCGGAGAATCAGGATAACCAAAACGAAAAAGGGGAGTCAGAAGAGAATAATAACAAACAAAAGGAGAGTAAAGAGAGCGAACAGCAGGAACAAAATCAAGATCATCAGGGAGAGAGAGAAGAAGAGCAAAAGAAACGAAACCAAAGCCAGCAGGAACAGCAGGAGCAAAACCAAGGTCATCAGGGAGAAAGAGAAGAAGAGCAAAAGAAACGAAACCAAAGCTCGCAGAATGGGGGAGAGCAAGGGAATCAGGAAAAAGCGGAACATAAAGGAAATCCCTTCAATAAAAATTCAAAAAGAGAGTATGGAAACTTTAAGGCTGGCAATCGAAGTAACCAGAAATTGAATCAAAAGCAAACGGAAGTTATTTTAAAAGCTATTTTGGAGCAGGAAAAAAATATAAGAGAGCGTCAGCAACGGGAAAGAAAACGGCATCCAGTGGTTGAAAAAGATTGGTAGTGCTTATATGTCTTGGAGATATCTGTTGAAAAATATAAGATTCGTATTAGTTCTTTTTTTTATGAGTTCGCTTTCTGTATCCTCTTTGGCAGAGACAAAGGTAAGAGCTTATATTAAACCTCGTGTAGTAGCTCCTCAGTCTTCTTTCACTTTAACTTTAGAAATAGAATATGAATCCGCTCAAAATATACAGCCTCCTCGTTTACCTCGATTGAACAATTTTTATTTGATCCACCAAACCAGTGGCAGTAGTCTTTCAATTATAGATGGAGATATTACAAGAAAAAAATTTTATTATTACACATTAAAATCTGGTAAAGAGGGAAAATTTAAAATTGGTTCTATAGAGGTTATAGTGGATGGAAAAGTATTCACAACCCCTCCCTTGGAGGTGGAAGTTTCTTCTAAAGTGAAACCTCGCGGACATTCCAGCCCGTTTTCGTCACCTTTTGGCAATATGAAACGTTTTATACATCCCGGCTTATTTGGTGATGAGGATATACAGGGTGTGCCCCCTTCTCAAGGGGTTGTTAGAGAAGAGGATGTTATTTTTCAGCTGGAAGTGAAGAAAGATACTGTATATTTGGGAGAAATGGTTATCGCTGAATGGTTTATTTATGTACCTGGTGATCATACCAAAAATATAAACATTACCAAATTGGACTACGCGAAATTGAATGATTTTTTGGTGGAGTCCATTACCGCTCCAGGAGAACCTCCTTCTGTTTCTCCTCAGTCAGTGGATATGAATGGAAAAAGATATTGGAAAAAACTAGTTATTTCTTCTGCTTTGTTTCCCATTCGGGAAGGCACTTTGATTATAGATCCTGTGAAAATAAGCAGTGTTATTATTGGTGGTTTCTTTTTTGGACGACTTTCAAAAACCCTGTCTCATATTAAACCCATGTCTCACATTAGTGATGAAAAACAAATAAAAGTTTTGCCTTTGCCAAAGGATGGAAAGGGGGATTTGTTCACGGAAGCTGTTGGGGACTTCAGTGTTTCAGCCAATATAAACAAGAAAGTGGTTTCTGTTCGGGAGCCAGTAATCTATAAAGTGAATTTTAAAGGTACGGGTCACCCCGGATTGATTCGTTTGCCGGATTTAAGTTTTGGAGACTCATTTGAAATTTATGATACAACAGAATCCCAAAAGTTTTCATTTTCGGAAAGCGTGAAAAACTTTGAAGTGATTTTGATTCCCAAAAAAACAGGTGATCTTGTCATTCCTGCATTTGAATTAAGCTCTTTTGATCCTCATTTGGGAATTTATAAAACACATATTTTGCCTTCTTTTAAGTTGAAAGTTGCAGGGGTGGATGTGCCTGGTAGTTCTGTGGATAATAGTGCCATTTACTTTGATTCCAAAACAAAAAAGAGGTTTGAAAAAACAGAACAAAATTTTGACGAAAGCAAGAGTAAAAATAATATACAAATAGCTCCGTTGGCTTTGGAGCAAAACTCCCAATTTTTAAAGTACAGGAAAGTATTTTGGCAGTTTGTTTACGGGTTGCTTTTTTTGTTTTTTGTTTTAAGTTTGGTAAAGTTTTTTTTCTTTCAAGAAGATAAAACCTCTTTAAAAAAACGATTAACAGCAAATTTAAAAAAAGTGGAACAGGCTATAAAAGAGGCAAACTGGAAAAAGTCGGGAATAGAGTTGAACCAATTAATGTATTTTTTCTTCTCTGAATTGTCCGGGCAGGAAAAAACCGCTAAAAACTGGGATATACTGCTGAAAAACATCAATCCCAGTATCAGAGTTAAGTATGAACTGAAAATAAAAGCTTTGGTGTCTCGTGCGGAACAGCTGAGCTTTGCCTCTTTTGAAACTGCTAAAACTCTCAGAAACAGGAAAAATGTGGAAGATTTAAAAAAAGAAATTATGGATTTGATTCAGGAAATATCCACAGAATATGTTTTATAGCTTTTTTGCACAGTATCAAGACTTATATCTGTTAAGATATAAAAAAATGTGCATTTGGTGGGTAATATTGTGTGTAAGCTCATAATATAGAAGATTTTTTTATTTTTTTTGTTCACAGGATTTTATTTTTTTTGTTAGGCTTTATATAGTAGCCTCTGAAACAGTATGTTCAATTACAGATGTCACTTTGTGCCTTGGGCAAACACACTTAAGGAAATTGAGTTTGAAATTTGTTGAATTTTAAATAAAAGTGTTATGAAAATAAAGAATAATTTGAAAAAGGCTTAAATTTGGGAAGGTGTTTATTATGAAAATAAGTATTATTTTGTCTGTTTTTTTTATTTTGGTATCTTGTCAGTCTTTTAAAAGATCTGCTTTTAATCCACCTGTGCAGGAAAATTTGCCTGTGCATCATATTTCAAAAAAAGAGGAATCTTCTCAAAAGGTTAAAGAGCACTTAAGCAAGCCTTATGTGAGTTCTCATGGTGAAATTGAAATGCCTGATCATTCACAAGTGGATAAGTGGATTCATTATTTCCAGACAAGAGGGCGGGAGCGGATGGAGATTTATTTAAGCAGGTCTTCCCGTTATGTGTCCATGATGAAAAATGTATTAAGAGAATACAATCTGCCTGAAGATCTTGTGTATGTGGCGATGATTGAGTCAGGCTTTAGTCCTAAAGCACACAGTTTCGCTAATGCTGTAGGGTATTGGCAGTTTATTGAAGATACAGGAAGAAGGTACGGGTTGAAGGTGAATAGCTATGTGGATGAGAGGCGTGATCCAGTACTTTCTACGCGCGCCGCGGCAGAGTATTTTAAGGATTTGTATAACGCTTTTGAATCCTGGCACTTGGCTTTGGCTTCTTATAATGCGGGTGAATATAGAATAAGTCGCGTGGTGATTCAAAATTATACAAGAGATTTTTGGAAATTAAGCGAGCAAAGAGTTTTACCAAGGGAAACTGCGAATTATGTTCCAAAATTTATCGCAGCTGTTCGCATAAGCAAAGAACCCACAAAATATGGTTTTGGCAATGTGGAATATCAAGCGCCTCTCGAATATGATACAATCAAACTACACTATCCGGTAAGTCTGAAAAAAATGGCTTTAAAGTTGGGAGTTTCTTATGAGGAAATTCAAGGTCTGAACCCTCGTTACCGTGGTGAATATGTGCCTATTGAAGAAGAAACTGTAGTGCGTATTCCTGTTGGCAAACAGCCATTTACTCTCTCTGTTTTGGAACAGTGTCGCATGAATAAACCTGCGTTTGTCTATTCCAATCATTATTGGTACCGTGTTCGTCGGGGAGATACCCTTTATCGTTTGGCGCGCCGAAACAGAACCACTGTCTCCACTATCAGGAGATTAAATAGAATGAGACCTCGCACAATTTTGCGTGCAGGGCGAAAAATTAAATTGCCTTATTACAGTAGAACAAAAAAAAGAAGAAGAGTGTACAACTTAGCTAGTGTTCATGTAGTAAAAAAGGGGGAAAACCTCAACTCTATCTCTAAAAGATACAGGCTCAAATTGAGTAAGCTAAAAGAAATAAATAGTCTACGTTCCTCTTCTGTCATTCATCCAGGACAAGTGTTAAAATTGATAGACAGTCAGGAGCGAAAACCAGCGAGTTCTTCTAATAAGACTTCACAAAAAATTCATATGGTCAAAAAAGGGGAAACACTGATTGGAATAGCTAGGAAATATAATGTCTCTCTTCCGCTATTAATGGAAAAAAATGAGCTTAATTTTAAATCCATTCTTATTGCAGGAAGAAGAATCGTTATTCCGAATTAGCTGATTCTCTGAATAAATGTCTTGTTTCCACTGTCGTCTGAAACTTCAAATTTGAAGTTTTAATTTTTAATGAGGCCATAATGAAGGTTTTTTATCTGTTTTTTCTGGTGTTTTTTTTGATAAACTGTAGTCCTCCTACAGGTTTGATAGGGGTATGGGAGGTGGAGCATCAGGAATGCTTGTTTAAGGACAATGCTGGTATATTTAAGAATATTTTTAAGGAAGAAGAAAAGTATATTTTGGACTTTAACAGTGACAACCAAGTTAAATTAACTTACCCGGATTTAGATATTTCTGCAAAATTTGTTTCGAGTGGTGAAAAACAGACGGAAGAAAATAAAAAATTAAAATGTGATGTGGTTATTGAAGGCTCCTATACTTATCTATTGAGTTCTCTTCGATTCAATTTTATTGATGACGAAACAGGGTCTTATCGGATTCAAAAAGGCGAAAATTGTGACACGGATTTGACAATGCAGTTCAAATCTCTTCCTTCAGGGTCATTTTATGCTGGAGATGATCCCAAGGCTGTTATAAAAAAATTGGAGACAGAGCAATTATATCTTGATTTTGATGAATTTCCTAAATGTGAAAATAATAAAATGACGGTAGTTTTTCATAGAAAATAGGTTTTTATAAAACAAAAAAAGCATTTTTGTTTATAAAAATTTTTAAGTTCCACTTGACAAATATGAAAACTACATACACTTTTACTCATTATATGTCAGTCGTCCATGAAAAAGCTTGTTTATAAAACTGAAAAACTAAGTTGTTGGCTTTTCAGTTCCGTGAAAACGGGAATCTTGCTGAGTTTTAGGGAGATGTTTCATCCTTTTTCCTTAAGCAAATATACTTTTTCACGAGCCAATAATTAAATGGAGTAATAGATGATATCTGTTGATAAAGTTACTAAAAAATATGGTTCCCGCTCTGCGGTGGAAAATTTAAGTTTTACGGTTGAAAAAGGGGAAGTAGTGGGCTTTTTAGGACCAAATGGTGCGGGTAAAACCACTACGATGAAAATGATAACCGGCTATATGGTGCCCACTTCAGGGGAGGTAAAAATTGCCGGGGAAGATATTTTTGAAGATCCTGTTGGAATCAAGAAAAAAATAGGCTATTTGCCAGAAGTTCCTCCTATATATAATGATATGTATGTGGAAAAATACCTTTATTATGTGGCTTATCTGAAAGGTTGTTTAAAGCAATCAGTTAAAGAGCAGGTTAACTCCGCTATTGAGAAAGTGGGATTAACGGAAGTGCGACATCGTCTTATTCACAATCTTTCAAAAGGTTTTAAACAAAGGACTGGCTTGGCACAGGCTTTGATTGGTTCGCCGGAAATATTGATTTTAGATGAGCCTACTGTGGGTTTGGATCCGAATCAGATTATGGAAATAAGATCTTTAATCACTCAATTAAAAGGAAAACACACTATTATCTTATCCACTCATATTTTGTCTGAAGTGCAGGCCACTTGTGATCGTGTTATCATTATTAAAGAGGGAAAAATTATTGCTCAAGAATCTTTGGCTTCTCTAAGGGATAAACAATCACAGAGTCGCAGGAAAATAGCTGTGACTGTAAAAAAAGCTTCAGAGGAGCTTGTCGATGAATTGAAAAATCTGAAAGGTATTGAAAATGTAAACTCATCTCAAGGTTCTAAGCTTACTTTAATGGTGAGTGCTGGTGCGGGAAGTGACTTAAATGAACAAGTGGCCAAAAAAATCATTGAAAAAAAAGCAGGTTTAATTGAAATCAGTGAATCCTTCAGTTTGGAGGATGTATTTTTTGAACTTACTTCGGATAAAAAAAACAACACTGCACAGAAAGAACTATAAAAGGGAATAAAAGAATGAGACAATTTATCAATCAATTTAACAAGGATTTTAAACAAATTTTTTTCAGTCCGGTTTTTTTTCTTATGACTGGATTTTGTTGCGTAATATGGAGTTTTAAGTTTATCAGGGAGTTATTTGAATTTGCAAGTAAAGCTGGTGGAGTGCAATACTTTGATCCATCTGTTATGGCACAAAGAGGTGTCAACATTTATGAAACCGTGTTTATGAACCATTTATCTTCAACACATTTATTATTGCTGTTCATTATTCCTGTAATTACTATGAGGTTGATTGCTGAAGAAAAAAAATTACGAACTTTTGATCTCCTCTTAACGGCTCCTATTACTTCCACAAAAATTGTTCTTGGCAAATTTTTTGCGGCTTATGCTGTTGCGCTTATCTTGGTTTTTTTATCTTTTCTGTATCCTTTTGGCACTAGCTGGTTTGCCGAGTTTAATGTTAAGTTATTAATAGGTGGTGGCTATCTTGCCATTGCATTGTTGGCAGGTCTTTATACAGCTATCGGTTTGTTTAGCTCCGCGCTTACCTCCTCTGTTATGTTAAGTGTTTCTTTAGGTGTTATTTTTATTATTGCTTTGCATTTTCTGGGTATAGGTGGATTGCTTTTTGATAACCCGGTTTATTCCGCTATCGCAAATTATCTTTCTGTATTTGAACATTTGAACCCTTTATTTCGTGGAAATATAGTGAGTAGTAGTATCGTATTCTTTTTTATCGCAATGGCTTTCTTTATATTTATGACACAAAGAGTGGTTGAATCTTATCGATGGAGAGTGAAATGAGCTTGCTTGGCAAAATATCATTGGGCTTAAGTGTTGTCAGTTTTATTATTATAACAACTGTTATGTTTGTTTTAGGGGGCTGGTTGCCGGTTCTGAGTATTTTTTTTGTTTTATTTATCCTGGGGATTGCGCTTTCTCTGATTATTGATCATAAATTTTATTTAAGTCTTTTGCTTATGAGAACCGCTAAAAATGGGATGTCTATGGGGATTTCCCTTTTAATTGGTTTGGTGTTTTTTGCTTCTTTGGCGTATTTAAGCCAGCGATTCGAAAAGTCAGTGGATATTACTGAAGAAAAAATCAACTCTTTGTCACCACAAACAACTCAAATATTGGACAACTTAAAAGACAACATGCGTATTACTGTATTTTATAAAGGCTCTGTGGGAAAACAAAAAAAAGAAGTTATAAAAAAGAATCTTTTTTTATTTAAAAAAAGAAGTCGCAAGATAAAAGATTATTATTATGATGTTCATCTGAAAAACAAACTGGCTCAGGAATATTTAAATGAACTATCTAATAAAGAAAAAGAGGATATTTTTGTTTTTACAGAATATAAAGGTAAAAAAGTACTGGTTGCAGTGCCTTTTGATGAAGAGAAAATAACTACCGCCATAATTAAAGCGACTCGGCGTGAAGAAAACACAATTTATTTTCTTTCTGGACACGGTGAGCGGGAATTATCGGAACAAACAAACGCAGGCATTAGTGAGCTTGGTTCAGCATTGGCAGGTTCATCTTTCAAAGTGAAAACATGGAATTTTGTTACAGATGGGTTACTTCCTGAAGATGTGTCTGTTTTGATAATAGCCGGTCCTGATATTCCTTTTTTGGAAAAGGAACTGCATTGGTTGGAGCAGTATTTGAACAAAGGTGGTAAGATGATAGTGGCTTTGGATCCGGATAAAAAACATAATTTAAAAGATTTTCTTAAGAAGTTTGGGGTTGATTATCGTTCTCGCTATATAATGGATGGTGTTGCAGGCAGTTTGGGCTTGGGTGTTTTATCCACGATAGGTATCCATTATGACAGTTCAAGTCCTGTGACAAAATCTTTCCAACAACGACTTATGTCTGTTTTTTATATAGCCAGTGACTTAAAGACAATTTCTGATAGTGGAGCTTTTTCATTTACAGAACTGGTTAGAACAAATGTAAGAACTGTGTCTGTTGCTGATCTAAAGCAAAACCCGGAAGAAGGTGAAGCTTCTTCTCATACTGTGGCTTTGCTTGTCGAAAAAAATAAAGAGCTTGAGAAAAAAGACGAAGTTGAAAAATCAGATAAAGAGAAGAAAGCACCTTCCATGAAATTAGCTGTTTTTGGAGATAGCGATTTTTTATCAAATGAGCTTATAAATACAAGAGGTGTAAACAGAGATTTAATATTAAATACAGTTTCTTATCTTGTGGATGAATTGGATTTGGTGAGTATTCGCCCCAAAAGGCTTAAGGCAACGAAATTGCTTTTAAAAACTTTTGATAAAAAAGCAACGCTCGCTTATGCTGTTGCTATGCCTGTAATTTTTTTTATTTTTAGTTTTATTATTTGGCTTCGCAGAAGTGGGTCTTAAAAAAATATCAAAAACGAGTTAATACAATGAGGAAAGTTACTCCAAATAAAAAAAAGTGGCTGAAAAGGATTATTTACTTTGTTGTCGTGGCTGTTACGGCAGGGTTTGCGTTTTATCAGTATAAGCAATCGCAAAAAGAAATATTGCTGGCTGAAAAAAAAGATCTTGTTTTTCCCTCTTTGGAGCTTTCTCAAATAGAGAGCTTTTCCCTTGAAAAAAAAGGCACAAAAATTCATGTATTTCGAAAAGCTGACGACTGGTATCTTGATTCTCCGGTGGAAGATATAGCAGATGCAGATCTGACAAAAGATTGGCTGGAAAATTTGCTAACGGAAAAAATCAGAATACTTCAGGAAAAAGATGTGGATTGGAAAGAATATGATTTGGCTGAGCGTGTAAAATCCATAGAAATAACAAAGAAATCAAAGGAAAAATTGGAATTGCATATTAGTAATTATAGCGCATTTGATGGTCAGCTTTATATTAAAAAAGGGGAAAAGCTTTTACTGGGGAATGTATCCTGGGCCAATTTGACAAACAGGGATGAAGATTATTTTCGCAGTTATAAACTTTTGAATAAAAAGGTGCATCCTACGGGTATGGTTTATACTTCCAACTTGTTTAAAGCTTGGTTAAATTTTGATCACTACAAATGGCAATGGGATGAGAAATCGAGTTCTTTATTTCCTCTGTCACAATCTGATTTAGAATCTTATTGGTCTGATCTTTTAAAAGTGACTCTGATGAAGGAAAGCTATCCTGATACCAAAAAAAACCGAAAAAAATATAAACTCAATACCCCAGCCATAGAGCTAAAATTGAAATTCAAGGAAAACGAAAGTTGGTTCGTTAAAATCAGTCCTGAAATCAAAAGTAAATTTTATGCTTTCATATCCAACAGAAAGTATATTTTTGCTTTAAATAAGGAACAAAGAGAAAAAATTCTTTTGACAGAGAAAATTATAAGAGATCATCGTCAGCCATTTCAATTTAAGAAAGATCAGGTGTATTTTATGGAGTTGAAAGGTTATGGTCTGGATGTTCAGTTAAAAAAGGAAGAAGAAAAATGGGTTTTGCTTTCAAGGCGCAAAACCGAAACCAGTAAGAAGGAAGGTATGGAGCAGGAAAATGGTTTATTGGCATCTGCTTTGGATGATGGTGCAAAAAAAAATATTAATGAGAAAGTCACTGATAAATTAGAAGTGACAGAATTAAACCCCGAAGAGTTGGAAAAGATTTTTAACAGGATACCTGTTCTTTCCGCAAAAGAATATTTCCGCCAAAAAAAATTCAAAAAAACAGCTTATCTGATCTTAAAGAACAAGAAGCAGGAGACTCTCTTAAAGCTGGAATTGAGTGAACCCTTTGAAAAAAACCGTGGAGATAAAAATAAACAATTTGTATATGTTGTAAGCAGTATTGGTAAAGAGGTAATGACTTTGGATTTTTCTGCTGTAAAGTTTATATTTTCCAAGGATTTGTTGCATTCTGTATCTCAGCAAAAAAAAGGTAACTGAATAGTCGCTTGTGAAAGAGCTTGTTATTTTTTTCTGATTAATCACAGCCATAGCACATTAACGATTTTTTCAGAGAGAATTGAATAATTGAGTATGGTGTATTGCCCATTTTGGAGAATCTAATTTATGAACGATTATAAGGAAAGAAAGTATTTATCCTCAATAGAGGTGGCAAAGTACTTGGGGATTACTGTTCAAAATTTACATGGTTTGGTTAAGCAAAAGAAACTTAAAAAAGTTATGACTGCCAGTGGCCAAAAACGATTTAAATTGCAAGACTTACAAAGTTATGAAAAAGAAAAGCTTAAAACAAAAAAAGAAAGAATCAAAACCAAGACAATAAAAAAAGCTATATTACGGATCCACAATACTTCACATAAAATTTATATAAAAAACGCCATGAATATGAGTGAATTGGCAGATGATTCCATTCATTTAATGGTGACTTCCCCACCGTATTTTAACGCTAAAATGTATACCAAACAGCCCATTAAGGGAGATTTAGGAAATGTGCATGATCTTAATCAATGGTTTGAAAAAATCGGAATGGTGTGGAAAGAGGTTTTTAGAACACTCCAACCTGGCCGGAAAGCTTTTGTAAATATTATGAACTTGCCTATTAGAACAGAAAAAGGCTTTAGAACTTTAAATTTGGTGGGTCGAACAATAGAGGTTATGGAAGACATAGGATTTATTTTTAAAAGAGATATTATATGGCATAAGACAAACGGAGTAAAAGCTCATTTTGGCACTTATCCCTATCCGGGAGGCATTTTAATTAATAATATGCACGAGTTTATTTTGGAGTTTAACAAGCCGGACAAAAAAGGGTTTAGTAAATATGGTCATTTAACAAAAATACAAAAAGAAATGTCAAAATTGGATAAAGATTTTTGGTTAAGTATTAAGAATACGGATGTTTGGAAAATGAAGCCGGAAAAAAGTGGAGACCATCGTTCCCATGTAGCCCCTTTTCCTTATGAACTACCTTATAAAATTATTAAAGCTTTTAGTTATATAGGGGAAACTGTGTTGGATCCTTTTGCAGGAAGTGGAACGACTTGCAAAGTTTCAGCAGATTTAAAAAGAAACAGTGTGGGTTATGAAATTGCTCCTGAAATTGCTTCATCAGCTATCATTAGTTTAAAGAATCATCAAACCCGATTATTTGAGTAATGGATTTTTCCTGTCTGATTATTTATCGAGCGTGTAATTTTTTCATCAATCTTTTTGATTTTCACTGAATATTAAAGAATATTATAAGTTTTTATATTTTTTTCGAGGTTTTTATATTATATATTTCTTTATTTTGCTATAGAGGAATATTTTGTGAAAAAACGAATATATTTTAAATTTTGGTTATGGAAATTCAATATCAATTCCACTATTTATACAAAGTCAGTTTGTAGTTTTTTTAATCAATTTGTTTTAAGGTGCAAATCCACTAACACCTCTTTTATTATCCAGGTTCTTTTTTTATCGGTATTTTTAATAGCTGTTGGTTGTACGCGAAGTCCCTCTGATTCCCTTAGTGATAAACCTGATGTTTTAGATGAGACAAAGCCACCAGCTCCGGCGACAGTAGCACCACCAGCTCCGGCGACAGCACCACCAGCTCCGGCGACAGCACCACCAGCTCCGGCGACAGTAGCACCACCAGCTCCGGCGACAGTAGCACCACCAGCTCCGGCGACAGTAGCACCACCAGCTCCGGCGACAGCACCACCAGCTCCGGCGACAGCACCACCACCAACTCCGGCGACAGTAGCACCACCAGCTCCGGCGACAGCACCACCAGTCCCAGAAGAGACTACTGGTGAAAAGATTGTATGTGCTTTTCCAGATATTCTTAAAACAGCTATTGAATCTCGTCTGAACAAAAATTGTTCTCTTGTTACTACTGATGAAATATCTCAAATTAAAACTCTGAGAGTGGAAAATATCAAACAGGAATCTGTGGAGGAAATCCTCGGTGAAGAATCTGGTGTTCTTTTCTCATCTCTTGAGGAATTAGATATATCTAATAATCCTGAGATGACTTCTCTTCCGCGCTTTGTTTTTGAATTTCCTAGATTAAAAAAATTAAATGTTTCCAATACAGGGATCAGTAATTTTGGTCCTGAGCTTTGTCACCACTTACAAGAGCTGACAGCATTAAACGCCTCCTATAACAGTTATGAAGGAAATGAAATACCTCTGGCAATTGTCTGTTTAAGTAATTTGACGAAGCTGGATTTATCTTACAGCTCTATTCAATATATTGACGAATATATTTGGTACCTTAAAAAATTGGAGAAGCTTTATTTAAGAGGCAATAATCTAATGAACCTTCCAGTTATGCTCCATCTTATGCCGTCCTTATTGATGCTGGATTTGAGAGACAACCAGTTTGAATATGAACCGATTAACTCTTTTAAGGATTGCTCGCAGTTGGAAAAAGATTCTGATGATCAAAAAGAATGTCAGGAAGAACTGTTGGAAACAGTGGACTGTGAATATTGGTATGAACTCCCTTTTGAAAGAGGAGCAATGGGGAATCGATCTTTTCAGGCAAGATACACGGAAATGACAGGAGCAGAATATAAAGACAGATCAGAGTGTATTGAGTGTGCAACATGTTATAACTCATGGATTAACGACTATGTTTTTTATGGCAATCCCGATGATCCTAAAGAGGATCCAGAGCAGGATCCATTAGCTTTAAAGCAAAAACGTGCATATCTTTTGGATTTGACTATCAATGGCAAGACAATGCGGGAATGGCGTCTGGCTATGGATGGTTTAGCCAGAGTGGCTAATGAACACTGGTTTAAATGGTCCTGCCAATTCCATATCAAAGGTATTTCCCTTAGGAATGGTATTTTAAGTAGTATGTATCACTGGTTTTTTCCAAGAAATACGGATTACGGCCCTAGCAGTCATGAAGCCCATCCTGAAAGATACCGCTCGCCAGATTGGTCGCGACCACAAACTTGTGAACCTATTAATTATAATACTCCTTTCCCGTCTCAAAAAATGGGGCCTTGGTCTAAGGCTCTTCCGGCTGTTCAATCTTTTATTGAAGATAAGTATTTGGAACCGGGTTGGGATCATTGTGAGAACTGGCCCACTTCTGCATGCCCTGATTGGAAGGAGAGAATGGAAAGAGGGGAAGACTATGGAGGTGCTTTTAACAGAAAGTGAAAATAAATCCTGATGTTTTTTGAGCTTTGGTGTACTGGCGTCAGGTGGAAAACTTTAAGTAACGAAGGATACGGAGATGAAACAATTTTTTAAAATATTTTTAAATATAATTCTTAGCATACAATTTTGCTTTATGCCTTCTTTAGGTTATTCAGCTGGGGAGGAGAACAAAAGCATTGATGAATCTGTATCCACTTCTTCAGAAGAAAATAGCAATAGAAAACCTATTGAGGATAACCCCATTCAAAATATATTAGAGGAACTTCGAAAAAATGTAAGTATAGGAAACCCTGAAACAGTCAAAAGCTTTCAGGATATTATAGACTTGGCTGTGGCGATTGAGTCCGGAGATGAAAGGGAATACTTAAGGAACAATCCACAGGTTAAACAGGAAAGAGATAATTTTCTTTTGGCAGATCAAAAAGCGGAAATCATAGAGTATCATTTTTCTGCTGAGGAGGGAAAAGTTGTTGAGAGGGTGGAGCAGGTTATTAATTTGAACGATTATTCCAGTCGGCCCATACATACTGTGTTCAAAGATGTGCGTGTTAAATATGATAGCGAGAGCAGGATACTGACTTTTGAAGGTATTTCAGAGGAAACCGTAATGCTTCGCCAGCATATTCCTGATATGGATATAATAGGTTATGTGAATGATAAAGAAGTGCTTGCTATTTTGGATAAAAAAAGAGGTTTAATGTTAGTTGATATGTTTTTTGCTAGGGCTTATTTGGGTTTAGCCCCTGTGCCTGTTTCCAGAATAATACCTATGGACAAATTAAATACATCAGTTATTTCTGATGATCGTTCAATTTCTTTGGAATTTATCAACCGCGGTATTCGTCCACCTGATATTGTGCCTAATTATATAAATAATATCGGCAAAAACTTTCAAGAGAACTCTTTGTTTACAGCCGGGGATCTTATGATTTCTGCTTTGGATAAAGATGGCAAAAAACATTTAGTGCAATTTTTAAAACGAACGGAAATTGCAGGCTGGATGAAGTTGAATTATGAAGTGTTGGATATTATGACAAAAGTAGTGGCACCCCACTTAATGGGGGCAGAGGATTTGAAAGCTTTTGAGGAGGAGACAAACAATCTGAGGGCAAAAGATCCTAAAACCATGTTGGATCGCATATTATCCGCTCTTTTTACCAAGCCAGCTCTCCAGAAATTTATGCAGGCTAGTGAAGGGGTTAAAGCCAGAGTGCAACAGCTGGATGATATGTCTCCCAGAGACACTATGCTTTTTCAGGAATGGCATGAGTCTTTTCAAAAAATAACCGCCCGCCTGCAAGAGCAAAATGTGGAAGGTCAGCCGTCTGAGGACACATTGCTTTCCACCAAGGAAATTGCTGATTATTATAAAAAAGATGAAGAAAAATTTGAGAGAGAAAAGGATGTACGAGCTACAGCATTGAGAATTATGGCAGGAATCACCAGTTCTTTTAAAAAAGGTGTGGCCTTTGCTTACCAGCATAAAATATCTTCCGTTATGGCTGTGGGTATTGCCAGTGGTTTTGTGTTTCCTGAAACCTTTATCAAGTTGGTTAACGAATTGTTTCCTATGATTCGTAATCTAATTTACAGTGGAAGTTTTACTCATTATGAAGTAACCTCTCTTCCTAATTTAATAACAATGATGGTATTTTTACCAGGTGCTATTATAGCCCTTTCCGCTGTATCCATCCCTTTTATGAAAAAAATAAAAAATATATTTCCACAAAATATTTCCTTGATCAGAAAGGTATACCATCCAGCAGGTTGGATGGAAGATGTTATAAATAAGTGGGGTCATACGGATATTTCGCAAAAAATTGTTGGTATGGGAATGAAGATAGTGGCATATACCATTTACCCTTTTTGGAACTACTTGGCTTGGCTTCTCGGAGAGCCTCACTTTTTTTCTGCGATTCAAAAAGGGCTTAATCCTCTTCAAAAAGTGGATCCAAAATCAGATATTGGGGAGATCGCCAAACTTGAAGAACCTGTGCGTTTTGGAATACAAAAACCACACTGGAGGTATAATGGATCTTTTAACAGACAAAGGCAATTACAAAATGTGGCACAGGCAAAAAATCAGAGGATACAAAGTATAGCTTGGCTTATGGCCAGTTTATCTGTAGCAGGAAAAACAGGAGTAAGCCCTGAACAAATTATTATATACGGAACTTCTTCTCTTAATCTTCAGGATTTAGAGACAGTTCATAATGATGTAAAATTAAAAATGGAAATGATTTGGGTGATGAAGAATTTGATGAAAGAAATTCAGGATCTAGGTGAAATGGACATAAGAAAAGAGATTTCAGAATTGGAACCAGAGATGATAATTCGTTATTATGAAAAAGCTAAAGAATTAGCAGAGGAGGCTCGATCTCATTCTGATTTTAGAAAAAAAGTGCGAAACCTTAGAAATACGGGACTGATTCATGCTTTGAGGAGAAATCTGAGTTGGCGGTCTGTGGCTGGTTTGAATAGAGCTCAACATGAATTATTAAAAAATGTTCCTTCTGACTTTGTGACAAACAGGGTGATAACAGAATTTGCAACAGATCATTTATTGGTGTCTCTTATCCCTCTTCTTACGACAGAACGAGCTGAATTTGGTTTGGAGCATTTTAGCCAGTTGGCCGTAAATGACGCCAACTTTTCTTGGTCAAGCAAACCTCATCTTAATGAAGTGTGGTTAAATGTGATTGCTCACTTTTTTATATCGGGTGGACAAAGAACTATGACTTTTACCAAAAAAACAACAGCTATACAAGATGCACACAAGGTTCATGAACCTTTTTATGAGCCTTTTGAAAGGCATACTCATAAGATAAGACCAAACCCCCAAGGTGAGGCCACTTACTATGGAAGGCAATTTGCTTATCTGGGTAGTGGAGGCAAAGGGGACAATTTGGGTGGAGTGATGTCTCGAAACTATGTCTCCAGACTTAGATCTATACAAATGACTCTTGCCCTGATGGTGTCTTTGCGGATGGTTCTTGGAGGGCAGGGGCTTACAGATGCTGTTCTTGCTTTTTTTCTTTACCATTTTGCTGGACAGTGGATGTTTGGCTGGCCTTGGGATATTATTACAGGAGGTGCTAGGTTAAATGGACACGAACTAGCTGAGAATCAGAAAAAGATGGATGATTTGAGCTTAAGGTTGTCTAGGGTTTCAAGAGCTGTTCATACAGAACAAGAGAGTCTTCAAGAGGAATACAGATCAGCTGTAAATGAGATAATAGAGCTCTATAGCAAAAATTCCCAGAAGAGAAATCTGTTGCGTCAATATCTTACAAGTGGTGTGAACCATGATTTGCAGAGACATACGGAAATAATGACAGATTATAAAAGTTATAATTTTCCAGAAATTCAAAAAGGGGATATACAGACTATGCAACGTACATCTGAAAAATTGATGAATTTGTTGACAGAACACCCTCCTTTGCCAAATCAACCTAATAAAGTGGGCAACTATCTTTTTACTGCTACATTTGGAGCTCTTCTTACCACTTATTTGTTTGTAACTCTTTCTGTATGGACTTTTTCTCCTGAGTATCTGAACCTGAAGACTATTGGTATGTGGGCTGTTATTAATTACTCTCTTTATGGTCTATTCTATCTTGCTTATAAAAAAGGTTTGAGAGAGCATATAAAAGACATAAGAAACTGGAGAGAGTATGTAAACAGACAAAAAAACAGTTTGAATGAATGGAAAGAAGCCTTTAAAAACTTAAAAGCTCCTGAAGAAAGCTGGCGCAGTTATTTTTACGATCGGTTTTTGGATATCAGTCGATCCGCAAGTGCTCGTTGCCAAGGGGTTTTTATGAGAAGATAGACTCATCTATCTTTTAGAAAAACTGATCTCCTGAAAGTCCCATTCTGGCTTTTATAATCCTGATAACTTCTCCAGCAGTTTCCTCTAAAGCTCTGTCCGTGACATTAACTACTGGCCAGCGGTGTTTTTCAAAAATTTCTCTAGAATAATTCATTTCTTTCAGGATATGAGCCTTGTCAGCGTATTCACGATTAAAATTCCAGCCAAATTTTTTCAATCTATTTTTTCTAATTTTTATTAGATTGTCTATATCGATGGTCAGTCCAATGATTTTTCTGTAATCCACTTCTGTCAGATCTGGCGGAAGGGGGATGCCTAACACTAAAGGTACATTAGCCACTTTCCAGCCTTTAAAACTAAGATAAATGGACAAAGGGGTTTTACTGGTTCGGCTGACTCCTATTAGTACAATGTCTGCGTCTTTCAGTCGCTTGACGGCTTTTCCGTCGTCATGACGAAGAGAAAATTCAGTAGCTTCAATTCTTTTAAAATAATCTTCATCTACACTTCTGAGCAGTCCCGGTTTTTTTTCTTCATTGCTTTTTAATACTCCGTCAAAACTTTTAAAGAGAGAACCAAGGAGATCAATAGCCTTTATGTTTTTTTTCAAACAAATTTCCTGAATAACTTTTCGTATTTCAGGAAGAACCATTGTGTAAATCAGCAAGCTTTTCCCTTCGGTTTGTATTTTTTCCATAACGGACAAGGCTTGTTCTTTTGTGCGAATATTTTGATGACGAATAATATTCACTTGGTCTTGTTTGTATTGAACCAGAACAGCTTGTGCGACAGCAGAAGCAGTTTCTCCTGTTCCGTCTGACATAATATGTAAAGTAAAAAAGGGGTTCATTTTCAACTCGGTGGTTTTCCAATCACATATTGAATGGTAATATTTTTTGCAGGGCTTGACCATTTTTTTTCCATGTCTTCCGCTTTTATGGGTTGAGGTGTAAAAATGCGTAAAGTGGGGCAATTTAAAGAGTGCCATATCCGGTAAGCCGTATTTAACCACTTGAGAGTATAAGGCAACTCCAAAATCCATAAATTGGGAAAATAAAATGAACTTTCTATCAGTATTGGGCAAGGTTGCGGTAGTTCCTTTTGAAAATCTGGTAATAAGGGTTTTATGATATTTCTCCAGTTTGAAATATTTGGTTCTGTTTGTTTTTTCTGTGTGGGTAGTTTTTTTAAATGTTCAGTTAACTCTTTATGGGTACTCTCTAGGCTGGACTGTGCTTTAGAGGAAATGGTTTTTATTTTTTGTGACTTGATTTTTTGCAGGAGAAAACCTGTATGCCAGTTTATCTTATGGTTCCAGAAGCTATGCTTTGGATCGCTTAAGATCCACAGGTCAGCTCCACTTTTAAAGGCTTGAGAAGGGGAAATAATTTGTAAATTTTGGTTCATTTTTTCTCTTTGTTGCTTTTTTGAACAAGTAATTCGTTATAGCTTTACTGGTAACCGGAGTGTTGTATTTACTTCTTTTAGCCAAGCTCCTTTGTGTTTTTAGATATTGTGTCCAAGTTTCCATTTATAAATTTTGAAGAATTTTCTGTGCCGTAAGTTTTAGCCATTTTCAAAGCTTCGTCAATACATACTTTAAACGGGACGGGGTGAGTAGAGTAGAGCATTTCATAAACAGCTATTCTCATAATGTTTAAATCTATCAGGGAAATTCTTTCCATTGTCCAGAATTGACTGGTTTCCCTGATGAGGCTATCGATTTTTTTTTGATGCGTCTTTATTCCCTTCAATAAGCTTTGGGCGTAATTTTGTGCGGTTTCATTTATGTCAGAAGGATTGAGGCTCTCTGTATTTAAGTTTTTGTTGAACTCCTGCTCAAAAAGTATTTTTAGTGCCAGCTCTCGTGCTTTGCTTCTTTCTTTTTGTTTCATTTTACATGTCCTGCTTTTCAACATATTCAGAGGTTAGTGTATCCTTTTTGGTTTGGAGGTTTTAAAGATGATTATCCAGACCCAGATGTACTACAAGGCCAGATCGAAATTGTTGTTTTAAATGCGCTTTGGCACCCCATTGAAGATAAAGTCGGTGAGCACCGGCTTTAGGACCAATAATATGTGTAAATAAAAGTCGCATTTCCAAGGCTAATTTTTCTGCTTTAAAGGAAAAATTAAAAGGAAAAGATATCCCAGCTAAAAATTCAACATGAAAGAGGCTTAAGTCGTGACTTGTGGGGTATCTGACTCCTGCCAAAGTATGTATCCTAGTCCTATAGTGTTGTTTAAAAATGGATTCATAGTGCAGGGAAAAAATAATCGGAATTTTTGTGTTGCCCCATTTTTCTTTTCGGTAATTTATGTAAGCGGTAAAAGGGTAGGCGGTTGTTTCAAAAGGATAAAAAGATTCAATCAGAGTCACGGCTATTCCCAAATCCAAATAGTGACGAAGGGGTCTTTGTCGCTCTGTAAAATATTTTTGAGCGGATTTGTAATAATTTGTTTTAGCCAACAAAATGTTGTTTCCATTTTGATTAGCCTTGGCAGAAAGATTTTGGTAATAATTTGTTTTGTGGATTTGTGGAAAGGACTGGCTTTCCGCGCCAGTGCTGTAAAAACTGAGCACCAAGCTCAGTGAAACAAATAAAAATAAAGAATATTTTATGTGAATCATTTTTTATTTTTATACTGCTTTTAAAACATAAGCAACCAATATCAATAAATTGATTGGCTGAATTGGTAGCTCGTGATAAAGGTGTTTTGTATGGAAAAACTGAAAGACCTGTACTGGGGACTTCAAGTGCAATTATTTTCTAAACTTTTTATGAAAAAATTAAGTAATAACAGTATGTTAACAGATTTTTCCTGCCCGACTGACTGCTGTTAAGGATTGTCATTTTGGAAACAAAAAAATATGAATCTTTTTATACAATGTATGGAAAAAAACTGTATGAGCAATACCCCTCTGTTGCCCAGTTCAATCTCCAGAGAAATGTATTTGAATGTTCCGGGGTTTCAAAATATTCATCTTCTGAAAAAAATAAGAAAACATCCGTGTTTTTGGAAAAAACGGGCATAAATCTCCCGCCCATTTCACCTTTTTTGATAGCTCTTTCACAAAATACAGTGAATCAAATAAGTGACTTGGTAAAGATACTTTATAAAATTTCACATCTCAAAAGCTATGCGCGAAATATTCAGACAGAAAATAGTTTTTATTTAAAAGAACCAGATTTAGATTCCTCTCTTTTAATGTCTTATGATTTTCATTTGGATCAGACAAGACAATTAAAGCTGATAGAAGTCAATACTCACTCTTCAGGTTATCTGGTGTCTGATTTAGTTGATCAGGTGCAGGGAGTAGGTTATCTGACCACGCTGTTGCGTTTAAGAAAGTCTTTTGAAAACGAGTGGAGACTTTTTTCAAATCAGAAAATTCCTCCTTCGGAAATTTTAATCGTGGATCATCAGATCACAACTCAAAAAATGTATATTGAATTTTTAATGTACAAAGATCTTTTGAATAGCTGGGGTTGGCCCTGTCGCTTGCAGGAAATAGAAAGTTTGAATATCAACTCTAAAGGTGAATTGGTGGACTCTCACCAAAAACCTGTGAAAATGCTTTATAACCGCTCTACAGATTTTTATTTTGAAAACCTGCCTTGTTTAAAACAAGCTTTTTTAAATCAAATATGTTGTATTTCCCCTCACCCTAAAGAGTATCTTTTATTGGCGGATAAAGCGCGTCTTTGTGAATGGTCGTCTGAGGAGTTTTTAAACCAGTTAAATCTCAGTTCTGAGGAAAAAACGCGAATACAAAGTGCAGTTCCTTTTACGGCTCTTATCAATTCTGTTCCTGTAGAAGAACTGTGGAAAAAAAGAAAAAAATTATTTTTTAAGCCTTTGCGAGGGTATGGGGGAAAATCTGTGTATAGGGGAAAAAGCATTTCACGGAAAGTGTTTGATCGTGTGACAAAAGAACCGGGAGTGTTTCAGGAAATAGTACCTCCGGCGGTTTTCATTGATCCTTCTGGTGAGGAATGGAAGTATGACATTCGGGCATACGTTTATAAGGATCAGGTTCAGAAATTATCAGCCAGAGTGTATAAAGGTCAGCTTACTCAGTTTCAAACACCTTTTTCCGGGTTCGCCTCGGTTGTTGTTTCATAAGAAAATACTATCCAAACAAAAAATAATGTTTCTAACCTAAGGTGAACTATCAGTGGCTTTTAGTATCTTTTGTAAAATGTGTACATTTTCTGGTCAGCATTCTTCATTTTGTAATATCTATTTGACTTTTAAACTCATAGTGTTATATTCATTTTTTAATTCAAACAAAGTAGATAAATAATGGTAAAGCGAGTTGGTATAACCCATGATGTTGAGGAAAGGAAAGCATATTGGAAGTTAAAATATCCATACATGACAGATTGGAAAATTAGATACAGTGGCTTAACTTATGAAAAGGCTCAAGAGATTGAAAAATATTATATTGACAAAAAGAGATATAAAGGCGGTTTAGGTGGAGAAAAAAAGTATGGCGAGAAGTATAGTGTTTATATATTCTCTTATTAAAGATTAAAATCCTTGGTGGTGGTTACTCCTATAGCCATCTCCTTTAATCAAGAAAGAAAGTGAGTTATGGATAAATATTATAAGTATTTTTTTGATTTTACTGCATCTTCTGAATCCAAAGCAGATGATATTAGGAAAAAATATGACCCTTACATTCCTATCCATAATATGGGAAGGATAGTGTCTTTTGAAATAAAAGAAAAAGATACAAAAATAGCTCGAAATCGCACAAGTGATATAAAAAACCAGTTAAAAGCTCTTGATAAAGCTGGTGTTATTGATGCTCCGGTTACAAATGTTACAGAGGAATATGAGGATTAGTATCCTTTTCAAATATGCGCGTTTTCACTGCGTGTGTCTTTCAGTTGCGTGGCGTGCTCAAAGTCGCCTCTCGTGTCAGGTGCTACCTCGTCGCGTGGTGGGTATGAGCAATAAGACTTTTACATTCTTCATTTAAAACCTTGCAATTATAAAAATCCCTGTTCATTATTCAGAAACTATGGTGTAAAAATGTGAAACAACATAACAAAGAGGAGGGTAACTTTATGACGAAACAACCAGTCAAAGTTCAAAAAAAATTATTGAAAAAATCAAAGGCGAAAAAAATAATAGCAGTGTCGGCAGGCAAGACTTTGGATAATCTGCACGATAGATTCTTTAAAAGATTTTTTTCAGAAATTGCATTTGCCAAAGAGATCTTTAAACTGGTCTTATCTCCAGAAGAATTTTCAGCCTGCGACTGGGATACTTTAAAAGTGGAAAAAGACAGTTTAAAAGATAAAAGGGCAGACTTGGTTTTTACAGTCGCTCTTAAAGACAACCCTTCTGCCAAGTTTCAGTTCTGTATCCTTCTGGAACACAAGTCCTCTTACAATAAAAACCTCTTCCGGCAGGTTTTATCCTATCAGACTCTTCTCTATGAACGGAAGTCAGACAACATTATAGCTGTTATTCCCATTGTGTTTTATCATGGAAAAAAGCCTTGGAGCTGGCCTATTTCTTTTCAGGAAGCAATTTTTGGACCGTTTTTTAATAAAATTCCTGTTTCCTTTCGTAAAAGTATGTTAGATTACAAGTTGAAATTGCTGGACACCCATGATCCACAAGTTCAAAAAGCTTTAAAGGATCCAAACATTCAAAGCCGTGGAGCATTAGCATTGTTAAGCAAGATATGGTTTTTAAAGAAGAGTGTGCCGGAGTTATTGGAGTTTGTGTCTGCGTTTTCAGGTTTTTCGGGAAAGCGAGAGGATTTGATATTAAGTGCAGTGGATTATTTGAAGTCAGCGGGTGGAGTGAGTGTTGAATTATGGAAAAGAGTTGAGCATTTGGCAATAGAAAGAAGTTTATTAAAAAGAGGAGGTTATATGGACATAAGAGAAGAGATTAAATTAGTGGGCATACAAGAAGGCATGCAAAAAGGTCTAAGAGAAGGTATACAAAAAGGTATACAAGAAGGTATGCAAAAAGGTCGTCAGGAAGGTCGTCAGGAAGGCCGTCAGGAAGGTCGTCAGGAAGGTCGTCAGGAAGTGGTACTTAATATGCTAAAAAACAAATTAAAGCTTTCTTTTATTTCTGAGATGACAGGTCTTTCTGAAGAGGAGATCAAAAAACTGAAAAACAGTTCTTGATTTTGATATTTCATTTTCTTTTTGAAAAAAAAAGAGTTGTTGGAGTTTGTGTCTGCGTTTTCAGCTTTTGCTCCTTACAATTATTTTCCAGGGAAATTATAAAAAAATTAAGTAATAGCAGGTACATTAACAGATTTTTCACGGGGGATTATATAATATATATTTGAGCTTATGTCAGAATCTTCTTACCAGCTAGTGGCAAAATTTTTTATTTATTATATCCCCTTGCTTTTTTCGCTTTGTGTGCATGAGTGGGCACATGCTTGGGTGGCTACCCTCAAAGGGGACAACTTGGCTCGGGATCAAGGCCGACTGAGTTTAAATCCTTTGGTGCATGCAGATATTTTAGGCACTGTTATTTTACCGCTTATGTCCATTTTTACCGGTTTACCGGTTTTTGGTTGGGCCAAGCCTGTGCCTGTTGATCCTTCTGTTCTTAAACATCCAAAAAATGATATGTTTTGGATTGCGCTTGCAGGGCCTTTATCCAATTTTTGTTTATCTTTGGCAGGGACGATTCTTTTGGCAGTGTTATATTTGTTTGTTGGCATTTTATCCAATTTCTACATGACAGTATTAGGCACTACATTAGAAGCCTTTATTTATATCAATCTTTTACTGTGTTTTTTTAATTTAATACCTCTTCATCCTTTGGATGGAGGAAAAGTGCTGGCCCGGTTTTTACCAGTAGAATGGAATTGGCGACTGGAACAGTGGGAAACTTACACTTTTTTTATTTTAATTGCCCTTTTTGTTACGGGTGTGTTCAGCTACTTGGTATTTCCAGCGCATTGGCTTTCTGCTCAGTTAATTTTCCTAGCAAAAAATATTTAGATTAAAGATGATACCCAATGAAAAATATATTCTACAGCCGTATTTGTGTTTCGCAGTCGAAAAGCTTCAACCTTAACAGGGATTATGTGATCTTTATTTGCTGAAGAAAAGAAATGGCTTTTTCATTTTCAGAGGGTAATCCCACACTAATCCTTAAAAAATTTTCTAGGCCAGGTTCTTTTATCGGGCGTAAAATAAGCCCTTTTTCTAGAAGATCTGAAAAAACAGATGATAATCCTGTTGAAAATAACAAAAAATTAGCTTGGGAAGGATAAAACTCCAACCCCATCTTCTCAAATTCATGATAAAAATAATCCAAACCTTTCCATACCAAGTGCTTTGAGTCCGATATGTATTGCTTAAAGTCAGAATGAGACAGACAATAAGACACTGCTTGTAAAGCCAAAGCATTTATATTAAATGGGCAAATGACTTTTTTCATAATTTCTGTTATTGAAGGTCGTGCCAACATAACCCCCGCTCTCAAACCCGCAATACCCATAACTTTACTCATGGATCTTAGCAGAACCAAATGCGGAAATTTGTGCAATAAAGAAACTCCATTTGGAAAATCTTTGGCACGGATGTATTCTAAATAAGCTTCATCCAAAATAACAAGTACTTTTTGATTCTCTGTTTCAGAAAGCAAAGTTTCCAATTCTGAGTGAGTTATATACGAACCAGTTGGATTATTTGGATTGCTGATAAATATCAGTCGAATATCTTGATTCTTTTGTAATATGGACAGTATATTTTTGACACTGACTTTGAGGTTTTTTTCCATCTTTGCTTTATGTACACGCAAACGATGTGTTTGAGCACATAAAGCATAAAGGGGGAAAGAATGTTTCGAAATTAAAATAGAAGTATCAGGTTCTCCATAAATTTGCATAAGTTTATCAATTAATTCACTGGAACCGTTGCCTAAAATGACATAATCCGGCTCCACTTGATAATATTGGCTGGCGGACTTAACAGCAGGGCGAAGATATGTCGGATAGCGGTTAATGGTTTTTAACTTCTCCCGTAAAACATTTAAAAGACTTTCAGGAGGAGGCAAAGGATTTTCATTACTGGCCATTTTATACACAGTCTTTAGAGAGTATTTTTTTTTGATTTCTTCAACAGATAAACCAGGTTTATAAGTGGTTGCTGTCTTAAACCAGTGAGAAGTGTTTATCATTATTTTCAAGTTCCTTTATTACACAGATAACACCAAAAATCTGCCCACCAGAAGAGAAAAAGTGGATGGGGTGGTAGGATTCGAACCTACGCATGACAGGACCAAAACCTGTTGGCTTACCACTTGCCGACACCCCATCAAAAATTGCAAACACCATGAATGGACATTAAAATTGATTTAGCTTAAGAATATCTGTGATTTTTAAAAAAAATCAAGTGTTTTTCAGAACTGTGCCCACTTCTGATTTGAACTGATCGGATTTGTACGGATTTAATTTTTCCTTATATTTGTCAAAAACAGCTTTTTGGATCATAAGTCTGGTCTTTTGGTCTAAAGGATGGGCAATATCACGAAATGTATCTTTATGTTTCTTGCTTGGCATGGCAATAAACAACTTATCATCTGTACGTATGATTTTTAAGTCATTTATTATAAAGCAATTATCAAAGATAATGCTGGCGTATGCCTTCAGCCGTTCTTCATTAGGAACAATAATGATTTTTACCTCTGTGATTTTCATTTTTGCGTTCCTTGATGATAATTTCATTTATTAAGACATTTTTAACCTTCATTTTAACTTATCGGAAAAAAAATTGCAAAGTTTTAGTTTTTTTTATGCAGTTAATCTTCGGTGAGAGAAGCTCTCTTACCGATACTTAACCTTAAGGCGAGGCAGAACCTGCCCTGAGGTTCAGTTTTTCAGGGAGGAAGGCAAAAACCTCATATATGGCTTGTACGGGTTTGTTGAAAAGAATAAATATTGTCCAGGTTTAATAACCCACTAAGTTCATCTAAGGCTGTTTGGCTTTCTGTTATCAGGAGAGGATCCATAAGATCGTTTGGTTCAAGGTGATCACGATAATGTTTTTCAATCCAGGTTTTAATCTGTTCATACAAATTCTGATTTAAACAAATCCCTTTGTGGATAGCTTCTTCCTCTTCAGAGTTGAGCGTAACTCTCAGTCTCAGACAGGCAGGCCCGCCTCCATTTTGCATACTTTGCCGAATAGGAATAAAATATACTTCATAAATCCCTGTATTGTTAATCAGAGACTCCAGATATTCCTTAACAACAGGGTTCTTTTCGCACTCCTTGGGTGCCAATAACATCCATTTGTTTTTTCCTGTTGGAAGTAGCTGGGAATTAAATAAATAAGAAGACACACATTCATTTAAAGAAATATCCTTATTTTGAACAGGAATTTCCATTAAAGGTGTAGGGGATAACTTGTCTTTTATTTCTTCCAGAACTTTTTTTGTGTTCGTAAAAGCCAGTTCATGGTAAAAAATAAGATTTTGATCTGCAACACAAATAACATCATTATGAAACACTCCAGTATCAATGGCAGAAGGGTTTTGCTCAGCTATAATGGTTTTCTGAGGTTTTAATTTATGTTGAAAAATGATTATTTCTGAAGCAAATCGGCTTTGCCTGGGATAAAACTTTTTAGGAGTGTGTTGTTGGGTGGTGGAAAAACCGTTATGGCCATACACAAACACCTCTACCCCTTCTGTACCATAATCTGCGCAAAGACGATTGTGGTTTGCCGCCCCTTCATCTGATAAAGCAGGGGAAGGGGGCAAAGGAGGATGATGTACAAAATAAGCGGAATTGAAAAATATTTTTTTGAGTATATGACCAGTTTGTTTTGACTCCAAAGCGCGATGGAGAAAAGATTGCAGGTTAGCAGGAGTAAAATGCACTTTATTATCCTGTGTATCAGCACTAGGTGAAACTGTAGCACTGTTAGCACTCCACATGCTGGAGGAGGAATAACAGCTGGCCAGCAAAACCGGAGATATTTTTTCAGCAGATTGAATGAGGTTTTTTTCCGGCCCGGTGAACCCCAAACTTCTTAAAAAATGTAGAGCAGGTCGCTCTTGGGGAGGCAAAAGAGCTTGTTTGAAGCCTTTATCCATGAGAAATTTCATTTTTTCCAGACCTTCCAGAGCGGCTTGCTTTGGATGAGATATTTTATATTTGTTTTTCATGGAGGCTCTGTTGCCAACAGAAAGCCCTGCGTAGTTGTGAGTAGGGCCTATTAGCCCATCAAAGTTATATTCCTGTGTTTTTAGTTTCATACAGCTTAATAACAGGGTAGGTTTTGCAGATTTTCAAGAGGTTTTGGATCAAACACTCCATACTTTCCAGCAGGATGTCTGATCTCCTCAGCGACAATCCATATTATTATGTGAGGTTCTTTAACTTGATAGCCACTAGCGGAATTGTAACATAATTGTTGCCGTTTCTTCGGCAATTTATTGCAATAATTAATTTTTTCATTGTATTCTTTTATTCCCATTTCCTTGTTTTTAAAGACCTGTGTGCGTAAGATATTCAGCTCTTCCAAAAAATATTTTATGTCTCTTTGCCTTATGGGCAATGTTTTCCCATCATTCATAAACTTCCCTGTATAAATAATTTTTTTGTATCCTTTTCTCGAAGGAGGAAAATTTCCTGTCACCATTCTGACTATGGCCTGCCATTCTTTTACAAAATCCGGTTGACCATGATCTGTCAAATAAATATTCATCTGGTTTTTTTTATCACAGACGAAGCGAATTGTCATCTGAGTTTCAAAGCTTTCTGTTTTAAAAGCGGTCCATATAAACTCTCTTTGTATTGTTTGGGCGATTTTTTTTGTTGTGTTTGTGTTGCTTTTTGAATCAGCAGATGTTTTGTTTTCATAGGATATTCCTCGTGTCGTCAGGTTAAAAGTCATATATGGGGTAAATATTCTGGAAGTATATTGATCTGTGTGTTGTGGTGAAAAGCCGAGGGTTTGGTATGTGATAAATAGTATCAATACTAAAAAAAAATAACGAATTTTCATATTTTAACAGGGTGAATTGTTAATTCATTCTTTTTGACTTTTTTGTCGATTTTTATTACGGTCTTCTATCTTCTAAAATATACAAAAGAAGATGTGTTGTCAAAGATGAGACTATGTAAATTTTACATTATATTTGTTGTTTTTAATGAAAATATCTTTTTTAAAGGTCTCTGGTTGTTTGGAATCATAACTACATATATAATACATTATGCGTTTTCAAAATTTTGAAAGTTATCATTTTCTACTGGCTTTTCTGCTGTTTTTTTTTCAATCAATGTCTTACGCAATGTCTTGTGAGGAGGCGTTTTCTGATTCTGGAGAGATGTTTTCCAATCCAAGCTCCTTTGCAGAGGCCATGACTAGGGGGCTGGTTCTCAGAGAAGGACAAGATGATCTCTTTAAGTTTTATCTTAAAAACTGGACTCCTTATCCTGAAAATGGCAGAATCGTAGGTCTGCAATCTGTGTTTGAGATTTTGACGGACTATCCGTCTCTTTCCAAAATTCCTTTAAGAGACTATATTTTTGAGTTTGCCACAGTAAGAAAAGAAAGACCCCAAAGCCTTATAAATTTTATTACATCTTTCAAGAGCAAAAGCAATCGGATACAGAACAATTTATTTCATATAGAGGAGAACCTGGGTTTTTGGATCAAAATGTTCCGTGGGAAGGAAGACCATAAAGCAGAAAAGAAAGCTCTAAGAGAAAAAAGAAAACAGGAAAGGCAAGATTTTATAGCTTGGCTCGATACCACATCCTTAAATAAAGAACTGAGGGATTTTATAAAAGACCCCCAACAGCCTTACAGAGAACGAGTTATTGCTCTGTACAAAGCTTTAGCGAAGCTCCGATCTGATTTTTTGAATGCAGAACAAAAAGCCAATGAAACTTCACCAGAGGGGTCTTATGAAAAAACCATACAAAGAATTTCTCAAGCAATGGTGGATTTAATTTATACATCAGGTTTTGGCAATAAAGTGTGGATGGAAGCACTTAAGGATGCCAATCCACAAGAAAACTTGAATGCTTTACGAAATATTTTAATTGAAAGAGACAATATTGCTTTTGAGTTGGGTTTTATGGGTCATTTTGCAGAGCTTGTAGAAAGCTTAAAGGCCAAAGTTCCAAATGATGTAGAGCTGTTATCGAAAATCACGGAGGATGTTCGCAGTCAACCTCATACTATTGAGGGGACAGAAGTTTTAAGGCTAAGGAGGCTTTCTCTTCAGGAATCGCCTTTCAGGTCCTGTATGGGAGGAGATTGTGCCACTGATACATATTTTGAAAGAGCTTTGGACCCTAATTTTCTTTACTTTACTTTGACAGATAGTCGAAATAGGTCTTCAGGTCATATTACTGTGGTCTTGGGAGAGTCTTTTAACCATGAAAGTCAAAGAGTCAAAACAGCTTTTGTGGATAAGATTCAGAATATGGATATTCAAAGACTTAAAGCTTTATTGGAGGGGGTACGATTAAGTATGCAGGAACAGGGTTATGTGTTGGCTCTGCCAAAGGTGATAGGAGGTGAAAATGGTTTGTCGAATGAGTATTTGATAAATAATTATGTGGAATCGAGTGTTCTTCCTGAGTTGCAAAGAAGTCTTATAGGTTTTAATCCTCATGATCATGGTTTGTCTTTCGAATCTGCTGGTTATTCCAGAGCATACAGTAATTTGGAGCTTTTGGAGTTTGAAGGGGCAACCAGATTGGAATTAGTGAAGATACGACCTGGGGATTTTCCCACGCAAAGGTTTGCCAGTTCGGGTTTAAATGTTCGATCTTTATATCAACGGATATCGTCTTTTAAGGAATCCAACAAAGATGCGAAGCAATTGGAATTTTTAAGTAATTTTTTAATTTTAAGTGATGTTTTTAGTTTTTCCACTTCATTTTCTAGGGAACATTTATATTTTGTAATGAGGAGTAAGCACTTTTCTTTTCAAGTGAGAAAGCGAGCTTTTTACACTTTGATAGAGCTAGAGCCGAGGTTACAGGAAGAGGAGAAGGGTCAGACTGTTTTGAAAAGATGGAATTTTTCTTTTTTTAAAAGGGTTATTTCGAATGAGGAAGGTTTATTTTTTTCAGAAAGCGAAAGGCAAGCTTTATTGGGAGAGATGAGTAATTGGAAGAACACCACAGACTACAGAAAAGAATTTATAAGGAGATTCAGTGATTCTGAACTTGTTGATAGTGTTTATGAGCTTTCTCAGGCTTTGGATGGTTCTTTTTGGGGTAGGGTTTTGGATAAAAATTATATGTTACAGCAGAGTTTGCAAAATTCAATAACACTCCAGAAACCTGAAAATAAATTGTATGTTGAGATTTTGGAACAAAACGATGGATTCAACAAAGAAATATATAGGGATATAATGTTGTTGCTCTTGGAAAAGGGAGCAGATCCGAATGTTCGTGATGCTGATGGGGAGACAGCTTTGATGTTGGCTATACGAGCTGGCAGTACAGAATTGGTGCGACTATTACTGGATAATGGAGCGGATCTAAACACTCGTGATAATCACCGTGGGAATACAGCTTTGATATTGGCTGTACGAGCTGGCAGTACAGAAGTAATGCGACTATTATTGGAAAAGGGAGTGGATCCGAATATTCGTAATAATCGCGAGGAGACAGCTTTGATGGGGGCTGTAGAAGAGAGAAGTACAGAAGTAACGCGACTATTACTGGACAATGGAGCGGATCCGAATTTGCGTAATAATACCGGGGAGACAGCTTTGATATTGGCTGTACGAGCTGGCAGTACAGAAGTAACGCGACTATTACTGGACAATGGAGCGGATCCGAATATTCGTGATGCTGATGGGAATACAGCTTTGATAGTAGTTGTACGAAAGAAAAATACAGAAATAATGCAACTATTACTGGATAATGGAGCAGATCCGAATGTCCATAATAATGGCGGGAAGACAGCTTTAATGGTGGCTGTACAAGCGAAAAGTACAAAAAAAATACAACTATTGTTGGATAAAGGTGCAGATCCAAATATTCGTGATGCTGATGGGGAGACAGCTTTGATGGGGGCTATACGAGCTGGCAGTACAGAATTGGTGCGACTATTACTGGATAATGGAGCAGATCCGAATGTTCGTAATAATCACGGAGAGGTAGCTTTGATGGTGGCTGTAGAAGTGAGAAGTACAAAAAAAACGCAACTATTGTTGGATAAAGGTGCAGATCCAAATATTCGTGATGTTAATGGGTCTACAGTTTTGATGAAAGCTATAAGAAGAAACTATATTGCTATAGAATTAGTGCGACTATTACTGGAAAATGGAATGGCAGATCCGAATGTTCGTAATAATCGTGGAGAGACAGCTTTGATGTTGGCTGTACAAGCGAGAAGTACAAAAAAAATGCAACTATTGTTGGATAAAGGTGCAAATCCGAATGCCCGTGATATAATATCGGAGTTACGGTAGTAGGTTATTTTCCAGGAATTAGGAAAGATAAGATTTTGAAAGCTGTTTTAAGAGGCTGGATAAATTTTCTAGCTGTTTATAAGTATGATTATAATGAATACAGACTCTAAGTCTTGCTTTTCCTAGCGGCACAGTGGGATAGCGGATAGCTCTTATGTCGTAACCTTTTTTTTGCAAAGCTTTTTCCATTTGCAAGGCACTGGTTGAACTGCCAGTGATAAAAGGCACAATAGCACTTTCAGATTCTTTTATATCCGTGAAACCTTTTAATTTTTTTCTAAAAAAAATAGCTTTTTTTTTCAATGATTTTAAGCGGTTAGGCTCTTTTTTTAAAGTATTTAATACACATTGTATATGGAAAAGCAAAACAGGGGATGGAGCGGTTGTGTAGATAAAAGGGCGACATTTGTTGATAAAATATTTTTTTAAAACTTTCGGGCCAGCTATAAAAGCACCACTACTGGTGAGAGCTTTGCCACAAGGGTGAACACTGATAATATGTTCCCTTTGTTTTAAAGAGTTACAAAGGCCAGTTCCTTTTGGTCCATAAATACCTGTGGTGTGAGCTTCATCCAAAATAAGCAGAGCCTGATATTTTAAGGCTAAATCAGATATTTCCTCCAAAGGAACAAAGTCTCCGTCCATACTGAAAAGACTTTCTGTAATAATCATTTTTCTTTTGTGTTTGTGTTTTTTTAACATTTTTTCCAGTTCATTTGTGTTTTTATGAGGGTAAATGTGACAAATATTTCCACTGAACCGGCAGGCGTCGATCAAACTGGCGTGATTAAGTTGATCGGAAAATAAAATGGAATCTTTGCAGACAGTATTAATAAGGCTGATATTGGCCATATAACCTGAACTGAAAAACAAAGCTGAAGGACGATTGATCCACTTTTGAAACAATTTTTCTGTTTTTTCATGCCAGATGGTGTTTCCTCTGAGCAATCTTGAAGCTCCAGAACTTAAGGGTAGATTTTTTTTCAGAGCTTGAATAAGTGATTTTCGTATGCCGGGGTGATTAGATAAAGAAAGATAATCGTTAGAACTGAAGTCCATTCCAGAATTAAGCTTTAATTTTCTCGTTAAATTCTGTTTTTCCAACTCTTTTAATTCTGTGTTCCACTTTGAAAAGAAATAATTTTGCATATTTGTTTTCATAAATAGTCCTCTGTGAAAAACCTCTGTTTAAGTGAGTGATTTATCTATTTATGTGAAAGTTCCCTCTTGGAAACTGAAAGCCAAGTTGTTGGCTTACGGTCCCTTGAAAACGGGAATCAAGGAAAATAACATACTTTTTCACAGCCGACAATTAATCAATTATATCTGAATGTTATCGCAATACTTTAATTTTTCTGGTTCATCGTCTACACATTGCGATTTATGTATGTCTTCACTTTTACAGTTTTCTTTTATGGTATCTTTGGTATATTCTATGTCTGTGCCTTTTATTCTACAATAAATCGTACATCCGTCTGTCCATGCGGAACAATGTCCTGGGATAATTTCCTCACCCCAACCAGTCTTCACAGTAATGGCACTATTCAAACCGCATCCTATAAAGAAGGTGAAAATGAATAAAAACACCAGAATGGTGGTAACTTTTTGCACAATAAAAAAACTTTATGGATTTTTTACATAATTGTCAAGTTTGTGGTTCATTAAGATATTACAGGTCTGGCTTGAAAAATTTATTAATTCATGGGACACTCGACTAAAAGCTAACAACTTGACTTTTCAGTCCCGGGAAAACGGGAATCTTGTTGAGTTTTAGGGAGATGTTTCATTCTTTTTCCTTAAGAAAATATACTTTTTCACGGGCTACTATTTAAACTGTAAGAAATTTAAACAAACGAGTAAATTTTACAAGTGGGTTAATTTTTCTTTATCTTTTTTGCTGTTTATATTGTAAAAATGAACTATGAAAATTTTGTTCCTTATTTTTTTTATTTTCACTCCTTTAGCTATTTCTGCTGATTATTTTGACTATCTACTCGAACAGGAGGATGTGGATGTAAATTGCTCCAATGTTTTGGATTTTGTAAAAGAGTATATAAACTTAAGTGACAAAAATCAAAATCTCCTTGTAGTATCAGCTAATCGGTTTTTAGGGGAAACAGAAGGAGATAATCAAGATCCGGAAAATTCAGAAGAGGAAGGTGCGACAGAGGAAGATATCAATCAAACTGTTTATTTTGTACAGAATAATCAGATGATTTTATCAGATAAAGCCAGTATCATTTTAGAAGTTCTTCCGGGTTGTTTAAAGTCAGAAAAGCAACCGGTTTCCAAATAATTTGCCTAGCTTAGCTCTGGGCTGGCCGGGTTTTGACTGGCTGGGACTGGGTTTTGACTGCTCATAAAAATAATTATTGATAAAACTTGACTTAAGAACTGCTTTGAAAGCATTGTTGACCTTAAGAGCATTGTTGATATTAAAAAAGGAGATAAAAAATGTCAGTTACTTTACCAGCACTTCCCTATCCAAGAAATGCCTTAAGTCCTCATATTTCTGAAGAAACTCTTAATTACCACTATGGCAAACATCATCAGGCTTATGTCAATAAATTAAATGCCTTGATGGAAAACAGTGATTTTGCAAAAGCCAGCTTGGAAGAAATCATTAAAGAATCAAAAGGAGCTATATTCAACAACTCCGCTCAAGTATGGAATCATACTTTTTACTGGAACTCTCTTTCTCCTGAAGGTGGAGGAGAACCTCCGAAGGAAACAGCTGATGAATTGGAAAAACATTTTGGGTCTGTGAAAAAGTTTAAGGAGCAATTTACCACTCTCGCTCTTGGGCAATTTGGCTCCGGTTGGGCTTGGCTGGTCAAAACTTCTGATGGCAAATTAGAGGTACAATCAACAGGGAACGCAGACACACCTCTTCAAAACGGAAACATTCCTCTTTTAACTTGTGATGTTTGGGAACATGCTTATTATATTGATTATAAAAATGCCCGACCCAACTATTTATCCGCTTTTTGGAATATAGTGAATTGGGATTTTCTCAACAAAAACTTGCAAAAATAGTTAACAATATGTCTTTAAAACGAGTCCGCGGAACAGAAGATCTAAAGGAAGAACCACAACAAAAGCACAACTTTATCGTGGAAACAGCCAGAAAAGTGGCTGATCGTTTTTGTTTTCAAGAAATATCCACTCCTGTTTTTGAGTTTACAGAGGTTTTTAGTCGCATTTTAGGAGAGGGATCCGATATAGTGAATAAAGAAATGTTCACTTTTAAAAATCGAAACAACGAAAGCCTTACTCTGCGACCAGAGGGTACAGCTGGTGTAGCTCGTCACTTTATTACAGAAAATCTACATCAACATCTTCCTTTGCGTTTTTTTTATCAAGGCCCTATGTTTCGGTATGAGCGACCACAAAAGGGTAGATTGAGGCAATTTCATACTATTGGTGTAGAACTGTTGGGAGAGGATATGCCTCGAGGGGATATTGAGTGTATCTCTTTGGCTTGGCTGTTTTTTAAAAAATTGAAAATAGAAACAGAGCTTACATTGGAAATTAACAGTATTGGAGATCTGGAGAGTCGAAATCAACATAAATCAGCTTTGCTGGCCTATTTAAAACCTCTAAAAAATAAATTAAGTGACGACAGCAAGAGACGATTAAAAACAAATCCTTTAAGAATTTTGGATTCCAAAGACGAACAGGATAGAGAGATTATTCAAGCTTCTCCACCTTTACAGGATTTTTTGAACCGAAGATCAAAAGCTTTTTTTACAGAAGTGTTAGACGGACTGAAGTCTCTCAATATCCCCTGGAAACTCAACCCCCATTTAGTGCGTGGTTTGGATTATTACAACCATTGTGTATTTGAATTTAAAGCAAACAGTGAAAAATTGGGAGCACAAAACACAGTTTTGGCTGGTGGTCGCTATGATCGATTGATTGAGATAATGGCTAAAGGAGGGGAGCGTGTTCATGGTGTGGGTTGGGGTGCTGGTATTGAGCGAATCTGTTTTCTTATTGAAAAACTACCATCTCTTCAGCGGGCTATTGCTCTTGTGCCTCTGGGGGAATCAGCTGAAAAATCAGCCATCAAACTGGCTTGGGCTTTGCGACAAGAGGGATTTACTGTGTTTCACCCGCGTTCCACTGGGAACTTGGGAAAAAAAATGAAAAGAGCTTCGCAGATGAACGCAAAATATGCTTTGATTTTTGGCCCTGAAGAAATAAAAAATAACACTCTTTCCATAAAAAATTTGGATAAGAAAAGTCAGGATTCTATTCCTGCCGATCAAATAATCACTTATTTTAAGAAATTATAAAAAATATGTGTTTAATAATCAGTCAGGAGTCAGCTAAAAAAAACGGCGAAAAACTGTCCTGAAATCCACATAATGAAAAGTAAAAAGTTAATAATATCAATCATTTAAAAATAAAATCTTTTTTTGATGCCTAGGTTGGATTCATTGGTTTTTTTAAATGTTTTTCTTTTTATTACCGAAAAGTAGAGTATGAAAATAAAAATTTTGTTATTCTCTGTATTTCTTTTTATAGGTTGTGACAACAATAAAAAGCTAAACAGTGAAATCATTTCTCCTGAAAATACTGATAGGCCCTCTAAAGAGGAACCTGATCGTAACAATGTCAATAAGACTGCTTTGTGTTTGGATATAGTAAAATTTATGAAAATCCCAGCAGATGACGAGAAGACTTTTGATAGTGCTTTTGCGCGTATATCTGAAGAATATGGCGAAGATTTAGTGAAAAAAACTTTCCGTACTATGTTGGAGGATCGAAGAATGTATTTTTCTCGTTGTTTGAGAGAATTTGGTTATTTAATATCAGATGATTCTGTCCGATCTTGTGCTCTTAAAAAATTAAGAGATAATTGTTAAACCATAATCTGGAATTGGTAACAGTTTAGAAAAGCCGACTTAAGGACATACCAAAAAAATGATTAAAACCTTCGTGACCTTTTATACTAAAACTTTGGTATTGAAGAGAAGATACAAAAGAGTAATAGTCAAACACCACAATGCTTACAGCACTTTTTTGATTGATAAACCCTCCGTATGTCAACAGTGGTTGATGAAATTCTGCTTTAAAACGTGCAACATCGGAAAAGCGTATAAACATTCTTGCAGTTAGTCCCAATCGGGCCAATCCAGAAATAGAGTTTAAGTCTTTTTCTGTCCAAGATCTGTTTACACCTAATTCTAAAAAAGGCAAAAGAGAAAACCTTAAACCTTCACCTAAATCATCAGACAATCCTATCCCTAACCGAATCAATCCTTCATCCCAATATTGTTTTAGAGAAACAGTATGTCTTCTCCAACCTGCGTAAATATCCCTCACAAAAGAAGATTCAACAAGATTACCAGGATGGCTGGTATTCATATCTAAAATGCTAAAAGAGGAGAGAAAAACATAATGTTTGTCAAAGGACATCTCAATAGAGAGTAGTTCAATATGATCTGCCCAAAAATTGTTGTTGATAGAATTTAAAAAATTCCAATATCCTGGACTTAATTTCAAGCTAAAAATTTCAGATTTCATTCCTTTTTGCCATGACAAGGTTAAACTTCCATTTCTTTTAGATTGTAGTTCCGTCATTTTTTTTCGCGGGATCAAAAGAGGAGAGTGATATTGTTTTTTGAATTTAAATAGTTCATTTCGAGTTTCCTTATCATCTGTACGAGGTAGAGTGTAATCAATCCATTCTGTGATTGCGGTTTTAAGTGGAGATAGAGAAAGTGGTCCGGGAGACTTTTTTTTAAGAGACTTAATCTCAGGAAAATTCCAAGGGCTGATTTTTTTCATTAGAGTTTTTTCTTTTGAAGTCAGAACTTGAAAAGCCTGAACCAACCTTGTTGCTACAGCAGGTCTATAAATTGGTTCTCCTATTTTGTTGCACACTTTAAGGGCTTGTATGGTTTCTATAGGGTACACATAAAACTTCACAGAACAATCTATATTATTCAAGCTTTTCTGGAGAATTTTAAAAATGTACCAAGAGCAGTTAGTAAATAAAAAATTATAATAGTCCCCTTGGTTGGAAAGCGATTCCTGAATCAAGTGGTTAAGCTTTGTCCGCTCCAATTTAGTGATTTTAAGAGGGATAATCCATATATCCCTATTTTCTCTTTCGTACTCCCAGTATTTTTGATTCCAAGACACCAACCTGTAAGCTCCTGGTATCGTCCAAAACAAGGAACGAAAAACAAAAAAAGGCACAGAAGTATTACCTAAATATTCAAAAGTGGGGCTATCTGGCGAAGGAATAGGTGAATCATGAAACACAAGCAAAGTGTGTCCAAAAGAGGAGATAGGAGATCGCAGGTTTTGGCTTCCAAACACTATGGACACTTTTTTAAATTGATTCAGAGGTTTTTTACTTAACAGAGAATCATACTTAGGTATAGAGTGATTGGTCTGTGGTGGCTTGGTCTGTGGTGATTTGGTATGTTGAAGCTTGGTATGTGGGGGTTTAGTATGTTGAAGCTTGGTATGTGGTGAATCAGCCACAGTTTTGAGGAGACTCTGGGTCTTGCCTGCTGAAGAACTATAAACATTCGTTATTGATGACGGAAAAGGCATAAGCAAAAGAAAAAAGTATATTGGTTTTATTTGAACTCTCATGTTTCATAGTATTGTGAATGGAAGACAAATTCTTTTCCATCCCGGTTCTTTTCGAAACCAGTTTGGTTCATTTTATTTTGAAATAGCATGACTGGCGAGACAGCAAAACATTCTTTCATTGTTCGAGGAAAATAATATTTTTCTTAGACGCGCTTTTAGTTTGGATATAGATTTTTTACCTTTACTTTTCTTAACGAAAGTGCCTATCAAAACACTGTCTTCTTGACTAAAAATTTCATTTATGATCCTAGCGTAATTTTGCAAAAGAAATGTAAACACCTTTGGAACACAAACTGTATTTACTTTCCCACAGATTTTCTCAAATCCACATTGTAGGTATTAGGGGAAATTTTCCACATACTGCCTGTGGCCAAGTCTGTAGTGGATCCAAATAAACCCCCTATAAAAAAATTGACCCAAAAAACAGGTTCTATACTTGAGTCTAAAACCAAAGAGCGTGATTGATAACCTTCTTTGCTGACTCGCAAGTTAACTTTAGAACTTCTTTCGATTCTACCAGTAAAAGGTGTTCTACCCACCATTTGTCCATTGATATAAATTTCTGCTGAATCCACATTGGAATTGATATTAATCGGTTGATCGGAACCCTTTAAGATTGAGGCACAACCTGTAGTGAAGAGAAGAGAAGAGAAGAGAAGAGTTTCATAACTATACTCCTTATTATGAACTGTTAAACTGCACTCCACTTTAATAACAAGACATTACTTTGTCAATTTATTTTCATTTCTTAAACCAAATTTTAGGGGTCAAAACATCAGAAGTTCATAAATATTGGAAAACACTTATTTATTTTTATTGCATTGTGCATTACAGCATGATATGTGAAACTTGAAGTTATTTAATCGCCCGTGAAAAACCTCTGATACCGATTATTTACCGGCATGTAAAAAAAATTTTACAGCTGTGTAAAGATTTCATTCTTTAATACTTCTGTTTAGTATTTTGCATAAAATTTATTATTATCAATATAAAAAATGGGGTGGCCCATATCTTTGGCTACCTCATTTGTGTTGATTTAATATATTCCATCAGTAATTTCATGCTAAGTGCTGAATGGGAAGATTTTTATGGTAGTCAAATTTTGGGGGTCAAGAACAATTATGAAAACTATACTTGTTTTATTATTCTTAAGTTTAAGTTTTTTTAGTCATGGTCAAGAGAACACATATCCCTCATGTAATATTAATAATTATAAAGAATATATATATATACTAGGCCATCATAGATGCAAATTGTTCGAGGCGGATTTGCGTTATGTGAGTTTGCGCTATGCGAATTTGAGCTATGCAAATTTATACAAGGCGAATTTGAGCTATGTAGATTTGACCAATGCGAATTTGAGTCATGCAAATTTGCACCTTGCGCATTTGTACAATGCACATTTGTACCAAGCTAATTTACACAAAGCGAATTTACACCTTGTGGATTTGTACAAAGCAGATTTGAGCCTTGCTACTTTGAGCCATGCAAATTTGTATGAGTCAGATTTGAGCTATGCGGATTTGAGCTATGCGGATTTGCGTTTTGCGGATTTGTATGGAACAGATTTGAGCCATGCAAATTTGCTCTATGCGGATTTGAGCCATGCGGATTTGTATGGAGCAGATTTGCGCCATGTAAATTTTACAGATGCGGATTTACATCTTGCAAATTTTACTGGTGCGAAAGTTGATCCAGCTGGGGCAACTTATTTAACTTCACAAGGTATAAGTGGTTTTGTTGTTGTTGTAGAATAATCTTTACTGTAGCTCTTATTATGAAGCTTTCCATTTTATGGATAACTTTTTCTTTTTCTTCACACAATCTAAAAGGTAAAAATTAATGAGTTGTTGATAAGGGATATTATTTTTTTTACTGAGAGCTTTAAAATAATCAATTACTTCATGGTTTAAATTAATTCCCACACTTTTTTTGTTTTTAACAGGGCTTTTAACTTCTTTCATTTTTGAAAAATTATACTCTTTTTTCATAAAACATCCTTAAAAATCATTTGCGCTTCTTCAAACCATATTCCATGCTTTTGACGATTTTTCTCATTTTTAAGTTCGTTCCATTCAAATGCCATATAGATATTGTATATATAATATCTATATAAGTCAATCTTCTTTCCATCCATTTTTTAGCTACTTTTTAAGCGACAAGTGTATTTATTAGCCCTCTATGAAAAAGCTATGATTAAGTGATATGGATGACCAACCTTTCCTATGGCTGGTTACCCTAATATGTAAAGTTGCTCTTCTTTCAAATCCTAACGATTTTATGGACAATCTTTTTTTCATAATAATTTATGATTATTCAATGTGTAATTTCATTTGCTATGGCCTCAGCTTGTTTTAGTACATTGTCGATGGCAAGTTTTTGCATATCTGGTGGGTAACCATATTCTCGCAAGGTTCGTTTAACCATAACTCTAAGCTTGGCCCTTATATTTTCCTTAATTTGCCAGTCTATTTAAGAAAATATTTTAAATGGCTTAGTCAGGTGTATTGGAAAGAAAATGTTGTATGGTCGCCAGGTTACTTTATCAGTAGTGTTGGTGTGGATGAAGAAACAATTAAGAGGTATGTTGCATATCAAGGACAGCAGGATTCAGATCAGCTTCGTATGAAGCTGTAGCAGATAGGACCACGGCTTTAGCCGTGGGAGTCTATATGCAGTTTTAAACAGAGCACCACGGCTTTAGCCGTGGGTGAAAGAGTTTTCCTGAATACGGTAATGGTCCGTGAAAAAGTCTTTTCATACAGCTGAAAAGCCAAGTTATTGGCTTTTCAGTCCCGTGAAAACGGGAATCTTGTTGAGTTTTAGGGAGATGTTTCATTCTTTTTCCTTAAGAAAACATACTTTTTCACAGCAGACTACGTAGTATGCAGTATCAGCTGGTTCTTAGTCGCCAGTTTTAAGTTTTTTAATTTCTTCTTCAGAAAACCCAGTGCCTTGGCAAAGAACCTGCAAATCCACACCACTCTTAAGTAATTTTGAAATCAGCTCTCTTTGGCCTTCCTGCCGGCCTTCCTGCCGGCCTTCCTGCCGGCCTTCCTGCCGACCTTTTTTTAAGGCTTCATCATACGAAGATTTTAATAATGGCATCATAATTCTTCCCTCCTCTTTCACTGTGGCTTGTTCAATCTCTTTTACAATCTCCCAATTAAATTTTGGATCATATCGCCGTATATAATCCACTGCTCGCCCGATCAATTCCTCACGCTCACTGGAACTAAGACCCTGACCTATCGTAAAAAGCTCCTTCACTTTTGATTCATCAAGTCGCCAGATATGTTTTAGAATATACAAAATAGGACGCGTTGTCAAATCCTTGGCCTCCTTTGACACATCTAAAGACTGAATATTTAAGACACGCGGACGAAAATTCAACACATTATCTACAAATCTCTCTTTTAATTCCACCGGGAAATTATGCAGGTACTCGTGAAAATCAAAAGGCCCTGACCATATCTTTTGTGTACTTTGGTTAATAAACACAGGAAGAATAGGGGTTCGTGTATTTTGATAAATCCCTACCTGATATATTAAAAACTGTCTCATCAAATCTTGGTCGTATTGGCTTTTGTGTTCCATTAAAAATAATATTCTAGCAGGTTTTTTAGAGCTTTTAAGCTGAGCTGAGACCAAGAGGTCCATACGTTTTTCTTTTGCGGATTTATCAATAAAAGTTGTGGCTTCTGTTTTAAGGGTGTTCCAATCAAAAAGTTTCATTTCCTCTTTTGAGAGAACAAGGCTTAGGATATCCACGCAATACTTGGTTTGTGAGTAAACCTCTTTGAATAAATGATCATGTAAAAATTTTTTAGTTTTATTCATAATCTTGAGAAATGGAATATAAAAAGTTTTTTGTCAATGGAATAAGAGATTTTTGGTAGAAATTAAATAGTTGGTCCTGAATAAGTTTATTTAGTAGCCCGTGAAAAATTTCTGATTAGGTGAGTTACCTGCTTATACAATTCAGTCATCTATACAAATCTAAAGTCTTTCTTAAAGCCATCCTGAAAATCTTTTATACTGTCGGCAATGTTATTGTTACTTTTTTAGTTTATTTGTTTTACTTATTTTCTCCAAAAAATTCTTTAATATTTTCTGAATTTTTTCTTGGTTTAAATCACTCTTTTCCATTTTTTGAATACATTGTTCTTTTATTTCACATATCATCCTCTGCACCTGTTCGTTCATATCTTCTTTTTTTAGACCTTCAGGTTTATTATTTTTCGAGATTAGTTTTGTTAAGCACTTTTTAGTAGACTCAATTCTATTATCTTCCGGCAATTGTTCAATATCTATGTCACCTATATTGTTATTGGCTAAAATACCTTTAACTATTTTTAGAAAAAAATCTCTATTATAAAAATCTTCAATGGTTATTGCATTACTACCCAGATCTTTATATGTATACCAATATTTCGGATTTTTCATATTTTTCTTTTCTTGTTTTGCACTCTTATCTGAATCAGAGAGAATAAAATATTGTCTATTGACTAATTCAAGTATGGAAGTAACAGTTTTAATATTTTTCACCCCATCTGTATAACATATTCCAAAATTCTGCCAATTAGAGTCATCAGTCATAAACAGTTTAAGAATTTTTTTATCAGTATAACCTTCCAGTAAAATATTTTTTTGTTTCAGCTCTTCATATATGGAATATCCTATTGCTTGGTACACCATTTCAGCAGGTGATGTGCCATCTTCTTTTGCTGATTGAATTGTAGTGTTTTCCTTATCTCTGGAAACAATAAGATTATTCTCTATATTTTCAGTGTCAATCATTGAAATGGAATGTGTGGCATAAACAACCCAACTGTTTTTACCCAGTTTTATCAATTTGTTTCTTAAATCCTTTGCACTACTAGGGTGCAAGCCTACTTCCGGCTCATCAATTAAAATCAGTTTTTGCTGTTTTTCTGATATTTGTTCCTCTACACTCATTAGCAGTAAAAAAGAAATTAGTCTGCGAAAACCATCACTTCTTTGTTGAAAATCAAAAGTGTTCATTGAATCTTCTATTCCTATCACTATATTAGATCCATCTGACCGCAACTGTAATTTAACATCTGTAAATTCTTTCCAACTTTTTTTTATATATTCATTTGTTTTTTTATTAACTGTCTCCAATAAATTTTTATAGGAATTATAACTATTTGATTTTTCAGAAATTTCCTTTCCAATATCTGTTTCCTGGATCCCTGACAACAAAAACATATTCTTTAACGGAATACAAGTATTTGGATCGCTAACAAAAGTGTTTTTATCAAGATGTGTTGGTAAATCATGTTTTGCTTTGTTATATTCCCATTTAATAACAGGAAAGGAAATTTTAATATTATTTGGAGGTGTAACTAATTCTCCTATAATGTTTTGTAAATTTTGATATATTTCTTTTAATGTAGTTTGTGATAAATACTCTATAATTTTATGTTTTTCTTGTTCTGTAAATTGGTACAGTAGATCTTCATTTAAATAAGATACAGTCTCCGGTATTTTTTTAAAGTCTGGATGAGCAGAAAAAAATACAGGGTTAAGATGATGCCAATTATTTCCAGTAAGAATTATTTTTTTTGATAGAATATCATTTTCTAATTCTTTTGATTTGAATGGTGGTAACCACTTTTTTGATTGTTGCTCTTTAACCTCATATATTACGGATGTTGGAAGAATTGCAGGCAAAATTGCAGAACAAAATTTTTTAACACTATGTTCATCTGTTATCATAGCATTTTTGTCAACAAAAAATTTTTCAAGTAATTTGTTGTTGACCTCTTTTAGGTTGGTTTGTTCTATGTCAAATAAAAATTCAATACATGTATCTGAGTCAGATTGTTCTTTTTTATCATTTGGATCAATATTTTCTGAGCTTGATAATAAGCTCAAAGCCTTTAATATATTAGATTTTCCACTTTCGTTTTTTCCAACTAGGACTTTATGTCCACTCTGAGAAAAATCGAGTTCCATATTTTTTATAGAACGAAAATTCTCTATCTTAACTGATTTTAATTTTAATTTCATAAAATCCTCCTATATCTATACAATACTCATTAGGTTGTTTTTAAACCCCTCTACTTTACAGCTAAGCTTTGAGACCTTGAAGATTCAAAATCGATAGTATAATTTGCCTGAAAAATACCTTAAAACATAAAATATAGGTGCAATTTTTCCGATGTCAAGGTGATCAATTAAAAAAATATCCTTGAGCTTCAAAATTAACTGTTTCTGCACAAAGAAAGAGGGATACGCTTGCCCCTCCCCTCATCAAGCCACAGCAACAGAAGGTTGCCCGGCTCACAGGAAAATGCTTTTTGTAAGGCTGTACTTGGAACTGTGATTCGTGAGAAAGCTTGTCCTCGCGAATGGCATAATGTGTGCCCTGCGGGGATATGTTATTTTGACTGGATTCCCGCATACGCGGGAATAACGATCCTTGGAGACTATTCGAAGAAATGACAATGGTATTGTAAATAAAAGGGAGTGTTCACGAGCCATTATTTACTGTTTTTACTTAATTGAAAAATTGCTGTTTTTAAAACCTGAAAACATAGTTTAGCAGTGTGTTCATCCGGGTTAAATTTTTTGACAGCTTGCTGATATGGGTGAATATAATTTCTAAAATTTCTCAATGAATGGCTGAATTTCTGTACATCTTCATTTAATAACTCAACTTCTTTAGCCACATCAATCAAACTACTAAGAGTCCATTTCTGAAATGGTAAAACTTTCTTGTTTTTATCTTTAGGACATGCTTTGGTGGAATTAAACTCTTTGGTTTTCTGTAAAGCGACACCGAGTAATATGCCTTCAAGAGTGCTTCCACATAAAAAAATTGTTGCCAAGACTGATTTGGAATGCAAGCATTGTTCAATTTCTTGCATTCTTTGCTCAATTATTTGTGTTATTGAGAGATCTAAATTTAATTTTTGAATGGAAATATTTTTGAATTCTCTTTTTAGAAAAATATCCTCTGATTCCTGTTCTGTGATTTGTTCTCGATTTCCTTTTTGTAATCGTAAAATTATTTTTATAGCTTTGGCCTTATCATAAGAATTAACACTTTCTATAGCGCAAGCATATTCAAGCAAGTCTTTTAGCACCTGACTAACAGTTTTATCTGACTCAATTTCCCAAAAAGCCCTAAGCCTTTTCATTTTTGATCTGCCGTTAATATGATATTTATTCGCTTCAATATTTATTCCATGTTCTCTAAAGAATTCAGCAAAGGTTTTATCATTAAAATTAAGGACATACCCATCACGATCAAATAATTTTTCAAAAATAACTTTCTCGTGCATTTTTAATTGAGACATTTTACCCTCGCTTGATGATTTATCATTTTTAACAATATGGCATCACTTGTGTTTTGTCATATTTAAAAGCTAATCTCACAGAACCAGTTATTAGTTTTGGCAATAGAATATTACGCAGTTTTTCAAGGTTTAAAATTTGAGACTGATTGTGATATATTTTATTAAATAATGGCTCTACTAAAAACTGAAAACGAGATATAACACCTTTATCTGGCATCGAAACCATAATTTTTGAAAAATTACTAGTGTTTAAATTCATTGTGGTTGTGCCACCACTAGCCATTGCTTCCAATGAAGATTGAAATGATTTCATAAAAAGATAGATGAAATATCTATACTTATCCTCTTTTGGAATAATAGAGTTTATTTGTTGATTGGTCTGGCTTTCAAAAGCATTCATTGAAATTAAACCAACTGTTGCAATACAGCTTACACAAATTGATTTTTTTGGTATGGTTTTATTACTTTGAGAATTTTGTCCTGATTTTGAAAGTCCATCCTCTGTTTTAAATACAAAAGTATTTCCGTGCATATCAGGAATTTTTATAAATGGTATTTTCTTACCAAAATATTTATGTATCTTTTTTGACGGTGTTTTTCCACAGATAATATATCCAAAATATGATAAAGGTTTTTGTGGCCAGTGGGGGTTGGCATCTTGGATAAACCATTTGTGGAAGAGGGTTTGAGCCATTTCTTCCAAAGTTTTGTTTTGTTCATGCAACAGTTCAATTTTGTCATCCAAACTAGACAACACTTCAGCAATCGCCTTTTGTTCAGAGAGGGGAGGGAGTAGAATTTCTAAATTCATAAGCTCATCTATCTGCACTCTTTGTCTTCCTGAAGAACCAGTCATGGATTTTATGGCTAAATCTCTAAAATATGAAGAGATAGTAAAATAAAACAGATAATACTTATCAACTAAATTGTATTTACCTCTCATAACAATAAATTCTGTTGAACCAAAACCTAATTCATCTTTCTCTAAAAAATTAACAAAAGCTGTTTTTCCATTTTCCAAACAAGGTGTTATTCTGGCCACTAAAGTATCACCATTTCTGAACTTTGATCCCCCTTTGTATAATTCATTTGTATAACCAGACACTTTTCGTTTAAAAGATATTAAATTATCCATCAATACTTTTTTTGCCAATGATTTTTTTGGAAGTTTTTCCAGTGGATTAAAAATGACAACTTCCCCCAGTTTCACTTTGTGCCAGCCTTTTCTGTAAATGATTATTCCATACTTATCAATATGCTCTTTTAAGTTTTGATTATCAATTTTTGGATAAGAGACAAAATCAAAAAAAAATGGCAAATCTGTTTCTTCTTCAAAATAAAATTTCAGATCAGAAATCAGTTTATGGTTGGCTTTTTTTCCTTTAATGGCCATATCCACATCTGAAGCTTCTTTAAAAGTATTTATAGCCCTAGACCCAAATAATAAAGCTGACTCAATCTCTTCATATCGAGAGAGAATTGTGGTTACTTCATTAAGTTGTGATTCTGAAAGACCATATTTCACGATTTTTTACCCTCATGTTACATTGACAAATCTGAATTTTTATCGGTCCTATACGTAATATCAAATTTAAAATAGCAAGTTTCAAGTTTTTATTCTGAAGTATTTATTTCTTTCTTTAAATTATGATATAGGTCTCTCACAAGAGAGAAGTAAATATCATTTATAAAACCAATAACTTCTTTTAAAATTTCAGGATGATAAACATGGCTGGTTTGATTGCGTTTTTTAAAAGCTTCTATCCAAGCTTCAGCATCACTTATTATTTCTGATTGAAAAGCCTGTCGAATAACTTTTCTTGGTGTTTCCAAATCACTGAATCCTGCATTTTCCAAATAATCTTTTAATGTGTTTCGTGTAAGTTCCATTAATATTTCATAACTTTGAATCAATGATAGTTGATAAGCTTCATTTTCTGGATTTTCTTCATACTCTTTTTGTCTTCGGCAAAAAAGATTAAAAGATTTTTCAAAATTTTCAAACCTTTGTTTCCATCTTTTTTCGTTATTCATTGAGTACCCCGTATGAGTAGTTTATAAGTAAACATAATACCTCTTTGGTGTAAACAGTCAAGTGATTTTAAAATCTTCAGGTATACCTTTTTCTAGTTCATTACATCAACAGAAACTAATAAATTGCTTCTCTTTAATGACTAAAATCAGGTGCCACTCTCCGGCATTCATTAAATACACTTGTTGCAATTGTTATAGTGGATGACATATCAAATTTTTTTTTGCTGATATAGCCAATATCGCCCATGCGCTATCCAATGGCGATAATTTATAAGTTCATAAAAACTGGAAATGGTAGGTTTATGCACACCTCGCACCTTTTGTTTCCATATTTCCAATATATCTTCTTTCAAACGCACCTTACTAATAGATTTTTTTCTTTAAATATTTTGTTAAAACTTTTATTTGGTTCTTGATTTAGCTTTTGTTTGCAGACCCGTTTATTAAAATCCTGTCTAAAAATTGCTTCCATAGCGGATACAATTTTAAAGACATACGCTGTTTCCAATTCATCCTGTAGTTTTTGAAAATACTGTTTGGCTTCATTTTCAGTCATACCTAAAAAGTCTTGTAATTCATTTTTCAGAGTCGATCCAGGGTGTATTTTGATTACTCTCTCAAGATGGGTTAAAGCTAATCGAGTATGAATATACCAATTATTTATATCATAAAATATATTTATTTTTATCATGCCAATTTATTCCATTTACTTAAATCAATTATATTCTCATTGTTATAAAAAAATATTGAAATAAAAAACTGACTAAAGATTCTTACAACAAGAGTACACTCAAATTAAGAAATAAGTTGTTCAAAAACTTCCGTAAATTCATTCTCAGTAAAGAGATTGACTCCAGTTGTTGGTATTTGTCTTGAGATTTTCCATACCAGATCTTGTGAGCTGTGTTGTTTTGTCTTTTTATCTTCAGGCTTTTTGTACTTTTCATATTCAAGTTCTGTATTAAATCCCTGGATTTTTATGGAAGGTTGCCCATCTTTGCTCAATAGCAAAAGAAGTGCTTTTCGGTTACCACAAATGATGTCCACTCTACCTCTGGCACCTATAATTAATCTTCCTTGAGGAATAAAGTGGATAATATGGCCACCTACTGTCCATATCAGTTGATCTATTTGATAAGAACCAATATAGTTTTCAGAAATTGTTATTTTCTGCTTATCCAATTGTACTTTATTAAACGCACCTGATTTTCTTATCCAACCTTCGACTTGCTCATATAAATTGTGGACATGAGTTTTCCATTCCACTAAAACTTTATTCCAATCCACTTCGGATTTTTTAGATGTTGCTTCATCAATAAGATCTTTTAATTTTTTACTGGCTAAATTCATCATTACCACCTCTTAATTTTTTTATTGGTTTATTGTCACTACCTCCCCATTTGCTGTCGTCTAAGTAAAGTGTGTATAAGCTCATTAGTTAAGGTATCATCAAAGTTGTTGGGTTTTTATCAGCCCATATTTTTTTTAACACTGGTCGCATAAAAGATTCCTGAGATACAGGCATTAAAGGTGGCGCAGGCATTTCTTTAAGTTGTTTTGTTTCTTTCTCTACAACCGGGAGACTTGGATGCTCTCCGCTGTTTGTATTGCGTGTAAAACCAACGCATTCGCCTGTTAAATTTCTTAAGATCCCACCGCTAAACCAACCTCTCTGAGAACCATTAAAATCATGTACTCTGTCATTTTCTATGTATCCGGCATATATGCTGTCGACACAACTAAACAACAAACTATTATTTATAATGAGTAGTGAAGCGTGGCCTTTTCGATCAAAAATAATTTTTTTCATAATACTATGTCCTGTTTGAAATCTGTTTTCACGGAGCTGGCAAGCCACGGAAACGAAAAATAATATGAGTTGGTTTTCAGTTTTTTTGTGGTTTTTAGAGCTGAGCTTTCTATTTTCCTTTAGAGCTAAGCTTTCCAATTTCCTTTTTTTGGGCCTTTTAAGTCAAAATTACTTAAAAACCATGAAACATCATATCTTTTTTCGGTGTAAACAGTCAAGTGTTTGTAAACTGAACTGGAGTATTATGTATCAATGCGGGAGAGGTTTTTTAAAATGCGACTGTTTAGTTTTTCTTCCTCTTTCATTTGTTGATCCAGATGGTCTTTTAATTCTGTAAATTTTTCTGCAAAATTAAAATTATTGTTTTCCTCTGGTAAGCCCACATAACGACCGGGGCTTAAAATGTAATCCAACTCTCGGATCTTTTGAATGGAAACAGAAGCACAAAAACCTGGTTCATCTTTGTAAATTAGAGGATTCCCATTTTCGCGAGATTGTACAGTAGGAAACTTGGCTTTTGAGTTTCCAGTTTTCCTGGCCTGATGATCTTCACGGGACTTACGATCTTCACGGGCTTGATGAGATTCACGGGACTTACGAGCTTCATGGGTTTGCACACCTCCAGAGGAGCTTTCAGATGTTTCACGAGAAATGACAGCTTTACTTGAAATTTTGTCGTTAAAATTGTGAGCACTTTCACCTTCCGCCAACCAACTATGGTATACATGGGCAATTTTGTGAATATCCTCATTATCCAACACGCGATTTCGGCGATTGATCAGCCGTCCTCTGTTTCTGGCATCAATAAATAGTATTTCATTTTTTCTGTTTGTTTTTCCTCGCCTCAAGAACCAAAGAGATGCTGGAATTTGAGTGTTTAAAAAAAGTTTGGCGGGCAAATTCACAATGCAATCTATAAGTCGATCTTCAACTATGTTTTTTCGGATTTTATCTTCGTTTGAAGATTTGGAAGTTAAAGAACCTTTGGCCATCACAAAGCCAGCTTGACCGCCAGGTTGATTTTCTGTCGGAGGTTTTAAATGATAAATAAAATGCTGTATCCAAGCAAAATTGGCATTCTTTTCCGGTGGCAGACCATACTTCCAACGCCCATCTTTTTTAAGAAAAGCTTGCCCCCAACTGCTGTCGTTAAAAGGGGGGTTGGCAATAATGTAATCCACTTTTAAATCCGGGTAAGCATTTTTCAGAAAAGAACCTTCATTATTCCATTTTACCTGCGAGCTTTCAATCCCACGAATAGCCAAATTCATCTTGGCCAGTCGCCAAGTGGTTTGGTTGCTTTCCTGTCCGTAAATGGAAATATCGTTAATTCGTCCCTGATGCTCTTTAATAAATTTTTCAGACTGCACAAACATACCGCCTGTTCCTGCACAAGGATCAAACACCTTACCCTTGTAAGGCTTAAGCATTTCCACCAAAAGTTTTACAACAGAACGAGGGGTGTAAAACTGCCCACCTTTTTTGCCTTCTGCCAAGCCGAATTGACCTAAAAAATATTCAAATACATGACCTAAAATATCAGCACTGTGATTTTTAGCAGACTCCATATCAATATTGCTAAGCTCATCAATAAGTTTCCCGAGGCTTATCGGATCTAGGTTACCTTGAGTGTATATTTTTGGAAGAACATTTTTTAAAGTCGGGTTTTCTTTTTCAATGGCAGACATTGCTGAATCAATATCTTGGCCAATTTCCGGTAATTTAGCGCGAGAACGCAAATAAGACCAACGGGCCAAAGGTGGAACAAAAAAGATATTTTCCGCTTTGTATTCGTCACGGTCTTCTAGATCAGCCTTGCATTTTCCTTTGCTGGTTTTAAATTTACTGTGAAAGGCTTCAAAAGAATCAGAGATGTATTTTAGGAAAATTAAACCCAACACAATGTGTTTGTATTCAGCGGCATCAATGTTTTTTCTGAGATTATCTGCTGATAGCCACAGTTTTTTTTCTATAGGTTCTTTTTTTGAAAATGTTTTTTTCATTTTTTGCTCCTTACAATTCTTTACATTCTCATAAAATAATATAAAAGGTCAATTTATTACAACTTTTTTTGGATCAAAATCTAAAAAAGACTTGACTTTTTGGGAATTTAGTATAAAATCGTCTGATGAATAAAAATACTTTTTATCGTCTGAATAAAGCTTTTTTATTAAGAGACCTTAAACAAAAAATGGTATTTCTGACAGGCCCACGGCAAGTGGGAAAAACATGGTTGGCTAAAAATTTAATGGGTCATTATAAAAAACCTGTTTATTTGAACTATGATTCTTTTAAAGATAGAAAAATTATTGATAATCAGTCCTGGCTGGAGTCCTCAGATATTATCATTTTTGATGAGATTCATAAAATGGATCAGTGGAAGAGCTATCTTAAAGGGGTGTTCGATACTCGTTCTCATTCTCAACATATTTTAGTAACAGGGAGTGCTAGGCTTCAGAATATTGCTCGATCAGGAGATTCTCTTGCTGGTCGCTTTTTTTCTCATACCCTGTTGCCTTTTTCATTTTTTGAGTTAAGTCAAATAGGCCGATTTTCCTTCAGCCGTTTACTCAGCAGAGGGGGATTCCCAGAACCACTTTTAATTTCAAAATCAATGGATTCAGTAGAAAGATGGAGACAACAATATATTTTTTCTTTGTTAAGGGAGGATATTCCAGACTTTAAAAGTCTTCATAATTACAAAAAACTAAAGACTCTTTTACTTCTTATAAGAGAAAGCGTTGGTTCTCCCATTTCCATTAATTCTTTTTCTCACAGTTTAAAATTAAATCATAAAACAGTTTCAAAATATATTTCTATTTTAGAAGATCTATTTGTTGTTTTTCAAATACCTGCTTTTTCAAAAAATATTTCCCGTTCTCTTTCTAAACCAAAAAAAATTTATTTTTATGATTTTGCATTTGTGGAAAATAAAGGTGGTCGATTGGAAAATATGATTGCTTTGCATTTACTAAAGCATTGTCTTTATTTAAAAGAGAACAAACCTTCTAAAGCTTTGAATTTAACTTACATGAGAACAAAAGAGCAGAAGGAAGTGGACTTTCTGCTGGAAAAAAAAGGAGTTCCTCAACTTATGATTGAAGTAAAAACAAAGTCTTCCGGGTTTAGCAAAAACTTATCATTTTTTTATGACAGATACGGTATTAAGGGAAAACAACTTTGTCTCAATTTGAAACAGCCCCAGCAAATGAAAGGAAAAAAAGTGTTCCTCGAAGACATGGAAACATTTTTGTTGAATTTAAAAACTTGATAAGTATAAGCACCTTTCTGGAGAAAAAATGCTAAGCCCCCTCCGCGATAGAGGTTCATCCTCGGTTGCTTATGATTCTTATTAAAAAAAAGCAGTGGCCACAATGACCACCGCTTAACAAAGCCATAAGATTATTTTTTTACCAAGGATTAAATATGAAAACTAGGCTTTGTATATTCTTATTCCTTCATTGATTGGCTGAGCAGGAAACAAAAAAAAATATTAGTATGATCCCTGACAATATTATTTCCATTTTTTAATCACCTCACTGGTTTTGATGCTATTACTTTTGACCTTATATTTCCCTCCATTAAGTTTTTTTGTGTTCATATAGAATACATAAATATTTCTGGTGGATATAAAATCCAGTAAAGAATATTTATTTTTTTGTTTATTTTCTCAAAGTGAGACACTTACCTGTTTATTGTTTAAACAAGTGAATAAAATCTAAATAGTCGGGCGTGAAAAAGGTGTTAACGCACTGTTATTAACAGAAGACTTATTAAGATAAAGGGAATCATATTGAAGATGAGGAGGACGAAAATAATCGCAGAAGGGTGCTCGATATTTTTTTTTAGCTGAAAAGACTACATAAAAAGCTAGTTTTTGATAAAAAAAACAGAGGTTCTTGGAGTGGAAAGCTTTGTTATTTCAATAGGTTGGAGTGAAAAATGCTGAAAAATCCCAGAAAAAATGCTCACCTGCCACAGAGATATACCCCATTTTTTTCAATATGATTCTCCTTTTTTTTATGTACAATTATGTTGTGAATATATAATCAATAACAACAAAAGGTGTAATTTTATGAAAACCATATTCCTTTTATTATTTTTAAGCTTTGGCTCTTTTGGTCATGGTAAAGAGAACACTGAAACTACATGTAATATTAATAATTATAAAGCTTATATAAATAAGCCGGGAGTTCATAAGTGTAATTTGAGCAGGGCAAATTTGTTCAAGGCGGATTTACGAGGGGCGAATTTGAGTGAAGCAAATTTGAGTTTTGCAGGTTTAAGCGATGCAAATTTATCTGAAGCGAATTTGACTGGAGCAAATTTGCACTTTGCAGATTTGTTTGAAGCAAGTTTGACTATGGCGATTTTATTTGAAGCAGATTTGACAGAGACGGTTTTGTTTGGGGCGAATTTGACTGGGGCAGATTTGTATAAGGCGAATTTAACCGGGGCGAATTTGACTGGGGCAAATTTGACTGGAGCGGATTTGCGTTTCGCGAATTTGACAGAGGCAGGTTTGCGGGGAGTAAATTTGACTGGAGCGAATTTAACCGGGGCGAATTTGACTGGAGCAGATTTGCGTTGGATATTTTTATTTGAAGTGGATTTGTACAAAGCAAACTTGACCGGGGCGGATTTGACCGGCACTAAAGTCACCAAAGAACAGGCGAAGTATTTAAAATCAAAAGGTTTAAGTGGGTTTATTGTGATAGATTCCGTTATTGATTGACATACCAGGAAAATAAAAAAATTAGTATTAAGCTTTCGAATAAATACGAAGTAATAATAAATAAATACACTTTTTACTTGCATTTAAAAAGAATATGAATTTAATGTTAATAGAAACTAAAATGTGTTCTTGACCACGGTTTTTATTATAGCTGTTTTTTATCAGGATATATCAAAATGACAGACAATACAGAATCACTTCACTTTGTGGCACTAGAGGGATATACTGAAATCGCTGAAAAATTAATAGCGCATGGTGCCGACATCCATGCTAAAGACAAAGATGACAGAACAGCTTTGCATTTTGCAACAACAACCGGACATACTGAAACCGCTGAAAAGTTAATAGATCTTGGTGCTGATATTCATGCTAAAGACAAAGATGACAGAACAGCTTTGCATTTTGCAACAACAACCGGACATACTAAAACCGCTGAAAAGTTAATAGATCTTGGTGCTGATATTCATGCTAAAGACAAGAATGGCAAGACAGCTCTTCACTTTGCGACTCTAGAGGGACATACTGAAATCGCTAAAAAGTTAATAGATCTTGGTGCTGACATCCATGCTAAAGACAAGAGTGGCAAGACAGTTCTTCACTTTGCGACTCTGGAGGGATATACTGAAATCGCTGAAAAATTAATAGCGCATGGTGCTGATATTCATGCTAAAGACAAAGATGACAAAACAGTTCTTCACTTTGCGACACTAGCGGAACATACTGAAATCGCTAAAAAGTTAATAGAACTTGGTGCCGACATTCATGCTAAAGACAAAATTGGTATAACAGCTCTTCATCTTGTAGCATATAAGGGACATACTGAAATCGCTGAAAAATTAATAGCGCATGGTGCTGATATTCATGCTAAAAACAAGAATGGTATAACAGCTCTTCACGCTATGGCAATATTCGGACATACTGAAACAGTTAAAAAGTTAATAGATCTTGGTGCCGACATCCATGCTAAAGACAAAAATGGTATGACAGCTCTTCATTTTTCATTATGTAAGGGACATACTGAAACACTTAAAAAATTAATGGAGCTAGGTGCTGATATTCATGCTAAAGACAAAGATGGTAGAACTGCCCTTCACCTTGCGGCTCTGGAGGGACATACTGAAACGGTCGAAAAGTTAATAAAACATGGTGCTGATATTCATGCTAAAGACAACGAGAGAGGAACAGCCCTTCACCTTGCGATCCTAGAGGGACATACTGAAACTGCTGAAAAGTTAATAGAACTTGGTGCCGACATTCATGCTAAAAACAAGAATGGCGGAACAGCCCTTCACCTTGCGATCCTAAAGGGACATACTAAAATATTTAAAAAGTTAATGGAGCATGGTGCCGACATCCATGTTAAAGACAAGGATGGTAGAACATCTCTGCATGTTATGGCAATGTTCGGACAAACTAAAATCGCTGAAAAATTAATAAATCTTGGTGCTGATATTCATGCTAAAGACAAAGCTGGTATGACAGCTCTTCTTCTTGCAGCATATAAGGGACATACTGAAACACTTAAAAAGTTAATGAAGCTAGGTGCTGATATTCATGCTAAAGACAAGGATGGCAGAACAGCCCTTCATCTTGCGACATGGAAGAAACAAGCTAAAACAGTCGAAAAGTTAATAGAGCGTGGTGTTGATATTGATGCTCAAAACAAAGATGGTATAACAGCTCTTCACTTTGCGGCTCTGGAGGGACATACTGAAATCGCCAAAAAGTTAATAGAGCGTGGTGCTGACATCCACGCTAAAGAAAGGGTTAGCAGAACAGCCCTTCACCTTGCGATCCTAGAGGGACATACTGAAACTGCTGAAAAGTTAATAGAACTTGGTGCTGACATTTATACTACAGACAAGTATGGTAATAGCACCCTTCACCTTTTTGCATGTAAGGGACATACTGAAACGGTCGAAAAGTTAATAGAGCGTGGTGTTGATATTGATGCTCAAAACAAAGATGGTATAACAGCTCTTCACTTTACAGCAATATTCGGACAGCCTGAAACTGCTGAAAAGTTAATAGCACTTGGTGCCGACATCCATGCTGAAAATGGTTCAATTCTTCATAATGCGGCATCGAACGGACAGACTGGAATCGTCAAGCAGTTAATAAGACATGGTGTTGATATTGATGCTCAAAATAAGTACGGCAGAACAGCCTTTTACTATGCAGTAAAAAATGAACATACTGAAACCGCTGAAACACTTGCAGAGTTAGGTGCTGATGTCCACGCTGGTAATGGTTGGAAAGTTTTTAATTATTTAAAAAATTTGTTTAACCGACTATTATAGTCCGCCGTGAGAAAGTATGTTATTTTTCTTGATTTCTTCCTGCAAGGGGTTAAAAGCTAATAATTGATGAAAAAGAAAATCAGCCCTAGAAAGCAAAACAGGGTAAAAGGTCACAGATCTATTCCTATTCAATCACTAGGTGAATTGTTTATATCGGCTGATAAAGAATATATAAAAAAAGAAAGGCAAAAATCCAAAGAGCTTAAAAAGACACGTTGGTGGAAAAACAAGTTGAATGAAGGAAAATGTTATTACTGTGGAAAAACTTTCAACAAAGAAGATTTGAGTATGGATCATCTTGTTCCATTGGCGCGACAGGGGCGAACGACAAAAAATAATGTGGTAGTGGCTTGTAAAAATTGCAATTTTGAAAAAAAACATAAGACTTTAGTTGAGATTCGGCTAAATAAGTAGTTGCCTCTGAAAAAGGTTTTTGCAATAAAGCAAACATAACTTACTTTGCTTTAAAACAGGTGTTGATTCCTGTAAATAAATAGTGGTCTGTGAAAAAGTATGTTATAGGGAATAACTTACCAAAAGGATTCATCGTGTCTAATATTACAACAAGTTCTACAGCTGAATATTTTGCAAAAAATCTCCAGCAGGTGGGTTTTTCTTCTCCCGTCAAGGCTGTACTGACCACTTTAAAAGAAGCTATGGATAATTCACTGGATGCCTGTGAAGAGGCCCATATTCTTCCTGAAATTACAGTGGAGATAAAAAGGAATGGAAAATCATCCAGCAAAAATACGGAGCTGGTGGAAATCAGTGTAGAAGATAATGGCCCTGGTTTAAAGCCGGATGATCTGCCTAAAGTGTTTGGTGAGTATCTGGCTTCTTCTAAGTTTGGCAAGGGACGTTGTTCACGAGGGCAACAGGGAATTGGTATTTCTGCAGCCACAACTTGGGCACAGCTTACCAATGCTTCTGGTGTGGAAGTTATCAGTAAAACAAAAAATATGCAAAAAGCCATTAGTGTTGTTATTGATGTGAATATTAAGAAAAACAAAGGTGTTATAAAAAAGAAAGAAACTTTTAAATGGAATAAATCCAATGGATTGAAGGCAGTGTTTCGTATTGACGGTCGTGTGCAATTAAATGGTGATGGAGGATTGATTACTTATCTGGAAGGTACAGCCCTAGTGAATCCGCATCTTACTTTGCACTATAAACTCATTGACAGAGAATGGAGGCATATCGAAAAAGTAACGAACAATGTTCCAGCCATTCCTCCAGCCACTTTACCTCATCCACATACAATGAAATTGGGAGAATTTATTTCTCACGCTCATTTATTCAATCAAGCAAATTTAAAGTCTTTTTTGAGGAAAAGTTTTTCGAAGATAGGCAGAAAGACATTGGATGACTTTCAAAAGAATGGTCTTTCCTCCACTCTATTGAATAAAAGACTGCAATATTTTAAAGAAGATGAGTATAAAAAAGTTTTTCAGGTTATTCAAAAAACAGAGATGTCCAACCCCACCACCCGTTCCGTTTTAACAGTAGGGGAGGAGGCTTTGTCTCACTCCATTTTGCGAATTGGAGAGGTGGATTTTTTCAGTGTTGTCACAAGGAAACCGCGGATTTGCGATCATAAACCTGTAGTGGTGGAAACAGCGATTGCCAGATTGTTGGAAAAAGCAACAGACAGTGAAAACACGACAGTGCGATTAATGAGATTTGCCAACAGGGTTCCTCTTCAGTTTGACAAATCGGCCTGTGCTATTACCAAAGCGGTGGAATCAGTAAACTGGAAAGCCTACGGTCTGGCTCAGCAAAAAAACAGCTTGCCCTTGGGACCTTATGTATTCGCAGTTTCCGTCACTTCACCTTTCATTAAATTTAAAAATGCTTCCAAAGAGACTATTGATGCCAGTGAAGAATTGGTGGAGGAGATTAGAAGAACACTTATGCAGACCGGACAGAAGTTGGCTCGTCACATCAGGAGAGAAAAAAAAGCTCATGATTTGGAAAGAAAAACCCAGTACATTAAACAATTTGTTCCTATTTTGGTGAAAAAACTGAGTGATATTACAAAAGCCAGCAACAAGAGGCAAGAGAAAGCGACAAAGGGAATTATGAAACTTTTGGGTCAGGATACTAAACAGGCGGAAGAAGCTTTAAAGACGGCGGAAACCAAACTGAAAGATTTAAAAAACTCTTCCAGAAAACTTTCTGTTGATGAATTTGAAAATAATAATCATGGCGTTGGTGGAACTACAAAGAAAAGAACCAAACAAAAAATAAAACCTTTAAAGAATAAAAAGCACAAACAGCCGTAAAATTTATTCAATAGGATGATGGTATAGGCGGATACTCTTACTTCCAAATAATAAACTTAAAGAAACAAAAGAGGAAATATGGCAAAAAAACAAAATATGATTCGTATCAGAAAATTGAATAAAAATATTCCAAAGATGGCTTTTCAAATGTGCGATAGTATGTTGAAAGATCTGGAAAAAGCGAAGCGACCTGTGCTTTCGGCTATTAAATGTTCTTTGGATAACAGTGAATATGATTCTAAAAAAGGTTACTTGATTCCTAAAGGGAAGGTCGTGCAATCAGAATTAAATGTTTCCTCCGTGCAAAAAATATCCCGGGCAGTCTTTTTACTGGAAATTTTGCTAAACAATCTTAAAGGGGGGTTGGTTAATACCAAGAGGGAATTGTATTATATTTGCAAAGGTTTGATTAAGTCCGACACCTTGTACAAGCCTTTGGATTTTGACAGTCAGAACGAAAGCGATTCCACTATTGATTTTATAACGGATATGCTGGAAGTATATCGAGAGGAAATGAATTGTTTTGCAAACGACCGTGGAGGGCAAACCTATTCCAAGAATCTGGTGGTGACGGAAACCCTGCAAGACAATACGAAGGCAGTAGTGGATTTAAGTACTTTGGGAACTACACCTTTCCAACCTAAAAACAAACCCCAACAGTTTCAACTTAAAAAGAAAGGCAGATTGGATTTTTGTCTTGTAGTGGAATCTGAAGGCACAGCCAATACTTTAGTGGCCAATGGAATGACAAAAAGGCATAATTGTATTGTTGTGGGTGCACAAGGAGTGCCGAGCAATGCTGTTCGGGGTTGGTGCAAGACAATTCAAAATCAATTAAAAATCCCCATATTTTTTTATGGAGATTTAGATGCCTATACTCTACAAAATATCTATCGCACTTTAAAGGCAGGTTCTGCCGCCAGTTTAATTAGAAACGCGGATTTTAGTGCACCAGAAGTGCATTTTCTGGGTTTGCTTCCTGAAGATGTGCAAAAGTATGATTTGCATTGTTACGAAGTTTCCACCAAGGACGCCAGCGAAATGCGATCCATAAAAAAAGCCAAGGATGTTTTAAAAAATGATCCTTTTTTTCAGGACAAAAAAAACAAAAAGCTATCTCGGATTTTAAAATGGCTTATCAAGGAGAAAAAAAGATGTGAACAACAATCTGTGTTTTCCATAGACCCTAAAAATCCAAAAGTGCTGGAGGAATTTATTATCAATAAGATCAAAACCAACTCTTATTGTTAAACCTTGGGTTGTTAATCAGTAAAAGAAAATGGCTCAGTTTTCAACCACAATAAAACCACTTATACCTTGTGATTCTAAATAATTTGCTTGTGCTTTGGTAACTTTTGCATCGGTGAAAATCGTCCTGACTAAAATTGCATTGGTCAAATGTGCTTCGCGTAAATCTGCCTCAGTCAAATTCGCATCGGTCAAATCCGCATAGTTCAAATACGCTCTGGTTAGATCTGCCATGTACAAATTCGCTCCAGTCAAATTCACTTGGTTCAAATTCGCCCCGAACAAATTCGCCTCTTGCATATCCGCAAAGCTTAAATTCGCCCTATACAAATACGCCACGCGCAAATTCACCTTATACAAATACGCTCCTTGCATATCCTTATGACTCAAATTTGCATTACTTAAATTGCAAGTATAAACTGCCGCCTTACCTCTAGTCTTAGGCTGATAACGATAATCTTTTAAATAGTCTTTATTAATATTACACGGAGAACCTGCATTTGCTTTGCTATGAACAAAAGAAATTGAACTCAAAAATAATAAAACAAATATGATTTTCATAAATTATTCCTTTCCTTCAAAAATTAGCCCTGTATAAGCAATCAGAAAAAGGCCATCTGGCCACAAATTCTTCATTTTTTCCATATCTATACTATATATCATACGCCATTATATAAAATCAATTATGCAAACCTTTTCTCCTGATTTCCGCATTATACGCTGTATTAAATCAATGATTTTAAGAGTTTACAAAATTCAATGGCACTGTACTTTAGTTTAAGAAAAAATATAACTTCAAAGTAAAATCCCAGATTTTAATTTTGCACCGAAAAAACCGAAAAATATAAGTATGAAACAAATATTTATTTTATTGATTTTCTTTTGTTCGTTGATTTCTTGTATCCATGATAGAAATACTTTCCGCTGTGTGGAGTATGTAAGAAACTATGACGGAGATACTGTCACATTCAATATTCCTTCTGTTCATCCTCTTTTTGGAGAGCAAATAAGTATCAGGATTTTGAATGTGGACACCGCAGAAATACAAACCAAAAATGAATGTGAGAAAATAAAAGCCATTCAGGCAAAACAAGTGGTGGAGCGACTGTTAAAACAAGCCCAAAGAATTGATTTACATAATATCCAAAGAGGCAAGTACTTCAGAATTGTGGCGGATATAAAGGCAGACGGTGTTTCAATAGGGGAATTTTTGATTAAAAACAATCTTGCTTATTACTATTCTGGCGGAAAAAAGCAACAGAGGGACTGGTGTTCAAAATGATGGAGGGGAACATGATTTTTTCTACTATTGATATCAATAAAAAAAGAAGAAAATTCAGAGCAGATTTAAGAAGTGGTAAAATTCTTCGATTTATAGGTTCTTTTTCTCCACTTATTTCTCTTTTGATAGAGAAAAAGGGATTTGAAGGTATTTATGTTTCTGGAGCTGTTATTTCCAGTGACCTAGCCCTGCCGGATGTGGAATTAGTGACTTTATCTGAGCTGGAAGAGCATGGTTCCGCGCTTATACAAAATGTTTCCATCCCAGGTTTAGCAGATGCGGACACAGGCTTTGGAGGAGTTTTAAATATAGCCAGAACTGTTCAAAAATTGGAGCAAGCCGGATTTTGCGGTTTACATATAGAAGATCAAAAAAGCCCTAAAAAATGTGGCCATTTGAATAACAAAAAACTGATTGATATTAAAGAGATGCAAAAAAAACTTGAATCTGCTCTTAAAGCTAGGACAAACAGTGATTTTTTGATTTCCGCTCGTACAGATGGGCGGGGAGTGGAGGGATTGGACAAAGCCATTGAAAGAGCTAAAGCTTATGTATCTGCGGGAGCAGATGCCATTTTTCCCGAAGCTTTGCAAACAAAAGAAGAGTTTAAAAAATTCAGGCAAGAAGTGAATGTCCCTTTGATAGCCAATATGACAGAATTTGGAAAATCGGATTTGTTGTCTACTAAAGAATTGGAACAAATAGGTTATAATATAGTGCTTTACCCTGTCACTTTATGGAGACTGGCTCTTAAAGCTGTGGAAACTGGGTTGATACATATATCGAATAAAACACATCAAAAGGATTTATTGAGTAAAATGCTCACACGCAAAGAGCTTTATGAGTTGATTCAATATGATGAATATTCAAAGTGGGATAAAAAATAACTTGACCTGAAATGCTAATTTGCAACAATAAAACTCAATTCCTGCGAAAGGATACAGGAGACTTGAGTTTATGAAAGCAAAAAAGGGTTTAGAAGGTGTAATTGTTGATGAGAGTGCCATTTCAAAAGTGATCTCTGAAACAAGCTCTCTTATTTACAGAGGATATTCTGTCGAGGACTTAGCTAAAAATACCTCTTTTTTGGCCGTGGTATATCTTTTATGGAAAGGAGATTTGCCCTCTCAATCTGCTTTGGAACAATTCACAGTTCAGGAAAAACAAGCCAGAAAAACCGATAAGCGTATTTTAAATCTCATAAAAGAGTGTGCAAAAGGTCATCCTATGGATGTGCTTAGAACAGCAGTTTCTGTGGCGGGGGCTTTAGAGGACTCCCCTTGGGATGAACATGATGAAATTTTGGAAAAAAAAGCTATGAATCTCCTCGCTAATATTCCTCTATGGATTTCTGCTCATATTCGGTTTAGAAAAAACCTGCCTTTTATTGAACATAGTGAAGATAAACCTTTTATGGAAAACTTTTTTCACCTTTGCTTTGATAAAGTACCTCAAAAAGAAGTCTTGGACGCTTTTTCCACTTCCATGATTTTATATGCAGAACATGGGTTTAATGCCTCCACTTTTACTTCTAGGGTTATTACTTCCACTACTTCGGATATATACTCTGCTGTGGCCGGGGCTATTGGTTCTCTTAAAGGGCCTTTGCATGGGGGAGCTAATGAACAAGTTATGTATATGATGAAAGAAATAGGAGAGCCAGAGAAGGCAAAAGAATGGATTTTAAAAGCTTTAAGGAAAAAAAGAAAAATTATGGGTTTTGGCCATAGAGTTTATAAAAAAGGGGACTCCAGAGTGCCTCAAATGTTTGCCTGCGCTAAAAAAATGGCAAAGGTAACCAATAATACAAAATGGATTGAAATATACAATATTCTGAAAGATACCATGCTTAAGGAAAAAGGCATTCATCCTAATCTGGACTTTCCAGCCGGTCCGGCTTACTACATGATGGGTTTTAATATTGATGTGTTTACTCCGTTATTTGTTATGAGTCGCATTTCCGGTTGGACAGCTCATATTATGGAACAAAGAAAAAACAATCGTATTATACGCCCTTTATGTGAATACACTGGCCAAACAGAAAAAACAGTTCCTGTGGTACAATAAAAATAAAACCTGAATTTATATAACAGATACTCGCTAGATTCCAGCCACTCAATGAACTGAAAACTCTTTAAGAACTTTCAGTTTTAGGAAAAAAGGCATTTATTCAATAGATCACTCCTAAACTTTTGGAACGAAATTTGCATAGAAAACACTAAAAAGTAAAAAAAATTTCCCTAGTGTAAGAAAAATAGACAGTTTATTTTTCTTTTTCCAAATAGTTAAAATTTTTAAAAAATTAAAAATTACAGTAATTTTAATAATTTATATATTTATTTTAATAAAGTTTATAAAGTGTTCTTGGTTTTGCATCTCTTTTAAGCATAGAAATAAAATATAGTTTTTAAGGAGGTAATAAAATGAAAATATCAGGTACCCTTTTAGTAGGGATAAGCCTTTCTTTTTCACTTTTTGGAGGAGAAATTGTGGAATTTGATAAGGAAGATCTTGTGATAGCAGAAGAGCGGGGAACATCCGCAAAATCTTCTTCTGATCCCAGAGTGGTTATTTTAAATAACCAACAAGTAGAGCAGGATCAAAAAGCAAAGCAGGATCAAAATTCGTGGATGCTCAATCAGCCGATTGTACGAGTAATGGGAACTCCTATTAGTACGACTTATGCCGCTGAATTGAAAAAATCCCGTCAACACGCAGAATTACAAACAGAACAACAAGTTGTGGAAAAGTTGGAAAGCTCCAGACTCAGGGACGAGCAGGAGCGCTTAAAAAAGCTGTTTGGAGAAACTCCAGCTCCAAAGCAGATTGTTTCTTCCTCTCATTCTCAAGTGGTTGCTTTGGATGGCAACAAAGCTTTGGATAAAAGTGAGATATATGCTGAAGTTGTTACTCCTGTTAAGGAAGAAAGCAAAGACAGTGTTTATGTGGGTGTACATGGTGGTCAGGGTTTAAATTTAACTCGTGCTCTTGAAGGAATAAACTCTTACGGAAGTGTGGGTTTTTCATTCGGAGCGGTTGATGAAAGTGGATTGATGATGGAAAGTTCCTTTTTCTATACAAATCATCAGCTGACTGACTCTCAGGATGTAGATAACAACTTTAGTAATCAGTCTAGCACAGAAGATATGGATCAATTCAGTGGGTTTTTATCCGTAAAATACACACCTTTTTCCAGACGGTTTCAACCTTATATTGGTGTGACATTGTCTTACAGTCACAGAATATACTCAGGAAATATGATTTACCTCTGTTCAGCTTCACAGCAGTATTGTGACGAAAGCGTGAAAACAAACTCTGTTGATTTTGGTGCCAATATCGGAATGGATTTTAGATTGAGTAAAAAAGTATCTGTTGGTTTTAATATGTTGGTGAATGTGCAAAACCTGTACAACACCCGTTTAAAAAGAGAATCCGACTATGACTACGACTACGATAACAGCGACTACTACAGTACTCCCGTTAAACCGGAAGAGACGAATTGGATTATTGCCTCCATAAATGCCAAACTGTATTTCTAACCTCAGAACAATTCTCTCTTCTTTATGGGAAAGCCGGCCTTATCAGCCGGCTTTCTTTTTTTTGAGGCTTTTAAATTCGATTTGCTGAAAAAAAAGGTTTTAGTTTTTCAGCTCATTTTCCGATATTTAAAAAATATGTTTTCTTTTATTCAAAACCAGTCTTTTTTAAGCCACATTCGTAAAAAATGCTGTGGTGTTCTCACCTTAGTAAAAAACAAAGAGTTTCGTTGTAAAATTTTGCCATTATTCTCCAAGCAAATAATAAAAAAATCAGCTAATAACAGTATGTTAAAATTGATTCGAGGACGAATTACCTCTTTTTTTAGCCAGTGGGTTTTAGTTGGGTTAGTCTTTTTTATTAGTGTGGAAGGGACAGCAGGGTTTTTAAACGAAGAAGACAGACAGGATCAGGCTGATTTATACAATATACCTACATGTAATCAACTTGATAGAGATTATCAAAAAAATTTACCTGAAAACTGTCTCGAAAAGTGTCGAACTCTGCATTCAGAACTAGAGGATAGTGATACTGGGTACGCCAGAAAAGAAAAGTGGGACAAGTATCAAGAGCATATCTCAAGTTGCAAGCAGCAAGCTCAGGCTAATGCTGATACAGATAATAAAGTAGCCAGCAAAGCCACAGCCTGTACAAGCACTTGTAATCAATACTTAAACACAGTTGCGAGTGGTTGTTCTGGAATTTCTGGTGATTCATGTACAGAATTTTGTAACAATACAGAGCACTCTAGCTCTTCCTTTATGCAGGCTGATCAAATGCAAGGTTTTAATGAATCTTCAGGAGTGAATAACTGTGTGACTCAAAAAGTGGAACAGTATAAAAGCCTCTATATGCAGGAATGTGCCTCTATGCTGGAAGAAATCAATCAAACAAAGCCAAATGAGCTTCTTTGCCCTTCTGCTGAATTATCAAATAATACAGAAAAATGTACTGAATTTTGTCAGGAACAATTAAATGAGCACTTTAATAGTGATGAACAAATAAATCCCACAGAATGTTATTCTGAACAGAGGAATATGGTTTCTAGATCGGGCTTCCTAATCCCGAATGCATCACCAATAAGCAAGCAATGTCAGGTGGTGCTCAACAACTCTGAGGGAGAAGTAAATGGAGAATTAAACACGCTCCAAGCTTCTATCATTAAAAGTAATGGAGAATTAAAACAGGGTTTCACATGGTTTTTTTGTGAGAAGGGAGAGGAGCAGAATTGTGAGGAGGATCTAAAGCTTGCCTTTGAGGAGGCGGCGGAAATTTGTGCCACTCTTCAAAAAGAGGCGCACGAATGTTGCCATACCCCGGAACAGTGTGTGGGTGGAGGTCTTGCAACGGCATTGGATGGGCTGGGCAAAATGCACATTGGCATAAGCAGTCTTAAAGGGCCAAAGAAAGCTTGTAAGGCAGTCCGGCAGACTTTCGGATTATTTAGTAGTATGCAAGGTGCAATGGCCACCCAATGTACAAGAAAGGCAAACGCATGCCAAGAAGGTTGCGCTCAGGAACAACGGAGAGTGGCAGAGCAGTTTAAGCAAGCTTGCAACCATGATATACGCATAAAGGCTGATTATGACGAAAATGAACACACTTGCGATGAGCAGTTTTTTAAACATTACAGAAGTCAGTATAAGAAAAGTGGGTGGAGTGCACAGGAGGATATAAATATATCACTAGTTCCTGAGCAATGTGAACGCACAGGCCGGGAGGCAAATCGCAATATTCAGGCTATGAGCACAAATTTAGGTACAAGTTTAATGGCTTCAATGAAGGAATGTGGAGAAACGGGAGAACCGCTAAAATGGGAGACACCAAAACCACCGAAAATTCCAAGATATACCCGCCCTGATATTCCAACACCTTCTCCTCGACCAGTTCCAACACCTTCTCCGTATTTAGGTGGTGGTGGTAGAGAACCACCACCGAATAGGCCAAAAAAGAGGGGATTACCCACGCCGAATACTCCAGGACCCGCCGCTGATCCTTTGGGGGTTGAACCTGACCTTCCTGATGATCCGGCAAAAGATGGACCAGGTGCTCCTGGTGGCATGGGTGGCTTGTTAGGTGGAAGTGGTGGAAGTTCAGGAATGGGTGGATTTGGTTTAAGCGGTGGTGGAGGCGGTGGCTCTCCAGGAGGAGAAGGTAATGACGATGATTCACCAAAGGGCAATAAGATTTTGCATGGGTACGCTGGTGGTAAGTTTGCAGGCTATGGAGGTGGCGGAAGTGCAAACCAAGGAGGCCGGAAATTTAAAAGAAGTGCCAAGAACAAAAAAAATCGGCGCAAATTAGCTCGATTGAATTTAAAGAAGATTTTACCAAAAGGAAAACAGATGAATCATAAGGTTGGAAAATTTGGCTCTCCACATGACAATATATTTCAGAGGATGAGTAATCGTTATCAGTGGTTATGCAGAACAAATAAAATGAATTGCAAATAATTTCATGATTATTATTCCTGTTCGAATGGATATTTTTCTCATAAAAACTGGAGAAAAGTGCGTTTTTTTCCATATCTGAATTTAAAATAAAATAACACTTTGCAGTAATAAGCTGATTTTTACACATATATTGTGTGTTTCATGATATAAGCTTAATCGCAAACGAATGAAGAAATAGGAGGTATTTATTATGTTTGGAATAAACAAAGTTATTTTAGTGGGTAATCTGGGGGTGGATCCAGAAGTGAGAAAAACCGCCAACCAGCAAACAGTGACACAATTCAGTCTAGCCACCAGTGAAACCTGGGTGAATAAAGACGGGGAGCGTCAGGAAAAAACAGAATGGCACCGTATTGTGGTTTGGGGAAAACTGGCTGAAACCTGTGCGAAACATTTGGCAAAAGGTCGGCAGGTTTTCATAGAAGGTCGTTTGCAAACTCGTTCATGGGAAACCGAACAAGGGCAAAAAAAATTCACAACAGAAATAGTGGCCGGACAAGTCCTGTTTCTGGGAAGATCACCACAAATGCTGAGTAAGGAAAATGGGTTAAATGAGACAACACATGCAAAGAAAGAACCTAATTTTCCTGCAACGGAAGAAGCAATGCCTTTTTAAGTTCGTTTTTAAAAGGAAAAAGCAATTCCCAATTTTGCTCCAATATAAAGAGGTTTAAAGTCTCTTGCACCTTCTTTTAGAGATTGAAGGGAAATAAGAACAGGGTTAATCCAGCTGGCATCTATTTGAATAGGAATATACATTCCTCCAAAGTGAATATCTATGCCTAAAGCTCCAGTTACCGCTCCATGAAAGCTGGAAAAGCTTTTTTTATCCAAACCCAGATTTGCTTTTTGATCCACGAAAGGCCAAAGTAAAGAACCACCAGCTCCCAACCAAGGTTGAAACATGGAATGCCTTAAAAAAATTCCTCTCAAGAGAAAACCAGCCCCTATGTAATGAATGCCCAAACTACAGGTTGACAAACCACAGTTAGATCCGCTAGCTCTTAAAGTTTGATGACCCAACATAATACGAGCACCTAAAGGGCCCATGAGTGAAAAATCCACTATTAATTGTTCTGCGAAACTCCACCCGACTATGCTTTTATTTGGTGCAGTAGTAATTATATTGTATTGAGGGCCTAATATTATACCAAATCCATTAGAGGAATAAGGGGATTTTTGAAAACTGGAGGCAGTGGAAAAGTTTTCTGCTGAAGAAGTATGATTTCTCTTGCCTGCTGGATCATATTCCTCATTCCCTCCAAAAGAAGATCTGTCGGAAGAATCGGGAGCAGAAGGTTCTAAAATCCAGTTAACACCCATTTTCCCTTTTATCAATACAGCAATGGCTTTCCCTTTTTTCACTTTTTTTATTTGCAATACCCCTAAAGGCTTTCCATAAAGATTAAGGGCATCAAATTTATCTCCTTTTTCTGATTGGACACCTTCTAAATCCACCAAAGCTTTACGACCTTTAACTTTAAGAATTATTGCTGAATGCGCAAAAGAAAAAGGATATAAAACACAAAAAACAAGAGAAAAAATTAAAACCTGCGAGTTTAAAATTTGTTGAATAACCAAAACACCGGCTTTTAAGAGAAAACAGAATGGGGCGGAAAGTTTTAAAATGGAAGAATGCAGTGATGTTTTCATAACCAATACCTGATTTTACCAAAGTGCTTAAGTTGAATATTTTTCTATTATTTCACTATTTACCTTAAAAAGGATCAAGTTTTTTCCCAGACCTCTGTTAATAAATTGTTGTTTTTGCCAAATCATTTCTCCATAAAAAAAGATTTTTATTCCGCAAAAAATAAGATATTCTCGAAAAATTATGAAAAACATAAAAGCAAAAATTCAATTTGTCTGTTCTGAGTGTGGCGTATCCAGCCCAAAGTGGCAAGGACAATGCTCCCATTGTGGAAAGTGGAATTCCATAATTGAATCAACAGTTTCCCCACCTGCATATTTTAAACAAACAAAATCAGCAAAATCAGAACCTGTTTTGCTGAATAAACAACAGCATCAATCAGAAACAAGAAAATCCACTGGAATAAAAGAGTTGGACAGAGTCCTAGGTGGAGGTCTGGTGTCAGGTTCTTATATTTTGCTGGGAGGAGCACCGGGAATAGGAAAAAGCACTCTCCTTTTACATACAGCTGAAGGTCTGGCTCAACAGGGGTTAAAAGTATTTTATGTCTCTGCGGAGGAAAGTCTGGAACAAACAAGCTTAAGGGCGAGGCGACTGAACTTAAAAAATCAAAATAATATTTTTATGTTAAATGAAATCTCTTTGGAAAAGATTTTTCATCATGCCAAGAGCTTAAAACCAAATGTTTTGATTGTGGATTCCATTCAAACAGTGCAGTTTTCTGAAATATCTTCTGCTCCTGGTTCTGTATCACAGGTGCGGGAATGCGCGAATCAGCTTATGAATTTTGCCAAAAGCACCAACACTGCCGTATTTGTAATTGGACATATTACGAAAGACGGGCAGCTGGCCGGACCGCGACTGCTGGAACATACAGTGGATACTGTATTATCTTTTGACGGAGACCCTCATTACCAGTTTCGTCTACTGAGAGTGTTAAAAAATCGTTTTGGGGCTGTAAATGAAATAGGGGTTTTTCAAATGTTGTCTGAAGGTTTGAAAGAAGTCACTAATCCCTCTGAGTTTTTTTTAGGAGAAAGACAGGAAAACCTGATTGGTTCTGTGGTGTTTACAGCAATGGAAGGCTCACGCCCCATATTGTGTGAAATACAGGCCCTTTGTCTACGCAGTTACCTATCTATGCCTCGTCGAACAGCTATTGGTCTGGATGTAAACCGCCTTCATAAAATTATTGCTGTCTTAGATAGTTACTTAAAAACAGGATTATATCAATACGATATTTTTCTCAACATAGCGGGAGGGTTGAAAATAACAGAACCGGCTGTGGATTTAGCCATAGCATCAGCACTGATTTCCGCAAAAAAACAAAAAACCGTTGTTGCGAGTAGTTGTTTTTTTGGAGAAGTAGGACTAACGGGGAAAATAAGAGCCAGCATTTTTGCGGAAGAAAGAATAAAATCCGCTCAAAAATTAGGCTTTAAAAATATTTATCTTCCGGCAGGAAATAAAAAACATTTGCAACAAAACAAAGGAATGGAAACATTCCAGCTTCACTGGATACAATCCATAAAAGATCTTGATTAAATAATCCGCTGTGAAAAAGTATGTAATTTTGACTGGATTCCCGCCTGCGCGGGAATGACTTCCCTGTGGAAGGTACATGAAAGAGGGGTGTGATAATTAAAGCACTATGGGTTTTTCACGGACTACTAAATAGCTATTTCATTACATATGTTCAGCTATAATTTTAACAGCATTCCACCAAGTTTTGATTACCCATCCGGAATCATCAACATTATTATCTATTTCAAAGACTTTATTTACAGCAGAAGCTATAGCTACACAACTTAATAGAAGAAGCACATATTCCACAACAATAGCCCCTTTGTTGTTCTTGAAGTTACAAAAAATTCCGCCAAATTTATTTTCAGTTTTTCTTTTAATACGAAAAGCAACTAAGATATATAACCAAATAAAAACCTGAATTATTTTCATTGTACTTCCTGTTTTAACCTTCAATGTCTTACAAACATTTTACATCAAATTTTTACATTTACAACTGAAAAAAAGAAAAGGGATAGTGGTCCGTGAAAAAGTATGTAATTTTGACTGGATTCCCGTTTTCACGGGAATGACTTCCCTCTAAAACTCAACAAGATTCCCGCCTGCGCGGGAATGACTTCCCCCTAAAACTCAACAAGATTCCCGTTTTCACGGGACTAAAACCTACTAAAAGGAATGGGGATACGAATATGGTTAAATTCTTCCGTGCCAAGTAAGGTAACCCCTTTTTGGGCCAGTCTTTTTTTCAAAAGAGGGTGGGGGTGATTGTATCGTTTTCTTCTGGCACTGGCCACAGCTATTTTTAAATGAGGCAGATATTTTAACAGGTGAGAGGTAGTGGAATACCGACTTCCGTGATGGCCCGTTACCAATATTTTAACAGGGGTTTTGATTTTTCTCATCCATAGTTTTTCTGAAGAACCAGGGGAGTCTCCTGGAATGAGGATGCTGTTTTTGACAACTACCACTCTACTTTGTTTGTTGGAATCTGTATCTCGCTTGTTTTTATTCCAGTGGGTGGGAAAAGTAATTTCTGTAAATATTTTTTTAGACGCTTTCATGGATTTTTTTCCACATAAGGGAACGGAAGATAAAAATTTTTGCTTTTTTTTGCTTCCCTTTCCTCCAGGTGTATTTAAACGGCAAAAGGAGTTCAACCGTCTCCAGGCTTTTTTGGTAAAATTAATATGATCCCAGTCCCAATGGGAGAAAAATACTTTATTGTCTTTTTGTCCGCATTCTTTGATGAGTTTTTTTAAGGGGAAAAATTCTCCTCCTATGTCAAAATGTACGCAGGTTTTAAGATCAGAGTAAGTCACCATTTGCCCCTGTCCAACATACCACACAATAAGTTGTGCTGGCTTATTTTGACTGAAATAATGAATGGGAAGCAGAAAAGCTAAAATAAAAATTAAAAAATATTCTTTGTATTTTTTTATTAAAGAGAATATTTTACACCAAATAAGTTTGTACTGTACAAAGCACCCTACCACCTTGCCTTTATATGGTAAAAAACAGGTACTATAATATTTAATTTGCTGAAGCAGGATAACAATTTTCTGTCTTCTCTTGTTTTTTTTAGTCAATAAATGTTTTAAACTCATAAATCCTCTTTTTCTTCTGAAGTTTGTTCGCAATCTCTTCGTATGGAATAAACAAAATAAAGCTGAAGCAAGATAAAAGAAATGCAAATATAGATCCATATTTGAAAAGAGCTGAGAGACCAAGGAAGTTCTATCCTTTTATTTTCCATAATAGGTCTAAGTTTCTCCATTATGAACAAAAAATATTCCCAAAGCCTGTCCGTAAAAAAGCGCAGAAAAGGAAATGGAATGGTCAGTAAAGATGCCGGCAACAGCAGGCAGGATGTGAGTGGAGCTATAAGCCAGTTTAACAGGATACTGAGTGGATGCGTGCCACCCCATTGGCTAACAATGGGGAGTATGAGTATAAAAGTTAGCGAACAGGATTTCAGTCTGGACAGCCTGTGATTGGACATACCCATACTGGCTATCCAGCTTAATTGCAAAGAGAGGGAGTTAAACCAAGTACTTTGACATAACAGGCACAAAAGACCACTTATTTGCACACGAAAATACGGACTCCAAAACATTTTCAGCTCTTTGTTTACTTTGGTTAATAAGAGAGAAAACAAAGCTCTTAATACAGGAGGTTTCAGTCCTGCACTCATGGAATAGATTAATAGAAACAATCCTAACAAGGTGTTTTTAAAACGAAAAGAAGGTAATAAATTCCATGTTTTTTCCAAAAAAATAAGATGTGCACCGGAAATAACCATTAGATGAATCAGCCCTAAAGCAATGAAAGTTTTTTTCATTTCTCCTTCCGGCAATCTTTCCCCACAAATCAGAGCAGAGTATATATTGGTTAATGGTTCTGCAGTTTGTGTGCTCTGTATTTTCCACAAACACCATTCATGCAGGGATTGACTATAGGGTTCCACTATAGAAAGAAGGGAAAGAGGATTAACGCACAATATAATAAATATTAAAATTAAAGTAATAAGCATTTCAGTATTTCCCTAGCAAAAATGGGGACATTTTTTTTGGATGAAACGAATAATTTGTTCTGAAACATTGTTTTTTTAACTAAAAAACAGCTTCTAACACGGACAATCAGTTCTGAAGAAAGAGGACCAGCCGGATTTTTTTATGGAAATCAGCTATCTCCAACAATAAAATCCACTTTTTTTTGATATAAGAGATTTTCCGGTCTTGACTGAATGGAAAATGAGGGAAAAAATAAAATAGTGAGGCGTGAAAAAGTATACTTAGTGATCCGTGAAAAAGTATGTTATTTCCCTGGATTCCCGTTTTCACGGGAATGACACCCCTTGGGAAAGTACATAAAAAAGAGTGTGATAGTTGAAGCACTATGGGGTTTTCACGGACTACTACTTACTTAAGGAAAAAAGATGAATTATCGCCTTAAAACCCAGCAAGATTCCCGTTTTCACGGGAATGACAGTTGATAGATGGATGAGGTTTTTAGCTTTGAAAAGGATTTTCAAACAATTTAATTTAATTTTTTTGTGTTATATCATTGCTTTCCTGCTGATTGCCGTGTTTTCCGCCTATACGATTTCTCAAGAGGAAGAAGATGATGAAGATGATATAGAATGGTTGGACGAAGACGATGAAATGGAGTCCTTAAAGACAGACACAGAAGATGAACCAGAAAAAAACCAAGAATCCGCAAAAAAAGACACAGTAACAGAGGAAAGTACTGCCGAAAATGATTCTATTGAAGATATTGGAGAGGAAGACATGGAGGAATCTGCCAGTTCTGACTCCAATACAGAAACAGATATGGATACAGAACTTTCACCCGCGGAGGTGTCAGATTCATCATCAGGAGATGAATATGAAAGGGACTTATATGAAACTTATATTCAGTATTACAGTAAAAAAGTATCCGTGGAGGATTGGAATAGTGTTGTGGGAGGAAAAGACACCTATAATATTCAGGAAAAAGATACTTTGTGGGATATTAGCCAAGTACTGTTTGGTGATCCAAACTACTGGCCAAAATTGTGGTCTACCAACCCTTTCATAACCAACCCCCATTTGATCCAGCCGACAGACACTCTGGGCTTTGTGCATGGCACAGAAGGTTCTCCTCCATCGTTATCTATTATTACTGGTGGCTTGACACAAACTAAAAAGGGTTCCAGAACTCCTCGTGTTCTGCCAGAGTTTTTGAAAGGACAAAAAATAGAAAAATTTGCCCCTTCCAAAAAACTTGTGCCGGTATTGAAAAATATTCCTTCCAGTTTACCCCCTTTGCGTTTGTCCAAAAAGCAGGAAGAATCATCTGATATGAGGATAGAATTTCAAAATGTTAGTATACCCACAATTACTGCTTTGAGAAATTATATGTCTGATGAACCTGCTGATGGTCAGGGAGTGGTATCAGATAAAAAAGAATATGGTTCTTGGTTTCATTTGGGACAAAGTGTCATTCTGGAAATGAGGGATCCGGTAGATCCAGGACAAAAACTGACTATAGTAAAAAATAAAGGTAAATTATATTCTTCCAAATTTGGGGTCAGAGGACCTTTTGGATATCAAATAGAAGTGCAGGGGGAAGTGGAAGTTGTTGGAAGAGTGCCAGATTCTTTTGATTTATATGAAGCCAGAGTCACTCAATCTTTACACCCTATCGCCATAGGTTCTCTTGTTTTGCGAAAAAGTATTATTGAATTTGATTATAAACCTACTGATATGATGGGAAATTCAGAAGCGCAAATTATTGGAGTTCCCTCTTCTGTTTTTGACAGTTATGACAAACAAATAGCATCCCCATATTCTTTGGTGTATTTGAATCGCGGTTCCGGAAGTGGTCTTTCTGTGGGTCAAATGTATCAAATCAAAGCGAATCCCAGTATTGAAAGACAAATGGAATACGGTTATGACATTAAAATGGGGGAACTTAAAATTGTCTACACGGAAAATCGTTTCTCAACAGGAGTGATTACAAGAATGAATAACCCTATCCATGTAGGTGACTATATCGCTTCTTTGGATAAAGGAATTTTAACACAAAGAGGTTATGATCCTTTGGATGATGATGAAGTGGAAGAAGTGGGAGCTGAAGACGCTGGGTTTAGAGAATTTGAGGGTTCGAATGAAAGTTCCCCAGCACCGCCACCTGCAAGTTCTCAGGATGAAGAACCTTATGACGAAGAAGATGTGTTTGAAGCTTTTGAATAAAAAAACAAAGGGTTAGATTCAGAGTAAGCAGAGGAGAGACTGGTGTGTCTTTTTTTTACAGCACCCTTAATAGAAAAGTTTTATTGTTGGTTTTGTTGCTCTCAGGCTTGGGCTTGGTACAAATATACAGTGCCAGTTATATCTTTTCCATAGAAAAATATAACGATGGTCTTTTCTTTTTTAAAAAACAGGTTATTTTTTCCTTGCTGGGTCTTTTGGCCCTGTTGTCTATAGCTTCTGTTTCTTGGAAATGGGCACGATTTTTTGGAATCAGTTTATGGATTCTGTCCGTTCTGCTGATTATTGTTACTCTCATTCCCGGTATTGGAGTGACAGCAGGAGGTGCTCAAAGATGGTTGGATTTGCCTTTTGGTTTTCGTTTCCAGCCAGCAGAGCTTTTTAAAGTCAGTTCTCCCTTTGCTTTTGTGTATCTGATTGCACTTAAAGAGCAAAGTTTTTTTAATAATCGCCCTTTGTTGTTTTGGGTTTTTCCCACTTTTGCTTTTGCTTTGCCGTTGTTGGTTTTGGCTTTACAGCCTGATTTTGGTTCCATTGTTTTATTCTTTTGCCTGACTCTGAGTGTTGTTTTTGTTTTAGGACTTAAATGGAGGTATATTTTTTCAGTTTTATTGTTGGTCAGCACGGGTCTATATTTGATGGTGATTTTTACTCCTTATCGGTTGGCACGCATTAAAGCTGTGTGGGATCCTTGGTCGGATCCTTTGGAAACCGGATTTCAGGTTATTCAAAGTATGATCAGTTTTCATTCAGGAGGTATGTTTGGAGTGGGGCTTGGGCACGGCCAGGGAAAGCTTTTTTTCCTGCCGGAAGCTCATACAGATTTTACTTTAGCGGTGTTTGGTGAAGAAACCGGATTTTTGGGATTTTGTGTATTGCTCACATTATACGGTTTATTGGTGTATTATGGAATGAAAATTGCTTTAAGAACAGAAGACCTATTGCAAAAGATTTTGGCTTTCTCATTAAGTATGGTCTTCGCTCTTTCCACTATGATTCATATTGGAGTAAACTTGGGAATACTGCCCCCTAAAGGGCTTACACTGCCTTTTATGAGTTACGGAGGAAGTGCCTTGATATGTACTTTTTTATTGTTTGGTTGGTTATTAAATATAGAAAAACACAATCATTTTGTTTATTAGCTTATTCCAGATAAAATCATATCAATAATGTGAAAAGAGTTTGTTTTGTGTAATGGAAAAATATTAATTTCAGCCGGTGGTACTGGAGGACATATTCTGCCAGCCCTTTCTCTGGCAGAAAGTTTGCAATCTGCTAATGCAGATCTGCAAATAGAATTTGTCAGTGGTTCCTCCTCTTTGGAAAAAAATATTTATTCTCAAGTCGGATTCAAAGTTCATTTTTTATCCATAGGGCGTTTACGAAAAACTGTGCATTGGAAAGAAAGATGTATAACTTTCTTTTCTCTTCCTTTTGTTTTGTTAAAAGCTTTATGGTTGCTGATGAAAACAAAACCCTCTCTTGTTTTGGGAACAGGAGGTGCTGTCAGCGGGCCGATATTGGTTGCAGGTTTTCTGCTTTGCCGGAAAACAGTTATTTTCGAGCCTAATGCTGTGCCGGGTCTGACCAATCGTTGGCTATCCCGTTTTGTAAATGAAGTGATAGTGGTGTTTTCTGCAACAAAAAAATATTTAAAAGCAAGGAAACAAACTAAGTTTCCTTTTCCTGTTCGCTCTCAAATATGCTCAGTTTCTCTAAAAAAAGACCTGGAGAACCCTCTTAGGATATTGGTACTGGGGGGTAGTCAGGGATCATCCTTGATTAACAAAGTGGTGTCTGAGTTTATTGTTTCTTCTAAATCTGTAAAAACTAATGGTGCTGATACAAATGATCAAGCTTATTCTTTTGTTCACCAAACCGGGAAAAAGGAATTTGAACATTTAAAAAAAATATATTCTGCTTTTGATGGTGTTGAAGTGCATCCTTTTTTGTGGAAAATACATAATTTTTATAAATGGTCTGATGTTGTAATAGGGAGAGCTGGAGCAGGTTCTATAGCAGAACTCTCTGTCATTGGCCGATTGGGTATTTTGGTGCCGTTGGCTAATTCTGCTGACCAGCATCAATTAAAAAATGCTCAGGACTTAGAAAAAAAATCGGCTGTTATCCTCATTGAAGAAAAAAAATTTAATAAGCATTCTCTGACTGAAGTTTTAAGAGCACTTATGAATCATCCTCAGAGAATAAAACAAATGTCTGACTCTATTCATAAGTTGAAATTAGGTGCGTCAGCGGATAATATCGCATTTTATTTGTATAAAAATTACATTTCCAAGAAATAATAAGTTTTTTGTGAAACACACAGGGGTTCAATATCCTGAAAATAAAGGTGGAAGATGATAAAAAAAACCGGGAAGACAGAGAATTACGGGAAAGATGTCAATCTTTTCAGATCCGCGCCAAGAGGTTTTTTTACCCCAGGAGTGAGATTGCATTTTGTGGGTATTGGTGGAATAGGCATGTGTGGTCTGGCGGAGCTACTTCATTATGCTGGCAGTTTCGTTACAGGAAGCGATCTGGTTGAAAACTTGCAAGTAAAAAGACTTAGAGGTTTGGGGATTCCTGTTTCCATTGGTCATAAAAAAGAGAATATCAGAAAGGCTGAAATATTGATTCAGTCCAGTGCTGTTCCTGAAGATAATATTGAAATTCAAGAGGGGAGAAAGTTGAAACTTCCGGTTATTAAAAGATCAGAAGCTTTGGCGGAGATTATGAGATTGAAAAGAGGACTTGTTGTAGCGGGCACACACGGAAAAACCACCACCACTCATTTGTTGTCGCAAATTTTTATTCATAATAAAAAAGATCCTGTTGTGGTCATTGGTGGACGCTCGCATTTATTTCAATCCACGGCTTTTCCGGGCAAGGGAGATTGGTTTATTGCTGAATCGGATGAAAGCGATGGAGGATTTAAAAATTTATCTCCTGAAATAGCAGTGGTGACTAACATTGATAGAGAGCATTTGGATTACTATGGTTCTTTTGAAAAACTAAAAGCCGGGTTTTTAAGTTTTGTTTTAAAAGTTCCTTTTTATGGTTGTGTGGTTGCGTATGGAGATCAAAAGGTTTTACGCGATTTATTGTCGAATATAGATCGAAAAGTGATTTTTTATGGTTTTAATAAAAATAACCACTTTGTATTAGAAAGAGTAAGCTTCTTAAAATATAGAGTGTTTGTAAATGGGGAAGAAATAGGCATGTTTCGTGCTCCTCTTCCTGGTTCCATGAATGCTTTAAACACTTTATCTGCTTGTGCTACAGCCATGACAATTGGTTTTTCCTTTGAAGAATGTTGCCTAAGCTTTCATAAATTTAAAGGGGTGGATCGCCGATTTCATAAAAAAGGGGAGAACAAAGGTATAGAGTTTTATGATGATTATGCTCATCATCCCACAGAGATACGGGCAGTTCTTTCCGCTTTTCGTGAGCAATTTGGGAAGAATAAAAAGCTGGTAGTGCTTTTTCAACCTCATCGTTTTACCAGAACAGCAGATTGTTGGACAGATTTTTTAACTTGTTTTGCAGAGGCGGATCAGGTGTTCTTGACAAATATTTATTCTGCCGGAGAGGCACAGAAGAAAGGTATTACTTCTGAAAAATTGGCTGGAGAAATAAAACATTCTTCTTGTGTATATTGCCCGGAGGAAAATATGTTTCCCTTGCTGATGAGGACTTTAAAAGCCGGTGATGTATTTATTACAATGGGCGCGGGTTCTGTTTATAGATATGGTGAACAATTATTGAATTTGTTTCAGGAACAGGAAACTGGAGATGACACCTGAAGTGGCGTGCTCAAAATCGAACTAAGGATAGTATAAATGGAAAACGACACACAAATAAAAATAAAAATAAAAGAACCACTTTGCTCTTATCCACTTGCTAGGTTGAACAGCTGGAAGGTGGGAGGGAATGCGGATTTTTTTTGTGAACCAGAAAGTCAGGAGGAAATTTTTTATTATTTGGAATGGGCAAAAAATAAAAGCCTGCCAGTTACTTTTCTGAGTGGAGGCACGAATGTGCTCATAAGTGATCAGGGAGTGGAAGGTTTGGTTATGAGTTTACGAAAACTCAAAACCTGCTCTGTACAAAAAAGAGATGGGCGTTTATTTATCAGTGCTTTAGCTGGCGTCTCCAAAGCGGAAATTATGCAAATTTTTCTTAAGTATAAATTAGCACCTGCCTTGTTTTTATGTGGCCTTCCAGGAGATGTGGGTGGGGGTGTGGTTATGAACGCCGGTGTTGGTGTAGGTATTTTTGCAGAAATAGTTGATAACTTTCCAAGAGAGTTTAAAGATATCGTGGATTGGGTAAAAGTTATCAGAGAGGGCAAGGTTGTTTCAATTTCTAGTAAAGATCTGAAGTGGAAATATCGCTTTAGCCAAGGTTGGGCACCTGGTTTAATTTATGAAGTAGGTATGAGCTGGCCCATAGAACCTCTTTTGGATCTGCCGGCGCGGTTAAAGAAAACAGCTTTAAGAAGAACGCAGAGCCAGCCTTTAAAATTTGCCAGCTGTGGTTCTGTGTTTAAAAACCCTTTGACAGGAGAGAAGTCAGGGGCACTTATTGAGCAATGTGAATTAAAAGGATATGAGATAGGTCAAGCTTGTGTGTCTAAAAAGCACGCCAATTTTATTCTGAATAAGGGAGGGGCCAAAGCAATGGATATTCATATTTTGATTCAACATATACAAAAAACCGTACAAGATAAATATGACATTTTCCTAGAACTGGAAGTTAAATATATGGGACGATGGCTTGTGTCTTAAATTTGGATATATATTTAATGTAACATAATATCACTTATCGGGGATTCAAGCCTTTCATTTTAGGGAAACCTAAACTCTGATATTAAGGATTATTTTTTGATAACCACGCTTTCATATCACCTTTTAGCTCTTTCATATCATCTTTTAGTTCTTTAAAAACCTCTTTTATTGCAGATTCTAGTTTCTCAATCTTCTTTTCTGTACCGGTGACATGATTATTCAAATCTCTTCGGATATACTTTATCTCAACAACTAAATATACCAAGACAAGTAATATAAAATATTCCAAAGGTATTGACTGGCCAAAAAGATTTATAGTGGCTGTGTTCATGTCTATATTATATCACATATATAGTGCTACATAAAGCCATTTAAACAGATATAATCCCTATTTTTTGCCCTTTTGCCACCTTATTTTTTGATAACTATGCTTTCAATCACCTTTTTTAACATTGATCGACTCGATTGATTTTATGTCAATTAAAAGTCGTGAGCGATACCCATTTTTTTTAAAGCAGAAAGAGCCGCGGATTGGGTGGCTTGTTTCTTACTGGTACCAGTCCCCGTCCCCAATATTCTGTTATTCATCTGTGCTTCCATGACAAACACTTTATCATGTGGAGGACCTTTGATTTCCAGTATGCTGTAAATGGGAACTTTTTGAAATTTTTTTTGAGTAAATTCCTGAAGAAGACTTTTATAATCTCTGTTTACAGGTCCTTTTTTAATAGCTGGCCCCAACAAATATTGAATCAGTTTTTTTGACTTTTTATATCCTCCATCCATATACACTGCCCCCACCAAAGCTTCCAATACACACGCTAAAAGTCTTGGCTTAAACTGGCCTTTGTCCTGTGTCTCAGAAAAGCTTAGCAAAAGCTCTTGATCCAACTTTAAACTCAATGCCAGTTCAGCTAGGTCATTGGTATTCACCAAGGAAGCCCGCATCTTGGAAAGCTCTCCTTCATCCGCAAAAGGATATTCCTCCATTAATAAATCACTCACACATAAATCAAAAACTGCATCACCTAAAAATTCCAGCCGTTCATTGTGAAATTCATTGCCTCTTTCCCTGGCCAAACTCTTATGGGTTAAAGCTTGAGTCTTCAGAGCTTGATTTTTAAAAAAATATCCAAGTCGATGTTCCAATGTATCACCTGAAAACTGCTTTCTGCCCTTTAAATGAAAAGATAAAAAAGTTTTTATACTCATAAAAAATCAGCTCCGGTGGATTTGAAACCATGATATTTCAAATGACTTTTATTTTCCTCTTTTTTAACTCAGATTGAATCCGCTCCAAATGTTTTTTTTCTCTTGTTTCAATCACCAGCTGAATTTCAGCTAATCCATGAGAAAGACGAGGAACATTTCTTTCATGGTGAACCAACAAAATATTGGCTTTCATATCTGATAAAAGCTGAGTAATTTTGTTTAAATTTCCCGGCTGATCTCTCACCACAACAGAAAGTCGCTCTAACCTCCCAATGCTTCTTAATCCCTTTTCGATTACCTGGGCAATAATATTTAAGTCAATATTACCGCCGGAAATAATCACTCCGCATTTCTTGCCTATATTCCATTTTCCTTTTTGTTTAAGCAGAGCAGACACAGAAACCGCTCCCGCCCCTTCTACTAAAGTCTTACTTCTTTCTAATAATAAAGTGATAGCACCAGCCACTTCATCATCCGTTACACTGATCACATCATCCACATACTGCGAAATATAATCATCAAACATTTCTCTTGTGGGATTTTTTACAGTTATTCCATCAGCCAACCCTCCGGGGCAAAAATGTTGCTCAGAAACATATTCTTTTTTATGAAATAAAAACTCCATAGCTGGTGCCATAGCGGATACAACACCATAAACACGACAAGCCGGTTTAACTTGTTTGATTACACTGGCAATTCCGCCAATCAGTCCCCCACCTCCAATAGGCACAATAACGGAGTCCATATCAGGAACTTGTGTCAACATTTCCAAAGCAATACTGCCTTGGCCAGCAATAACAGCAGGATCTTTATATGGATGAACAAAAGTCTTGTTTTTTTCTCTGGAAAGCTGAATGGCATAAGTATAACTTTCATCATAAACTTTTCCATGCAAAATAACTTCAGCTCCATAATGACGAACAGCCTGCTCCTTTACAATGGGTGTATTTTCTGGGAGTACCAATAGCGCAGATGTTTTCACACATTGGGTGGAATAGGCCACTCCTTGAGCATGATTTCCCGCAGAACAGGAAATTACTCCTCTTTCCTTTTCCTCTGCACTCAAATTCAGCACTTTATTAAGTGCTCCCCGCACCTTAAAACTTCCCGTTCTCTGTTCATTTTCCATTTTTAAATACACCTGAGCACCCACACGGGAGCTGAGAGTACGAGAATAATTAAACATGGTTTGTTGAATCCAAGGAGAAATTTTTTCTCTGACTTTTTTAAACTGCTCTATGGAAATAAGTGTGTTTTTCATAAAGGTACATAAAATATCGTGATAGTGGGGTTCCAAGGAAAGTAAAGAATTAATTTTTTTTGATGTCCACTTTTTTAAGGTGACCCTAGGCATTGGTTTGAGTGTTTTGATAAAAATTCACTAAATGTTGTTAAATTATATACTGTATGATTTTTTTTTGTTTCAAAATAAAACACTTTGGTTCAAATAAAGAAATTTTGATTGTATATAAAGTCTAAAGTACTGAAATTACTATGAAATTTTCTATCAGCTGGCGACATAATAAGATGAAGCATCTTTTTAGAGCTAGGTTTTTTCTTATTTTTTATATTTTCATTTTAATAAAGCATAATTTTTTGCCGAAAAGAAAAACAGTCACTCATATTTCCCTACACCGCTTAGATGAGTTTGACGAGGAATACAAACCCTGAAATAGGGAGGTTTAATAATGGCAATACGGATTTTAATTTTTTCTTCAATAATAATGTGGCTGATATCCTGTAATCAAGGTAACTATGGCCAACAGGGATCTGGTGGCAATAATCCATCAGGACAAGGGTTCGGTTTTAACAGCCCTATTCCCGGAGGTAGTACTTCAAATACCGGTTCTACAAGCTGTAATAATAAATGGGGAGGTGTCACCTGTTTAAGTGGACAAAACCGGGATGAAAATTTTTTGGGCTATTTATCCAATGGATCAAGCAAAGACGGAATTGGAAGTATTAACTGTAACCCCAGTAATGATAGTGGTGTATTGATTAATATGACAGTAGCTCTAAATGGTCCTTTTGACCCGGCTGGCAACAATTCAAATTTAACCGTACAAATAGGTTCTTCTCAGCTGGAAATTGCAGTTTTTGATTCATGGATCGGCGATCTCAGAGAGACGGGCAAGGGCAAGGGCAAAAACACAACAGAAATAACGCCCATCTATGCAAAATTTCAAGCTTTAAGTGGAGAAGTAGATGGCAATAGGGTTCATTTACACTTTATTTACAGAGGTAACAATGGGCAAAAAGATATTAGAATAGAAGGCACTTTTGATCCAAATATATTTAGTGGAAAGATCTCTTTTCACAATGAACAATTGTTTAATGGAAGTATGCCCGGAGCCAGTGGACCTTTAGGTAACTTTAAAATCGCTACCTGTTCTGTATTCAAGTACTAGTAGTTGCTGAAGTCGGGAAAAAAGTATGTTATTTTGATTGGATTCCCGTTTTCACGGGACTGAAAGCCAAAAACTTGTCTTTTAGTTTCCAAGGGAATGCATATAAAAATAAGCATGATAATTAAAACACTAAGGATTTTTCACGAAGAAGTAGTTATTATTGCAAAGTCTATGTCTTTAGACAGTTTATACTGTGTTGCACTCTTTCGATTATTTTTCGCCAACTTCACCAAAATCTTTGTAAGCTTGTACCTTAAGGCAAGTCATAACAATAGTATTAGCCACATCTTCTGTAGCACCTGTTCTTTGTACTACATTGGCAGGCTTTTTTACTCCCATTAAAAACGGTCCCAACACTTCCCCCGCGCCTAACTGTTGAACCAGTTTATAAGCTATGTTTCCTGCATCCAAGTTGGGAAAAATCAAAACATTAGCACCTTCTTTAATCTGACAAAATGGAAAAATATTTTTTATAATATTCGGATTCACTGCTGTGTCTGCTTGTATCTCTCCATCCACAATCCAATCGGGGTACCACTTTTTTACCAATAAAGTGGCTTCCCGCATTTTCCTAGGGTTCTCCTGACGGCCTGTAAAATTGGAAAAACTGAGCATGGCGATACGTGGTTTTATATTAAGTCCTCGCGCCACTCGTGCAGTATGGACTGCGATATTGGCAATATCCTGGGCAGTAGGGTTTATGTTTACAGTTGTGTCCGCAAAAAACAAGACTTGATCTTTTGCCAGAACAATATTCATCCCTGAAGCAATTTTTCTTTTTCCCGTTCCAATGATCTGCAAAATAGGGCGGATACTATCCACATAATTTTGTGTTGCACCAGTAATCAAAGCTGACACTTCATTTTGTTTAAGCATCATGGAACCAAAATAATTTGGATCTTTCATTAACCGAGCCGCTTCTTTTTTCAAAATACCTTTTCTCTGTTTCATTTCATAAAAAATATTTACATACTTTTCAAATTGATTGGATCGAGCAGGATTAATAATTTCCACTTCATCCATATTATCTAAGTCCATTTCCTGAATAAGCTGGCGAATTTCCTCTATATCTCCTAATAATACCGGACACATTAATTTTTCATCATAAAGCATATTAATGGCTTTTAAAGTTCTTTTACTGTTCCCTTCAGGAAAAACAATCCGTGGGATATTCCATGAGCGAGCTTTGTTCTTGCGCTTTACTTTGTTTATAATTTCTCTTATAAAGCCCCTTCTTCTTCCCTGAAAGCCCGCCAGTTTGAGTTTGTATTTTTCAAAATCAGTGATTCTCTTTTGAGCCACCCCGGACTCCATCGCCGCCTTGGCCACAGCCGGTGCAACACGCGTAAGAACTCTCATATCGAAAGGCTTTGGCAAAATATAGTTAGGGCCAAAATGAAAAATCTCATCCTGATACGCACGGGATACATTATCCGGCACATCCTCTCTGGCCAAATCCGCCAAAGCAAAAACAGCTGCCTTTTTCATCTCCTCGTTGATATGAGTGGCCCGTACATCCAAAGCTCCTCTAAAAATAGAAGGAAAACCCAAAACATTATTAACTTGGTTGGGATAATCGCTCCGTCCGGTGGCAATAATTACATCCGGTACTGTTTGTTTTGCCAAATCCGGTTTTATTTCTGGATCAGGGTTGGCCATTGCAAACACAACAGGTTTTGCATTCATACTCTTAAGCATGTCTGGCGTAAATGTGTCTTTTACAGAAAGACCTATAAAAATATCCACTCCTTTTACAGCCTCACTTAATGTTTTTTTGGAAGAGGAAACAGCAAATTCCTGTTTGTAAATATTAATATCTTTACGCTTGGTATGAATCACTCCTTTGGAATCACACATAATAATATGTTCCTTTTTCACTCCTAGACCAATAATGAGGCGCGCACAAGCTATGGCTGCAGCTCCCGCTCCGTTAAAAACCACCCGAATTTGATCCAATTTTTTCTCTACAATATGACAGGCGTTTAAAAGCGCGGATGCCGTAATAATAGCCGTACCGTGTTGATCATCATGAAACACAGGAATACTTAATTCTTCCTCCAATCGTTTTTCTATTTCAAAACAGTCGGGAGCGGAAATATCCTCTAAATTAATGCCTCCAAATGTCGGCTCTAGGGCTTTACACACATTTATAAACTCATCCACTGTCTTTGTGTTCAGTTCTATATCAAACACATTAATGCCGGCAAACTGTTTAAACAAAATCCCCTTGCCTTCCATAACGGGCTTGGCCGACAAAGGGCCAATATTTCCCAGGCCCAACACTGCACTACCATTGCTGATAACGGCCACCAAATTTCCTTTGGATGTATAGTCATAAACTTTGTCAGGCTGTTCAGCGATTTCTCGGCAAGGAGCGGCCACTCCAGGGCTGTAAGCCAAAGAAAGTTCGTCATCTGTGTCAACAGGTTTACTTGGGATGACTAGGATTTTCCCCTTTGGTTCCTGCTTGTGATAGGCTAAAGCCTTTTTATTCATACGCTGTGAAGCTGTGAGTTTTGCTTTCTTTTTCATTTGTTCAGTTACCTGTAATAAAGATTGTTTGGTGAGTCAACACTCTTTACCAGTAGCCTGTGAAAAAAGCCTTTTTAATGAATTCTTATGCGACTTCGAACATGAATGCCATCTCTGGGGTTTCGTTTTGGAGGAGTAGATGAATCTTCCTCATTCAGCCAAGGCATACCTTCAACTTCAACGCTGGAGTTGCTTCTTGTAGCTCCAGAGTTGTTTCCTTCAGCAGTTCGGGTTGGTGGACGCAAGGTGGAATTGATTGTGAATCCAAAGCCAAAAGAATTGGGATTTGGATTGGCACATATATCTGGAGTGATTGTACTGGAGCACATTCCACGACTTCTGCCAGTGTCACGGCAAAATATAAGCTTTCTTTTTCCGGTTTGTTTGGAAACTCCATCACCCATACAAAAATTATTACCAGCAATATGTACATTAGTTACTGGTCCACGATACTCATATTGAACACTGGATGCTGGGGTATTTGAAGTACTGTTTCCCGTAGGACCTGTTAAAAATATAGTTGGATCTTTAGACTGGGCACAAGCGAGAGCTGTCGGACAAGGAACCATACTTTTGTTGCTACCAGATACTTTACACACAGCTTTATTGCCACTTCTGGTTTCTCCATTCACATTGCATGTTACAATGGCAACACAATATTTGTCCTTTACATCATTAATGCTAAGCAAATAAGGAGAACCTTCTTCATAAGAGCAATTTGATACAACCTGCCCACTTGCACCACTTATCATAAAAAATGAAATTACAGCCATTATCAGTGACCACGATACTTTTTGATATAAAAAACTTTGATTCTTCATTGAACACTCTCCTTATATATGGTTATTTTTCAGCTTTATCAGGTTTTATTTATCGGCAACCTGGATGAAAGGCTTAAGTGTTTTTTAAACTTTTTCCAAGGATTCAAGATAATAATTAGTAATATCAATGATTTATGAATTAAAAAAAATATAAGTTTTTTTTAAAAACCAATGTCGGATCGTTTTTGCATACCGGACCAATAAACTTTGTCAGCTTGTTCATAAGCAAACTTAAGGGCTTTTTGTTTTGTATTTCCCAACCCCAAAGCATTTAACACTCTTCCTCCATCCACAAGCCAGACCTTATCTTCTTTTTTCGTACCAGCATGAAGAAAATAAGACTGGTTAGACTCAAAATCCATATCCCCCTGAATGGGCACACCCACTACCGGTTTGGAAGGATAACCTTCCCCAGCCAAAACCACACAAGCAGAAAAAGTGTTTGCTTTCCAATTTAAAGTCGGCACCTTGCCCTCAGCCAAAGATAAAAAAACTTCAGCCCAGTCTCCATCCAACAATGGGAACAAAACTTGTGCCTCTGGATCTCCAAACCGAACATTATATTCCAGCACAAAAGGAGTTTCATTTACAATCATCAAGCCTATATATAAAACCCCGCGGTAAAATAAATTATTTTTTTTCAGTCCATTTATACTGGGTTTGACAATCTTTTCTTCAATCTTATTTCTTAATGTTTCAGAAATATTGTGAGGAGTAAAAGCTCCCATTCCTCCAGTGTTTGGACCTTGGTTTTTTTCTTTCAGTTTTTTGTAATCTCTAGCAAAAGGCAAAAGTGTGTAGTCACTTCCATTGGTTAATACGAATAAAGAAAGCTCCTCCCCTCTTTGAAAAACTTCCAATAAAGCTTTTTCTCCAGCCACACCAAAAATTTTCTTTTTAAACAGCAAGTGCGCAGACTCCTCCAATTCTTTTTGATTTTTGCAGATAAACACTCCTTTACCCCCAGCCAGTCCATCCGCTTTTAGCACTACAGGCCAGCCAAAATGAGGGCAACAAATTAAAATTTCTTCCAAAGAGTTTACCTCTTTAAATTCTGAAGTGGGGATCCCAGAAGAGAACATAAAATGTTTGGCAAAAAGTTTGCTGGATTCCAAACAGGAAGCACTTTTGGACGGCCCGAACACCAAAACATCCAAGGAACGAAAAAAATCTGACCAACCTTCTGTAAGCTCTTTTTCCGGGCCAATAATAACCAGTTTTATGTTTTTTTCCGAAACCAATTTTTTTACGCTTTCTTTTTCTAAAGCATAATGAGACAGACATTCAGCATGAGATTCGAAACCGGCTCTTCCGGGCAAAGCAAATATTTTTTTAACAGCTGAGGAAAATGCCAGTGCTTTTACCATAGCATGCTCTCTTCCTCCTTTTCCCAATACAAGCACATTCATGTTGGGTATTATTATATAAATTTCAAGACGATTCAACCCTATTTATCTGATCTTTTGGAGAGTATGAATTAAAAGTTGACAAATATTTCAAAAATAAATATTCTTGGTATCTTTATAATACAAATTCTTGATAAAAGGCTAAAATCTTGAGAAAAATTATCACGCTCACCTTCTGTCTTGTGTTTTCCTGTTATTGTTATTCTTTTTCTTTTGTCCCCAGTGGAGACACCCAGTATTTTATTCTGGAAGAAAAGCAATATCGCTTGATTTTCAGTGAACAACTCCTTGGTTCTATTGAAAAAGTCAATCAGACAATCAAAAACCATATAGCCAACATGTCTCAATTTAAAAATCGCTCTTTGGAAAAGCCTATTAATATTATTTTGCTTTCTCAACAAAGCCAGGTCCCAAATGCTTTTGCGACTGTTAGTCCGAACTTCACAATCAGTATGTATCCTTCAACAATGGTGGGTCGTAGCATTCAGCTACCCTTCTGGTTCGAAAGTGTTTTTGAACACGAATTAAATCACATTTTCCAACTTAGCCACTCCAATATTCCAAAACCAATAAGAAACATTTTTAATCTTCCAAGCCTTTTTTTGTTCTATCTGATAAACCCTTATCCCAATATGTTTTTGCCGATTTTTATTTTAGAAGGTGACGCTGTTCTTAAAGAATCCATTTTGACAAATAAAGGCGGGCGTCTTTATAACGGCGATAAAAGAGCACTAGTATATTCTCAAATAAAACACTATCAACATCAAATTCCAAAATTTATTAAAGAAAAATTATTATATCTTCGAATGACAGCCCATTCCGGCCAAGAAAAGTATATTCATGGCGGATACTTAATGGCCATGCTTGCAGAGACATATCCCCACAACATTGTTAATTCATTTTTTACACTGAATAAAAGCAAACCTTCCCGACAAACAATAAAACAAATAAAAAGTACCAGTGTGAAAAATAAATTATCAAAAACTTTTGCAAAGGTTTTTTCTTTTCAGCATTGGTATTATTTTTTAGATGATCTTACACGAGCTTATTTTAATCACTATTTAAAACAAGCTCTTCGTCAAAAAAACTCTCCTGAACCAGCCTTATTCGAGAGCTTCACCTGCCCGCCTTTCAATCGTGCTGAAAATGATTTGTTCTTTTTAACATCTCATCATCGATCTGTACCAAATTTAAAAATTTTTAACATAAAAACAAAGAAATGGATAAATAAGAAAAAAGATCTTCCTCTGGGAAAAGTTTTTAAAATCAAGAACAAATATTATTCCCGATCTACAAACACTATAAGTCCAAACACAATTCACTACTCCCTGTTTTCTGAAGGAATACACAGTCTTGACGAATTTGATTCCAAATATGTGGAAGATATGACAAATACAAAAACACTGTATGTTGACACCAAAAATACTCTAAGTGGATTTAAACTTTATCTTAATGGCCAGTTTTACTCTTATATTCATTCCAATGCTTTATTGGATCAAAAAGAAAATATTTATTACTTTAAACAAAGTGGCCAAAAAAGAACTTTGTATAAAAATAAAATCCCGGTTTTTTCCTATAAAGGATATTATGGAGATATCATGGACATTGATTCAAAAGGGGTTGTTTATTTTACAGCATCAAGCCCTTATGGATCTTCCATTTATCAATACAAAAACAAAATCGTATCCAGAGGTTCTTCATCAGATACAATTATTCAAGCCAAAAAAATAAACGATGCAGAGTTTATTGTGTGTGAGGTAACCCCTTTCGGCTATGAATATAAAATGATTCCCATAGAAAAAATAGCAGAGCAACCTGTTTTATACAAGTATCGCTTTAAAAATCGTTCTATAAAGATAGCAAGCGATAATAATCAGTCTTTTCCGGGTAAAAAAAACCAAGAAGGAAATAATGAAAAACAACAATATAAAAAGTACTCTTCTTTCAGAAATATTCATTACAATGGTGCTTCTGCTCTAATACTTTTTTTAGGAGTGGCATCCTCCCTAAATGGAAATTTACTGTTTTCTGATTATTTAATGCAAAACCAAATTTTACTTTCTTATATAGGAACGATCACACATCCTGTTGTCTATTCTTTGAATGATGACTCTTATTTTAGAATGAACAATCAACTCTTATCAGCAAAATATTATAATAAAACAAATCGATTAAATTGGGACTTAGGATATACTTTTCTATGGAGGCGCGGGCTATATCAAGATACTTCAACAGATTCTTCGCCAGAATACAGCACAGAATATGATCATGGTGGTTCTTTGAGTTTCACTTACCCTTTGTTTCAAAAAGGAAGATGGTTTTCCCATATATCTTCACGAAAATATATGGATTGGATAGCAGAAGACCATATTGAAGCTTCTTGGACAGGAAGTTTTATCATGGGATACTCCCAAAAGTTTCCATTTTTGTACGCTCCTCGCAGACGCTTTATATCAAAAATGTTTCTGGATTATGAAGTCCATACAGGATCATTCCATCCCGAAGGTACAGAAGATATTTTGTATGCCGGAGGTTTCAAAGCTGGTTTAATATTCAATTCCACTTGGCATTTAGGGAGTGATTTTTATCTTTTTCCCACTTCGTCTTATGTAATGTCTTTCCACCCGAATATAAACCCGGCAAGAGCTTTTCTTTATTCTGCAAGCAAAGGACTCAGGAACCCCAACAATCCTTCAGCCTACTATCATCCCGCTTACTCTTACAATGATGATATTGGTTCTCTTGATGATTCTTTTGATATGCTGGGACCGTTATTTCGCACAACATACCAAGCCAACAGTATAGGTACAACTGCCCTAGGTTTAAAAAAAGCTTTTATTCTTCCTGTAAATTGGATAAGTTTGCATAGCTTTACACCTTTATTTCGTGTTCGTTATATTATTTTTGAAAAATTATTTTCGGAGGATGCTTTGCACTTCATTTCAAAATATAGAAAGGATGTATCACCAAACACGGAAATTTATAGAGATATAATACAAAAAAATATAGAAAATACAGAACTCTTGAAAAAACAGGAGATAAAACCGGAAGAATACACTCAATGGCTGGAATGGACATTTGGTGTTGAATTTTTGTTTTTACTGCACCAAAAAATTCCATTAATTATGGGAGGTTCTTTTGGTTTCAGAACACCTGTAAAATTTTGGGAAAATAATGAATCATCTTCTTCTTCAGATTCAGATGAAGCCTCTGGGAAACCCATTAGTGGTGCACTATTCAACCAAGGAAAGAGCAATTTTTTAAGTCCCACTTTTCAATTTCACCTAAAACTACCTTTATAAAAAGGACAACAATGAAAAACAATATTCAAATTGACTGTGTCAGAATATCCGGGTTTCGTGGGATTCAAAATATGGAGATAAACTTGCCTCGCATAGCAGTCCTGATTGGTCCTAATAATTCAGGAAAAACCTCTATTCTCAAGGCATTGCAACTGATTTTGGGGAATTATGCCCAATATATTTCTAAAGAGGACTTTTTTATTGATCAAAAAGACAACCGGGTTGAAAAAATTATTATCGATATAAAAATTATTCCTTTTGAAAACAACAAAAGTTTTAATGAGGAATGGACCGCTTTGTTTGGTGATAAAATCAAAAAAGAGGGAGAGCAGGAGTTTGTGGCTGTTAGAGCCATAACTGAACCAGACGAAGTAAATGGTGGTTTCAAATGCCAAAGATATATTATGCAAAAATGGCCAGAATTTAAAAGTTGGAAAGAGAATGAACCAAAAGAGAAAGATAAAATGCGCTTGCGACTACCGGGCGTGTCATTTGTTCCTGTGGAATCTCAAAGGGATATTTTCCATGAATTGCGAGATAAATCCTCTTTTGCCAGTAGGATATTGGTGGATGTTCAATATGACAAATCCTCCACAGAAAAGATTGAGAATGAAATAGAAAAAATCAATCAAGAAGCTGTCGAAAAAAGTGACGCCTTAAAAAATTTCAAAGATTATCTTAAACGATTAAGCTCCATGTTTCATGATGAAGCTGATGTTTCAATCAGTCCTCTTCCTAAAAAAATAAGAGATCTTTCCAAACATTTTTCAATTCATTTTGGAAAGAAAGGACAACCTGTTTTTTCAATGGAATATCATGGTGCAGGAACTCGTAGCTGGGCCTCCATTTTAACCACTTTAGCTTTTATCAAGTCCAGAGCAAAAAAGCATGAAGTGGAAGACGATTTATTTTTTCCGCTTTTTACTACTGAAGAACCGGAAGCTCATTTACACCCCAACGCACAAAAAACCTTATACCGTCAGATAGCAGAATTTGAAGGACAGGCAGTCATAACAACTCATTCACCTTATTTTGTCGCTACAGCCAATATCTCTGATCTTCGAGCATTGTCTAACTCTGATAATGGTGTTTTGGCGAAAATTCCTTCAAAAAATCTCTCAGAAGTGGAGATTAAGAAAATAAATCGAGAGATAATTTCCAAAAGAGGAGAATTGCTGTTTGCCAAAGCGAAGATGATTCCAAAGGCTGTTTGGAAATGTTTTGACAAAATATTAGAGCAGTTAAAATGAAAATTTTATCCATAAATTTATCTGAAGCTCAGAAAAAGATTATCTATCAACCTATTGGTGGACCTATTCAGGTTTTAGCCTCTGCCGGGACAGGTAAAACCCGTGTTCTTACAGAGCGGGTTCGGTATATTCTGGAACACACAAAAAAAGATGGCATTATTGCTTTAACTTTCACCAACAAAGCAGCGAAAGAGATGAAAACACGTCTGGAAAATTCAGATAAGGTTTTTGATCGTTGTTGGATTGCAACCATTCACTCTGTGGCGCAAAGAATAGTGGATAACTATGCGCATACAATCGGATTGCCTTCAGAGCTTCATATTTATGAAAGAGAGCATGACAGAAAAACTATTTTTTTACAATCTCTTGCAAATAACGGATTCAGTACTGAGTCTTTTATAAATAACAACAGCAATCCAGATTATGAAAAAAAACTGAGCAATACAATTCAAAGCTATATGGATAAATTCTCTGAAATAAAAAGAAACCTCTTAACAAATGATGAAATTAGAAAATCCTATAATAGCCATGTCTTGCTTGCTTTTCAAAATTATCAGGAGGAGTTAATCAGAAGTGGTGGCATTGATTTTGATGATATTTTGGTTTATGCCCACAAGATACTTATTGAACAACCTTGGTGCGGGCGAATATATAGAGCAAAGTATAAGCATATTTGTATTGATGAAGCACAAGAGCTGAATAAGGCTCAATATGAATTTATTAAAGCTTTTTGTGCTGGAAAAATAAAAAGCCTCCTTATGGTTGGAGATCCGGATCAAATGATATACGGCTTTAATGGTTCTTCAAAGGATTATTTATGCAAACACTTCCCAGAAGATTTTGTTCCACTAAAGTGTGCTCTAAAAGAAAACTACAGAAGTTCAAAATCTGTAATAAGACTGGCCAACAAGCTGAAGCCCGGCTCTCAAAAAGAAACTAATTTTGCTGTGGAGGGCTTATGTAAAATTAAAGGCTTTGATGATGAAGAAAGCGAAGCTAAATGGATTTGTGCTAAAATTGAAGAAATATTAAAACTAAAAAATCATGTAGATATTGAAGGTTCTATATCTTTTAGTAATATTTCTGTGATTGCCAGAAATCGATTTGTTTTCCAGGATCTGGAAAATGAGCTTAAAAACAAAAATATAAACTATCAGCTAAAAAAAAATAAACCATTATTAGAACCAGTTTCTGATTTTGGAAAGATATTGGATTTTTCCATTCGTTTGAAGTTAAATCCACAGGATTGGATCAGTCAAAAAAAGTTAACTAATATTTTAGGCATTATCCAATGTAATGAAAGAAATAAAAACTTTGATATTTTATCTCATTTTGCAAGTCAATTATCAAAGGATAATAAACAAGATATCTTTTCCAAACTTAAACTGGAAATTTGTAAAAAAATCTCCTCCTTGAATGTGGAACAGCCAAACATGCTATCACTTTTTAATGAACTAAAAGGTGAAATGGATAAAATTTGTAAAAAGAATTTGAAAGAAATGGAAGAAAAAGAATTGGAGTTTTCTATAAGGGAGCTTGAGGATTTTAAAAACCTTTGGCTTTCTTTTAGAAGAAGCCCACAAAAAGGATCACTATCAGCTTTTAGAAATGCCATAGCTTTAGGAGAGCTGATCGAAAAAAACGGTGAAGCTGGATTTGATACTTTAATGTTAAGTACAGTGCACACAATGAAAGGTTTGGAAAAAGATATTGTGTTTCTGATGGGCATGTGTGATGGAGTGTTCCCTGATTACAGAACCATATCCTCGCCAAAAAATCTTGAAGAAGAAAAAAACAGTGCCTTTGTAGCTATCACCCGATCAAGACGATGGCTCTATATCACTTACCCTGAACAACGAAAAATGCCTTGGGGAGGAATAAAAAATCATACCCCATCAAGATTTATCACTCAAAGTTCTAACAACGAAACAATGAGAGTCAAAGAGGTAAAACTATAACAATAAATGTTTCCTCTAAAAAATTAGAAAAAGTGTGTTCTTGATCTCAAAAGTATTGAATCGACAAAAAAAGAAGTTTAAACCCGAGTTAGCCAAATTTTGGAGGTCAAGAACAGTTCAAATATGAAAAACCAGCCCCGATTAAAGATAAAGCTAAATGGGCTGATATGAAAAGAAATATTTTGCAACCTGTTTCATCAAACTTTAATACAGATGAAATCACCATTATGGAACTCACTTATAAAAAATATGGATCGCTTAGTGGTTGGCAATTATCCGCGATCACACATGCTCCAGGTACACCTTGGCACACAGCTTGGACAGAAGGCCAGTATATTAGAGGGTATTCTATAAAAAATGAAGTTATTAAAGAATATTATAAAAACCTTATAGAGGTTAATCAAAATCAATAAGGAATATTTTATGAAAACTATAATTGTTTTATTATTTTTAAGCTTAGGTGCTTTTAGTTATGGCCAAAATGAAAGTCAATGTAATGAACATAACTTTATAGATTTTGTGACTCAGCCTGGTAGCGAATATTCTTGCAATTTATCAGGAGCGGATTTGCGGGATTTTTATTTGGCTGGTGGGTATTTTATTAGGGCAAATTTGAGCGATGCGGATTTGAGAGGGGCAGACTTTAGTGGGGCGGATTTGAGCAGGGCAAATTTGGAAGGGGCGAATATGCGCGAAACGAATTTTAGCAATGCAAATTTAAGCGGGGCGATTGTTCAAGGTAGAGCTCATGGATCGAATTTTAGCGGGGCAAATTTAAGCCGTGCGATTATGAGAAGTACTCTTTTTGAAAGAGCGAATTTGAGTGGGGCGAATTTGAGCAATGCGTATTTGTACAGGACACATTTTGAAAACGCGAATTTAAGCGGGGCGAATTTTAGTGGCGCGAATTTTGAAAGAGCGGATTTTAACCATGCGGATTTGCGTGGTGTTGTGAATTTTAGTAGTGCAATAAATTTGGCTAAAGCTATGTTTGAAGATACGAAAGTTGATCCTTCAATGAAGGATCATTTAATCTCAATAGGTGCAAAGGGTTCTGTTGTTGTAAATGGTGAGAAAATAAGAATAAATTTATGAAAACTATAATTGTTTTATTATTTTTAAGCTTATTCTTTGTAAGCTGTGGGGAGAGTCAAACAAGTACTCCTCCTGAAGATGGTGCTAAACCGAAAGGTGATGCTACAGTATGTAATATCAATAATTATAGGGACTATATAAATAAGCCTGGAGAACATAAATGTAATTTATCCGGGGCGGATTTGAGCGGTGTTGATTTGAGTAATGCGAATTTACGAGGTGCGGATTTGAGCCGTGCTGATTTGCAAGGTGCGAATATGAGTGGTGCAGATGTGAGCGGTGCAAAGTTTCTTGGTGCGAAAGTTGATCAGGGAGTGGCAGATTATTTAAAATCACAAAATATAATCGGTTTTAGAATTGTAAAATAATCATGCCTTCTGTATTCCTTCTTGTCGACCTTCCTCTTTAATGTGTTCTCTTATGTTCATATAACCTCCTTTTGAAAAAATATCATTAATAACAACCTATTTATCGGAAAATTCTCTCTTGAAAAACTGAAAGTCAAGTTGTTGGCTTTCAGTCCCTTGCAGGCAGGAATCTAGGAAAATAACATATTTTTTCACGAGTCACTATTTACAAATGTAAATACTTTTATTATACTTTATTTGAAATGAAATTTTGGGGATTCAACTGGGACACCAGCAATGCAGATAAATGTCAGAAACATGGACTTACTCAGACGGAGATAGAGCATTTTTTTCAATAGAAAAAGATTTATGTAGTACCAGATACTAAACATTCATCTATTGAAGAGCGGTTTTTAGCTATTGGAAAAGGGTTAAGAAATAAAATGATTGTTGTAGCATTTACTTTTAGAAATCAAAGAGGAAAACAGTTTATTAGACCTATAAGTGCCCGATTTATGAATAAAAAGGAGGTTCAAAAATATGAAAAAGAAATTGAAAAAACTGAAAACAAATAAAGAAGCTGAAAAGCTTTTAAGTCAGGATTTATCTTCTTACATACATCCTGAAAATTTTAAGCCTATGCGGTTTGAATTAAAACCAAAAAATCAAACAGTTACAATACGAATGTCAGAAGGACTTTTAGAAGCTTTAAAAAGAAAATCAAAAAAACAAGGGATTCATTATCAAAAGCTAATACGACAAGCTCTTGAAAAAGCACTTTAGTCAGTACTCCTGTATCTCTTTTGATTTTTTTCTAAAAGATTTATACTGTTGGATTCCTTCTTGTCGACCTTCCTTTTTAATGTGTTCTCTATGCCCGACAGCCGATTTTTTTGTTGTTTTTGTCATAAGGATTTAGGTTGATTGCTTGCTTAAGATCTTATCCAGTTTAATATTCAATTCTTTAAGCTCACCTTTCACTTCTGTTTTAAACTCTTTCACTTCTGTTTTAAACTCTTTAAGCTCTTTTTGCATACTGGCTTGGTTTTCCCTTACTGGCTGTAAAAGAATCTTAAACACAAAACCTAATCCCGCAAATACAGAGCAAAAAGATATGACTGAAGTCAATACCAATGCAATTAAAGCCGTTACCAAAGTTACATTTAAAGTTATTTCCATAACACCACCTTTTTTTGGATTATTTGATTATTATACCACTGTTTTTTATTTTTACAAGCAAAACAAAACTGGAAAAATTCTATAGACACTGACCGAGACTGAAAAACCAATAACTTGTCTTTTCAGTTGACTTTTTCACAGAAGACTAGTGAGTGTCAGAACTAAAGGCTCTTAATTTAATGGGGTATTGATCTGTTAGTTTTTTTGTCAATTTGTCTTGTAGTTTTTTCAAATCCTCTTCTGCGAGAGTTTTTTTATCGGACTGCAAAGTCAAACGAAAAGAAATGGAGCGAGTGTTCTCTTTACAGGTCTGCTCATTTTCATAAATATCAAAAATTCTAACTTTTCTGCAAACAGGCCCGGCAGAGTTTTTTATCTCTTTTACGATATTATCTGCCGGAAAATCTTTTGGAACCAAAAAAGACAAATCTCTTTCCACCACAGGAAAAGGAGACAAATTTTGAAAGTCCATTTTTACAATATTTTGAGCCATAAGAAATTGTGTGTTTATCTCAGCTAAAGCCATATTGACTCTTATTTTGTAAGTTTCTGCGTAAAGAGGATTAAGAGAACCTATATAAGCAACAGTCTTCCCCCCTACTTTTAACACCATATACTGACTAGGATGAATAAACGAAGGGTTGTCTTTTTCTTCTACAATCCATTTATAATCACAAACTCCAAAAATTGCCAAAAGAGAATTTAAAGCTGTTTTTAAATCATAAATACAAGATCTGGACTGTGAAAAGTCCCCTTCCCGTGCACGGGGTTTTAACCATAAATCCTCTTCCTGCCCCCAAGCAACAAGACCAAGATATGAAGATTCTTTATAGCCGTTTTTCTTCTGATCAGATTGTTTGGACTCGCTATCACTAATAAATCTGGAAAATACTTTTCCAAGTTCAAACAACCGACCATACAAACGCTCGTGCCTGATACTCCTCTGAGCATTCTTAAATAAAGACGGTGCTAGGCTGACTCTCATCATATTATATTCCGCACTTAAGGGGTTTTGAATAATCACAGGAACTGATTTTTCCAACAACTTCCCTGAAAACGAAGACTGATCATATCGAGTAGAATCCGCAGAACTTTCAGTAGGAGCAGAAAATTTACCACCTGGGTTCAAAAAAGAATCTGAAAATTTCCGGGAAATAAAACTATGATTAATGGCCTGATAAAAACCCTCATGCACCAAAATACGCGCTATTTTCAAAGAAACTGTGTGTTCATTTTGATCGGGTTTAGGAAAAGTGCTTAAATAAGATATTTTTTCAGGGATTTTATCGTAACCTTCTAAGCGTGCATATTCCTCTATAAGATCTTCTTTTATCTTCAAATCAAAACGAAAATATGGTGGCGTGATTTTTATTCTGTCGTCCGTAGCAGAATGTGTTGGACTGTTGTCTAGCCCTGAAAAAGAACTGTTACTTTGAACCACACAACCCAGACGCTTCATCCAGTCCTGAAATTTTTTGAAGGAAACTTCCATACCTAATCTTTTTTCCAAATTCTTTTTTTGAATTTCAATGGGTTTTGGGGGTTCTGTATTTTCCCGGATATCATATTCATCGGGAGAAAATTCTCCTCCTGTCATATTTTGAATTAAAACCAATGCTTTATGTAAAATATTTAAGGTATTTTCTGAAGATACTCCTCGGCTAAAAAGATAAGAGGAGTCTGTTTCAATATGAAATCTTTTTGAAGTTCTGCGCACTTGGGTTGGTTCAAAACAAGCGGACTCTAAAAAAATATTTTTCGTGTTTGAATGAATGCCCGACTTCACTCCCCCTATAACCCCAGCCAAAGCCAAAGGCTCTTTTCTGTCCCGAATACAAAGCTCTTTTCCACTCAATATAATTTCCTGATTATCCAATGTTTGAAATTTTTCTTTCTCTCTGGAAAAATCCACCACGATTTTTTCTTTTAATATATCCAAATCAAAGGCATGTAAAGGTTGCCCCCATTGAATCAAAAAATAATTCGTAACATCCACAATATTGTTTATGGATTTTAACCCCAAATTTTCTAAACACACCCTTAACCACAGAGGAGAGGGTTTTACCTTCACTCCATATATCGCCCGACCAGTATACCGTCTGCATAGTTTTGGCTGATTAACCTCCAAACCTAAACATTTTTGAATGGAAGAACCTGTAGAATTACGAAGAATATCTGAAAAATCCTCTTTTCCGGGGTTGATAAATTCCATACACGGCCGGTTTAAAATACAGGAAAGCTCTCTTGCCAAACCAAAATGGCTTAAGCAATCTGCTCGGTTAGGTGTGATATCAATATCAAAAATGATATCATTTAAGCGAGCATAAGAAGAAAAATCAGTTCCCACACGAACCTCTGATGGCAAAACAATAATCCCTCCTTTATCTTCTTCCATTTCCATAAAACCCAATTCACCAAGAGAAACCAACATACCTTCACTGAGTTCTCCACGAATTTTTCTTATTTTGATTTTAAAAGGGCCTGGCAACACTGCTCCAGGGAGGGCTAAAACCACTTTATCCCCTTCTTTAAAATTATCAGCCCCGCATACAATAGAGTGCAATTTATCCTGTCCGCTGAACACTTGACACAAACTGAGACGATCTGCTGAAGGATGCGATCTCTTGCTTCTTACCTCCGCAATTACCAGATCATTAATTTTTTTTTTCGTCCATTCCTCCACCTCAAACCCGGAATGGGAAAGCTTATCAAATAAATTATGTGGTTTGTTAAAAAAATCCGATAAGTCAATAAAATCATTTAAAAAATTAAAAGAAAATTTCAACTGCACTCCTTTTTTTATCTTATCTCATTAAAGATAAAATCTCTTAAAAAAAACAACCTTTACAAGTCCCTTTGGAAATAAAACTGTTCCAAAAAACGAATATCATTTTCCAAAAAAAGTTTGATATGAGGAATACCATAATACACTATAGCCAGTCTTTCCACTCCCAAACCAAAAGCAAAGCCTTCCCATTTTTCAGGAGAAATACCAGAAAGCTTTAACACCTTTGGGTGCATCAATCCACAACCTCCTATTTCCATCCAGCCACTTTGCTTGCACATGGAACAGCCTTTCATCTCACATATAGGGCAGGAACAGTCATATTCAGCAGAAGGCTCTGTAAAAGGAAAATAACTGGGGCGAAACCGCACTTTTGTTTTATTTCCAAAAAGGGCTTTCACAAAATAAGATAAAGAACCTTTTAAATGAGCCATTGAAACATGAGTGTCAATAAACATTCCCTCCACTTGGTGAAAAGTCGGTGAATGAGACACATCATTATCCCTGCGAAACACTTTTCCCGGTGCCAATACAGCTAAAGGTGGTTTTTCCTCTAACATACTTCTCACCTGAATAGGGCTGGTGTGAGTGCGCAATACATAAGAGGAATCAATATAAAAAGTGTCTTGAAGATCGCGTGAAGGATGATCAGCGGGAATATTCAAAGCTTTAAAATTATTCCAATCACTTTCAATCAAAGGTCCTGTTCGCACGCTGTAACCCAGATTTTTAAATGTCTCCACGGTTTTTTGAATAATCATCTGCACGGGATGCAAGCTTCCACTTTGAGGACTAGGGCCTGGCAAACTTAAATCCAATTTCTCTGATTTTATTTTTTGATCCAATTCCCGCACCTTTAACTGCTGAGAGAGTGTGGTATAAAGTTTTTCCAGATCACTTTTCTTCTCATTCATCCATTTGCCAAAAAGTGGTCTATCCTTTGGCGCAAGGTTTTTCATTTCTTTTATGGTTTTTTGAAAAGAACTTTTACTACCCATAAACTGGGTTTTTAAATCATAGAGTGCTGAAGAGGTTTTAGCAGATTGAAAAGCTTTTTCAGCAGATTGAACCAGCCCGGACAGCTTGTTTTTAAGATCCTGAACCGAAGCAGACATAAGTTTTCTCTCTCATTTCAATATGTCAGTCAGAATATGTCAGCCAGAAAGGCTACAAACAACTTGAAAAACTGAAACGAAATTTGTTGCTCCTGTCATTCAAACCATTCTTCACATTCTGCACTCTTGTTCATATTATCCTCTGCCTGCAACCTGGGAAGCAAAGTGCTTTCATACGTACCCTGTCCCACTTTTTGCTCACCAAAAACTTTATAGTTATCCCTCTCACATTTTATGGAACTTCCTTAATCCGGCGAGGAGTTGGAAACCATGCCCGGTTTTAGAGCAGAACCAATCATATTTACTTTATTACTATAAAGTTTTTTTCACGCCTGAATATTCTTAAATAAGATAGTAAATTACATTTTAACTGTCCAGATAAAAAAACTTATTTTCTTATAAAATTCCCAATCTTCATTGGTAAAGACAAATCAAAGTGGACTTTACAAAACGATCGTGAAAGTTCTTAACAATATACAGTGTTTTTCCACAAAACCAGATTTTGTAGTAATGCAGTCATGCAGAAAAAAACTGTTAACACATTGTTATTATTTGATTTTTTTATAAAAAGTTTGGGGAAATAATGGCAAGATTTTTTTCACGAAAGACTATTTGGTTCTACTAAAAGCCGGAACAAGATAACTTTTTATATGATCTGGAGGTTGCTCAGACCACAAACTCAGGACACATCCTTCAACTCCAGATCCCGTTGGCTTTACCGCCTCAGCACCATTATCCTTTAAAAATGATATAAGCTTCCGCATATTTTCCCCGACAAGATTCCACTTAAAAAAACAATCCTCCGCCAGAAAAAATGACTGTTTTAACAAATCAAAACCTTCTTCCCTATTTAATTTTTCCAATCCCTTTTTAGCTGTTAAAACCGCCTGTGTCATTTGTTGATTCAATATTTCCGCTTTCTGCGGTTCTTTCTCCCAAAACAATTTCATTTTTTTTATATTCTCTTTTGTTGAATGGGGGACTGACACAGAACGAGATAAGAAAACATGAGGTTGCCAGCAAGGCCGAAATGCCTGTATATGCGGAATGTTTTTTATGGCAGGAAAATACTCTTCTGAGGTTATCTGTTTTTGTTTTTCAGAAGTATGCACTACTTTTTTAGAAATAAGTTTTTCTTCCTGAGAAGACAAGCATTGTTGCCATTTATCCACTGCTACTGATGAATTTCTATGACAAAATAAAATAGGCTCCCCAGCCAAAACAGCGGCTATATCCACCCCACTGCTTTGGCCATGTAAACTGTTCTCCAAGGAATGGCAAAAATAAAACAGTTCCTTTTCTTTTATCCACTTTAGCAAATAAAACAGCCGGCCAATTAAGACACATACTACGGCAGAAGCCCCTAAACCCACGCCAAAAACAATATGGGAGCTGATTTCAATTATTCCTCTGAGGTCAAAACGGCTTTTGGATATATCCTGAAGAGCTTGATCCAAAACAGTTTGAAAAATCTCCTGAAAATCAAATTGTAAAAAACACCCGTGGAAATATTTTTCTGCATGTTCACTATGTTCTGCATGTTCACTATGAAGAACAGCACCCGCCCTCTTCGTTTCTTTTTTGGAAATCTCCAAAAATGGTTTTCCCTTATTTGAAAACAAGTCTCCTGAAGACTCGACAATTCTTCGATTGATTATTTTTAAGGAGTTACTGGCTTTTTTCTGATAACTTAACTCGATAAAATGAGAAGAAAGAGGAAAAACCAAAGCTGGACAAGACTTTAAAACTGCATACTCTCCCGCCCAAATCCATTTTCCAAAAACTTTTACAATTATTTTTTTTTCACTGTTTTTTTTCACTAAAACCCAAAGCTGAAGAGCTAGATTTTTCCACTTGCTTCGCAGGTGCTTTTTCCACTTGCTTGGCTTTCCTTGTCTGCGTCTTCTTGTGATGTGCTCAAAGCTGGAGAACTGGATTTTTCCACTTGCTCCGCCACCGGGGCGCTTTCCTTGCTCGCGTCTTCTTGTGATGTGCTCAAAGCTGGAGAACTGGATTTTTCCACTTGCTCCGCCGGTACGCTTCCTCCACTTGCTTGGCTTTCCTTGCTCGCGTCTTCTTGTGATGTGCTCAAAGCTAGAGAACTAGATTTTTCCACTTGCTCCGCCGGTACGCTTCCTCCACTTGCTTGGCTTTCCTTGCTTGCGTCTTCTTGTAATGTGCTCAAAGCTGGAGAGCTGACTTTTTTCACTTGCTCCGCAGGTGCGCTTCCTCCACTTGCTTGGCTTTCCTTGCTTGCGTCTTCTTGTAATGTGCTCAAAGCTGGAGAGCTGACTTTTTTCACTTGCTCCGCAGGTGCGCTTCCTCCACTTTCTTGGCTTTCCTTGCTCGCGTCTTCTTGTGATGTGCTCAAAGCTGAAGAGCTGACTTTTTTCACTTGCTTCGCAGGTACGCTTCCTCCACTTTCTTGGCTTTCCTCTTTCTTTTTCCTTTCCTTTTTTTCTCTTTCTGCTAGTATTTTCTCATAAAATTTAATCTTTCCAGGAGCTTTCTTAGCGCGAGTTAATAATTCATACATATGGAGTCCGTGATCATTTTTTGGTAAACTATCCTTATTCTCTTCCAACCATTTCCCCATATCTTCACAATTATATTTTTTTTCTATCTCTGTGATTGCAGTTTGAAACTTATCTTTTTGGCTTGCTATCTTTCTTAAGTTTTTGAGAATCTTTCTTATTTTCTCTGTAGCTAAAGGCTTTTTTTCCTTTGCTTTAATCTCTGGTGGCAAAACTTCCGGTTTATCGGGATGCTCCTTATTGTATTTATTCAACTTTTCCTTAAGAACTTTTATATAAAACCCTTGTTTCTTACTATTCTCCAACGCTTTATTTAAAAGCTTTTGATTCTGTGGTCTCTCCCAAAAAGGCAGGTCAGGTTTTGGTTCAGGTGGCTTTTGTTTTGGCTTTGGTTGTTCCAACTCCACCAACTTTCTTATTGCCACTTTTTTAACCACCGGAGTTGTAATGTGACTTGTTTGCTTGCTATGTCTGACTTTTTTTCTTTCTGTCAGCCTGTCCAGCATTCTGTCTTCGTTTGGATTCCACATATTTACCCCCTTTTTTTTAATGTTGAACACAAAACCAATTAAAACAGGTTTTTTTTAGTTTTTCAGGTAACCCTCACCACCCCCGGCATATTTTCGGGTCTCCCACCTCTATATATAATATTATTGAGTATATATATATACGCTCCGGGCCAATTTTTATGACACACCACTTTTTCCCGTTTTGTCCTTAATATCTCTGTAAAAATCCAAAATTTTGTTGACATGTCGCATAAAATGCTTTTACATATTTCTGCTATTACTCTACGCATTAAAAACTAAAACAGAATTTTCTCAACTCAAAAACATGAACCACCTGAAAATTACAGAAAATAACATATTAAGGATTATTTAAGGTGTTAACAGTTTCCCATCTTCATGGCAGAGAAATTTTGGATAGTCGGGGTTTGCCAGCCCTAGAGGTGGAGCTGACTTTAAACAACAATATTACATCTTATGCGTCTGTTCCTTCTGGTGCTTCCACAGGCACATACGAAGCTTTAGAGTTAAGAGATCAAGACCCTAAGCGTTTCCACGGGAAAGGCCTTTTAAAAGCTCTTGCCCACATAAAAACTCTATCCAAAGAGTTAAAGAATCAATCTTTCAAAAATCAATATGAAATGGATTCTTTTTTAAAAAAATCAGACGGCACTTTAAATAAATCCCACTTGGGAGCCAATACTTTATTGGCGGTTTCCCTAGCTTATGCCAAAGCAAAAGCACTAAGCCAAAACCAGGAGCTGTTTGAATCTTGTGCAGATATTAAACATAAAAATTACACCCTGCCCGTTCCTTTAATCAATATTCTTAATGGGGGAGCACATGCCAATAATAATTTATCTGTTCAAGAGTTTATGATCGTACCTTATGGTTTTAAGTCCCTGAAAGAAGCTCTGCGTGCCTCATCGGAGACCTTTCACTTTCTGCGTCAGATTTTAAAGCAACAATGTTTAAGCACAGCCGTAGGAGATGAAGGAGGGTTTGCTCCTCTGCTGACTCATAATGAATCTGCTCTTAAACTTTTACTGCAAGCTATTGAAAAAGCGGGATACTCATCTGAAACGCAAATTGCTCTGGCACTGGATGTAGCAGCTTCTGAGTTTTATCACCCGGAAAAAGGATATAAGTGGGAAAAAGATTTCCTTACGGCAGAAGATATTATTAATATTTATAAAGATTGGTCTGCGCGCTACCCTTTGATTAGCATTGAAGATGGTTTGGCAGAAGAGGATTGGCCGGGATGGATTCAACTCACAAAAGAGCTGGGAAAAAAAATTCAATTAGTCGGTGATGACTTATTTGTCACTCATGCCAATCGTCTGCAAAAAGGCATCGATTGCAAGGTCGCCAACGGCCTGTTAGCTAAAATCAATCAGGTTGGAACACTCACAGAAACTTTTTCTGCTGTTCAGCTGGCAAAAAAAGCCAGATATACTTGCTGTGTTTCTCACCGGAGCGGAGAAACAGAAGACAGTAGTATAGCCGATCTAGCTGTTGCTTGGAGAGCAGAACAAATAAAAACTGGTTCTGTCTGTCGAGGAGAAAGAACAGCGAAATACAATCGCCTGCTGAGAATAGAGGAAAAACTTAAATTTCACGCAGAGTTTCTAGGTAAAAAAGCCTTTCCTTGTTTTTTTAGCAAGGCTTTATAACGAACCCTTTTGTTTTCTTGCAAAAAAAACGATTATTTTTTAGATTCTGGTATGTTATAATACAAATATGGAAGATTTTAATACCTTTTGGCCAGCGGGCCTTTTTCTAATTGCTTATACAGGACTAATCTTTGGTGGCTTTAACTGGATGCTTAAAAACCAAACAAAGCAAATAAATATCAAGTTTGATCAAGTCGATATCAAATTTGATCAAGTCAATGCTAAAATCGAGCAAACAAATGCCACGATAGAACCAATAATAAATGCCAAATTAGAACCAATAAATGCTAAAATCGAACAAATAAATGAAAAACTAGAGCAAACAAATGCCACGATAGAACCAATAATAAATGCCAAATTAGAACCAATAAATGCTAAAATCGAGCAAATAAATGAAAAACTGGATAATCATATCACTGACACAAATAAAAAAATTGATAATTTAAGCAATCGTATTGATGACACAAATAAAAAAATTGATAGTTTAAGTGATAACACAAATAAAAAGATTGATAACTTAAGTAATCATTTTGATTTGCGGTTTGACCGACTGTATGAACTCCTTTTGCAAGACAAAAAAACAGGATAAAAAAAGCGGTTTCCTTTTAGATTCTAGTATGTTATAATACAAATATGGAAGATTTTAATACCTTATGGCCAGCGGGCCTTTTTCTGATTGCTTATACAGGCTTACTCTTTAGTGGCTTTAACTGGATGATTAAAAATCAAACAAAGCAAATAAATATTAAGTTTGATCAAGTCGATATCAAATTTGATCAAGTCAATGCCAAAATAGAGCAAACAAATGAAAAAATAGATGCCAAAATAGAGCAAATAAATGAAAAAATAGATGCCAAAATAGAGCAAACAAATGAAAAAATAGATGCCAAATTAGAACCAATAAATGCTAAAATCGAGCAAATAAATGAAAAACTGGATAATCATATCACTGACACAAATAAAAAAATTGATAACTTAAGTGATCGTATTGATGACACAAATAAAAAAATTGATAACTTAAGTAATCATTTTGATTTGCGGTTTGACCGACTGTATGAACTCCTTTTGCAAGACAAAAAAACAGGATAAAAAAAGCGGTTTCCTTTTAGATTCTAGTATGTTATAATACAAATATGGAAGATTTTAATACCTTGTGGCCAGCGGGCCTTTTTCTGATTGCTTATACAGGCTTACTCTTTAGTGGCTTTAACTGGATGATTAAAAATCAAACAAAGCAAATAAATATCAAGTTTGATCAAGTCGATATCAAATTTGATCAAGTCAATGCCACAATAAAGCAAATAAATGAAAAACTGGATAATCATATCACTGACACAAATAAAAAAATTGATAATTTAAGCAATCGTATTGATGACACAAATAAAAAAATTGATAGCTTAAGTGATAACACAAATAAAAAGATTGATAACTTAAGTAATCATTTTGATTTGCGGTTTGACCGACTGTATGAACTCCTTTTGCAAGACAAAAAAACAGGATAAAAAAAGCGGTTTCCTTTTAGATTCTGGTATGTTATAATACAAATATGGAAGATTTTAATACCTTGTGGCCAGCGGGCCTTTTTCTGATTGCTTATACAGGCTTACTCTTTGGTGGCTTTAGCTGGATGCTTAAAAATCAAACAAAGCAAATAAATATCAAGTTTGATCAAGTCAATGCCACAATAAAGCAAATAAATGAAAAACTGGATAATCATATCACTGATACAAATAAGAAAATTGATAATTTAAGCAATCGTATTGATGATACAAATAATCGTATTAATGACACAAATAAAAAAATTGACAATTTAAGTAATCATTTTGATTTGCGGTTTGACCGACTGTATGAACTCCTTTTGCAGGACAAAAAAAATAAAGCATAAAATAATCGGTACCAATACTTCACCACTCGGTCTCAAACATGTGTTTTGTCCCGCACACAGAAATCAATCGCCAAAAATAAGGCACACTTTTCACTAAGGTGTAATACTTATGGGGCGACCAAGCCCATGACCAAACACAAAACGCACTTCACTAAGGTGTAATACTTGTGGGGCGACCTAAGGCGCACTTCAGTACATCACAGGTTTTTACTGTGTTGTCGTTGTTCAATTCATAGTCCACCAGACAATAATGATAAAGGCATTTCTCTTCATCTCCTGTGTCTCTTGCCTCAATGGTATCACAATTCTCGTATTTAGTATCATTTTCCTCTACGAGGTTATAATACATGAAAGAGGCTCTTCTTACTTTGCTTTCTTTTGGATCATCAACATTACCTTGTGCTTCAATATTTCTTCTCCTCATAAAAATTTTAAACTCTGAATGAAACTCTGAATCATCCAAGTCTCCATTCTCAATTATAGATTCACCATCTATAATTTCCTTATCCTTATTTAAGAACCAAAAAGTTTGGCCAATGCCTTTAAGCCTGTTTGAATTAAACCGGTTAGCTCTTCTGTCTGGGCCAGTGCCATATATATTTCCCCACTTCCATTTATTAGAATTATCATCACGAGCAAATGCACAGTTAGGTGGACCTCCGGAACAATCTGCCCAATTCCAAATTCGTGTTACATCTGCATCGGTGGTGGTGTCTTCATCTCCAGCTCCATCCGCATTCCCCCCCGCTGGTTTCATATTTTCTTTACAGGCTGCTTCACTAAAATATTTTCTCTGGGTTTCTCTACTACGGAGTTTCCTCTCCTCGTCTGTTATTTCAACTTCCAGACGACAAAAGTCTTTAAAATCTCCCTTTAGTTCTTCTTTCCAAATATAGTCCACAAAATCTTTGGAACCGGAACTCACGGTATATTCATAATCAGCACTCTCCACCACACTTTCGTATCTATCCTCAAAAAGATCTGCATCGGATATAAATTCCTTCCATTTTTTGTTCTTATCCTTAGTGTAAGTGGTTCCATCCAAGAAGACTTTACAATAAGCCCCTAATTCATCAATGTCATCATAGCCCGGACAATCTGAAGGAGAATCTTCACAATGATCACTGACATAGCTTTCAAACCATTCAAAGGCAGGTTCATTTTTTTCTTCTGCAGAAAGCCAAAAAAACGGCTTACTATCTTCAATATCAACTCTTAAAAATTCTTCAAAATTACTACTGTTAGCGGCTTCTTTAAAAAGTTGTTTAAGTATATTAAATTCATCATCTTCTTCGTATAGGATTTCTGCTATATCTTCTTTATCGCTGATATGCGCTAAAAATTTCTTGGCTTGTCTGGAAGACATGTCTTTGATTGCTGAAACAAACTCCTGATCATCCAGATCCAAAAGACAGTTTAGAGCTGGAAGGTTTAATTTTTTCAAATCTTTTATGTCTCCATCTCCAGTATCCTTAATAATTTTTCTAAAATCCTTGACAAGACTTTCTGATAATTTTTCACAATCTTTTTCTGCATCTCCGGAAAAAATATCATCACAAATTTCTTTGCAGTTTTTGTCACATTTTCCAGAACCCAATTCGCTACATTTGACCTGTTTTTTAGGATCTGCTTTCTTTGGTTTTTCTCTTGTTGTGTCTCCAGCTGTTGTCTTCGTTCGCGTAGTGGGCGCGGACTTAGAACAGCTGAAAAAAGCCAAAGCCACACCAACAATTAAAACAAAAGCCAAAATAAACCTGTAAAGTTTCATTTTATACACTCCTTACAAATTCTACATCATTTCCACAAAATTTTCGTATTCACAACCTGCTGATTTTACACTTTCATCCAATTTTCTCCAAACCCGTTCAGAATCTATTGAACAATAAGCCAGACGAATGCACTCACTGTTTCCTCCACAAGCGTTGGAAATCACATCGTGGCCAATTTCAAAAGCAGGTTGATTTTCAATTTCCACAGCCATTTCACTGAAGGCTCTGGTTTTGTGCCCAAAACACTTTTTAATAAAACCCCTGAAAATCGGAAAATTAAACTGTATAAGCATGCTTCCATCCACAATTTTTTTATTTTCCTGAACTTCCTGGCTGGGTCTATCAGCTGCTTCTTCCTGTGCATCATCTACCGAATCCTCGCGTGCATTACCATTAAATTCTGTGATTGTAATTTCTTCATCTAACTCTGGCCATTCAAAGTCTTCATAGCTTTTTTCTGGTTCACTGGGAAATCTTTTAAGCTCATCATCTTCTGATCTCTTAGCTGTATATTCCTCTTTTGTTTTGATATTTTTTTCGTTGATAACAATTTCTTCAAACTCCTCCAATGATGGAAAATCAGGTTCGGATTCAGGACCTACTAAAGCAGGACCTATATATAAAGAAGGTTCAGGTGAATATTGGTAAAGGATATTCTTTTCACCCATTGGACAATCCGCAGAAATGTTCAAACTGAAAAGCGCGCGTGCAACATGGTGATCCTGATCCTCATTTTTTAAAAAAGCAGAAACTTTAGGGTCAGTGGCAATCAAATTCAAATCTTTTTCAGCTTGTGACCATTCCGTATATGAACCGATTTTACCTAACCAAAAAGAAATTACCTGATCAACAGAAAACTGTTTACATTTTTTATAGTCAAAATAATTACACACATGCAAACATCCATCAACTCCACGACAAATAGCCTTCATTTTCTTATTCTTATTTTTTCGTCCTCTCATAAAATTTATAGAAACTTTTTGCTGGGAAATATCCACATCCATAAAAGTTAAATTTCGTATTTTTCCTTCATCTCCTGTGTCTCTTGTATCGTCCCTTAAATTTCTAAATCCTCTGTTACAGGAAACCAAACTTAAACTGAGAAACAAAACTGATAAAATTAAAAGTTTCACTTTTACCTCCCTTTTATAATCAGTTGCCCGGGACTTTATTGTTATTCCCTGCGAAGAAAGAGGCGAAAACCCCATCACAAAAATACTTTTTCACAGGTAACCAATTAATGTTATTTTAATTACCTATCGTAACATAACCCGGATTACTTAAGTAAAGTTTTATTTCAATAAACACTATACATAATAAAATATCATTTTATCAGATACTATTCATTTTTTTAATTTTTTTTAAAGTACCAATAATATATAATTATTACACACTACCAAGTAATTAGTCTTGAAAAACCTGGAACTAGGTGTGAATAAGTCCCTGTTTAGAAAAGTATAAACCTGACTTACGCATTATACGCTGTACCAAATCAATGATTTCAAGGGTTTATAAAAACCAAAGGCACTTCAGTTCAGTCTGAAGTCGTGTATTTTCTTTCATGATAAAAACTAAGAACAACAACGGGATTGGCCACCCGTAGGAGTTTATGGAGGTGGCGGCCGGAATTGAACCGACGTAAACGGATTTGCAGTCCGCTGCCTAACCCCTCGGCCACGCCACCAATCAATTCATTGTATGTCATACCATGCGTAAAGTTTGTTATCCTACAAAAATCGTCAGTAAAAAAGCTTTTTATCAATACTCGACCTTGAGATGCGACAAAATCTGCCCAGATATTCGGCTTTGAGCACAAAGCGTCCTTGAAGAAAGATCCCCATTCAGCACTTGGCATGAAGTCACCAGTGGAGTATATTAAATCAACAAAAGTGTGGTAGCCAAAAAATAGAAGCCACTCCACAATTTTAAACACTTAGGATAAAAAGCTCAAGAAAATGAAACCAAATAAAGAATTTTCCAAAGTGATACTTTGTGAATATCTTTTGTCCATGCAAAAGGAAGAGGCGCGAATAGAAAAAAATCAAATGATTTTAGTGGATGAACACAAAATTCACTCTGTTGGCCCCGAACCGGAGAGCCTCCCCAAGGCAAAAGAGATTATTCGCTTAAATAACCACCTTGTCTGTCCCGGACTAATTAATACGCATACTCACCTGCCTATGACTTTGTTTCGTGGAATAGGAGATCACCTCACTTTAAAAGACTGGTTGGAAAAGGTAATATTTCCCTTGGAAAAAAAGATGATAAACCCGGACTTTATTCGTGTGGGAACAGAGCTGGCCTTATTAGAATTGATTAAAAATGGCATTACCACAGTTTGTGATATGTACTTTCACACTCCCACTATGGCAGAAGTATTTGAATCTTATGGACTCAGAGGAGTACTGGCCGTGGATATGCTCAACTCCTTTTCCGATTGGAAAAAAGACCTAGATAATCTGTGTCGTAAATACAAAGACAAAAAAGAACCTCACATATATCCTGCTATAGCTTGTCATGCTCCTTATACCTGCCCTCCAGAGCTATTAAAATTATCAGCAGAAGAGGCTCGCAAAAGAAATATCTCACTGACTATTCATGTGGCGGAAACTCAATGGGAAATATCAGAAATAAAAAAGAAGTACGGGAAAACTCCTGTTGCTCATCTAAAAGACTGTGGAATTTTCGGCCCCCATTGCCTGTTTGTTCACTGCACACATATAAATGATAAGGATATGAACCTTATGGCAAAGACAAACACTCCCCTTTCCTACAATCCCGAAAGCAATATGAAGCTCAGCTCCGGCATTGCTCCTATTTTGAGGGCAATGGAAAAAGGCATTGTCATTGGCTTGGGAACGGATGGATCAGCCAGTAACAATAACCTGAATTTGTTTACGGAAATGGACACGGGAGCAAAACTGCAAAAATTGAATAATCCTAGAAAGACTGTTTCTGCAAAAGATATTTTTGCCATGACTACCTCTTCTGCGGCGAAAGCCATCAATCTTGCTCATTCTGTCGGGAGAATACAACCCGGATTCTTTGCCGATATTATTGCTTTGGATTTAAACCACCCTCACCTTTATCCCAGAAATGATCTTCTCAATCATCTTGTGTATTCCGCTACAGGTAGAGAGGTGGACTTTATGATGTGCCACGGGAGAGTGCTTATGAAGAATGCTGAAATTCAGGGAGTGGATGTATGCAGAGTATATGCCTCCGCAGAAATGATAAAAGAACAAATAAAGCAAAATTTTTAACTGGTATAATGAAAAATCTTTTATCCTCTTTAACTTTTTTTCATCGTTATCTTTTTTCCAAGAGAGCAAACTCTGTTATCAGAAGAGTTTCTTTTATATGTTTTTTAGGTTTAGTTATTTCCATTGGCAGTTTATTAATTATCTTTAATTTAATGGGTGGTTTGGGCCAATCCATTAAAGATCGGTTTTTAAAGACAGAACCTCATATTATTATTTCTTTGAAAAAAAACTCTTCTGATTCTTTTATACAAGAGCAAAAAAATAAAATTATGTCAGTGTTGGAATCTGCCAAGTTGGATTCTGGAGTATCTTCTTTTTATTTTTTTGAGAGTGTGGAATTGGTGGCACGAGCCAGAAAAGGAGTTTTTGCGGGAGTTGTGGCCAGAGGATATGATGCCATTCATTTAAAAAAATTTTTAAGCAGTCTGCAAGGAGATGACAAAATATTTTCAACAGGGGATATCTTGGATGAAACTTTGTCAGATAAGAAACAAGAAATAAAAGTAAAAATTCCAAGAAAAAATTCACTTAAGCTAGAGACAGTGCGAATGGGGAATGAGCAATTGTTTTTTGTTAAACAAAAAACAGACCCTGAGAAAAACCTTATTAAAAAAAAACAGAAAGAAATTATCATAGGCTTGGAGCTTGCGGGCGAGCTGGATTTATACGAAGCAGAAGAGGCCCTATTGATACCTGCAGAAAATCTTCTACTTCCACCTGGAGAACCTATTAACTTTGAATCCGCTTATGTAGCTTCCATTATCTCCACTCAGAATGCAATATGGAACTCCAGTTATATTTTTTATGATCGAGAAAATTTTCCCTCTTTCCGCGAAAACAGTTCTTATGAAGCTGGTTTTGAAATGCGTTTAAAAAAACCAGAGAATTTTTTATTGTATAAAACTACATTACAAAAAAAAGGGTTTTCTGTAGAGGCGTGGCCCGAAAGAAACTCTTCTATTTTTTTTGCTCTTAAAGTGGAAAAAGCCATTATGAGCCTTTTTTTATCTTTAGCAGGGTTTATTACTTTGTTGGCTGTTTCCTCTTTATTGGTTTTGCTCATTGTGCAGAAAAAAAGGGAAATGGGAATTTTAATGGCTATGGGCCTTCCTCTGCGAAAAATTCAAAACTTGTTTATAGGCATTGGGTTGCTGTTATGTTCTTTTGGTATGGCAGGCGCTTGGCTGTTTAGTTTATTTGTTTGTTTGTTTTTAAAATATTCCAACATTCCTTTGTTGTCTCAATTTCATGCGGAATCCCGGTTTCCCATAGAGTTTAATTTTCTTTTTATGTGCTGGCTGTTTGTTGGTGTTTTTTTACTAGCTTGTATAATGTGTATGTTGTCTGTACGGTCTCAACTTCGCTATTCTCCATCAGAACTGCTAAAAACAATCAAATAATAACAACCTTTTTCACAGGCGACTAGCCAGCTTTGGGAAGAGGTTTTTGAAATTTTTGTTTTGGGAAATTAAACTGATGATCTATAATCTCCTTCATAAAAGAAGGTATCTCACCTGTAGGATAAATAGACCCAGAGTAATTGCCATCGGCTCTCTTGACAAGACGATCCAAAGAGTAAATAGCTTTTACTTGGTATATGCCTTTATCATTGACCCCTAATACCTCTGCGACAGATCCAATACGGCGTGAACCATCCTGATACCTAGAAATTTGCACAATAACATCAATAGCAGAGCTGATTTGATGTTGTAAAGCTTTTTCACTTAACTGTGAGTCAGCCCCCTGAGCCAAAGCCTCCAGTCGCACGATAGCATCATGAGGAGAGTTGGCATGTACAGTGCCCAAACAACCTTTATGTCCTGTATTCATAGCCTGCACCAACTCCAAAGCTTCACCGCCACGAACCTCACCAACAATAATTCTGTCCGGCCTCAAACGAAGAGAGCTTTTCAACAGATCCTGAATAGTCACTTCTCCCTCTCCCATTTCATTAGCCATACGGGTTTCAAAAAACACAACATGCTCATATTCAATCTGCAATTCACTGGAATCCTCTATTACAATGATTCTCTGACCTTTGGGAATGCGATTGCATAAAACAGAAAGCAAAGTGGTTTTACCGGAACCTGTCCCTCCACTCACTAACACATTTTTTCCAAGTTTCATGCAAATATCTAAAAAACGAGCTACATCCAAAGTCATCGTACCAAAACGAATATAATCTTCAAAAGTAAACTGAGTGGTGGAAAATTTACGAATAGCTATAGCTGTACCTTTTCTGGCACAGGGAGGAATCACAGCATGAATACGATAACCATTTGGGAGACGCGCATCTAAACGAGGGCTTTTATCATCAATTCTTCTGCCAACACTTTGGGCGATATTATTAGCCGCGGCTCTGACAGAATCCTCATCAGAAAAACAAGCTTCAGATCTATACACTTTTCCTGCTTTTTCAATCCAAATTTCGTCATATCGGTTAATCATCACCTCTGTCACGCTTTCGTCTTTAAGAAGACCCCAAATAGGAGATAAAAAATTCTTAATGGCGGACTCAAAAACACCTTCTTGGCTATTCTGGTTCATATTATCAAACACCTCATAATTTTATTTTCGGCTGTATGCTCGAGAAACTAAAAAAAAACTTTCAGATAAATTGCAATTTAAGCTTATTTTCAAAGATTCCGGGAGATATTCCTTTTTGTAGCATTTTTCTTAAGTCTGACACAGTTGATTTATAATATCCATATATGCTATGTTTTAAGTATTAAATAATGAATCAACCTGCATTTGACACACTTTCAAACCACAAGCCTTTGTGAATGTATTTTAAAAGTATTTTTTTATTGTTTTTCATTACCCACCCCTTGCTTTCTTATGCTCTGAATCTCTCCCAAAAATCAGTGGTACAAACTGTGTTGCAAAATTCCCTAGAGTACCAAAAAATCAAAACTGAGGAAAAAATCAGTGAGCAAAACCTTATAGAATCAGAAGCTTTTCTGGATTGGCGTCTATTCACACAAGCCCATCTTAATACACAAGAGCAAAACACTTTAAATTTTTTTGAAAATCCCTCTCAAAAAAACTGGTCTATTGTATCTGGCGTGGAAAAAAAGTTCCTCACTGGGTCTTCTATAAAAATGCGATATTCTTATCTTAAATTCGAAAAAGATTTTAACCCTGAGTTTGAAAAAATCAGCTCTTCTCCCAATGTCACTTTTCGGCAAAAAGTAAAACTGGAAGTGGAACAGGATATGTTGAAAAACATCTTCGGCTACGCAGATAAAATGAAACTGAACATTGCCAATACACAAGCTTATGCACAAAATTTAAAACTCCTAGAGAAAACAGAAGATTTAATCCTTCAAGCCATTCAACAATTTTGGTCCACTTACACCAGCTGGCTTTCTCTCAAATTAAAAGTCGCAAAGAAAAAAGATTATGGAAACCTCCTGCGTATCACAAGAAAAAAAAAGACATACGGTTATGTAAAACCCGGAGAACTTTACCAGATACAAGCTGAATGGGAGAAAGTAAACCAAGAATTGATTTTGCAACAAATGGATTACGAAGATCAACTCACAAAACTGCTCAATCTATTAAATATTCAACAAAAAAGTGAAGTTCATTTTACTGTCAATAACAAGCTTCCCCCACCTCCTGTTTTAAACAAAAATCTGCAAAAAACTTCCAGAACAGTTTTATTAATGCAAAAAAATCTTTTTATTGAAAAGCAAAAGCTCAGTCTGCAAAAATCAAATGCTTGGCCAACTCTTAAGTTGTTCGGTTCTTATGAAATAGGAGGTTATGATACAAATTTTTCTTCTTCTTTCAAAGGACTTACTGATATACAAAATCAAGAGCACTCCTTTGGAATAAAATTCAGCTATCCTCTGCCCTCCACCAGAGTCAGGCAAAAACGCATTGCTATCGGCGAAGAAGCGGTTTTTGTCGCTGAATTACAAACAAAAATCACAGAAAAAGAGTTTAACCGGCTCATCGACACTACACAAAAAACTCTGCAAGCCCTATACTCTGCCCTTAAAAGCTCTAAAAAAGTCCATAAACTGAGAAACAGGTCCTATAAAGAAATAAGAAAAGCGTTTTTACAGGGCCGATTGAGTGTATTTGAGTTGATTTCTGCCAAAGAATTTTCTTTACTGGCAGAGATGGAAAAAATAAAGCTTAAAGCTCAATATCATCAGGCATTGGCGTATGCTCAGGCCGTAAGAGATAAACTCATCACTGAATATCAATAATCCCTGAAAAACGAGGAGTAACTATTCAATGAATACACAGTTTGACATAATTATAAAAGATGGAATTGCTTTGCTTTCCCATCCAAAGGACCTTCACACATTGGTGGAAGAATCCGTGGATATAGGCATTGCCCAAGGATGTATTGTTAAAATTGGTTCTTTAGGAAAACAAAGCGCGAAACATATCTTTAAAGCCAAAGGGTTATATATTTTACCGGGACTTATTGATAGCCAAGTGCACTTTCGCGAACCGGGTATGGAACACAAAGAAGACATAGAATCAGGTAGTCGATCCGCGCTCTTAGGAGGCATTACCGCATTTTTTGAGATGCCCAACACCACCCCCCCCACTACCACAAAATCAGCCTTGAACTATAAACTAAAAAAAGCGGAAGAAGTTTCTTGGTGTGATTTTTCCTTTTTTGTTGGCGCGTCTCCTGAAAACATCCATGAATTACCTGCACTTGCAAGCGAAAAACACTGTTGTGGCGTAAAAATTTTTATGGGAAGCTCCACTGGTTCTCTTTTACTGCACGAACCGGATAAGCTGAATTATGTGCTCAAAACCCTGTCCAAAAAAACAGCTATTCACAGTGAAGATGAAATCCGCTTGAGAGAAAGAAAAAAAATTGTGCTGGCAGAACCCGGGAAGGTTCACCTGCATCCCGTATGGAGAGATCCTGAATCCGCTCTCATATCCACAAAAAAAATTGTGGAATTGGCAAAAAAACATAAACGACAAATACACATTCTACATGTCACGACTGAAGAAGAAATGCTTTTTTTATCTCAGCATAAGGAGAACGCCACTGTGGAAGTCACTCCTCAACATCTTATCCTCAAAGCCCCGGAATGCTATGATCGCTTGGGGACTCTGGCTCAAATGAACCCTCCTATTCGAGAAGAAAGACATCGTCAAGCTCTTTGGAGAGGAGTGCGATCTGGTGTAGTTACCATGCTGGGTTCAGATCACGCACCACACACCTTACAGGAAAAACAAAAAACTTATCCTCATTCTCCTGCCGGAATGCCTGGTACGCAAACCATGTTGCCCTTAATGTTAGACTGCGTAAATAAAAAAGAACTCAATCTGAAAAGGCTTACTGAATTAATGGCTGTTAACCCTCATCGCTATTATGGCATACAAAACCAGGGATTGATTCGGGAAGGCTTTAAAGCCAATATCACTTTCGTGGATTTAAAGAAAAAAAGAAAAATCACTCAAAAATGGCTGGCTGGAAAATGCAAATGGTCTCCCTTCGAAAACCAAGAAACAACAGGCTGGCCTTTTGCAGTCTTGCTAAATGGAGAATGGGCCATGCGGGAAGATGAGCTTATTGGCTCCGCAAAAGGACAACCCATTTCTTTTTCCTCTTAATGTAATCGCCTAGGTCGTGAAAAAGTCTTTATATGTGGCTTATTTTCTCATATTCCAAAAAAAACAGGAATTTTCGGCAAAATACGCCCTAAAAGTCCCTTTTTTGAGGGATTTTGTCCACTTCCAAGGTTCTTTCCCATGATAAAATATAACAACTATCAAAAGGAAATCATCCTCTGTTTTCTCCAGATATTGTCAGAAAAATAGCCGAAAAATGGTTATGCGAGAAAAAACTGTTAATGCACTGTTATAACTTGACTTTTTTTATAAAATATTTGAAAAATAATCGCAAATTGAAAGCTGAAATTATGAAAAACCAATCTCTATGGAGACAGGCGATAAAAGATTTTTGCCCATATAGTGGAAAATTAAGTATATATGAGTTAAAAGAAGTATTCCACTTATTACCACTAGATAAATTAAAAAAAACCATAGATCACCCTTAAAAAAACATAATGAAAGAAATTGAAGAAAAATTAGTTGGAAAAATTGTAACTATATCTGAAATTGCCGGATATTTAGGAATGAAAGTTTCAGAAAAGTTAAAGAATAAAGAATGTAAGAAAATCGTGGACACTCTACTTCATGAAAATATAATTATTGAACCAAATGCAGTGTATTTTAAAAAAAATTATAAAAAAAATGATTGCGTCCTTTTATCAAAAACAAAAAAGGCTTCCATGTTAAATACCAATAATTATGAATTAGCCGCCACATTGGTTGATCTTGGAGTTGACTTAGTTTACTCTGATGATGATTTTTCAGATGAAGAAGCGCGGAAAATTTATTTCACTGTTGGTTCTGACTTTTTGAATACACCTCTTGAATTTGAACACCTTAAACTCCGAATAGAACTTTACAAAACTCAAAAACCAAATATATCTGGTGTGATTAATAATATTTCTAAAAATCTTGAAACTAAAAACCTTGAAACTCTTAGTGAATATTTGGTAAAATTAGCTTTGAATGATAAAAAACATTTTACAAATGAAGAAGATAAAAAAATTAAAAGGTTTTTATCAAAACTAGGAGTAACAGAATTTTATATAGAAAAAATATATAAGCAATTTGGAATCAACGAAATATTAAAAAATGTAGAATTAAAAACCTCTCAAAATAATATTCAACAAGGAAGTTTAATACCAAAAAACAATGAAGTTGTATTAGATCGAACTGAATTTATTTTAGATCAGGAGAAACTCCATCAGATTAAATCAGATACAGAAACAGTAAAATTAATTCTTTCAGAAATAATAACAGAAGAAGAAGAAAATGATGATATACCAATAGTCAGAGAAGTGAAGGAAAATGAAAGTGAACTGGATAATAAGTATTTGCCATTTTTAAATATTATTACTCAACAAAACAAATGGGATAAAAAATCTCTTAGAGATAAGGCAAAAGAACATAAGTTTATGGTCAATGCCGCTATATCAAAAATAAACGAATGGGCTGAAGAAAAATATGGTGACTATCTATTGTTTGAAAATGATAATAATTTTGAAGTCAATACATTAATTTTGGAGAATATAAAAAATGATAACAATCAAGCCTCGTGAAAGAGATTCCATTATTACATCACTTAGAGCTGGGGTAGTTCCCAGAATAGGGTTACATCATATTCAAGTCGGACGTTTGCACGAAATTCAAGCCGTCATAAATGATTTTGAAAAAATAAAAAATAGTGGCTCCACTATACGGTTTATTGTCGGTGATTTTGGTTCTGGTAAAACCTTCTTTCTTACTTTATCCAAGGTACTGGCTCATAAGAAAAATATTATATCCACTAATGCTGATATAACTCTTGAAAAGACACTCTATTCGAGAGACGGAAAAGCGAAAGCCACTTTTTCAGAATTAATACAAAACCTCTCTATTAAACAAAAACCTGATGGAGGGGCACTAAAATATATTATAGAAAATTGGTTATCAGAATTCATGGAGTTAGAGGAGAAAGAAAGGAAAAGTCAACTTAGACAAAAATTGTCACCTTTAAAGGATTATGTTGCTGGTTATGATTTTATTGAAGTTTTAGATCATTATATAGAAGCCTATAATAAAGGAAATGATGATCTGCTTGATGCTTGTTTAAGGTGGTTAAGAGGAGAATTTAAAAATATTACATCAGCTAAACAAGAACTTCCAAATATAAAAACATTTATAAGTGACAATAATTATTATGATTACTTAAAATTATATTCTGCTTTTTTTAGAATTACAGGGTATGATGGATTTTTAATTTGTCTTGATGAATTAGCAACTTTAACTCGACAAAAAGCAGATATAAGAAAAAAGAATTATGAAACAATTCTTAAAATTATAAATGATTCCCTTCAAGGAATGAGCAAAGGGTTGATGTTTGTATTTGGAGGCACACCAGATTTTGTATTTTGTGATAGAAAAGGATTATACAGTTATGGTGCCTTAAAAACACGATTAGCAAAAAATACTTTTAAAAATGATAAACTTAAAGATTACAATGATCCACTAATTGAACTGGATAAGCTTACACCAGAGGAGTATTTTCAGTTATTTGGAAATATAAGGATGGTATTTGCAAATGGGATACAAACTGATTTTTTAATTACTGATAATGATATTCATCTGTTTTTAAAAAAAATGTATAATAAATTAGGCGCAAAAGAACATATAACCACTAGAGATGCTATCAAAGAGTTTATCTCAGCTCTCAGTGTATTGGAACAAAATCCTGGAGTTACCTTTCAGGAAGTTATTAATTTTTCAGCCCCCAAGAAAAAACCAGAACCTATAAATAATGAGAATATAGTCTATGAGTAATAATTACGATACTTTTAAACTCCTTCATCCTGAAGTTGGAAAAGCTATATATGATTTAAATTGGGATACATTTCGGCCTATTCAAGATGAGTCAATAGAAAAAATTATTAAAACAAAAAAAAATATAATTATCTCTGCTCCAACAGCAGGAGGAAAAACAGAAGCGGCTTTTTTACCAGCAATTAGTGAGTCTATTCCAGAAATTAATCAATCTCTTAAAATTGTATATATTTCTCCTTTAAGAGCGTTAATAAATGATCAAATTTTCAGAATAGAAAATTTATGCCAATATTTAAATTGCAAAGTAACCAGATGGCATAGCGATGCTTCCCTAAGTAAAAAAAAGAGCTTTTTTAAAAATCCAAGTGGAATAATATTAATTACACCGGAAAGTCTTGAATCATTTTTAATCAATCGTAGCTCTGTAATATACAAATTGTTTAAGTCAGTTGACTTTTATATCATTGATGAAGTTCATTATTTTGTAGGCAGTTCACGGGGAGAACAACTCAGATCAATTTTAAATAGATTTGACAGCATTATCAAGAAAACTCCCAGAAGACTTTTATTATCCGCGACAATGGGTAATCTGGAAAATTATAAAATCTGGTTGAATGATAACGAACCTTTTCTCATTAAAGATACAAATGAAGGAAGAGGAATAAAGGGTTCAATCAGGTTTTTTGAAGAAGATGATGATGAAAATGATAAAAATGATAAAAATGATAAAAACAATGCTTATTTAAGGGAGTTAATAAATATTACCTCAAGTGGCAAAAAATTAATATTTGCAAATTCAAAAAGACAATTAGAAAAAACATGTGCTGATATAAAATCAATAATTAAAAAGTCTTCCACAGCCAATTCAAATATTGATATCCATCATGGTTCTTTAAGTAAAGAACATAGAGAAGATGTTGAAAAACGCCTGAGAACTGAAGCTGATATATCTGTCTTTTGCACAACCACTCTTGAGTTAGGAATTGATATTGGAGATATTGATGAAGTGTTATTAATCTCTGTACCTTGGTCAGTATCTTCGTTTATACAAAAAATAGGTCGTTCTGGAAGAAAAGAGAACACCCAAACGGAATTTAGTTTTGTATTAAAAAATCTACCGGTAAAAGAAAACTCTCATATCTGTGATGGTCTCAGATGTGAGTTAATCCACTCAATTGCTTTAATAGAATTGATGCTCAGTGGTTGGTGTGAACCTGGAAATGTACAAACAAATTCATATTCCACCTTTGTTCATCAGGTAATGGCTTTCCTGGCACAAAAAAGAGAAACAACAGCAGAAGAGATTTGGACAGAAATCGTTCAACAAAGTTTTTCCAATAAAATTTCAAGTATGGATTTTGAAGATATAATAAACTATTTGATTGAGAAAAATTATATAAGTAACTCTTTAAACGATGTTTTCATTTTAGGGCATGAAGGGGATAGAATGACAGAACACTATGATTTTTATAGTGTATTTTTTACACCTGAGCAATGGGTTATATGTAATGGATCACAAAAAATAGGAATAATCCCTTTACAAAATATTTTTAGTAAAGAAGACACTATTTTATTTGCTGGTAAAAAATGGAAAGTGAAAGATATAGATTATGAATCTAAAGTACTCCAAGTTACAAAAGCTAAAGAAGGTAAAATTCCTTTATTTGGCGGATATGGTGGTCTAATACATTATCAAATTCATAAAAAAATGAAAAATATTTATGAAGGTAAGGAGTATTACAAGTATTTAACATTTTCCGCAGAAAAGTTTTTAAATCTATCTAAACAGACTTATCAAGATTTGATTCAATCAGAGAATTTTTTACCCATCTTTAAAGGATCAGGAACTTGCAACTTAGTATCTTTTATATTGAGATCAAAAGATATTGATTTTGATGAAATTAATACAAACATTGGTATTTATTTAAAAGATTTTAATAAGGATAAAGCCATTAAACTCTTAAAAGAATTTAACGACATTCAAAAAATTGATTCTCTTTTAGACAATTTACCTTTAGATAAATTATATTTGGATAAATACGACTATTTGTTACCTGAATCTATTTTAAGAAAATCATTTATTAACAGCACTTTTGATATAAAGCATTTCTTGGAATACATAGATCAAGTCTGAAAAAGAGACAACTACTATTGGAAAAGGGTTAAGAAATAAATTGTTATCTGAAGTTTTCATTTTTCAGCTGTTTTATCTCTTCTTCCGAAAATCCCGTCACTTCAGAAATAAGATCAGCAGAAAGTTTTTTCTCCAGCATATTTAAAACAATCTGTTGTCGTCCCTGTTGCATGCCCTGTTGCATACCCTGTTGCATGCCCTGTTGCATGCCCTGTTGCATACCCTGTTGCATGCCCTTCTGTATTCCTTCTTGTCGACCTTCCTCTTTAATATGTTCTCTTATGTTCATATAACCTCCTTTTGAAAAAATACCCTTAATAACAGCTTCATGTTCCAACTTCTCCCATAATTCCTTTGTCATACCGGAAACAGACGACCAAAAATAATCTCCCAACATAAATCCATACTTGAAGTAAAACTTTCCGCGCATAAAATTTTGAGAAACTACTATGATGTTCTAAAATAAGGGTGATTCAGTATACCCTTAATGGAATTTTCTGTCAAGATAAAAAATAACTTGTCATATAGAGGTCAAGGGAGTAAAATATTTTAAGCGAAGGAGATGAAGGGAACTGGTGACATTATGAAAACTATAATAATATTGATCACTATATTTTTTTATATAGCTTCCGGGCAGGCAGATACTTCACCAAAAACAAAGTTGTCATACGAAAAATTCAAAAATACAGAGGGTATAATCTCTACAACAAAAAAGTCTGGTTTTTTAACTCTGGGTATCGGTAATGAATTTATCCCTTTGGACAATTTTATACATGACAGGTTTTCCATATACTTGAGATATGGTCGCTATTTATCAAAACAAAGTTTCTTTTCAGCAGGTATTAAATCTGCTTATTCAGATTTTTTTAACAATGCTTATTTTTTGCAATTAAAATATGGGTACGATTTGATCAAAAATGGAGCATGGATTCCAGGATTGGATTTTTCAATTTTTCTGGGAGTGGGAAATAAGAAATATTTGACATCCAGACCTCTTTATCCCTATAGAAATGAAAGTATTAGCGAGCAAGAGTATCAGAAAAAGATATTGGAATACGATAAAAAACTTGATAACTATGAAAAAGAAAGAAGAAGATTTCTTGCCTTGGGCTTTGATTTAGGCACATATATCAAGTCCTTTGTCTCCCCTACTACAGCTCTCGTTTTAAGAGTGGGAGCTGGACATGACAGCTCTGAAGGGTGGGATAATTTTGATCTGATGGATACTAAAATATATATCAACCTAGCTTTGCAATGGTATTTTTAGGGTTTTTCACGAGCAACTATTTAAAAAAGCCTCGGTGGCGGAATTGGTAGACGCGTGCGACTCAAAATCGCATGACCGCAAGGTCGTGGGAGTTCAAGTCTCCCCCGAGGCACTTTAACTTAAAAAAGAAAAAAACAAATTTGAAAAAGCTATTTTATTACTTCATCCAGCACTACAAACTTAATTTTGTTATTTTTGTTGCAGGCACTATCTTAGGTATAGCGGGTCTATTGGGATTACAGCGGGAAGCACGACCACCTGTGGATTTCGCACGAGTCATAATCACTACAGCACATCCTGGAACCAGCTCTGAAGAAGTGGAAGAGCTAATTACCAACAAATTGGAAGAAAAACTACAAAATATTCGTGGAATCCGGCACAGTTATTCCACTTCTTCACCCGGATTAAGCCAAATTACCATATACCTAGACCTAGATAACACAGATACAGAAAAAACTGTGGATGAAATTTACCGAGCTGTTCAAAATGTAAATGATCTTCCTCCTGATCTCCTAGAGTTACCATCTATTCTTCATGTAAAAGCTGAAGAAATACCTATAATGAGTATAGCTATCATCGGGCCAGATCAAAAGCGAAATCGCATGGCGCATGAATTAAAAATTCTCCTGCAAAACCTACCGGATGTAGCCAATATTCGGCTCACCGGATTTCAAAAAAGAGAGTATCAAATTCTGCTCAATACACAAAAAACTGAAAAATATTCCATCAGCCCTTCTGAAGTGGCGACAGCTGTAAAATCACATTCCTTGGATATTTCCGCAGGGCGGGTTCGTTCAGAAAAAACACAAAGTTCTGTGCGTATTTTTGGAAAAATAAGACAAGCCAAAGAATTAGAAAACATAGTGGTGCGTTCCAATTTTTCGGGAAAACAAATTTTTGTAAAAGACATTGCTTCTGTAAAAGACGCAGAAGAAGATAAGACTGCCTCTTTTTTTGTCAAAGGTAAATCAGCCGTTGTTCTTCAAGTTAGTAAAAAAGCAAAAACAGATATGCTGAAAACTGTCCGGCAAATCAAAAAATTTTTATCCTTATATAAAAAAAGAATCAGCTCCGACACAAAAATTGTTATTCTCTTTGATGAATCAGAAAAAACTTCGAAAAGACTTAATATAGTCATAAGCAATGCTTTATTTGGATTGATACTGGTATTACTGATTCTTATAATTTGCCTGCCAGGTTGGCTAGGGGTTGTAACAGCTTTCAGTCTTCCTTTTTCCATTCTTTCTACTGTTGCTCTCTCTGCCTCTATGGGAGTCACTTTTAATGTTATTACCATGTGTGCCTTTATTATATGTATTGGAATGCTAGTGGATAATTCTATTGTTATCAGCGAACGTTACGCCCAGCTGAGACTGCAAAACATTCCACCTGAAAAATCCGCCCTGCAATCCGTATTGGATCTTTTTCGGCCTGTTTTTGCCACCACTATTACCACCATATTGGCTTTTTTACCTATGCTCATCACCAAAGGGGTTATGGGGCAATTTATACAATGGTTACCCATTGTCGTCAGCATGGCTTTGATGATTAGCCTCATAGAGTCCTTCTTTTTGCTTCCCTGTCGACTTAAATTTACAGTTTCTTCCCAAAAACACAGACGAGATTCCGCTTTATTTTTAAAAGTCAGAAATCGATTCGAGTCCTTTATACTGCAAGCTTTAAATAAAAAATACCTTTCTCTTTTTATTATTGTTTGTGTTGTACTTGGAAGTTTTTTTGTGAGCAAGTTTAAAAATCGCTGGATTCTTTTCCCAAAAGAAAATGTGGAAGTATATTCTGCGATTTTTGAAATGAACAAAAGTGATTCTCTCAAAGAAATGGAAAAAAAATCTCTTAACCTAGAACAACAAATCAAAACCCTGATAATAGAAAAAAACATCAAACACACTTACATAGATATCAACAGTCTGACCGGCAAAGGAACTTTAAATATGGAAGTCCTCTCGTCTGTCGCCAGAAAATGGAACCATAAAGAAGTGCTGAAAAAACTAAGGACTATAGACGATTCTCCTTTCAAAAAATTACGATTTGAAGCTTTACGCTTAGGTCCGCCTATTGGACGTCCCGTGGAATTAATTTTATTTTCCAAAAATGAGCAACAACTGGAATCCTCCGCAAAAGAAACATTAAAAATGTTTTCCTCGGTGAAAGGGTTGTTGAACATTGAAGATAGTCGTGAATATTCAGGACCGGAATACGCCATTTACCCAAATACTTCCCTGCTTTCCCGACTGGGGTTGAACACAAAGATTGTTGGTTCTGTTTTAAGGACGGCTCTTCATGGAGATATTGTCAGTGAAGTGACAGAAAATGGTGAAAGCTTCTATGTACGGGTAAAATACGAAAACAAAAGGCGATCCAATATTGATTCCTTAAAGCATGTTAATATTTTTTCGCCAAAAGGAGGAGAGCTTATTCCCATAAACCAGCTTATTCGGTGGAAAAAAAGAGAAAAAGGTGCGGAAGTAAAAAAGCATTACTTTTTCTCCCCTTCTGTCACTTTTTACGCTGATGTGGATCTGAATCAAACCACCAGCATTACAGCTAATGCAGAAATCAAAAAAAAGGTGAAAAGCCTGCTAAAAAAATACCCTTCTGTGACTTATAAACAAACCGGTGAACAGGAAAGTACACAGGAATCCCTTAATTCTCTTGTGCAAGCTATGATTCTGGTTGTGTTTGGTATTTTTGCTGTTTTGCTCTTGATGTTTAACAGCTTCTCCATATCCATATTGATTCTCAGTAATGTTTTTCTGGGGTTGGTTGGCATCAGCTGGTCTTTTTTACTGCACTCAAAGCCTCTTTCTTTTTTTGCCATGATTGGAACAGTAGGGCTGGCAGGTGTGGTTATCAACTCAGCCATTATTCTAGTAAGTTTTATTGAAAAGCTAAAACGAGAAAATAAGACGAAAAATCTCAATAAAGTTTTGGCAAAAGCCTCAGCAGACCGATTACGACCCATTTTTATCACAACCATCACAACGGTTTTGGGCCTGTTTCCAACCGCGTACGGCATCGGGGGGTATGATTCTGTTCTCATTCCTGTTACTTTATCCTTAACATGGGGTTTAATCAGTGGAACCCTTTTAACTTTAATTTGGACTCCCTGCGGGTACGCTGTTATTTATGAGCTTACGGATAAAATAAAGAACCTGATAAAGCGTGTTTGTGAAAAGACAAAAAAATGATTTTACCTATGAAATAAAAGATTATTTTACAATTTCATATATGATAAAATTATAATCAACAAACTTTGAAAACAATTTTAAGCTTACAAGAGAGGTTAGTGTGTTTCATGGAGTTTTGCTTATTAATAAGGAAGCGGGAGGTACTAGTCACGATATCGTGAGTGCGGTAAGGCGTATATTGGGTCAAAAGAAGGTTGGACACGCTGGCACTTTGGATCCTCTGGCAGAAGGTCTGATAGTTATTTTACTGGGATATGGCACCAAGCTATCTGATTATTTACTGACAAACGATAAGAAATACCACTTCATCCTACGTTTGGGAGTTGTAACAGACACTCTGGATAAAACCGGTAAAATTATTGAAAAAAAAGAAGTCCGAACTACCAAGGAGCAAATTACACAGGTTCTGCAAAAAAGCCAAGGTCAGATTTCTTTACCCGTGCCTTTGGTTTCTGCCGTAAAGGTAAAAGGAAAAAAACTGTATGAATATAAAAGAGCGAATCAGACTGTTACCACTCCCCTTAGAGATATGTTTTTTCGTGACCTAGAAATAAAAAATGTTCAAAAGGAAACAGCAGAGGTAGTGCTTTCCTGCAGTAAAGGAAGTTATGTTCGATCTTGGGTGTCTTTTGTGGGGGAAAAACTTGGAACAGGTGCCTGTTTGGAAAACTTAACCCGTTTGGAGTCTTTTCCTTTTAAGGCTAGTTCTGCTCTTACTTTGCGTGAAGTGGAAAAACGAATAAGGGAAGAATTATGTGAAACTGATTTGAAAAGCACACAACTTCCCACACAGCCCAAAGGTCAGCTTCCTGATCCAACATCCGAAGACAGTAATAATGAAACAATAGAAAAAAAAGGTAAAAAACCTGCAAACTTTCTGAGAGCAGAACAATTTTGCAAAATATTGGAGCCAGCTTTTATACCTTTTTCTCAAGCTATTCCTCATATTCAGTCAATAAACGCAGAAACGCGAAATGATGAAATACAGCTGAGACAGGGAAAAATATCCCGCAATCTTAAGATGCGATTAATGGAAGAGCAGAAAACTGTTAATAAGAATAAAAAAAACCGCACTGTTCGGGTAATGAATTACAATAATGGAAAAATGCTGGCTTTGTTGGAGCTTAAGCCCTTTGTTTCTACAAAGTGCTTAAAAGTATTCCCTTCCGAGTTATCCTGATGTCTGAGAAAGTGGTCACTCATTAGTGGTCTGTGAAATGTAAGTGTTCAGTAATTCGTTGACAAAATCATTTTTTGTATTGACAGGCGAAAAAAAAGCTTTTATTATTAAATAATAGACAATAGTCAGGGTTTAGTTGAAAGCAAAAAACTAACGAAACCTTATAATGTTAAGAGACTTTAAAATTATGAACAAATCAATAGTGGAAAAGACAGTGAAAATGCTTGCGCGTTCAGACAAAGACACAGGAAGCTCTGAAGTACAAATAGCTCTTCTTACTTCCAGAATAAATATTTTAACAGAACACTTTAAAAAACATAAAAAAGATTATCATTCCAAACGAGGGCTTTTAAAAATGGTGAGCAAAAGAAAGAAATTGCTCAGCTATATTAAAAAATCCTCCCCGGAAATCTATCAAACAACCATTCAAAAGCTTTCCTTGAGAAAGTAGTGAGAGTATAATTATCTGTCGTCATTTTCTATAAAACAATAAAATAAACAATCCACCAACCAACAAAGGAACATTTATGTCTTTTTCTCCGTTTATATCTTCCGCAAAAGCAGGAAGCAAAACCATTACAATAGAAACCGGTGCTTTAGGTCGACAGGCAGACGGTGCTGTGATTATTTCCTGTGGCGAGGACAAAGTCCTTACCACTGTTGTTTCAAGGAGAGAAGAATCTGACCTAGATTTTTTTCCTATGACAGTGGAATATCAGGAAAAACTTTATTCCGCCGGTAAAGTACCAGGGGGGTTCTTTAGAAGAGAAGGCCGTCCCTCTTATGAAGCAACTCTCATTTCCAGAATGATTGATCGGCCTTTGCGCCCCTGTTTTCCCGAAGGGTATCGTAACGACACTCAAATCGTAGCCATAACGCTTAGCTATAGCGGACAAAATCCTATAGGGGTGTTAGCAAGTATTGGAGCTTCTGCCGCTTTGCATGTCAGCGATATTCCGTTTGATGGGCCTGTAGCTTCTGTACAAGTGATTAAAAGTGGTGATGGCTTTCTGATCAATCCACCTTTTGAGGACGCAAAATCAGCGACTTTGAATTTTATTGTGTCCGGTACCCGCAAAGGTATTCTGATGGTGGAAGGGGAAGCGAAATTTGTGTCTGAAGCAGAGTCCTTGTCTGCTTTAAAGTTTGCTCACCAAAGCCTGCAACCCCTGTTGGATATGCAGGACGATCTCAGAAAACAAGCCGGTAATATGGAAAAACGAGTTTGGAGCGGTTTTAAAGTAGAGGAAAGTCTGGAAAAAGAAATTACTGACTTTGCAGAGGACAAGGTAAAAGAAAACTTGAATATCCCGGAAAAAACCAAGCGCTATCGGGATTTTGATGAAATCAAAGAACAAGTCATGCAACATATTTCCAAAGAGGAAGACAGTGAAAGTGAAATTGTTACGAAAAAAAAGAGCCTGTCAGCGGTGTTGGATAAATTAAAATACAATCTAGCTCGTTCGGCTATTTTAAATGATAAAAAACGCATTGATGGAAGAAAACATAATGAAGTGCGTCCCATTTCCTGTCATACAGGCTGGTTGGCCCGTGTGCATGGTTCTTCTTTGTTCACCCGTGGGGAAACGCAAGTTTTGGGAGCAGTGACTTTGGGCACGGGAGAGGACGAGCAATCAGTGGATGCCCTTTATGGTTTTTCCAAAAAACATTTTCTGCTTCATTACAATTTTCCACCCTACTGTGTAGGAGAAACAGGCCGAGTAGGTCCGCAAAGCAGAAGAGAAATCGGCCACGGATCTCTGGCGGAAAAGGCTTTAAAAGCCATTCTTCCCACACATGAAGACTTCCCCTATACTGTCAGAGTGGTAGGTGAAGTTCTAGAATCAAACGGCTCTAGTTCTATGGGAACAGTATGTTCAACCAGCCTAGCTTTAATGGATGCGGGAGTACCTGTAAAAGAACCAGTAGCTGGAATCGCTATGGGTCTGATAAAGGAAAAGGATCAAGTGGAAATATTGTCCGATATTTTGGGTGATGAAGATCACTTGGGAGATATGGATTTTAAAGTGACGGGAACAAAAGAAGGTATTACTGCTTTGCAAATGGATATAAAAATAGACAGTCTCTCCTTTGAAGTGATGGAAAAAGCCCTAGCCCAAGCTAAAGAAGGAAGGCTTCATATTTTAAATGAGATGAACAAGACACTTAGTAAATACAGAGAACAGCTCTCACCTTATGCACCCCGTATTGAACTGATGCACATCAAGCCGGATAAAATCGGAGAAGTTATTGGAACTGGAGGAAAAGTTATCAATAAAATTATTGAGGAGACAGGAGTAAAAGTGGACATTGAGAGTTCCGGCCAGATATACCTTGCCTCCCCAGACAAAGAAAAAATTAAACAAGCGAAAAAAATGATCGAAGATATTTGCGAGGAAGTGGAGGAAGGGAAAATTTATGACGGGAAAGTGATAAAGGTAGCACCCTTTGGTGCTTTTGTAGAGCTTATGCCTAATGTCAGCGGTTTACTTCATATTTCTGAAATTGCTAATCGCCGGATTAACGAGGTTTCTGATATTTTAAACGAAGGAGACACAGTAAAAGTAAAAGTGCTTCAAATAGGTGATAACGGTCGTATTCGCTTAAGCCGAAAAGTTCTTCTGGACAAGTAAAAATGTCATTTCTGTTCCTTTTTATTTGATTTTTTCATTAAAAGCATGTTATGGGTGTCGATGAGTTTTACGCTTATTACTCTTTGGTTTTTTCATTAAAAGCATGTTATGGGAAGGTATAATTTTATTTTGCGCATTTTTACTGAATTTTTTTTAAATTTTGCTCCCTGTAAGAAATGACAGTGTTATGTTGAAATTAATAGCTGTTTTTATTGGGCTTTGTGTATTTTTTCAGCAGGGATTTGCCAGTGATGAATCCACTGGTGACAAACAATTTAAAGAAAACTTTCCTTTAAGCATTTTTATTCAAACAAACTCCGATCAAAGTGTTGTTGTTGAAAATCCAGCTGAATATTTAAGTCAGATGGATAAAGATGTTGTAAATTCTATTTTATCTGAAAAGGAGATATGGCATGCACATAAAATTAGGCAGTCAAAAGCAAATATTTATCAGTATATGCAACAATTTTATACATGGTATTTTAATCAGTTACCCTTGATAATATTTGCTAACAAAAAAGGATTTCCCGATCGGGGAAATTTAGCATCTGCCCTTCAAAAAGGTTATTTCACAGAAATCAATTTTTTATTTTTAGCGGAAAGTAATATCAAAAGCAACACCTTGATTGCTTTGACAAATCGCTATGAATATACCTTTTCAGAAAAACTCAATCTTTTCCTTCATGTTTTATATAAAAATATCTCAGAAACGGAAATATTCAAATTACAAAAAGCTTGGGGGATTACAAATAATTCCGCTGTGTATATTCGTGATTACAAAAAGTATATGAAAGAGTTTTTTCAATATTTGCAAATCCCATCGGATAGTCAAAAAACAGATATTATATCTTTGTTTAGCAAAGTGGAATCGGCTTTTACTTCTGTTTTGCACGAACTTTTTATAACCGATAAAAAGACACTTTTTACTAAAATGCTTAAGAGACCCGGAATGGATATGAATATTCAGGATTACCTTCTGCAAACTATTGCGCATAAAGTAGCTAATGGAGATTGGAAAAAAGCTTCACATTATCTTCCCTCTTTGCTTAAACACCACAAAATTAACTTAAATATACCTGATTACCAAGGCTGGACACCTATATTTTATGCTATAAATCGCAGTGAAAATCGTCTTTCACAGGCTTTAAAGCAGTTTATGAACCATAAATCAAAAATAGATATGAATATTATGGATTACAATTTAAGACCTATGACCCTAGTAGCGACAGAATTGAATAAACCAGCTCTGGCTCATTTTTTGCACTCACAGGGAGCACCTTTGCCATCGCGAGTGAGTTTGTTTAATTCTTATATAACAGAAGATTACAGAACAGTATGGTTTCAACATAGAGTGAAATTTGATATAAACAACTTGGCAAATTTATTTAATATGAATAACAATACTCCTTCTTTTGTGGAATTTCAAAATTATGTTTCCAGTGAGAAATTTATAGAACAAACAGATTGGAGTAAATTTAAAGATTTTAAATATTATTTTTTATTTCATTTGCTGAGAAAAACTCTCTTACATGAAGAGAATATACGCTATTCCACCATCATGTCTTGGTTATTTGGTGAAAAAAATATTGTAATGAATAATGGTTTTGATACCCGATTGATAAAGGCCATACACCAAGACATATCTTTATTGAAAAGTATGATTTCCAACAAGAGAGATAAAAACATATTGACTGATAATTTATTTTACACTCAATATTCTTTTGAAAAAGGCTGGAATAAAAAAGTGATTTCAGATTTTCACTTACTGGAAAGAATAAATGTGGAACCAGTTCCTCAATCTGATGGAACTTTGTTATTTTATGTGGAAGTCAGCTCTTTATTAAATGAAGCTATACGAGCAAATCGCTCTAAAGTGGTTGAATTTTTATTGAGCGAAGGTGCGGATCCCACTATGGAAACAAAAAATTTTGTGGTGAGAAATGGCATTGTGACAGCTATCTTTATGGGAAATTTACTCTATAGATACTCTGAGCCTTATAAAGAGCACCTTCGTATTGTGGATATGTTGATGAGTCATCCATTTGTGACAAAAGACTTCTTAAGTAAAGATGTTATTCCGGGAATAAATTATGTGGACTTATCAGCTTTAAGAGGACATTTCAATATTTTGGAAAAAATGTATGAAAAGGGTGCTCATGTAACAGAAAATAAAGATATATGGGAAACAGGCTTTCCTATTGAAACCGCTACTATCAAGTCCAACTTGGCCAAAACCATGAAGTTTATATTGGAAGAAAAAGCAAAAAGATATCCTTCAGATCAACTTTTAAAAAATAGTCTTCAAAGATGCAGAGAAGCTTTTAATTAATCTGCTTTCTTGGGCCAATGCCCGATCAATCAAAACAGGATCTGCTTTCCTCAGCCAATGCCCGACTGGTTTTATTTTCTGAGCTTATGGGAGGCAGAAAATGAACACACACTTCCACGGATTCAAGCTGAACCATCCGAAAAAGGTGTTGCATAAAATCCATAGTATTACCGTACCAATACACCTGATCTTTATTATTCGCACAAACCTCTTTATTTTCTATCTTTGTGTAACTTATGCGAATGGGCAAAACAGGTTTCTTTGCCCGTATAGCTGTAATGAAAAACGGTGGATGAAAGGGAAGTGTTTTTGAACCATCCGTGCTAGTGCCTTCAGGAAAAAATACCAAGTGCAAACCTTTCTTTAAAATATCAGTGGTATCTCTTAACTCTTTTCTGATGTTTTTCAAATTCCTTCTCTCTACAAAATACACTCCGGCTTTTTTGGCTATTAAATTTAAAAACGGATTGTTTTCCTGCCACTCATAGTGAGTGATAAAACAGTTATGTTGAATAAAGGAGTGCAAAATTGTGATATCTGTGTAACTTAAATGATTGGCCACAATCAAATAATTTTTGTTTTTTTGCAAATGTTTCAGACCTTTTGCTGTGACTTTAAACCCCATTGCTCGCATTAATATTTTAGATAAAAGTCGTATGAGTGCGGACACTTTTTTTTGCTTTTGGACTTTGTTTTTTATTAATATCTCAGCAAAGGAGCTGAAACATACTAGTGTGAGCACACAGGAAAGAAAAACCCATATTCGATAAACAAGCCTTATTTTTTTCATTTTTTCCTCTGTTTCGGTGAGCTGGAATAAATGTTTTTTCTCTGCTGTTGTTTCTGTACATGAATCTAGGAAAATAATCCACTTTTTTAGCTCATACCGGGGCAAAAAAGAAATAATTTTCCTTATAACCAGTGAACACGCGGAATATTAAATATTACTGTGTTGCCGTCATAGGTTCTTACATGTATTTTGAGGATTATTTTGTAATGACACACTTTCGCCTAAGGAACACCCGGATAAGAAAAAAGTAATATCAGTCTCATTTTAACCGGAGTCTTTGTATATTACTCTAGGATATTTGCCATAATCGTCTGCTTCCCAGTCATCTAAATCCAACAGGTCGTTACAGTCAGAGTCTCTTTTAAATAAAGTTTTTTCATCTGAAGTGAAGTAATCACAAAGTGAACCCTCCTCACCGGCAATGTCCGGATCACCACTTGACCCTAAAGATTCTTTAAATCTGTTATATTCCTTCTGTGTATTCCATTCCCTAACCATTAAAATAATTCTATGCTTTACTTCCTTTGCCCGGTCCATACAAGTCCACACAAAATAAGGGTTGCTCCCTATATCATTTTTTATAAAAGGTTTTGGTGGTTCTTCTGAAAAATATACTTTTAACTTAGACTCACTGGATAAAAATTCTTTATCTTCTGCATCTTCCCAATGGTTTGCATTAATAAAAGAAGGTATTTTTTTATCTGTACCAGAACCATAACGTCCATCATAAACATTTATGATCGCGTCCAGTTCATAGGTATCTTTTAACCCGTCTTTACCGGTATTAGTAACTTCTGTAATAGGTTCACCGGCCTTATTATATGAATCCCAAGCAAAACGCCCTGGTCCTCCAATACATTCTTTAAAATCACCTCCCCATTTACCACTATTTGACGAATCGTCATTTTCGTTTTGGCGTAAATCGTATGATCCAAGACAGCAATTACCTAGATCTTGCTCGCTCTTATTATATTCACCGCATATCTCTTGAATTTCCTCGTGACTATTTCCGTATTGACAACTTGCGTATATGACATGCCATTCTCCAGGTCCAGCTTCGCCTTTTCCGCAGTTATTAGATATATCTTCACACTTAGGTTGATCGTTACAATTAGTTTCAGAAGTAACATCGTTATTTTCGTTGTCTCTACAAACACCAGAAGACCAAGTCCCAACTATATTTCCACAATTTGCACTTTCACATTTTGCTTCAGTGTCACATGTAGAATTAACATTATCAGCACTGTGTACTGTTTTACCACCTTTTAGACAAACCTCTTCCGCTGTGTTACAGCTATTACTCCCACCGCAATACCGCTCCTCTATCGTGTTCTCGTCAGGATCATTTTCATCTTGTACAAGAAACTTACACTTGGAAACCCTATCTGGTCCTTTAACTATTTCTTGATTAAAGTGATATGGAACAAGAAAACCAGAATACGCGCACATTTCCGGTGGGACATTATATTCTAATACAAGTTTATGAAAAAATAAGTCACCTTCCATAACATCCAGTAAACAATACAGATCTTCTGTGGAATCTTCATTTACTGATATTTTACAGTCTGTCCCTGGCCCCTCATCCATTGCATAAATAATGGCATCAAGCGGATCAAAGCCTTCTCCATAGTAATAACTTGCGCTTAAATTCACATAGAAAAAGTCTTCCTGGGGGATTGCGTCTGTGGTCAAACCTTCTGTAGGCACTAAAGAGTATTGCGCGCTTGTACCTATACCAAATCCTTTTATTACATCACAACCGGAAAAGATAAGGCCCAAACCAATAACAACCAATGAGCTTATAAAAAACATCGGATTAAGTTTCATATTTTATGTTTCGGGATTTTCAGTGAACAAATAAAGTCCTGTTTTTTATTTTTTAAAAAATATATTTACTGGATTATTGGCTGGTTTTTATAAATAATCCGACTTTCTGGCTATATTTTCCGGCTGAGAAACAATGAAAATGGGATTCATTCCACAATCTCCCAGAATCAGATCGGTGTGAGGAAGTTGCGAATGTGAAATAACCCTATAATCATTTTCGCACTCATTATAAGCCTTACAACTATTATGCCACGCTTTTTCAAAATCTGCTTTTACTTCACGCGTCCATTCATATTTTGGTTTTAACATATCACACATCTCCCAATATGTAAAAATACACAAAAAAGTAGTTTTTAAGACAAGACTGTTTATTAAATTGAAAAACCATAAAATCCTCTTTGCCTATGTTCATTTTCAAATTTTACTTGTGGATAAAAAAGGCGAACAGGTGTAAAATCTCTTCAAAAGGTTTTTACTTTTTTGCCTTTCTTACGGGGCTGTAGCTCAGCTGGGAGAGCGTAACGCTGGCAGCGTTGAGGTCAGGGGTTCGATCCCCCTTAGCTCCACCATTTATAATTGGTCGTTCGTGAAAATCCAGTTTTTGAAAAAAATTCGGAATATTCGGAAAAATTCGAATCTCGAATTTTTACTCCCTCAAAACCCCTTAAATCTCCTGTTTTTAATGATCCTGATTTTGCATAAAGAAGAATCAATAACTTTTAAACAAGGAGTATATTATGCAAAAAACAAAGAAAAAAATAAGCAAAAACAAAGAAAAAAACCGCGCTTTGTTGGTCAACTTAACTAAAAATGGAAACTTTAAAAACTACTTTAAACTTTGTAAGCCCGCTTTAAAATCTCTTCTTAAAGCTTTCCTCCCACTCCCTGAAAAAAGCTCCATCCAACAAGTAACTTTACTGGACTCCTTTCTCCCTTCCATGAAGGAAGAAGACAAAAGTGCTATTATGGACCTTAGACTTCAGCTCAATACGGGTGAATTGGTTAATGTGGAAATGCAGGCTTTTTTTCATCCAGGTTTTTCTGAAAGAGTATTGTTCTATTGGGCTAAAAATTATGTATCTCAATTAAAAGAAGGAGAAGAATATACAAAACTCTGTCCTTCTTATTCGTTGATATTCAGTGTGTTTGATCTATTCCCTGGTCGAGAAGGGTTTTACAATTCTTTTTACATTCGTTCGAGCAAGCCACCACATTTTCCTTTTAACAAGGATTTGTGTTTTGTGACAGTGGATCTTAGCAAGTTTCATCAAAAAGATGTAAGTTCTTCGATTGATTTTCAGGAGCTATGGTGTTATATTTTAAAGAAGTCAAACAGTGTAAAAAATAAGGATTATCAGAAGCTTTTAGATAAAGATTCTGATTGGAAGGAGGCTATGATGTATTTGCGTAAGTTTTCGTTGGAGGAGCAACAGCAGATTATCGCAGATGCCAAGGAGAAAAACCGCCGTGATCGAGTGGCGAGAGAAACTTATGTCTTTGAACAAGGCAAAGCAGAAGGCGAAGCCAAAGGCAGAAATAAGCTGATTATTAGTATGTTGAAAAATGGTGTCAATATGAATTTTATCGCCAAACATACAGGGATCTCCGTGGAAGAAATCAAAAAGCTGAAAAAAGGAAAGTGAAACAACTATGATGTATTTGCGTAAGTTTTCGTTGGAGGAGCAACAGCAGATTGTGGCAGATGCCAAGGAAAAAAACCGCCGTGATCGGATAGTGAATGACTTGTCTGTTTATGTGAAAAATCTCCCTTGTAAATCAAGATATATTGTTTAACATTTTTCGATAAACATAACCGGGTCGTCTCAATAAGTTAAAAGTATCAACATAGTAAAGGTTATTGGAGGCTTGATCTCTAGCTTGAGACAACAAGCCATTTTTAGCCTTTTGATTCCAAAAAGGATGAATAATAATCACATCTTTTTGGCCGATAGAATCAATTAAAGGTCATATATTTTAAAGGGCTGACCATTACTGGGGCACAAAATCATTTTAAGCCAAAATAATAAAAGTAGAGAAATCTTTAGAAATATCAAATATTTAGTTATATCCAGTAAAAGTGTTTTTGAAAATGATAGAAAAACTAAATTGGACATAAGAAAAAACCGATATTTCTTTATAAGCTTATAGAATGGGCTTTTAAAGCATTTTACTATAAAGCTCATAATGGAAACAGGAAAAGACAATAAACAAACCACTTGGGGATATAACATGAAAATTATAAAAAAATTACAGCATATAAAACACCAATGGCCTTATTTCTTTTTCGGAGCAACCCTTATATTGTTTGGATTCTTTTCTGTCTCTACAGTCAAAGAAACTTCCGCCACAAATACACAAACCACCGGAAATAAACAAACAGCAGACACAGGCAACCCACAAGCCAAAAACACACTTCCACAGGAAGGAAACACCAACCCCCCTTCTTTAAAAAAACAACCTGAAAGACAAATGCAACTGGGAGTGCTAAAACCCACAGACACGCCAGAAAAAGAAACCCGTGTCATTATGAATGATACTCTTATGTCAAAGAAATGGGATTTGAAAAAAATCAATGTACAATCTGCATGGCTTCAGTTTTCTCAAGGAAACAGAGAAATTGTGGTAGCTGTTATTGACACAGGTATTGATGTGCAACATGAAGATCTAAAAGACAATATATGGAAAAATCCAAAAGAAATTCCAGGAAATAACATAGATGATGATAAAAACGGCTATGTGGACGATGTGCATGGATGGAACTTTGTCAGAAACAATGCCGAAGTACGTGATACCCACGGGCATGGCACACATATAGCGGGCATCATAGGAGCTGTGGTGGAAATGGTGTTGGTATAAGCGGAGTGGCTCCCAAAGTTAGTTTAATGGCCCTTAAATATTATGATCCTAACGACACAGGAACAAACAATCTGAATAACACAATAAAAGCTATTGATTATGCGGTAAAAAATGGGGCTCATATTATCAACTACTCAGGAGGCGGGTTGGATGGTAATTTATGCGAAAAAATGGCTATTCGCAGAGCAGAAGAAAAAGGCATTCTTTTTGTAGCCGCGGCTGGTAATGAAAAATCCAACACAGATAAAAGCGGTTATTATCCTGCCAATTACAGTTCGAAAAAAAATGAGCTAAGAATGGCAAATTGCAAGCAAGTATTACCAGACTTATACAAGTACGATAAATTGGACAAAAAAATTTCTATCAATTTTTTAAATGATGTTCAGAATAAAAAGCTCGGAAATATTCTTCCTGTAACAGCCACTGATCCTTCAGATAAAGTTTTAAAAAGCAGTAACTGGGGAGAAAAAACAGTCCACAAATCTGCTCCAGGCATTAATATTTTATCCACCCTTCCCAATGGAAAATACGGACGCATGACCGGCACTTCCCAAGCAACGGCTGTGGCCACCGGAGCGGCCGTACTGATAATGGACTATTACAAAAACAAAACCTCCCGGTTTGTCATAAAACATCTCACAATGACAGGTGATATTAAGGATAGTTTAAAAGGGAAAACCAGCCAAAGAAGGCGACTTAATATTATTAAAGCACTACAAACAAGAGGGAGTAAGCTCAATTTTAAAGACCAGCTGGTGGATACAAAAGGTCTGGTGTTTCCTTCCGATGGGAATATGGATTCTTTTACAGAAACTCCGTTTGAAAAGGAACAAGCTGAAATACAAATATTAAACAATATTATGAATATCAGCAACCAAAAAGGACAAAATCGTAAAACAGCCACAGAAAAAACAGAGAAAAAAGAACGTAATCCTTCTTCTGTTACTGAACAGAAGAAAATTCCTTTTCTGAAAAGATGGTTCTTCAATAAAAAATAATACCCTTTAAAGAACAAGCATTTATTAAGATTCCCCTACAGCACCAAATATTTTTGACACTTGTCAAAAAAACTAATGAATATTTTTGACACCTGTCCAAAATAACCATATAGTATAAACCTATGAAAAGATATTTAACAAAGTATGTTTTAGAAGACTTAAAAAGAAAAATGGTTTTTATCTCAGGACCAAGACAGGTTGGAAAAACCACTTTATGTCGGGATTTAGCACCAAAAAATGCCCGTTACATAAATTGGGATGTTTTAAAAGACAGGCAATGGATTCTTCAGCAAAATTTCCCAACTGAAAAATTCATTATATATGACGAAATTCACAAGTTCAAACACTGGAGAACCTATGTCAAAGGGTTGCATGATACATATAAAGAAAAAAAAATCCTTGTTACAGGAAGTGCGCGTCTGGATTATTACAGGCATTCCGGGGATTCCCTGCAAGGTCGATATCATCATTATCGGCTGAATCCATTGACAGTCGGAGAACTGAACCTGAAAAGCCAAGGGGATATTAATGATCTCTTAAACTTAGGAGGCTTCCCTGAACCTTTTTTATCCGGTTCAAAGAGACAGGCCCTGCGATGGATGCGTGAATACAACAGCCGGGTTGTAAATGAGGACATCAGTTCATTGGAACTTTCCAGTAATCTGTCACAAATGGAACTGCTTTTGCTCAAACTTCCTGAATTGGTATCCAACCCTCTTTCTATAAATTCTTTAAGAGAAGACATGAATATGGCTCACAAAACCATTGCGAAATGGCTGAATATTTTTGAAAGAATGTACCTGATCTACAGATTATGCCCTTATCATTCCAACAGGCTGAGAGCGGTAAAAAAGGAACAAAAGCATTATCATTATAACTGGGCAGAAGTTGCCAATGAAGGAGCTCGGTTTGAAAACCTGATAGCTGGCCATTTGTTAAAATGGACACATTTTCAACAGGATTATGAAGGACATAATACGGAACTCTGTTATTTTCGAGACACAGACAAAAGAGAAGTAGATTTTATCGTAACAAAAAACAGGAAAGCGATTTTAGCCGTGGAATGCAAATTGAAAGCGGGAGATATTTCTCCTTCCCTGAAATATTTTAAAACAAAATTTCCAAAGACAGAATGTGTCCAGGTTCATTTAGAATGCCCGGAAGAGCACATTTCCAAAGAAGGTATTAAATATTTAAAATGGAGCACTTTTTTAAAAAAATACTGTATATAAACAATATCTACAACAGGCAACCTCAGCGATAAAAGGAAGAATATCATAAAAATTATTGCCAAGAGCTGTTTTTTTACACTATGGTAGTATCAGGTTTTTCACAAACAATTATAGGTCAGTCGGAAAGGTTGAAAAATACCAGAGGAGCACTTTTATATGAAACAACAAATTACAGTTCCCGCTGTTGGTGAGTCAGTGACACAAGCTACTGTTGGCGAGTGGCAAAAGAAGACAGGTGAATACATCCGGCAAAATGATGTGTTGGTGGTTATGGAAACAGATAAAGCTTCTATGGAGCTTGTGGCAGAACACAGTGGAAAACTCAATATTTTAAAGCAAAACGGGGAAGATGTAACAATAGGAGAAGTAATTGGCGAAGTGGACACTTCCGCGACACCCTCTAAATCAGAAGCTGTAACTTCAGAAAAAATATCACCAAATTTAAAGCCTCACGCCCTTAAAAACCAATCTGCACCTCTACTCAATACTGTAAATTCATCACCCTCACCTTCCCACCCTAAAGAAGATATACCCCAATTCCCTTCTGACAAAATCATAGCAGACTTGTTAAACCGCCAAGCAAAAGAGAATATGGAAACTTCAAAAAAAACTTTATCGAATCCGTTTCCGACTGGAGTGCCATCTCCTGCTGAATCTTTGGAAAAACCTTTGGAAAAAACCTCAAGAGGGCCAATGGGCCAAACTCTTTCCCCCGCAGTCAGAAAACTGGTCACAGAACATAACCTGAATCCTGCGATTATACCAAGAACAGGTCCGAGTGGCAGAATCACCAAAGGGGATGTCTTGCATTTTCTCTCTGATCAGAAACACCAGCAGTCCACAGCTGTTCAGTCACCTAGCTTTGTCACAACCCCTACTTCCCTCCCCTCGCACACGGAAGAAACCACACGAAAAAAAATGACCACTATTCGCAAACGGATTGCGGAACGGTTAGTGGAGTCTCAACAGAGTACAGCAACCCTCACCACTTTTAATGAAATTGATATGTCTCAGGTTATGAGTTTACGCACCCAATATAAAGAAACTTTTCAGAAAAAACATAACATAAAACTGGGTTTCATGGGATTTTTTATCAAAGCCACTGTTCACGCTTTAAAAGCTTTCCAAAGAGTAAATGCCTTTATTGAAGACGAAGAAATTGTTTATAATCACTTCTGCCATGTTGGGGTGGCTGTCAGCACAGACAGAGGTTTGGTCGTGCCGGTTATCCGCAATGCTGATAAAATGGAATTACCAGAATTGGAAAAAAATGTTTTATTTTACGCGGAAAAAGCCCGGGACGGAAAAATAAGCCCGGATGATTTAATGGGAGGCACTTTCACCATCAGCAACGGTGGTGTGTTTGGTTCTCTTATGTCCACTCCTATTCTGAACCCTCCTCAAAGTGGCATTCTGGGTATGCACAAAATTGAACAAAGACCCGTGGTTGTGGACGGGCAAATTACAATCAAACCCATGATGTATATAGCTTTATCTTACGATCACCGTATGGTGGATGGAAAAGAATCTGTTGGTTTTCTTCTCAAAATCAAAGAGTGCGTGGAAGATCCCATTCGCCTTCTGATGAATGTCTGATTTTTGATTTGTAAAACTACTGTCACTTCAAACACTTTGTCCAAGCCTCCACCTACTACCTCATGGTAACAAATTCTTCCGCGCTGGTGGGGTGAATGCCAACAGTTTTGTCGAAGTCAGACTTTGTGGCACCGGCTTTTAAAGCTACAGCCACACCTTGCATAATTTCCGGTGCATCGTCTCCGGCCATAAACACACCTAAAACTTTATTTGTTTTTTTATCCACCACCATTTTCATAAAAGTTTTTTTATCAATAGAAGTCACTGTGTACTTGAGCGGGCGAAACCGGCAAGTATAAATAGATAAGTCATAACCTTTTTCCCGTGCCTGTTCTTCTGTTAAACCCACCACTGCTACCGGAGGACGACTAAAAACCGCCGTAGGAATAAACTGATAATCCATTTTTTGTTTTGAACCGGAAAATAAATATTCAGCTAAAAGCATTCCCTCTGAAGTGGCCACAGGAGTCAGCTGATAAGGCGTATTCGTACAATCTCCAAGGGCATATACACCTTTTGCAGAAGTTTCAAAATATTCATTCACTTCAATTTCTCCCCTTTTGTTGGTCCTAATTCCCACAGATTCCAAACCCAGGTTATTCGTCATGGGCGTTCTACCAGTAGCGAACAAAACCTTATCCACTGTTTTCATCATTTCCATACTGCTCACCGGCTTTAGACCTTGTTCCACAGGAAATTGACCCTGTCCAGTGCGCACAAGCTCATTATCACTAGCAAGTTCTGCTCCCCCGGAACCAGAAACCAAATCCTGCTTTCCGGGCTGGTTCAAAGTGACTTCAAATCTTCCGTCCTCTTTTTTAACAATTTTACTAACCGTGCGCTGAGGAATAATCTCCACTCCGCGCTTTATCATTTCCTCTTGTAGAAAAGCCCTTAACTCATTATCAAACCCTCTTAAAAGCTTATCCCTTCTAAAAACTAAACTAACTTTTGAACCAAACCCATTAAAGATGCTGGCAAATTCCACCCCTATATAACCACTCCCCATAATCAAAATAGAGCGAGGTTTTTCTGTTAATTCAAACAAATCATCAGATGTCAGTGCCCATTCCCTGCCGGGAATATTCAGAAGAGAGGGCTGACAACCCACTGCAATCAAAATAAATCGAGCCGTATATTTTTTACCATTCACTTCCACCTCATGGGGAGAAATGATTTTGCCATGCCCTTTTAAAACAGTGACCCCTTTTTTAGACAACAGGTTTTCATAAATACCTTCCAACCGGGTCAGTTCTTGATCCCGCGCGAATTTTTGAGCCTGCCAATCAAGAGAATACTCCCCCACGGACCAACCACAGGAAGAAAAATATTTCATACTGTCAGGTAATTCCGATCCCATCAACATAAGTTTTTTTGGAATACAACCTCGCAAAACACAAGTTCCTCCATATCGGTTTTCCTCGCAAATAGCCACCTTGGCTCCCAAGCCCGCTGACCATCTACTGGCACGCACTCCTCCTGAACCTCCTCCAATAGTCAATAAATCAAAATCATAAACCATACACACTCCTTATACTTTAATTAAAAATAAAAAGTAACAGCTGATCCAAAGTTTCCTGCAAACTCTTTTTAACAGATGGATCAAAAAATCTTGGCATCCAACCTGTGGACGATAAATGATCTGACACCACTGACAAACAAAAAACCGAAATACCATAATACCAACCTGCTGACATTAAAGCTGATGCCTCCATCTCCACACAATCAACGCCTTTGGATCGAAAATATTTTACTTCCTCTCCTGTTTCTCTAAAAGGAGCATCTGTTGTCCAGCTGGTAACAGGCTTTAATCGCAATTTTTCAATAAGTTTTACGCAAGTCTTGTCTTTTTTTATTTCCAAGTAATCAGAAGGGGCTTTATAATGATAAGAACAACCTTCATCCCGAAAACATTTTTGCAAAAACATCTTTGTTCCTGTTTTCAGATCCGGGTTAATAGCACCTGCCAACCCCAGACTGAAAATCTTTTTTACTCCAAGAGCACGTAATTTTTCTAAACATACCACTCCTGCCGGTGCACCTATACCAAATCGACTGACCACACAGACAGACATGAACTTTTTATCTGCCAGCTTTTTTACATACTTCTTTGGTTTGTATATATCAATATTCATGCCTGTTTTATGAAAGGGAACAGTTTCCAAAAAGTCTTCCCGACCTCTAAGGGATTTAGCTATACTATCGGAAAAGCACAAAACAGCATAAGAAGGAAGAGGATTTACATTTGATTCTTTAGTGCCACAGCCTGCATAAGACATCAAAGCTTCTGGAGAAACTAAAGAAGGCTTTTTATATTTGTCGGAAACAAAAGGAACAGACATAATCACCGATTCTTTTTCATAGTTTTATAGATTCATATTCTTGGTACATTTCCAGATCTTTTTTCTTCAGGGGAATAATGAAAAAACAGGAATTGTGTTTTCTGCACTTTCCTGAAATTATTATCACTTACCAATACCAACAAATAATTTCTCTCGGAAATTTCCGGCCCTATAGCAATCCCTTCAATATTATCCACCTCTTCAGTACCTAGGAAAGAAGATAAGTCAGCCAAAAGACTCTTTCCACAGGTAATAAACCTTCCCGCCTTTAACTCCTCATGCTGTGACACATTACTGGCTGAAGCACAATCCGTCAAAAACAAACGAACCAAGGTCATATCAGACTTTCTGTCACTGGAAACCGAACTGTCTTTTAAATATGCTCTTTCCACCGTAATCATCTGTCCACCCTCTAAGGAGAGAAAGTCCGTTAACCCATTGGATCCACTAAAGTTACCAATGTTAATATTCATGTCCATTGGATATATGAATTGATCTACCAGTTTTGAAGTTTCAATATCAAACCTATTGACACGAATATACTGATTGTTACTACGATCATCCTGATCATCCTGATGAAGAGAAGTCTCTGTTGCCAAATAAATCAAATTTTTATCTTGGCTTACAGACAAAGCTTCAAAACCTTTATTTTTTTTCACACCCCATTTTCCTACTTGATCGCGATTATCTGGCCAATACATCCCTGGAAGCTCCCAGTCGAACAATAACCTACCGTTTATATCAAACATAAACAGAGCCGGTGGAGCTAATAAGTCGATCATCTGCGCACCTTCTGTGCTGATGAATATATGATCGGATTTAAAAAAATCAATCCCTTCCGGATCTATTTGTGAAAGTATTTGACCTTTTTCGTTACGCAAAAAAGTTTGTTTTATCATCTGTAATTCATATTGTTTCCCCTGCTCCCTTATGTTCAGTTTCATCTCATAAAACCGAGGTGGTGCTTTTGTGCCTTTATCATCCGACAAAGCAATAAAAACATTTTTCTCCGGATCATAAGAAAGAGCGGATAAACCACCAACAGGCGCACCATTTAATGAAAAATTGTGAGGCAAAATCTGTTCATTTACGAATTTTAAAGAAAAAGAAATAACTGGTGACACACCCGCTATAAAAACAGCTTTGGAGGAATCTTCATCCATATCCGAAAAAGGTAAGTTTAAAACCGTGGAACTAGACATATCATCTGAACGCATACCACCTTTGGAATCTTGTGATATAGCCAATATCTCCGGCCCTCCAACAGCCCGAAAGTTATGAGATGTCTGTTTTGCTAATGAAGTTTTTCCAATTTGTGTGATTTCACCGGGAGTTGTCCTTTGATTTTCTAGGGTAGGCTTTATAGAAAAAAGATTTGCTTTTTGTTCCGTTACTTTATCTACTTTATAAACATTATTTGCACTTGTGCTCAGATAGGAATGCTCAGCAGAAGACATTACATAATAAACAGCTACAAAAGTAACTGCTAAAATAACAGGGAGGACAACAAAAAACCATTTCCTCATGGCGACATTATGAAGATGGAAAATAAGAAAGTCAATAAAAAGTGAGCTTAGTCGTCGTCTGAACTATAAAAGTTACACTCGCTATATGATTCTGTATCTAGGATATCCCGCAAAGCCTCACTTTCTTCCGTGCGCGCCCAACTAAAGAAACGACCGATCCTGTTACTACTCTCATCATTTTTATCTTCCCTTCTCACAATATCATCATCTATATCCACAGCCAGCTCATACAGGTTCTGATTGAATTTAAACTGAATTTCATCCAACCTAGCGAGAGAATTATCCACTCTAGCTTTGGAATTGTCGTCACGCGCTTTTGCCCTTTTCCTTTCCAATTTGTCACGAGCATCACATATCCGGTCATGCCCCTCTTCCAATCTTGCCTTTAAACACTCTCTGGCTATTCTAAAAGGGTTCTGCTCACTAACACCGAACATATCTGTTAGAATATCAATAGTATTATCAGGCACAGACAATTCAGGATCACAGTTTTCCAGAAATCCCTTTAAAGAGGGTTTTTCCACCAGATCATCTGGTAAATCCACATCCCCTTCCCGATCATCACTTATGCGATCTGTATCATCATCCAAAGACAGACCACTACAAGCTGTCAAAAAAGTGAAAACCAAAAAAAAGCAAAATAATTTTTTCATGTTCATTTTTATTGCCTACGCATTGTTTTATATCGGTTCAAACAATTAAAAACATTAGAGTTAAAATAACATAAATTACTAAAATACCTTATTAAGTCCGATAGACTTAGGTCTTCAATTTTATGCCCTTTAACAGGAATATTTAAGCTTTCAAGACTTGAGTAAGGAAAAGGCTCTGCGGGAGAGACTTGGAGGGAATGTGATATATATACCTTTGAGGGATTATATACCTTTAGAAATTATCAGAGGAACTTGTGTCGTTTTCTGAATCTTCCGTGTCATCTTCTGGGACTTCTTCTCTGCCAAAATTAAAAAAGTCAGTGGAAAAAGGCACACTCAAGGACAACGCGGCAGAAATGACATTAAAACTCCTAGAAGAAGAACATTGAGCCTCTTCCATACAAGTATAATGCGCCCACTGAAACTCCAAATTCAGCTGAACATAAAATGAAGACAAGTAGCTTAAACCTGCTTTTATACCATAACCCTGATGACTAACAGTTTTTTTACCAAAAGTATAAAAGACAGTTCCATAAGTATTAAACAAAAGTGGCAGATCCAAAGCCACAAAGGCACCCAGTGAAAAGGGCTGGAAAGGCTCTCGTACTTCAGAGTGATGAAATGACACACTCTTACTAGCCTGATTAAAACCTTTATTCGGTTCCGAGGAATAATGTACCTCCACATGCTGTACATTTGAACTGGTTCCTGTACCATAGTGAGTCCAAAATAAATCCAAACCCGTACTTACAGACAAAAATTGGTAACCCAAGCGTGCACCTAAAGCGTAATTCATAAACAGAGGGCCAGAAGAAATTGACGAAGAATAACTGCCTCCTATATTGCCATAAGGCTCAATATGCACTTTCCCCTTTGAAACAGGAACAATACACAAAAAACTCAAAAGAATAACACAATATTTCATTTAGTACTCATTGACTGAATTTATTTCCAATAATATCCAACAAACACACACTTGAAAACATAAAAAAACAAACACTATAAAATACTAAGAGTTTATTTCTAAAATGTCCAACAAACATATACACTCAATCCACAAAATCTGTTCATAATCACACAGATAAACAGATAACCCCTAAAATAAAGTATAACAACATATTGATTTGTCGCACCGCTCCTAAAGTAGATTATGACTATTGTCATAGTTACTTTTTATCTTTTTTACCTTTACCAGTGATTCAAAAGAAAAAGGGCCTTGTCTTTATATGGACAAAAGACTTAAAATTATGACTTATGACTATCCAAACAACCGCTGAAATGCTCAGCAATATTTATGCCAGTAGCAAAAAGAACCTTAATCAGGTAAAAAAATGGCACACTAAGCCTTTAACCCTGAGTGAGAAGATTTTGTTTTCCCACCTGCGTGAACCACACAAAAAACCAGAAACGAATTTTTTACTCCTGCAACCGGATCGTGTTGCCATGCAAGATGTCACTGCCCAAATGGCACTTCTGCAATTTATGCTTTCTGGGAGAGAAAAATCCGCCGTGCCAGCCACGGTCCACTGTGATCACCTCATTCAAGCTTGGAAAGGCTCCCAACAGGATATGCAAAAATCCCTGGAGGAAAATAATGAAGTTTTTCAATTCCTTTCTTCTGCCTGTAGTCGTTTTCATATAGGTTTTTGGAAACCTGGTGCTGGTATTATTCATCAGGTGATTCTGGAAAATTACGCTTTCCCGGGCGGTTTGCTGATTGGAACAGACTCACATACCCCAAATGCTGGAGGACTGGGCATGTTGGCAATAGGTGTAGGGGGAGCAGATGCGGCCGATGTAATGGCAGGAATGCCTTGGGAAGTGAAAAAACCCGATATTACAGGTGTTCATTTAAAAGGAAAACTAAAAGGATGGGCTTCTCCCAAAGACATTATTTTAAAATTATTGGGAATTTTAACTGTTAAAGGAGGCACCAATAAAATTATAGAATACTTCGGAGAAGGTTCTGCTTCTTTAAGCTGTACAGGAAAAGCCACTATTACCAACATGGGGGCGGAATTGGGAGCCACCTGCTCCGTATTTCCTTATGATTCTGCCATGTTGGAATATCTCACCGCTACTTATCGTGCCGATCAAGCAGAAGTTATTGAAAAGTATAAAGATCTGTTTCTTGCTGATGCTGAAGTGACAGCAGATCCTCACAAATATTATAATGAAGTCCTTGAAATTGACTTATCCACTTTGGAGCCTCAGCTGGCCGGCCCTCACTCCCCTGATGCTGTACGCCCCTTAAGTGAAATAAAACATATCCTTGAAAAAGAAAAATGGCCTGTCAAACTTTCTTCAGCCCTCATTGGTTCTTGTACCAATTCCTCTTACGAAGACATAGGCCGAGCCGCTCATGTAGCTCGTCAGGCACACTCAGCGGGATTCAAAATGCCCCAGCATTTTCTGGTAACTCCCGGTTCTGAACTCATTAGAAAAACCATAGAAAGAGACGGATACATAAAAGACTTTTCAGCCATTGGCGCACTTGTGCTGGCTAACGCCTGTGGCCCCTGTATTGGTCAATGGAAAAGAGAGGACTCCAAAAAAGGGCAGGTGAACACCATTTTAAATAGCTTTAACCGAAACTTTCGAGGCAGAAATGACGCCAACCCGGAAACTCTTTCTTTTATCGCCAGCCCGGAAATCACCATTGCTTTGGGCCTTGCCGGACGATTGGATTTTAATCCTCAAACAGATTTTCTGGAAAGAGAAGGAAAAAAATTAAAATTACTACCGCCGAAATCAGATATTTTGCCAAAAAAAGGATTTTATCAGGAAAAGGAGAAAGGGTATGTTGCTCCAAAAGGCAAAGATATTCAAATTATTATAAGAGAGCCGTCAGAGAGATTACAGCTTTTAAAGCCTTTCCCTCCTTGGAACAAGGAAGATTTTAAAAATCTGTTCATCTTATGCAAAGCCAAGGGAAAATGCACAACAGACCATATTTCCCCGGCTGGATTTTGGCTCAGATACCGAGGACATTTGGATCGCATTTCTGATAACCTATTATTGGGAGCGATAAACAGCTTCACCGAAGAAAGAGGCACAGGTCTGAATCAACTAACAGGAGAAAAACAACCTTTCTCCAAAATCGCCCGACACTATAAATCACAAAACAAACCTTGGGCGATTATTGGTGACGAAAATTATGGTGAGGGAAGCAGTCGCGAACATGCGGCTATGACCCCTAAGTACTTAGGGGCCAAGGTGGTTATCGTAAAAAGTTTCGCGCGCATTCACGAGACCAATCTTAAAAAACAAGGGATTCTTCCTCTGGTTTTCACACAACCGAAAGACATAAAAAAACTAAAAGAAAAAGATCAGCTGGATATTTTGGATTTGGAAAATCTAAAACCAAACAGTCAACATAAAATATTGGTTCACCATGAAGACGGGTCTCAAGAGGAGTTTTTAGTTTCCCATTCCATGAACACAGATCAAATAAAATGGTTCCGGGCTGGTTCTGCTTTAAATCTCATCAGACAATAAACAAAACTCTGTCAGCGAATTATTGAACATCTACAACAATGACACACAAATACTGGAATAGACTTTTTGATTGGACCAACCTTAAAACAGAAGCCACAACTTTTATTGACAAATCCGCAAAAGAAAAACGCATGGATCTCCTTTAAATGTGTCAAAGGAGGCCAGGGATTTGATAACTCGTCCTATTTTGTATATTTTAAAACATATCTGGCGACTTGATGAATCAAAAGTGAAAGAGCTTTTTACGATAGGTCAGGGTCTTAGTTCCAGTGAGCGAGAGGCATTGATCGGTCGAGCAGTAGATTATATACGGCGATATGATCCAATAATGGAATCCATATATCATATTTTTAATAAACTTCTTTCCTATTGGAATTTTATTAAAAAACGGTCTAAAAATGGCTTCTTGAAAGGAAAGAGGCCAGATTCTTTGTTCAATCATTGTACAACCATGTAAAGATTACACTAGTTGTTCTTAACAGTTTCAATTTTTTAACTTTTGAGTATAATCAGTCGGGACTGAATAATCAAATAAACCCAAACAAGGAGGTTACTAATGAAATTAATAATTACTTTACTATTTTTAAGCTTAGGTGCTTTTAGTTATGGCCAGAATGAGGCTGAACAATCTTCTAGAAAGGTGGAAAGTGACACTCCTATTGGTATTATGGCGACTATTTATGATTTGTATGGCCTGTATGACCGGGTCACTGGCTCTTCTTCATGTAATATAAATAATTATTTTAATGAATATAGATATAAAGAAAGGAAGGATATATTTAAGTGTGATTTGCAAGGAGCGGATATGCGAGAGGCGAATTTGAGTAATGCTACTTTGAATTTTTCGAATTTAATAGAGGCAAATTTGAGTTTTGCAAATTTACATAAGGCACATGCAGTAGGTTCAAATTTTTATAAAGCAGATTTGACTGGTGCAGATTTGCGGGAAACGATATTGGTTGACGCAAATTTTTTAATGGCAGATTTGACTGGGGCGAATATGTCTGGGGCGGATTTGCGTTTTTCAGGTTTTAAACTGGCGAATTTAACTGGGGTGAATCTGACTGGGGCGGATTTGCGTTTTGTGTATTTTAGTGACACGAATTTTACTGATGTAAATATGAGCAATGCAAAAGTTGATCCAGACTTGGCGACTTTTTTAACTTCACAAGGTATAAGTGGTTTTATTGTTGTTGATGAGGAGGAAGGTAAATAATGAAATTAATAATTGCTTTACTTTTTTTAAGCTTAGGAGCTTTGAGCTATGGCCAGAATGAGGCTACCTGTAATATTGATAATTATCGAGACTATATTTATACACCCGGAAATCATCAGTGCGATTTGTTCAGGGCGGATTTGACTGGGGCGAATTTACAAGATGCAAATTTTACTGGGGCGAATTTGGGCGGGGCGAATCTGACTGGGGCGAATTTGCGAAGGGCGAATTTGTCCAATGCGAATATAGCTGGGGCGATTTTGACCAATGCGGATTTGGAAGGGGCGAATTTGTCCAATGCTAGGTTGATAATGGCGAATTTGGTATGGGGTAATTTGACTAATGCGAATATGTACGGGGCGAATTTGATAATGGCGGATTTGACTGGGGCGAATTTGTCCAATGCTAGTTTGATAATGGCGAATATGTACGGGACGAATTTGTACGATGCGGATTTGACAGGGGTAATTTTAACCTCTGCGAAAGTTAATCCGGCCTTGGCGACTTATTTAACTTCACAAGGTGTAAGTGGTTTTGTTGTTGTTGAATTTGAGAATTTGAGGAAATAGAAGAATAAACACTTTACTGCCTCTTAGGCAGTAGAATGTCTACTACTCTCTTTTGGTTTGCGAAAAGCCTGTCTACCTCAGACGGGTTTTTTCGTTTTCTGGAAAGGGAATCATAAGCAACCGGGGTCGGTTGTATATCGCGAAAGGGGGGTTACGGTTTTCCCCCGTCTCAAAACCCCCTTTTTATGCACTTATTCCCGCGGGAAAAGATGGAGACCCACCCACCGCGATATATGATGCCCCCCTTTTCTTTATGATTCCCTATATATTTTTAATAGTCGTGTAAATATTTCACGGGCTTGTTTTTTTATTAAGTGTTTTTCATAAACACCTGTATTATGCAAATAAACCCAAACAAGGAGGTTACTAATGAAATTAATAATTGCTTTATTGTTTTTAAGCTTAGGTGCTTTGAGCTATGGCCAGAATGAGGCTAAGGCTACCTGTAATATTGATAATTATCGAGACTATATCTATACGCCAGGAGAGCATAAGTGCGATTTATCAGGGGCAGATTTTACCGATGCGGATTTGACTAGGGCGAATTTGACTAGGGCGAATTTGACTAGGGCGAATTTGACTAGGGCGATTTTGACCAGGGCGAATTTGTACGGGGCGAATTTGTACGGGGCGGATTTGACTAGGGCGATTTTGGTTGAGGCGGATTTGAGATATGCGAATTTGTACGGGGCGAATTTGTACGGGGCGGATTTGACTAGGGCGATTTTGGTTGAGGCGGATTTGAGATATGCGAATTTGCGAGGGGCAACTTTGCGATGGGCAACTTTGCGATTGGCGAATTTGTACGGGGCGGATTTGTTCATAAGTAAATTTGGTATTAAAGGGGCATTTTTTTCTGGGGCGAAAGTTGATCGGTTCGCAGCGTATTTTTTATACCCACTAGGTATAAGGGATTTTGTTGTTATTGAAGACGACCCTGCAGAAAACATAATAAATGAATAAACACTTTACTGTCTAGGAGGCAGATAATCTTCTACATTATAATTTTCATAACTTCCTTTGGTTAGAAGAAGCCTGTTTTAATCTCAGACGGGTTTTTTCGTTTTGAGAAAGGGAATCATAATCAACCGGGGTCGGTTGTATATCGCGAAAGGGGGGTTACGGTTTTCCCCCCGTCTCAAAACCCGCTTTTTATGCACTTATTCCCGCGGGAAAAGATGTGAACCCACCCTCCGCGATAGATGATGCCCCCCTTTTCTTTATGATTCCATTTATTTTTTATAGTTTTCGCCGATAATGTAAAAAGATAGGTGGATAATTAATTCACTTTAAAAAGGAGTATTTTATGAAAACTATAATTGCTTTATTGTTTTTAAGCTTATGTTTTTTAGGTTGTGAGAAAAAAGATAGTGGTTCAAGTGGAGCAACCACCGCCGGTGCTGAAGCTGGCGCGGGATCAACCACCGCCGGTGCTGAAGCTGGCGCGGGATCAACCACCGCCGGTGCTAACCCTAGTGTAGTGGTTAACACAGCAGGTTCTGAAGCTGGAGTAAATGTTCAATCGGAAGCGGATGCTCCAGTGTGTAATATCTATAATTACAAAGAGTATATAAAAAAAAACGGAGAGCATAAGTGCGATTTGTCCGGTGCGAATTTGCACAGGGAGATTTTGCAAGGCGCGAATTTGCAAGGCGCGAATTTGCAAGGCGCGAATTTGACAGAGGCGGATTTGGGCTATACGAATTTGAACCATGCGAATTTGAGCAATGCGAATTTGAGCAATGCGAATCTGTACTGGGCGGATTTGCAAGATGCGAATTTGAGCAATGCGAATTTGAGTAATGCGAATTTGAGAGCGACGGATTTACACAGGTCGGATTTGAGCGGTGCGGATTTGAGCGGTGCGGATTTGAGAAGTGCGAATCTGTACTGGGCGGATTTGCAAGATGCGAATTTGAGCAATGCGAATTTGGTTGAAACTATTTTGCGAGGGGTGAATTTCACCGGTGCGAATTTCACCGGTGCGAAAGTTAATCAGAGGTGGCGAATTATTTACTCTCAAAAGGTATAGTCGGATATAAAATTGTCGAAGACTGAATTGTATTTATTTTTCATAATTCCATTTGTTGTGAAAAGCCTCTGTATCTCAGACGGGCTTTTTCGTTTTTAGGAAAGGGAATCATAAGCAACCGGGTAGCTGTTATATATCGCTTTTAGGGGTGCACATTTTCCCCCCAGAATAGAGGCGTTTTTATGCAGTTATTTCCCAGAGGAAAACTGTGACCCACCCACCGCAATATATGATGCCCCCCTTTTCTTTATGATTCCCTTTTATTTTTTATAGTTTTCGCCTATAATGTAAAAAGATAGGTGGATAATTAATTCACTTTAAAAAGGAGTATTTTATGAAAACTATAATTATTATCTTTTGTCTTTTGTTGTCCATTGGAGCTTATGCTAGTGGGGACATGCAAACATTAAGGGACATGGATGCAATTCAACAGGAATACCAGCGCATACAATCAAATTTAAATGACCTTGATCGTCGGTTTAATCAGGCAATGCTAAAACTATATGACATGCAAAGTGAAAAAAGAAACCTTGAGCAAAATCTTAATCAATGTATTCAACAGCTTAACCGGCAAAATTCCCAGCAATAAAACTGGCGTTTTTTGGCACTTATTCCCGCGGGAAAAGATGTGAACCCACCCACCGCGATGTATGATGCCCCCCTTTTCTTTATGATTCCTTTTATTTTTTTTACAGGCGTGTAAAGATTTCACAGTGCTATTTTTTTATTAGTGGTTTTTCATAAACACCTGTATTATGCAAATAAACCCGAAAAAGGAGGTCACTAATGAAATTAATAATTACTTTACTTTTTTTAAGCTTAGGTGCTTTGAGCTATGGCCATAGTCCAAAGCCCGCGCCATTTCCTGTTATGCTGTTCCAATTTGATTATTGGCTATTCTCTGACTCTTCATGTGATATCGAGAATTATTTTGATGAATATAGATATAAGGAAAGGGCTGATATATTTAAGTGTGATTTGCAAGGAGCGGATTTGCGAGATGCGAATTTGAGTGATGCTACTTTGAATTTTTCGGATTTGGAAGATGTAATTTTAACCGATGCGAATTTGTACAAGTTACATGCAATAGGATCAAAGTTTAATAAAGCAGATTTGACTGGTGTAGATTTGCGTGAAGCGGTATTACAAAACGCGCTTTTGCTCTGGGCGAATTTGAGCAATGCGAATATGGCCGGGGCGAATTTGACTTTTGCGAGTTTTGCAGAGGCGAATTTGAGTGGTGCAAATTTTACAGGTGCGCTTTTGCGTAATGCGTATTTTGGAAATGCGAAATTTATTAACGAGGCGATTTTTACCGATGCGAAAGTTGATCCGGATTTGGGTGCTTATTTAACCTCACATGGTGTAAGTGGTTTTATTGTTGTTGAATAAAATTACTCTGATTTTTATATAATTTTCATAATTCCTTTTTTGGTGAAAAGCCTGGCCCATATCCTGTCGGGTTTTTTCGTTTTTAGGAAGGGGAATCATAATCAACCGGGTGCGGTTGTATATCGCTAAGGGTGGGTGACCATTTTCCCCCCGTCTCAAAACCCCCTTTTTATGCACTTATTCCCGCGGGAAAAGATGGTGACCCACCCTAGCGATGTAGATTGCCCACCCTCTCTTTATGATTCCCATGATATTTACTCCAGGCCGTTTCTGTCTGCCACCCGCAACACACTTGTTTTGTGCCAGCGTTTTCCCCACCTTGAGGGTTCGCCTTGTTCGTTTAAAGCATCGGCTATTTCCTGAAATGTCTTTCCCTGACGCCTTAGAAACTTAATGAATGGAATAACCCGCTTGTCCTCTCTTTGGGCCTTAGTAAGCTTAGGTGGTGGTGGTGGTTCTTTCTTTGCCTTTTTCTTTTGTTCTTTTACAATAGCTTTGTGTTGTTTTTTATATTCTCTCCAATACCGGTGTAACCCCCGTCTCACAGCCGGGATATGATACCCAAGCTTTACACCTTGTCTCTTTTTCTCAGCCAGGGCCTCTTTGGTTCGCTTGGCTATTTGTTCACGCTCCCACCTGGCCATAACACCCATGAACCCGATTGTTTCACGGGTCGCCTCCGGCATATCACAGCACACAAATTTAATAGCAGTGTTTTGCAACCAGCCGATAAAAGCCAAGTCACGGCTTAAGCGATCGAGCTTGGCCACAATCAAAGTGCACAATAAAGATAGCCTAGAACGATTTTCTGTAAATACCTCTTTTTTTGACTCTTCCAAAGAAGTTCAGGAGATAAGTCTTCTTTAATTCCTGCCAAAACTCTTTTATTTTATTGACAAAAATCTTTTTATATTCCATTTTCCAGAGCTATGAAAACAAAAAGAAATTTTTTACATGATCATTTATTCAAAGAAGTCTACTCGCAAACCAAATATTGTGTGGACATATTAAGTCTTGTTCTCTCAAAAGAGGAAATGAAACTTTTTGATTGGACCAACCTTAAAACAGAAGCCACAACTTTTATTGACAAATCCGCAAAAGAAAAACGCATGGATCTCCTTTAGATGTGTCAAATGAGGCCAGGGATTTGACAACTCGTCCTATTTTGTATATTTTAAAACATATCTGGCGACTTGATGAATCAAAAGTGAAAGAGCTTTTTACGATAGGTCAGGGTCTTAGTTCCAGTGAGCGAGAGGCATTGATCGGTCGAGCAGTAGATTATATACGGCGATATGATCCAGCATTTAATTGGGAGATTGTAAAAGAGATTGAACAAGCCACAGTGAAAGAGGAGGGAAGAATTATGATGCCATTATTAAAATCTTCGTATGATGAAGCTAGGCAGGAAGGCATGCAACAAGGCCGTCAGGAAGGTATACAGGAAGGCATGCAACAAGGCCGTCAGGAAGGTCAAAAAGAGCTGATTGCAAAATTACTTAAAACTGGAGTGGATTTGCAAGCTCTTTGTAAAGGTACAGGACTTTCCGAAGAAGAAATTAAAAAACTTAAAACTGACGACTAATAATCAGATTACGCTTGATGGAACAAAGGAAAATTATATTCAAAGTAAAGCTTATTCAACAACAACAAAACCACTTATACCTTGTGAAGTTAAAAAAGTCGCCAATTTCTGATCAACTTTCGCACCGGTGAAATCCGCCCCATTCAAAATCGCACCGGTAAAATGCGCATAACGCAACCACGCCTCGGAGAAATTCGCCCCGATCAAATTCGCATTCGCAAAATTCACCCATTGCAAAGACGCATAACTAAAATTCACCATTTGCAAAAATGACCCTTGAAAATTCGCATCAGCCAAATCCGCCCAGCTAAAATCCGCGCCGTTCAAATCCGCGACACTCAAATTCGCATTACGCAAATTCGCATAGCTAAAATTCGCCCCTTGCAAATATAACTCGTTTAAATTCACTTCTTGCAAATTACAATTATGCCGGCCCGGCTGAGTCACAAAATCCAAAAAGTTATCCTTAGTACATCTTTCATTTTGGCCATAACTAAAAGCACCTAAGCTTAAAAATAATAAAACAATTATAGTTTTCATAAAATACTCCTTTTTAATTTGTAAAAAGTCCTATTCAATCAGGATATTTTTCCAGACTAACGGGGGGGGGTAAAAATCAAGAAATAAATTCAGAAGAACAAATGTGAGTAAAAAAAAATACTTAAAACTAGCCTTTAGTTGCCCATCTTTTTTTTATCTATTTGCACGAATTAATGGAAGAACGAGCTGATATCAAACGAGCCACCGGCACACGATAAGCAGAACAGCTGACATAATCCAAACCCAAACGATTAAAAAAGTAAATACTGTTTTGTTCCGCCCCGTGCTCACCACAGATACCTATTTTTAAATCAGGTTTTTTTCCACGACCCAACTCAATAGCTCTTTGAATCAAAAAACCTACACCTTTTTGATCCACAGTAGCAAAAGGATCTTCTGACATGAGGTTTTCACTCACATAAACTGGAAGAAATTTACCACAATCATCTCTGGAAATACCTAAAGTGGTTTGAGTGAGATCATTAGTTCCGAAACTGAAAAAATCCGCATGATCAGCCAATTCATCTGCTATCAAAGCTGACCGGGGCAGTTCAATCATAGCACCAATTAAGTACTTAAAGTTTTTCTTTCTTTCCTCCTGAACCGCTTTTATCTCTCTTTCCACCAAATCCTTAATAAAAATTAATTCCGACTTCATCATCACGAGTGGAATCATAATCTCCGGCACAGGAAATTCCTTATGATCCATTCTTTCACAAACAGCCTCAGCAACAGCCCGCGCCTGCATCTGATAAATTTCAGGAAAAGAAATAGCCAGACGACAACCTCTATGCCCTAACATGGGGTTGGTTTCTCTTAAAGCTGACACGCGCTCTCTTATTGTTTCCTCTTTGTCGTTTGTCTTTTCCGCTAACTCTTTTATCTCACTTTCTCTCTGAGGTAAAAATTCATGAAGAGGAGGATCCAGAAGGCGAATAGTCACCGGAAGTCCCCGCATTGTGGAAAACAAAGCGATAAAATCCTCCCTCTGCATAGGCAATAATTCTTCCAGAGCAGAGCTTCTTTCGCTTTCCTTCCCCGCCAGAATCATTTTTCTGACAGAAATAATACGATCATCTCCAAAAAACATGTGCTCTGTTCGACACAAACCAATCCCCTGCGCGCCAAAAAGACGAGCTGTTTCTGCCTCTCTGGGGTGATCGGCATTGACCCTAACCTTCATATCAGAATATTTATCCACGATAGACATAAACCTTTGAAAATTCTCATCCAGCTGAGGCTCCAGAGTAGGCACCTCACCCATAAACACCTCGCCTGTAGCACCATCCAGAGAAATCATATCTCCTTTTTTCAAGTAATGTTTGCCTGCTCTCATTTTTCCGGTGCTCTCATCCAACATCACTTCATCACAACCAACCACACAACATTTACCCATTCCTCGCGCCACCACTGCCGCATGAGAGGTAATACCTCCTCTGGTAGTTAAAATTCCTTCAGAGGAAATCATGCCTCTAATATCTTCAGGAGAGGTCTCGGAGCGAACTAATATTACTTTTTCCCCTCTGGAATGACATTGAAAAGCCTCTTCGGAAGAAAACACAATTTTCCCTGACACTCCTCCGGGACTGGCGGCCAACCCCTGAGCTATCCTTAACTTTGACGCTTTTGGATCCAAAGAAGGATGCAATAGCTGTTCAATAGAAGAGGGAGACACCCTGAATAAGGTTTCTTTTTTTGTAATCAATCCTTCGTCCAGCATATCCAAAGCCACCTTTAAAGCCGCCTTGGCCGTTCTCTTGGCACTTCGGGTCTGCAAAATCCATAACCGATTTTTTTCAATGGTAAATTCAATATCCTGAATATCTTTATAGTGTTTTTCCAAACGATTACACACCTGATTCAAATCCTGAAACACAGTAGGGAAACGCTCCTCTAAAGTCATTTCCACCTTACCGTTTGCCATCGCTTTGGTAACAGGATAAGGAGTTCTCACACCTGCCACTACATCCTCCCCTTGAGCGTTCACTAAAAATTCACCGACCAAATGCTTTTCCCCACTGGAAGGATCCCGGGTAAAAGCCACACCTGTAGCACAGTCTTCTCCTTTATTGCCAAACACCATAGCCTGTACATTAACAGCCGTGCCCCAGTCATGACGATAATTGTTTAATTCCCGATAGGAAACTGCCCGGGAGTTATTCCAGCTATCAAAAACGGCAGAAACAGCAGAATAAAGTTGCTCAGCTGGATCCTGTGGAAAATGTTTTCCTGTAGCTTGAAGTACCTGATCCTTAAAACAACCAACCAACTTTTTTAAATCCTCCACTGTCAAGTCTGTGTCTTTTTTATAATTTTTCAGACGCTTTAAATCCTCCAGAAAAAACACCAACAAGGAAGCATCCACGGAAAGAACAACATCCGCATACATTTGTATAAAACGGCGATAGCAATCGTAGGCAAATCGCTCATCAAAACTTTGATTCGCCAAAGTCTCCACCACCTGATCATTCAGCCCCAGATTGAGCACACTATCCATCATACCTGGCATACTCACACGCGCACCGGAACGCACACTGACCAAAAGAGGATTTTTAGGGTTTCCAAACTCAGCTCCCATATCCCGACCCAGAAGTTTCATAGCTTGATTAATCTCTGTTTTTAAAAAGTCAGGAAGTTGCTTGTCGTTTTTATAAAAAGCCTGACACATATTCGCAGAAATAGTAAACCCGGGAGGCACTGGAAATCCCATAGAAATCATTTCTGCCAAATGCGCGCCTTTGCTTCCCAACACATCTCGTAAATCTGCTGAACCATCAACCTTTTGTTGAGAAAAAAAATAATACAGATTTTTGTTTAAAGAACGAGACTTTAAAGAGGTTCGTAAAGTGTCATAGGTTTTTTCTTTCAATCTTCCCCCTGTCAGTTAAAAATCCGCTGATGTTAACATACGGAGAGTTTGTAACTTTTATATTCCCTAATACTGAACACGACGGCTTTTTACCCGAACTCCCTTCATCAAACCTTCATAACGGGCCGTAAGTAAGTGCGATTGTATCCGCTGAGTGGTATCCAAAGCCACACCCACTAAAATCAACAAACTGGTGCCCCCGAAGAAAAAAGGCGTATTCATTTTATCAATGAGCAATGTGGGAATAATACAAATCACACTGAGGTAGATGGAACCAGCTACGGTCAAACGATCCAAAGTTTTCTTTACATAATCTGCTGTGCTCTTCCCTGCTCGAATCCCCGGAATAAAACCTCCGTACTTTTTTAAGTTGTCCGACATTTCATGGGGATTAAAAACTGCCTCTGTATAGAAAAAACAGAAAAATACAATCAAAGCCACAAACATAATATTAAACAAAGAGCTTTGAGGGGTAAGAGTATCTCTCAGATTATGCGCCCAAGGCTGGTCCACATATTGAGCCAAAGAGGTGGGAAAAAGCAACAAACTGGAAGCAAAAATAGGAGGAATTACTCCTGAAAAATTAAGTTTTAAAGGCAAATGAGAGCTTTGTGTGGCTGGCTGTTTTCCCATTGCTCTTTGTGAATATTGAATGGGAATCCTTCTTTGTCCTACTTCAATAAATATAATAATTCCCACTACCACGATCATAAATAAAACCAAAGCCAACAACAAACCATTGCTGATTTGCCCCCTTCCCACCATCCGAAATAAATTTACTGCACCGGAAGGAATACCAGCCGCTATACCGGCAAAAATAATAAGGGAAGCTCCATTTCCTATGCCACGCTCGGTTATCTGCTCACCCAGCCACATAATCAAACAAGCTCCTGTTGTTAAAGTGATAATAGTGAAAACCTCAAAAGGAAGAAATCCAATAACAGGTGAAATCACCAGAGACTGCCCTTCTCCTGAAGTGAGATTGATTAACATTTTAGAAATGCCATAACCCTGCACGATGGAAAACAACACAGTGGAATAACGAGTGTATTGATTGATTTTTCTCCTGCCCGCTTCCCCTTCTTTTTTTAACTGCTCCAAATAAGGCACTCCCGTCTGTAACAGCTGAAAAATAATGGACGCAGTAATATAAGGCAGAATACCCAAAGCAAAAATACTGAACCTCTCCAAAGCACCACCTGTAAAGGTGTTCAGCATATTCAAGACACCGCCTCCCTGGTTCGCAAAATAATCCATTAAAGCTTCTCTATCCACACCTGGAGTGGGCACCTGCACACCCATACGATAAATGATCAACACTGCCAATGTAAAAAGAATTTTATTTCTGAGATCTTTCGGAAAAGAAAAATTTTGCATCATTGATTTATGTTCCCGTTAGATGTTTTGTTATCTGTATCATCGCTTGTACCAGACTTATCTATTTGTATGTCTGTTGCACTTTCCGAAGCTAATTTTGTATCATCGCTTGTATCAGACTTATCTATTTGTATGTCTGTTGCACTTTCCGAAGCTGAAGAAGAAGTGGCTCTATTATTATCCACAACAGAAACAAGCTTTTCCACTTTTCCTCCTGCTTTCTCAATAAGCTCAATAGCTTTTTTGCTAAAATTATGCGCACGAACAGTCAATGGCTTAGTTAACTCACCTTGAGCTAAAATTTTTACAAATGCTTTTTTTCTCACCAGCCCGGCTGAATACAAGATAGAAGGATCCACCTCTGAGTCAAAACGATTCAGAACTGATAAATTGATAATGTCACACTTTTTTTTAAACCGAGCATTCGTAAAACCAAACTTAGGAAGAAGACGAACCAAAGGCATTTGTCCTCCCTCAAATCCTCTTAAGAGGCCAAAGCCAGAACGTGCCCTTTGCCCTTTATGTCCTTTTGTGGAAGTGCCACCATGACCGCTGGATCTTCCACGACCCAAACGTTTCATCTTATGCCGAGAACCGGGAAAAGTCTGCAAACGCTCCAAACTCACCGAACGGGCAGAAAACAATTCCTTAGAAGAACCAGAAGAACCTTTTTGGTTCTGCTCTTTACCATTTTCTTTTGTCATGTCCTCTTTTTCTTTCATGCTCTTTTTCTCTGTTATATTTTATCACTTACAGTTTTATGTTCCGCTTTCTCTGTTGAGTTGGCAGGAGAAAGTAAAATCAGATGTTTTATTTTGTTAACCTGCCCTTGCCTTACAGGATTCATGGTTAAAACCACAGATTGACCAAGTTTTCTTAAACCCAAGCAAAAAGCAGAAGCTTTTTGCTGTTTCGTAGAACCTATTAAGCTCTTCTTTAAAGTTACTCTAACCTGTTTCACTTTTTAATTCCTCAAGGTTTTTTCGTCTATTTTTTCTTTTGGTACCGAATCTTTTTCGGCAACAACTTTTTCTTCGGCAACTTTTTTAGAATCCGTAGCCACTTTCTGATTCCTAGAATCTGAGATTAAACCAGATTTAATCAAAGGTCTTTTTTCTTTTATCTCAATAATCTGTTGCAAACCATTTAAAGTGGCGTACACAACATTATGAGGGTTCCTGCTCCCCATTCTCTTGGTCAATATGTCTCTTATACCAATACACTCCAGTACCGCACGAACAGGACCACCGGCAATCACTCCTGTCCCCGGACCTGCTGGTCTCAATACCACTTGGGAAGCACCAAATTTTCCAATAATCTCATGAGGAATAGTCCGTTGCCCTCTTAAAGGAACCTGTATAAAAGATTTTTTAGCTATACGACCAGCTTTGTTGATAGATTCAGGCACTTCACTGGCTTTTCCTGTGCCGACACCCACCTGCCCTTTTCCATCTCCCGCCACCACTAAAGCAGAAAAAGAAAAGCGACGTCCGCCCTTCACCACCTTTGTAACGCGGTTAATAACAACCACTCTTTCTAAAAATTCCTGTTCCGTGTTCTGTTGTGTATTCAAAATTATCCTCTCTCTCTTTAAAAGTATTTTTTAGCAAAATTATTCAATTAGTGCGATCAAAAAACCAAACCAGCTTTGCGGGCGGATTCCGCTAACGCTTTCACCCTACCATGATAAATAAACCCATTCCGATCAAAAACCACTTTTTTAATTTTCCGATTTAAAGCTGTTTCCGCTACTTTTTGACCAGTTCGCTCCGCTCCCTTGCAATTACCATTATTGCCGTCCAACTTGAGGGTATTGGCTGACGCCAACACTTTTCCTGAAGTGTCATCTATCAGCTGAGCGTAAATATGCTTTTGGGAACGAAAAATCACTAAACGCGGTCTTTCTTCTGTTCCAAAAAGTTTTTTTCTCAAACGCGCTTTGTTTCTTAGCCTTTTTCTAAGTTTCAAAGGACTGTTTTTCTTTATCCGAATCCGAATCATTCCTCTAACCTTTTGTTTTCTTTTTTATGCAACAAAAACCGGCAATAGTTTGACCACAATCGAAAGTAGGACAAACATAACAAAAAAAAGAAAAAACCACAGTAATAAATTTATTCATTACTTTTCACCCCCGGATTTACCGGCTTTTCTGCGAATCACTTCATCACTATAGCGAATACCTTTACCTAAGTAAGGCTCCGGTTCTCTCCAACTTCTGATTTGTGCACTGAATTGTCCCACTTGCGCACGATCCGCACCCGATACAACCACATTCAATTTTTCTGCCTTTACAGTCAAACCTTCTGGTATTTCCATTTTAACTGGATGAGAATAACCCAAGCTCATTTCCAAAGTTTTCCCGGACACATTAGCCTTGTAACCAACCCCCTTAAGAATCAAAGTCTTTGACCACCCCTTGGACACACCCGTAACTGCATTCTGAATTAAAGAGCGATAAAGGCCATGCCATGCCCGCGTCTTCGGTTCATTATTTTTACGAGTCAATACCACAGAACCATCCTTCACCTGCACATTGATAACAGGATTAACCGGTATCTTCAAAATTTTCTGACCGGATTTAACACACACTTCATTGCCGGTGTTGATAGTGACCTCCACACCTTGTGTTATCTTCACCGGTAATTTTCCAATTCTTGACATTTTTTACTTAGAGGCGACTTTTAACCTAACCCCCACTCCTTTCCTGAATAAGTGAATCTTCCTCTACCAGATACGACAAAGCATTTCTCCACCCACATTTTGCTTTTTAGCCTCTGCTCCGCTTAAAATCCCTTTATTGGTACTTAACACTAACAGCCCGTAATGAGAAAGCACTGGAGGAATCCGACCTGCCTTTACATATTGGCGACAGGAGGGTTTACTCACTCTCTCAATGCGCGTAATGGCAGACTGCCCCTTCTCATTGTATTTTAAATAAAGCCTCATAATCCCCTGCTTTCCGTCATCCACCACTGTATAATTTTTAATATATCCAGACTCTTTTAACTGATCAGCAATGCCTTCCTGAACTTTAGAACTGGGAATATCCACCTTAAGGTGACCCGCCATAACTGCGTTTCTGACCCTGGTGCAAAATTGACTGATTGTATCCATATTTTTATTCAAGGGCGGTTCTTAACCTGAGACCCTCTCCTCCTTTTAATGCTTCCTGAAAGGAAATCCTAAAGACTCCAATAAGCTCCGTGCTTGTTCATCTGTTTTTGCTGTCGTGCAAATAGTAATGTTCATACCCCGAATTGCATCCACTTTATCATAATCCACTTCCGGAAAAATAATTTGCTCCTTAATACCTATATTGTAATTACCCTGCCCGTCAAAGCTTCTTGGGGAAAGACCTCGAAAATCCCTAACCTGAGGGAGTGAAAAATGAATTAGCCGTTCCAAAAAAGTCCACATTTTTTCCCGTCTCAATGTCACGCAAGAACCCAGCTTAACACCTTTTTTAATTTTAAAGTTGGAAATGGCTTTTTTGGCTTTTGTGATCACAGCTTTTTGACCGGCCACCAAAGACAGATCTTGAGAAACATTTTGTAAAATTTTAGGGTTTTTAACCGCTTGAGAGACACACATACTCAATACCACTTTCTCAACCCGCGGAACCTGCATAACACTTTTAAGCTGTAGCTTTTCTTTCAGCACCGAGCGTATTTTTGCTGTGTATTGCTCTTGTAAAACACTCATTAAAGCACCTCCGGAGCCATAGAAATAATTTTAATAAAACTCCTAGCCCTTAATTCTCTAGCCACAGGACCAAAGATACGAGTACCAATCGGCTCCTTATTATTGTTAATCAGCACGGCTGAATTTTCATCAAAGCGAATGGAAGTACCATCCCCCCTTTGAATTTTATGAACTGTGCGCACAATAACAGCCTTCGCTTTATCCCCTTTTTTTACCTTGGAATTAGGTAAAGCATTTTTAACGGACACAACAATAATATCCCCAATGCCGGCAGTACGCCTTCGGGAACCTCCTAAAACTTTAATGCACTGAACGACCCTAGCACCAGAATTATCAGCCACTTTTAAACGGGATTGCATTTGAATCATAATTTTTTCCTTCTTCACTTAGACTGCACACACTTCACTTAACCTACACACCCACTCTATGTCTGTGAGTCCACGATTTCCAAAAGCTTCCATCTTTTTGTTTTACTCAAAGGACGGGTTTCATATATTTTAACCACATCACCTGTTTTTGCCTTATTTTGCTCATCGTGCGCTTTAAAAACCGATTTCCGACGAATATATTTTTTATATTTAGGATGCTTCATTAAACGATAAATCAAAACAGAAATGGTTTTGTCGCCTTTGCTGGATACCACTTTCCCTTTAACAACATTTAATCTGCCTCTTTGATCTTTCATCTTTTCCTTCCTGTGTTTAAGAGAAAAACAGCTTTAACCGCTTTTCCGTCTAAAAAAACTTCGCCGGCCTCCAGATTGCTGAGCTTTGGAAGATTTTTGTTTTGAACCAAAAAAACCAAACCATTTTTTTCTTGGCGCAATCTTGCTGGATGGCTTATCTTTGGAGGGTTTTTTCGATTCTTGTTGCTTCAAAGTAACCTTTTTTCTGCTCTCTTTTTTCTGATCCTGCTTTTCCTCATTGGCTTTTACTTTTGAACCCTCTCCCACAGCTTTTTCTTCCACCAACTTCTTGGATTTGTCCTGCTTTTTAAACTGTGCTTTTCCAGAAAGGCTTTTCACGGCTTTTTTCTCCAAAGCCTCAGTGTCTTTCACCAGTTTTTTGTCAGACACAAATGCAGACTCAGGAAGCACAGATAAAGCTGTTTCCAAACGAGCGATATCTCTTCTGAAGTTTCTAAGCTCCATCATATTGGAAAGTCTCTGCATTTTATGCTTCATACGAGCATTAAACAAAGCCTGCCGGGTTTGATCTAACCTTTTCTTCAGCTCCTGCGGTTGCAGATTATTTATCTCTGCATACTTCATTTTTTAATTCCTTTGCTTTCCTGTAGAAAGCTTTTTCAAAAACAATCACTAATAAAATAACACATTATTTTTATACTCTGGACAAGAATTTTGTTTTAAAAGGAAGTTTATAGCTGGCCAAACGAAAAGCCTCCCGGGCCTGTTTTTCCGTTACCCCTTCGATTTCAAACAAAATCCGACCTGGCTTAATTAAAGCCACCCAAAACTCCAAATTTCCTTTACCTGATCCCATTCGCACTCCAATAGGCTTTTGAGAAATAGGTCTATCAGGAAACACACGAATCCACACTTTTCCACTTCTTTTAACAGAACGGGAGATGGCAATACGACTGGATTCAATTTGACGATCCGTCATTCGCCCTGCTGACAAACTCATCAAACCAAAATCACCAAAAGACAACTCACTGCCTCTTTTGGCTTGGCCTCTTAAACGTCCCCTGTGCACTTTTCTCCATTTTATTTTTTTGGGGCTAAGCATTTTTTTTCACTCCTTAAATTTCTTTTCCACTACCGACACTTCTTTCCTTGCGTACACATCACCATAATACATCCACACCTTGACACCAATCAGGCCATAAGTTGTCTGAGCTTCCGCAAAACCATAATCAATATTAGCTCTTAAAGTATGTAAGGGGATGCTTTTTTCGTTGTACCATTCTGAACGGGCAATTTCCGCTCCATCCAATCGACCTGATATACGTACTTTCACCCCTCTCACTCCCTGACGAATGGCCTCTGCAATGGCTTTTTTCAATACTCTTCTCCAGGAAACTCTTTTTTCCAGCTGTAAAGCAATTTTTTCCGCAACCAGCTGAGAGTCAACATCCGCCTTTCTGACTTCCTGAATACTTACAGACACTTTGTGCTTTGTCTGCTTTTGTATATCAGCCTCTAAAGCGTCAATACCCACCCCTTTTTTTCCAATAACAAATCCCGGTCGGGCCGTGAAAACAATCAATTTAATTTGCTCACCTGTTCTTTCCACTTCCACTTTTGAAACACCAGCATTTTTTAATCTTTTTTTCACATAAGCACGCAAACGATAATCTTCATAAATATTATCAGCATAAACCTGACCACTCGCATACCAGCGGGAATCCCAGTTACGAATCACTCCAACTCTCAAACCAACAGGACTAATCTTCTGCCCCATAACTTTTACCTTTCACCCGCAAAGCGGGTTATTGTTATGATTTTTTTTATATACCAATATGGCTTACCTTTCATCCAACACAACACAAATATGACTTTGTTTCTTTTTTCGGGGAGACGACTGACCGCGCGCGGCCGGACGATACCTCATTAAATAAGGCCCCTGGTTAACATAAATCGTTTTAACATATAGATTATCCACATCAATTATTTTTTTGGTTTCAGCGTTGGCAACCGCCGACTGAATAAGTGCTTTAATAAGCTCAGCTGACTTCTTTTTCGAAAAAGAAAGCAATCCAATAGCCTCATTCACATCTTTTCCGCGAACCATGTCTGCCACTAGACGCGCTCTCTGCGCTGAAACACGAGTATACTTTAAAATAGATCTGACTTCCATATTGTTCTTCCCTCAGTCTTAAAAAATCTTCGTCACAAGTTGTTATTTCCTTGAAAGAGATGCTTCTTTACAAAAGCAGTACAGTAACCTCTTCTTTCCAATGAAATTGTTACCCTTTCTTTTGGCCCGGCTTCTGCATTTGCGATTTTTTTCCACCAGCATGAACATTAAACATCCTAGTAGGAGCAAACTCCCCAAATTTTTGTCCTATCATATTTTCTGATACATACACAGGCACAAACTTTTTTCCGTTATGAACAGCAAAAGTTAAACCCACCGCAGACGGCGTAATCACCGAGCGTCTGGACCATGTTTTAATGACTTTTTTGTCACCGGTTTTTTTGGCTCTGGTGATTTTTTCCTCCAGATGATAATCCAAAAAAGGCCCTTTCTTAACTGATCTTCCCACTTCTTATCTAGGGCTGGTTCTTAACCACAATGCCCAAGCTCCTTTTCCAAAACTGATATTTTTTTAAACCAAAAACATACTCTTTCAATTATTATTTTCCGGACTTGGCATATCGCCGGCGAATAATCATTTTATCCGTTCTCTTGTTGTTTCTTGTCCGATAACCCTTACACGGTTTTCCCCAAGGAGTCATGGGATGGTTTCCCTTACCCACACCTTCCCCTCCACCCATAGGGTGATCAATGGGGTTCATAGCCATACCACGCACTTTTGGCCTCCAACCTCTTTTCCGAATCCGTCCAGCTTTGCCCCATCGGATATTTTCATTATCCGCATTCCCCAGTTTTCCAATAGAAGCCCGACAAAGGGAAAGAATACGGCGCAATTCTCCTGAAGGCAATTTTACTTGACAATATTTTTCATCTTTGGCGGCCAATACCGCTCCCACACCCGCACTGCGAACCATTTGACCGCCCTTTCCCGGACGTAATTCAATATTATGAATCTCCGTGCCAATGGGAATTTGTATCAAAGGCAAGCTGTTTCCTGGTTTAATGTCAGCTGTGTCACTGGAGATAACATCGTGTCCCACAGATAAATTCACGGGAGCCAAAATGTAAGATTTCGCACCATCTCTATAGCTGACCAAGGCAATGCGACAACTTCTGTTGGGATCATACTCAATCGCCACTACACGAGCAGGTATATCTGTTTTTTTTCGTTTAAAGTCAATCAGACGATAATGACGCTTATGACCTCCCCCTCTGTGGCGCACAGTAATACGACCACGATTATTCCTTGCAGATTTCTTGCGTAAAGGGCGGGTGAGAGATTTTTCCGGCTTGCTCTTTGTAATTTCCTTAAAATCCGACACCGACATTTTTCGTGTAGCCGGCGTGCGGGGTTTTAACACTTTGATTCCCATTTTAATTTCCTTCGAACAGATTAATGGTTTCCCCTGGATACAAACGCAAAGTGGCCTTCTTCCAGTATTTTACTCTTCCATAGCCCAAACGGGTCCGGCGCGCCCTTCCCCGACAAATTGCGGTTTTTACTGATTGCACTCTAACCTCAAAATACTTTTCCACATACTGTTTGATCTGTGTTTTATTGGCCAAACGATCCACTTGAAATACATAAATATTCTTACTGGCCAGTAAATTGTTTTTTTCCGTTAAAAGAGGTCGTTTGACAAGCTGGCTCATTGTTTTTCCTCTTTATTACATTTTTTCACCAAAAAAGGCACACTTTTTTTAGTCATTATCAGGCAATCGTATTTCAGCAAATCATAAACATTCAAACCTTCCACCGGCAAAAACTGAAAGGAGTTTAAATTGGCTGAAGCCCTTTTAAAAAGTGGTTCTCCATCCTGATCCACCAACAAAGCCTTTTTCAGTCCAAAGTTTTTTAAACGAATGTGTAATTCTTTCGTTTTTCCTTCCTTGGATATCATACTTTCCACAAAAAATATTTTTTTTTCTTTCCACAAATAAGAAAGTCCCTGCCTTAGAGCTGACTTTCTGATTTTAACCGGCAAGGCGTAACCATAACCACGAGGCTTGGGGCCGAATGTCACACCCCCTCCACGATTAAGAGGAGAACGAATAGAACCTTGGCGGGCATTTCCCGTGCCTTTTTGACGAAACGGCTTTTTACCTCCTCCACTAACATCAGCACGAGTTTTGGCTTTGTGATTTCCCTTTCTCGCTGAAGCCCTTTGCCAACGAACCACCTCATTAATCAGTTCCACTTTTATCTCCTGTTGAAACAAAGTTTCCGGCAAATCCAGTTCTGCCACCTTTTCTTTTTTCCAATTTAAAATTTCTGCCCTAAGCATTTTTTACTCCTAGCTTTTCATTCATCTTGGATAAAAAAACCAATGAGTTTCTGGCCCCAGGGACTGGTCCTTTCACCACAATTAAATTTTTATCTGAAATAACATCCATTATCCGAACATTTTTCAAAGTGGTTTTTTCCACACCATAATGTCCAGCCATTTTTTTTCCGGGCATTACGCGAGCAGGTTCCGTGCGGTTGCCAATAGAACCTCCAGTCCGATGAGTTTTAGATCCATGAGAAGCAGGACCTCCTTTAAAATCCCACCGCTTCACCACACCTGTAAATCCATGTCCTTTAGAAATAGCACACACTTTTACTTTGTCCCCTTTTTGAAGAGAATGAATGGATACGGACTGCCCTACTTCGATATTATCAACACTATCCTGTCTGATTTCCCGGATATAACGAGCACCTTCGGCAAAACCAGCAGGAGCAAGATGCGTTTTTAACGACTTTGAAGAGCGATTGTTTTTCTGAGGCATACAAGCCAGCTGAACACTATTATATCCTTCTTTTTCTTTTTGTTTAATCTGAGACACAACCCAAGGCTTTACATGTAAAAAAGTTACAGGAATAAACTGGCCTTTTTCATCATAAAGGGAAGACATAGCGAGTTTAAACGCATAAAGACCAGATAGCTTTATTTCTTCTTTCGGAGTTTTTTGTTGAGGAGACTCTACTTGTTCCATTGTGGGTTCAACCTTTTTTTGAACCTGTCTATCCTCCTTGTTTTCTGCCATTTCTTTGTCTTGAGTTGACTTATCTGCTACTTCTTTGTCCGGGGATGACTTGTCTCCGACTGGCTTGTCTTGGGCGAATTTGTCTACGACTGGCTGGTCCTCTGGAGCTGACTGATCGGTGACTGGCTTTTCACTAGTCGCCTCTGACTTTTTTACATCATCGGAAACCTTGCTCTTTTCTGCACCAAGTGAAGAAGAAGATATTTTTTCTCCCTTTTCTCCTGAATGAGTTGTCGCAGTTTTTCTGTCAGATTGACTTTTTTTGTTTTTGTTATTCATTTTGATTTCCTAGTGAGGATTTAGCGCAATATCCACATCTACGCCGGCGGGCAAATCCAATTTTGTTAATTGATTGATTGTTTGTTCTGTAGGTTCAGAAATTTCCAGAAGACGCTTATATCTCCGTATTTCAAATTGTTCACGGGATTTTTTATTGACATGAGGGGAGCGCAAAATGGTGTAGCGATTGATTTTTACAGGTAAGGGAATAGGGCCGGCCACATTGGCTCCTGTTCTCTTAGCCGTATCCACAATACCCCGCACAGATTGATCCAAAAGCTTATGATCGAAACCCATGAGACGAATCCGTATTCTCTGTCCTTCCATTTCCATTTTTTATATCCTTTATGGGTGATAAGTACCCCTCCCGCCAAGAGTCTTATGTTGCCATTATCTTTCATTAAATACCTTTTGAAAGCAAACCTTTAAAGTTAATCTACCTGATTATTAAGGCTGTTTTTCTCCGAAAATAAGCCAAAAACATGACACTTAAAGCCATATTTACGCTAATTTTTCAGGCAGAACCTTCACTATACAGGGCAGTTACTGTATTATCAAAATATAAAAATAATACAACGCAGTGTGGCTGAATTTACATCATCTTTTTTTTTCAAGTCAAGCTTCATCTGGTAATTTCAACACAAAAAACAGAGATAGAGGTAAATTTATCCGGTATAAAGGCTTTTTCACAGACAACCAACACGCAAAAAATCACAAAATAAGCCTGTAATTTTAAATATTTAGAGGTCACGTAGCTCAGATGGATAGAGCGACAGTTTCCGGAACTGTAGGCCGTGGGTTCGAATCCTACCGTGACCACCATAATCCTACTAGCTTTTCCCTCCATCCCATAGAGGATGCACACAAAAATCTTTATCGTATGCCTTCTAAATCCACTGAAGAGATAAGCGCAATAAAAGACATTTTCACTTTCTACTAATTACATCTGTTTTTCACAGTCTGAACAAAGTTTTCAATCTCATTATTCATATCGGATGATTCACCGTTGTTGATATTATGCAGTCTGCGTAGATGAGATGTTAAAGGTTTGGGAAGTTTGGAATCTCCTTCATCGTTCAAGTAATCCATATCCTTTTCAATTTGTGAGGGGAAACTTCTGGTTTGTCCAGAAAGTCTAGCTTCATTTTGAAACTTTATCTGTTCAAACCTGATTGGTTCATATTCATTTTGCTCCAACATTGCTTTTCTTCTTAAACAAGCTGTGTTTGTTGCGTTTACTTCCTGGCCATTTTGATCTGTTCTGTTGCAAAAAGCACCATTGGCTGTAAGAGATTTTCCATGCTCTATAAAGGCTGTCATTTTATCAGTGATAACACTGGTACCTCCATTATAAGCTTGGTATATTAATTGCCATTTATCATCCTGATTTATATCATAAATTTTCACTTTTCTTATTTTCAGATCATTTATATTATAACTCCTTTTTTCTCTGTGATTGCGATTTCTATCGTATAAAGCATGATACAATTCTCTGTCACTTTTCATCACCCATGAGTACTGCCTTTCACTTCCATCCGCTTCAGTAAATTTTCCCTCAACAATCAACATTTCATCCAAATGAATAGGTAATAAAAAATCTGTTTTCAGTTGAGACACAATATCACCCACTTCTAGGTGTTGAGGTATGCTACCTTCAATATTGAGAGAATTTTTAGACAAAGTGTTCTCTAGAGCTTTCATATTCATCTTCACATTGTACATGGCATAAAAAAAACAAGTAGGAGCATGTTGACTCAGCTGACAATCTAATTTTCTGGCTATAGGTTTATATTGGTCAAAACTGCTGTCACTTCTTTGACCTTGTCCTTCTGGTCGAATAGCATCCGGGATATGTACATTTGCAGGAAGGTCAGGACACTTATCCACAGCGTTTTTGTAAATTTCACTTTTCCAAGAAGTGTTTGTATTACTGCTCAAGTAAATTCTTTTGCCTATTTCTTCAGCGGTTATCTGAGTGATTTGACCATAACAACGCGCTCCCGTACTACTTTTGTTATTGAGAATAAAGTGAGACTCATGGTTAAACAATTTAAAAAGATATTTTTTTTCTTTATATGTAAAATCAAAACAATTCGCCATTGTATGGAAAGCCCTATGAGTCATCATTATATATTCTTCATTTAAACAGGGAGCGGGAGGGTCTATTGTTTGTTTTTCTCCTGAAGGATTTGTCACAGAAAGCTGTTGTGTTTTCGCGCTTTTAGCATTATCACAATAATAATAATTTGGTGTTCCTTTTATTGTACTGTTTTCGTCTGTAATTTTTCCAGAAGGTTTTGCTACAGAATGAACGGCACTGGCAAAAAAACACTCTGGGGGAATGGATATTGCGTCAGAAATAGTTTGCGCTAAATCTTGATCATCACTGCTACTGTTGAGCTTTTGTTTCCAACAGTCCAAAGAGGGACAGCTGGCCTCTATGGAAAAATCCTGATCCCCATGCACCATATTTTCTGTCATTTCTTTGTTTTTCCAGCTACAAACTTCAAAAGGGATTCTGGCCCATGCTATTTTAGTAAAAAATAAAACTGTAAAAAAGAAAATCAAATAACGGGTGTATTTCATAAGTAAGCAATAGTTTTTCATTTTGAGCATTTCAGTAATAAGTTTATCTCTTTTTTCCAGAAAACAGGGTTTAACGACATACCACAACCATCTGTTTTGAACATTCTACAATTCCGTCTAAAAAAATCAGATCTGGTTTGGAATATAATCTATCGGAAAAACCCCCGGGTTATTTTATTGATTTACTCTAGCCATACAGAGCAAACTGTCAAAAATTATTTGCGCCCACCAGGGAAAAGTAACTTTTTTTGTTTCATCTATATTATGAGAATATCTATAGTTATGCTCAAAAGTATTTTTTAATACGGACACTTTTTTATAAGGTTCTATATTTTCTTTTATCACTGCTTTATATGGTAACTCTTGAATCTGAGTGAGTATAGAGTTTAACAAGATTCTGTCTTTGAGACTTAAATGAAAGTTGTCTTTTAAGTATAGTATGAGCTGTTCCGTCTTATTGAGATATTCTTCAAAAAGGGAAAGTTTTTGACTTAAATTCGTAAGCGTGACATCATCACATGATCCCAAAAAAGTACTTAATTGATTTTTTAATCGATTATTAATATCTTCAGAACTTATCTTTCTATAATTTACAGGGTTTTTGGAGGAAGTTTTTTTTTGTGATTTGGCCATCGCATAAGGCAAAGTCACTTTTGGCATTGTTGAAATAAAAAATACGGCAGAACCAAAAAGAAACAAAAACTTCATAAAAAACAATGTACCATAAATCTTTCCATTCAGGAAACTTTTAGCGAAATTTTATGGATTGGAACGGACGCAGGCGGAAAGTTTTTTTTCCTCCAAGGCGGATATAAATCTCAAAAAACCCTCTGCTTGTTGATGAAGCAACTTTCTTATTTCTTCATCTTTAATTTCTCCTTCGGACAAAAGGTTGAAAATATTCTGCAAAAATACCTTTTGAGGATAAATAAACGCATTTCGATAGCTCATAATCTGCTGTAATTGCTCAACAGCTCTTAAAGCTCCAAAACGCCCCCCTAAACCCACAAAAGCGATGGGACGGTATTCAAAAGTTTCAGGGTAGCTCCAATGATCTATAAAAAATTTAAAAATTCCGGGAAAAGAGCCGTTATATTCAGGACATACAATAATAAGTCCAGAAGAAACATTGAGTTTGGATATCACTTGTTGAACATTTTGAGGCAGTTTCTCAGGATAAGGATTCTGGATCAGCACTTCAAAAGGAACATCCTTCAAAGATATAATCTCCAAAGAACAATTTAAACTTTTATATATTTTTTGAAGAATGCCAGATACAACAAGACTATTGGAACCTGGGCGATTAGTGGCGGAAATAATGTATTTCATACTATGTGGTTCCTCTTTTTTTAGGACTGATTACCAGCTAGATTTAGTAACACCAGGAATTTTACCTTGATGGGCCAGCTGACGAAACATAAGTCGGGATAAGCCAAACCGACGTAAATTACCTCTAGGCCGACCAGAGATATTACATCGGCGAACAACACGGGAAAGAGAACTGTTTTTAGGCAATTTTTGTAAAGAAATTCCGGCGGAATATCTTTCTTCTTCAGAAAGCTTAAGGTTGGATACTTTTTTACGCAATTCAGAGCGAAAAGCCATGTACTTAAAAGCTTTTTCTCTTCTTTTGTTATTTTTCACAATAGAACTTTTTTTAGCCATTTTTTATATCTCCGGTTTTTGTTTGCAGGTGATAAATATTTTCTGTCCTTCCAAGAGGACTGACACTTTCATAGCCATATTTTATAGCAAAACCATACTAATATAACAAAAGAGGATTCGCAACTAATTAGTGACCCGTGAAAAGCCAAGTTATTGGCTTTCAGTCCCTTAAAAACGAGAATCCTCAGAAAATAACATACTTTTTCACAGACTACGAATTATAATAATTTTTCTATTGAAATTTCCAGTTAATTTGCCATAGAATGCAAAATCATAAAATAAAGTATGTAAAAAGCACAGAAAACAGTATAAAAGCACGGAAACAACATACACAGGAGATACAATATGTTCAGTATATGTGAATATATATGGATAGATGGAGCTTTACCCACTCAAAAGCTCAGATCAAAAACCCGTATTTTACAAAGTTTAAAGCCTTTTAATCAGTTAAAGTTGAAAGACTTTCCAGAATGGGGTTTTGATGGTTCTTCCACTTATCAAGCTCCAGGTAATCAATCTGATCTTGTTTTAAAGCCTGTGCAATTTGTCAAAGATTCGTATCGAGGGGAAAATCACTATTTAATTATGTGCGAAGTGTTTAACCCCGATGGTTCTTTCCACTCCACAAATACACGAGCTGAGTTAAGAAGAGTGCTCTCTGCCGGCGCAAACAAAGAAGACCCTTGGTTTGGAGTGGAACAGGAATATACTCTTTTCCGAAACCGTGTTCCATTAGGTTGGCCTGATAAAGGATATCCTGCCCCCCAAGGTCCGTTTTATTGTGGTATTGGAGCAGATGAGGTGTTTGGCCGGGAGTTAGTGGAAAAACATCTGCAACATTGTGTATCAGCCGGCATTATGATTTTTGGAGTAAATGCTGAAGTCATGCCTGGTCAATGGGAATTTCAAATTGGCTACAGGCATATAGAAGGGGAATCTGCTGATCCCCTGACAGTAGCTGATCACACTTGGTTGGCTCGTTACTTTTTGTATCGTCTGGGTGAAGATTTTAAAATAACTGCTGTTTTGGATAATAAACCTGTTAAAGGAAATTGGAACGGGGCTGGACAACATACAAATTTTTCTGTTAAATCCATGAGAGATCCAAAAAAAGGAATGGCTTTTATAGAAAAATCTCTTTCTCTTTTATCTCAAAAACACCAAGAACATATAAAAGTATATGGGCATGGTTTATCGGAACGACTCACAGGTTTGCATGAAACCTGCCATATTGATGAATTTAAACATGGCGTAGCGGATAGAGGAGCTTCTATCAGGATTCCTCTGCATGTTTCTAAAAAAGGGTATGGCTATCTGGAAGATCGTCGCCCGGGAGCCAATGCAGATCCTTATCAAGTGGCCAGTCGCATTTTAAAAACAATATGTGAAATAGAATAACAAAAATGCCAGTATCAAGGAAAATCCTATAGAAACTTTTTATAATTCTCCACAGTTAATGGCTCAAAAGCTTTCAGCTGTGATTTTATCTGATCTACATTAGTGAACACTAAAATTTTCATTAAATTCGGATGTAAATGTTTTTTTATCACTTTATTCACAATATCAACATTCAGAACATTCAGATGATCAAAAAACTCTTCTACATACTTGTAAGAAATTCCGTTGCTGTTAAGGTATAATAAATAATGTGCAAAATGATCTGCAACAGCAACACCACTTATAAATTGATTTTTTAAAAGTTGCTTTGCCTTTTCCAATTCTTTTTCCGTAATACCCTCCTTATGAAAATTTTCTAACACACCAAATATTTCCAATAAAGCCTGTCCCACTTTATCGTTTCGCACTGCCAACCCCAGATTAAATGACCCTGATTCTTTTTTCGCGGAAAGATAAGAAGAAATCCCATAAGTTAACCCTCTTTGCACGCGAATACGATTCATAAGGCGAGATGTAAAATTACCTCCTAGAATCAAATTAGCCACTCTAAAAGGTAAATAATCAGGGTGTGATCGGCTTAAAGAAATATGCCCCATTCTTATTTCCGATTGAACAGCAGAAGGATGATTAACCACCATTAGTTTTCTTTCCTGATTGGCGGGAACAGCAGAAACAGAAATACTCGGATTTTTTGTTTTTTCTTTAATAGGTTTTTTCCAAGTTCCAAAAAAATTTTCCAACTTTTCAATAATATTTTCAGAATACCGGCCAGCCACGCTTAACACCATACGCTCAGGAGTAAAGTAACGATTATAAAAGTCTTTAATATCCTCTATCTGAATTTTCTGTAAACTACTTAAACTGCCATTTTTATAAAAACCATAAGGGTGAGAACCATACAAATATTTGTTAAAAATTTGCCAAGAATAAGAGGAAAAATGCTCAGATTTTCTTTTAGCCCATCCCAAGGCACGCTCTTTCGCTCTTTCAAACTCTTTGGTTAAAAACAAGGGCTGTGTAATAATATCAGATAAAATTTCCAATGCTGATTCATCCAACCAAGAGAGAGTCTCCACAGAAAAAGAAACATAATCTCTACCCACATTGTATGCGAGAGAAGTGCCAAGCATTTCCATGTCTTCCGCTACTTTTGTGGCAGAGCGTTTTTTTGTACCTTTGTCCATAATTTCCATCAACAAAGATACAAGTCCTTCTTTATTTTCTGGATCTATTTTCGAACCAACTTTAAACATAATATCAAAGGATAAAGAAGGCAATACATCATCTTTTATCAAAATTACTTCCACACCATTAGATAGAGTTTTCTGAATGAAAGAATAGGGTTTGTATTGATCCACAGCACTCATACTGGTTTCCCTCCAAAACAGGCAGACTGTGCCTATAAAAACAATTCCTAAAAGTATCAAGACAACTTTTTTACTCAATGAAAAAATTTTTTGTCTCATTTCATTATCTCATTTTCCGGTTTTACATACATAAAAAATTGGAAAAATCACAATTATTTATATACTTATTTCGTTTCAGTCACCAAGTTCTTTTGTTTGCCTCCACTATTTGAAATTGATATTTTTGATAAAATCACGCGCCAATATAAAAACTACAAAGGCAAAAGCTCCACTATTGACACTTTATGAGAAGAAAGATAATGATTCGCCGCCGCCTTTATCGTGTTGAGTGTTACCTTTTTATACCGATCCAAATCTTTAAACAATTCTCTGTAATCATTAAAATAAGCTTCATTTAAAGACAAAGAGTTGGCTTTCCCAGAAAGGGTTTTCACGCTTGATACATAATCATTCATTATGGAGCGGACACTTTTTAAAAGTTCTTTTTTGCTAACTTCCAAGGAAATCACCTTGTTTATTTCAGATAAAAATAATTGTTTTGCTTTTTTCAAACTTCCTCCTGGAACCAATCTTATAAAAATGAGGAAGATACCATCTTCTTTTAAAGTATAGTAAAATCCTCCCACAGACAAAGCCAGTTTTTGCTTATATACTAGTGACTGATGCAACCGGCTGGACTCACCGTTGCTTAAAATGCGATTTAACACTTCCAAAGAATATGCCTCATGTTCTCCAGCTTTTGGTCCTCTATATGCAAAAGCCAAGGTGGGAGCTTGTACGGCTCTTTTTAAAGTGACTTTTCTTTGTTTTGTCTGTAAAGCTTCCTCCGGGAAAGATTTTTTTTTCAGCTGAGAAGGCTTTAAGGAACCATAATATTTTTGAATCCACTTTCTGGCTTTTTCTATTTCAAAATCCCCGGCCAGAACCAATATGGAATTATTGGGTGCATAATGAGAATGATAGAACTCTTTACAGTCCTCCAGACTCATTTTCTCCAAATCCTGCATCCAACCTATAATCGGCCTTCCATAAGAATGCGTTTTAAAAATCAAATTCATCATAGGTTCAAAAATTTCATTGGGGTTGTTATCTGTCTGTTCTCTTCTTTCCTCTTTAACCACTTCCACTTCTTTGTCCAAGTTGCTTTGTGTAAGTCGCAAGCTCTTAAGACGCTCTGTTTCCATTTCCAAAACCATTTCCAGCTTGTGGCTGGGAAGAGTTATTTCATAAGCCGTATAATCTCTGGAGGTAAAAGCGTTATTCGTGGCCCCTATGGAAGCCAGTCTTTCTTCATATTCCTCGCCCGTGTATTTGTTCGTTCCCCTGAACATCATGTGCTCAAATAAATGTGCCAACCCTGTTTTGCCCTCTTCCTCATCTTTAGAACCTGTTTTTACCAATAACTGATGATAAACCTGAGGAATATTTTGATCCTGATGCAGTAAAACAGTCATGCCGTTTTCCAAAGAATATTTTTCCACTTTAAAATCAATAAGAGAACCTGTGTTTTTCATACCAAATTGTTCCTTAACGGGATATGTTTCTTGTTTTTTAGCCATAGATTTTATACCTATATTTTTCACTGTTGCACTTGAGTTTTTCACTGTTGCACTTGAGGCAAACAGAAATATTACCAGTATAATAAAAAAATACCGAAATAAAAATAATAACCACATATTTGAAATCCTTTTTCTCAAATATTCGTAATAGTATATTATAAAAAGAACTGGAAGGAAACGAAAATTTCTCTATTGACAAAAACACAAATTGAGTGACTCTGCCCGGACAAATGTGAAAACAAACCCATTCATTTTATAAAATGACGCTTCACTTCCTCGCTAATGAACATTCCCTGTCAGGATATATTTACTCACGAGGCAAATTATATTCTTTATATTCTCCGATATTGTTCATCAGATCCACAAAATCCTCTGAACAAGGAGATACAGGATATATATGAGGAGCAAGATATCCTCCTATACCACTAATATTATAATGTGCAGGATTTTTAAGCAAAACATCCAAAGATCTTACGGAAGAACACTCACGAGATTGACATACATTGACAGCAAGAGGGAATGCCTCCGCCGGCACTTTCACACATTCTCCATCCACTTTTGCCTCTTCCATAATCACATATTCCAATTCCACAGATGTATACTTGGTAGGAGGAATAATGTATGTTCCTTCGGTATCCACACTTGTCAAAAGTATATATACTGGATTTACCCCTCGATGATCCTGAAAATCGTTTGTTATAGTGTAAAACTGCTCCATATCAGGTTTGATTACAGACTCTACAGATGTCTTATTCTCTTCTTCATCTGTGGATGCTAATTCATTAACAGCTGTATCCTCACAGGAAAGCAGGAGAAAAAAAACACAAAATAAAAATAAAACTTTGTTCTTCATAATCACACCTCTTTTTTTTGTTAAAGCCTTTTTAACCTATCATAATATCTGGTAACTATTAATACTTTCGTATACCTAATTTCCCTTATTTCCTTTGATTTCGCAAAAAATTCATTAAAAACAGGACTAAAGCCGGTTTTTTATTTTTGCGGAAATCAAGAAAATAGCTGGCTACGCCAGATGGTGGCGGATCGGGAAGAACCAACAGACACCACACTCACAGGCACACCTAATTCCTCTTGAATGAAAGTAATATAATTTTGAGCCTCTAGAGGTAGTTCTTCAAAATTCTTCGCCAAGGAAATATTTTTTTTCCAGCCGGGAAGAATCTTATAAACCGGTTTACACAGATTTAATTTTGAAGAACATATAGGATAATCAAAAGTAGTTTTTCCATTGAGTTTATAAGCCACACAAACAGGAAGATCTTTTAAACCAGAGAGCACATCCAATTTCATTAAAGCTATATGAGTAATTCCATTGACACGCACAGCGTATTTCAAAGCCGGCAGATCCAACCAACCACATCTTCTCATGCGTCCGGTGGTGGCACCCCATTCTTCACCAGCTTTTTGTAAAAGCTCCCCTTCTTCACCAGAACATTCTGTGGGAAAAGGTCCCTCTCCCACTCTGGTCGTGTAAGCTTTAGTAATGGCAATCACTTTTTGTATGAAACCCGGACCGATTCCCACTCCTGCCAAAGCGGAACCAGCTACAGTGTTGGAACTGGTCACATAAGGATAAGTACCATGCAACAGATCTAAAAGGCTTCCTTGCGCACCCTCAAACAACACTTTTTTATCTTCTTTTAAAGCTTTGTAAATCAAAGCGGAAGTATCAGGATGGCGATAGTGTTTCAGCTTTTCCCTTAAAGTAAGAATTTGCTCTAAAATATCTTTTGAAGAAACAGATTTCTCTTTATAAAAATTTTCAATCAGGAATTTTTTTTCGCTAATAGCTTTTTCCAATTTACTTTTTAATGTTTCTTTTTGTAGAAACAAATCCCTGAACAGCAAAGCTTTGCGGGAAGCTCTATCTTCATAAGCCGGGCCGATACCTTTTCCAGTAGTGCCTATTTTTAGACCATTCGCAACTTTTTCCCGTGCCTGATCCAAAATTTTGTGATAACTGAGCAGGACTGTGGCAGAGTCGGAAATAAGCAGTTTTGATGGAGTACTCAGATAATCACCAAATTGTTTTATAGCCTGTATTTCTGAAATAAGAGTTTCAATGTCCAAGACCACACCGGAACTGATAACACAGGTGGTGTTTGAGTGAAAAATTCCTGAAGGAATAAGGTGTAAAACTTTTTTCTGACCTTTAATATTCAAAGTATGGCCAGCATTGGAACCACCTTGATAGCGGACAACATAATCTGCCGTGGAGGATAATACATCCACCGCTTTTCCTTTTCCTTCGTCACCCCATTGGCAACCTATTACAATAATACCTGACACAAAAAGAAATTAAGACATGAGGGTAACCTTTTGGCAAGTGCTATTATGGAAGCATTTGAATTACCTAGACTTCAGAGACAAGTTGGTCATCTACATGAGTCATCGGTGAAAAAGGGTGTTTTATATCAAAGTCATTCCCGTAAAAACGGGAATCTTGCTGGGTTTTAAAGAGATTTGCCATACTTTTTTCCTTAAGAAAATATACTTTTTCTTCAAATACGCGCTTATAGACAAAAGACTGACTTTTTATTTCTTATAAACAACAATGGCAAGAACAATGGCGAGAGTAGCAACCACAGAACCAAGGATTATACCGGCATTAGCAATTATATTGCTGTCTTGAATTTCCTGAGCTTTAGGTTGAACTTTCTCAATCACTTTTTTTTCTTCATCTGTTTCTGGCAACCGACAACGAGGCTGATATACTGTAGTGTGGTTGGAAGATTGTCCTATATTTATACTAGAACCTACATACACCTCTCCATTTAGAGCACACCTTTGCTGACTCGTTAAAGGAGTGACACAACCACTCAGAAAGGTCAAACTCACAATCAGTAAAATTGAAATAAAATTCCTCATAATATTTTTTATACTAAAATGCCTTATTATCTGTCAATAATTAATTTAATGTGGTTAACTGGCAGAATAGGAGAAAACAAGGCCCATTCAACAACCCATTCAACACTGGCTTTCTGATAACTTGATTATGAATGGCAAAAACCCGGCAACACATATTATATCAAAAATCCGGGAGTACAAAATATAATATGCAAAAAGCATTAATCATTCTCACTTATATAAGAGCTATCTTCCATTGGTTTTGGCTGGTGTTTTTTACTGTGTTATCCATATTGATTATTCTTTCTTTTGAAATAACAGGCTGTAAAAAAAAAAGCCACAAAGCAACACAATTTTGGGCTTTTGGCATCTTATGGTTTTGCGGAATTAAAGTCAAAAGCAAAAACAGATACACCCCGGAAAAACCTTTTCTGATATTATTTAATCACCGCAGTTATGTGGATATTCTGGTTTTGTTTCAATCTATCCCTGACCGATTTCATTTTGGATCAAAAACAACTATTTTTTCCATTCCTGTTTTAGGTTTCGCCATGAGAAAAATGGGACACATATCCATTGAAAGAGAAAACCCTAGGTCAGCTGTAAAAGTATATAAATCCTTAAAAGAAAGAATTAAAAAAGGAGACTGTTTCGCTTTATCACCTGAAGGTGGAAGACATACCGGATCTGGGCTGGCTCGGTTTAAAAAAGGGCCTTTCTCTCTTGCTATTAACAACCAGATGAAAATTCTGCCAACTCTTATTCATAAAGCAGAAGAATGTATGCCAAAAGGCTCATGGTTCTTTAATGTTGGAGCGTGGAGAAGAACAGTCACTGTGGAATACCTGCCAACAGTGAATACAACAGGAATGAATAAAACCGACTTACAAAAACTGCAAGCACTGATTTATAGCACTATGTCAAAAAGAATCTCCAAAACTTCAGACAACCAACACACTGACTCAAACCCAAACCTATAAAAAAATTACTGCGCACTCAACCGGACTATAGTATCAGCCACAACGGAATAGTCCTCCAGACATATATTGAAATTACCTCCTCCAATTTTTTTAGCCACTTCAGAAATCTTCTCACCGGGAGTGGATTGTTCCCAAAGCCAGCTCTGTATCTTTATATTTTCTTCTACACAGTGTTCATCACCGGGCAAAACAATAATATTCAATATATAAAGTTTTTTCCCGGAACCATAAACTTTTTTAAACTCCTGAAAAATAGTACCTGCTGTCACATTAGGTTCATCCTCTTCCGGTTCTTCATCTTCATTGGTAATGATAATGGCTACAAAATCCGCTTCTTTTCTGACAAATTGTTTATTGGCGGAAAACGACATCTGGAGGGCACGCAAAGGCTGTTCTCCTTCATCACAATAAGGGGCATAATAACACCTATAACCGGTACCTACGCTTCCTCGATGCTTGGGTTCTCTGGTAAGAGTATATTGAAAAGTATTGGAGTAATCAGGCATTCTGGGTTCCAAATATTTTGCTTTCATTCTACCATCCTTGTTTTCCAACTCCATAGCCTTACCATTCAAAGCTGTAGTACCAATCCAATCAAACCACCCATCACCTGATGAATAACCAGCGTTCGTAAACATAATACGCCAATTCAACCTATTAATAATAGTAAGAAAAGTTCTGAATCTATCAGAAAAAAGCTTATTTAAGTAAGGCTCCATTCCTTCAGAAGTATCCAAAACAAACAAAATATCCATAGGTTTTTTTGGTTCTGGCAATGATGAAGCCTCAGAGTCGGAAGGTTCTCCATCTGCTGTAAGGCCAGATTCTCCCTCATCTGCTCTTGATTCATCATTTTTTTCAGGACATTCGGTTAGGTAAAGAGTGTAATCCAATCCTTCACAAACACTCTTCTCTCCTCCATACTCTTCTTCATCCTTTTCTTCATCTCTATCTTTCCTATCACGCTCTCTTCTGTCTCTCCTGTTTGAATCGCCATCTCCATTTTCAACATCCAGATCAGAACAACTAAAAAACAAAAAAAGACAAAAAAATAAAAGAATAATTGTTTTCATTTCTGATTTTCCAAACTGTTTTCTTTGTTGCAAAAATCTTTTTCACAGACCACTAATATAGTCCGCCGTGAAAAAACCATAGTGCTTCAACTATCACACTCTTTTTTCATGTACTTTCCCAAGGAGTGTCATTCCCGTGAAAACGGGAATCCAGGAAAATAACATACTTTTTCATGAACCACTAATATAGAATCGGAAGACTTAAAGCTTTTTATTAAAATATAAAAAAATCAGGATATGTACTAAGTCCTGCTTATAAGACATTTGTCTAAAAAACCAAAGAAAGCCAGGAAAATTAAATCTTTTTGGATTATAGAGTCTGAAAGAAAAAACCTGGTTTTTTCACTTGCCATTGGTACTGGTTTGCCATTAACTTGTTAGTAATTCAAGGGGCTGAAAAAACTTTCCGGTTATAATTGTGCTGACTTTGAAAAATGTCCTTTTAGAGAACATCTTTTTTTAAGGTTTAGGATTTCAGCTGATTTTTTAATAAAATTTCGTAAATATAGAACAAGAAAAAATTATGCCATTTTTAGACTTCAAAGGTAAATCAGTTGTTTATTCTCATCATTTGAAGGTTCCTTTTCGCTCCCTAAAAGTGGATGCAAAAAAATCTCTGCCTTGCTCAGTGGCTAGCAGACAGAGCAAATCTATCCGACAGAGCAAATCAGGCAGAAAGCAAAACAACACCAAGCCCAACTTAGATGACAACTTGATCATTCAGGGTGATAACCTTCATGCCTTAAAAGCCCTTTTGCCCAGGTACTCTGGCAAGATCAAATGTATTTATATTGACCCGCCTTACAATACTGGAAACGAAGACTGGAAATACAACGACAAGGTGAACAGCCCTATGATGAGAGAATGGCTAAAGCAAACCGGCATCGGAACAGACGATGAAGAAAGGCATGACAAATGGCTCTGCATGATGTGGCCAAGACTACAGTTATTAAAGGAACTACTGAGTGATGACGGAGTGATCTTTGTTTCTATTGATGATAATGAACAGCATCATTTGCGGATGATAATGAATGAAATTTTTGGCGAAGAAAACTTTATCACTAATATTTCGAGAATTACTAAATTAGGGGGAAATAAAGGAGATTTATATAAACCAAAAAAAGATTATATTTTAGTTTATTCTAAAGATGTAAAGAAAATCAATAAAGGGGCTTATGGAAAGCCTGTTGATTCATTCCATTATAAATGGCAAACAGAGATATTTAATGGCAAAAAAAGAAAATTCTGCAAAGGAGATATACCCTATAGAGATAAATTAGATGTTCGTCCAAACCAGAGATATTATATTCAAGCTCCAGATGGAAGTTTAATAATCCCTAAAGGAAATGTTTTTCCATCTAAAAAATCTGATGCTGAACAAATAAAACCACAAAGTAAGGAAGACAAATGTTGGACATGGACTAAAACAACTTATTTGTCAGAAAAAAAGAAAGGCAGATTGCTTTTTGTTAAAAGTAATAAATCTCCTTTTCTCGATGAAAACCAAAAACAATCTAATTGGACTGTTTATAAAAAAATTTTTGATGAGGATCTGAAAAATAAAAGAGAAATTTTATCAGATTTTATTTCCCATTTTGGAAACTCATTAGGTACTGCTGAATTGCAAGAACTTGAAATAAAATTTACTTATCCAAAACCTTCAAAACTGATAAAAAATCTTATAGAAAAAACTCATTCAGACAAAAGTGCTATTATATTGGATTCTTTTGCAGGGTCTGGCACAACGGCCCATGCAGTGCTGGCCCTCAATAAGGAGGATGGGGGTAAGCGTAAATTTATTCTGGTTGAGTGTGAGGATTACGCAAGCGACATTACAGCAGAGCGGGTCCGCCGGGTGATTAAAGGTGTCCCTAAAGCTAAAGATGAAAACTTAAAAAAAGGCTTAGGGGGATCATTTACTTATTGTTCTTTAGGAGCTGAGATAAGTGCTCAAAATATGTTAAAGGGGAAACTTCCTGATTACAGGCAACTTGCGGAATATGTATTTTACACTGCCACTGGGAAAAACCTTGAAAATCTGCAAAAGAAAAACCCAACATGGTTTATAGGAGAAACAAAGCTTTACAGACTCCACCTTGTCTATAAGCCTGATGTTTCGTTTTTAAGAAGCAAAAAAGCAGATTTAAATTTAGAGTTGGCAGAGAAGATAAAAAAGCAAAATCTCCCAAACAAGAGGACTTTGGTTTTTGCCTCGGCAAAGTACATTGATCAAAAAGAGCTAAAGCAGAACTATGGAATTGAGTTTTGTCATCTTCCTTATGATATTTACAAACTCATGTCTTAAAAACAAACCTTCGAGTTTTGAATTTATGCACGAGGTTTTAAAAAATCCCTATTGTTCAAATAAGGTTTGAGTGCGGAAGGAATATAGATAGAACCATCTTCCCTTTGATGATTTTCCAAAAAAACAGCCAATAAGCGAGGTAAGGCAATGGCTGTATTGTTTAAAGTGTGACAAAATTGAACCTTGCCGTTTCTGTCCCGATACCTGAGATTTGTTCTTCGCGCCTGCCAAGCCAAAAGAGACGAACAACTATGCGTCTCCACATATTTGTTAAGAGAAGGCAACCAACATTCTATATCGTGCATTCTATACTTGCCAGCTCCCATATCCCCTGTTGATACCAGAACTACCTGATAAGCCAGCTCAAAAGCCTGTAAAACCTCCTCCGCCGTTTTAAGCAAAAAACCATGCCAGTGATTTGTCTGTTCTTCATTATTTTCACAAATCACATACTGCTCCAACTTTATGAACTGATGCACTCGCAAAAGTCCCCGTACATCTTTTCCCGCACTACCAGCCTCCCTTCTAAAACAAGGGCTTAACCCTCCCATAAGCAAAGGAAGTTTTTCCAAAGGTAAAACCTCCCCTCTGTGTAAACTGTTCAGAATCACTTCAGAAGTGCCAGTTAAATAAATATTATCTTTTTCAATATAATAAACTTGCTCCTCCCCTTCCGGGAAATGCCCACTCCCAACAAAAGAAGTACGATCCCCAAAATTCGGAAGACTGAAAATCTCAAAACCTTTTTTGATAAGATGCTGAATACTCCACTGAATCAAAGCTTGTTCCAATAATACCGCTTCATTTTTTAGACAATAACTGCGTGAACCAGACACCTGAGCTGTCCTTTGAAAATCTGCCCAGTTATTTTGAACCAGTAAATCAAAATGATCTTTCAAGGGGAAAAGCTGAGGTTTTTTCCCTTCAGTTTTAATCACTTTATTGTCGCTTTCATCTTTTCCCACAGGAGAATCTTCAGAGGGAATATTAGGGACCCGTAACATAAGAGAACGAAAACAGGTCTGTGTTTCACTTAATTCCATCTGTAATTTATTAATCTGTTGGGAAATATCTCTTCCGGTCTTGGTGATTTTCTGCTTTTCCTCTTCTAAAGAAACATTTTTAAACTTTTGTGCGTTCTCATTTTTTTTCCTCTGCAACTCCTGAAGTTTTTGATTACCTTCCAGTAATTCCCTGTCTAACTTCAATAATCTATCCAGATCCAGATCAATGTTCTTAACCTGAATGGCCTGCCTGACTGCTTCGGGATTTTGGCGAATATATTTTATGTCCAACATATTATTATATCATTAAAAAGCGTATGCTCATCGTCAAGAAATAAAATATTTTGTGGGAATATATTTTTGCAAATTATTCATCAGAACTGAGTGTATAGGGAACATGATTGACAAAAAAATTCAACCGCGGGCAAAATTTCACTTTCAATCTCCTAGAAACCTCTTTTTGAATAAAATATCTTTCCTGTTCCAAAGAAGTGTATATTTGATCGGAACAATCTTTCTCACTCATCACAGACAAAAATACCTTAGCTGTTTTCATATCGCTGGCTATAGCTGTCTCTTTTATGGAAATAAAACCCGGGTAAGAGTTTTTCTTTTTTGTCATAAAATATTCCATCAGAATTTTTTGAAGATTTTTATTTATCTTTAGCAACCGGCGGTTCATAACTATAACTTTCTCTTGTTTTAGGATTTGTTTTTTTTCTGTCTTTGAATAAGATCTCAGGAAAGTGTTTCTTTCTTAATTTCTATTTGTGTAAAACTTTCAATAATATCACCGGGTTTTAAATTTTTATTCTGATCAAGCCCGATTCCACATTCCTGCCCTTCCAAAACTTCCTTGGCGGATTGTTTAAATCTTTTTAAACTGCTGATTTTCCCCTCATAAATCACATTATTATCCCGAATCAAACGCGCTTTATGATTTCCCATGATTTTTCCTTTGAGAACTTTACAACCGGCAATCATACCCACATTGGAAATAGGAAAGACCTGCTGGATCTCAGCCCGACCGCCAAAAGTTTCCTGAATTTCGGGATCCAAAAGACCTGCCATCATGCTTTCCATCTCTTTTAAGAGATCGTAAATCACTTTATAGGACTTTACGACAATTCCCTCCTGTTTAATGATCTTTCGGGCTTTAGTGGATATAGAAACATTAAAACAAACCAATATAGCTCCTGATGCGCCAGCCAACAGAACATCACTCTCATTAACAGCACCTAAATTGGCATGCACAATTTTAGTGGATACTTCCTCTGTGTTAAGCTTCTCAATGGAATATTTAATAGCTTCCATACTCCCAACAACATCCGTTTTTAAAACAACATTCAGTGTTTTTGATTTGTTTCCATGAGCTTTTAATAAGAGTTCGTCCACAGACAAATTGTTTATATCTTCACTGGCATTTTCTGTAACATTTTTCTTCTCTGATATAAAACGACGAGCCTCTTTTTCGTTTTTCACTGCGTAAAAAGACTCACCTGCCTGCACAGGCTGATCAAAACCAGAAATTTCCACAGGTAAACCTGGCCCTGCTGAAGAAACTGTCTTACCTATATCATTTGTCATCTGACGAACGCGCCCCACTTGGTTATCTGAAATTAAAACCTGGCCGGATTCAAGAGTCCCATCCTGTACCAACAGAGTCATAACCCATCCTCTTCCTTTTTCCAGCCGACTTTCAATAACAACACCTAAAGCCGAACGATTGGGATTCGCTTTCAGCTCATGCACTTCCGCTAAAAGCATAATATGTTCCAACAGTTCTTTAATGCCATTTCCTTTTAAAGCGGAAATTGGACAAAAGATAGTGTCCCCTCCCCACTCTTCAGGAACCAACTCCAGCTCCATAAGCTGTTTTTTGACATTCTCGATATTGGAATGAGCCAAATCCGCCTTATTAACAGCTACAATAATGGGAACTTTCGCATTTTTGGCGTGATTAATAGCCTCGACTGTTTGAGGTTGAACACCATCATCTCCAGCCACAACAATCACGACAATATCCGTTACTTTAGCTCCCCTAGCTCTCATGGTGGCAAACGCAGAATGGCCAGGAGTATCAATAAAAGTCACAAAGCTTTTACCAACCGGAACACTATATGCACCGATATGTTGAGTGATGCCTCCTGCTTCCTGACTGGCAACACGACTTTTTCGGATATAATCCAGCAAAGTTGTTTTACCATGATTCACATGACCCATAACAGTTACCACAGGTGGCTTGTTTTGTTTTTCCCCGGATAATTTTCCAAAAAATAAAGATTCAATAAATTCATTTTTGCCTTTTTTTATATTTTTTACTTCAAAATTAAAAAAAGAAGCTATGACTTCCGCTGTTTCATAATCAAAGGCAGATGGGGTTTTTGAATCAGAAAATAACCCCTCAGCCATTATTTTTTTCATCAATTTTTTTTTCTTTACCCCCATTTGATGTGCAATATCTTCAATAGAGATACTGTCATCACGCATTTTTATTATTCGTTTATAGGATTTTGGAGTTGTAATTTGTGTTTTTTTAAACCCTGCTCCTGAAACAACTCGTTTTTTCTTTGGCTGAAAAATCACTTCTCTCTTTCTAAAGTCAGTCGCACGAAACTGTTGAACCTGACCTTCCTTTTCCAAAGAAGTTTTTTTCGGTTTTTTCTTCTCTGTAGACAAAGCGTCTGATGTGTCACTAATTTTTTTCAGGATCTCCTGTTGAGTTTCAGCGGAAACCAACCCTTGACGAATATGGCTGTTGGTAACCACACTGACAGACTGTGTTTCCTGCACAACCTCCATAACTTTTGATTCTGGCTTTTTATCAGCACTTTGCACTTCTTGGCGCATAGCTGATATTTTTGATTCTTCTGTGCGCGCTCTTCTGCGTATAACACCCGTGCGAAGGACAGGCTTTTCAGCGGAAATTATCTCATCTGATCCTGTGGAAATATTTTTCTGAGTAACTCTTTTTTTTCTTACGGAGCTTTTTTTAACAGTGGCAGAGGGCACTAACTTTTTTTTATTTTCAAAAAAACCTCGTATTTTTTCCACATCATCCACACTTAAAGCCTGCATGTGGTTTTTTACAGATATATTATGTTCTTTACGAAGCTTATCCAAAAGATCCACGCTTCTCAAGTTCAAGTCTTTTGCCAGTTCATACACTTTCATTAAAAAACCTCATAAGTCCAATACAAAATTATTGTTTCGTCTGTTCCTTTTTTGTCTCCTTGGAGGATTGATCGACAGAAGATTCTGCAGAATTTTCAGACGATTTTTTATCATTAGAAACAGAAGTATGATTCAAGGTCTCGGCTTTAGACTTTTCCCCGGAAGCTTTTGCCCCGCCGAACCTATTGGCAGTTTCGCCTCTATGGGTCGCTCCTTCTTTTAATTGAGCAAGCTCCTCTTTTAATTTTTGATCAGCCTGCGCTTTTACATCCTTGGAAGAAGCCACTGGTCGTTTCTGAGTTTTTAAAGGAGGGGCTGAAGGAATTTCCATACCTTCCTCTTTGTATTTTTTCACCAAGTCCTTGGCTTTTTGAATCAGGTTCATAGCTGTTTCCTGTTTTTCATACCCGGGAATTAATATGAGCCGATCAACAGGAGATTCTGCAAGTTCCTGAAAAGAGGATATTCCAAACTGATATATGTTTTCCGCCATAGTTTCTGTAACTTCTGGTAAAAGTTTAAGATTAAAAACAGCTATTCTTTTTCTATCTTCAAAATTAGTAAGTGAAACAATATTTAAGTCCCACTTAGTTAAGTTTACGGCCAATCGCACATTTTGCCCCTTTTTCCCAATAGCCAAAGAAAGTTGATCGTCAGCCACAACTACTTCCATTTCCTTGTTTTCCTCATCCACTAAAACTTTCGATATTTTTGCTGGTGCTAGAGCGTTACACACAAACTTCACGGGATCTTCATCATAGAGAATAACATCAATCCTTTCCCCTTTTAACTCCTGCGTAATATTTTGCACCCGACTTCCCTTCATACCCACGCAAGCACCCACAGGATGAACCGCTGAATCCGTACTGTAAACTGCCATTTTAGCTCTGTGTCCCGGTTCCCTAGCCGCAGAAACAATTTTAACAATACCTTCATAAATTTCAGGCACTTCTTTTTCAAAAAGTTTAATCAAATAATCAGAGTGGGCACGGGACATAATAATTTGTGGTCCTCTTGTGGTTTGTCTGACTTCCAAAATATAGCCTTGAATCCGATCCCCAGTATTGTATTTTTCCCCGTAAATTTGCTCTTTTCTGGGAATATAAGCTTCCACCTTTTCCAAATCCACAACAACCATTCCTCTATCAACTCTGCGAACCATCCCAGAAACAACTTCCCCTTTTCGTTTTTCAAATTCATTAAAAACCATTTCATTTTCTGCATCTTTCAAACTTTGTGCCACAATTTGTTTGGCCATATATGCGTCAATTCTTCCCAAAGCTGATGCCTCTAAAGGAACACCAATTTGATCTTTCACACGCGCTTCCGGATCCAATTTTAAAGCTGAGCTGAGTTTAATTTCAATTTGTTCGTCTATAAAGTTTTCATCTTCCACCACTTCTTTAAACTCATAAAGCTCCAGCTGCCCCGTTTCTTCGTTATATTTCACTTCAATATCCCGATAAGTTCCATACTTTTTTCTGGCCGCAGATAACATCCCATGAACAATAGAATCAATGACCACTTTTCGCTCTATACCTCTATCCTTGCTTACCTGATCAATAAGCCTACCCAACTCAGAAAAAACATTTGTTATTGTACTCATATTTTGCTCCTTTTTTTTGCCTAAACTAAAATACTGTACGCGCTTTTGTAATAATATTTACAGGAATTGTCCAATTCAAAAAACCATCATTTACGCTTATTATATTGTTCTCAAACTTGCATAGCTTTCCATATAATATCGTTTTTTGCCTCTTTTTCTCTGATTTTTTATCATAACAAGTCACTGGCTGGCTAGTGTGAATTTTTACAGTTTCCCCAACAGCCGACAAAAAATGCCAGTCTTTTTTAAGAAATCTCTCCAAACCTGGGCTGGATACTTCACATTTGATATTCTTCATTCCTTCCGACTCCAGTAAAAATAACAAGGATTCCATAAACTTACCACAAAGGTTCAAGTCAACAGGATTTTTTTCACTGGCAATATATACTCTTAGCAGATTGGCCTTGAACTCTATATCATAAATACGCACCTTGTTCATTTTGCCAGCTGTATTAATCATCTGATTTAATTTCAAATCAGATGATTCTTTTTCCCTTTTAGTTTTTTTACAACTGTTCTTTTGCATTTATGCTCCCAAATTCCAAATCCTTTTTTCAAAAAATCAAGTGATAACAATGTGTTAATAGCTTAATCACGAATCACTATTCAAGTCTTAAAAAAATCAAACACAAAAAAAGAGGGCCTTCTCAGACCCTCTTTACTCTGAGTAAGCTACTAAATAAAATTTGTAAAATCAAATATTTTTTATAAAAAAACACAGAAATATTGGCGTTTTTTAATTTGAGCTATCACCTTTTCTTAATCAATCAGGTTTATAAACCTTAAGAAAATTTTTTCTGTCATTGCTGGCTTCAGTTTTGTCTGACTTTTTATTGTATTCTTTATTATGTTATTATCCGTTATGCAAATGATTATTTTCACCTAAAACCTTTGCAATCAATGAGTTTATCCGTACTGCACATAACAAAAATACGATCGGAAATTCGTTTAAAAATATCATCATGCAGAGAACCAAAAGAACTAACACGCTTATGTACATTATCAGGCTTTATTTTATCCCATGAAAGACCTTGACCATTTTCAGCCTCTTGGGCTTTCGCCAATTCTCCCTCTAAAACCTGAGCATCTTCACCTTCCTTCTCGCTTTAGGAGATAAAAAAGCATTGGATTCCCTTGTTGATGAAGAAACATTAACTCTCTTAGATAGCTCCCTTTATCCCTCTTTGGCAGACAACAAGCAAATTGTTCTGGATTTGAGAATAAGACTCAGTACCGGAGAAACTGTGAATGTGGAAATACAGTCTGTCTTAAAAATAGGTTTTTTGAAAAGAGTGCTTTTTTATTGGTCTAGACTTTACACGGAGAGTTTAAAGAAGTCAGCAGATTACAGCAGTATTTGCCCTGCATATTCCTTGATTTTCACAGACTTTGATGTTCTTCCGGTAAAAAAGTATAGAGATTTTATCAATTCCTTTTCTTTGCGATCGGATAAAGATCCACATTCTTCCTTGATCGATGATGAAAAGATAGTGTTTGTGGAATTAAGTAAGTTTATGAGAGCGAGGCCAGAGAGTCTGAAGGAGATAGTTGATTTGCGGGACTTATGGTGCTATCTTTTAAAAGAGTCCTGCCACATAGGAAAAAGAGAGTGGGATATATTATCAACGAGTAAGGGGGAAGAGATGAGAAGAGCAATGGAACATTTAAAAGATTTGTCCCAGGATGAGGATTTGCGCCGAGAAGAGGAAGCACGAGAGAAGTTTTTAAGAGATCAGCGTGCAGAGAAAGCTTATGCCTTTAACAAAGGCCGAGAAGAAGGCATGGAACAAGGTTTGAAGACAGGCATGGAACAAATAGCTTTGAATATGCTCAAAAAAAATATGCAGATTTCTGATATCATTGAAATCACTGGTGTATCAGCAGAGAAAATTAAAGAGTTACAGGAAAGCTTAAAGCTCTAATTTGTCACCCGTGAAACACCCTTTAACATATTTCTATCATAATGAGTTTTCCGTCTTTAGATCGAAGCTCTTTAACCCGTTGGAGACAAAGAATGGGAAAGGAAAAGCTTACTCTCTTGCTGAGCGAGGTGAGCTTAAGACAGTGATAGTGGATACAACTATTATGGAGAAAGCCATAGCCTTCCCAACAGCCAGCAGACTTTATTTTAAGGCTTTGGCGAGTTCGGCTTTGAGCACACCGCGACTGAAAGACGCGTGTGTGGCAAAACGCATGTTTGAGACCGAGCGGTGAAGTATGAGCAAATAAGCTGTACATATAAACACTCTTTTTCACGGGCCACTTAAGATAATACGTTTGCCAAATCTCCCATAAAAACCATGTTTAGCGATATCAAACCCTCGAGATCATTTTGGCACGGATTTTGCATGAACTATTTATTAACAATAAACCACTTTTTTTAAAGGAGCTTTACCATGAAAACAAATCGTAGCAAATTTTTAAACTTAAGCCAGGACCTCATGTTCAAGACCTATTTCTCTAAAAACAAAGAAGTCCTGAAATCTCTTTTAAATGCCTTTTTGCCTCTTCCTCCCAATCAAAAAGTGCAAGATATATCCTTCATAGGAGATAAAAAAGCATTGGATTCCCTTGTTGATGAAGAAACATTAACTCTCTTAGATAGCTCCCTTTATCCCTCTTTGGCAGACAACAAGCAAATTGTTCTGGATTTGAGAATAAGACTCAGTACCGGAGAAACTGTGAATGTGGAAATACAGTCTGTCTTAAAAATAGGTTTTTTGAAAAGAGTGCTTTTTTATTGGTCTAGACTTTACACGGAGAGTTTAAAGAAGTCAGCAGATTACAGCAGTATTTGCCCTGCATATTCCTTGATTTTCACAGACTTTGATGTTCTTCCGGTAAAAAAGTATAGAGATTTTATCAATTCCTTTTCTTTGCGATCGGATAAAGAGCCACATTCTTCCTTGATCGATGATGAAAAGATAGTGTTTGTGGAATTAAGTAAGTTTATGAGAGCGAGGCCAGAGAGTCTGAAGGAGATAGTTGATTTGCGGGACTTATGGTGCTATCTTTTAAAAGAGTCCTGCCACATAGGAAAAAGAGAGTGGGATATATTATCAACGAGTAAGGGGGAAGAGATGAGAAGAGCAATGGAACATTTAAAAGATTTGTCCCAAGATGAGGATTTGCGCCGGGAAGAAGAGGCACGGGAGAAATTTTTAAGAGATCAGCGTGCAGAGAAAGCTTATGCCTTTAACAAAGGCATGGAGAAAGGCCGAGAACAAGGCATGGAGAAAGGCTTGAAGACTGGCATGGAGAAAGGTTTGAAGACAGGCATGGAACAAATAGCTTTGAATATGCTCAAAAAAAATATGCAGATTTCTGATATCATTGAAATCACTGGTGTATCAGCAGAGAAAATTAAAGAGTTACAGGAAAGCTTAAAGCTCTAATTTGTCGAGCGTGAAACACCCTTTAACATATTTCTATCATAATGAGTTTTCCGTCTTTTAAGTAACCTGTTTTATCAGGGGTTTTCACGGAGGACTAGATATTTGAATCCGCCCCTCCATCTATCAACAAATTCACTATTTCTCTAAACCGCACTACTCCAATATTTTTAGATTGTGTAGCCCATGTCAAAGCTGTATGTCCGGTATTATTACGCACATTCGGATCCGCTCCCTTCTCCAACAAAAACCGAATTATATCAACATATTCAGACCGTACAGCCTCTATCAAAGCTGTATTCCCATAATTATTACGCACATTCGGATCCGCTCCCTTCTCCAACAATAACTGCATTACTTCTATATTTTCAGCTCGTACAGCCAATATGAAAGCTGTCTCCCCGTAATTATTACGGATATTTGGATCCGCCCCCTTCTCCAACAATAACTGCATTACTTCTATAGTGTTATTCTGTACAGCTCTCATCAAAGCTGTATATCCAAAACCACGACGCTGGTTTAGATCTGCTCCTCTTTCCAAAAGCAACAACATTATGTCCTTGTATTTTTCCCGGCCTCCAGATTGTTCCAGACGCCCCTTCTGAAAGGCTATTACACCATCCAAACTCTGCTGTAACATATAGCCCTTATCCAAAATCCTACCCCAAAGAGAGTGATCCAAAATCTGAGAAAGCTCATAAGCACTGTCAACAAATTCAGAATCACTGAACTTCCTTATAAACTCTCTTCTGTAGTCTGTGGTGTTCTTCCAATTACTCATCTCTCCTAATAAAGCTCGCCTTTCACTTTCTGAAAAAAATAAACCACCCTCATCTGAAATAACCCTTTTAAAAAAAGAAAAGTCCCATCTCTCCAAAACAGTCTGACCCTTCTCCTCTGCTTGTAACCTCGGCTCTAGCTCTATCAAAGTGTAAAAAGCCCGCTTTCTCACTTGAAAAGAAAAGTGCTTACTCCTCATTACAAAATATAAATGTTCCCTGGAAAATGAAGTGGAAAAGCTAAACACTTCCCTTAAAATTAAAAAATTACTTAAAAACTCCAATTGCTTCGCATCTTTGTTGGATTCCTTAAAAGACAATATCCGCTGATATAAAGATCGAACATTTAAACCCGAACTGGCCTGCTTATGCGTGGGAACATCACCAGGTCTTATCTTCACTAATTCCAACCCTACCCCTTCAAACTCCAAAAGCTCCAAATTACTGTATGCTCTGGAATACCTAACAGGGCCAAAAAAAGACAAGCCATGATCATGGGGCTTAAAGCCTGTAAGACTTCTTCGAAGCTCTGGAAGAATACTCGATCCCACATAATTGTTTATCAAATACTCATTCGACAAACCATTTTCACCTCCTATCACCTTTGGCAGAGCCAACACATAACCTTGTTCCAACACACTTAATCGTACCCCCTCTAATAAAGCTTTAAGCCTCTGAGTATCCATATTCTGAATCTTATCCACAAAAGCTGTTTTGACTTTTTGACCTTCAGAGTTTAAAGCCTCCCCTAAGACCACAGTAATATGGCCTGAAGACCTGTGCCAGCTGTCTGTTAAGGTAAAGTAAAGAAAATTAGGGTCCAAAGCTCTTCCAAAATATGTATTAGTGGCACAGTCTCCTCCCATACAGGACCTGAAAGGCGATTCCTGAAGAGAAAGCCTCCTTAGCCTTAAAACTTCTGTCCCCTCAATAGTATGAGGTTGACTGCGAACATCCTCCGTGATTTTTGATAACAGCTCTGCATCATTCGGCACTTTAGCCTTTAAGCTTTCCACAAGCTCCGCAAAATGACCCATAAAACCCAATTCAAAAGCAATATTGTCTCTTTCAATTAAAAGATTTCGTAAAGCATTCAGGTTTTCTTGTGGATTGGCATCCTTAAGTGCTTCCATCCACGCTTTGTTGCCAAAACCAGATGTATAAATTAAATCCACCATCGCTTGAGAAATTCTTTGTATGATTTTTTCATAAGACCCCTCTGGTGAAGTTTCATTGGCTTTTTGTTCTGCATTCAAAAAATCAGACCGGACCTCCGCTAGAGCCTTGTACAAAGCAATAACTCGCTCTCTGTAAGGTTGTTGGGGGTTTTTTATAAAATCCCTCAGCTCTTTATTTAAGGATGTGGTATCGAGCCAAGCTATAAAATCTTGCCTTTCCTGCTTTCTTTTTTCCCTTAGTGCTTTCTTTTCCGCTTTAGGGTTTTGCTCCTGCCCTCTAAACATTTTGATCCAAAAACCCAAGTTTGCCTCTATATGAAATAAATTGTTCTGTATCCGATTGCTTTTGCTCTTGAAAGATGTAATGAAATTTACAAGGCTTTGGGGTCTTTCTTTTCTTACTGTGGCAAACTCAAAAATATAGTCTCTTAAAGGAATTTTGGAAAGCGAAGGATTTTGCTTCAAGATATCAAAAACAGATTGCAGACCTGCTCTGCCATTTTCAGAATAAGGAGTCCAATTTTTAAGATAAAACTTAAAGAGATCATCTTGTCCTTCTCTGAGAACCAACCCCCTAGTCATGGCCTCTGCAAAGGAGCTTGGATTGGAAAACATCTCTCCAGAATCAGAAAACGCCTCCTCACAAGACATTGCGTAAGACATTGATTGAAAAAAAACCAGCAGAAAAGCCAGTAAAAAATGATAACTTTCAAAACGCATAATGTATTATATATGTAGTTATGATTCCAAACAAACAGAGACCTTTAAAAAAGATATTTTCATTAAAAAAACAACCCTCTTAATGTAAAATTTACATTAATCATCTCTTTGAAAACGCATCACAGGACTTCATATTCGTTAAAAAGACTTTTTCCCGGATAACCAACAATGTACTTTTTGCCGGTTTTTGACAAAAGACTGTGTCATTTTTTAAATATTTTTGCTGGAAAAACAGCTTTAAACGGCTTTAATCAGTTTTAAACAGATTTTAATATTGAAAAATTGACCTCTCCGGTACTTTCATTTAATTTAGTAAGAAAGAGGAAAATTTTAAATATTTTGGATTTTAATATGGTGTCTGTTTCAAAAAAATCATTAAAAACATACGAAGTTTGTATTGGAGACTGTTCTTTAAGGCTGAAATCTCAGCATAATCCCGATACTTTGAATGAAATTGTTCAAGTAGTGGAACAACAAATACGTTGTTCAAAAGAGTATAATCGGAACTTATCCATGCAAAAAGCATTTGTGTTGTCTTGCTTGAATATAGCTGAAGAGCTTGTTTGTCTCAAACAGGCCTTACGGCGACAGATGAACCTTATGGAGTCTTCAGTTCAATCCATTTTTTCTGAATTAAAATCTTCCTCTACAAATATATCAAAATAACGGCAAAACCGAATACGGTTGAAAAGCCAAATAATTTGATAATGCAAGAGGAAACTGATAGTGTCTAAAACAATAAATAGCTTTCATAAGCAACAATCATATTATTCTTATCAGACAGATCACTCTGTCATTCGTGTTAAAGAGGTAAAAAGAAAACTCTTTAGAACTAAAAATAACAGCCGGAAAAAATCAGAACTGAAAAAAGCTTCTCAAGAGCTTTCCAAAGTTCTTTCTCAGCTGGATATATGGAAAAAGAATTTAACTGTGGCGACTTACCGTGCTTTGCCTAGTGAGCTGTCAACGGAAAGTTTTCAGCAGAAACACAAAAACAAATGTCGATTTGTTTTTCCTCAAATAAAGGAGAAAACAAATGAAATGAAGTTTGTTTTTGCAGATTTGTTGGACGATCAAAGCTGGGAGCCTAGTCCTTGGCTTGGAGGCTGGCAACCTTCCAACGAAGAAGAAGTGCCTTTACAGAAAATAGATGTGTTTCTTGTTCCGGGATTGGCTTTCGATCGGGAAGGACACAGGCTGGGCCGTGGCAAAGGTTTTTACGACAGAGTTTTATGTCAGGCGAAAGGCATTAAGATAGGCTTGGCGGGTGTACATCAAATATCAGACGAGATTCTGCCAAATGAGAGTCACGATATTAAGGTGGATGCTGTCGTCACTGATTGTTTTTTGCTTGTTCCTTTAAAACACTCACAGTTTTTTGCAGAGGAAGTGTAACTTTTTGAGTTCAGATGAACCTGTAAGTAAGGAACATGATAAAAATGTTTGAATTGTTCTGGTTATCTCGTCCAAACGGGATCCTAACAAAGAGTAAAAGGAGAGCAGTAAAGTGACAGATTCATTTTGGGTTTTAGCAAGTGCCTTAACCGGTTTTTTCATGGGTTCTTTGGTTTTTATTTTTTATTTACGTATTTCTCAAGGACGCAGAAAAAAGAATATAAAAAAAGAAATGAACTTTATTATTAATCAGGCAAAATCTCAAGCTCTGCGCATTGAAAAAAATGCTCTTTCCAAAGCACGAGATACAGAGCGTAAACTAAAGAGTAAATGGGAAATACTTGCGCGTAAAGAACAGAAACAAGCGGAAGATATGAAGTATCAGGCAGAAAAGAGAAAAGCACGTTTGGAAAGAGAATTTAGAAGAAAAAAAGAGGATCTGGAAATTCAAATCAGGGATATGGAAAGAGAAAAGGAAAAAGCTAAAGTACTGGGACGACAGCTAGAAAGAGCCTCCAAGAAAACAAATGAAAAAATAGAAGAATTAAATGTGATAATAGAAAAAGCAACAGGTTTAACGAAAGAAGAAGCGCGGGAGGAAATCAAGAAAAATATGGAAGAGGAAATAAAAAAAGAAATAGCACCTCAGCTGATGCGTATGTCAGAGGACCTGAAAAAAAAATCAGAACAACAAGCGAAGTTAATTTTATCTCAGGTGATTGCACGTTTCGCTTCAGAAGTTTCCACGGAAAAAACAATCACCTCCATTACTATTGAAAATGAGGAAACAAAAGGAAAGATTATAGGGCGGGAAGGTCGTAATATCAGAGCTTTGGAATCAGCCTGTGGAGTGGATATCATTATTGATGAAACTCAGGAGGCCATTCTTATTTCCTGTTTTGATTCTGTTCGAAGAGAAGTAGCCGTGAGATCCATAAACCATTTATTGGAAGAGGGAAGAGTACATCCGGCTCGAATCGAAGAGATGGTGAGCAAGATTAAAAGAAACATATTTACTTCTATGATGGAAGAGGGAAAACAGGTTTGTTTTGACTTAGGTATTCATGATGTGAAACCAGCTCTTGTGGAAAGTTTCGGTTCTTTGAAATACCGTTTTATAGAGGGAAATAATGTTTTAAAGAGCAGTATTGAGGTAGCTCAGCTGGCTGGTTTGATTGCGGGTGAAATAGGTATTGAAGAGAAATATGCGAAAAGAGCTGGTCTGTTGCATGCTATCGGGTTGAGTGTGGATCATCGTATAAAGGGTAGTTACTCGCAAGTAGGTTCGGAATATGCACGAAAACAGGGAGAATCAGAAGTGATTTGTCAGGCTATCCTTTGCCACAGAGGGGAAGTTCCGGCACAGTCTGTTTTGGATCATGTTGTACAGTCTGCTTACAATTTTTCCCGTGAGCGTCCAGGAGCAAGACGAGAGGTGATAGAAAATTACATTAATAGAATGCAGGATATGGAATCTGTTGCCAACAGTTTTGACGGAGTGATTGGAAGCTTTGCGATCAGAACAGGAAAAGAAATTCGAGTGTTGGTGGATAGTGGAAAAGTGACGGATGAACAGGCTTTTATGTTAAGCAGGGATATCGCTCAAAAAATAAAAAAAGAAATGGAAGAAATTGGCCAGCTGATGGTGAGTGTGGTGAGGGAATGCAGAATAGTTGAACAAGCCAGATAACTTTTGTGGATTTAAAGGGTTTTGGGAATGTGAAAAAAAGAGAAAGTGTTTTTATACAAAAGCCAGAAGAACAGCTGGAGGCAATTTGCCGAGGTTCAGTTGATTTGATTTCAAAAGCGGATCTATTAAAAAAGCTGAAAAAAAGTTTTAAAGAACAAAAACCTTTGAACATTAAAGCGGGTTTTGATCCCAGTCGGCCTGATTTGCATCTAGGTCATGCTGTCTTGTTAAATAAATTAAAGTTGTTTCAGAGTTTTGGCCATCAGGTGATTTTTCTAATTGGGGATTTCACGGCTCAAATTGGTGACCCTTCCGGTTTGGATAAAACCCGGCCAGTTTTAAAAGAATCTGAAGTGGAAAAAAACGCCAAAACCTATTCCAGACAGGTATTTAAAATTCTGAACGAAAAAAAAACGAAAGTGTGCTTTAACTCCATCTGGATGAAAAAAATGTCGGCACAGGAGATAATTCACTGGGCCGGAAAATATACTGTAGCTCGTATGTTGGAAAGAGATGATTTTTCAAAGCGGTTTGAAACAAAACAGGCTATATGTATTCATGAACTTTTGTACCCTCTTCTGCAGGGTTATGATTCAGTTTTTTTAAAAGCAGATGTTGAGTTAGGGGGAACAGATCAGCTGTTTAATCTGTTGGTGGGGCGTGAACTGCAAAAAAAAGCTGGGCAGGAACTGCAATGTGTTTTAACAGTTCCACTTTTAGAAGGTTTGGATGGAGTAAAAAAAATGTCTAAAAGTTATGACAACTATATCGCTATTGAGGACTCTCCTTCGGAGATCTTCGGCAAAACAATGAAACTGAGTGATGAGTTGATGATTCGTTATTATGAATTGCTGACAGACAAAAAAAGCCAAGAAATGGAACAGATTAAAAAGGATTTGAAGTCAGGTCAGGCACATCCCATGAAAGTGAAAATGGATTTGGCATACTTTTTCGTGGAACGTTTTCATGGTTTCCATTCAGCAGAAAAAGCAAAAGAAAATTTTAAAAATGTATTTTCCTTTGGTAAAGTGCCGGACGATATACGAGAACGCAAGGTAGCTCCTGCTGAGGATTTTTGGGTGTGTTATTTAATTTGTAAAGTTGGTTTTTCTCCTTCCACCAGTGAGGCACGGCGGTTAATTCAAGGTGGAGCTGTGGAGATAAATGGGGAGAAAATAAAAGACAGCAATTTAAAAATAAATTTGAAATTGGGTGATAAATTTACACTGAAAGCAGGCAAGAGAAGATTTGTGCAAATAAAGGTGCAAACATAAGAAGTTTTAGGAGAAGAATATGAAAGTCAAGTTTTTACCTCAAAGTATATCTGTGGATATAAAATCGGGGAAGAGTGTAATGGAATTGGCAAAGGAGAATCAACTCCCTGTAAGCTCTTCCTGTAATGGAATGTGCTCTTGTGCGGAATGCCGTGTTTACATAGTGGAAGGAGAAGCCCATGTACTGCCTCCTTCAGCCAAGGAAGTGGAATTAATTGGTGGAGGACATTTTATTGATAACAGGCGATTATCCTGTCAACTATTTTGTTTTGGTGATGTAACTGTTGATTTATCCGAACAGGTGGAACGGGAAAAACAAGGTGGAATGATAAAAAAACAATTTTTAAAGCAAAACTCCAAAGACGACACGGAAAAAAGCTCTTCCGTGGGTGGTATTCTAGTTGAGCAGGATCAGGAAATAAATACAATTTCTGTTTCTGAAAAGGAATCTGATATTCCTTCAAAAGATGAGTTTTACCGAAAAGGGAAAAGAAAAGATGAAAAAAGCCGGGAAAGAAAAAAATGGAATAGACAAAATAATTCTTCATTTGAGTTTCAAAGTGGCAATATAAAAAGACATAAAAGAAGCAGGAGGAGCTACAGATCTGGAGACAAAGAATATAGTGCAAAAGAAAACAATGGATATAGCTCGACTGAAAAAAAGTATAATCAAAAAAAAAATAAATTCCACAAAAAATAACTCAAACACATCAGGGAGAAAAATTCACATCATCTGAATAAATCCACATCTGCTCCTTATTTCTTTCAGAACACTTTGTAATATCCGAAGTTTCTTCCTGAACACTCTTTTGAGCTAAAAAACCCTTAACAATAACAGAGAATACCTTTGTTAATTTCGCACGATCCAAGTATAAATCCCAATCCCACATTTTAAAAGTATGTAATTGTATCCATGAAAATATATTGTCATACCAGTTCAATGAGTTACTGGCCGGGAGCTGTGTTTTGGCAACAGTATAAGCATATACTGCTTCCACCAAAGCATCTGACGATTGACAGTGCATATACACCAGCGAACGAGATAAGTATCCTTTAAAAGCGGGAAAAGCACTCATTGTTTCCTCACCCTGCAACATCAAATCCTTATTTGCATCATAACGATTAATAGTTGTTTCCACAAAGTAAACTGCCATAATAGCATTTTTTAAATTACTTTTCGTCCAACTAGTGGCGTTTTGATACTCTGTGTTTGTTTCGTATGAAATTTCAACAAGAGCTTCCACTAAATTCTGCGTTTGCTCCTTACTCATTTTTGCTAGGACTGTTTGCAGATCCGGCATATTGCCCATATACTTTTTTAATAAGCCCGAAAAATGAAGTCGAACGCACTCCAAATCATACCTTTCCACATCCCATTCGAACATATCAGATTCATCCACATCCTTCCCACACAGCTGAAAAAGATCTGTGTCTATTTCTACAAGAGAAAACCCGAAAGAAAAAGCATAAGCTAGGTATTCAACAACTTCATTTGCCGTAAGATATTCTTCCTTTTGCCAGTTATGATCAAATCCTTTCGTGCTGGGTGTTAATATGTTGGACGCTATAAATTCAGGTTCGCCAGCTTGCAAAGCATATTGCTTGTTTATTTTTTGAAGCAAACCCAGATTTTCCCCAATAATCTGAAAGTCACTAAAAAAATCTGCTAACTCTTTACTTGTCATACCAGGGCTTGCAGGATAGTCTTTTTCATATCCCATTCTCATCATCATGGCGATAAAATGAAAAAAGTTATAAATCGTCATGTTTTTATAATCTATTTTGAGGTTGGCTTTTGTGTAAAACTCACCGGATAAATATATTTTTGGACCTGTTCTATAAAGAGGCTTAAGCAAAAACATCTGCGCCATAAGATGCTGTCCTTCCAAAAAAGATTCAGAGGATGGAAAAAAACTCGCCATTTCTGAAAAGTTATTAATATTTTCCTGAAAAGAGTTTTTACGAAATATCTCATCCAAAAAAGTCTGTATCCCTATCCACGGCTGAATAGCCTGATGAATTTTTTTCAGATGATCAGGAGTAAATTCAATAGTTCCATATCTGCTTTTTTGTGTATTAAATATCTTTCCAAACAGAATCAAAAATATATTTCTTGTGGCTTTGGTTTTTAACTGTTTTGTCATTATTCCCGCTTGTTTGAAATGCTCCGCGACTTTTAAAAACTCAGTTTCACCAATACGATGCTTTGGATGATTTTTTACGGCAAGAGATAAAAAATCCAATGAATCTTTAAGCATCATGGCGATATATCGCATTCCATCTGGAGAAATAAAAAGTTGTTGTTTCTTTAAAAAAAGATAATTAACTGTCAGAGAAACAAGATAAGAAGATCCCATGAGAAAGCTCTCCCATTCTTGGGGTTCAATAACTTCTGCTGATCCACCAACCATGAACTGTTTTAAAATCCCAATCAGTTGTATTTTTTCTTTCAAAAGAGACACATCATATTGAGGGTTGAAAAAGAAACCCAATTCCCGAACCAAAATTTTCATATCCTCGAAACGATAAGGGTTGGAAAATCGTTTTATAAAAACAGAAATACGACTGACTGACTCCTTTAAATCCTCTTCAATTTCAATTTTATCAAGCAATTTTTCATTATTGTCACTTTCCATCTCCTGCCTGTCTGACATATTTAACGCACGAATATAGGGTTGAAAGAAGACAACTTCTTTCTTTAAAACATCCACAAAAGTAATAAATCTCTCTATATCTGATATAGTTAATTTATCTCCTGCTCCTCCGATGATAATTTGTTTTAAACGAACCAGCTGGGATAGCAAAGTGTTATTAATAACCTGATCCTGCAGGAACAAATCCTGAATAAACTTTCTCAATTCCTGAGGAGTAAATTCCCCTTTTTTATGTCCTCTCACACGATCCTTAAAAAGCACCAACGCTGTCCTAGCACAGTTAAATACTTGATTAATCTGCTCATCAGCAAGGCGACCTTTCAGATAAAGCTCTATTTTTTTATTCATTCCATTTAAACAGCCAGAGGAAAAACTTGTAATATTCATGGATGAAGTGTCTTCCCCCACCCGCAAACTGCAACCAAGCGCGCTCAAAGCCATAGCTAAAAATAAGATTTTCAGAGTCAAAATTATTTTTGAGGTTATTTGTCCTAAAATATATATTTTCTGTAATTTCATTTTTCTTCTTCAGTCTAAAAATTTAAATTTAATCAATGAGATAAGTCACTTTAATTTTAACGCGATCATTATGCTTATAGGAATTAAAAAAACTATTTTGTTTTATATTATTAGCACCCAAAATATCAAGTTTTGATTCAACAACCCAATGAGGAGTGATATGCCACTTTAAAAATGTATTCAACCACCCACCCTCTTCAGGAAGAGAATGCCAATAACTCACACCAAATGAAAAAGCCTGTTTTTTCCAATGAAACTCCTTGCTATGGACGGATACGGAAAACCCTCGATAGAGTTTAAAGCGGTTCACATTCATATCCAGCTCCAAACTGTCTGACCCAACAGAATCTGTGTGATCCTTTTGCTCCATAAAGCGCGAGTAAAGAAAATTAACATTCAATGACTGAATGGGCCAATGGTATTTGCCAAAATTCAATTCCATATAAGTGGAAAAAAATAAAGCCTGTGGCAAAACTGGCACAATCCAATCTTTCGGCACTTGAGGTCTTCGAGGCACTTCCTGAGTAACTGAAAACACAGTTTTTAAAATATCTTTTTTCACTCCAAAATCCACAGAAAACAAAGAATGTTTAAAAGACTGATAATGAATAACACTATTAACCGCTTTTTTATCTATAGAAAACCCACCATCAACCTTAAAATAAATTTGATTCACTGGTTTGTAACCATAAGCCAAACTAAACCACTCACTATCCTTGCTCCCAAAACGAAATCTGGCAGACACGCTGTCATTTAAAACCACATTTTTCAAATAGGGCTTTCTGAGCCAGTAAAAAGCTTCAATTTTCTGGCTAAAAAGTACAAACTCAGATTGAGGGGGAATAAACCACCGGTTCGCCGATTTAACTTCCCCTTCTTTAATCTCAACAGAAGGACCTTGATCCGGCATAAACAAACCAGACAAAAATAAAGTAAATAACCATCGCTCTTTCCCGATCGTAAAAAAAGCTCCTGTTAAACCTTTTTGTTCAGACTCCAGATAATCCCAATTAATTCTCCCTTCCCATAAACCTAATTGCCATACTTCATCCATCACACTCCAAGACTCAGAGGAAAACCACCTAGAGTTTGCACCACTTTCTGGCTTTTCAGGTTTTATAATATTATTTAATCCCGTTTGGCGTCCCAAAACAAAATTAAAGTCATAACCATTCAAAACTTCTGATAATACATAGCCCATAAATAAATTAGGAGCAGTTATATAATTTTGATTGCTCTCATCCACGGAAAAAAGAGACTTTATTTCTGCGTTATAAAACCAAGAATTCCAGATATCCTTGTGCAAAAAATGCAAGCCTATATCCATGTAATGATCTAACTGTCCCTCTAAATTACTGGATGTAAGATAAGTGGAATACCTGAAAGACAGATTAAACCGCGCTTTTGCCGAAGAAATAAAAAATAAAATACACAAAACAAATAAATATCTATACAAAAAACCTCCAAAATCTCTAAAACCTCAAAAAACCGGTTACAAAAAAAAATTCCTTTTAAAAATACACTGAATCTCAAATCCTCTGAATCCAGTGGCCAAAATTGACTAAAAACTAAACCAACATAAAAAAATTACACTCTAACTGGCCTAATCAAACTTAAAAACAATTAAAAAATTTACAATTATCGCAGATTCATCAATAATCCAAGATAACTTATGCTCAAATTAACAATGACTACAATATGCAATATGTTGAAAATTACCGTATTTTCAAAATCCTTTTCCGGGAGAAGTAAAATATACAGAGTTTTCAACATAAAAAAGTAAAAAATCAGTGTTATTTTATACAGTCACATAGATTGATAAAAAATAGAAAAACCATTATCAGGAGTACTAATTTGAACAATCGTATATTTTTTTCCGGGTTTTGTGCTCTTTTCTGTCTGATTTGTTCCATAAATGGGCTGGCTTTTCCCTGGCCCTCGAATAAAGAGTCCCAGACAGAGAATAAATCTCAAAAAAGGGATGAATCTCGATCAAAAAATGAATCTCAAGCAAATAAATCAGAATTTTATAAATTTCAAATTAACACTCAAGCCATGAAATTTTTTACTGAAGATCAAATACGATATTTCACAAGTGCACATTTACGGCTACAGCACCCCATATTTGCCATAAAAGCCAGCTACACCTACAGTATTTATGAAAACCACCACTATTTTCGACCTTATCAGTTTCACTTAAACTTCAAAAGACCGGATGGAGAGTGGATTATTGGCAGACAGCCAATGGAATGGGATTGGGCGGATTCTTTCTGGAACAGAGGTTTGTGGCAACCAGCCTATACTGATGATGCTCTAAGGCCTGAATGGGCAGGCTTAACTGGATTATTTAGGGATTTCAACTTTAAAGGAGGAAAAACAAGCCTGTTTGGCTCTTTTATTTTTCTCCCTGATTTTCCTCCCCCTTTCAAAAACGAAAACGGGAAAATCACTTCTGACAATCCCTGGTTCACCCCTCCTCCTTCGGGAAAAATAGGCAATAGTAATTTCGTGCCTGCTTACAAAATGAAAGAGTTGTCTTTCATGGACTTTTTTAAGCTGTCTTTGGGAATAAATGCGGAATATGAAGGTTTTTATCTCTCTTATGCCTATAAGCCCATGAACAAATTAAAATTAAAGGGACTTTTTTTGATGCGTTTGCAGGAAAATTTGAAAGGTAGCTTTAAAGATGGCTATTTAATGGATGTCCCGGTGGAAACAGTAATGCTCCACCACCATCTTTTTAGTGGAGGATTCACCTTGGACAGTTCAAGTCAAAAAAGTAATGCGCAACAAAACACAAATTACCGACTGAAAACCTCTTTTACCTACAATCACCCTGAAGAGTATATTTTGGAAAATAAAAGCTGGGTTTTTTTTCAACCTCGGAACGAATGGCACATTTCCGTTAAAGGGGAAATTCATGTGAAAGATCCTTACGAAGAAACCACCTTGCATGCAGGATATACTCATCAGTTTTATCCCGCTGAGGAAAAAAAGAATCTTTTATCAAAAGTTTTTCCAGGTATAGAAAAGCAATTCTTTCGTGATGACCTGTTCCAGTTTTCCCGATCAGCCAGTGTAGGTATTAATCACAAAATACAATTTGAAGACACACAAGAAATACAAATCAAAATCCGACTTATTTATCACTTATTGAAAGATTATTTTCTTTTCTCTGCTCACTTCGCCTGGACACTCGATGGAGCTTTTTCTGTTTTTCTTTCCAGTGACTTGATTTTCTCTGAATTTCCCTTCTCCGCTGAACAAACACAAGAGGATATAGGAGTATACACAAATAAAAGCCGAATCTTTGGAGGGATTAGCTATGACTTTTAATTTACTCTGTATTTTGATTCCGCTCATAATATTTTTTCACTCTGCTCCGGGGTTTTCTTTTTTCAGTGAAACCTCCTGTTTTGATGAAAACAAAGTCTTTGTTTCCCGTTATTTCTCTGGTCAATCCCATATCAGGGAATTGGAATCTTTTTTCGAGTGCATCAACAATATTATTAATGTTTTTTTGAATCATACAGAAACGGAAAATCCACAATATTACACACAAACAGAGTTAAGCCGTTTTATATTGCTCATGGGATTCGGACAAAACAACCCTCAAACTGAAGCCGAAGCAAGAACCAGAGCCACGACTATCAGCCAAGTGATACTCAATCTCAAAACCAGCTTTATCGGAGGTCATCCAAACCGGTTGAGCCGGCAGGAGATCGCCATCAGTCAGCACATTCTGTCTATCTTCAAAAAACGAATGCAATCCATGATTACCACGATTCCCCTGCTCATCCAGATACTAAATAAAAAAAACATAAAAAGAGCAAAGCTGTTAACCGCCACTAACACAATGAAAACCAATTTATCTGAATTAGGTTCTCAATTATCCCGGGTATCTTTTGCCTCTAACCTGTCTCTTTTAAACAAATTACCACAAAATTTAAAAACACTGGGTTTTACAAGTATTCATTTACAATATTGGAAACCGGCCATGTTAATGCTCAGTCAGTGGAAAAAGATTTTTTTGAACTCATCAGAACATATTATCCACAGCGTGGAATATCCGTTTCTTTTAGATTCATTCTCCAAACTTATGTCTCTTTGGTTTTACCATAAAAGGTTTTTAGAGGGAAGATTTTGGCTGGACACCCGTGTTATTCAACATGTGCAACACTTTCTATCGTACTCTTTAAACCTCGTGCAGGAAACCTATAAAAAATCGAAAAAAAATGGCATCTCTTTATACGATATTGATGAATTGGCCCGCAGAACATGGTTTCTACCCTATATATCCCAGCCTATTTTCCGATTGGGTTTGCGTTCTGCATTTTGTTTCCTGTTGGAGCCTCTAACGACTAGAAAAACCTGTAACCACAATCTGAATTTTAAACAACCGGATTTAAAAGTCAGTTTCTCTGACATCACATTTACTGTTACATCAGCAAAAACCATCCATGAGTCTCAATCTGGGAACAACAGTAATCGCATTATTAATTCGCACTTTGACATTTTAAGACAATACATGAACTCCTGGATCAATACTGAAAACATCATAAGACGAACATCCCAAATACCTTCTTTTTTTGGTTCTCCTCATAAATGGCTGACCAGAAGATTGAACATTACTGCTGACAAACGATTGCAATTTTACACAAATAGAACTGAGAACATTCCCCTCCTCAGCTACCTGAATTGGCAGGCTCATCTAATGAAGTGGATGACTTCCGCCTATACAAATAGAGGAGAACAACAGCAGATCAATCAACAACTATGGAATACAATGATAAAAGAATGGACGGCTCTTAGCGTTTCCATTTACAAAGACATGAACTGGGAATCTTTTCAACACTTGGGTTTTCAGGTTTTTAAACATGGCGACTTTTTAACCTCTCATTCCAACGGAGATAAAATTCTGCAAGAAGAAGAAATTTTAGAACTGTTTTCTATTTTCACATCCTCTTTAGGGACCGTTCTCGCAAGCCAGGAAATCATACAAAATTGTAAAGGTTCCACACCCTACCACCTTCGTGCAGACTGTGTCTGGAATCATCTACAATATCTGCCCACAAACATTTTTGAGGGATTTCCACATCTGCTGGATAGTGTGTCACAAGATGAAGAAAAAAGAATTTCCTACATAGGCCAATTACACTCTTTTCAAAACGCCAAAGAGGAACTTTCTCTTAAGGATTTGTTTGAAATATTTTTATTTGTGCACTATCAGGAAAATACAATGGAATATTTGGATAGAGACTCCTCCCAAGATTTAAGTACTCGAGAACTGGAACCTTTATTGAATGTTTTTGAACAAACTCTTATTGATGACATGCCTCTCATCTACACCAAAAGAGAAGCTTTTGCTTTTATAACCTATTTTTTTCATTACGGTGAAGTTCCTGTTTTTCCCGAACACAATAAAATCAGTGCTCCTGTTCGTTTCAGCAACTGGCTGATGACTCCCCAAAAGTGGCAAATACAGGCAGATCGGGAAAGTATTTTACAAACATTATTTTTGATAAACAAACAGCTGAATTAGAATTTTTTTTTAATTCTTGAATAACTGCATTTTCTGTCATTACATACCTCTTTAGACGGTTTTTTTCATTTTGGGAAAATTTTTTACATGATCATTTATTCAAAGAAGTCTACTCGCAAACCAAGTATTGTGTGGATATCCTAAGCCTCGTTCTCTCAAAAGAAGAAATGAAACTTTTTGATTGGACCAACCTTAAAACAGAAGCCACAACTTTTATTGACAAATCCGCAAAAGAAAAACGCATGGACCTCCTTTAGATGTGTCAAAAGATGCTAGGGATTTGACAACTCGTCCTATTTTGTATATTTTAAAACATATCTGGCGACTTGGAATTTTATTAAAAAACGGTCTAAAAATGGCTTCTTGAAAGGAAAGAGGCCAGATTCTTTGTTCAATCATTGTACAACCATGTAAAGATTACACGGGCTTGTTTTTTTATTAAGTGTTTTTCATAAACACCTGTATTATTCAAAGAAACTTAAACAAAGGAGATAAATAATGAAATTAATAATTACTTTACTATTTTTAAGCTTAGGTGCTTTGAGCTATGGCCAGAATGAGGCTGAACAATCTTCTAGACAGGTGGAAAGTGACACTCCTATTGGTATTATGGCGACTATTTATGATTTGTATGGCCTGTATGACCGGGTCACTGGCTCTTCTTCATGTAATATAAATAATTATTTTAATGAATATAGATATAAAGAAAGGAAGGATATATTTAAGTGTGATTTGCAAGGAGCGGATATGCGAGAGGCGAATTTGAGTAATGCTACTTTGAATTTTTCGAATTTAATAGAGGCAAATTTGAGTTTTGCAAATTTACATAAGGCACATGCAGTAGGTTCAAATTTTTATAAAGCAGATTTGACTGGTGCAGATTTGCGGGAAACGATATTGGTTGACGCAAATTTTTTAATGGCAGATTTGACTGGGGCGAATATGTCTGGGGCGGATTTGCGTTTTTCAGGTTTTAAAGAGGCGAATTTAACTGGGGTGAATCTGACTGGGGCGGATTTGCGTTTTGTGTATTTTAGTGACACGAATTTTACTGATGTAAATATGACTAATGCGAAAGTTGATCCGGACTTGGCGACTTTTTTAACTTCACAAGGTATAAGTGGTTTTATTGTTGTTGATGAGGAGGAAGGTAAATAATGAAATTAATAATTGCTTTACTTTTTTTAAGCTTAGGTGTTTTGAGCTATGGCCAGAATGAGGCTACCTGTAATATTGATAATTATCGAGACTATATCTATACGATAGGAAATCATCAGTGCGATCTGGCAAATGCGGTTTTGTACGAAGCGGATTTGCGAGGAGCGAATTTGTACGGGGCTAATCTGCAGTGGGCGAAATTGATACTGGCTGATTTATCTTTGCATCCTCTGCTTCTGGATTTTTTTCTCAGTGGTTCTTTGGTAAGTCATTGAGAAATACGGATTTGCGAAGGGCGAATTTGTACGAGGCGAAATTGATCGCCGCGAATTTGAGTAATGCTCTTTTTAACTTTGCGGATTTACGAAATGCGGATTTACGAGAGGCTAATTTTACAGAGGCGGATTTGAGCGGGGCGGATTTGCGAGGAGCGAATTTGCGAAGGGCGAATTTTTACAATGCGAAAGTTGATCCGGACTTGGCGACTTTTTTAACTTCACAAGGTATAAGTGGTTTTATTGTTGTTGATGAGGAGGAAGGTAAATAATGAAATTAATAATTACTTTACTATTTTTAAGCTTAGGAGCTTTTAGTTATGGCCAGAATGAGGCTACCTGTAATATTGATAATTATAAAGACTATATCTATACGCCCGGAGATCATCAGTGCGATTTGGAAGGGGCATTTTTGTTCAGAATGAATTTGAGCTATGCGAATTTGCAAGGTGCGGATTTGCAAAGAGTGAATTTGTACAGAGCGAATTTGCAATGGGCGAACTTGAGCGGGGCGTATTTGTACCGAGCGAATTTGCAAAGAGCGAATTTGCAAGGTGCGGATTTGCAAAGAGTGAATTTGTACAGAGCGGATTTGCAAGGGGCGAATTTGCAAGGTGCGGATTTGCAAGGGGCGAATTTGCGTAGTGCGAATTTTACAAATGCGAAAGTTGATCCGGATTTGGGTGCTTATTTAACCTCACAAGGTGTAAGTGGTTTTGTTGTTGTTGAAGATGAGGAAGGTCACTAATGAAATTAATAATTACTTTACTATTTTTAAGCTTAGGAGCTTTGAGCTATGGCCAGAATGAGGCTAAGACTACCTGTAATATTGATAATTATCGAGACTATATCTATACGCCCGGAAGGCATGAGTGCAATTTATCTGGTGCAGATTTGAGTGGTGCAGATTTGAGTAATGCGAATTTGTCTATGGCGAATTTGCGAGAGGCGAATTTGAGTAATACGAATCTGACTGGGGCGAATTTGTGGCTTGCGAATTTGTCTATGGCGAATTTGCGAGAGGCGAATTTGCGTAATGCGGATTTGCGTATTGCGGATTTGAGTTATGCGGGTTTGTGGGCGGCGAAGTTACACTCTGCGGATTTGAGCGGGGCGAATTTGTACCGAGCGGATTTGAGTAATGCGAATTTGTCTATGGCGAAGTTTCGTAATGTGAATTTGCGTGGTGCGAATTTGCGAGAGGCGAATTTGTATCTGGCGGATTTTTTCGTAGATAACGGGGATATTAAAAATACAGATTTTGGCAAGGCAAAAGTTGATCGGTTCGCAGCGTATTATTTATACTCAATAGGTGTAAGAGGTTTTGTTATTGTTGATGATGATCCTGTAGAAAACATAATAAATGAATAAACACTTTACTGTCTAGGAGGCAGATAATCTTCTACATTATAATTTTCATAACTTCCTTTGGTTAGAAGAAGCCTGTTTTAATCTCAGACAGGCTTTTTCGTTTTAAGGTAATCATAATCAACCGGGGTCGGTTGTATATCGCGAAAGGGGGGTTACGGTTTTCCCCCCGGCTCAAAACCCCCTTTTTATGCACTTATTCCCGCGGGAAAAGATGGAGACCCACCCACCGCGATGTATGATGCCCCCCCCCTTTTCTTTATGATTCCAGTTATTTTTTATTCACTTGTTTAAACAATAAATAGGTAAGTGTTTCATTTTGAGAAGATAAGCAGAAAAATAAATATTCTTTACCAAGATTTTATGAGTCCGGGAAATAAGCGTGTATTCTGAATGGAAATAAAAAAAGGAGGGTTTTATGAAGTTTATTTTATCCATAACATTGATGCCATTTTTTGCAGTTTTCAGTATATCGGCTTTTGGTTTTGGAGCTGTGGGGTCACACGGAACTACATACCAAAGAGCCGCCGAAAGGAAGGCTAGAGCAACCAACAGCGGGGGTTCATCCTCAGTGCGAGTAAAGCGTAAAGCTCTTGTATCTCCACCAAAACCAACAGTAATTTCCGGTGGTGGCGTTTGGTTTAAACCAAAAGTAATGTATCAAAGTCCCTCTATACCTCCACCCCCTCCACTAAAAAGTTTCGGTGGTGGTGGTCCTGAAAAAGATGTAAGGTTCAGTCGTAGCATTGGGATAGCTCCAACGCCAGCAGTAAAAAGACTACCAGCTGGATCAAGTACTCTTGCTAAAGAAATTGAACAATGGAAAAGTGACTATTTACGGGTAAAGGCAGAGCTTAATCATCTAAAAGCATCATGTTCTGGTTCTAGTGCGGAAACCCCGATTTCAGGTGGTAGTATTCCAGATACTACAGTTATGCCGGGAAATTCAAATTCAAAAGTAATAGCATCAAAAACAGTGAGGTGATTTTAAAATGGAAATAATGCTGTAATGAAAGAATAAAAATATACAAAGCCAAGTTTCATATTTAATCCTTGGTAAAAAAATAATCTTATGGCCCGGAAGTGCCGAAAAGATAAATACAAATGAAATATACAGTAATTATTTTCTTTTTAGATCTATGTGGTTGCGCTAGTACGGGTTTGTTTTCAAAAACCGGTTCGGCATTTGTGAGTGTTCAAACAGAAAGTGGTGGTGTGGCTTACAATAAAGGGGATATAAAAGCCACCGGTGAGGCTTGTTCATATAATGTTTTAGGTATTGTGGCGATTGGTGATAGCTCAATACACACGGCAAGAAAATACGGTGGCTTGAGCCGTGTTTTTTATTTTGATACTGAGATTGTCAATGCAATTGATCTTTTTGGAATGATTTGCACAAAAGTTTATAGACTCCCACGGCTAAAGCCGTGGTGCTCTGCCTGGCGGCCACATGGAGAATAATCAGAGGAAAACTTTGTTATTCCAGTAACTTAGAGCGAAAAAAGCCGAAATCCCAGAAAAAAATGATCACCCACCCTAGTTGCATCTTCTATGAGACTGTATTGGTCTCTTTTTTATAACCGCTGAAAGCATCTACTCCAACCGGTAGTTAGGAGCTTCTTTCGTAATGTTCACATTATGGATATGTGATTCAGAAAAACTTTTAGAACTTATTTTTATAAATTGAGCTTTGTTTTGGAAATCAATAATATTTTTAGCACCAGAATATCCCATCCCGGCTTTTAACCCTCCCGCCATCTGGTACAAAACGCCACCGGCAGAACCCCGATAAGGAACTCTCCCCTCCACACCTTCCGGAACCATTTTATCAGAGACAAAAATATTTTCCTGACGATAACGATCTTTGGAACCTTTTTTCATGGCACCCAAACTCCCCATACCCCGGTAAGCTTTATAAGCTCTACCACGATAAAGCACCATCTCTCCGGGGCTTTCCTCTGAACCAGCCAACATATTCCCTACCATAACGGCATGTGCCCCTAAAGCTATGGCTTTTGTAAAATCCCCGGAATGTTTTAATCCTCCATCCGCCACTAAAGCTTTTCCTTTTTTTTCAAGTACACGCCCGCAATTCAAAATAGCACTCACCTGAGGAACTCCCACACCAGAAACCACTCTGGTTGTACATATACTCCCAGGACCCATGCCCACTTTAACAATATCCGCACCGGCAGAAGCCAAAGCCATCGCTCCATCTCCTGTGGCCACATTGCCTGCCATGATAACTGTATCTTGGTATTTGTTTTTTAAAAAAGAAATCATATCCATTACATTTTTTGAAAAACCATGAGCCGTATCCACACATAAAAGATCCACTTCTGCTGAAATCAGTTTTTCTGCTCTCTGTTTTTCGTCAGATCCTGCACCTATTCCCGCTCCCACAAACAGACGACCATGCCTATCTTTGGTGGCAAACGGAAAAGCTGTGGCTTTTTCTATATCCTTGATAGTGATTAAACCTTTTAAAGCTCCCTTATTGTCCGTAACAGGTAGTTTTTCAATACGATGTTTATGTAAAATCTCCTTTGCTTTTTCCAAAGTGGTCCCCTCTCTGGCCGTAATCAGTTTTTCTTTGGAAGTCATAATATGGGAAACAGGCTGATTCAGATTTACTTCAAATCTGAGATCCCGATTAGTTAAAATTCCCTCCAGCTGATTTTTTTTTGTAATGGGAACTCCACTGATAGAATGCTTTTTCATCAATTCCAGAGCTTTATAAACGGACGCTGAAGGAGAAAGAGTAATGGGATCTAAGATCATTCCGCTTTCATACTTTTTCACTTTTTGCACTTCATAGCATTGGCTTTTAATACTCATGTTTTTATGGATCACACCAAATCCGCCGTTTTGCGCCATCACCTGTGCCATTTTATGCTCAGTAACAGTATCCATAGCGGCAGAAATAACAGGATTATTGAGAACAAGATTTTTTGTAAGACGCGTTTTTGTTGAAATTTGAGCTGGCAGAACTTCAGAATACCCTGGAAGGATAAGAATATCATCAAAAGTAAGAGCCTCTTGTTGAGCCTGACGGAAAAAGTCCTCTCTCATTATCCTTTAGCCTCTTACCAGAAATTAAGTGATATGGAAAGTATTTTTTTAAATGAAATTAGTTAAGATACATGGGTTTTCTCACGGAGCCTTTTTTTAAAGGCTGTTCCATTTTTTGATCCAGCATATCCATCATAAATTGTTCCGTGCAGTAAAAACGACTGGCAGAATAAATCGCAAAGGGAATAACATCATCAGCATATAGATTCATGGAACGAACAACCGGATGACCACTCACAACCACTTGTGTATTAATGTTTCCTTTTTCGCATTTTAAAAAATAGCATTTTTCAATTTTTACCTTCATGGCATTTAAAAGCTCACCCAGAAAATGAAAAGGCTCCTCCCGGCGCATACTTTGATGAACAAAAATCTGCCCCTGCAAACGGGAAAGCGAAACAGCAAACCTTTTTGAACCTTCTTTTTCCTTAAAAACCATCAAACAAAGATTGGGAATCATACCTCCCACCAATCCGTGAGGAATGACCTCTACCCATTTGTCTTTTTCTGTTTGTTCCTGATGGAACTTGGATTTTTCTTTCAAAGCGTCTACTGCTTTTTCCAGAATAGGACCAGATCTATCAACAGGGGTTTTTACCTCTTTTTTGATTTCTTCTTTCATAACTCTCCTTATCATTAAACAGCTTTTCCAAGTTTAAAACCTATTTTTTGCCTGTCTGCAAATTATATCTTAAAAATTATGACAATAATTCTCCATAAAGCACTTGAGGGTAGGTTTTGTGAATTTTCACCGAAACAATTTTTCCTTTTAAGTGCTCAGGGCCGTAAAAGTGCACTACCTTGTTTTGAGGAGACCTTCCAGTTAAATATCTTGTTTTGTTACACTTTTTCTCCACTAAAACCTCTAAAATCTGTTTTTTATACTCCTTTGACCGGGAAAAAGCAAATTCAATGTGTTTTTGATTCAGACGGGCAAGTCTTTTGGATTTTTCATTTTCCGGTACCTGATTTTCAAACTTGGCCGCTTTCGTAAAAGGACGAGGGGAATATTTGAAAGAATAAATCATTTCAAAAGGCACTTCATCCAACAAACTCAAAGTATCCTGAAAGTCCCTTTCAGTTTCTCCGGGAAAACCTACGATTAAATCAGTGGAAAGAGCGACCTTTGGCATTCCATTTAAAATCATTTTGGCTTTCTTAATATATTCCTCCCTAGTATAGCCTCGGTTCATTTTTTCCAAAATACGCGAATTTCCTGACTGAGCGGGCAAATGTATGGCGGGCATTATTTTTTTTCTGTGAGATTGCATAATATCAATAAGCTCTTCATTAAAATCCTTTGGATGCGGAGAGGTAAAACGAAGCCTTTTAATATCTGTTTTTTCACATAAAGCCAGTAAAAGCTTGCCAAAATCAGAACCAGAATCGGAACAACGGTATGAATTGACATTTTGCCCCAGAAGAGTCACTTCCTTCACTCCTTTTTCCGTCAGATTTTTCACATCTTTACAAATATGAGAGAGAGGTCTGCTTCTTTCTCTGCCTCGTGTAAATGGCACTACACAAAAAGTGCAGAAATTGTCACAACCCTTCATAATATTTACGAAAGCAGATACCTTAGGATTTCGAATCAGAGTTTGAATATGATAAGGTTCAGAGGTTGTAAAGCGAGTTTCCTTTATTTTCTGCTCCCCTTGCTCCATGCGGGACACAATATGAGGTAAATCGTCAATAGCGTCTGGACCAAATACAAAATCCACCAGTGGCATTTCCTGTAAAATCTTCTTTTTCTCCTGTTGGGCCACACAACCAGCTACTCCAATTTTCAGAAGAGGTTTTTTTTTCTTCAAAGCATGATAGCGTCCCACTTCCGATCGCACCTTATGCATCGGCTTTTCACGAACAGAACAGGAATTGATAATAATCATTTGCGCCTGATCCGGGCTGACAGCAGGTGCATAGTTAATCATTTCCAGAAGAGAATACATTCTTTCTGTGTCATTCACATTCATCTGGCATCCATAAGTGGAAATATAAACATTTTTTTTCTGAGCAACAAAAGAGCGGTTATCTGGAAATGAATCTGACCTTTTTTCATTAAGGCTAGATGAAAGATTCGTATCTTTTAAAAGGCAACTATCTAGATTTTTCATTTTTTTCCTTCTTTTTTAAAAATCATCCAATTTGGCACTGAAAATAGACTCATCTTTTTCCACAAAAATATTCATTTCTCTGGTAACCAGTTCAAAATTTTTTTCGGTTTTTAGATCTTTTAACATACAGTGTAAAGCTTCTGCTCCAAAAAGATGAATCAATTGTTGAATGGTATTGGACAAATGATTTTCTTTCAACAACTTTTTCTTTTTCCTGAGATATTGCCAGAAAGCCAAATAATGATATCTGCAATATATATCCGTTACCGCAAGCTGGTCACAGTTTTCTTCATTACAGTAACGATTGCCTTCCACATCTGTAAAGATTTCTTCTTGATTTTTTTGGTTTAAGTTTTCCAATTCTTTTTTTAATTCCAGTATTTTTCGTTTTTCTGCAGTTTGCGGAATTAATTTTTTTTCTGTTTTTTTTGCAGGAATTTTTTTTAGTGCCAAAGAATTTTTCTGTTTTTGACCATCCTGCTTAATTGTCAATTCTCCTGTGACTTTGGTAGAGGTTTTGACAGATTTAACAGGCTTTTCAGACTTAGAGGATTGACCAGCTTTGGAAATATTTTTTAATTTTTTTGTTCCCGTGTCTGCACGCACCATTTTTTTCTTTTTTTTGACTGTCATAGTTATTCTCCATTTTCTTTGAATAATGCACTCAAAGTTCACTACACTGTCCAGTGGTCCGGGATAAAGCTGATAACACATTATTATCACTTGATTTTTTTATAATTTATTTGGAAAATAATTGCAAGGTTTTACAATCAAACCTTTTGTTTTCTTGCAACATTTGTCAGTAAAAAAGCTTCTTTACCAATACTCGACCTTGAGGCGAGACAGAAAAGTGAGTCAGTAAATTTTAATAGAACCGGAATGGCTTTTCAAGGACACATTTCCTTTTCTTTTTCCACCCCGCATTTGGCCTTTCGCGCGATCCATGCCACCAGTTTTAATACGATTAAAATACACTGGTGTAAAAAGTTTTCCTTCCCATGTTTCCGCAGTAACCCAAGCTTTTGAATGAGGAATATTTAAGTGAATTTTCCCAAAATCCGTTTCAATATTCACTTCATTAGGATATATAAGCCCTCTCACCTCTCCTTCTCTGGAATAACCAAAAACAGAACCAATCATGGGTTTTAAATAGATTCCCCCTTTTTCCTGCTGAAAATTCAGCCGACCAGTGAAGTGATTTAAAACAAGAGGAGCACGAAAGGACCTCACAGATAAATGTCCCTTTGATTTGCCAATGACCATTTGACCTTTAAAACTATTTAAATTCATTTCTTGGCCGGTACAGGATTCCAATGTAACATGAGAATTTTCTGCCTGCACTGTTATATTCCCTTTGTGGGAGGTAACTTTTATGTTTCCCGCGCCTTGGAAAACATTTAAATTACCATCTGTATTTTGTACATGAATGAAACCTCTACCCGGCATGAACACAGACAAATTTGTTTTTCGAAATTGATTTATTGCCACTTTTCCTGCAAAAACAGCTATTTCCACTGAAAGATATGCTGGCACCTGTATAGTCATTACAGGAGCTTTGCCGGAAACATTCCATGTTATTTTTTCATCAGGAAAATCCTTTTCAGAGATAACTAAAGTTTCTGATTCTTCTCTCATGTCCAAAGATGCGTTATAATGTGTTTCTATTTCTCTCTTTTTTTTCTTACTCTTTCGCTGAAACAAGCGAATATGCGCATAATGTGCTTGCACTCTGATATTGGTAATCTTGGCCGGTAATTTATATTTACGGGTAATAGTGCCCCTTTTCCTCGCAGAAGCATTAGGAACAAGAAAATCTGATATATTAAGAGCAATCATTAAAAAAAAACAGAAAACCATGATGCAAAATAACAAAGGATTTATTTAATTAACAGCTTTTTTAAGAGAGTGTGTCATAATTAGCTGATCAAGTTTTGACTCTATCTTATCCATACGGTTTTCCATACGCTTTTCCATACGCGCTTGATTGTCCTTTACTGGTTGTATTTGCCAATTCATTATTACTGATTGCCCGGTAAATAAAGCCACCAAGCAAATAATCACAGTCGCTAAAGGCATTAAATTTTTTAATATTTCCATACTCACATTATATCACAGTTCTTTTCCTGTTTCAAAAATAACCAAGAACCTTGATACCCATTTTGTCTTTAGTGTCTGAACTTTACACAGCTCTTTGTTTCACTTTGAAACACTTTTCATCACCAATCTCTAAACACTTATCAATCAAATATAAAAATATACAACTATTTCAATCACTTGTAAAAACCTCTCCCCTTTTCTTGCACTTTATTTATACATAAACCAAAAAACAAAGGAGAAAAAAATGAACTTAATAAATTGCCCAAACTGTGGAAACAAAATCAAAAAAACCGGAAACACTTTGCACTGTCAGTGTGGATGGCATAAATCCCTCAACCAAACAAAAGAAAGACAAATCCAAAATAAGATCGCAAAAAACATCTTTATCGCTGGACTCACTTTGATGGGTTTTGTGGTTTATGTTGGAAACTGGGGATCCGCTTCCCTGACCATTATGCCTCTTAAAGCCAGACAATGGACAGGAACACTCAATGAAAAGTCTTTTAAAAAACTGACTTCTCTTTGTCTTCAGCTTAAAAAATACAACTGCACGGAAAACGCGCACAGATCTTTTTTTCGCTCTTCAAACGATATGAAAATACTTGCAAAACTCGGAGAATTTCAATACCGCAGAAACAGACTGGAATCAGCCAGCAAAACTTACAAAGAGTATTTTACTAAAAAAGGTTCCAGTGTAAAGGCCGCTTACAATTACGCCCGTATTCTGGAAAAACAAGGACAAGTAGAATTTGCTCTTTCTTACTACAAATATGCTTTAAACGCCCGCCCAAACACTGTGCAGATTACTGTTATGCGTGCTTACATTAATCTATTGGTGAAATCCGGCCAAGTGAATAAAGCCAGAAAGGAATTAGTAAAATTTAAACCTATCCTGAAAAGATCTGGTTCTTTGGTTCAGCAAGAGTACGAACGGTGGCAAAAACAAACCATTTAATCGGTCGCTCTTAACAACTTAAAACCTACCACTCAACAACAACACCATTAAGCCTCTTCCCAAAAAGAAGAGGCTTTTTTATTTGATTCCCTCTGATAGATTTTCATTCTCAGTGATATATAACCAACCCCCGGTTGCTTATGATTCCCTTAAAACGAAAAAGCCCGTCTGAGATTAAAACAGGCTTCTTCTAACCAAAGAAAGTTATGAAAATTATAATGTAGAAGATTATCTGCCTCCTAGGCAGTAAAGTTTTTATTCATTTATTATGTTTTCTGAAGGATCGTCTTCAACAACAACAAAATACCTTACACCTAGTGAGTATAAAAAATACGCTACTAACCGATCAACTTTCGCACTGTAAAAATCCGCCCATCTAATACTCCATTTACTTAGTGGTCCGTGAAAAAGTATGTTATTTTCCTGGATTCCCATTTTCACGGGACTGAAAGCCAACAACTTGGCTTTCAGTTTCCTTGGGAAAGTACCTGAAAAAAGAGTGTGATAATTAAAGCACTATGGGTTTTTCACAGCGGGTTATCTATTGTGCCAGTTAAAAAATCAAACTCATTTATAAAAAATCCCTGTTCATTATTCAGAAACTATGGTGTAAAAATGTGAAACAACATAACAAAGAGGAGGGTAACCTTATGACAAAACAACCAGTCAAAGTTCAAAAAAAATTATTGAAAAAATCAAAGGCGAAAAAAATAATAGCAGTGTCGGCAGGTAAGACTTTGGATAATCTGCACGATAGATTCTTTAAAAGATTTTTTTCAGAAATTGCATTTGCCAAAGAGATCTTTAAACTGGTCTTATCTCCAGAAGAATTTTCAGCCTGCGACTGGGATACTTTAAAAGTGGAAAAAGACAGTTTAAAAGATAAAATGGCAGACTTGGTTTTTACAGTCGCTCTTAAAGACAACCCTTCTGCCAAGTTTCAGTTCTGTATCCTTCTGGAACACAAGTCCTCTTACAATAAAAACCTCTTCCGGCAGGTTTTATCCTATCAGACTCTTCTCTATGAACGGAAGTCAGACAACATTATAGCTGTTATTCCCATTGTGTTTTATCATGGAAAAAAGCCTTGGAGCTGGCCTATTTCTTTTCAGGAAGCCATTTTTGGACTGTTTTTTAATAAAATTCCTGTTTCCTTTCGTAAAAGTATGTTAGATTACAAGTTGAAATTGCTGGACACCCATGATCCACAAGTTCAAAAAGCTTTAAAGGATCCAAACATTCAAAGCCGTGGAGCATTAGCATTGTTAAGCAAGATATGGTTTTTAAAGAAGAGTGTGCCGGAGTTGTTGGAGTTTGTGTCTGCGTTTTCAGGTTTTTCGGGAAAGCGAGAGGATTTGATATTAAGTGCAGTGGATTATTTGAAGTCAGCGGGTGGAGTGAGTGTTGAATTATGGAAAAGAGTTGAGCATTTGGCAATAGAAAGAAGTTTATTAAAAAGAGGAGGTTATATGGACATAAGAGAAGAGATTAAATTAGTGGGCATACAAGAAGGCATGCAAAAAGGTCTAAGAGAAGGAATACAAAAAGGCCGACAGGAAGGTCGTCAGGAAGGTCGTCAGGAAGGTTTACAAGAGGGTATGCAAGAAGGCATGCAGAAAGGTCGTCAGGAAGTGGTACTTAATATGTTACAAAGTAATTTTAAGTTTTCCGTTATTTCTGAGATGACAGGGCTTTCTGAAGAGGAGATCAAAAAGCTGAAAAACAATTCTTGATTTTAATATTTCATCCTTCTGAGTTCGTCCTCCGTGAACAAACTGTTACAACACTGTGATTACTTGATTTTTTTTATAAAAGATTTGGAGTTCTGTTCTCTTTGTTTTGTTATAGCCTCACGCTGTTTTGCTGATTCCTCAAGCCAATTCGCCCGTTTCAAATTCGCCAATAACAAATCTGCACCGGTAAAATTCGACCCTCGAAGATATGCACCTCTCAAATTCGAAAAGTAAAAAGTCGCACCACTAAAATTCGCTTCTGCTAAAAATAACTTGCTCAAATCCACACCTGATAAACTACAATTAGTCCGGCCAAGCTTATTTATATACTGTCTAAAATTATTAATATTACAGGTAGACTCAGCCTCATTTTGGCCATAGCTCAAAGCACCTAAGCTTAAAAAAAGTAAAGCAATTATTAATCTCATTAGTTACCTTCCTCATTTTCAAAAACAACAAAACCACTTACACCTTGTGAGGTTAAATAAGCACCCAAATCCGGATCAACTTTCGCATTGGTAAAATTCGCACTACGCAAATCCGCCCCAGTAAAAATCGCATTGCGCAAATTCGCACTACGCAAATTCGCTCTGTACAAATTCGCCCCGGTCAAATTCGCCCCGGTCAAATTCGTCGCCCACAAACCCGCATTACGCAAATTCGCACTACGCAAATCCGCATTACGCAAATTCGCTCTGTACAAATTCACTCTTTGCAAATCCGCACCTTGCAAATTCGCATAGCTCAAATTCATTCTGAACAAAAATGCCCCTTCCAAATCGCACTGATGATTTCCTAGCATATAGATATAGTCGCGATAATTATTAATATTACAGGTAGACTCAGCCTCATTGACTTGTTTTCTGGGTGGAAGTCAGATCAAATGGTTACAGGGTAAAAGCATATATATTTGACTTTATGGCCTATTTTATTCACCATTCAGGGAGTTATGGAAAGTAATTTAACAAAACAACAGATCAATCACCTAACAGAAAGTGGCTTTACAGTCGAACAGGCAGAGGCTATTGTTCGAACCATAGACAGGCTCTTCGTAAACCAAAAAGAGAGTTGTAGACATTCTACTGCATATTTGAGATAGCAGGAGCTTCTTCAACAACAACAAAACCACTTATACCTTGTGAGGTTAAATAAGTCGCCAAGGCCGGATCAACTTTCGCAGAGGTTAAAATTACCCCAGTCAAATCCGCCCCGGTCAGATTCGTATTACTCAAATCCGCCCCAGTCATATTCGCATTGACCAAATTCGCCTCGTACAAATTCGCACCTCGCAAACTCGCATTGACCAAATACGCCACAGACAAATCCGCCATAGACAAATCCGCCATAGACAAAATTGCCCTTTCCAAATTCGCCCCGAACAAATTCGCCCCGGTCAGATTCGTATTACTCAAATCCGCCCCAGTCAAATCCGCACTAAATAAATGTGCCACGGTCAAATTTGCATTACGCAAATTCGCATCGATCAAATTCGCATGACTCAAAATTGCATAAGACATATTCTCCTCTATCAAATCCGCTCCGCGCAAATCGCATTTATAATTTCCGGGAGTATAGATATAATCTCGATAATTATTAATATTACAGGTAGACTCAGACTCATTCTGTCCATAGCTCAAAGCACCTAAGCTTAAAAATAGTAAAGTAATTATTATTTTCATTAGTAACCTCCTTGTTTGGGTTTATTTGCATAATACAGGTGTTTATGAAAAACACTTAATAAAAAAACAAGTCCGGGTAATATTTACACGAAAAAATAACTGGAATCATAAAGACATGGGGGACAATGTCCATCGCTTGGGTGGATGACCATTTTTTCTGGGATTTCAGTTTTTCGCTCTAAGCACTTGAAATAACAAAGCTTTTCACCATCAGAAACTCGATTTTTCTTATCAAAAAAGAAGCTGGCCAATATTTCTAAAAACGAAAAAGCCCGTCTGAGATAGACAGGCTCTTTCTAAACAAAGGAAGTTATGAAAATTAAGAGAATTTAGAAAAATTTTACTAGAGGTGCTTCAACAACAACAAAACCACTTACACCCTGTGCTTCTAAATATTCCACTTGGTATGGTCTAACTTTCGCCCCGGTAAAATCTGCACCGCTCAAGTCCATTTCTTTAAAAATCGCTTCGTACAAAATTGCATTTGTAAAATTCGCATTGTTCACATTTGAATTTTGCAATCTCATATTAAACAAATCCGCATTGGTAAAATCTGCACCGCTCAAATCTGCATTTACAAATCTTGCTCTAGGTAACTCCGCATCAGTTAAATTTGCACCGGACAAATTTGCCTCTTCAAAATTTGAATCTATAGCCTGTATATTTGACATATTAGCACCGGACAAATCTGCCTTATAAAAAGTAGAAAAATTCAAAATCGCACCGCTCAAATCCTTTTCACGCAAATCTGCACCGCTCAAATCACACCTAAATGGAACATCTGTCTTATATCTATATTCATCAAAATAATTATTAATACCACATGAATAATTAGTTTTATATCTCTTCCGATCGGCTTGCGAGCCCCTAACACTAGTAGTAAAACCAGTAAGAAATGTAAAAAGTCTCGATATGAATCCTTGATTATCTAAGTAATTACTGCTTACGCTATTAAGCTTTTGAATCTTGTACGCGTCCGGTTCTGTCGGCAGGCGCAGTTTAGTACCTTGAAAATTTGTACCTTGTAAATTTGCACCTTGTAAATTCGCATCTTTAAAAGTAGGGCTTTTTCTATACAAATCTATTCTTGCACCTTCATTTCTCCGGTCTTCTTCTGTACCATGATCACCAGCTGATAATTCTCTCTTAGTGATTCCAGCCCCTCCTACAAAAAACAAGACAGCCGACAATAAAAAACCAAAACCAAAGCCAATTAATACATTTTTATTCATTATCTTTTTCATAAAATACTCCTTTTAAAATCTCATTTAATCGAGATACCTCCAGACTAACGGGGGGGGGGTAAAAGTCAAGTATTTAAGGATTTTCACCTCGGATTTTAAAACTGAAGTCTTGTAATGTTCTTGACCCCAAAAATTTAGATACCACGGAAGTGGATCACCATTTTTTCTCTGACCAAAATTACATAAAAAGACAGTTTTTAAGTTATTGAATCACTGACTTGTTTTCTGGGTGGAAGTCAGATCAAATGGTTACAGGGTAAAAGCATATATATATTTGACTTTTTGTCCTGTTTCATTCACCATTCAGGGAGTTATGGAAAGTAATTTAACAAAACAACAGATCAATCACCTAACAGAAAGTGGCTTTACAGTCGAACAGGCAGAGGCTATTGTTCGAACCATAGAACAAAGAGCTGTCAATAAAAAAGATCTGGAGCTTTTGAAAAAAGATTTAAAGCTTTGGACTTTAGGGGTTGTAATAAGTGGATTCGTTTTATTTGCAGGCTTTATAAGTTATCTGGATAGCAAAACCAACGCACGGCTGGACAATATGGAATCTCAAACCAGCTCACGCCTTGACAACATAGAATCCCGATTCAACGAAAGATTTAATAAAATAGACGAAAGATTTAACAGAATAGAAGCAGACATAAAAACTTTATTACTGCTGAACTCTCCAAATTCACATAAGATAAAAACAAATAAAAACAAATCAGAAGATATTAAATAATCATCCGTGATAAAGGTGTTAACACATTTAATTAACAGCTTTTTTAAGAGAATGTGCCATAATCAACTAATCAAGCTTTGACTCTATCTTATCCATACGCTTTTTCATACGCGCTTGATTGGCTTTTACTGGTTGTATTTGCCAATTCATTTAATAGGTTTTTCACATCCAAATATTTAGTCGCCAGTGAACTTGTGAGATTTTTAATCCTTTGACTTTACACGGTGGCCTATCATGGTAACAACTTTGAATGTTTTTTGTATTCTTGATATATTTTGCCTCGAGGTTTTTTTATTATCTCAGAGTTTGTAAAGTCTTCATGTAACTTTTTATCACCTCCACTGCGACTAAATAACAATCTGGATTTTTCCTCCACTAAAGCTATAGCAATAATATGTGTATCGTTAGACTTCAATGTTACATTGTTTATAACTCTGTTATTATTATCAATCTCCTTTTTCTTTTCTTTTGAAGAGGTTTGATAAGCTCCTCCACTGTTCTTTAACAGACTCACCATCTTAAGCATACAACTATCCTTTTGTATTTCCTCTAAACTCTTTTCATCATCACCATATACTAATATTAATGTCTGTTTTTGAATACATTGATGAACAGGTTTTGAATCTTCATGCTCTGGATCCACAAATTTATGAAAAGCTTCCGCATCAACAAGTATTCCCTTTTTTGATAATCCCATAATATTTCCTTAAAAGATAGTATTATACAGGTCAATCTTTCAAACCCAGAAGTTTGTAATCTTCTGATAGAAAAAAAGTCTGATAGCTGTCCGGTTGATTGTTCATGTTTCCATTTCGATCAATAGTGACAGGATAGATTTTTGCTTCTCCATTTTTCAGTTCAAAATAAAGTATTAAAAAATCTTCAGGTCGTAGCTTTTCTTCTTTGATTTCAATACGCGCCCTTTGAATGATATGATCACTATGAGTTTCACAAATAAATTTATATTTTTCTTTGTGTTTATTTATCATATTAACCATAAGAGAGGCAAATTCAGCTTCCACTCTTGGGTGTAAATGAGTTTCTGGTTGTTGCATTAAAAAAGTGTTGTATTTTTCTGAATCTGAAATAAACAAATTTGCCAATACAGGTAAAAATTGGCTCACCCCATAACCAACATTTGTAATATCTGATGTTAATTCGTCAACTGTTATTTTTATTGAAAATGGTGATTCACTATTATTCTTATCTAGGATATCTATATCCAAATTTTGAAAAAGTTTTGAATTTTTACCGAATTTATTAAACTCTTCGCGGATTTCATTCCAGTTATTATTTTTCTTCATCTCTGCTAGTTTACATAAAACATAGGATGGATCTGTAGTTTTAACTTCTGTACGATCATATTGGACTTTCGGCTTTAAATGGATCGGATCAAGTAGATTACAAGATATATTTTTTAAATTTCCACTTTCCTTAAACCTTACAAGAGAAGTTACTTTTGAATGTAAAACTTTATTTTTTTCAAGCTCTTTTTTTAGCTCGTTACACAAAAAAGAAATTACTCCAAAAAAGTGAATAGAGAAATGAGCAGGTGTTGTAGCGCTATAACTCTTTTGTCCATTTACAAGAATCTCCATCATACTGTATTTCTTTAAGTTTACTTCTATACTGTTTTCAGAGCAATGTATTAAAATTTTCTCGCAAGATTTTCCATTTTTTATTGAATATTCCACATCCCAAATATTTTGTTCTCCAAGTTTTAAAGTGGCTCCTATGTTCACTATATCAGTATTACCTTGGTTTCTCACAATATACTTGGACCCTCCAAGATATTTATAAGTTGTTCCTTTTAATAAATCTTCTATAGATGAAGGCTTTACTGGGTTGTCTGCATACAACAAATCATGGATAAGTTTATAAGCAGATAAGAATGTTGTTTTTCCTGTATTATTTTCACCGACAATGATAGTGATAGGACAAATTGCGGTTTTCGATTCAGGAAAACATCTTAAGTTTTTTATCCTTACTTCATTGATTTGCATAACTACCTCCATAGTTTAAAAATCATATTCAATAAATTTCTTTTTTCAAATTTTACATCTTCTTGTAATACTTTAATACGACTGACATCCCCTTTTCCAACAATACTTAAAAAATAACACTCCCTATTGCAAGAGGATTCGTATTTATTCATTTGCCCTGATAAAAAATTATATTCCACTCTATCTAATTTTGGCCACCAGTCCTTAAATAATAAAAAACGTATCATCATTAACACTTCTATACTGGATAAATGTTGACTGAATGGAAAAACATTTTCATTTCCAAATCCTCGGCTTGAATGTAAATGTTCAATATAGGAAGGGTCTTCTAAAGAACCGTCAAGTTCCATAGATACATCTGAAGTTGTATACTGCTTTCTGCATAACATACATTTGTGCCCATAAGTGACAATGTGAGCGTTCCATCGAGCATCAGAAAATTTATCATGCCGTTTGTTCACTGCAATGCCTCCATCAATAACAGGTATTAAGTGAGCATAAGCTATATGATTTAAAATATCTCTCGCCAGTGGTTTATCTACACAACTGAAAATAATATCACAATCCAAAGCCGCTTTGAACGCAGACCTTGATTGTATAGGTTGTATGAGAGATTTTACTTTCACATTTTCATTCACAGAATGTTTCAGCATCTTGGTTCTAAAGAATTCAGTCTTGAATTTTCCAATATCTTTTTTGGTGGCATAAAGCAATCTGTCCAAATTATGCTCTTCAATTTTATCGTGATCTATTAAAACAACATTTCCGATTCCTATTCTCGCCAAATTCTCAACAACCATTGAACCCACACTGCCCACACCTACGATCCCCACTGTCATCCTGTTGATTTTTAATTGCTCATCCAATCCCCAAGTTTCAATAGTCCTCTTTAAAATATTTTTATTTTGAAATGTACTATATGCCTGCTCATTAAATGTAACTTTTAAACAACTTCCAATTACTTTCACTTTATTACACCAAAATCGCTTGAATGCTCTGTCCTTCTGTTTTATCCAAAATCTGGCACTCCAACTTTCATCTGTACCTAGTGTTAAACCAACCAAAGGCATATTTGTGCTGTTAGCAGGTGATGCTATGCGATCTTTTTCCGCAATAATATCCGGTCCACTCATATCCTGCCATCCCTCTGTTGGATGACTATGCATAAAAGCAAGTCCCGCTTTCTTTTTTATAGCTATTCGTAATGAACGAGCTAAAAATTGTGGTAGAAAACTTGTATTGCCATGAAGTTCCCGTTCATCTTCTTCAGGGAGAATAATCTCAGAGATAAGAGCTGTTGTCTTACTCATACCATTACAAGGATACCAAAGCGCGAAACATAACTCTTCCTGATGCTCATTTTGCTTAAAATGAGACAACAAATGGTTGCAGGCAATGCTGTGAGCTTTTTCTGTTAAAGTAACTTCATATTTCATAAGTGCTTCCAAAAATTTCTTAAATGAGACTCAAAAAAGGTATGCAAACTTTTTTTTGAATTATCCAAGCCATCCCATATATCTTGAGGTGGACGACTAAGTGTCATCCAGTTTTCTCCACTATGTTCATACTGTTCATGTATCTGACCTATTTTTTGTATTTCCTCTTCACTAAATTCCTCTGTTTTTAAATGTATAAAATGAGGTGGTAATCTTGGATAATCACTTAGTGGCAGTTCTATACCTATTGTGATTTTCTTCTTCTCTAGGGAACCACAGGGAATGACATACTTAAATACACATAGGTAACCATCTCTTTTTGAAGATAAGTTCCGGTTTTTCATATCTTGTATCTGCTGTAACTCACAAGAGAGAATCTTTTTTATTTCTTTTTGGATTTGATTCGTTAAATTTTCCACTGAATTATGCTACAGGAGTTGGTCCAGAAGACAGAGCTAAAAACTCATCTCCAGTTTGAACGGTTATTTCTTCGTGCGAGTTTGTATAATCTGTGTTTGTTTTGGCATTAAATAGTTTGAATTTATCCACCGGAACAAATTTTGCTTTTTCAAGTATTTGAGTAACTGTCAGCTTATTATCTGAAGCTGAAATTTCTTGTTTTTCCCCATTGACAGTATAATATATTTTTACATCCTGTATTTTATGTTCAATGGAAAATACATCATCATTTTTAATTTCCAACTTTTTATGCAAGTCATCCTTTGCTGGTCCATTCCATACTTCCTGTTTTTTATCTCCTTGAATTTTAAAAATAACATAAGCAGGATAAGGTTCCTGTTTCTGTCCAAGCTCTAAAATATCTTTAGGAGTTATAAAAGACTCAGACCATAGCTTTTCTTGACCATCTATTTTTATATGTATTTCAACCATACCAACAACACCAATGTATTTTTTCAGAGACTTCTGCCAATTTTCCATACCTTACAAGAATTTCCCTTTCAAGTCCAGAACGAGATATTTTTATTGACAATTTTTTGCTCTTTCACTGATATTTTTTGTAAGACAACAAGATTTTTGTTGTAAAATTTGCAATTCCACCCAAACTGTTTATCAAAACATCAAGTGATAACAAGGTGTTAAAAGCTTTTTCGCGCATGTTGGTTAAAAAAAAGGTTGCGCTTTTAATTTTTTTAAGAAGGAGGCGGTTTTTTAACTTCCACCTGAAGAGGTGTTCTAAAGTGCAGATCTTTTTGAGGAAAAGCAATTACTATACCATGTTCTCTAAATAGCTCATCTATGCGAAAACGAATATCACTGGGTATTTTTTTTAACTCCATAATGTGTTGCACACGTACCCAAAAAGAAACAGAAAAATCCAAAGAATTATTGCCAAACTCCTTAAAAAACACAATAGGATTTGGAGATTTTAGAACCATTTTATGTTCGGTTACGGCTCGCAAAAGCAATTTCTCCACTTGTCGGGTGGGAGAACCATAAATAACCCCCACATTTACCCTTCTTCTCACTACAGAATCTGAGAGTGTCCAATTCAAAATATTTTTCTCCAAAAAAGAGCTGTTAGGAACTACAATTTGAGTATTGTCTATGGATTTGATTCGGGTGGCCCGGGCACCAATTCGCTCCACTTCTCCTGTCAGACCTTCCACTTCCACTATATCCCCTGCCCGGATGGGTTGCTCCAAAATCACAATCAAACCACTGATAAAGTTATTCACAATATTTTGAGAACCAAGACCAATACCCACAGCCAGAGCACCACCAATTACCGTAAAAATGGTAATAGGAATATTTAAAAGCCTCATGGTAAAGAGACAGAGAATTATCATGGAAAAATAAAGTGTAAAAGTGGAGATAGCGTGCCCGACTGACTCCTGAACATCCAGTTTTCTTAAAATAATCCTCTCAAGCTGGCGCGTCAGCTGGCGCAGTATAAAATAACCAACAATAAGGAGAGTGATACCAATGATGAGATCGCCTAAAGTAATATGATTTTTTCCTATTTTAAACAAATGCGAGTTCCAGATTCCGGGCACTTTTGCCCATATATCTGTAATAATAAGATCTATTTGATACCAAATTGCTTTCCACATAATACCTTTATGTTGGAAATAAGATCGGCACAGGTCAAGAATAATATGTTCAATCCGCCAGAAAAAACTACTTGTCTCCTCCCGAAAAATTTTTTGACTTATACCTCTCCCCTCACACGAGGTTCTGTTTATGGAATTTTGTAATAACCTTGGCAATGGTCTTGTAATAACCTTGGCAATGGTCTTAAAAAGCCCTCTGGTTCATACCCCCTCCCGTTCCAATATTTTGGTTCAATCCTGTGCTTTCTCCAGAAAATCATAGGAAGTCTGGAAAATCTAGGAAGTCTGGAATAAAAGCAAATTCCCACTTGCAAGAAACTGATATTTTTTATATAAGTAAAGTATTCAAACTTCCAAAAAAAGAACAATTATAATCAATGGCTCATTTGGATTATTTAAACAGAAGCAACCTGGACTATATTGAAAGTCTGTTTCAGAAGTATCGGGAACAGCCACACCAAACTCCTCCTGAATGGAAAATGTTTTTCAACGGAGTGGAATTGGCGCAAAATCTCTCATCCGGTTTCCTACCGGAAAAAGAGCTGGCAGTTTTTCAAACTATCTCTGCTTACCGCGAAGACGGACATCTGAAAGCCAATTTAGACCCTTTACAGCTAAAACAAGCTGGGAACTCAAAAAAAACACCTTCTTTTCTTTCCGCTTTTGGTCTGAATGAAAAAGATCTAAAAAAGAATTTTCAAATCAGCTCTGTCTTAGGAATGAAATCGGGGGAATCTCTTAAAACCATTCTTGATTTTATGGAAAAAACATACTGTGGAACACTCAGTCTTCAGGTTGGAGGATGCCAACCGGAAGTGAGAGAATGGTTTTTTAACGAGTTTGAAGGACGGGGGGAGCTTTTTCAGCTTTCCTCCGAACAGAAAAAAAACCTTTTTTACGAGCTGGCCAAAACAGAAGCTTTGGAAAAGTTTTTGCATTCCCGTTTCGTGGGAGCCAAGCGATTTTCCATAGAGGGGGGAGACGCACTTATCCCCATGCTGGAATATCTGACAGAAAAAGGTGCTACAAAACTGAAAATAAAAGAGCTTATTATTGGCATGGCTCACCGAGGCCGGCTGAATGTGCTCAACAACTTTATGAATCAAGCCACAGAAATTGTATTTATGGAATTTGACGGTGGAAAAGCCCTCAAGCATTTTGATTTTGAGGGGGATGTAAAGTACCACGCAGGTTACTCTTCAGTTAAAAAGTTTGCCGATGGTTCCTCCTGCAATGTGTTACTGGCTTATAACCCCAGCCACTTGGAGGCAGTCAACCCTGTGGTGTGCGGAATTGCCCGCGCGCGACAAAGAGCTTTAAAAGATCATCAGAAAAGAAAAGCGGTTTTGCCAGTTTTGATTCACGGAGATGCGGCTTTCAGCGGACAAGGTTCTGCTAGTGAAACTTTGCAACTTTCTGAACTGGAAGGTTTTACCACTGGTGGGGTTTTACATATTATTCTGAACAATCAAATAGGCTTCACGACGGATCCGATGGACTCCCGCTCTTCTGTTCACTCTTCTGATCTTGCAAAAGCCATTCAGGCCCCGGTCCTGTTGGTCAATGGGGACGACATAAATGCCTGTGTAAAAGCAATGGACATGGCTTTGCGTTTTCGGCAAAAATTCGGAAAAGATGTATTTATAGACTTAATATGTTATCGGCGGTTCGGCCATAATGAAGGTGATGAACCGGCCTTTACACAACCCATAATGTATCAAAAAATAAAACAGCATCCCACTGCCCGACATATTTACGCCAAAGAATTGGAAAAGGAAAAACTCATGAACAATCAGGAGTCTCAAGCCTTTTATGATAGCCAAATTCAGGAATTACAAAGCATACTGGATAAAACCAGAAAAGAAAACAAAGTTCTCACGAAAGAGGATTTAAAAGGAACACTTTGGGAGCAGTACAAAAAAACCACTGAAAGCGATTTTTTCAAAGAAGTGGATACCTGCCCCTTGGATAGACACTTGGACAAAACTCTTAAGGTACTTACTGAAGTTCCTGAAAATTTTAACCTGCATTCCAAAGTGAAAAAACTCATTCAGGATCGGCAAAAAAAAGTAAAGGAAGATAAACTGGATTGGGCTTTATGCGAACTTTCCGCATACGGAACACTTTGTCTGGAAAATCATCCTGTGCGTGTTTCCGGCCAGGATTCCAAAAGAGGTACTTTTTCTCATCGCCATGCTGTCTATTTTGACACGCAAACCGGAGCAAGTTATTCCCCTCTTTCCTTGCTAAACCCTGATAAGGGAGAATTTTGCATTTACAATTCCCCTCTCTCTGAAATGGCCGTCTTGGGTTTTGAGTACGGAAACGCCTGTGCTGACCATTCTTTTTTTACAGTTTGGGAAGCTCAGTTTGGCGATTTTGCCAATGGAGCACAAATTATCATCGATCAATTCATCAGCAGTGGAGAGGAAAAATGGATGCAAAACTGTGGTTTGGTTTTGCTCCTGCCACATGGCTATGAGGGGCAAGGGCCGGAACATTCCAGTGCTAGGCTGGAGAGGTTTCTTCAGCTTTGTGCCCAAGGAAATATGCAGGTTTGCCACCCCACCACTCCCGCCAATTTTTTTCATCTTCTAAGAAGGCAGGTAAAAAGACATTTCAGAAAACCCCTTGTGATAATGACACCTAAGTCTTTATTAAGACACCCTGAAGTGGTATCTTCCAAAAAAGATCTGATCCGCTCTTATGGTTTTCAGGAAGTGATTGCCGATCCAAAAGTCACAAAACCCAAAAATGTGGAAGTGTTAGTTTTATGTAGCGGTAAAGTGTATTTTGACTTAAAAGCCGAAATGGAGAAAGCTTTGAAAACTAACACCCACTCTTCTGTTGCAGGCCGTGATCATACAGCTTTTGTAAGAGTGGAGCAACTTTATCCGTTTCCTCGTTTGGCACTCACACCCTTTTTAAATGGCTATCACCGCCTAAAAAAGGTTTTATGGATACAGGAAGAGCCTGCCAATATGGGTGCTGGTTCTTATATAATACCCCGACTTAGAGCTTTTATGGATGAAATTGGCTTAGGAAATATACCACTTACCTTCCTGAGCCGTAAAGAAAAAGCCTCTCCCGCCACAGGTTCTCATCAAGTCCATAAAAAAGAATATGAAGAACTTATTAAAAAGTTTTTTATTCAACTGGGAGTAGAAGTATAAAATTGGGAGTGTAAAATACTGAATATTTTTTTCTTTGGCAGATTTTGAAAGTTTGTTATATGAAAAACCCTATAAAGTTTTTGACATATCATACTAAAAACCTGAAGAATAAGGAAAAACATGACCCGCTAGCTCAGTTGGTAGAGCATCTCCCTTTTAAGGAGAGGGTCCTTGGTTCGAGCCCAAGGCGGGTCACCACTAGTTCCCTTCGTCTAGCGGTCAGGATGTCACCCTTTCACGGTGAAGACACGGGTTCGATTCCCGTAGGGAACGCCATATATTTTGTAACTAATTGAAATAACTTGTAATTTTTCTATCACTGATCACTTGGCAGAGGAAATTTAACTAATAGCGTCATAAATTCTCAAAAAAATGCCCCTTGAACCTTTATACTTTCAACCTTTATAGGAGTTGTCCGTGATAAACCTTTATAGGAAGTAGCTCGTGAAAAAACCTTTCCTAAACTGAAAGAATCTCTAAGAGCTTTCAGTCCCTTGAAAACGGGAATCTTGTTGAATTTTAGGGAAATGTTCAAAATAAATAACAGGCAGGTTGTATATAATGATGAAAAATAAAATTAATCAACTTTCTTTTTTTGAAGAAACAAAATTATCGAATCATCTCTTCAAGAAATTTGAAGAGATCCATAATTATATATATGCCAATGAGGGGCTATCTGAACAACAAGTTTTAGAGGAGATTATAAAAATTTTATTTATAAAGTTTTATGATGAACAAAAAAATAGTGACAGGTTTTACATTTCAAAAACAGATTTTTTAAATATAAATTCCAAAAAAACTGGAGTGGCCCCTATTTTTGGCTACCTCATTTGTGTTGATTTAATATACTCCACAGGTGACTTCATGCCAAGTGCTGAATGGGGAGCTTTATGGTTATAATCATATATCCATTCTTTTAATAATTTCATAGTGTCTTCAGCACAGGAGCAGTCATTCACATACACATAATCTCGTTTTATTGTCTTTACAAAAGCCTCTGCCATACCATTACTCTCTGGACTGTAAGCCCTCGTAAAACAAGGCTTTAAACCCAGCTGGCGGGCCAATACCTGCACATTATACGCTCTGTAAATACTCCCTCGATCCGATAAAAATTCAATCTCTCTATTTGTTCGACAAGCATCAAATCGCCCTTCTACAGCACTAATCATCAAACCCTGTATGTCTTCTTCTGATAAAAGAGGCTTTAACGACGCCGTAAAGCTTAAAATCTCCCTGTCACATGTGTCTAACACAAAAGAAACATACACCTTCTCTCCATTAAAACAATGAATTTCAAAACAATCAGAACACCACCTCGTATTGGAATACAATGTCATCACTTTTCCTGTACTCTTATGCCCTTCCCTTCTGCTGACAGCTTTGGGTAACAAAAGGCCATTTTCTTTCATTACACGATAAATACGCTTCTTATTATACTTGCTTAAACCCTTTAAAACCCTCTCCTTGTTGTAAAGAGCCGTTACACGCTTGTAACCATAAGTGGGACGATCCTTTATCACAGCTCTTATCCCTGATAAAATTTGCTTATCTTTATCCTTTATCTTCATCTTAACACTTCTCCTCTCACTCACTTTGTAAAGAGACTTTGGATGAATCCCTATTAACTCACAAAATCTTTTTTTACAGCAGATCGCTGAGCAGTGGATGATAAACTCTTTTGCAAATTCAGTTTTTCTTCCCTCCACTTTTTTTTCATAAACTCATTCCATTGCTTAAGAGTGGTGATATCCAATGCTTGATCAGCTACAGTATGCTTTAAACGAGAGTTCTCCACCTTTAAACGATTTATCTCTAAAAGCAATTCCTCTTGGTCTAATCCTGTTGCTTTCTTTTCTCTGCGCATTTTCTCTCTCCTCCATTGATAAATAGTTGCGGCTTGAATCTGATACTTCCGTGATAATTCGGAAATACTGAGACCACCTTGAAAATGCTCTGAAAGTATCAAAAATCTTTGATTTTTTGAAATCTTTTTGGAAAATCTATCCATTTTACCTCCTTTTAGAAGGTAGCCAAATTTTGGGGGTCAAGAACATAATCGATGAAGATTTTAGTGCAGTGATATCAGATTACAATCAATTTTTAAAAACATCTTCTACAAAATCCAATTCATCCTTCTGCATTAAAGCACAGAAATTAAATAGAAGATTTGATTACACATATCATCTCCCTGCAAATCGCAAACTAATAAAACAATTAAAACAATTAAACTCTGTTTATCTTTTTGAGCTAGCTGATATTGTAAAGACAAAATCAACATTTTTAAAAAATAAAATTGTTAACTACATTGAACTTTCAGATGTATATACGAATTCATTTGAAATTATTAACTCAGCAGGAATAGCTGTTAATAAGCTACCCAGTAGAGCCAGTTATGAACTAAAAACAGGGGATATTATTACGGCTGTTGCGGGTAATGCCATAGGAACTCATAAACACACTACTGCCTATGTCACAGAGGAATTTAACCATTCAATTTGCACAAATGGTTTTCGTGTATTAAGAAACTTCAGAATTAATCCATTTTATCTTTTGTATTATTTTCAAAGTGATTTATTTTTGAAGCAGGTATTTATGTATCGGACAGGAGCAGCCATTCCAGCATTATCAGATGAAGATTTCAGTAAAATTTTAATATATATTCCACCTGAAAAGGAAATGAAACAAATCAGCTTGACTGTGAAAAAAAGTTTTTATTTAAGACAAAAAGCCAAAAATGAAATGAAGAATATCACCTTAACTGAAATAAACCCATAAACACAGCTATATTTATATCTTTTTTATTACTGCCCATCTTCATAGATAATGGTCTGTGAAAAAGTTCTGTTTAAGTGAGTTACTTTCCTACTTATCGGAAGGCTCCCCCTTAGTACGTCATTCCCGTGAAAACGGGAATCCAGAAAACCACATACTTTTTCACAGGCTACTAAGTACTAGAAGGCCGACTGGCAATCTGTTTCGTAAGCTCCACTCCTGGAGGCAGAGGCACACCTTGAGCTTTATTAAAACCCGTTGAAGGATTGGAAAAAGCAGACGCACTGGCATAAAGCAAAACCTGATCTTTAATATTACCTTTTTCCGTTGCCTCAACAAAGGACCGAAAAGTTGTCAGAGTTTTGGCTTTATTGGCATTTACAGTTTCGTTGTGTTTTTCTGCATGAAAATTTTTATTACAAAAATTTATAGCGTAAATCCATAAGCTAAGTATTATTCAAGCAACAATCTCCAGATAACCCAGCACAAGGGCTTCTTTTCCTTTAAAATACGCAAAAAGCCCACCAGTAATGAATAGGCAACCTATATCAAGCCAAAAAGTAAATTTCGCCCCCATTTATACCATCTTTGAGCTTTTTTTAAGTGATCAATTTGAGCATTTGAATAGTGAATGGCATTTTGAGATACTCCTGCTTCAGCAGAGGCAGTCCTCATGGATTCTAAAATAGATTCAGCAGATTTTTTTTGATTTTCTATCTGATTTTTTTGTTCTTCAGAATGAGCTTTAACTTGCTCTAAAGTTTGTCTTGCTTCTCTTTCAATTTGTTTAAAATCCGTTCCTGCTTGATTTGCAAAGTTAACTACTGAGGATACAGCTTCAAAAAAACCATCATAGGAATCTTCTACATCCTGCACAATATTATCCCTTGTATCCTTAGGACTGCTGTCTTCTAAATTGAGAGATCTTGCTCTTTCAAAAATCTCTTTATATGCTTGTAGTTTCCCTCGTATGTATGAAGTTTTGTCTTGAGGAACTCTTTCAAAATGACATTTTGAAAGATCTTCTATTAGTCCGAAAACCATTTCAAACTGTTCTTTTCCTTTGCGGTTAAAACTAACATCATGCAATCGATCCTCTCCGTATAATTCATCACGATCAATTTTTAAAAATTCTTGTATTTCAGTCTGCAGAGCTTTAGCTTCCTCTTTCATAGATTCAAGTATTGACATTATAATCTTTCTCCATAATAAGGTTTAATAGTTCACAATCAGCTCAAAGCGAGAATGATCGTTTTTCAAGGTAACTGGTTACACCAAAAAACCTATTTTTTTGAGGTTTCAGTCACAGAATCAATGTATCATTTCTGTTCTGTTGTAGTAGTTTCGAGGACGATTATTAACCAAAAGCAGGATGTATGACAAGAAAAATAGGGTAAAAATGGTGTTTTAAAGTGTTTCTTCTTGATTTTCAGCTATAATTTTGTTGATTTTATATCCTAAAATAACGATAATATAAAATATGACTACTCAAAAAAAATCAAAACTGATAACTGAAGAAATCTTGGATCAATCTGGATTGGACGAAACTTCCAAAGCATTGGAGTTTTATAAGACATTTAAGGAAATTTCTGATATTACAGAAAAAATAGATATTGCTCTAGGCAGAAAAAAAATATATACATATAGCTCTGGTTCAACAAAAAATTTTGAAATAGATACTGATGCAATCCCACCAACAATCCAATCGTATACGGTTTAAAATAACTCAAATATAATATCTAAAATTATTAGAAAATTTTAGCTTTGAGTGGTTCTTCTTTTTTTCATTATCTGTGTTAATAACCATAAATTCTTGACAATATTTTATTGACAATGTTGTCAAAATCAAGTAAAAGTATTGAATAATGTGGCAAATTGTCTTTACAAATAAAGCTCGTAAAAACTTTAAGAAGCTTCCTAGGCAGATCCAAGAGCAAACAGTTCTTTTAATAAATGAAATACAATTTGCAGGACCTATCAGAAGAAATTGGTCACATTTTTCAAAATTGATGAAAAATGAATATCATTGTCACTTAAAAAAAGGACATCCAACTTATGTTGTCTGCTGGAAAGTGATAAGTAAACAATTAAAAACTGTGGAGGTTTATTATGTCGGCACACATGAAAAAGCACCTTACTAAGGTAATGATAGGAAATGAAAAATTTAAATTGCGTTCCAAGGAGGTTAAAACTCTTTTGTCTTTGGTAAAAATTATGGAAAAATCGTACTCTCCGGGTAAAGATAACGCGAATTGGCCGATTGTTTATAAAGAAAATTTTGGTAATATGCCAGAGTGGGCTTTGTGTTTACGCTCAGCTCGCCGAAAAAAAAAACTTTCTCAAAAAGAGTTAAGTAAAAAATGTCAGATTCCCATAACCACTATTTCAAAATATGAAAATGGAGAACGAAAAATCTCTGAACCTCAGGCTAAAAAATTAGCTAAAGCTTTACAAACACACTTTAAAGTGTTTTTGATTAAAAAATAAAGAAATTATAATGTTAAATTTTTCCAACTTTAGCAAGATGCCAATAAAATTGACCTTTTTCTGTTAAACTACAACTTTTGTTATTCATAGTCGCATAATACATATGCTCTTCATCATCTGGTCTCACAAGACCATTTCTGCAATAATCTTGTAGTATGTTCATTTTTTTTTCATTAGGATGATTTTTAGGTTCTTCGGTCGGTTCGTAACTTTTATCAAGTTTATGCTTTGAAGCTGGTTCTGGAAAAAAATTTGTTAGTTCCCTAAGTATTTGTCGCTCAATTTGCGGTTTACAAACTCTAATTGGTGTTGGTCTGGAAATATGTGTTTTAAATAAAGGACGTTGCTCCCATGCTCCAAAAATTGGTTCAACATGAGCATATATACTCGCAGTTGTAACTATCCCAAGTAAATCAGCGGCACTTCCTTTTAAAGCATCACAAACAAGTGATGTAAAAAGGCCTCCATTAATACCTTCCATTGCAACTTGATTGGGTCTGCTGGCAGTCAATATGGTAATACCTTCTCTAATGAAAGCTGAAGTACTGTCAATCTCAGGTAAAGAACCAAGTTTCCCACTAAAACAACAGTCCAACATTAGTATACATTCTTTAATTTGTGATTTGTTAGCAAGATGAAGAATCTCTCTCATAGCTACACCTTCATCATATTTTTTAGCATCCTGAGTTACAATATAACCTCCAAGATTGTTTGAGATCCCATGACCAGAAAAATAAAAGAAGGCCATATCTGCTGGGTCTTTAAAAAGTTTTTCTATACAGGATCTTAAACCTGCTCTTGTAATTTCTGCATTATCTGAAGTTAATATTTTACACTCAAAGTTAGGAGTACCATCTTCATTTTTTGAAATCAATTTTTGGATATTTTTAGCATCTGTTATACAACCAGTTAAATGTGCTATTTCATAATCATCAATACCAACTACTAATGCTCTTTTCATCTATTTTTACCTTCTGTCATCATTTGCGAAATGACATTTGCAATCTTATCCCAATGCCAATATATACTTCTGTTTTCCTTTAAGCCAGAAGGTAAAGTGGAATAATGGTTAGCTCCATCAACATAAACACCAAAAAAGGGAACATCTTGTTTTTGTGCCATAATAATTTCCTTTTCCACACCAACAGCATTTCCCATATTTTTACCAACTAACACTATCATTAAGGTACATTTCTTAATTTTATCTTCTACTATTCGCTCCCATTGAGATTGAGGTAGTGAAGTTTTTGATGACCAATCAGTTATTGCAAAAGGTGTTTTGGAATTTTTCGATTGACCTACAAATAAGTTTTTTTCATTTTCATTGTGATCATAATCAAAACTTATAAACACTCTGGGTCCCATACTCCCCTCCTCTTTTTAGAGAGATATAACAGATAAGATAAATATGTCAATATATTTTCTATCTAACATCTCTTAAAACAATTTATTTTCATACCGCCTTATGCCTTAACAAACTGTCCAAATATGAAAACTATATCAGGTTCAGAGCACATTTTTTTTGCAATTACTCCTCTGTGAAAAAGTATGTTTACTTAAGGAAAAAGGATGAAACATCTTCCTAAAACTCAGCAAGATTCCCGTTTTCACGGGAATGACAGCTGTATGAAAAGAGGTTCAATTATTACACCCTTCTTTCATGTACCTTCTCAAGGGACGTCATTCCCGCGAAAGCGGGAATCCAGTCAAAATAACATATTTTTTCACGGGCCACTCATTATAATCAGTGGCCCTAAATATGAAATTAGATCAATGATCCCATTTTTTTTAATTTCTAAGATTGCACTGAAGTCGGGAACATTGTAAAATAAATAGATACAAATCAAAATAGTAATCCAACACAAATTTTAGAAGTCTGGAAATAAAAATGAAAACACAAGCTAAACCATATATATTCTGTGATCAAAATGTAATGGAGCAGAAATGAATTTTAGTAAAAAACAAAAATCTGAAAATAATCGTTCAAAAGGTGAAGTATTCAAAATTGTCCAAAAATGTCTCAAAGACCCTCCCTTGATCATTTGGGGATCTGGAGCAACTATTCCTTACGGCTTGCCAAGTATGGAGAATCTAAAACAATGTCTAAAATCTGAAATAGGAAACCCAGAGGAGAATACTAACCTTGAAATAGAACTTGGAAAAATTGAAAGTCAGAATAAAATTGATAAAATTAAAAAGATTATCAGAAGTGAAGTTCTTCAAAAAAACTTGGAGTGTTTGAAAAAATCCATACAGACACCAAATTATTTTGAAGCAATAGAAAAAATGATAAGAAAATTTTACACTGCTCACCCTCAAAAGCTGGATATTGTCACAACTAATTATGATTGCATTTTAGAGTATGCTCTATCAAAGACTGATTATAATTTTACAGATGGATTTACCGGAAGACCACTATCAAAATTTAAGTCAGAAGTTTTTGGCACAAAAGAAATTATCAATCTAATCAAAGTTCATGGTTCTTTAAATTGGTTTTCTGATAACAACGACAATATATTTTATTTACCCGGTGAATATAAATTTGACAACTTGAAATATACGATGATTCCACCGGCCAGAGAGAGAAAATATCAAGAAGCTCTTTTAAAAGAACCATACAGAACTCTCATTAGAAAAACAGACAATATAATTGAACATGCAAACAGCTTTTTGGTTGTTGGTTTTGGATTTAATGATGAACATTTGACACCAAAAATTGATGGTAAAATTAAAACAGGCACTCCCATTGTGATTATCACTAAACAAGCCACTGATTCCTGTAAAAATAAATTGAGTAATGCTGAAAAATATTGTTTATTTGAAAGTAACGAAAATGGAACAAAAATTACATTGAAAGAAAATAAAGATAATACTGAAAAATCCATTGAACTCAAGGGAAATTATTGGGAACTTAATAAATTTATGGAGGTTTTATGAATCCAAAAGAACAAAAGCCGTTGGGAAAAGTGGAAAGCGTGGATACGGGTAATGTGATTATCAAAGTTATTGAAGATCAAAAACTCAATAGCATTCAGGTTAATAATTTGCTTCGTATTCGCTCCACAAAAACAGGAGAAGCCATTATTGGTCTGGTTGTAAAAATTATGCGAAAATCTTCTGATAAGCCAGAACCTGATAACCCTGAAGAAATTATTGTTGAAAATGTAATAAAAGCCTGCTTGGTTGGAACATTATTGGATAAACATGGTGAAAAATCCAATGTGTTTAAAAGAACACTGGAAACAGTGCCAAGCCTTGATGCTGATTGTTTTCTTATAGAAGGTGAGGAGCTTTCAAGTTTTATGCAGTCTTTGTCTGTTGGAGATAAAGAAAAAGAAAAGTCATTAAAAATTGGAAAATATGTGATATCAAAAGATGCTGAAACTTATCTGGATGGCAATAAGTTTTTTCAAAGACATGCTGTAATTGTTGGAAGCACTGGTTCTGGCAAATCTTGGACTGTCGCTAAAATCTTGGAAAAATCCTCTCAATTACAATCTGTGAACAGTATTATTTTTGACATTCATGGAGAATACAAGCCATTAAAAGAATTGGATAATACAACTTTGTTAAAAGTAGCTGGACCTATGGATAATGAGGATAGAGAAGAAACTATATACTTGCCCTATTGGCTTTTATCCTATGAAGAAATAATGGCAATGATGTTGGATAGAAGTGATCAGAATGCTCCCAATCAGTCAAGGGCTTTGTTTGATCTGGTGATCAAACACAAAAAGAAGAAATTGAAAGAAAATCAAAAACAAGATATTCTGAATAATTTTACCATTGATAGCCCTGTCCCCTACTCTATAGGTGAAGTGTTAAAAGAACTTGAAATCAAAGATACAGAAATGGTGCCTGGTTCTGGAAATAGAGACAAACAAGGACCTCTATATGGAAAGCTAACCCGTTTTATACAAAGGCTTAAAAGCAAACAAACTGATAAAAGATTAAATTTTCTGTTTAATAATAGTTCAAGCTTACAAAAATATGAATGGCTTGAAACTTTGGTTGAAAAACTAATGGATTTTAATAATAAGAAAGGAAACAAAATTATTGATTTTTCAGAGGTGCCCTCAGATATATTGCCATTGATAACAGGCTTAGTGACAAGGTTGATTTTTTCCATTCAGCAATGGACTGATCTCGCTAAAAGGCATCCTATTGCCTTGTTTTGTGATGAAGCGCATTTGTATATCCCTGTTAATATAGAGACTTCCAGTGTTGAGGAGCGAGGGCTTTATAATTTTGAAAGAGTTGCCAAAGAAGGAAGAAAATATGGGGTTTCTCTTGTAGTAATTAGTCAGAGACCGGCGGATGTCAGCAAAACTGTTTTAAGTCAATGTGGGAATTTCGTATCAATGCGACTTTCAAACCCTGATGATCAAAATGTTATAAGACGGCTATTCCCGGATAGCTTGGGAAATTTTGCTGAATTATTGCCTATTTTAGATATAGGGGAAAGTTTAATCGTGGGAGATGCCTGTTTGCTCCCAAGCAGAGTAAAAATTGATGAACCAAAAATTAAGCCAAAAAGTGCCACAGTTAATTTTTGGGACGAATGGAAAAAAGATAAGAAAGATAAAGGGATAAAATCAGCTCTTGAAGATTTAAGAAGACAAAGCAAATCTAATAAATAATTTTCTAATTCAGGTATGTTGAAATGCAGGTATATTTAAGAAAAAACTTTTGGTGTAAAGTCTTTCTCATTTTGAATGATAACATCATCTATCGCATCAACAACAAAAAAACCTTGCTTTTGAGCTAAATGGCTAGCCGATTTATTATTGGACTTTATTAAAAAAGCCATTGCTCCATAAATGGTTTTGTTTTTAAATACTGGCCACCAGTTTGTAAAATTCTTAAGGTTTTCTGTAAATTCCTTCACATCGGAAGGATCTAAAGTGGCTTTCACTTCCACAACCACAGCCTCTTTCTCATTGATAGCGATAATATCAAACTCTGTAAAAGCGTTTTTGGCATTGGTAATGACTCTTTCCACTTCGATTCCTCTCTCCTTTAATTGCTGAGCCAGACTACCTTTGACAAGGTTTTCACCCAGTTTGCCCCAACCATTTCCAGAATCTCCAATAACATCATTGATTTGTTTATCGATTTCTTTCATTTGTTGATTGGTTTCTTTGTGGCTGATGGTCAGCTCTTTCATTTGTTGATCGGTTTCTTTTTGGATGGCGCGAATCTCCTGCATTTCCTGCCTTGCTTCTTTATGGCTGTCTTGAAGCTCTTTTTGGTTGGCAGAAACTTCTTTTAAGTTTTTTTGTGTTTCCTTTAAAAGACTCCAGATTTCATCTGAAACAGGTACGGCTGATTGGTGACTCATTTATGGACTCCTTATGACTATTGATATTATCATACTATAAATGTTGTGAAAAAACCATTTAAAACTGTAGGAGTTTTTGTAAGCCTCTAAAACCAAACTTTGAAATCATCTTATGAAAATAAATTGACTTTGGTTTTGACCTTGACAGTCAAAACCATAAAAATTATACTAAGTTAATAGCCTGTGAAAAACCCTTTTTCCTTAAGAAAACATACTTTTTCACGGAAGACTAAATTAAACAGAATTATGTACCTCTCCAAAAAATAAATTCTGGAATTTTTATTTTATGGAAATAAAGATACAACATATTATGATTATAAGTATTATTATCAGTGCTGGGATTCTTATATCTTCTATTTTAAATTTACGTAAAACAAATACTATTATTTTAGATCAAAAAATTATTAAGGAAAGTTTAAAAACAGAGAAGGACCTTATCAGAAGCATTATATATGAGACTTTAACTCAAGAACAGTATAATCTTTTAAAAGAGAAGGGGAAATTGGATGAGAACAAGTTATACCTGATATCTGATAAACATTCGTCTAAGTAGTGGTCCGTGAAAAAGTATGTTATTTCCCTGGATTCCCGCCTGCGCGGGAATGACGTACCAAGAGGGATTTTTCTTTTTAACAGACAAGTAACCTGTTTTATCAGAGGTTTTTCACGGGTGACTAAGTAGTTGGTGGCCATGAATAAATGATAAAATATTATTATCACTTGATTTTTTTATAATTTAGGTAAAAGTATGAAAAGGCAAAAAGCATTAATTACCCCTTCTGTTATTAAGTGGGCCAGAGAAACATCTCGCTATTCCCTTGATACTGTTGCAAAAAAAATAGGAGTCTCACCAGATAAACTGAAAGAATGGGAACAAGGTGTAAGCCTGCCGAGTCTTGCACAAGCCAGAAAAATGTCAGAGATCTATAGACGACCGTTAGCGACTTTTTATCTCCCTCATCCCCCAGAGGATTTTACTTTGCTCCAAGATTTTCGTACTATGGAAGGTAAAACTCCTGAATATAGCCCTCCCTTGGTATTCTTTATGAGGCAAATACAGGAACGCCAAGCTTGGCTCAGCCAATATTTACAGGAGCAAGGACATAACAAGCTTCACTTTATTGGTTCATTGAGTGTTAAATCCTCTGTAAAATCAGTCGCAAAAAATATTATCAATACCATTTGGGGAAATGAAAGACAATACTCTGAAGTATGGGATAACACTCGCAATGTAGAAGTTCTTTTAACTCAATGGATTAACCAGTGTGAAAGGAAAGGAATTTTTATTTCCCGGACCAGTAATTTAAACTCCCACAATCCAATACCTGTCAAAGAAGCAAGGGGTTTTGTTATTTCAGACCCGTATGCCCCTTTTATATTTATCAATTCAAAAGATGCCGAAAATGCAAAGTTATTTACACTTTTACATGAGCTTGCTCACTTATGGTTGGATATCTCTGGTGTACCGGATCATTTTTTGTCCAGTAAAAAATCAAAAGTAGAGTCTTTTTGTAATCAAACAGCGGCTGAGATACTTCTGCCACAGGAGAAGATAAAAACTTTTTCAATAGTAACCAGCTTTAATCCAAAAGAGTTAAAAGAATTTATAAACAAACATTGTAAAACATTAAAAGTGAGTAGTCTAGCCTTGTTGATTAGATTAAAAAGTCAGTCTTTTATAAAATCTCAGATTTTTGAATCTCTTAAAAAAGAATATGTCAAGGAATCTGAACAATACAGAAAGAGAAGAGAGGAACAAATGAAAAAAAACAAAGGCGGACCTCCTGCCACCCTCTTAAAAATTTATGCCAATGGAGAAAGTTTTACGAAAATTGTTTTTTTCTCTTACAAAGAGGGAATTTTAACTGGTCGGGAAGCTTCGAATCTTTTAGACATGAAGCTTGGCAGTCTGGAAAAAGCCATAGAGGGTAAACTCATTAAAACGACAGGGGTAATATGAAAAAATACTGCCTAGATACCAATGTTTTTATAGAACCCTGGAAAAGGTATTATTCTCCTCAATTCACAAAAGGATATTGGAATTTGCTTAAACAATATGGTAAAAAAGGTATTATTTTTGCCACAATGGAAGTGAAAAATGAAATTAAAAAAATTGATGATGATCTTTTACAGTGGGTCAAAACTTCAGAACTGTTTAGAGAACCTGATGAATCTGTGCAAACCTTTTTGAGAAAAATTATGGAAAAATATTCCAGATTGGTGGATAATGTAAAAGGTAGATCTATGGCTGATCCTTGGGTAATTGCTCATGCTCAATCTGAGGGGGCCACAGTAGTCACTACAGAGCAAAAAGCTCCTAAGAAAATAAAAATTCCGGATGTGTGCGAAAAAGAAAATATACCTTGTATTGATATTCATGATTTTGTTAAAGAATTAAAAATAGAATTTACAGCAAAAATTAAAAAATAATGGCTTTATAGATTAAATAAATATAGAAAACATGAGGATTTTAACCTAAAGAGAATAAATTATGAATTTGATTACGAGTCTTCTTTTACTGTTAATTTGTGCCCGTATTTTTGGTCGGTTGTTTAAGTCTATTGGCTTTCAGGAAATTATCGGCGAAATACTGGGGGGACTATTAATAGGTCTGACCACTTTAGTATCTCCCAACGAAGAATTAAACGGCATTGTGGAACTGGCCGTGTTTTTGTTGATTTTTGCCGCTGGGCTGGAAATGAATTTGAAAGATATTTTTTCTGCTCTTAGAAAAAAAGCTCTGATATGCGCCCTGACCAGCTTTACTATCTCTTTTACAGCTGGCATTCTTGTGTCCCGCTTCATGGACTTAAAGCTGATTCCCTCATTAGTAGTGGGACTTTGTTTTGCTATCACAGCTATGCCAGTGGTCGTTGGGTTTTTACAAAATCTGAAAATAATGGACACCCAAGTGGGACACCTTATCATGGGTTCCACAGTCCTGATTGATATAGTGGCTCTGCTCTTCCTAGGAATCACCTTTGATATGGACAAAACACATACAGTTTTTGAGTTTATAAAAATCTTTTCTTTCAAAACATTTAAGATGGCTTTTTTCTTTATAGCCATCATGTTGGTGAATAAGTTTTTGCGGTCAGAGATTTCCCGTGCCAATAAAACCGAAAAAGCTTTTAACAAGCTTATCAGCTATCTGGGAAAAGAAGCCATTTTTGGTTTGGGAATTGTTTTTGTGTTAGGCTTTTCCACTCTCAGTGAAGTGTTGGGTTTTCATTTTATTATAGGAGCTTTTTTCGGAGGATTGCTTTTAAACAAAGATATTATTGGAACAACCGCTTTCCTTTCCATGACCAGAACTTTAAACGCAATTACCAGCCATTTTCTGACGCCAATTTTTTTCGCCTATATTGGGTTACATTTTTCCATTGATGCCTTTAACGAATGGAAGTTGTTGCTACTTGTAATGTCCATTGCTTTCCTTAGCAAAATTCTAGGATCGTGGCTGGGTAGTCGCTTGGCTTGCTTCACCAGTAAAGAAGCCCTGCAAGTGGGTATCATTCTTAACTCCAGAGGAGTATTAGATCTTATCGTCGCCAACTTGGCTTACTCAAAGGGTTATATTAGTGCCGATATTTTTTCCATTCTCATATTCTTAGGTGTCAGCAGTGTTATTATAAACCCTTTTCTATACAGGAGATTTATTCCCTCTTCCTCCTCCCCTCCTCCTTCCTCTCCATCCGGGAAAGAAAACCACGACAAAAAAGAAGAGAACGACAAAGGCATTTATATCCGATGAAAAGAGGACTCTTGTAATTTTGTGGAAAAAGTGCCATAAAGATAATATGAGATTATCCAAGAATAAAACAGGATTTTCGCTGATTGAATTGCTTGTCGGGCTGATGATACTGGGTATCCTGTCCGGGATTGCTACTATTTCTTATAATAGCTACAAAGTCAGTATAGCTAAAAAAGATATGAAAATGTCAGCAGAGTTTTTTGTCTCTGCTGTTCAAAATTGTATTACTGCATCGGGCGGATGGTCAATAACCCCACCGGGCGGTGGCACACCAGTTTTACCGTGCAAGGCTACGGATTCCAATCAAGAGCAATTAAAGATCTACTTAAAACAAAAACTGAATTATAACTGTCCAGCGGACGCAACTTGCAACACACTTGCCAGATCAACCACCCTTGATTCAAGATTTAGATATTATTGTCTTAGCATTGAGAAAGAAGTATCAGGGAAAAAACTTCAGATTTTTATGCGCATACCTTATGAAAATCCTAGTGATTATCAATTATTTTGTAATGACCCAGACAGTGATTTATCTGCTTATAAAAGATTACATGAACCAACCTGTGAAAAAGGAGATCATGCAATGACAGGGTTCATAAACCCCTGCCCTTGGAAATAAAAACAGTTACAAACAAAGTCGGATTAACCTCACTTTTCCTTGCTATGAAAAAAAACCGCCATAAATTGCTTATGGTTTCTTTTTTTGCCATATTCTTTTTCTGTAATATGACAAAGGGCAGAAATTAAGTTGTCCTGTCTCTCCTGAAAAGCTATGATAAGCCATTATGGATCTTCAAAACTATGAATCTCTTATTTTAAAATCCAGCACTTTGAGCGAAGCTCAATTACAGACGATTTTGCGCTCCAAAAATAAAAGAGGCATTAGTCTTCAACAAGCTTTGGAAAAACGAAAAAAAGATTTTGCGGATGAAGAGTCAGCTTTGTCTTTTCTGTGTCAGCACCTGCAAGTACCTTTTATAAAAGAAATCCCTGTGCAGGACATAACAGAAGACTTAATTCAACATTTTCCCATCAGCTACGCCAGAACAAACACGATTTTGCCTTTTAAATCAGAAGAACATGTGATTCATGTTCTCAGTGCCAATCCGCTTAATTTACAGGTTTTTGCGGACTTAAAATTAAAATTTAAAAAGGAAGTTCGTCCTGTTATCAGTGTGGGTTCCAAAGTGCAATCCGCCATCAACAGTGTTTATGAAAGAAGTTCAGGCGAGCTGGATGAATTTGCCGACATCAGCAAAGAAGACTACGACCTAGAAAGCACTGTTATTGATCTCCTAGACACAGAAGATTCTGCACCAGTTATTAAATTGGTGAATACCCTACTTTTTAAAGCTGTTAAAGAGAGAGCTTCCGATATCCACATCGAACCTTACGAAAAAGAACTGATAGTGCGATTTAGAGTGGATGGTGCATTGTATCCTGTATTTAAACCTCCAAAAAGTCTGCAAAATGCCATTATCTCCAGAATAAAAATTATGGCTGATCTCAATATAGCGGAAAAAAGACTTCCCCAAGATGGAAGAATCCACCTGAGACTGGCAGGCAAGGATATTGATATTCGGCTAAGCTCTATTCCCACTTCCTTTGGAGAAAGACTGGTGCTTCGTCTGCAAGACCGCACTCAGCTACTTCTTGGACTGGATGAACTGGGCTTTTCCAAAAAAAATTTAAAAGATTTTAATAGTCTATTGGATAAAAGTTATGGAATTATTCTGATTACCGGGCCAACAGGAAGTGGAAAATCCACCACATTATACGCCGCTCTCAGTCAGGTTAACTCTGTAGATCAAAACATTATTACAGTGGAAGATCCTGTGGAAAGACGCATTAAGGGAATTGGACAAATTCAGGTTAACTCAAAAATTGGTTTAACATTCGCCAGTGGACTTCGTTCCATATTGCGTCAAGACCCTGACACTATCATGGTTGGAGAAATTCGAGACATTGAGACCATGAAAATTGCCATTAATGCTTCTTTGACAGGCCACCTCGTTCTCTCCACAATACATACAAATGACTCCGCTTCTGTTTTTCCTCGTTTAATTGACATGGGAGGAGAACCTTTTTTAATTGCCACTTCCATCTTAGGTGTTATGGGTCAGCGTCTGGTGAGAGTGCTCTGCCCTGATTGTCGCCATGCACAAAGTATTTCCAAACAAGATCTTAAGTTTCTGACAAGTGAAGACCCGGATATAAAATTGCCGACAAAAATATTTAAAGCAAAAGGGTGTAAAAACTGTGATTTTAAAGGTTATACAGGCAGAACCATGATACAGGAAATATTGGTAATGGACGAAGATATCCGCACACTTATCATGAATCAAAAAGACAGCCACACCATTAAAAAAACAGCCATCAAAAAAGGTATGGTGACTTTCCGGCAAAACGGTATAGAAAAAATCTGCAAAGGTGTTACAACAGTGGAAGAAGTTTTACACAACACACAGCTGGATGCTTGAGCTAAAGGAATAATATGCCGGTATTTGAATATAAAGGCACAACCGCCGAAGGTAAACAAACAAATGGAACAATACAAGCGGATAACCTGCAGAAAGCCAAAGCACAATTAAAAAAAGATAACATTTTTTTGTTTGATCTTAAAAACAAAGCAGAGAAAAAAAAAGATATCCCAACATTGCTCTCCAGCAAACGAGTGGATATAAAAAACCTGTGTATTATGACGCGATCACTGGCCACCTTAATTAAATCCAATGTACCTTTAGTGGATTCCCTCACTACTCTCACCAAACAAATTTCGCATCCTGTTCTCACTCCTGCCTTAATCCAAATACGAAACCAGGTCAACGAGGGAGAGCCTTTCCATAAAGTTTTAAGCCAATATCCTAGGATTTTTAACACCACTTATATATCCATGTGCAAAGCGGGAGAAAATTCCGGCACACTGGATATTATACTTTTAAAATTAGCTGAATTTACAGAAAATCAGGCAGAACTGACTAATAAAATACGATCTGCTTTAGCCTATCCAACTCTTATGATATTTTTTACTTTTAGTATGGTTTTGTTTTTGTTTACATATGTCATACCAAAAATCACAACCCTGTTTGAAGATGAAAACACCATCCCTTGGCACACAAGTCTGATAATGGCCACAAGCCAATACATCATTAACTCATGGCTCCAGCTGATTATAGCCACTGTCGCTCTCCTGTTTTTTATGTACCGATGGACAAAAACACAAAAAGGCAGACAGAAAATAGACACGCTGTTACTTCAATTCCCCATTATTGGAAAAATTATCCGTGCTACAGCCATTTCCCGTTTTAGCCGAACTCTGGCTACCCTTCTAAAAGGAGGAGTGCCCATGTTACAGGCAATGGATATTGTACAAAATGTAGCCAATAATATTGTGCTTAAAAAAGCCATCCAGTCAGCTCAAGCAAATATTCGGGAAGGAGAACCCATTGCGCGCCCTTTGCAGGAATCCGGGCAATTCCCCCCTATGACTATTCAAATGATAAAAATAGGTGAAAAAACTGGAGAATTAGAGGATATGCTTGTGAAAATCAGTGATACTTATGATTTTCAGGTTAATACAGAGGTAAACACCTTAACTTCCCTGCTGGCACCAATCATGATAATCATCATGGGAGGAACTGTGGGTTTTATTGTGTTTTCCGTAATAACCCCAATTATGGAAATGTACCAAAGTGTAAAATAGCCAAATAAGTTTTATTTTTCCCTGATTTTTGCCACGATTTTGCTTTTACAATGAACCCACTTGAATTTTTAATTTTTTCATTTATTCTGACAAAAAAACATTGCTTTCCGAAAAAGTAAGGAGGAGAAAAAATGTTATTTATACAGTTAATCAACAGGAAAAAGGCCACATTTCCAAAATACTTGTACCACCGTGGAGGCCAAAAACTCCCGGCAGAAGGAAAAAAAGGCACAAATAATGTTAAAGGATTCAGCTTGATGGAGATAATGATCGCCATGATTCTCGTGGTGGGAGTAATCTCCGGTCTTGTTTATGCGTTCAAGCCTGAATTATCCAAAGGCAAAATGCGACAAGCTCGCATTACAATCAGTCAATTATCTCAAGCCCTTGACAGTTTTTATCTGGATTGCAATTTTTATCCTTCCAATGCAGAGGGTCTGGAAGCGTTGGTAGCCGCTCCTCAAAAATGTGAGTCATGGGGACCGAAACCTTACTTGAAAAAAGGAAAAATACCTAAAGATCCTTGGAGCAATGATTTCATATATGAATATGATGAAGCGAATGGGGAATATGAAGTCATCAGCAGAGGAAGAGGAGGAAAAGAAGGCGGAGAAGGTGAAGCCGCTGACATTTCCTCTAAAGATCTGTAAAGTATTATTAATGTCTACTCGGGTCAATTTGCCAATGTTATTTACAAAACCCGTTATAAAATCCAAAAATAAAAAAACCGCTGGTTTTACATTACTGGAGTTACTGATAACCTTGGCATTGATAACTGGTCTTTTAGTAACAGGAAGCTCTTTTGTTAAAAGAACAGACAACAAAATAAGAAAAACTTTCAGACAATTTATCGCTCTTAATCGCCAACTGGACCAAATGGCACGTTTAAAAAGAGAAACTTACCGTTTGGTCATAAACCTCGGTGAAAACTTTAATTACAGCACAGAGGGAAATACCAAGGACAAAAAAAATACTTGGTGGGTGGAAAAAAAGCTCTCACAAAATCAAATACCAGATAGCACGAACAGTACACAAAGCACAAATAGTACAAAAAACATTACCCCGGATGGTTTTATCAGGGATACAAATTTTTTTGAAAAACCTCAAAACCTGCCAACACAATTAACTTTTGAGAGCCTAGAATCTCTGAAAGATCAATCACCTGTAACTAAAGGGAAAGCCTATATTTACTACTTTCCAGAAGGACAATTCAACACAGCACTCTTAAAAATAAAAGGCAAAAGAGTTTACTGGTCTCTTTTTATTGATCGCCTGAATGGAGAATTAACCATATTTAATGGAAATAAAAACTTAAAAGATTTTGAACAATAAATGAATAAACTTTGGAACACAAAATGCACAATCCAGCAAACAAAAAAAAGGGATTTACCCTTATTGAAATTTTAGTGTCTTTGGTTGTTCTCACCGGAGCCAGTATTGTTATTTCTAGGATATGGACAGGCAATCGAGAAAGAGTTACAAAAATTGACGATTATCATAAAATTGTCCAGTTAATGGAAAATAAAATCTCCGAGCTGGAGTTTGAGTGGCGAAAAAAAAACTTTAACTCCATACCCAGAGAGGAAAAAGGCGATTTTAAAGAGGAAAAACATTTTTCATGGAGTGTGCGCACACAGCCCCTTAAACTGCCCGAACCCAAACAAATGCTAAGTCTGTTTGGACAAAGCCAAAGTCAAGGTCAGGGCGCATCCCTCCAAGTCGCCAAGGTAACCACTGATTTTTTATCCCAAGCTGTATTGGAGGCAAAACTCACAATCCATTATAAAAAAGGAAATCTGAAAAGTGCTTACTCAATAACCACTTATATTGTAGATCATACTAAAAGCATCTCCATACCCGGCGGTGCACCTTAATTTTACTGATAGGAGAAGAAAATCTTGAAAAAATATATATACGACTTAAACATTTTGGTTATTTGTTTATTACAGTTAGTAATTTTAAAAACAAAACAAATTCCCTTAAACAAAAAAGGAATGACTTTATTGGAAGTGGTGATTGCTCTTATTTTGTTCACTTTTATGATCATATCACTGACTCGTATGACAAGCAGTGCCATCAAATACAGGGAACAAGTCACGCGGAACACAAAAATCACAAAATTCAGCAGAAATGTTTTGCAGATTATTAGAAAAGATATTCAGAACATATTTTACACACAGGACATGAATAGCGTGGCGCATATATCATTCAGAAAACAGAACTCTCTACGCGAACCTCCGGCAGAACAGAAAAGCAAAAAAAAAATACCCACAGACAAAGAAAGAAAAAAAAAGGAAGTGGAAAAAGAACTCATTGAATTTGAAATCATGCAAATAGAACCTTATATGCTGAAGTTATCCAGCACTTCTGGAGGAGTGGTAGGAACAGAAAACAGTCTGCACATAAGCTCTCTCTCTTATATACGAAATCAGGATAATGAAAAAACCAGCGATCAAAATCTGATTGTTTATTATCTTAAGCCCTGCAAAAGCAGAGAAAAAAATAAAGAGGAAAGCTCCTGTCTATGGAGAAAATTCTCCACTATGATAAATCAACAGCTATCCGACTTAAAACACTACGATGAGTTTGTTCTCCTAGAAAGAGTAAAAATATTTCAACTCTCTTACTACAATATGTATAGCAATGAGTGGAAAAAAGAATGGAAAACAGGCCCCAACGATAACAACAATTTACCCTCTGCAATTCGTGTAAAAATGGAATTTGAGAATAAAAAAAAGCAAATCGTAAAACAGGAAATCCATCTGCCACTTTATCAGCAGGTGTTAATTCCCACGAGTCCATAAAATTTTTGAGAAAGATAGGGCAAAATGATATTAAATAAAAATCGTCTGAAAGATATAAAATATCCAAAGTACCAGCCGGCGAATAAGAAAAAAAAATCGCTGACTTTTCCAAAAAGCAATCAAAAAGGTATGGCTCTTATAATGGTTCTTTCAACCATAATATTTATTATCCTGTTAATACAGGAGACTGCTTTTGAAACACAAATAGAATACCGCTCGGCAGTGGCTGAATTAAATTCTCTAAGAGCATACTATGCCGCAAAAGCGGGAATGGAGGTAAGTCTGTTAAGAGTAAACACTTATGTAAAATTAAACAAAAAATACAAGGATAAACTAAAATCCTTTCGAGCTTATACAGATCTGATCTGGAAACTGCCGTTTATATGGCCTCCTCCCGTAATGAAAGACATGGACCACATAGGTTCCACAGAGCTGTTAAAACTAAGGGAAGATTCCTTCATGCAAACCAGCTTTATGACAACTATTGATCCTGAAAACAGTCGTATTGATATCAATGATCTGGCTTCTCCCATACCCTCTCTCAGAAAATGGACCTTTCAGGTTTTGTATCGCTTGATTTACCTCTTGCAAGCGCAGGACAAAAGGCTTGCTGATGCCATGAGCACACAAGATACTGCTGAAATTTTACAAAATATAAAAGATTGGGTAGATCCGGATACTCATCGAGGAACACAAACCTCCCTATCTGAAAGCCAGCTATATGACGAAGAGGGTTATCCCCCTAATCGCTCTTTCGTTACTGTAGAGGAGTTAAATCAAGTGAAAGGAATGTCTGACATTCTCTATACGGCTATTGAACCTTTTATTACTGTATATGGCGAAAAGGGTATAAACATCAACACAGCCCCTGTGGAGCTGTTGCAAGCCCTGCATGATGAGTTTCCGGTAGAGCTGGCGGAGGAAATAACCACCCTCACACTCAATCCGGCAATTCCTTTTTTATTTACACCAGCCACTTTTTCAACATTTTTAATGGAAAATGGAATGGAGGAATTGGAACAGGATTTATTTCCAGAACAACCGGAAGCACAGCCAAAAAATGAAGAATCCATTTCCTACATCAGATTTGATGCTCCGCATAATTTTCGGATAAAAAGTATAGGAATTGCTGGTACAAGTCAAAAAACCATAAAAGCGACCTACTTTAGTACATCTAAATTCATAACCCTTTTCAACGACTCGATGAAAGAAGAAAAAAAAAGGGAAGAAAAACGGATTTCCAGGCGAGATAGTCAAAATCAAGGGCTAGATAACACTCCAACAAAGAACACTCCAAAACCAGACACAGCTGACCGTCCTACCCCCTCCCGTAATTCCGATCAAAATTTAGCACCTACTATAATTTACTGGAAAGAAAGTTTCTGAAAGGATAAGCTTAAAAAAAATACAAAAAACAGGGGGTTGCCTTGATTTTCGTGGGTGTGGACATAGGTTCCTGCGCCGTAAAAGCGGTTGCCATTAAAAAAAACAACAAAACTTTTGAAATTTTGCAAACACATTTTTTTTCGCTAAAAGCGGATGAAAACGAGGAGCAAAAACAGCTTTTAATATCCACGCATTTGAAAACTCTGACTAACTTGTATCAAAATAGAGAAACAAAATATATTTTCTCTTTTTCTCAAAATGAAGTCAGTTCGGAAAAGCTCAGCTTTCCTTTCAAAGAGCGGTATAAAATACTGAAAAGCCTTCCTTTTCAAATGGAAGACAAACTGTCCCTTTTTGACTATAAACAGCTGATATCTGATATTAAAATGGGTGAGTTTTCTGCAGGAAAAAGAACTGTGCTGGTTTTTTCCGTCTTTAAAGAAAATATCTCCCGGTTATTAAATGAAATCAAATCAGCGGGAACCAATCCTTTTATTCTTACTTGTGAAGCTTCCGCCACCGCCAATTTATTTGAAATCAAAAAAGAAAGCACAGTGAAACCGCAAACCACCATCGAAACAGAAACAAAAAAAACACAACATACAGAAGAAGGCAGTCTGTATTTAAAAATAGGTCACACTCATACAATGGCCCTGTTCTTTCTACGGTCTGCTCTGCAAAATGTATATAGCTTTGAGTGGGGTGTCTCCGACTGTATAAGAAAAATATCCCTAAAATATGAAATTTCATCTCAGAAAGCTATGGAGCAGTTTCACGATAAAGCCTTCGTTTTAACGCAAACAAAAGGATACACTGGAAGTCAAATTGAGTTTTCGAAAGTTATTCAAGAATCCTTTGAAAACCTTATCGATAAATTGCGTCTGCTTTTATTACAAATGGAAGGAGAGGGAGACTGTATAAACAAAAAAATACTTCTCTGTGGAGGAGGTTCTCAGGTGCGAAACCTTCAGGCTTTATTATCCACTCGTCTGAATATCCCTGTCGCTCGTGTGGAGGAAGTACCTAATTATCCTAAATGGAACTTGAGAGCCAACGATATAAAACAAAATAACCTTATTACCGCCTTAGGGGCGGCTATGGAAGGATTAAAAAAAACTAGGAACCCGGCTGTTAACTTTTTAAAAGAGGAATTTGCCGTTCAGTTTAACCCTCTTTCCCTTATACTGAACCAATGGAGGCAACCCATTGTTTTGGCCGTAATTATTTTGACATTTCTCTCCGCTTATTCTGCTGTGAGAAACTATAAGTCTAGGGAGTTATCTGAAAAAACAGACAAGATTTTCAGAAAGTATTCCATGCGAGTTGCCAAATTACGCCCAAAACAGATTAATGTGGAAAGAGTGCAACATTTTGTCAATAGTAAAAAGCAATGGTTGCAACAGGTTCAGTTAGCGGAAGAAATTAGCCGTATTCCATCCGCTTTGGATAAAATAAAAAACCTGAGTGTCACTATCAAAAAACAAACTTCTTGGAATTTGGAAATTCAGGATCTGAATATCACAGGTAACAACATAGAAATACAAGGTAGTATTTCCGCTCTCTATCTTGAACTGTTGGAAAAAAAACTAACAGATTTGGCAGTCAGCGGAAGTTTAAAAAAATCACCTCTGGCCATAAAACAAAACCACCTAGCAAAAAAACAACAAGCGAATACAGACGAAACACCTTTGGAAAAAAAATCACCAAAAGTGAAAGAACGCAACATAGTGTTTTTTAAATATTCGTTTATTCAGAAACAAGGTTAAAATGGATATAAGCAATTTTAAAGAAATACTTGTCAACGGATATAAAAATCTTCATAACTCGATTGTGAACAGCTCCGCTTTTTATTTCTTAAAAGAAAAGTATGATCATTTAAACCCTCTTTATCGCAAAATAATTCATACGGGCGGGCTGATTTTTTTGGTATGTGCTCTTTTGTATTATCCCTTTTCCAACCTGTACTCTTCATGGAAAAATATGAAAGATTTTAAAGAAAGAAACACCCTTACGAAGGATTTAATCGACCTTTCTACCGCCAGTGCATTCAATGTTTCGAGATCTTATACTGTGAATCAAGATCCAGTTCGATTCATCCGGCAAAAAATGCCCACCCTCCGAATACCAAAAGACCAAATTGAAGAGATAAAAGCAGACCGGCCCATTCCCATTCCAGCAAGCCTTTCTTTGCCTGTTAAAGTTAAAACAGTGTCTGTAAAAATAAAAAATCTTACTTTAAAAGAGGTTATTCAATACGGATACCAGATGGAACAAATGTCCAAAAGCATTAAACTCATGGATATTCGTATCACAGAAAATCCAAAAAAAAACAATTACTTTGATGTTTCCTATATTTTAAGCTTTTTTAATTTAACAAAAAAATCACCAACGAATGAAAAACAAAAAGCAAAAAGCCCGAACCGAATCGCCCGGAAGAATAAAAATTCCAAAAAAAAAACAATGCGTGAAAAAACTCAGATTCCAAGCCAAAGAAGAAAAGCAAAAAAGCCTGCTCCCACTTCACATTCTATAAAATATAAACCCGGTGAACCACAAAATCAAAAGAATAAAAAACCTGAAACTCTCTTATTGGATTTGAAAAAAGAAAATGTTCCAACAGATGATACAACTTTTAAAAACCAACCCTCTTCAGTAAAAAGAAAAGATCTCCTGCCACCACCTCCGCCATTAACTCCTCCCCACTTTAATAACTCTTCTACTGAACCTGCCCGCCCTTTAAGTCACCCCACGGGGGATTCTCCCAAGAACAAACTGCCACCTGCAACACCGGCGGAAAAAACTGCTAAACCTGACAAACTGCCACCTGCAACACCGGCGAAAGAAATACCCGCTCCTCCCATTATTGACAATGTTTCCCCCTCTTCAAAGGAAGAATCACAATCAAATGAACAGTAAAAAAAAGGAAATTAAAAATGGAAAAGCTGAATACATATATTAAAAAGTTCTATAATTTTTTAAAAACACATAAGAATAAATGGCTTGTTTTAATTACTTTTTCGCTGTTATTTTTTCTTGTTTTATTTCCTTACGAATCAGCCGTATTGTATTTAACAAATCAGCTAAACAAACAAACAAAATCTTCAGTTCAATTACAATATGACAGTTTCTTCATCAATCCATTAGGTCCAAGCCTTGTTTTCAGAAATCCTAAAATCTTCATGGCAGGAAATCAAAACGCTTTTACTGCGAAAAAGTTAACTCTTCAACCTTCTTACAAATCCCTGTTACAATTAAAACCGGGAGGGATCATCACTCTACAGTGGTTACAAGAAGCCTCTCTTAGTTTAACTGTCCGAAAAACACAAATTAAAAAAAAGACAACAGGTTGGCTATTTCATATAAAAGCACAAAATTTCAACCCGTTTTTTCTTAGCACTTTTTTTCCGGTAATGTCAAAAGTGAGTGGAAAAATAAATATCTCTATAGAAATGCTTTTAGATCCTCTTTTTGAAACTCAACCAAAAGGGGTTTGGAATATAAGTGGACAAAATATTCAAAGTCGTTTCTCATCCTACACAATTCCCAATAATCCCACTTTTGGTGCTATCACGCTTCCTTATTTTAAATGGAACCAGATCCATTCAAATGGCAAAATACAAAATGGTGAAATCATCATTTCTGATTTTTCTCTGGGGGAAAATAAGGACACTTCTCAAATAAAAACCAGAGGGGTTTTACGAATCGACTTTAAAAAACATATTGCCTCAAAACGAATCAAAACACAGCTAAGGCAATATGATATAGGCTTGGATATGTCACTAAGTGAAGATATGAAAAATCAGTTTTATCCTTCTTTGGACATATTGTTATCCAATATTGGTTCCAAAACTCCGCAAGGATGGCGCTATTTGGGTCTTGTAAAAGGTGCCAGTTTTTCCATTCCCCGCTTGTCTCCTGTTTCAAAACTACCCACTTTACAGGAAATACAAAACCCCAAAGAACCGGAACTGGAAAATTTTTAAAGGTTTTGTTGTAAAACCTTTTATTTTCCTGCAAAATAAATAATGTAAAAAGCAGGAATAAATATTAAAATATTGCTTTTTAAAAACTTTGCATTTATTTTCAGGAAAAGGAGAAAATCAATGATGACTAAAATAAAAATCTATTCCAAGACCACTTGCCCAGCCTGTGTTATGGCAAAAAATCTCTTGGATAAAAAGGGTGTGAAATATGAAGAAATCATATTGGATAACAAACCCGATGAAATTCAAGAGCTTATGAACAGTACAGGTATGAAAACTGTTCCGCAAATTTTTATTAATGGTGAATTAATAGGTGGCTGTTCTGATTTAATAGACCTAGATGAACAAAAAAAACTGGATCCTCTTCTTAATTGCAAATGAAAAACAGGCTTTCAAAGGTCAGACTTGGCATTTTAGGGGGTGGGCAATTAGCCAGAATGATGGCTTTAAAAAGTCATGAAATGGGCATCCAACCTTATATTTTAAGTTCTCATCCTCAAGATCCTGCCGCTCAAGTCACATCCCACTTCATTCAAGGGAATTTAAACTCCAAAAAGGATCTTAAAAACTTTTTAAATAAAGTGGACCTGGTTATATTTGAAAATGAATTTGTGGATATGACTCTACTATCTTCAATCGTCGCGAAAAGCAAAACACCTGTACATCCCAAACCAAAAACCATGCACCTTCTGCAAGATCGCATGAAGCAAAAAAAACTACTCAAAAAACACTTTATACCCACCTCAAATTTTATTGAAATTCACTCCCTTAAACAAATACAGAATTTATCCAAAATGTTTCCTGAAAAAATCGTCTTGAAAAAGAGACTACAAGGCTACGATGGCACAGGAATTTTAATCATAAAAGACATCAAGAAAACCAAAGAGATCCAACAGTTTTTCGGCAAAAATATACAGCTGATTGCCGAAGAATATATACCTTTTAAAAAAGAACTGGCCATTATTTTAGTAAGAAATAGAAAAAAACAAATTGTTGAGCTTCCTCTGGTGGAAACACATCAAAAAGACGCTTGTTGTCTCTGGGTGAGAGGTCCTGTGCAACACGCACAAAAAGACAATTTGGTTAAGAAATTAAAAGTCATGATGAATGAAATTGATTATGAAGGTGTAATGGCCTTTGAATTGTTTGAAACTAAAGAAGGCTCCTTGATGGTAAACGAGTTGGCACCACGGGTTCATAATTCTGGACACTACTCTTTGGACGCCCTCAGTGAAGATCAATTCTCACTGCACATTAAAGCTGTTTTGAATTTGGATATTCAAACATCCAAAAAATTTACCGGCGGATTTGCCATGCTAAACCTTTTAGGAGAGAAACAATCAAAGAAATGGCTGTATCCCCCTGGAACAAAGCTATATTGGTATGGTAAAAAGGAAAGCCGGCCTGGAAGAAAAATGGGACATATAAACAACTTGGACAGCTCTCCGAACAAAGCACTTGTTAGCCTTTTGGATTTTTTAAACAATATGAAAAATAAAAGGGTAGTATGAAAAAAAAAACCAGTAGTAAAAACAAACCCGTAGTGTCTGTAATTATGGGAAGTGACTCAGATTGGCCAACTATGCAATCTGCCATTCCTGTATTAAAAGAATTTAATATTCCTTATGAAGTAAAAGTGGTGTCTGCCCATCGAACACCAAAACTCATGCAAAAGCACGCTGAAGCTTGCCAAAAAAGAGGAATTAAGGTGATTATAGCCGGGGCGGGAGGAGCGGCCCACCTTCCGGGAATGATTGCTTCTCTTACTCCTCTGCCTGTTATTGGTGTACCGATCATGACAAAAAAGCTTAAGGGTCTCGATTCTTTATTGTCCATAGCACAAATGCCAAAAGGAATACCTGTCGCTACTGTGGCTGTGGATAACAGTTATAACTCGGCTTTATTGGCTCTGAGAATACTATCCGTTGGAAAATCAACGCTTATTAAAAAAATGACTGAATACATGAATCAACAAAAAGAAAAAAGCAAAACCAAAAAAATACCTGTTTGAAGAAAAATCTCCTGACTTCCATATTATAAACCATATTAAATAAGTGATTTCAAAGGTTTACAAAGCCAAAGTGGCGACTAATGACATAGTTGATTTACAGGACTTATGGTGCTATTGTCCAGAACAAATGTTATCGTTTAACAACATACAATGTTTTTCAAAAGTAGCTGTTTATTATCCAACATTCTGAAAACAAAACTATTTAAACTGGAGAATACAAAAAATGAACTATTGTCGTATCAGCGGAATAGGATGTTATTTGCCGAAAAAAATATTAACCAACCAGGATCTGGAAAAAATAGTGAACACTTCAGATGAATGGATTAAACAAAGAACCGGCATTGAACAAAGACATATCTCTAATGAAAACGAATTACCCAGTGATATGGCACTGAAGGCTTCTTTAAGTGCTTTGGAACAAAGCCAGCTGAAACCGGAAGATTTGGATTTTATCCTCGTCGCCACTCTTTACCCCGATCAACTCATGCCAAATACAGCCTGTGAGTTACAAAAAAAAATGAATATTTCCAGTATTCCCTGCCTAGATATTTCCGCCGCTTGCAGTGGTTTTGTATATGGTCTGAGTATAGCCAATCAATATATTCAAACCGGAACTTATAAAAATATTCTTTTAGTGGGAACAGAAACTTTACACCATGTCACCAATTATGAAGATCGCTCCACCTGTATCCTTTTTGGAGATGGAGCAGGTGCTTTTGTGTTATCACAAAACAAAGAACCGGAAAAAGGCAAAGTGTATCATCAAGCCTTAAATGCGTACGGAGAGCTGGGACCAGCCCTTTTTATCCCTTCACCGGGAGCAAAACACGCTGAAAAAACAAGCTCCCAACCAAATAAAGCACAAACCTGCATCCAAATGGATGGACAAAAAGTATTTAAAAAAGCTTTGCAAATTATGTGTGAATCCTATCAAAAAACATTGGAAGACACTCAATTTTCCCCGGAACAAATTGACTGGATAGTGCCCCATCAAGCCAACGAAAGAATTTTAAAAAAGTTTTGCAAACTTATTGACTTTCCTGAAGAAAAAGTAGTTTTTGATATCAGAGAAACAGGAAACACCTCTTCCGCTTCCATTCCTTTATCTATGGCCCGTGCTGTAAAAAAAGGAAAAATCAAAAGAGGGCAAAATATTTTAATGATTGCTATGGGAGGTGGAATGACAAGCGGTTCTCTCTTATTAAGATATTAAAAGGAAAGGAGACGGGGCCGGCAGAGTAAAATCAACCAGCCTCAAAGAAAAATATGTGGGCAGTTTTATTCCCAGGACAGGGTTCACAAACCATAGGTATGGGAAAGTTTTACTATGAACAGTTTCAAACAGCCAGAGAGCTGTTTGAATCCGCTTCTGACGAACTGAAAATAGATTTTAAAAAATTGTGTTTTGAAGGGCCAGAAGAGGATTTAATACTGACTCAAAACACGCAACCTGCTATTGTGTTGGTTTCCTGCACGGCTTGGTTTTGCCTCGCCAATGAAATAGATCTAAGTTTTATCAAATATTGCGCAGGACACTCTGTGGGGGAATATTCCGCTCTCGTGTCCGCAGGAGTTCTTTCTTTAAATTCCGCTCTGAAAGCCGTTCGGCAAAGAGGCTTGTATATGAGTGAATCATGCCCTCCTGGAAAAGGAGGAATGAGTGCTCTTATCGGCCCATCCCCTGAATCCGCTAAAAAATTTTGCAAATGGGTGGAGAAAAAAAGTGGCAATACACCTTTGGAAACTGCCAACTTTAACAGCCCCGGGCAAACTGTTCTCAGTGGCTCATCATCAGCCTTAAACTGGGCCAAAGAGCATTATCAGGAATATTTTTCTTCGGAGGAAAAAACACGAATAATTCCCTTAAAAGTATCCGCACCATTCCATTCTTCTCTTATGGATCCTGCATGTAAAAAAATGGACAGATTTTTAAAAACACTTCCCTTTAAAAAACCAAATAAAATGATAGTGCAAAACACCATCGCATGTGCCAAACGCAATCCCAGTACCATCCGTACAAACTTAATTGCACAGGTAAAAGCCCCCGTTTTATGGCTTCAATCCATGCAGTACTTATTTGAACAAGGATGTAGCTGTTTTTTAGAACTGGGAGAAGGAAAAATACTGGCCGGATTGATGAAAAAAACAAACAGCTCAAAATCCCTGTTCCATTTCCATTCCCTGAAAGATATACAAATATTGCGTAATCAAATAAGCAATGGTAAGGTTTGATCTTATAACTCTTACAAAAGAAACTTTAAAGGATTAACCATGCAATTATTAAAAGATCAATGTGTGATGGTTACTGGATCCTGTCGTGGAATTGGATCTGCTATTGTAAAATATCTGTCCCAATGTTCAGCACGAGTGGCTGTTACTTATGTGTCCTCAAAAGAAAAGGCTCAAAAAACTTTTCAGGAACTTAGTGGTTCAGGACATTTATTGTTGCAAATGGATGTCACAAACCCGGAGTCTGTGAAAAAAGCTTTCGAACAATTTATGAATCACTTTGGCACTTTATCGGCTTTAGTGAATAACGCGGGAATCACTAAAGATGGACTACTCCTGAGAATGAAAGATGAGGATTTTAGCACCGTCCTTAAAACAAACCTCTATGGAAGCTTTTACTGCTCTAGGACAGCTACCAAATACATGATTAAGGCACGCAAAGGACATATTATAAATATATCTTCTGTTGTGGCTCAAACAGGAAACCCAGGACAAACCAACTATGTAGCCAGTAAAGCAGGCATTGAAGGGCTGACCAGAGCAATGGCCAATGAACTGGCCGGAAGAAATATCAAAGTAAATGCCATTGCCCCAGGATTTATTCAAACTGATATGACAGAGAAACTAAGCGCCCAGCAAATTCAGACTATTACGGAAAGAATACCTCTCAAAAAATTGGGCTGGCCAAAGGATATCGCGGAAACAGTAACTTTCCTGCTTGGTTCTGAATATATAACAGGGCAAGTCATTTCTGTAAATGGGGGCCTGGCTATGTAAGAGGTTTGTTGACCTCTTTAAAAAAGTATTTTTTAATAAGCGCGAATCAAAAAAACACAATTTTTAACACAGTGGAAAGACAGGAGGAAATATGAGTATCGAAGAAAAAGTAACTTCCATTATTGTAGAACAGCTGGGAGTGGAAAAAGACAAAGTGAAACCGGAATCCTCTTTCACAGATGATTTAGGAGCGGACAGTATGGATATCGTGGAGCTGGTTATGGCCTTTGAAGAGAATTTTTCCATTGAAATACCGGATCAGGAAGAAGAGAATATTCGCACTGTTCAAGATGCTATTGATTACATAAAAGAAAATCAAAATCCGCAAAACGGGTAAAAGATGAGAAAAGTTGTTGTCACGGGTTTGGGAGCTGTTACCCCTCTTGGAACTGGAGTCAAAAAAAGCTGGTCTGCTGTATTAAACGCCTTATCAGGAATTGATACTATTCAGGCTATTCCAACAGATTCTCTGAATATAAAAATTGCTGGAGAGGCCACTGATTTTTCTGCTGATAATTGGCTCTCCCCAAAAGAGCAAAAAAGAACAAGTCGCTTTATCCATTTAGCCATCAGCAGTGCTGGTCAGGCTATTCAATCTTCCGGGTTAAACTTTGAACAAGAGGAAAACTTAAAAGAAAGAACTGGTGTCTTAATAGGAGCTGGCATAGGTGCTCTTCCCATCATCGAAGAACACTCTATACGGCTCAAACAAAATAAACGGCTTTCCCCTTTTTTCATTCCCGCTGTTATTGTCAACTCAGCTTCAGGACAAATAAGCATTAAATGGAAATTAAAAGGGCCTAATTTTTCCACTGTATCTGCCTGTGCTTCCGGTGCTCATGCCATTGGTGAATCCTGCCGATGGATTAAAGAAGGTATTTGTGATGTCGTGGTCAGTGGAGGAACAGAATCTGTTATCTCTCCTTTGGCCTTTCAGGGTTTTCACGCTATGCGTGCACTTTCCACGAGAAACAATGAACCGAAGAAAGCTTCACGCCCCTGGGATAAAGAAAGAGATGGTTTTATTCTCAGTGAAGGTTCCGGGGTTTTAATCCTAGAAGAAGAACAAAGAGCGAAAAAAAGAAATGCACCCATTTACGCAGAACTTATTGGCTATGGTTCTTCCTCTGACGCCCACCATATTGCCGCACCAGAACCTAATGGAAAAGGTGCGCAGATGGCTATGCTGACAGCCTTAAAATCCGCAAATATATCTCCAGAAGAAGTGCAGTATATTAATGCTCACGGCACAAGCACCCCTGCTGGTGATGTGGCCGAAGCCAAAGCCATTCAATCCGTTTTTAAAGATCATAGCCAAAAAATCTGGATCAGCAGTACAAAAAGTATGACTGGACACACTTTGGGTGCGGCGGGAGCTATTGAAAGTGTATTCTCCATTTTAAGCCTTTGCAATCAAACAGCACCTCCCACTATCAATTTAGACAATCCTGACAATGAATATAAGCTGGATTTTGTACCTCACAAAGCACGCGAAGGGAAAATAAACATAGCTTTGAACAACAGCTTCGGTTTTGGTGGCACAAATGCCTGTTTGCTGTTTAAAAAATATTCATAAAACGAAAGTGCTTATCATATACCGACAAAAAAGCTATAAATAATGAAATCACCAAAATAAATGGAGAATAAAAGTGAACGAGTCAAAAAAAATTTTTATCGCCAATGATCACGCCGGTTTTCAGCTTAAAAAATTTTTAATGAATAAAAATACAACACAAAATTGGAAAGACTTGGGAGTATTTAATGAGAAAACAAGCGACTACCCCGAACAAGCAGAAAAATTATGTTGCCACATTCTGGAAAACATATCTTCTGACGAACCACCTCTCGGTGTTTTGATATGCGGAAGCGGACAAGGAATGGCCATAAAAGCCAACCGTTTTCCCGGTATTCGAGCTATACTGGCCTGGGATGAGCAAAGTTGTCGCCTAGCGAGGGAGCATAATAAAGCCAATGTATTATGCTTGGGAGCGCGGTTGATTCCTTTTGAAACCGCTGACAATATATTTAAAGTGTTTATTAGCGCAGTCTTCACAGGTGGACGCCATAGCGACAGAATAAAAAATCTGGATAAAAACATCCTTTGCCAAACAACAGAAAAAAATTGTTTATAGGAAACTACAATGGAAGAAAAAAACACAATTCTTAAAAATAATGATGAGCAGATTTTCTCTGCCATAGAACGGGAAAAAAGGCGACAAAAAGAAGGATTGGAGCTAATTGCCTCTGAAAATTATGTATCTCCAAATGTACTGAGAGCACAAGGATCCATCCTGACCAATAAATACGCTGAAGGCTACCCAGGAAAAAGATATTATGGCGGATGCGAATTTGTAGATATAGTGGAATCTCTCGCCATAGAGAGAGCTATAAAATTATTTTCTGCAGAACATGCTAATGTACAACCCCACTCTGGTTCTCAGGCCAATATGGCTGTATATTTCGCAATAGCACGACCTGGAGACTCTATCATGGGAATGGACCTATCTCATGGTGGACATCTCACTCATGGATCACCTGTCAATTTCAGTGGTTCTGTTTTTCAATCTGACTTTTATCAGCTAAACCCAAAAACAGATCTCTTGGACTATGATCAAATTGAAGCTAAAGTGAAAACAAGAAAACCTAAAATCCTTATCGCCGGGCATAGTGCCTATCCTCGTATTCCCGACTTCAAAAGTTTTCGAGAGATTGCCGATCGCGTGGGAGCAACTTTAATAGTGGATATGGCGCACTTTGCTGGATTAGTGGCAGGAGGCGTACACCCTTCTCCCGTACCTTATGCAGATTTTATCACTTCCACCACTCATAAAACTTTAAGAGGTCCACGAGGGGGGTTAATTTTGTGCTCAAAAGAAAACAGCAAAAAACTGGATAAGGCTATTTTCCCAGGCACTCAAGGGGGACCTTTAATGCACATCATTTCTGCCAAAGCCGTTTCTTTTCAGGAAGCCTTACAGACTTCCTTTAAGCAATATGCTCAACAAATTGTCTCTAACGCGAAAACTCTGGCTGAAACCTTAACGGAATACGGCTTTTCTCTCGTAACAGGAGGAACAGACAATCATCTTATTTTAATCAATTTATCCAACAAAAATATTACCGGTAAAAAAGCAGAAACGGTTTTAGGCCAAGCAGGGATTACCGTAAATAAAAACACTGTGCCCGGGGAAACTTTATCCCCTTTTATCACCAGTGGCATTCGCATTGGTACACCTGCCATAACCACAAGGGGAATGGGTGTGGAAGAAATGAAACAAATCGCTAAGTGGATTCAACAAACTTTGGAAAACCCAAACGACGAAAAACACTTAAGTAAAATAGCCAACGAGGTAAAAGAGCTATGTTTAAAGTTTCCTGTCTTCTCCTCAAAATAAATATGCTCGGCTCAAAACTTCCAGAGCAGGTGCTTTCTTTTGCAAAAAGAAAAAAAATAACAGGCTTGGCTTTAGCTCTTTTGTTAAGCGCATGCGCTTCCCGAACAAATCAACCCGATTTTACCTGGCCAGTGAATCCGCCACTAACTTTATCCAGAAAACACTCTATTTACCATGAAGGTATTGATTTTCCCAAAACCACCGGGCAACCCGTGTTCTCCTCGGCAGGAGGGACAGTAATATATGCCGGCTCGCAATTTTCCGGATACGGAAAAGTGATTATTATTGAGCATCAATATAATTGGGCCAGCCTATACGGACATTTAAGCAAAATACTGGTTAAAAACGGTAGTTCTGTCAGGAAACGGGAGAAGATAGGAGAAGTTGGAAATACTGGACGATCCTCCTCCCCTCATTTACATTTTGAATTAATACACAAAAAACAACCTGTGAACCCTGTTCCCTATTTGCCAAACCCATGAATAAACTTTTCTTCCAGAATAGAATGGAAAGAAGTTTAAGTCTTGTGTTTATGGCACAGAGCTGATAGTATTTTAAGCATGCGTTTGTATCTGCCAGATTCCCTTCCTATAGATTTACCGGAACAAACAACCGTCTTTGAGCTGGCAAAAAAACTCAAAAAAGATTCTTCGGTTGTTGGTGCTTTTATTAATAAAAGCCGTCAAATCTCTGATCTGAGAACTCTCCTAGAAAACGGAGATCATGTAAAGCTGGTTCTTCTTCCTTCTGCGGAATCTTTGGAAGTAATTCGACACTCCTCTGCTCATGTGATGGCTCAGGCAGTTCAGGAACTTTGGCCAGATGTTAAAGTCACTATCGGCCCTGTTATTGAAAACGGATTTTACTATGATTTTGATTCTCCCCGGCCTTTTCATCCTGAAGATCTGGAAACTGTAGAAAATAAAATGAAAGAAATTATAACGCGCGATTTAACAGTTATAAAAGAGGTGTGGCCGAAAGAAAAAGCCATTTCCGTTTTTAAGAAAATGAAAGAAACTTATAAAGTGGAAATCATAGAAGAACTAAATGAACAGGAAGTCAGTGTTTATCGGCAAGGAGAGTGGTTCGACTTATGTATAGGTCCTCATGTCAGAAAATTATCTCAAATCGGAGCAATTAAAATTTTACATCAATCTGGTGCTTACTGGAGAGGTGATGAAGAAAACACTAGGCTGGTGCGAATTTATGGAACAGCTTTTCATACGGAAAAGGAAATAAAACAGTATCTCAAAAACTTGGAGGAATCCGCTAAAAGGGATCATCGAAAACTGGGAAAAGAAATGAGTCTTTTTTACTTTTCAGATCTTTCCGCCGGCAGTCCTTTTTTTACAGGAGCTGGAACTTGTATTTATAATGAATTACAGAGGTTTTTGCGGGAAATATATGTGCAATACGGCTATGAGGAAGTTATTACGCCTCAGGTTTTCAACTCTTCGCTTTTTCATCAGTCTGGCCACACTCAACATTTCCTGTATAATATGTATCCTGTTTTACAAAAATCAACACATACGGAACAAAGTATGGCTCATTTACTCAAGAACAAAAAAGCCAATGTGGAACAAAAAAAGCTTCATAGTTCAAATCTTTCTTTTCTCAAACCAATGAACTGTCCGGGGCATTGCGTGTTATATTCCTTTCAAAAGCGATCCTACAGGGAACTGCCTTGGCGGGTGGCAGATTTTGGACGCCTGCACCGAAAAGAAAAAAAAGGGGTTTTGCATGGTCTTACCCGTGTCAGCAGTATGTGTCAGGATGATGCTCATGTATTTTGCTCCCCGGAGCAGTTACAACAGGAAATAGAGAGTATTTTAAAAATGTTTCAGGAGGTATATGGCCAGCTGGGTTTAAGTGAATATAAAGTTGCTTTATCCACCCGCCCAGCGGATTCTATGGGAGAAGACGCAATTTGGAACAAAGCAGAAGATGTTTTGTCTTACACTCTGAAAAAATCAAAGATTCCGTTTGAAATTCACGCTGGAGAAGGAGCTTTTTACGGACCAAAGTTAGATTTGCTTTTTGTGGACGCAATGAAAAGATCCTGGCAACTGGGCACTCTTCAATGTGACTTTAACATGCCTCATGCCTTTAATTTGAAATATGTGGATAATGACAATAAGGAAAAAACCCCTATTTTGTTACATAGGGCCATTTTAGGTTCTTTGGAGAGGTTTATAGGTGTGTATCTGGAGCATAGAGGAGGTCATTTGCCTTTGTGGCTTTCGCCGGTACAGGTGTTATTTATCAATATTTCAAAAGATCAGGAAAAGTATGTTAAAGAATGTGCCGATAAGATGAAGGGAAAGGGAGTTCGAGTGGAAACAGATTTAAGAGGAGAAAAACTGGGCTATAAGATAAGAACAGCTCGCCTGCGTCGCATTCCCTGTATGGCTGTAGTGGGAGAACGGGAAACTCAGGTTCAGTCTGTAGCGGTGCGTTTGCAGGACAAAAAAACTTTTTTGATAAAAACAGATATTTTTATAGAAAAAATACTAAAAATCATTCAAAAAAGGAAGTTAGATATATCTACTAGTTTTTGAGTTTTATAATTTTATCAAGTAAAAAACCTAAAAAGGAGGTGTTTTATTCGTAAGTTCAGAAAAAAATTCAAGGGTACAGTCAAAAAGGAAGAGAAGTTCAGAATAAATGAAAAGATTATTGCGGAACAAGTGCGTGTGATAAATGAAGATGGTGATATGATGGGTGTGTTACCGCCCTCTCAAGCTGTGACTATGGCTCTGGAAAAAGGTTTGGATTTAGTGGAGATTGCCCCTAAGGCTAATCCACCTACCTGTAAAATAATGGATTATGGAAAATGGAAATTCAAGCTCAGTAAAAAAGAAAAGCTATCCCGGAAAAATCAAATTAAAATTATTATTAAGGAAATTCAATTACGCCCGCGCACGGATGTACATGACCTAGAAATCAAAATGAGAAAAGCAAAAGAGTTTCTTAAGGATGGTTGTAAAGTGAAAATACATTTACGCTATTCCGGGCGGGAGATGGCTCATAAGGAGTTGGGTTTAAAAATGTTAGACAAAGTAAAATACGCTTTACTTCCTTATGCCATGCTGGAAAAGGACACTCCTCAAATAGAAAAAAGATCTGTTTTTTTGTTTTTTGCTCCTGATCCTGCAAAGCTTAAAGAATGGCAAAAAAAGAAAAAAGCAGGGACTGACACAATAGAAAGTAAAGAAGAAGACACAATAGAAAGTAAAGAAAGTGAACCTTCAAAAGGAGGCAGTCAGAACGAGCAAGAAAAATTTTCTGCGAAGTCCGCCTCTCCGCCGTTCAGAGAAGGGTAGTAACTTGGTCCTGAATAAGTCTTTTTAGGGATTGCCCTATTGTGATGAATGATATTGTCTTAATGCTTTATCTTCAAAAGTGAATTATCTATCAATACATTTACTTCCATTTTGAGTACCCTCAGAATTAATAAAATACCACCATTTTTTCTCGGCAGGACAGTCACATCGACCGGTTGTTTCATTCCATGTTGCATCTTGTGGACACCATATACATTTGTTAAGTGTATGACTGTAATTTCTCTGGAAGGTTTGCCCTCCTGGGAATTGAATAGGACCACAAGCATCAATACATTGACTTCCATCTTGAATGCCAGAATCAGAATCAATAGTATACCACCATCTTTTTCCGGCAGGACAGTCACATCGACCGGTTGTTTCATTCCATGTTGCATCTTGTGGACACCATATACATTTGTTAAGTGTATGACTTAACTTTCTATGGCGTAGTTGCCCTCCTTGAAATCTAACAGAACCACAAAGGCACTTTATGGTTAATCTTTCGTTTTTTACAAAAACTTGCATAATACCACCTTGGATTTGCTGTTCTCCTGGGATATCACAAGGACATTTTGACCCATCCCAAGGTACGCCAGCAGGGCATGCGCCACAGTAACCTTCCCGACTTCTCGTGTTCCGATTAAAAATAGCATGGAAAGAAGGAAATGCTGGGTTGTTGCATACACATCTATGGTTACCATTATCTGTGTATTCAAAGGTTACATCTCGACTAGAGCAGTGTACACATTCCAAGTATCTATTACTAAAATACTGTCCCCTAGGACATCGGTGACATTTGTTATCGTAATAATGTTGCCCTTCAGGGCATCGGTTACATTCCCTAGAACCCAAATGCCAATGTGGTTTTGCAGTGGGGCATTGACATTTTTGTATTGTGGTAGACCATTCTTTCCCACCAGGGCATCTTTGACATTTATCTTCGTAAAAATATATGTTAGGACTACGGCATGTAATACATTGTTCTCTTGTAGTAGACCAATATTGATCACCACGGCATCTTCGACAAATGCCGTTAAAAAAATGTATGTTAGGATGAGAACATGTAATACATTGTTGTCTTTGGACAGAATAATGTTGCCCACTTTGGCATGGAGGATATATACATTCGTTCCTTATATGATCAAATGTTTTATCTGAATCCAGACATGTACATTTATTGACAGACCAAGTCCATTTTGACCCACCACCGCATGTTGTACATTGATTATTATGCCAAATGGGGTTTGAGGGTGATAAACATTCACATCTCCCTTTAATTTCTCCCTCCCCCCCCGGCCAGTTCCAAGCTCTACCCCCAGTGCAATCACATCGACCGGTTGTTTCATTCCATGTTCCGTCAATGCATGGTACACAAGCCCCACTGAAAAAATATTTTCTAGGAGGACAATCGCACTTATTGACTCTGTCAGGTTCATAAATCCATATATATTTTGAATCATCACATACACATTTACCATTACTCCAATGTGACCTTGAATAACCGCTAGTGGGGCATGTGATACATCTGCAACCCCGTTTTTAATATAAAGGTGATGATTACTGGGGCAATCACATCCTGGTCCACCTTCTAAATCGGGATTCCATATAAAACTTGTCGGACACCTCTGACATACACCTTGCTTGTATATTGGTTTGTCGTCTGGGCATACACAGAGTGGTGGGTTTGTGTTTGTTAAAATGCTACCTCCTGTACACATAATCTGACACACAGTTGTTCCGTCTGTTTTTCTTACAGGATATTGCCCTTCAGGGCATGTTTTAGATACTTCTATTGCATCAGGTTTTATCCTGGACTCACTTGTCTTGAATCCGGTAAAAGCTTTAATGGTTTGTGTGGTATCAGGATTGAGCTGTCTCATTTCATCAGAATTAAAAATATTGGCTGGTATAGTGTCACAAGGTGTTATGCCTGTTTTGATTTCGTTAGGGTCACAAGAGCTTATTTTAGGTTCTGGTTTTTTCGGGAAACAATTTGCTGGTGCACATGAGGTTATTATATTGCTTGGATCATCATCATTACTACAATCTGTATTAGAGTTACGATCAGCTTTACTGCATGTATAGTTTATTTCACAGGAAACATGGTAACAGCCTCTTTTGTCTCCTTTTTTATTGCTATTCTCGTCATCAGGTTCGCATTTATAAGGTTGATTATTATCATGCTTCCCTTGCCTTATCTCATTAGCACCTAAAGCAGGCTTTTTGTAATATACATAAAGAGTCTTTTTTTTTGGAAAAGGTGGGGCATTAGTGGGAAGGACATCTATATCAATAATATTAATAAAACCCTCGTTCTTAAAATTTCCAACATTCAGAACAGATATTCTTTCCTCCGGTTTTCCAGTTAAATACTGCCTGCAATAATCGTCATTATTTAAAATATTTATTAATGTTTTTCCTAAGGCTTTTTCTGAAGAGGCCACACTTTCAACATTGGTACTATTTATTGACCTTGTGTTTAGCTTATAATTCCCCATAGCAATAGTAAGGCCAACAAGAGAAAAGCCCAGTACGCCAAGAAGGCCACCACCAACAAAACCAGTTTTACTTTTTATCCTCATGCGAAATAGCCTATTTGTTTTAACTACTCACCCGTGAAAAACCCATAGTGCTTTAATTATCACACTCTTTTTTCAAGTACTTTCCCAAGGGATGTCATTCCCGTGAAAACGGGAATCCAGGAAAATAACATACTTTTTCACGGACCACTAACTACTTTTTTACTAAGGAGAAGTACAATTCCCGTTATTATCTAAAGTCATACTTGAAGGACAATGACATTTTTCCTCTCCATTTATTACTTTGAGTCTTTGTCCACCATGACAAATTGTTTTACATTCCATTTCACCAGTGACAGTGTTTAATACTTTATGTTGGCTTGTGCTTGGACATGCCACTAATTTACAGTCCATTTCTATTACATGTTTTCCGTTGGCACTGGTCATTTCAGTTTCCGGGTTTATGCCAATCGCGACCTGTCCAGCTGGGCATGCTCTCTTTAAGCATATAGGTTCTAGTTTGTTTTGGTTGTTCGGTTTCGTCCCTATTAAGGTCTCCTCTGCACCACATCCAACACAATTATCAGGCCCAGCTAAAAATTTCCCAGGCGGACAAGTGGGAGTTAAAACATTGCTTGCACTATCATCCAATACACAATCCAAAGGATTGCATATATCATCGTTCTCAGGTGGATTATCAAGATTCTCAGCATGAATGTTACAGGTAATATGATAACAACCTTTTTTATCTGTTTTTGTGCAGGCATTTCCCAGCTTTGTCTGCATGTTTCTTAAAGCTGTGGCTTTATCACTATATTTGTAATATAAATTGAATTTATGTATATTATTTTGACTTGATACAGTTATATCCACAGTCTCAATAAAGCCTTTAAATATACTTTCACTTTTGTTAGACCTATTAAAAATATAGGGCATCTTATTAATCTTTGCAGGATTATTTTGATCATAGTAGGCTGGTTCTGTGTTAGGAAAAAAATTTTTGCAATTATTATTAAAAATATGATAGACGCTGTTTTTAAATTTTCTAGTTATCTGCTGTGTTTCTATTACATTAGAAGTTACATAAGATTTTTCTATAGCTTTTGAAAGGCCGGCAACAGCAACACTACTCAAACTGACCACCAACAACAGCTCAACAATACTCATTCCTTTATTATTTATTTTCATATTTATTTCCAATGGTCGCATTTTGCTAGATTCTGCCCTATCTGGAGAGGCGCACCACCTCTACATATATTTGATTGTGTTACATCTACATAATCAGCTAGATCACTACCTTTTTTGTTACACCATATATCGTATGGGTGAGGTTGACTCCACTGAACACGGGTAATAATTTGAAGTTTTTTTCCTGAAACTTCTTGCTGTATGCTTAAACAATAATATTGGTGTTTTGCAGGATCATTTTTGTTATTACTGCGGGTTTGAGTAATACAAGTCGCATCTGCCGGACAGGTAAAACCCAGCTTTTTTTTTAAATCCTTTTTTAAGGCTTCTTGTGTTGTGCCTGTTGCTTCGCAAGGTTTTTTTAAATATCGTGTTGAATCAGATGATATATCTGCATTAGTGGGAACAGTGCCGTCTGTTTTCAATAGTGTAATCTCCCAACCTCCATTTATGGAAATACAGTTTTTAACAGAACTAGCAAAAAGCTTGGCGTGGGTTTTAAAGTCGTTTTTACTGGCTCTAAGTGTCTGGTCTCTATAGGAAACATAAGCGACACCGCTTATTATAGAAAGAATGCCTATTGTTACCAGAATCTCAACAAGCGTATAGCCTGCATTTGCTTTCATACTATTGCCCCTGAAAACAAAGGGGACACCTACAACATGCGGGGCAGATTGCGAAGCGGATTCAACAGAGAAGAACATCTGATTTAATCTGAGTAATCGTGTAAGGTATTTGAACAATCCTGCTATTTTTGCAAAAGCAAAAAACTGCTTAAAATCTGAGAATATCTGGATCAGCTTATAACGCAGTGCATGAGGGGGGGGGGGTAGAGGGGGTTTTTCTTTGGATTTCTTTCACATTTACTTCCTTATTAAAATTTATGAAAGTTAATCGGCCTTTATCGTAAAAAACTTTAATTTTTTTTTAATATTCTAATACTCTGTAAAAGGAGATTAGTTGGGCATGAAAAAGGTGTTAACGCACTGTTATTACTTGATTTTTTTATAATTTTGTTTGAAAATAATTGCAAGATTTTACAACAAAGCCCTTTGTTATGATTCCACTTAAAATCTGAAATTTTTTATTGATTGAACTGGCCTGAAAGGCTGACTTTTTACCATGTAAATTTACAGTATACTTTTAAATTTACATGGTTATAATATAAGGACTTGCTGGCAAGGTGTACTTAAGGAGAGGGCTTTTCTCTAAAACAGATGAAACAATGGATAATTAAAAAGTTCACTTTCCTATGTGTGCAAAATGAGAGGTTTTTTCTCCATAGCAGTTTTTGGTTTTAAACTGATTTGATAACAGCTTTGATAACAAGAAAGTTATACACTTACACTACGACTGTAGCTTATAGAGAGGTATCAAAAATGCGATATATAAAAAGGTTTTCTTTTGAGAGAATATTGTATCAACTAAAGCGGTATCCCGTGGTGGCTTTGTTAGGTCCGAGACAAGTTGGCAAATCCACTTTGGCAAAGGCCGTGTTGCGCAAAATCAAAAAAGCGGTTTATTTTGATTTGCAGTCTCCAAGTGATCTTCAGCGAATGGAAGACCCTGTGGCTTTATTTGAACGACACAAAAACCAGCTTGTGATTATAGACGAAATTCAAAAAGCACCGGAACTGTTTTCCATTTTAAGAAGCCTTATTGACAAAAAGAGAAGAAACGGCCGGATTTTGGTTTTAGGTTCTGCGAGTCGAGATTTAATAAAGCAAAGCTCAGAAACTTTGGCCGGGAGGATTTGTTATATGGAGATCATGGGTTTTCAAAGAGAAGAAATCAAATCTATTTACAACTTTAATACCCATTGGACAAGAGGAGGATTGCCACTTAGTCTTTTAGCCGGAAGTGATGAAGACAGCTTTGATTGGAGAAAAAACTATATTCAAACTTTTTTGGAAAGGGACATTCCTTTGTTGGGGTTTGGTTCACTTCCACCCACTCAAATGAGACGGCTATGGAAGATGCTGGCACATTATCATGGTCAGATTTTAAATATTTCCACATTAAGTCAGTCTCTGGGACTTTCAACCCCTTCTTTAAAAAAACATATCTCCCAGCTGGAGCAAACATTCATTATCAGAACTTTGGAACCTTATCACCACAACTTAAAAAGACGACTGATAAAATCCCCAAAAGTTTATATAAGAGACAGCGGATTACTTCATGCTCTTTTGGATATAGAAAACATAGAGGCTCTTATGGGTCATCCTGTGTGTGGAACCTCTTTTGAAGGCTTTGTTATGGAAAATCTTTTGTCTCATTTTCCTTTGTGGACACCCTCTTTTCTTAAGACATCAAATGGAGCGGAGGTGGATTTGGTCCTCAGCAAGGGCCAAAAAACAATTTTTTTTGAAATGAAGCTCAACTCAGCACCCAAGGTTTCCAAAGGTTTTCACCTACTGGTGGAAGCCATAAAACCTGATAAAACTTTTGTAATAGCCCCTGTAACTTCTTCCTTTAAAATAAAGAAACTTACATATACCTGCCTCGATGAATTTTTATCTTTAAAAATTTAATAGAGGCGGTTTTGTGAGATTTTATCTCCTCTGGAAAACTGTGACCCACCTAACTTTTTCAATATGAAATATAGATCTATACAAAACGCTTTAAGATGGCCATTACAATAATGAATAAAAATATCCAGAATCCCAAAAATCGATAAAGAACATATCCCAGTATCAAAATCCCACACAGTAAAAAAAATATACCAATACTTTTCATATTTATACTACCCAGTAATCCTAACACGGACTATTAATAAAACCACCTTGAAGCATAAGCATAATTTACATCTTTTTTTTACGACTACTCAATATTTTTACGCACCAAAAATTTGCATGAATGCTATACTTATACTGTACAACAGGTATTTTGGATAAGAGACTTTTTTGCATATATACCGGCTTCCGTCCCACCCAAATTTAACAAAATCTTTTGGAAGTTCTTTGTTGATAAATTGCAAAGGTTTTGAGCTAAGGGGGGCAGAGTAGGGATTTCCTGCAGTATCTGCTTTAAACTGTTCATAATACTGTTGGCTGGCGTACTTAACATGAGATTGAATCAAAACATTGGTTTTTGTGTTTAGCCGGTAAATATTGTATTCCTCACGATAAAGTTCATTTTTTTTTCGCTTTCCCGCAAAAGTTTGAAAGTAGCCGAACAAAAAATCACCATTTTGTCTCATTTCAAAAGGAGGGTCTATGTGCAAAGGAAACTTGGCAGTATAAAAACCTTCCCGATCAAGAGATTTTGTAATAAGTAACAGACGATCGAAGTATTGGGAGGCTCTTTCCCCATTTCTCAAATGGGAGGCGCAAAAATACCTTTTTCCTGGCAAAGTTGCTTGCCCTCCGGTGGAGACAGAACATAGTAAAAGAAGAGATAGAAAAAAACAAGCCTTCAACATGTATATCTATCATATATTTGAAATTTCTAGTTTGTAAAGATTTTTATATGTTCCTGTTGTTGAAATTTTTGATTTAACAGGGGGCTTTCTTACAAGAGTTTTATTGTAAAATCTTGCAATTATTTGCCGAACATTTTATAAAAAAATCTATTATGAATAAAAAGGTTAACTCTACACCTCTGTTGCTCACTCCTGGTCCTGTTACAGCTCCTTCAAATGTTTTGAAACAGCTTTCTAAACCAATGATTCACCATCGTAGCCAGAAGTTTGTCAATATTTTAAAAGAAACAAAAACTTTATTAAAAATAATATTTCAAACCAAGCAGGATGTTATCATTTTAAACTCTTCTGGCACGGGTGCTATGTCCTCAGCTCTTTTAAATACACTTTCACCTAGAGACACTGTGTTAGTGCTCTCAGCCGGAAAATTCGGAGAGCGGTGGATAGAAATGGCAAAAGCCTATAAATTGAAAGTTATCTCCTTAAAAGCTCCTTGGGGTAAAGCTATTTCTGTGCAAAAAACCCATGATTTACTAAGTAAAAACCCTCAAATCAAAGCTGTTTTGGCTCAAGTTTGTGAAACCAGCACAGGAGTGTCACACCCTATTAAAGAGCTGGCCAACCTTACTAGAAAAAAATCTGACACTTTATTTATTGTAGACGCCATATCTGCTCTGGGAACTATGGATATTAAGATGGATCAATGGGGAATTGATGTAATGATAGGAGGTTCTCAAAAATCTTTTTGCCTCCCAGCGGGTATGTCTTTTATTGCTTTTTCCAAAAAAGCTTGGAAGTTTAATGAAAAAGCTCAGCTCCCCGTTTATTATTTTGATCTTAAAAAAGAAAGAAAGGCACAAGTAAAAGGACAAACCGCTTTTAGCTCCAATGTAAGCTCCATTCGCGCTTTACACTCCTTTCTTCTGCCTTTAAAAAAGAAAGACAGCTTAAAGAAAATGATCCAAAAAAGCGAGAAATTATCTCGATTCACTTTACGATTTTGTAAAATCACAGGGCTTGATGTGTTGGCTGATTCAGCTTGCCTTACCAGTATTGCATTGCCAAAGCATATTGATGGCATAAAACTTAAAAAACAAATTGAAAAAGATTATCAAGTGTTTTTGGGAGGAGGACAAGGCCAATTAAAGGGTCGTATTATACGCGTAGGACATCTGGGAGCTATTTCCCTCAAGGATCTAAAGAAAGCCTTAAAAAGTCTTGCCCTTGTTTTACACTCTTTGGATTCCAATCTCATCAAGAAACAAGATCTGAAAAAAGCCCTTGCTGAAAGCAAGTATTAAACAATCTGATCTAAAAAACTAAGTTGTTTGCAAAATATCCTTCCAGAAAAAAATCCTTTCCTATGGAGGATACTTTTACAGAATCCAAATTCAAACTTTGGGAAAGTTTTTGAATGGAAAACTCCCCAGACCAACTTTGTCCTTTTCCTATAATCCGCGGAGCCATATAACAATAAAGCCTTTGCGCTATGTTTTCTTTCAGAAACTGAGAGTGGCAAAAAGCACCTCCTTCCACTAAAACAGATTGTATCCCCTCTTCCTGATATAAGTGCTGTAAAATATCTGTTAGAGGAAAATAATTTTCGAAAGTCTTAAAAAACTTTACTTTTACCCCTATAGAGGAAACGAGTGCGTTTGTCTGAAAGGTGTTAGTCTGTGCAGAACAAATAACAATTATCTGATCTGGAAAATGAGCTTGAAACAGTTTGGACTTAGGTAAAGCCGAAAAACTTTTTCCTTTTGGATCTAAAATGATCACTTTATTTTTTTTCTCTTTAAAGCGATTTAGACGAATATCAAGACAAGGATTATCTTTTAAAAAAGTATTCACTCCGACTAAAACCGCAGAGTGGGTGGCTCTTAAAAACCGTGCATGCTGGCGGGCTTTTTCACTGGTGATCCACTGACTTTCTCCGGTTTTAAGTGCTGTCATTCCGTCCAGACTGATCGCTGTTTTCAAACTCACAAAAGCTTTTTTATGGAGAATGGAAAACTTAAAAGGTGCGACCAGTTTTTCTGTTTCCTCCAGAAAATCGGAAGTTTGAGTAATTCGTACGCCTTTTTCCTGTAAATGTTTCAAACCTTTTTTTGAAGTAAAAGGATCTTCTGCTCCATAAGTTAAAGACTGAATCTGGTATTTGGCAAGCTCTCTTGAACAGGGTGGTGTTTTACCCGTATGATGACAAGGTTCCAAAGTGACAAATATCCTTGCTCCTTTTAGTTTTTTTTTGTTTGTTATTTTTTTTAAAGCCTGAATTTCCGCATGGTCGCCACCATATCTTTCGTGCCAACCACTGGACAGGAAGTTATACTTGGAATCCAAAATTACACATCCTACGGGTGGATTAGGCTCCACCCAACCCAAACCTTTTTCCGCCAGCTTCAAGGCCAATCGCATGGCTTGTTTTGGAGAAAGTTTTTTATTTTCTTTCACCATTTTTAAGCTCCTTCAGTTTAGGTTTTCACAGTTGTTTATACAGATAGTTGATAAGAAAAAATCATGTATTCAACAGGAGTAAAATAGTCGAGCGTGAAAAAGTTTTTACATGTACAGCTTATTGCTCATACCTCAGCACTCGGTCTCAAACATGCGTTTTGCCACATACGCGTCTTCACGAATTTTCAGAGTTCCAGGATCTCCAATAATCTTTAAGCTCCACTTTTGAAAGATTTTCAGAGACTTTAAGTGGGTGAAGAGAATCCACCATAACCGCGTATTCGTCTGTTTTTGTTTTTTCTTTTGCTACATGAAAAGCTCCCGGATGTGGCCCGTGCGGAAAACCACTCGGGTGCAGACTCATCATACCACTTTCCAGATTGTCTCTACTGAAAAAACCTCCAGCATGATAAAACAACACTTCATCATAGTCTATATTTTGGTGGTAAAAAGGCACTTTCAAACTGTCTTTGTCCATCTCCAACGGACGGGGAGTAAAAGAGCAAACGACAAAATCCTGCGCCAAAAAAGTGGTGTGTACGCTGGGAGGTAAATGCGCCCGATGACTCATTACAGGCATGATTTTTTTTATATCCAATATAAAAGGAAACAGATTTCCCTTCCAGCCCACAATATCATAGATATCGCTATCGTAGGAAAAAGAGGTAATGTCTCCTAACTTTCGTACTTCAATTTCCCGGATATTCAACTTTAATTCCTTTTGCCTTTCCTGCTGAAGTTTTAAGTCCGGTTTTTGTAAATTTTGCAGATCATACACTGCATGTTTTCCAAGCATTCCTCTTTCCGGTTCTCGAAAATATCCCTTCCGACTTTCAATCACAAAAAACTCAGAATCCTGTTTAAAGAGAAAAGAATGTGTAAGGCATTTTGGCATGACAATGTAATAACCTTTATGAAAAGGCAAGAGACCATACTCCGTAAAAATCTCTCCTTCTCCTTTATGGCAAAAATAAATTAAATCTCCGTCTGCGTTTCTAAAGCCTTTTATTTTGTTTAAGTCCTGAGATTTTTCACAGATTAAATAAAAAATTTGCAAACATGAATTATAAACCAAACTTTGCCAACCTTTTTCAGGGAAGGCACTTTGTTCTGGTTTTTTTATGCTGTTTTCTGGGGCTACTGAGAGGTTTTGTGGTTCAGAACTTTCCAAACCAGTTTGGTGTAACAGATGGTTTAAGTTGTACATTCTGGGTTTAAGAGAACCTTTAATATTTTTCCAACGAGCACTGGGTGCTTTTCTAACCAAGTGAGAAACCGGTCCGTAAAAACCATCTCTCCCCTGCTCCTCTTCGTAACATCCTTCCTGAATGCCCTTATGAGCTTGAGAGTGGACTTTTCCTTGCCAATAATGGTGCATTTTTACACTCCCTTCATACTCACTTTTTAAGTGATATAGCCTCTTTGTATTTGATCTTGTTCAATCGCGTCAAAAAGAGCTTGAAAATTTCCTTCTCCAAAACCATCATGATTATATCTTCTGATTAACTCATAAAACACGGGGCCTATAACATTTTTGGTAAAAATCTGAAGCAGATAACCTGTTTCATCTCCATCCGCTAGGATTTTATTTTCCTGCAAATCGTTTAGGTTATTTTTTACTTGAGGCACTCTTTTTGGAAGATTTTCATAATAGATGTCCGGTACATCCAAAAAATTAATGCCTTTGGCTCTAAGTTTCTTTACGGAATCCACAATATCTTCAGATGTTAAAGCGATATGTTGAATACCTGGCCCCTTGTATTCCTCTAAAAATTCCTGGATTTGTGATTTCTTTCCTCTTTCTCCTTGAGCAGGCTCATTAATGGGAATGGTGATTGTATTGCAGGGAGAGCGCATCACCTTTGAAACAAGGCCGGTTTTACTTCCCTTAATATCAAAATAGCGTCTTTCTGTAAAATTAAAAACCTCCTGGTAAAAATCACACCACTTTTGCATATCTCCCACCTGCACATTATGGGTGAGATGATCCACCGACAACAACCCTGATGATTCTTTCGCCGGATGAGATGAACCCTTTGATCCTGCTTGAATGTCAGCAGACAAAATGTCAAATTCTTTTTCAAAATGAGAAGTATTTTTTTCCACGAAGTAAATCAGAGATTCGCCCACTCCATATATGGCTGGAAAGCTATGGCTTTGTTTATCAGGAGGTACGGCTTTAGCACCTTTGGAACAAGCATATTCAAAAGCTTTCTGAGCAGAGTGAACACAAAAACCCAAAGCGCAAACAGAAGGCCCATGCTGAGAGGAAAAATTTTCCGCAAAAGTGTTTTTTCCTTTATTTAAAATAAAACAGGTATGTCCTTGTGAAAATAAATCCACTTGTTTGCTCTTGTGTTTACCCTTTTGAACAAAGCCCATAGACTTCCAAAGCTGAGCCAGCTTTTCCGGTTCGGGACTGCTGTACTCAATAAAACCAATTCCGTTTAATCCTGCCGGATTTTCTTTTGCGTTCATTATTTTTTCCTCCGTTACTTTCTTCTGTGACTTTCCACGCTCATTGCTTCACGAACTGCACAGTATTGGAAATTTATCAAATGTTTGTTAAAAAAGTCAATCTCATATCTAACCTGATTAAAGGAATATGAGTTATATAAAATATTATATTCCAGAAGGCACATCAAAATCACATTCATGCAAATATCCTTTTTCTTCAAATAAAACCAAACGCTTTCTGTATTTTTTTAAAAACTCCTGATAATTTTTTGTTCGTCTGAAGCTTTTAAGCTGGCCCTTTGCAACCAATATTTTAAGAACCTCGTCCTGTTCTTTCGCTAAGTCTTCCCACTCCTCCCAAGGAATGCGTTTATTTCCAAAAAAATGGCAACAACTATATATATATTCCTGAAAATACTTATATATTGATAAAAAATCACAATACTTTTTTTTGTAATCTTGATCTCCTAATCTACTGACTATAATCCAAGCCAAGCAAATTAATTTCTCTCTTTTTTTGCGACTCCATTTTAGATTTAAAAGAGATAATAACACCTTGTCATTTGTAAAAATATGTCTATCATTTTGTTTAAAAAACTTTATAACAGTATCAGAAGATTGATCTAAAATATCTATAACATTGCTATCATGTTTTACATTTAAACTCAAGCAATAGCTTATATTTTTTTAAATCTGGAATTTTCATACTAATATGATATGAGAAAAATTTAAAATGATCTCTGTTACTTATAACTTTCAGAAATTATTGCTGTGTAAAAAATTCAAAAATGTTTGTTCTTGAAAGCTTTAAAATTATGATAGGGTATTTTCTTTAAGGAAAAAATTTTACACTCGCAGGCAGGGAGTGGTTGAGTTTTTTTTCCAGCCAGCGGGTGGTTTTTATCAGCTCCTGTATTTTTATCCCTTTTTGTAACTGTATCGGTTTGAACTTAAAAGGAGAGATTTTGGCCGAAGAAAAACAACTGCCATTTTGTTTTGTTATACTTTGTGTGATTTTCATTTTCTCCAACACATAAGCTAGATCTTCCGTTGCAACATTACCACTTGCCCCCGGAGCATAAGGACATCCGCCCAACCCTCCAATACTGGAGTCGAATATTCTCACTCCACTTTGCAGACCCGCTTTTACATTGGCCAAGGCCATCCCGTGGGTATTGTGAAAATGCAGAGCCACTTTGTTAACCGGCACTTTATTTTGAAGCAGGTTCATTAAATTCAACACATCCACAGGGGTCGCTATTCCAATAGTGTCGCTTATGGATAGTTCAAATACTTCTTCCTGCATAATGCAATCTGCCAGTGTAACAGCTTTGGATGGGCGAACTTTCCCCTCATAAGGACAAGCAAAAGCAACACTAAGGTATACTCTGACTTTTATTTTAAGTCGCCTAGCTCTTAGGCATATAATATTTAAGATTTTTAAACTTTCCTGAATATTCATATTAATATTTTTTTTAGAAAAGGATTCCGTGCAGGAAACAAAAAAAGAAATCTCTTTCAGATCACATTCCACGGCCTTTTCAAAACCTTTTAAATTAGGGACAAAGACAGAATACTGAACTGACCTTGGAAGTGCTTTCATGTTCTGAGCTTTTAGAACTTTTTTTGTCAGTTCCGGCACACATCGCATTTGCGGAACAGCTTTAGGAGAAACAAAAGAACCTAGCTCAATTCTTTTCAAACCCGCAAGAGAAAGTTTTTTTACTATTTGATAACGATCCTTAAGAGATAGATCACTTTTTTCGTTTTGCAAACCATCTCTTAAACCCACTTCCACAATATGCGCAACAGACATGCAATCCTCTTTATATGTAAGATGTAAGTGTTTGTTGATTAGTTTATTTCCACTAATGTTTGATCACTCGAAACTGTTTCTCCAGCCTTTACATGTACGGATTTTACAACACCTTTACCGGAGGATTTTAACACATATTCCATCTTCATGGAGGAAAGAATCAGCAAGGTTTGATTTTCCATTACTTTCGTACCTGGTTCAACCAATACTTTCACAATCTGCCCTGGCATGGGAGATATGATATACTGTTTATTCGTATGTTTTTGTGTTTGACGGGCAAAACTAGGACTACTAACTTTGTTTTGTCGGTCTATTTTATCTAAAACAAATATTCGCCCCTCAAGATGAAACCATATTTGGTTTTTCCACTCCTCTGCTTTTACCTGAAAAACCTGGTTTTTCACTTGTATTTCCATAAATTTCATTATGACATACTATAACCCTAACTAGAGCATTACACAAGCTGACTGTTTTTTTCTCACATATTTTTAGTGAAAGAAGAAAAAGAGTCTGAAAGACATAGTTGATTTACAGGAATTATAGTGTTATCTTTACAAAAAATAAGTCTTACCATGCAGATTTCAAAGGAGTTATATCATGTGCATAAAAAAAGTAAAAAAATGCCTTTTTGGCAAAGCTCCCGCTCTCTACCAAGAAATAGCAGAATTAACACTGCGACTTGTTCTAGGAGCTTTTATGCTCACACATGGTTCTAGGAAATTTTTTTCTTTTGCAGAAAAATATGAAACATTTCCTGATCCTCTCGGTATAGGGTCTTGTACAAGCTTAATTTTAGCTACCTTCGCGGAGTTTTTCTGTTCCATTCTTGTAATTTTAGGGCTATTTACTCGATTTGCCTCTTTAAGCATTCTAACAACCATGTTAACAGCCGGTTTGATTTTTCACTATGCAGACCCTTTCAGCAAAAAAGAGTTGGCACTTTTGTACGCTATCGGCTTTTTTTACTTCACAATAGCCGGAAGCAATCGCTACAGCTTGGATTATCTGTTATTCAGAAAAAATAAATAACAAAGAGGGGGCTAAACGCATGTTTTCCCTTGACAGTATCAATTAAAATGTTCGTATTTCAAAAATATTTTCCGCAAGTCCAGTATTTAAAAGAGCAAAAACAGGCTTATTTGGATAATGCCGCCACCACCTTAAAACTCCAGTGCGTAATAGACACACTTAATGAATTTTACACACGAAAAACAGCCAATGTGCATAGAGGAGACCATTATTTAAGTGACTCTCTCACCTTAAGTTACGAAAACACAAGAACAAAAGTTCAACAATGGCTCCACGCAGAAAATCCAGAAGAAATTATTTTCACTAAAAGCACAACGGAGAGCATTAATTTTTTATCACACGCTTTGGAAAATTATTTACAACCTGGCGATGAAATTTTACTGACGGAAATGGAACATCATTCCAATATTCTTCCTTGGAGTGCCTTATCTAAGAGACGAAATTTGAAACTAAAGTTTCTTTCTGTAAATGAAAAAGGGGAATTGGATTTAGAAGAATGGACAAAAAAAATCACTAAAAAAACAAAGCTTTTTGCTTTTACTTATTATTCCAATGCTCTGGGAACACGAAATCCAGTGGAAAAACTATGCACCTTGGCAAGATCAACTGGCATTTTAACTGTGGTGGATTCTGCTCAAGCCATGACGGCTGAACCAGTGAATGTGCAACAATTAGGTTGTGACTTTTTGGCTTTCTCAGGACATAAAATGTTTGCTCCAACGGGAGTTGGAGTGCTTTATGTTAAAAACGCTCACTTTGGAAAACTAAAACCTTGGCAATTAGGAGGGGGCATGGTCAGGGATGTCAGCATATCCCACTATGAACCAGCTGATCCTCCACAATGTTTTGAAGCAGGTACTCCACCTATCGAAGGAGTACTGGCTTTAGGTTCCGTGTTGGACTTCTTAAAATCTTTTGATCCAAAAACACCAGCTACTCCCGGCACAAAAAATCAGATAGCTCCTCAAATTCCTTATGAACACAAATCCACTTCCAAAATAAACAAAGAAAAAAATGATCCAATCCAGATGAATACAAGTCAAAAAGTTGCTCAACATTTTTTTTCAGAAGCTCAAAAAAACAAAACTTCTTTATTGGCTTATGCCGAAGAAGAGTTAAAAAAAATACCGGGGATAAAAATTATAGGCTTATCACCCACAAAGGTTAATATAGTATCTTTTATTTTAAAGTCCACACATTGCCGGGATATGGGCCAGCTTATTTCTCAAGCGGGAGTAGCAGTTCGGACGGGCCATCACTGTTGTCTCCCTCTAATGAAAAAACTGAATCTGCCTTCCGGCACAATCAGAGCCTCTTTTTCAATATACAACGATAACCAAGATGTGGAGTTGTTGATATCTGCCGTAAAAAAAGCCAAGGAAATTTTAAATTAATAAACCGGAAAAAAATTACTCTCCCATTTCAGAGAAAAAACCTTCCAACACCCGCAATGATTTAAGCACTTCTAAAACATCAATAATACTGACAAAATTTTCAAACATATTATTGACTGCTATCTCTTGGATAGTAGGATCAACAAGAGCTTCTTCAAAAAACAAATTGCAGGACTGAGCTTCTCCTATTAAATCTTCATCATCTGCGTTTACAAAGCTTAATCTGTACATCATAACCAACGGTCCTTCTTGCACACTACTATCCAATAATACATCACCAACTTTATTGACTTTCATATCTTCAACCGATTCTAGGAAAAACGCTGACATCATAATAGCAGTAATTTCATCTTTATAAGTTTCAAATATAACTGATCTATCTTGTCCGGTTCTTATTTCATCAACTGTTATTTTACTTTGGACTGCCCGCATCTTATCTTTCAATTCCATCCGCTTTTTTATCACTGATTCCAAACACACAAAAGACAAAAAATTGTCAAATGTTTCATAAACGGCCTTTTCTTCATCTGTAGGTTCGTATTTTTGAGGTATGAATTCTAATTCTTCAGACATGGAACCACTTTTTTCCACTGCGGATTCTGATTCTCCCTTGGAGCTTCCCGCTTGATCTGGCTGTGATAACTCATTTACAGACTCAACACCTGGATTAGCATACAGGAACACTCCCGGCCAGAAAGCACATAAAACACATAAAATTTTTAAATTGGTACGGGAATTTCTCATGATATCCTCCTATAAACAGTGTTTAAAATAACTCCTCAGAAGTTCATTTTGTCCAAGAACCCGTAGAGTAAAACCCTATAAACAGTGTTTAAAATAACTCCTTTAGAAACCTGAACTTCAGAAAATTTATAGTATATAACCATCATACAAAAAACAATATTTTTCAAAAAAATCTTAAAATAAAGAAATGAATGCGTATAAAAATTACACAATATTTTTGTACGAGAAAAATCCTGTTTGACCCAACATATTTTTAAGGATTTTTCTTGAACTTCTTTTTAAGGTTTTTTATAAAAAAATCAAATGCTCACTGTGTTAACGGGTTTTTCCGAACAGCTGGCCTATTTTCAGGAAAACTATGGATCTTAATAAAAAAGATGTGCTTATTCGGATGTTGGCTACGCCTAATCCATACGCTTTAAAATTTGTCTTGAATGTGCCTTTAAAAAACAAAGGCAGAGCCACTTTTCACAGTAAAAAAGATTGCCAAAATCTCCCTCTTTTTCATTCTTTGTTTGATATTCCTGAATTAAAACAAGTGTTTGTTTTTCAAAATCAAATGACTCTCACTCACGATGGCAGTCTTAACGAAGAGGAACTGGAAAAACGAGTCACCGCTATAGTAAGAACTCGAATTACAATTCATAACCCTGATTTTCTGTCTCTTGAACCACAACCTTTTACTTCTGATTCCCTGCCCTCGAAAAGCAAAAAGGAAATATCTCCTGAAATGCTAAAAGTGGAGAAAATTTTAGATCGCACGATTCGCCCGGGTTTGCAAGCTGATGGCGGAGACCTAGAAGTATTATCTGTGAAAGATAATGAAGTGAGAATCTCCTATCAGGGAGCTTGTGGCGGTTGCCCCAGTGCCATGATGGGCACACTGGAGGCTATCGAAAATATATTGAGACACGAAACCGGGCAGGAAAACTTAACAGTTATTCCTGTGTAAAAACTATAGACATACCATCAATAATATGTATTTTCTTTTTCAATCAGATGAATGGCATTTCGTATAAAAGGTCTTTTTTCGTTAACAACACTAAAATCACCTTGTGAGCTGACAGATATAAGTTTTTGTTTTAAAAATTCTTTTTCACTTTCTGATCTTTTAAAAAAATATGCCAATTCCAGCAATTCCACACCGGCAAGCCAATGCTTTGAAAACCTTTTATTATATTCCTCCATAAGATCTTCAAACAAAGCTCCTGATCTTTCAATGGATTTTCTAACCTCCCTGATTTTCCTATAGAAAGCAAATACCTTTTGTTGTTCTGATGTAGCAGAATAAGAAGGAATATATGTGACTTCAAAGCTTTCCAGATCTCCATAAGCGAAACGATCTGCCGGCCCTCCGAACACTGAACGAACTTCACCTCCTAAAGCCAAATCAAACATCCCCCATTCCGGTTTATAATAAACCTCATCCCCTCTGTAAACATGACAGTTTTTAAATCGAAGAAGAATCATTTGATTATTTTTCGATAGAGCTGAAAGCAATGTGCCTTTTACACTCCAGCCAGAGGCAAAATTTAACTCCATATCCCCGTTTTTATTTCCGTACAGGCTTTTTAATTCAGATAAAGCCATTTGATGAGGAAGTAACTCTGAATCTTTTAACACTCCAAGAGGAGAACTGTAGCCACTTGCGTGTTCTGTGATTCCATGTCCCTCCAGCTGTTGTTCTTGGTAACTCAGTTGGCAAGCTCCTTTTAACTTAATAAATAAAGTTTTTCTCTCTTCCTGAATATAGTTTTCCAATACCCCTGAAATCTGAAGACCTGTATCCAGTTCAATCGTGCAAACAGTTTCCGCTTTTCGCGCCTGCTGTAGACCATACTCCCCTCCTCGATAGAAGGCACAGGTCTTTTTTAAATCCTCCAACACTGTATGCAAGGTTTCAAAATCTGGCGTGACAAATAACTGTGGCTGGTAACTGGTTATATCATAGTAATATTCCACACAATCCGCAGATAATGGGAGCTTTTTCACATCTGGTCCAAGGCATTTCTTTGCCTCTCCGAGGGAAGACAATAAACCTGCTCCATAAATTTTTTGTTTTTTTAAATCTCCGATCAATCCATATTCAGAAGTCCACCAGATAAAACGGGAGAGCAAAGAAGCTTCACTGGGTGATTTTAATTCTTTGTTTATTTTATTTAAATGCGCTTGCGCTTTTTCAATATCTTCTGCGGAAGAACAAGGATCTTCTTTTATATCGCTCAAATTTCTTATTGCTGAATACTGTTCAAAATCCTGCTTGTTGGTAATCGCTTTTCTCACCACTCTGGCATATTGCTTTAAAAAAGAGTTAAATACAGGATGTATTAAAAAAGGGGCATGCCCGGCCGCCTCATGCAAAATATCTGGAGCTGGAGTGTAACTAATATGATCCACTGTGCGAATAGCTGAAGCAATAGGAAGAATATTATGGAGTTGAAACTCCATGAAAGCAGCTGGAGGAATAAAGCCACTTACCGGAACTGCCCTCCACCCTAGCTTTTGCAATTTTTTGTCGATATCCGAAATACTGGGAATTTTATCAATAGTGATGCCTGTTTCTTTCAAACCCTCGAGATAAGCCGAGTGTGCGTTTTCAGACAGAAAGTCCTTTAATTGCCTCATAACATAACGCCAGGCACTTTGGTTTTCTGCCGTATATTTTCCATAGTTCTGCTCAACAATATACCGCTTTAATGGTTCAGGTATTTGAGACAGCTCTTGTTTTTCTATAGGCACTTTGTTCATAAATTGATCTCCAACAAACAATCCAATACATAAAATCCCGTTATATGGAAACACTTCCCCGGCTCTAATCAGAGTGAGTCTCTTCAGGATTTTTAATTACCTGCTAACCTTGGTTTTACCGTAAATAACCTGAATTGGATATATAAAAAAATACTTAAAGTGTAACTTTCAGGCTGGCACGATTTCCTTTTATAATCAATTCTGCCTGAGTTTTAAATGGCAGGGGCTGTTGAGAAGTTATATGTCCGCAAGGCAAGCCAAAAACCAGAGGAATATCACAAACATCAGAAAAACTTTTTAAAACCTTGTTGAAAGCTGGCAGGGTTAAATGGGAAAAACAGCCAAAGAGAATGGCCTTTACAGCTTTTAAAGCACCAGAATAAAACAAATGGTGCAAAAGCCTATCCACTCTGTAATCCGCTTCGTTTATGTCTTCCACAAATAAAAAATGGCCAGTAAAATCAGAAAACCAAGGAGCACCCACACTGGTGGATAAAAGACTCAAATTACCTCCTATAATCGAAGATTTTACATTTTTTTGAATGGAAGTTTTCAACTTGGAAGATTGAAAAACACGGAGCTTATCAAAAACAATTTCTTTTTTGACCCCAAATAGAATATTTTTTAAGTGCGCCAGATCTTTTTGAGAGAGAGCAGGCAATTCAGAAATCAAAGGAGCATGAAGAGTGGATTGATTTTTCCGGTTTAAGTATAAATGTAAAGCTGTTCCGTCACTGTAGCCAATAAAAAGTTTTTTTTTCGCGCTTTCGTAATTTTGGGAATAACCTTTAATAAAAGCAGGCATAATTTTTTGAAGCCCATAACCTCCTCTCATCATCCACACCACTGAAGAATTTTTATTGCCAAAAGCCTTGTTTAAAAAGCCAGCACGATTTTTGTTGTTATTGGCGTGAAAAAGCCAAGGGGAAAAAGCTCTTTCCATTAATCGTGGTTTAAGTCCCCAGTTTTTTAAAATAGTGACACCTTTTTTCCATTGATTGTTTCTTAGAGGAGAAGAAGAAGGGGCTATAATATCAACAATAGCTCCTGCTTTTACAGATGGAAAATTTGAACATGTAAGAGATGGCTTGCCTCTTTTGGAAGGCAAATGCTTTCCTGATTGAGCTAGTGTGCGTTTAAATTTCATCAATAAACTTTAGCTTTTTCAAAAAAGTAAATCAACAGATTTCCCATATGGATACGGAGTAGTGGTCTCGGGACGATGATCAATATTCCATCCGTCTATACGCATGTTCAGTCGCAAATCCATACTCTCCAATATTCTCTGAATTTTTCGCATGGATTCATCCTCTACCCTTTGAATGGATTTATGCCACAAACTAGGATGCTTAAGGAACCTTGGATCGGTAAAATCTATATCATTAGCTTGCCACCCATCTAAACGCGGATCCAAACGCAAACCCATGCTCTCCAATGCTTGCTTAATTCTCCGTCTAGACTCCTGATCAATAATCAAACTTTCTTGCAGGGTTTTATAATTAAAAATTCGCCAGAATGTCGGTTTAAAAGACACTCTCTGTTTTTGAACTAAGTCTCCAACAAAAACAATATTGTTGGCAGAAAATTGATTTTGGATATAAATAGGAAAATCAACATCCTTCACACGCTTAAAGAGCCTTGGATCGGTAGGCTTTATATCATTAGCCTGCCACTCGAACGGATCCAAACGCATATCCAACCTCAGGCCAATGCTCTCCAATTTTTCCTTAATTTCCTGAACAGATTTCTCTCCTATATGAGGTATGCGCAAAAGCGTTGCAACAGGTTTTTCCGAACGCATTGACACCTTATCTATCTGGGCCAACAAGTCTCCTAAAACCACATTATCACGATTAAAGAAGGAAATTGGTAGAAATAGACCAGCAAGTATTCCATTTATGGTACGAGTGGAAAAATTCATATCTTTCATACGCTTTAAAAGCCTCGGGTCAGTAGGCTTTACTATATCATTATCACGAGCATGATTTTCCTCCAAGAAAGCATCTTCACAGTGTTCTTGACCCCCAAAATTTGGCTACCTTCTAAAAGGAGGTAAAATGGATAGATTTTCCAAAAAGATTTCAAAAAATCAAAGATTTTTGATACTTTCAGAGCATTTTCAAGGTGGTCTCAGTATTTCCGAATTATCACGGAAGTATCAGATTCAAGCCGCAACTATTTATCAATGGAGGAGAGAGAAAATGCGCAGAGAAAAGAAAGCAACAGGATTAGACCAAGAGGAATTGCTTTTAGAGATAAATCGTTTAAAGGTGGAGAACTCTCGTTTAAAGCATACTGTAGCTGATCAAGCATTGGATATCACCACTCTTAAGCAATGGAATGAGTTTATGAAAAAAAAGTGGAGGGAAGAAAAACTGAATTTGCAAAAGAGTTTATCATCCACTGCTCAGCGATCTGCTGTAAAAAAAGATTTTGTGAGTTAATAGGGATTCATCCAAAGTCTCTTTACAAAGTGAGTGAGAGGAGAAGTGTTAAGATGAAGATAAAGGATAAAGATAAGCAAATTTTATCAGGGATAAGAGCTGTGATAAAGGATCGTCCCACTTATGGTTACAAGCGTGTAACGGCTCTTTACAACAAGGAGAGGGTTTTAAAGGGTTTAAGCAAGTATAATAAGAAGCGTATTTATCGTGTAATGAAAGAAAATGGCCTTTTGTTACCCAAAGCTGTCAGCAGAAGGGAAGGGCATAAGAGTACAGGAAAAGTGATGACATTGTATTCCAATACGAGGTGGTGTTCTGATTGTTTTGAAATTCATTGTTTTAATGGAGAGAAGGTGTATGTTTCTTTTGTGTTAGACACATGTGACAGGGAGATTTTAAGCTTTACGGCGTCGTTAAAGCCTCTTTTATCAGAAGAAGACATACAGGGTTTGATGATTAGTGCTGTAGAAGGGCGATTTGATGCTTGTCGAACAAATAGAGAGATTGAATTTTTATCGGATCGAGGGAGTATTTACAGAGCGTATAATGTGCAGGTATTGGCCCGCCAGCTGGGTTTAAAGCCTTGTTTTACGAGGGCTTACAGTCCAGAGAGTAATGGTATGGCAGAGGCTTTTGTAAAGACAATAAAACGAGATTATGTGTATGTGAATGACTGCTCCTGTGCTGAAGACACTATGAAATTATTAAAAGAATGGATATATGATTATAACCATAAAGCTCCCCATTCAGCACTTGGCATGAAGTCACCTGTGGAGTATATTAAATCAACACAAATGAGGTAGCCAAAAATAGGGGCCACTCCAACAGGCATAGCCTGAACTTATACTTATAATGAAAGTAGATAAAGAGTAAAAAATCAATCTCAATAAAAAATTGTTCATCATTCATTTTCCTTTTTTTAAACTGAACCAGATACAATTACATTACAGACTTTTCAGGTCCCACTATTCTAACAAAAGGGTTCAAAAACAGTCAATCTTTTTGAATGAATTATTTATTTTCTTGATTTATTAAATGAAAATATTACACAACATTGATAATTGTTTGTGAAAACAATTCCTCTAATGCTTAGTCACTATTCTAAAGTTTATTGATACTTCTGAACCAGATTTTAGTAAAGGCGGGAGAAAATACTGTATTAATAATCAAAGTAAAGCTTAGTCTTCTTCAACAACAATAAAACCACTTATACCTTGTGAAGTTAAATAAGTCGCCAAGACCCGATCAACCTTCGCATCGGTAAAATCCGCACTACTCAAATTCGCTAGGAACAAATCTGCCAAGAACAAATCCGCACCACGCAAATTTGCATCGTGCAAATCCGCCCTGAACAAACTCGCGCCTCGCAAATTTGCATCGCGCAAATCCACCCCTCGCAGATCCGCCCATCGCAAATTGCACTGATGATTTCCAGGCTTATTTATATAATCTTGATAATTATTGGTATTACACAGGGAGAGAGTGCCGTAGCTCAAAGCACCTAAGCTTAAAAATAGTAAAACAATAAAAGTTTTCATAAATTACTCCTTTTTTCATTTTGATTGATAGTAATGATTTTATGAGAGATATACAATACAATTATTCTGGAAGAATCTCAAAATTTGTCTTTGTTTGAAAATTTACGCAAATAAGCCATAGCCTCCTCCATTTCAGGTGCTCTGCCAGATAGCTCTTTAAATTCTTCCTGACCTATCTTCATGGAATTCTTTAAAATATAACACCATATATCCTGAAATTTAACTAAAGTGCTCATATCTCCCTCCGACTTAAACTTGCTAAGCTCCACTGTCACAAACTGTAAATCCAGAAAGGAAAAACGCTCAGGAGCTTTATTTGGGCGGAAGGAAAAAGAATTGCAAGGTTTACCAGATGACACACCGGAAAAGTTTCTTTCTTGGTTGGGAAATAAATCAAATTTACTGAATATCAAAGAGTAAGAAAAACTAATGCTTGTGCAGTCTTCTTCTGTTAGTTGAGATACGTAGTGCTTCGCCCAGTAAAAAACGATTCTTTCACTAAAGTGTTTGGGAAGAAAAGCCTGTATTACCACACTTATCAATTCTCCGGTATTAAGTTGCAGTCTCAGATTCATAAGGGATTTATTCTCTTCTTTTGTAAGTTCAGGAAGAACAGAGTCCAACAAGATGACCTCCTGAATGAAGCTTTTATCCGGTAAAGGTAGGAAAGCTTTAAGCAAGGACTTTAATGCCGGTTTACAGAGTGTAAAGTAATTTTTAAAATACCCGATTTTAGTTAAATTGACCAAAAGCTGGCGATTTTTTGCTTCTTCTTTGTGTTCTTGACCCCCAAAATTTGGCTACCTTCTAAAAGGAGGTAAAATGGATAGATTTTCCAAAAAGGTTTCAAAAAATCAAAGATTTTTGATACTTTCAGAGCATTTTCAAGGTGGTCTCAGTATTTCCGAATTATCACGGAAGTATCAGATTCAAGCCGCAACTATTTATCAATGGAGGAGAGAGAAAATGCGCAGAGAAAAGAAAGCAACAGGATTAGACCAAGAGGAATTGCTTTTAGAGATAAATCGTTTAAAGGTGGAGAACTCTCGTTTAAAGCATACTGTAGCTGATCAAGCATTGGATATCACCACTCTTAAGCAATGGAATGAGTTTATGAAAAAAAAGTGGAGGGAAGAAAAACTGAATTTGCAAAAGAGTTTATCATCCACTGCTCAGCGATCTGCTGTAAAAAAAGATTTTGTGAGTTAATAGGGATTCATCCAAAGTCTCTTTACAAAGTGAGTGAGAGGAGAAGTGTTAAGATGAAGATAAAGGATAAAGATAAGCAAATTTTATCAGGGATAAGAGCTGTGATAAAGGATCGTCCCACTTATGGTTACAAGCGTGTAACGGCTCTTTACAACAAGGAGAGGGTTTTAAAGGGTTTAAGCAAGTATAATAAGAAGCGTATTTATCGTGTAATGAAAGAAAATGGCCTTTTGTTACCCAAAGCTGTCAGCAGAAGGGAAGGGCATAAGAGTACAGGAAAAGTGATGACATTGTATTCCAATACGAGGTGGTGTTCTGATTGTTTTGAAATTCATTGTTTTAATGGAGAGAAGGTGTATGTTTCTTTTGTGTTAGACACATGTGACAGGGAGATTTTAAGCTTTACGGCGTCGTTAAAGCCTCTTTTATCAGAAGACATACAGGGTTTGATGATTAGTGCTGTAGAAGGGCGATTTGATGCTTGTCGAACAAATAGAGAGATTGAATTTTTATCGGATCGAGGGAGTATTTACAGAGCGTATAATGTGCAGGTATTGGCCCGCCAGCTGGGTTTAAAGCCTTGTTTTACGAGGGCTTACAGTCCAGAGAGTAATGGTATGGCAGAGGCTTTTGTAAAGACAATAAAACGAGATTATGTGTATGTGAATGACTGCTCCTGTGCTGAAGACACTATGAAATTATTAAAAGAATGGATATATGATTATAACCATAAAGCTCCCCATTCAGCACTTGGCATGAAGTCACCTGTGGAGTATATTAAATCAACACAAATGAGGTAGCCAAAAATAGGGGCCACTCCATTTGTTTCTGCTTATTTTTTTATTTGTTTTTTGCATAATGTACTCCTATGTTAAAAATGTTTTTTATTATTCAAAAGTAGTTATGCAAAATTCGATCCAAAATCAGGGTTAATTGAATATTTATTTAAAATAAATGAAAAAAATATGGTTGGAAAAGGATGCTTTCAATGGACAAAGGACAGAAAGACCTCAGCTGATCAAAGCTTTAAACTACTGCAATGACAATGATGCCACATTGATTGTGGCCAAGCTGGACAGGCTTAGCCGTGACGCGGAGGTGACTAAGGCTTTGAATAAGTCAGACATAACCACCCGTGGAGGTGGCAAGTGGTTTACCACTCAAGTATACAGAGTCTCAAGACGGCATAAGTTATGAAAGTAATTTTACGAGACAGGCCCTTTTTAAAGGATTAAAATTAAAATGAATGATATAAAAAAAACGAAACAATTTTTAAACAAGGGGGAAAACAATGGCACTATACTGTGTGATTTGTAATATATTACTAGAGCACCCACAAAAGAAAGTCTGTGCAAATATAATCTGTAAAAGAAAACACCATAATAATTTAAGGCGAAACTGGAGTGAAAAGAATCCAGAAAAGATAAAAAAATTCAATGAAGATAGGCGAAAGAGGGAATGGTTGAAAAAAGGATTTTCAGAGCCACCGCCTAAGAAAGTTTATCCAAAGAGAATATATGAAGATAATAATGTTGATGACCTTGCGATTTTAAACAGGTGCAGAGCTAGTGCAGGATTACGACCACTCTCTGAAATGCCAATGGTCCGCCATTACGCAGATCAAGGCCCAAAGCAACCAGAGAAACCAGTATTACCTATGGGAAAAGGAAACAAAAAAACATACCCGTCAAGTATATAGAGTCTCAAGACGGCATAAGTTATGAGAATGATTTTTATGCGGCTTCCGGCTTTTTTGGTTGGTGTTTCTTTAAAGGTTGTTCTCTGAAGTTACCTTTTAGAATGTCTTTTATAGTTAAAAGCTGAATGTCCAGCCCTTCCCTTCGCCAAGCATCAGCTCGTTCTTTAGCTTTTGGAGTATAGCCATTTAAAGTGATGAGGACAAGCGGGTTATTCCATTCATTAAGTTTCTAAGGCGTCAGGGAAAGACATTTCAGGAAATAGCCGATGCTTTAAATGAACAAGGCGAACCCTCCCGCTGGGGAAAACGCTGGCACAAAACCAGTGTGTTGCGGGTGGCAGACAGAAACGGCCTGGAGTAAATATCATGGGAATCATAAAGAGAGGGTGGGCAATCTACATCGCTAGGGTGGGTGACCATTTTTTTCTGGGAAAATAGAGGCGTTTTTGGCGGGTTTTGGGACCGGTGGAAAATGTGCACCCCTAAAAGCGATATATAACAGCTACCCGGTTGCTTATGATTCCCTTTACAAAAATGCAGTTTTACAAATTCTGGTCGTCTCCATATCATCCTTATATACAATCGCCCCCTTCAAATTCGCACCTATAAAATTCACCCCGGCTATAATCGCCTCGAGCAGATTAGCCCCAGTCAGATTCGCCCCAGTCAGATTCGCCTTAGTCAGATTCACCCTTCGCATATTCGCCTCAGTCAGATTCGCCCTAATCATAATCGCCCTAATCATAATCGCCTTAGCCAGATTAGCCCCAGTCAGATTCGCCCCTCGTAAATTCGCATCGGTAAAATCCACACTAATCAGATTAGCCCCAGTCAGATTCGCCTTAGTCAGATTCACCCTTATCAGATTCGCCCCAGTCAGATTCGCCCCAGTCAGATTCGCCCCAGTCAGATTCGCCCCAATCAGATTCGCCCCAGTCAGATTCGCCCCAGTCAGATTCACCCTTCGTATATTCGCCCCAGTCAGATTCGCCCCAGTCAGATTCGCCCCGGATAAATCTACATAGCGTAAATCCTTCCCGGTCATATCAGTATTGCTAAAATCTTTTGGGTTTTTTGCATATAGTGGGAAAACACCTAAGCTTAAAAAAAGTAAAGTAATTATCAATCTCATTAGTTATCTCCTAGTTTTGTTTTCTTTGCATAATACAGGTGTTTATGAAAAACACTTAATAAAAAAACAAGTCCGGGTAATATTTACATAAAAAAAATAAAGACTGGAATCATAAAGAAAGGGGGGGCATCATACATCGCGGTGGGTGCGTCTCCATCTTTTCCCGCGGGAATAAGTGCATAAAAAGGCGGTTTTGGGCCCGAGGGAAAATGTGCACCCCTTTTCGCGATATAAAACCTCCCACCAGTGGCTTATGATTCCCTTTCCTAAAAAACGAAAAAGCCCGTCTGAGATACACAGGCTTTTCACAACAAATGGAATTATGAAAAATAAATACAATTCAGTCTTCGACAATTTTATATCCGACTATACCTTTTGAGAGTAAATAATTCGCCCACCTCTGATTAACTTTCGCACCGGTGAAATTCGCACCGGTGAAATTCACCCCTCGCAAAATAGTTTCAACCAAATTCGCATTGCTCAAATTCGCATTGCTCAAATTCGCTTGCCACAAAACCGCACCGCTCAAATCCGCACCGCTCAAATCCGCACCGCTCAAATCCGACCTGTGTAAATCCGTCGCTCTCAAATTCGCATTACTCAAATTCGCATTGCTCAAATTCGCATCTTGCAAATCCGCCCAGTACAGATTCGCATTGCTCAAATTCGCATGGTTCAAATTCGCATGGTTCAAATTCGTATAGCCCAAATCCGCATCTGTCAAATTCGCGCCTTGCAAATTCGCGCCTTGCAAAATCTCCCTGTGCAAATTCGCACCGGACAAATCGCACTTATGCTCTCCGGTTTTTTTTATATACTCTTTGTAATTATAGATATTACACACTGGAGCATCCGCTTCCGATTGAACATTTACTCCAGCTTCAGAACCTGCTGTGTTAACCACTACACTAGGGTTAGCACCGGCGGTGGGTGCTCCCGCGCCAGCTTCAGCACCGGCGGTGGTTGATCCCGCGCCAGCTTCAGCACCGGCGGTGGGTGCTCCACTTGAACCACTATCTTTTTTCTCACAACCTAAAAAACATAAGCTTAAAAACAATAAAGCAATTATAGTTTTCATAAAATACTCCTTTTTAAAGTGAATTAATTATCCACTTATCTTTTAACACTATCGGATAAAATTGTAAAAAATAAATGGAATCATAAAGATGAGACACTTACCTATTTATTATTTAAACAAGTGAATAAAAGAAAAGGGAATCATACCCTCAACAGACTTATTTATATTTATAGTTTTTCTTACCCTCTAGTTGAGACAAATCAAAATCCTGAAGCAAATCAAGAATAACATCATAGGTAGAAACAGATCTAAATTCCCCTGATTCCTGAGACCAATCAAAAAACCTAGCGATAGCATTCAACCTTTCTTGTCGCTCTTCTTCCTCTAGTCGCTCTAGTTTAGAAAAATCAAGCAAATCAAGAATAACATCATAGGTAGAAACAAATCTAACATCTCCTGATTCCTGACTAAAATTATGAGCAGAAGCCACGCCCCCTTGGACAACAAATAAAAAACAAAAAATAATACCTTTAATATATTTTTTCATAAAATACTCCTTTTTTACAGTGAATTAATTATCCAAATCTCTTTTAACACTATCTGTGAAAGCTGTAAAAAATAAAAAAGAGGAAATAATAACGAAGGGGATAAAATACACTTCTCGCTAGATAAAACTGGATAAAAAGCTAGTTTTTAAGACAAGACTGTTTATTAAATTGCAAACCCATAAAATCCTCTTTGCCTATGGTCAATAAAATATTTCGTACCCAAGACAGCACACACAGCCCCGTCTATACTATCCCAAGCTGAACCTCTATCCAGAAGTGTATAGCCTTTTGACTTCTGCGAACAAATTGCATCATTAAACATCTTCTTTAAACATGGATTTTCTCCTATAAAGTGCACCTTACCCTCTTTGCTCCGGGCCTCAATAAACCTGATAGAATGACTTAACTCCCTGGCTGTTCCGGCTAATAATTCCGGATCACTTGAAAATTCCTCTGTCCAACCTGTGGCCAAGTTTCTATCCCATACAAACTTCTCCACTGAAAGATTATGTTCTTTTAAAAAAGCTTTTATATCAGCACAGAAGATACTTTTATCGATCGCAGGGCGGTTTTGGATTGTAATAAATCCTTGTTTTTCCCAGTTTTCAAAAGTAGTTTTTTGACCAGGACGCCTTAAATCTGTATTAGCCAAATGCAGGAAGGGATATAAATAAATTTCCTCTGTACTCTCATTGAATAAACAGACTACACAAGCGCAAAAATCTTTTGACAAAGCTAAATCAAAAGCCACTATGACCCTTAAATTTTTATTTTCTAAAACACTTTTATCTGCAATTTTTATATCATTCACATCAACCCATTGATAATTTAAGGAGCTTATTCTTTGGCCAAGCTGAAAACGCCTATACACCACCAAATTCTCTGAAGACTTTTTTGCCCTTTCTGATTCAGAATTTACAAAATCATATACGGACTTCAAAAGTGGATTCTTTGTTTCCACATAGTTTTTATAAAAAGGGTTAGCTAAACATTTTGCTTCCTCTGAATAAACATCCATTTTTAAAGGAGCTGAGAAGTCATAAAAAGCCCAATCAGGATCAGTCACCAATGTTTTAAGATAATCTGCCGACCAATGAGTCACCTGCTCTGGGGGATTTGAGCTGAACAAAAGTAAAGGCTTCCCTCCCTGACTTAGAGCTAAGCCGGACATTATACTGTTTATGTTCTCACGCGATTGCATAGCTCCCACCTCATCCGCGATGAGGCCACTCACATTCAACATCCCCAAGTTACTAGCTGCTTTGCTAAAAACCTTATACAAATGATTTTGTCTCTCTGTATTTTCTAAATCCTCATTCCGTATCTTATAATTTTTAGCATTTATACGCGGGTTCAGCTGTATCTGTGTGGCTATTAAAGAATAAATTATATTACTTTGTGAAAAAGTGCTTGCCATATTCACCAGAGCTAAACCTTCCCGGTTTTCCAAAAGATAATTAAAAAGCCAAGAAAAAATTAAAGACTTACTTATCTTACGACTGTACCCCATAAAAACATTTTTATTTATACTGCCGTCAAGGATAAGCGTTCCTGGTAACCATCTGAAAATTTTTGTTGCCATTGATTCCAAAAAGCAAGCTCATTTTTTAATCAGTCCAGCACCGGATAAAATACAAAAACTGTGGAAGATGCTGTATATAAAACTTATTTCAGCTGGATAAAAACATTATGGATTAGTGGGTGGTTTTTAAAGAGGCGAGCACTGTGCTATCCACAATATGGAAATAAGTTCTTACCAACAGCTCAAAATTTTGATGATCCAAAGAACTGAGATAAGTTTGTTTTTGGTGAAAGGATTTTTTGGATAATAGATCTGTCATCAGTGTTTGAACGCGTTGTAAATTTTCTTTACTGAAAAAATCAATCTCTTCAGTGGGTGTTTTTAAAATTTGAGCCACTTTTTTATGATCAAAAAGAAAGTGATACCCTTTTACCGATTGATTGAGCAATAATTCAATTTCATTTAGTTCATTTTGTTTGATTTCTAACATTTTTCCTCCATGAGCTTTTTATCTTTAAATAAAGATAATTCTATTCTATATTTGAGTTTTTGCCAGCCTTTCTGAATACTATAAAATACTATAAACTTTCTGAATATGTATAAATACAAAAATATTTTTAAAGAACAATCAAGTCCAGAGATGAAAGTATGACACAAGACTTCAAGAAAGGTTGAAGATCAGGCAAAAAAACAGGTCTACAATCAATAGAATCGATTATTATCCAGAAATTTCAGAGATCAGGCAAAAAAGACAGGTCTTCAATCAGCTGTTCGACAGGATCTGTAGTGGTAGATGACTTTGTAAAACCCGGAATTTCAAATTCCACTGGAGAATCTTTACAGAAATCCACACCCTTTTCATAGAAAACCTGATCCATATCATTGTTATAGGAAATGGTTTCAAAAGGATGCAGTTCAAAAAGCAGTCTCTCCTGGTTGTTTTTCTCCAGATAGGTGTGAGGATTGGCAGGAAAAGGAGGAATCAGAATTTTAATTGTTTTTTCAGGTTTATTGCGTGCGTTAAATACAGAGATGGAAATACCATGCCAGCCATCCATGTCTTTTAATATAAAACTGTAATTTTTTGTCAGTTCCGTAATGGATATATCCCCTAAGTATTCCAGAAGATCATGCCCTAAAGTAGTAATAATGGAGGATTGTTCACGATTGGAACCTTTTATTTTGGTGATTGTCATACTTGTTGGAGTGGGATTAAAAGCAGTTCTATTGTTAGATATAGTAAAGGAATGCACCTGAATATAATTCGTGGGTGGGTATGTAAATTCATCAGGAATATTCCACAAATACAATATGGCTTTATTTTTGTTAAATGTATCTTGCTCCGCATCATAATAGGCGGTTAAAATACCCTTAAATCCATTTTTGTTAAATTTGTTGCAATAAGCCATTGGAATTTCAGAAGAAAAGGATGAATCTGTATATGTTTCCTCGTCCAGCTCTGATGACAGGCCGAAATAGTCTGTTGTGCAATTGGGAAAAAACACAAGAAGTGTAGCCAATAAAAAAAAGACTGGTATATTTGTTTTCATAATGTGTATCTATTCGGATGAATGACATACTTTTTTTAGAGGATAATTTAAAAAAGCGGACTTTAATCCAGTAAAACCACACTATGTTGGTTCTAAAAGAGTGAAATACTGAAATTTATTGTCTGCCGGAGGAGGAGACAACAGCTAAAAATCCGTTTTTACGCAAGCAGGTGTTAAGCTGAAGAGCAACTATGAAAAAGTTTTTCCATTTTATAAATGCTTTTTTAAAGAGACCGGTTTGGCTGTTTATTGCCTGTTTCATTCTGGTTTGCGCACATTTGATTTTGGATGGAAGTTTTTTCCGAATGTTGCATCTTTATAACAGCCAGGAAGTGTTGAAAAATCGTATAAAGGATATACAAATTAAAAATACACTTGTGGAGGAGCGATTGAAAAAATTGGAGTCAGATCCGCGTTTTCTGGAGCAGGAAGTTCGGGAGCGGTTCAATTTAGTGGGGGAAAAGGATATTATTTTTATTTTCCCGGATGAAGACAAGAGTCTTTTGGATAAACAAGGTTCAATACATGCTATCAAATCAAAATGACAAAACGCTTTATTTAGTTGATGTAAGCTCTTTGTTTTTCAGAGCTTATTATGCCATATCCAATCAGCTGAGTAGTCCCAAGGGACTTCCCACAAATGCTTTATATGGCCTGCTTTCTATGACAGTTAAATTTATCGAAGATAATAAACCAAAGAATATGGTTTATTGTTTTGATCATGAAAAACCTTCCTTTCGCACAAAAATATACTCTGAGTATAAAGCCAACCGAGGAGAAATCCCGGAAAATTTGAAACTTCAAATACCCTACATAAAAAAAATGATCTCCGCACTTGGTATTTGTATGGTGGAACAAGAGGGTTATGAAGCAGATGATCTCATTGGTTCGCTCGCAAAGAGAGCTCAAAAAGAAAATTTTAAGGTGATTATTATCAGTGGCGACAAAGACTTCGCACAGCTGGTATCCTCTTCTGTATCTCTTTATGATCCTATGAAGGAAGTGCATTATGATATATCTGAGGTTCAAAAAAAGTGGGGAATACACCCTAATCAGATGAATGATTATCTGGCTATCGTGGGAGACAGCAGTGATAATATTCCTGGTGTGTTCGGCATTGGCCATAAAGGGGCACTGGAACTGCTGAAAGAGTATGGAAGTTTAGAGAAAATATATCAGAATTTGGACAACATTCAGAAGAAAATCGCGGAAAAATTAATAAACTCTGAACACCAAGCTTTTTTATCCAAAAAACTGGCTTGTATCAAAACAGATTTGGATTTAAAAAAAGCCGTTCCTTCTTTTCAGAAACAGGCTATTCAGACAGAAACACTCAGGGCATTACTGCAGGAATTGGGCTTTAAAAAATATGAAAAAAAGCTTTGCCCTTCCATACCTCCACAAACTGGTGCTGATTCCGCGCCTTCGCAAAGCAACTCCACTTTGCAAAGGGATTTGAAGTTCATAAAAAAACTGCCTTCCAATTTAAAAACACATATCCTGACATGGAATGAATTAAAAACACATATAAAGCCTTATAGCAAAGTCTGGTGCTTTTTAAGCCAACCGGGTTTGGAAGAAAAAAATAACTCTTCAAAAGATACAAGGGAACAATCTGTAAAAAAGCAATATTTTATAGCCTGTAAAAATAAAATAATTAGCTTGGAAAATCATTATTTAGAGAAGGTAGGGGATATGTTTTCCACAAAAAGGGTGAAATGGTGTGGATATGATTTAAAAACAATATGGAAAGACTTTATCTGCTCTCACCCTATACCACATTGGTGTTCGATGATTTCTGCTTATTTGATAGAGTCCAGTACACCAGGAGGAATGGAAAGATTGTCTGCTAAATATATAGACACGGAAATGAAAGACACTCTGACACCCGGTGAAGTGTATCAAATTCATAAAAGATTACAGAAGAAATTGGAAGATAAGCTTGAAGAATTAAATATGACAGATTTGTATCAACGCGTGGAGTTACCTCTTATCTCCGTCCTGTATGAAATGGAAAATAATGGAATTATGATAAATCCTATTGAGCTTAATCAACAGGCAAATGATGTGAATCAAAAAATTGAAATAATAGAACAGGAAATTTTTAATCAGTCGAAACATGAATTTAATGTTTCCAGTCCAAAGCAGGTAGCTGAGGTGTTGTTTATGGAAATGGGTTTAACACCCATTAAAAAAATAAAAACCGGATATTCCACGAATATAGAGGTTTTAAATAAACTGAAAGATCAGCATCCGATAGTCCCCTTGATTTTGGAGTATAGAGAACTTTTTAAACTCAAAACCACCTATATAGAGGTTCTTCCTCCATTAATCAATATGAAAACAAGCCGAATACATACCCACTTCCAGCAAGCTTCTACCTCAACAGGCCGGATATCCAGTATAAGTCCCAATTTGCAAAATATTCCCATAAAGACAGAGACAGGCAGAAGAATCAGGAGAGCTTTTATGGCTCCTGACGGAAAAAAAATTATTTCTGCTGACTATTCTCAGATTGAATTGAGGATTTTGGCTCACATTACAAAAGACCCGGCTCTTTGTGCCGCTTTTGAAAAAAACCTAGACATTCATAAAGCTACTGCCAGTGAAATTTACTCTATTCCTATTGATCAGGTGACCTCTGATTTAAGACGCTCCGCCAAGGCAGTGAACTTCGGATTAATATATGGGCAAGGCCCTTATACTCTCTCTGAATCTCTTGGTATTTCTGTATCTTTGGCCAATGAAATTATTGAAAGTTATTTTACCCGATTTAAAAAAGTAAAGGAATACATGGATTATTCTATTAAAACAGCACTGAAAAAAGGATATGTGGAAACCTTGTTTGGAAGACGACGAACTATCAAAGCAATTTCTGAAAAGCGTTTTCAAATTCAAAAATGGGGCGAGCGGGTGGCTATTAATACACCTATACAGGGCACAGCCAGTGATCTTATGAAAATGGCGATGGTTCAGCTAAGGGAGAACTTATTCTCCAAACTTTTACTTCAGATTCATGATGAGATGCTTTTTGAATGTAAAGACGAATGGTTGGAGGAAGAAACACAACAAATTAAAGATATTATGGAAAATGTAGTAAACTGGGAAACACCTTTAAAAGTGAATATCAATATCGGACAAAATTGGGAAATCGTTCATTCCTGAGCAGGTGAAACGGCTTGGCTATTATAAATATTTTGACAAACAAGATAAAATAAGACTATCTTTTTCAGAAGAGTATAATATTGTTCCCTAAAGATCAGAGGTATAAGCCGTGCGGTTATTTTATCTTATGTTTTTCCCACTTTTGTTTGTCTCCTGTGTTTCCTTGAAAAAAACCGATGTTTCAAATCAATCACAAAAGAAATCCGGGTCTGCCATTCCTGGTAATGAATTTCAAAGTGGAATAGCGGGTTTTAAAGTACAGAAACCGGAAAAATGGCATTTTGTAACAGCTGAGGAATATACTGATAATTTAGAGAAAGTTAAATTGGATGATAAGGTTCTCCAAGAAAAACTGCGTCAGTATGCCACTTTGCCTTTAGTGGCTATTATGAAATATAAAGAACCGTATGATGATGTTAATCCTTCTTTTAAAGTTAACATAAGGCCACTTGGACCAATAGATGGTTCTGAACCTGTAAAGATTATTGATTTAATATTGCCTGCACTGAAACAAATGTTTCCAGATTTAAAAGTGAAATCCAAAAAAAACACTTCTATAGCGGGTTTAAAAGCTGGATACTCTTGGTTTGAATATACAATGAAATTATCAGATGGAAAAATGTTTCCCATTTCTTCTGAGATATGGGTTGTTCCCAGAGGTAAGTATTTCTTTTTGTTGGGTTCGGGAACAAAAATTGGCGATGAGTCCGCCAGAAAAGAAATTCAAAACATCATTAAAACAGTGGAATTTATTTAATCGGGTAAAAATATATCAGGGATGGTAGACGCAACGAAATCCGGTCTTGGGTCTGACTCTATCTGTTCGAAAAGAGGTATCTGCCGAAAAAATTCCGGCGGTTCTTTTATTGTTAAAACCCCCTCTTAACAGTCCTCCATCAAAACGACTTACTTGTATATAACCAAGTCCCCCAAAACTGCGGGTTCTGTCTCTTTCTATAATAGTATAATCTCTATCCGGTCCAAACAAATCTCTGAGGGAAGCATGCAACCTGGTCCCTATCTGGTACACATATCCAGTGCCACGATGTTTTTGATACTGCTCTAAGCTGGTGATCTCATGTTTGACTATTTCAGCAATGTTTCCGGCAAAATCCCATATATATTCTGTATTTGTCAACTTATGAGTTCTTTTATTCGGACTCCATTTTTTATCATTAATATCACCGTCACTACTTGTTTCTTTAATGCCTGCAATATTTCCTATATTTAACCGGTTATCAGAACCAATACTCAGGTCACCTTTAGACCAATTTACCGGCTCTTGCTCAATATATCTCGCAATCGTTTGCCATTCCTTGTTGTTAATCAAATCATAGCCTTGGCCGTTTTCCTGGCAAAATTTAATGGCATTTGCTTCCGTGACCCGTTGTATAAGTTTACCATTTGCCAAAGCTTCAGCTTTGATCATTTCATTAGTGTATAGTTTGGGCAGATTTTTTCCTGACTGCACCTTTGCTTCATATTTCATTGCGCAAAAACTTGTGGAAGTGAATCCACTTAATTCAGGGACACCTATGTAGCCATCCGGGCAAACGAAGTAGTTTGTGATACTTTTGCAAAGTAATCCGCGATCTCCTGCTTGGGAAACAGCAATTTGAATTCTCTCTTTTTTATTAACAATACCGGTAATATCAGCGGAAATTTCCCATTTTTTCCGGCTACATATCGGGTATTGATCCAACGGATGTCCTGTAACATACACTCTGACTTCTGATTTATCTCTTTTACAGGTGCCGGATATAGTGTAATCACCAACATTAGAGCTGTCCATAGGGTCCAATTCATCAATGTCTGCGGTTTTTTCTGTACTGGTGTTAGCATTACAGGTCGTATGATCAAATTGCACATATTTTTCACCCCGGGAACGGCTTGAGTCTGAACACGACAATAAAAGGAATAAAAAACCAATCAAAAAAAGTAATGTTATTTTCATTAGAATATCCTTACCCAGAGTTACATCATCAGAAAAATTCTTTAAACATTTAAAAAATAACATAAATAATAAAGGGGATTCAAAGATATTAAGAATAGAAGAAAAATACTTTACCTTTGTTTATAGACTAAAGGCTGAAAAAACATCTCTCCCAAACTTATCTTCTGTCCACGAAATAAAAATAAAGATATAAAAAATTGTAATTGACAGTGTAACATTATAGAAAAGAAGACTATGAATTTATTATTGTTTGGAGCACCTGGGACAGGTAAAGGCACACAATCTGCTTTTTTAACTTCCCACTATAAACTCTGTCATATCAGTACCGGTGATCTTTTTCGTAAAGCGTTAAATGAAAAAACTTCATTGGGTTTGAAAGCAGAGTCATATATGTGCCAAGGCAAGCTGGTTCCTGATTCTATAGTGATCTCCCTCATAAAAGAAGTTCTTGTGAATCCTAGAAAAAACATAAAAAAAACAGATCAAAACACAGAAAAAAATATATGTTTCGAGACAAAGTTTTTTCGAGGCTTTATTTTGGATGGTTTTCCCAGAACTTTGGCACAAGCTGAATCTTTGGATTCTTTATTAAGGGGCTTAAAGCTGAATTTGGATAAGGTTTTGCTTTTGAATGTACCGGAATCTATTTTAATTGAGCGGATTACAGGTCGGCGAGTGGCGAAAAAAAGTGGCCGAGTTTATCATATAAAATTCAGTCCTCCAAAAAAAGACGCTGTATGTGACACCACTGGAGAACCTCTTATACATAGGAAAGACGATAAAGAAGAGGTTATAAAAGCGCGACTTAAGACTTATCATAAACAAACATTTCCACTTATAGAATATTATCGCAAAAAAAATATTTTGTGTGAGTTAGATGGTTGTGGTTCTCCGAAAGAAGTATTCTTGCGCATTCAAAAGAAATTGCCAAAGCAGTAATGAAGTAAATTTATTCCACATTTTGAACTTGTTCCCGCAGTTTCTCAATAAGGCTTTTTGACTGAACGACTTCTTGTGTCAACTTAAAGTTCTGAGATTTGCCACCTATTGTGTTCATCTCTCTTATCATCTCCTGAAGATAAAAAGACATTTTTTTTCCTATAGCACTGGAAGAGGCAATAAGAGTGCGAAAAGCTCTTATATGCTCTTCCATACGGCTGATTTCCTCGTTGATATCCATACGATTTATCAAAACACCTATTAACTCCTCATCCGTTTTAAAACGAAACCGTGAGGAGTTTACAGTCTCTCCGACCCTCATGGTCTTCTTACCCTTGAAAGGTGGTAAAACATTAGAACCGGAATTTTCAAATGGGAGCAATATACCTTCGTTGATCATATCATTTATTTTTTCCTTGAGATTTTTGCGCACCAATTTACTTTGTCTTTCTGAATGCTGTTTTATCTTTTGAAGAGAAAGCAAAAGATTTTTCGTGTACTTCTGAAAGTCTTTTTTTAAAGCCAGACCCTCACGCACCCTTTCTTTATTGCAACGATTAATGGCCATCTGCAAAAGAGTTTTTAATTTGTTTTTCTCCACAGTAGAAACAAGCACGGGTTGAGCATGAGTTTCCAAAATTCCCGGCTGTTGTATGAGATCGCGTAAATTCAGATTGTTTTCCATTTTTAAAGATACCGCCATTCGATGATAAAGTGCTTTCCACTGTACGGCTTGCTCTTTATTCCATTTTATTTTTGTTTGCTTTACAGGCCATGCCGGATTTCGGGTAATAAACAAATTAATGGACCCTCTATGGAATTTTTTTTGCAGGTCTTTCCTAAACTCCCCTTCCATTCCCGCGTAGAAAGGAGGTGTTTGTGCACGCACCTCAAAGTATTTGCTGTTATAGGATTGAACAACCACTTCAACATAACAATCTTTTGTTTTCCAACAGCTTATTCCGTATCCTGTCATACTGTTCACTTTTTACCTCCTGAATACATTGCTTTTTCTTTCCTAAAACGGATGACCAAAGGACACTATAATATTGAATTGGTCCTTATTATATTGATTTTCCCCCGTTCCAAGACCTATGCCAAATTCTGCTCGTATTTTTTTATTGTAATCCGGTGGTAGACCGAAACGAAAACCGCCTCCAAAAGAATACCGCGGTGGACGAAATATCTCATCATTAGCTGAACCAAAATCAAAGAATCCCGTAACTGTCAAAAAATTTAAAATAGTGTATCTTAATTCTGTTTGTGATAAATAATAATTTTCTCCTCTAAAACGATTTAATCTGTAACCACGCAACATATTTGAGCCTCCCAATGAAAATCGAAACGAATAACTGGAAGGGTTAAGAAAAGTCAGCCCGGCCATTCCTCTTACAGCCACCACTAAGTTTTCCATTAAAGAAAAAAACAGCCGAATATCCCCTTCCAACAAAACAGGGCTGGGCATACGGGATAACAACCAGGATTGCACTTGATAATACTCCCCTTCCGTTGGATTAAAATAATTATTTCTGGAATCATATCTTACCAAAAAACCACCTGATAAAATTGATTCTTGAGGAAACAACTCAGTTTCACTACTTTTTTCTTTTCTATAATCAAATCGAATAAAAGCCCCTCCATACAAACTTTCATATATTCTGGATACATACTCCATCCGCACATATACCTTATGTGTAGGAATGTCTTTTTTATTATCTGCATCAGTTTCACTACCCTCCCCATAATAAGGTTCACTAAAACCATCATATAAAGCTTCAAAATCAAATTGATCGCCGTTTTTTCTCCAATATTTATAAGAAAAAACCGTGGAAAAAAAGAGATCCATGCTGAAAGCACTTTCCAGTGCAGTGTAATAACCCGTATCACCAACCGGGTATATAAAAAATCGGCCACCAGGAATATGACCATAAGTGGAATTATGAGAATAAGAAGGAACAATAGCCCACTTTTGATTGTTATCATCTGTTGAAGTAAACCAGGAAGGCCCCCCGGCAAAAGACAACACAGAAAAAAAACACACTAAGTATAAGAAAAATACTTTCATTATTGAACTTTTATTAACTGCACTTCAAAAATCAAAACAGAGTCAGGTGGAATACCGGAAGTGCCACCAGAACCATAACCCAGTTCAGGAGGAATATAAAATTCATACTTCGCCCCCTCCTTCATCAGCTGAAGCCCTTCCGTCCAACCCTTAATCACTCCATTCAGAGGGAAGGTAATGGTTTTATTTCTCTTGTAAGAACTGTCAAATTCCGTTCCATCTATGAGGGAACCGCGATAGTGCACTTCCACTGTATCAGTAGCAGAAGGGCTTTTACCCTCACCCGCTTTTAGAACTTTGTATTGCAAACCAGAAGCGGTTGTTTTTACCCCCGGTTTTTTTTTGTTTTCTTCTAAAAATTTCATGCCCTTCTCCTTTTGTTTTGGTTTTTCTTTCGGAGCTGTCCTGCCAAGATTACTTTCAAGTTTTTTCATTTCGCTTATATCCATCAACATTTTTCCTTCCAGACCATCACGCACTCCAACGAGAAAGATTTTTTTCTGCTCCTCGTTTTTACTGAAAAGCTCTTTTTTTGCGTAGCTACCCAGCTGATAACCAAAAAGATAAGCCATTTTTGACTCCGTGTCTGTTTTTATCTGTTTCTTAATCTGTTTGTCTTTATAGGAACAAGAGCTGGAAAAAACAACAGCAATCAGAACAACAACATATATAAGAAAATTCATAACATTCCTCCATTTTTTATAGTGATAATAATGTATTAACAGATGTTTTCCACCCGGATGAATAGTGAATAAGTTAAGTGCGCATAAAAATCAAGCAATCACAGCGCGTTAAGAGGTTTTTCAAAAGGAGAATAACGCTTATAACATAAAAACCAATATGGTATAATAATGGAAATATGTATTTTCACATTAAAGAAAATATCAGTTGTTTTGTCCTGCATGGTTCTAGGCTGAAGGTTCAGTTTTCTGTGATTCAACTACATACGAGCAATACCTCAGGCCAAAAGTTAAGGCGGTTGTTTTTACGAATAACTTGGTTAGTCCCGATTTTTTTTCTGGGAGCTTATGGCAACACCTCTCCCTTTTGCCAATCAGCTTTTGATAGCAAAAAAGAAAAAACTCAGGAAGAACATACCTTACAGCTGGCCATACAAGCTGAAAGTTTCTTTAAGAATTATCATATATCTCAACAAAAAAATGAAACCTTAACCAAGCTCTTATTTGAGATTGAAAACATACTATCTCGTTGGCAAAACACGCAATATCCACTTCATCCCCATGAATTTATAATTTTGAAAAGAAAAATCAAACGGGTGGAAAGCATTTTACACCAACCAATTAACAATATAATTAAACAACAGACACAACCTGACTGGAAACAGCTTATGGAAAATCCTTCTTTAATTAAAGCCAATACCCCTTATTTTATAGAGTGGCCCAACATGAGAGGAACAGCGTATATTTTCTTTAGTGATAATATTGTTGACACATTTTTCAATCCAAAAAGAAATTCTGATTTTCAAAGCAATCACCTAGAAGTAGCCAGAAGAAATATCAATGCTTTGATAAACGGTTATACCAATGGAGATTCAACCGGCATAAGAATACTAAGAAGAGGCCAGAAAAGAACAGCCACATCTACCACCCGGCGACGGTATAATAAATTGTTTGAAATCCGAACTCTTGGAAAAACAGCCGGACATATTCGGATAGGAGGCTTTATTTACAAAAACAAGTTATACATTGTGCATTATGTAACAGGTGAGCATAACAAAAACCGACATGCTCTTATTCACATATTACTTAAAAAACAGGAACAATTTATCCATAATGGAATATATTAAAATTATCATTCATCGGAAAGAACCCGTTGCTCTATTTTATCGGGCATAAGCATATATTCCCGCATCTGCATAGAGAAACTAGCTCTCCCTTGGCTGACAGAACGAAGGGTTGTCGCATAGCCAAACATATTCACCAAAGGGGCTTGTGCTTTTATGACTTGCAGATGATTTTCCAAACTCACTCCTTCCACTTTGGCGCGTCTGGTGTTTAAATCACTTATGACATCACCCAGAAATTCCTCTGGTGTAACAACTTCCAGATCAAATACAGGTTCCATGAGCCGACTTTTGTTTTTAGAGAGAGCGTTCCTGAACGCCTGTACTCCCGCTGATTGAAAGGCCGTTTGTATTGCAGTTTCGTTTTCTCCCTGAAATTCCGCTTTTAGTAAAATAGCTTTTATTCCCAATAATCGGTAACCCATTAGCATTCCTGCGTGAGAGGAATCTTCCACAGATTTTTGAATGTTTATAATGAAATCCTGTGGCACATCTTCTTTAATTTGATTTTCAAAAATCAAACCTCTTTTTGTTTTATCAGGTTCTATTTTTAAAACCACCTGAGTAAAATATTTTTGTCCTCCTATTTCCTTGTCAAAAACACCTGTACCTTCTGAGGTTCTTAAAATAGTTTCCCGGTAGGAAATTTTTGGCGACCCGGTGTTTACTTGCACTTTGTGATCTTTCGTGAGACGATGAACCAGCACCTCCAAGTGTAGTTCCCCCATTCCCATGAGAAGAGTTTGTCCCGTCTCCGAATCATAAGAAACAAAACAAGAAGGATCTTCTTTTTGCAATATTTGTAAAACTTTTATCATTTTTTTTTGATCTGCTGATGATTTTGGTTCAATGACTATGGAAATAACTGGTTCAGGCAAGGTAATTGACTCCAAAGAAACAGGATGATCCGCTGAACAAAGGGTGTCTCCGGTTTTGGTCCACTTTAAACCTAACACAGCACCTATGTCTCCTGCTTTTAAAAAAGGTACTTCCTCCCTTGATTTAGAATGAATTTTCAAAAGTTTTTGGATTCTTTCTTTTTTGTGTGCTCTTGTGTTCAATAATTGAGCACTTGGTTTCAAAACCCCTGAATATACCCTGATATATGTGAGGTGACCCGCAAAAGGATCTTCCATTAATTTAAAAGCCAATACGCAAGCAGGGTGTTCAAAACTCGTGGGGCAGGATATGTTTTTTCCTGGTGTTTTCCCTTGTCCTTCAATGGGTGGCAAATCCAAAGGACCCGGAAGATAATCTAATACTCCAGACAAAATTTGCTGAACACCTTTATTTTTAAGAGCCGATCCGCAAAAAATTGGTGTGATTGCTAAATCCAATGTGGCTTTCCTAAGGGCTTTTTTTATATCTTTTTCCAATATATGTTCTTCATTCAGGTATTTTTTCATAACTTTATCATCTGCGGTTGCCGAATGTTCAATAATTTGTGTTCTTGCTGACTGCACTTTTTGTTTATACTCTTCGGGAATGGGAATAGTGGAATATTTTTCTCCCAGTTCATCCTGATTCCATATAAATGCTTTTCGCTCAATGAGATCAATTACCCCTTGGAAATTATCTTCAGAACCTATAGGAATTTGCAGACATACAGGAGTGGCTTTTAATTTTTTGGAAATAGAACTCACACTGTCCTGAAAGCTGGCTCCTGTTCGATCCATTTTATTGATGAAACAAATTCGGGGAACATGATGTTTATCCGCCTGACGCCACACTGTTTCGCTTTGAGGCTCTACACCGCTAACAGCATCAAACACAACAACAACGCCATCCAGAACTCTTAATGATCTTTCCACTTCCACTGTAAAGTCTACATGGCCAGGAGTATCTATAATGTTAATACGATGATTTTGCCAAAAACAAGTGGTTGCGGCAGAGGTTATGGTGATGCCTCTTTCCTGCTCCTGCTCCATCCAATCCATGATGGTGTTACCTTCATGAACTTCCCCCATTTTATGGCTTTTACCGGTGTAGAACAGAATCCTCTCCGTCAAAGTGGTTTTTCCGGCGTCAATATGAGCAATAACCCCAATATTTCGGGTGTGTTTCAAATCCTCAACTGTTTTAATTTGTAGCGCGGGCAAACCTTAGGCCTCTCTTAAGTTTTTATTACAAATTTTTCCTGATTCCTTTTTAAGAAAAAGCGAAAACATTAAACCCCGGATAAATATAAAAAACATTACCAGTTATAGTGAGAAAAAGCTCGATTGGATTCAGCCATACGATGAACATCCTCTTTTTTCTTTATGGAAGAACCTTTTTTGTTATAAGCGTCCATTAATTCTCCAGCCAGCCGATCTGCCATTTTTTTTTCCTTTCGTGCGCGGGAATTTATAATGATCCATCGGATGGCCAAGGAAGATCTGCGCGCTGGACGCACATCCACCGGCACCTGATAAGTGGAACCTCCTACACGACGGGACCGTACTTCTAAATTTGGTTTGCAGTTATCTATGGCTTTTTTGAATACAGAGATAGCACTTTCTGTAGGGTGTTTTTTGCTGATTATTTCCAAAGCTCCATAGACAATGCCTCGGGCCAGCTCTTTTTTGCCATCCCACATGATTTTATTTATAAAATAAGAAACAGTGGTGTCTGCATACACGGGATCCGGTTTAGCGTCTTTTTTGTGAATTTTCCGACTTCTGCGGGACATATTTTTAACCTTGTTGTTTTACAGTTGTTTTATTTCTTAAAATAAATTCAGCTTTTCTTTATCTTTTTGGTTCCATATCGGGAACGGCCTCTTTTCCTGTCTTTTACTCCTTGCGTGTCTAAATGGCCACGGACAATATGGTATTTTACCCCGGGCAAGTCCTGTACACGACCTCCACGAACCAACACAACGGAGTGCTCCTGAAGGTTATGCCCTTCTCCGGGAATATAGGAATTAACTTCAAATCCGTTGGTCAGGCGTACACGCGCCACCTTACGGAGCGCGGAATTGGGTTTTTTAGGAGAACGGGTGTGCACACGGGTGCATACCCCTCTGCGCTGAGGACAGGAAGTGAGAGCAGGGGATTTTGTTCTGGTTCGCTGAACTTTTCTGTTATTACGAATCAGCTGATTTAAAGTAGGCATATTGTTCCTTAAAAATTGTGGTTCGCAGGACTATAACCTGAAACCCCTAAAATGACAACCAACAGATACAAGACCGGTTGATTTTCGTTAAAAATACATTTTTTCATATTTAAAAGTCAAGATAGTTGATTAATCACCCATGAAATAAGAGGTTTTAATAATTTTCCTTGCAATTTTTTCCTGAACCTTTTATAAAAAATCAAATAATAACAATGCGTTATGTTCTTGACCTTCAAAATTTGGTCACCGGCTGAAAAGAAGATAAAGTATGAAAATGTTATAGAGGCCAGTGGTTGATCCAAAATTTGACCACCTTTTGACAAAGAAAGTAAAGTGGAAAGAGTTATGGCAACCTCAAAAGAACCCTATAAACCGGAAAATCCGGCGGAGCGAAAAATATCAATGGATAACACATTCCCTGTTCCTGCGCGCGAACCTATTGACGCAAAAACTGTCTCTTCTGAAAAACCTTCTGTTTTCTCAAAAATGCTACAGCCAACAACTTCACTTCAATATTTGAAAGGAGTGGGACCAAAGCTGGCCCAGTATTTTTCACGGAAAAACATAAATACTGTGTATGATTTGATTCACTGGTACCCTCGTACTTATAGAGATCAGCGTGCTGTTCGTGATTTTTCCCAGATGGCACATGGAACTTATGTGACTTTGTTTGGTTATGTCGAGGAAAAAAAAACTATTCATCTAAGAAGTGGAAAAACCCTTTACCTTGTAATGATAAAAACCGAAGGGGGGGAGGGGGTTACTTGTAAGTATTTTCGTCTCCCATACAGGGGATACTTTGACAGTCTGGATATCTATCAGAAAGTGAAAGTGGTGGGAAAAATCACTTATTACGACAACCAGCCGGAATTGCATCACCCTGATATATATCCTTTTAAAGAAAGTGAAGGGCAAAAGGATATGCTCTTGCCCGTTTACACGGAAATGGAAAAAGTCAGTCAAAACAAGATCAGAAAAATGATAGACACAGCGTTTGCAGGTTTAAAGCAAAATCCAGATTTTATTAATTCCGATCCCCTACCTCTCTGGCTCAGAGAGGACAATAATTTACTTGGCAAAGTAAGAGCACTGGAGCTTTTGCATCAACCTGATCAGGATAAAGTGGAAGAATACCTGCGTTTTCGTTCTCCGGCGCAAAAACGTCTTATTTTTGAAGAATTTTTCTTTTTACAACTTTACATGGGAATGAAAAGCTCTGGTCTTAAAAAAGAAAAAACACAACCCATAAAACCTGCTCTTAACCTCAGTGACAAATTAAAAAACTCTCTTCCTTTCGAGCTGACTTCTGCTCAGAAAAGAGTGCTGACGGAGATAAGTCAGGATATGCAAAATGACTACCCCATGCACCGGTTGGTTCAAGGAGATGTAGGTTGTGGTAAAACTGTTGTAGCCTTGCTTTCCGCCTGCCAAGTGATAGAAAACGGCTTTCAATGTGCGATTATGGCTCCCACGGAAATTCTGGCAGAACAACATTATAAAAATGCAGTGGCTCTTTTGCAACCTCTTGGGATTCATGTTTCTCTTTTAACGAGCAGTATCCGTGTTAAACAAAAAAGAGAAATATTGGAAAAACTGGCCAGTGGGTACACTTCTCTTTGCATAGGAACTCATGCTCTTATTCAGGAAGCTGTACAGTTTAAAAATCTGGCTTTAGTGGTCATTGATGAGCAACATCGCTTCGGGGTGCATCAAAGAGGTCTTTTAAAAGGAAAAGGTATGCGTCCACATTTTTTGGTAATGACAGCCACTCCTATCCCGCGCAGTTTGGCCCTGACTTTGTATGGAGATCTTAATGTGTCTGTTATTGATGAAATGCCAAAAGGACGGAAAACAATAGTGACTCAAAGAATGTACGCGTCCAAAAGAGACCAAGTGTGGGGTTTGCTGGAGAATCAGATTTTGTCTGGGCGACAAGCTTATATTGTATACCCATTGGTGGAGGAAAGTGAACATGTTGATCTTAAAAACGCAGTGGAAGAGTATGAAAAACTAAAAGTCAGATTTCCTGATTTCAAATCAGGCCTAGTACATGGCCGGCTTTCTTTTTATGAAAAACAGGAAGTTATGTCTGCCTTTGCGCGCGGAGAAATTCAAATATTGGTAAGCACTACTGTCATTGAAGTGGGAGTGGATGTGCCAAATGCCAGTATAATGATAGTGGAGCACGCTGAACGATTTGGTTTGTCTCAGCTTCATCAGTTAAGAGGGCGTGTGGGCAGAGGAGAGTATACAAGTTATTGCATACTGGTAATGGAAGGGTTTTCCAAAGAGGCTTTTTCCCGCCTCTCTATTATGGAAAAAACTGCTGACGGATTTAAAATTGCGGAAGCGGATTTGGAAAGAAGAGGGCCAGGGGAGTTTTTAGGAACTCGTCAATCGGGACTACCAGCTTTCAGGATGGCTCATCTGGTAAGAGATGTGCGTCTTCTTCAACAAGCCAGAGAATCAGCACATAAGATGATAAAAAAAGATCCTCATTTAAATTACCCGGAACATGAGCTTTTAAAAAAGGAAATGCAAAAGCTTTCCAACCGCCTTCTTCCCGGTTAAAATCATGAGCTGATTTCCACTTCTTTCAATAAATACCTATTCCCTTTTTTCAATAAATACACTACACTTTTCCTCATGATACAGTTTGACACTAAAAATCAGCCTTTTCGGGATGTTATGGGTAATAACCTGAAATACACTGTTCCTCGGTTTCAAAGGGATTACTCATGGGGAGAAGAGCAATGGGACGATTTGTGGCAGGATCTGCATGGTTATTCTGAAAGCTCCCGAAACACACAATCTGCCCATTATATGGGGTATCTTGTTTTACAGTCTTCTGATGGCAAAAACTTTATCATTATTGACGGGCAACAAAGGCTTACCACCATCAGCATTATTATTCTTTCGGCTCTTTATGAATTAAAAAAATTGATCACAGAAAAAATACAGCCTGAAGATAATCAAAGAAGACTGGACACATTTCGTAACAGATTTATCGGCTTTACTAATCCTGTATCGCTTTTAACAGAAAATAAACTAACTCTTAACAGAAATAATGACAGTTTTTTTAAAACCTACTTGTGCAGTTTATCAGAACCTCCTGTAAGAAAATTAAACCACTCTGAAAAACTAATAAGAGAGGCTTTGGATTATTTTAGAAAAAAGTTTCAGGCAGATTTATCTGAAAAGGTTCCAGAAGAAAAAGGAAGACAAATAGCCCAGCTGATTGACAATATGACAGATCGTCTTTTCTTTACGATTATTACTGTTGATAGTGTGGCCAATGCCTATACAGTATTTGAAACTTTAAATGCTAGGGGAGTACAGTTATCCACTCCGGATTTGGTGAAAAATTATATTTTTTCTCTTATTGACAGTAAAAAACAACTTCATGATCAGGCATTAGAAAACCTAGAGAGTAAATGGAGTAATATTGTTCACCAGTTGGGAAAGCATAAATTTTCGGATTTTATCAGAGTGGATTGGAACAGCAAAAACAATTTTTCCAGAGCCAATGAATTATTTAAGAAAATAAAAGTAAACCTGAATAATAATGAACAAAAAGCCTCTGACTATTTGGAGGGTTTGCAAAAAAACTCTGAGATCTATTCCGCTTTAAAGGATTACAATGATGAATTTTGGAAACATCATGAAAATGGCCTGTATAATAACGATAAGTTGAAGTTAAGTCTTAAGACATTAAATATGTTTAATATTGTGGCTCCTATTAGTGTTTTAATTTCAGCATTTCATAAATTTAGCGCAAGTGATTTTATAAAATTTGTCCGTTATATCGAGGTTATTTCTGTCAGATATAATATTATATGTGGTCATAGTAGTCCTAGCCGGCAAGAGAGAGCTTACTCTGAAACCGCTCGGAAAATTACACATTCATCCAGTCAATCTTTAAATGAGGTGTTAATTCTTCTTAAGAAAATATATCCTTCGGATGAGGAGTTTATTCACGATTTTAATATCAAAAGATTTAAAACACAACAAACAAATAGAAAAGCTTGTTACCTTCTTTACAGAATTGAAAAATTTTTGAATCCAAGTAATAATGCCAGTAGTGATCTTGATTCCATTACCTTGGAACATATTCTGCCAGTGAAACCCACTCAGGATTGGATAAAAGAACTTAAGTCTGATGAGCAAGTGGAAGAGTGGGTTGAACGCATAGGCAATTTCACAATAATGTCTCGAAAACAAAATAAAGAAGTAGGTGGAAAAAGCTTTAAAGAAAAAAAAGTTTTTTTTGCAAAAAGCAATTTTACAGTCACAAAAAAATGTGCAGAATATGATGAATGGAACGAAGAAAGTATTGCCAAACATCAGCGGTGGCTGGCGAAACAGGCTAAAAGTCTCTGGTGTCTACCTGATTCATAAAATTTTTGCTTATTTCCATCTTATTATTTCCCCTAAATCTTTTTTCCAGGTTTTTTCCATAAGGATTTTAAAAATCATTTTTTGTTCTTTTTCTGAAACAACCTCCATATCGCCCACACTTACAGATTTATTGGTGGCGTATTTTTCCAAAATTTTAAAGAGGTTTTTTTTATACTCTGTATCTTCATTTCCTTTTAAGTAGTCACCTTTGGTTTCCAAAACAGACAGTTTTTTTATTTTATTATCGGGACTGATGAAAGCCAAAAAATCAGGATAGACTTTTCTTTTCTGCCAGCCTTGCAGATAATAGTCTTGTTGCGCAACCATTCTATGCCACCACTTAACTGCTGATTGTTCATCCAAATACCAAGCCACTTGTTTTTCCAATTCATTGTAATGACGCTGATAAGTAGTATCAAAAAGCGATATTTGAAAATCTTTGTCGTCCTCTCTTCTTAAGACTGTATCACTTGTAGAAACAATAAAATCAATTTCAGGGTCTATTTGCCAATTTATATTGATTTGCTGTTTGAAGATTTTAAAACAAATAGAGCCGTTTTTTAATTTGTCTGTAAAGATTTTTTCTGAAAGTATGTTCATCTGTTCTTTTATATCCGCTTCCATAGATTCCAAAAGGAAAGCTTTGTTTAAATAGATTGTTTTATCTGATATATTTTTGGCATTTAAAGTACTCACTGTCTCATCAAAAATTCTTCCCGCTTCAAAAGGGTGAGGGATAAAGTTGCAAAGCCTCTTTATCATAAAAGGGTAGTCCATACTCATAAGGTTTTCTTTTTTATTTTGGCTTATATACGGCAAGCTGAACTGACCATCTATTTGTACAGCATTAACTTGTAAGGAATCTATTTTTTCAGGAGTCCATATATCTTTTTTTGAATAAGATATTTTTGAAAAATCTATCTCTTGAAGAATATCTTGGGAATAAATAATTTTTCTCCATAAACCGTTTTTTTGTTTACACAAAACTCTTGGAAGAAAAATTTTTGTATCTTGAAATTTCGGATTTCTTTTTGCTGTTACTTTTTTAAGGTCATTTTCTTGTGTTATTACATAATCCGCTAAGTCATCCATTCCCTCTTTTTGTAGTCCTTTTTTAATTTCTGAAACCACCTCTGCCACCGTTTTGTTATAACAAAAAATATAACTTTCATTTAAAGAATCCATTGATGTTCTTTGCACATACGGCTGTCTTAAAATTCTGCCTGTCAGCTGAGTTAAAGCCAACTTGGACTTGGACTTGGATAAAATCGCCAGTATATATGCAAAAGGGCAATCCCATCCCTCCTGAAGAGCTTGCTTTGTAATAATAAATCTCACCGGGGAGGTATCACTTAACAAGTTTTCATCTTTTAGTTCGTCTTTTTCTGAAACTTTAATTTTTACAGCTGATTCAGAAATGCCAAGATGGGTGATTAAATACTTTTTTACAGTCTCAGAGTGAATAAAATTTTTATCTTTTTGGTCTTTTCCTGTTCGTTCCACTTGAATAAGCATAATGGGGCGAATGTATTTTTTGCTTTTTTTTCGGTAAGTTTCTGAATCTTTTTCCAACTCAATTAATTTTTCATAAGCCAGACATAAAGTTTTTTTCCAATCCCCTCTTTTAGCATTAGTGACATTAATAGGGAGCTTAATCATTTCCTCTTCTTTTAATTTCACACCTGAAACACTTACCAAAACATTGCTCAAATGCTCTTTCATATTGGGCGTGGCTGACAATTCAAGAATAAACTTTGGGTTAAGGCCGGCCAGGGTTTTTCTTGCTAATTCAGAATAAGCCCTGTGCCCTTCATCCATAACGACAATTGGCCGGGCGATTCTTATAGCATTACCTAAACTGTGTTTTACAGCAAAACCTTTGACACCTCCTAAAGCCTTTTTACTTTTATATGTGTCTAAGTTGCTGATTTGAAATAAAAGCTCTTTATTAGCTCGATGATTTTCCGGTTCCGGAAAAAAAGAAATAAAGCGACCTGAATCTTTAAACATTCTTAGAGATTCTTTTGTTTCTCTGTTTGCTGAAGGCAACATTAGAAGCATTACACAAAGATAATCCTGCAAATCTTGTAAGGAAAAAGCGTCTGTTTTTTCAATAATTTTGATTTTTCCAGCTGAGGCTCTTTCCAAGGTTTTTCTGTAAAAATGAGTACGGTCTCTAAAATTTTTAAGGGTTTGGCTGTATATGGCTTTTGTGGGAACAATCCATAAAATTAAGCCAGTGTTCTTGCTAAAGTAGTCAAAGTTTATTTTTTCAATGGATGAAACACCTATCAGGGTTTTTCCTCCTCCTGTAGGCACTTTTAAACATACATTTGGAATAAGATTCCCTAATCCATCTTTTTTATTTTGATAGGGAGAGAGATGAAGTTGTCCTTTTTTATTTTGAAGCTTAGGAAGTTTGCCTTCAGTTTGAATTTTATTCCATGTTTTTTGGCAGTAGTACTCTATTTTTCTGTTCCGGCCTTTGTTTTTATGAAATTCCACTTCATCTTTTTCTTCTATATACTCTTTCTTTAAGAGCTTTAGGTAATAACCCAGCTTTTCTAAGCAAAGCTCTTGAAATTCCTTTAACTCCATTAAGCACCTGCTATTCTGTAAATAGCAAAAGGCAGTTGACAAAAAATAATTCCTTCTTTTGCTAATTCATCTGCTGAATCAAAATAATGAATAGGAGCAAATACAACTGCTTTTTCGCAGTTTTTTTGATTCATGATTTTTTGGATTTTTTCTTTTCTATCAAGGTTTAAAGCGGATTCTTTACTTCTTAAAAACTTAATGCTTGGCTTATAGATGACAAAAAAAGCTGTGTTTTTATTTGATTTCCCTATATAAAAATCTTCGGTTTCCGGCACTTTACTTAGAGTTTGGCCTGTAGCTATATAATAAACATAACTAGAAAGAGTTTTATAACTTGGCAGAGATTTGCCTTTTATCAAATTTTCTTCATTAATTTCTGTTCCAAGAGTTAAGTAAGTAAAATAGCCACCTAAGCCTTTTTTTAATTTTTCCGGTTTTGCTTTAGGAACACCCTTAATCACCCGACGAACCCTCTCTGCTGTGATTTTATCGGCATAATCCTTACACTCCACAAGGATAAATTTTCGGTTTCCTCCGTCTTCTTTATTTAAATCTAAAACAGCATGGGCTGTTGTTCCCGAACCAGCGAAAGAATCCAAGATAATGGAGTCTTTATCTGCAACAAGGCAAATACATTTTTTTATTATTTCTGGAGACTTTGGATAATCAAAAATATTTTTTTGAAACAGGGATGATAGACTCTCTTTTCCTACTTCGTGATTTATTTTTTTATCCAACCAGATGGATCGTTCTTTTGTTGTAGCCTGTCCGTTTTCCGGCAAATAATCTTTTCTGTAAATTCGCCAATATCCTGTTCTCTTTTTTTCTCCAAAAAGCATTAAAGGGTTTTCCAGCACTTTGTCTTTACTCCAAGTCCAGCAACCTTCTTCACCAGAGGATGATATAGGAAAAACCTCTATGCAATAAGCTTTTGAACGAGATAAAGCCACTTGGCCATTTATAGGATTGACATAAATAGGATAAAACAAATTAGGCCGTGTTTTTCGATTAAAAAACTGTATTGCTCCATTCATCAATCTCATAAGGCGATAAACTCCTCTTTTATCTTTCTTTTTATATTCTGAAAGCGTTTTTTCTTTTTTTGGAATCTCTTTAAGACTGGCCCTTTCAATATTTTTTGAAAAAACAAGGATATACTCATGAGTTCTGGCTATATCTTGCCTTAATGATCGTCCACGGGGGTTTGTTTGAGCTGTTATTTGAGCAATATAGTTCTCTTCTCCAAAAATTTCATCCATTATCATCCGCAAATGGTGTTGCTCATTATCATCAATACTTATAAAAATCACTCCATCATCAGAAAGCAGTTCTTTAAGAAGATACAATCGTGGCCACATCATACAAAGCCATTTGTCATGTCTTTCCAAGTCCTCTACACCAATTTCTTTGTTTAGCCACTCTGTAATGAAAGGACTATTTACATTATCATTATATTTCCAGCCTTCGTTACCAGTATTGTAGGGTGGATCAATATAGATACACTTTACCTTTCCGGCATATCTTGGTAAAAGAGCTTTTAAAGCATGAAGATTATCCCCATGAATAATCAGATTGTCGTCATCCAAACTTAGCATTCTTTGCGCGCTCTTTTGGCCGGCTTGACCGGCAGGAGGCGAAAGGGATTTTTTTTCATCAATTTCCAACGAACGAAAAGGAACTCCCAGATGATGAGAATAAACAGAGGACTTTCCTTTAAAATTCAAAACCGGCATTTAAAAACTCCTGTCTTTTCTTAGCAAATAACTACCTGAAAAGCATATAGCTATCAGCAAAAAACAGGAATATTTTGCTCTGCATAAAATATCTTCACATCTCCTGTGAAAATCTTTAAGTATCGGTAATGACTAATTTATTGCATTGTGTCGAAGTCAGGAAAATTTAAAAAGTTACTTCATATAACTTTTCCGTGGATTGGTAGTAAAATTTGGAAAGTTTAATAGAGCAAAAAATTCTTTCTTTGTTTGATCCAGAGTGTTTCGTCTGGGAAAAGCTTTTTTTCCAGATCTAAAACGGAAGCGTTGTCATCTTCGATCCAGTTTCTTAAAAAATCATCACCGGATAAAATATCAACTGGCAATTTTTCATATTCATATTCGTAAGGAGGAAGTGTTATCCAATCGAAGTCAGGATGATGCTTTTTAAGACATTTTAGAAACAAACTTATCAGGCGGTAAGGTGAAAATTTTTTTTCATCATAAAAAGGTGCTGTGGCATAAATACGAATGGCAGAACAAATCTGGTTTTGAAATTTATCAGCCACTGGCTGAAAAAACTCTTCTCTTAAAGCAGAGCCTCCAAGCCAATGAGGAGCTAAATGAATCATGGATTTTAGTATAGCGTGGGCATTCATGTTGGGAAATCCAAAAGCTTTTAAAGGAAAAACAGTCCCTCGTGCCTCAGAAATATTTGTTCCTTCCAACAGAACAGTGCCACTGTAACAACGAGCACACTCCTCATCCACCATATTGGGACTGGGAAGTAACCAAGGAACACCTGTGGGCCAAGCCTTTTTTTCTGGATAGTATTCCCGCATTTTAATTATTTGCAAGTTGAGATTCAAGTTTTTTAAAGAGCAATACCACTTGGCTGATTCTCCTAAAGTCAGGCCATGCCGAATGGGAAGAGGACCGGCACCAACAAAACTGAAAAAATTTTTGTTCAATATGGAACCTTCTGCTTTTCGGCCTGCGGGATTGGGACGATCCAATATCCATACTTCTTTGTTGGCTGTGGAGCAATCCTCCAGCACATAAAAAAGCGTTGTTAAATAAGTGTAAACACGACAACCTACATCCTGAAGATCTACAATTAAAACATCAAAACAGGAAAGCATTTCCTTGGTGAGTCTCTTTGTTTTTTCAGAGTAAAGACTGAAAACAGGGTAATGGTTTGTCGTCTTCCGGGTATGTTTGTGCTGTGTTTTAAGAGAGGAATCTTTTTCAGTTTTGGAGTGTATTTCAGCTTGAGTGGCTGATGATTGTGCGTTGTTCTCTGAACAGTCAATGGGGTTAGAAACCAAGAACCTCAATTTTGTGGAATGTTCATCTTCTGTTGTAATCATGTTGGCTTGTTGAACAGCTTTAAAACCATGTTGAGGGCCTATGACACAGCTGACTTTTAAGGGTGTGTAGGATTGAATCAACTCAAGAGAACTTTGCAGATTTTGAGACACAGAAGCGGAATGCCCCAAGAAAGCCACACGGCAATTTTCCAGCCGACCTCGCCAAGCTTTTTCTTTGATAAAAGATTCAATGCCCAGTTCAAACATACAGTAAAGAACCTCAAGAGCTGTTATGAACCATTAAACTTTAGAGGAATTAACAACAAGCAGATTACTGATCTCAGTTGTTTGCAGAGTCAGGTGGTTCCACAGTGGTTTGTTGTGTTTCAGATTGTGTTTCCACCGGTTCCTCTTTACACGGTGGTTCTTCTACTGTTTCCTTTTCATGAACACCTGTATTGTCGTTATCCTCTGTTGTGGCTTTGCCATTGGAAGTTTCCTCCAAAAGTGTGCAACTATAACCAGCTTTCTCTAGTTCTTTTTGTCTACTTGCCAAACCGGCTTTACAGACATGTTTTACACTGGTCGCAAATTGCATTAAAAAATCATTTTCAAAAAAACTGCATAACAGCTGATTTTGACCAGGCTTGCCTTTCCATTCTGCTAATTCAAGCTGTATGTTTTCTTTCCCTGTTTTTGTACATAAATTTTTTTTCAAAATGTTTGGGATTCCCGCTTTTGGTTCTAGGCAGTTAAAATACTTTTCTCCACACTCTTCATCGCTGGTACAAGGCTTTCGGTATTTACTGCAAGGATCTTCAGGACATTCCGCTCCATAACTTTGAGATATTGTAAAAAACACAATAAAAAACAGTATTAAAGCCTTCATAAAATAACCTCCTGATTTTATAAAAATTAAAATTGCTTCATTGACGACATAGGAAAAAGCGAGCTTGCCTTAATCATCATTTCCTTCCTCGTCAAGCTTTTTAGCAGACAAGCTCAAAGCAGATGTAAAAGCATTTTTCTTGAGTTGAATGTGTTTTTCCTTAGTGACTAATTATTGACTAGAGCATTGATAACCAGCATCTGTCAACTCTGTTTTTCTGTTCTCTTTTGGAGTATTACAGCCATTTTTCGTATTTGTGGCAAATCCAATAAGATATTCATTATCTTCAATAAGATCACACAACAGCTGATTTCGACCAGGTATTCCGTGACTCCATTCAGATAATATCAGCATAACAGCGGGATGACCTGTTTTTGCACATATTGTTTGTTTCATGTTTGTGGGATTTCCAGCTTTGGTTCTTAAGCAATTGTATTTTTCTGTACATTCCTTATTATTTTTACAGCCGGCTCTATACGCACTACAATCATTACTTCCAACAGCAAGGTTCAAAGGAAGAGGAGACGGCTCAGGAGATGGTGGCTCAGGAGATGGCGCAGGATTTGCACCTGGCGCAGGATTTGCACCCGGCGGAGGATTTGCACCCGGCGGAGGATTTGCACCAGACGGAGGATTTACACCCGGCGGAGGATTTACACCCGGCGGAGGGATAATTGGCAGTGGATCCAGTCTTCGTTTTGTGTTTTTTGGATCTGTTGTGTTATCGTCAGCTCCCAACTTGCCGTTCTCACTTTCATCATCTTCATCCTCTGTTTGATTGCCAGTATTAGTAGTAGGTGTGTCACCTCCTCCACAACCTGAGAAAAGTACGAAAAAAAGTGTGAAAAAGAGGAACAGCAGAAATAAGCTTACAGATTTCATAGATATTCTATATTTGCCGACTTGGAGTTTAGACATTTCAAACCTACTATAATAAAGTTTATATTGTTTTCTACAAAATGAAAAAAGATTTTACCCAACTTGTGGAAAACTACCATCAATATACAAACCTTAGTTTAGGTTAATGGTGCGCCCGGAGCGACTTGAACGCTCACATCCTCGCAGATACCAGGCCCTCAACCTGGCCTGTCTACCAATTCCAGCACGGGCGCGTTTGTCTTTTACAATAAAAGTCGTTTCTAGGCCCCTCAACCTAGCCACCAATTCCAGCACGAACACCTTGCAATGTATAATAGTCGAAAACGCCACCTTGACACATTATATAAACAATAGTTAATAAAGTCAGTCTGTATTTATATGTTTCTTTTAGGGAGGAAAATATGTCCTTATTTCTCCATTTATGGAGTATTTTTACACTTCAACTTAAAGTTTTTACGGGGTGTTTTGCAATACATAGAAAAAACAATGTTGGCGAATTGGTTAATTCCACTCCAGCAAAGTTTAAGATAAGGGATTTTTTCGTTTGTTTTTATGGATTTGTTTCATTCATGCCGTATGTCTGGGCTGAAACTGAGAAAGTTCCTCCAGCAAAACCTCATTTTATTGAACAAATGATGCCATTTATATTTATTTTTGTTCTGTTTTATTTTCTTTTGATTCGTCCGGCGCAAAAAAGACAAAAGAAACATCAAAATCTTGTCAATCAGTTAAAGAAAGGAGATAGTGTGATTACTTCCAGTGGTATTTTAGGTATTATTTATGGTTTAACGGACAGTTTTGTGACATTGGAAGTGGCGGATAATGTACGCATTCGGGTTTTAAGGTCTCAGATTTCCTCTCTTGTTGAACCGGATACGGATAAAAAATAGCTATAAAAAAATTAAACAGGAATTGTTTTAAAACATGATTGAAAATAATAAAATACGTTGGGCAATTGTTCTTTTTTCCCTTCTTCTGGCAGGAGCTTGGATATTTCCCAATTTTTATAATTTTAAGGAAAACCAGTGGTGGTTTTCAAAAGAAAAGCTGATTTACGGTTTGGATATTCAAGGCGGTTTGCATCTTGTTATGGGTGTAAAGACAGATGAGGCCATTCAAGAGAAAATTACCAGCCTGATGGCGGATTTAAAAGATAATCTGGAGTCAGAAAAAATAAAAGTGGCTGGTATGATTTCTGTGGAGGGAAAAACCGGGCAGATACGGGTTTCTTTGGAAAAACCTGAAGATCAAGAAAAAGCGAAAGAAGCTCTTAAAAAATACACAGGTTCAATATTAGGGGGAACACGCCTCAGATTACTAAGTGATTCAGAAGAGAAGGCCATAGTTTTGGGTTATAACGAAGTGGAATTGATTCGTCTTCGTAAGAACATAGCCAGCCAAGTGGTGGAGGTCATTCGCCGAAGAATTGATGAATTTGGTGTTAGTGAACCTGTTATCACTGTTCAAGGGGAAGATCGTGTGTTGGTTCAGCTACCCGGAGTGCAGGATTCCGCACGGGCCAGAGATATTATTCAGAGAACAGCCCAGCTGGAGTTTCGTTTGGTAAATCAGGAAATTTCAACGGAGGAATTGATAAAATGGGTAAACTCCGCAGAGGAAAAGGGAGGGTACTCTCTGAATTTAAAGACTCCTTACATGGATTATGTGAGAAAAATCAATAAAGACCTAAAAGATAAAATCCCTGAAAACCATTTTTTGGTTTTTCAAAGGGCGGAATCCAGCGTCAGTTTACAGACGGGCAAGATTCCTGTTTTGGCACGCACAGATAGTGGCATAGGTGGTGAAGTTTTACAAACGGCTTTTGTTTCCTCTGATGAATTTGGAAATCCTGAAGTGGCCTTCCATATCAATGTGGCCGGAAGAAAAACTTTTTCTGAACTGACAGGTAATAATGTCGGAAAACCTCTGGCTATTATCCTAGATAAGGAATTAAAATCCATGCCCGTTATCAAATCTCGTATATCAGATAGAGGCAGTATCAGTATGGGCCGTGGAGGCAGTCAGGATATTCGTGAAGAAGCGGAAAATATTGCCACAGTTTTGCGGGCTGGTGCACTTCCCGCCCGGTTGATAAAAATGGAGGAACGCACGGTAGGTCCTACTTTAGGAAGGGACTCCATTGAAAAAGGAAAGAAAGCCGGTCTTTTAGCTGGAATTTTGGTTATTATTTTTATGTTTCTTTATTACCGCGCGTTGGGTTTAGTGGCTAATGTATCTTTGTGTCTGAATATGCTTTGCCTGCTAGCTTTGCTGACTTCTCTTGGGGCAACTCTGACTCTGCCGGGTGTGGCGGGTATTATTTTGACTATTGGTATGGCCGTGGATGCTAATGTGATTATTTATGAACGATTAAGAGAGGAATTAAAAAAAGGTTCCGCTATGGCAATGGCAATCAGGGATGGCTATCGGTACGCACTTTCTGCCATTTTGGACGCAAATATTACTACAGCTATTGTTTGTGCGGTATTGATGTCCTTTGGAACTGGCCCAATCAGGGGTTTTGCTGTGACTCTTTTTTGTGGCATTATCACTTCCATTTTTACTGCGGTGTTTGTGTCTCGCACTATATTGAATACTTTAGTCCGCCGATTTCAAATAAAAAAATTATAGGATAACAGGAACTATTACCATGAAAGAACCTCGTTTTGATTTTTTGTCTTCTTCCCGTTTTGTAACCGCCTTTTCTCTTATTTTGTCGGTGGTGGCTTTGGTATGGATTATTGTTAATGGTTTAAACTATGGTATCGATTTTGCCGGTGGCAATGAAGTTCAAGTGCGCTTTGAAAAACCCCCTACAGTAGAGACATTGAGAAAATATGTGTTTGGAAAGGGGTTTGCAAGCCCCTCTGTACAAACTTTTGGTGATGAGGAAAACGAATTTTTAATTTTTATAGAAAACATAAAAGACACACAAAATTCAAAGCAGAAACGCCCCTCGCAAAAGAAAGAAACTGACAACGCGTCTGCAAACGCGATGGCTATAGAAAGCTTGATAAAATCTTTTAAACAGGATTTTGCAGATCAAGGGGTGGAGATACGAAAAGTGGATTCTGTGGGTCCACAAATCGGATCAGAATTAAGGAAAAAGGGAATATTGGCTGTTTTTTACAGTTTGATTATGATTTTAATTTATTTGGCCATAAGATTTGATTACAAATTCGCACCGGCGGCGGTAATTTGTCTTTTCCATGATGCGATTTTAACAATGTGGGTGTTTGCTCTTTTTGATTTGGTAGTGAGTGTACAAACCCTAGCCGCTCTTTTGGCTATTATTGGTTATTCACTTAATGACACTATCGTGACTTTTGATCGTATCCGGGAAAACGGAGAGTACTTTGGGAAGAAAGAGTCTTTCCTGAAATTATGTAATCGCTCCATTAACGATGTGCTTTCCCGCACTTTACTGACTTCTATTACCACTATGATGGCAGTGGGAGTAATGTGGTTTTACACAGATGGAGTAATCAAGGATTTTGCTTTCACTTTGGGTGTAGGAGTCATTATTGGAACTTACTCTTCCATTTATGTGGCCACTCCTTTAGTGATTTTCATTAATCACCTTCAAAAAAAGCGCAAAATCTGATCAGTATGCAAAAATTGATATATTGGCTCTGAACATGTTTTTGTGTAACATTTTTGTTATGAAAACAAGATGGGAAGTGATTCAAAATTGTCGTTATCCTTCTTTGCCGGAACAATCCTGTTCTGTGTGTAATTTTTTGCAGAATTTAAACCAGAACCGATCAGTCTTTTCTGACCATTTCACTGATTCTGTTTTTTGGCTGGGAGGACGTTTAACAGGGCCGGTTTCTGCACACTCTTTTTCGTTAAGTGCACAGTCGTATCAATTAAAATGTTTCGTTTCGGAAGAATGTCATCTATTTTTTGATTTTGGTGCGGGAGCGCGAAATATCAGGTGGAAGGAGGTATTTTCCCTCCTTGGAGAGGGGGATCATCTCTTAATACACATTCCACACACTCTGAAAAAAGCACGGGAAATAAAAGCATTCAGGCAAAAGACGAAATATGTTTGGTTGGTAAAAAATATAGAAAAGCTGGTTTTGGTTTCTGTCAACAAAGAAAAAAAAGCACTTTTCTCTTCCTCTGTTTTTATAAAGCGACAACGGGATTGGTTTTCTTTTTTAGATAATGTGCATAAGGGAGCACAGCAGATGGGTTTAGAGCGTGTATCCACACCCACCTTGGTAGATTGTCCAGGAACAGAACCAGCTTTGGATTTGTTTGAAACCCAGCTGTATCACGACATACACGACACGCCCGCCAAAAATACAGCTTTGTCATCAGAAAAAACAGGTATGGAACAAAAAACACGAGATAAGGAACATAAACAAATATCCAAAAAGACAGAAAAAACAAAATTATACCTTGCTACCAGTCCTGAAATAAATATGAAACTTATGCTTTGTCAGGGATGGACGGATATTTATGAAATAAAAAAGTGTTTTAGAAATAGTGAATCCGGGGCTTTTAATCACACAGAGTTTCATCTTTTGGAGTGGTATAGAGCTTATTCCCATTTAAACACTTTGATAAAAGATATAGAATATTTGTTGGGTTTTCTGTCAGCCAAAATGTCCTGCTCCCCTTTTCCAGAATTGAAAAAAGCCAGTATGCGGAAATTATTTAAAAAGTATATTAATATGGAACTCCATCCTAACTCCTCTCGAAAAGATTTTATGAGGAAATTAACGAAGCATAATATTCCTTTCGGGGAATCAGATGATATAGAGGACCTTTTTCACTTGTTGTTCTTGAATAAAATTGAACCTTTTATAGCCCCTGAAATACCTTTAATAGTGTATGACTATCCTCCTTTTCAAAAAGCCTACGCGCGTATTGGTGCTGAAGGTTGGACCAGCCGATTTGAATTATTCTGGAAAGGGATGGAATTGGCTAATGCTTTTGACGAGGTGACAGAGGAAAAAGAGCAGGCATTACGATTTCAAGAAGATAATTTGAAACGAGGAAAACAAGGTAAAATACAAATCCAAGCTGACCAACCACTATTGAATGGTATGAAAAGAGGCATGCCTCCTTCAAGTGGGGTGGCTTTGGGTTTGGAGCGTGTGTTTATGGCTTTAAAAGGGTTGGATGATATACATTTGATGCGGGTTACATAAAATATCTCACTATTTGTATAAAGATTAAACATCTGTCAATAAATGTATTTTATTTTGTCTCATTTTGAGACTCTTGTTTATTATTAAAGCTTGAGTTTGTATTTTTTCTTGTGTCTGATCAATAGTATCTGAGAAAATGTATTTATCTTGGTGATTCAGATGGTTGGCTGAAACCACTTTTTTTGCGAACAGGTTTAATGAGGGAAAACATAATGGCTGATAACATTAAAAACACAAATAATATATTGCACAATCATAGAGGTTCTGCCGCTATTATTTTGTCACTGATGGTTTCAGGAGGAACTTTAAGCACTGTTTATATGACACAAAAAATGGCTGGAAATTTTTTCAACCGAATGTCTCAAACTATGGAGGAATGGGAAACAAATCTCGTGGTTCGTTCTGTTCAAACACTGGCTGGTTATCTGGTGTCAAATAATCTGATATTGTGTCGGGAACAAGGTTGGCAAGGAACACCATCTAAAAAATGCAAATGGAGGGAGGATGGTGACAAAAAACCCGCAGATTTTAAATTATCCAAACCACAATATCTAAATGAAGGTCTTTCTTTTCAAGGTATCCATAATCTGGAAGGCATAGACAAACATTATAAGGTGATTTTTAACTTAGTGGATTGGCGGGACACTGCCATACAAAGTTTCATTGGAGAAATACCTGAATATATTTGTCGAAGGAAAGAAGATTTAAGAATTATTGAAGATGCTACTTGTCCTAATTACAGTTCTGTTGGTGATCCTACAAACCAACCATGTAATAATAAGCCCGGAAGTGTATGTGAATACATAAAACCAGTTGATGGAGATCATTGGATTGTTTTGGTGAAAGTGGAGCTTCCTTTTACAGATCCTGTGTCTGGAGTGAAGAAAACACATACAGCCTTATCCGGTATTCGCCGGCCTCTGGCTATGTTCGTATTACAATCCATTGCACCCGGAAAACAATGTTCTCTGGCTTGTAATGTGGGTAGAAGTGCCAACTTTGCACCGGATTGCAAGGGTAGGCTTTTTCCGTCAGAAGAGGGAGTGTATGGAGGGCTGGCTTCAAGTGTGCTTACTGTTAAAAATGAAGGGCCGGGTGCGATATATAAATTATCCCTTGTAAAATATACAACCAATCTTGACAACATTAATGAAAAAATAATGGATGTCACTCCAGATATTATTGCTTCTGCTAAAAAAGAAGTTCTCCTTCCAGGAGATACATTAAGTTTCGAATCTTTTTATAAGTGCCCTGTGGAAGTACGAACAGAAGTAATACGTAGAAGTGGCACAAGAGATTCAGTATCCAGTTCAGTATCAAATGAAATGGTACCTGTTCGGCAGGTTGAATATGCTTTTTCCTTCGATGCGCAAAATCCGGCCGGGGCCTGTTATAGTTCAGCAGGAGATACTTTTTCTTCTGTGGTAAAAGGGGTGGATGTGACACTTCCAGCCAACAGAGGACTCATCAGTTCAGCTGTTTGTCGTAACGGGGCCAGCTCCTGTTCTCACGGAGGGCAAACCGGTACCTGCGAGTACGCAAATATAGAACCAAAAAGAATGTTTTTAAGTGTGTACCCCTCTCCTATTGGTAAAGAGCACCGGATGGTTGTAGAACGTTCGACTACCGTTACTGTGACCCCACCTCCTCCATCTCCACGGAGGTCTGCAACAGGAGGTGTCAGCTTTGCATGCGGATGTGGTGGCGGAGGCGGAGGCTCAAACTGATTTTCAAAGCGGTGCAAAACAGAGGCAAAGTAGCAAACTAATTTTCAAAGTGGTGCAAAAATGAAAATAAACAATAAACTGTTTTTTCTAGGAAACAAAAAAGGTTCTTTGGTCACAAATCTTATAGCTGCAGGCATTTTAGGTCTTTCAGGAACAATCATGGTTCAGTATATATCCGGGGTTTCTGGTTCATTGGATAAAAAGACATTTCAAAGTGACATGTCATTTAATATCCATACAAGTGTGATAAACAATTTACAAAGTCTTTTGATAGAGACAAAAATTGATAACATGGGAGAACCAACTCCTAACAGCAGTTGGGGAATATGTTCTCTTTTAAGCCCTGTTAAAAAAACACATGGGGTAACCGATGTAAAATTAAGAATTTCTTCACAGTTAAGCCCACAGGTAGCGGTAGATAGTTTTTCTTTGGAGAGATGGCAACATTTTTTTCCGCAAAGTGAATACACTATCGTAAATGATGGAGTTTGCAAACAAATAGTAGATCCGAATTTTCAATCAAGCCCTTTCAGCCGTTGTCTGAAATATATGGGAGCAATGACACAAAAAAATGTGGATGTATATATTGTGGCTCGTATTGTACCAAAGAAGTTTCCTGATCGTAGCGAATTGAATATGACAGAAGTAACAAAAATAGATGCAAAGAGGGTTATTTTTGAATTACAAGCTTTGGTGGGAGTAGATCAAAAACAGACAGATAATTCTGGTGTGAGCTCCCGTGCGAATACAACAAATATATCCAAACATTATGCTATAGTGTGGGCTAACGATATAACAGAGTGTAATATGAAAATTCAAAATCAGTGGATATCTGTTCAATTTTCTGGATCAGGAGTGGGGAGACTTAGAGAAAGTTTAGTTATTAATAGCAGTTTTTTCAGTGCGCAGGATCAGTGTTCTGAAGTGCAGTTCGGAGACATGCCAGCGAATGTTATAATAGTTGGTCAAAAAATTCAGACAACCAACTCTATAGAGGCTGATTTTTCCAAGAATGTTCGTATGTCTTGCCGGAAAAATGTGTATCGTTGTCCTGGTACGACCAGTCCCAGTTCAGACTATGATCCCATCTCTTTTGGTGTAGGAGTATTTAATGATAGTGGTGGTAATCTCTCTTTCAACAGCTTTGATTTTACAGTTTTAAATAAGGAGGATAGAGAGATAGATTCTTCGGAAAACAAAAAACTGGATACTTTGAGTGTGAATATAGATAATGACAGTGGTGTTGATTTTTCAGGAAACAACATTTTGGATCCAATGCAAAAGCTTAACACTGGTCATAATTTTTTTAATTTTAGTTTAACCAATCCTGACAATAATGCAGGTGCTTTAGCTCAGATTTGCAATAGGGTTTGTGCAGGAGATACTTTTTACCCTTCCCTGACCATGAACTTTTCCTCCCCGCCCGATAAAAGTTGTGTGTACTCCAGAACCTACAATAAAAAAACAGATCATGACAAATATCGGTTTCGCTGTACTGTTTGCCATTCCAAGGCAATGTGCCGGAAAGTGAGTTTGGGAGCTTTTGGACCTATCAGAGATGACGAAGGCGTCCAAGGCTTAACAGACGAACCTTTGGACGGAAATATCCCGGAATGTCGTATTAATAATCTTACACCTAAGGATTATGCTCTTCCCAAGGTATCAGATGGTAAGGGCAGTTGTGTAGCTATGAAAATTGATAATATTGATTCTTTTAAAAATTTTAAAACTGCCAATTATGAATATCGCAAATGTGGGGAAAATCTACCGGTGCTTTGTTTTGCTTATGGGCACTATTTTCCGGCAGTGTCTGTTCGGTCTCATGTATCAGAACCTGAAATATTTAGAGGTAATTATGCTCAAGCGCAGAAAGCTTGTTATGACTTGGCAAGGGAGATAATACTCAAGAATAATATGGCTGAGTTCTTTAAAAACGATTGGGGTAGTATCGCTGACCGTACAAACGAGCAAGTTACTGGTGATATTAGCAGTTTTGGTATAAATGATTTTTCCAGTTCCGACAACCATTTTGATTATATAAATAACGCCAGTCGGGGAATATTCATAGCACCGTCGTATAATATATCTGCTCTTTCAAGAAGACTGAGTGAAGGTAGTAATTCCTATCTGCAAAAAACTCTTGCGCGATATAACCGAATTTGGGTGGCTATGGAAAAAGACGGTGGAGGACAACTTATAGGTTCCATTCCTCAAGCCAATGTGGCTGACTCCCCTTTTGCTCTTTTTAACAGAAAAGAACCTCCTTCTCGCCCAATTTTATTAAGAGACACAACTCCCCCTATTTCCAATTCCGGCCAAGGTGTGGTTGTGACACATAATATTCGTTATAAGGGAGTGTATCAGGTGCCGGTAGCCGGAAAACGGTGGGCTTTTTGTCGCAAAGGAAATGGACACTTTGTATTTAGTGATAACACAACTTTGAAAAACGCTTCAAATGCGTGTCGGAATAAAGGAGCTTATTTCGTACCTCCTTTGAGTTCTATGGAATGGGTAAAAGTTCTCACCTTATTGGCCAATAACGATGAGATGTATCCTTTTCCCAACCCTGGTGATTTTTCCGATCCTTCTACTCCTGAGGGAGCAGAAAGAGCAGATGCCTATCAAGCACTTCTCTCTGTGCCAGCACCGACAGCTTGGGTGGCCTTAAACTGGAAATCAGGTGACCGTTATAGAGCGAGTAGTTGGCGATTAAACAAAGAGGCTCATTTTCAGGACAATAAATCTATTTTTAGAACAGAAGTGATTCCATCCGTGGGCAAGCATTATATCGGTGTAATTGATTATAAAGGAAAACCGATTGTTTCTTCTCCAAGTTTGGTAAATCGTAAGTGGAAAGTGTGCGCCCGAAAGGATAATTATGGACAAGTGACAGATCTTAAAACAGTGTCTATGAAAACCTCTTGCAAAAAACAATTAGGAAATTCTTGGAGGAGAATTAATGACAAAAATTTCAGGTATTATCTAAAGAGTATTAAATTTATGTCACTATGGGTTCAAAAATTTAAAAGTGGACTGTTTGTGATTAACGATAAAGCCATGAGTAAAATAAATTGTAAGCGTCTATGCAACAATAAAAGAGGTGGATTTTATAATTCATGTCGGAGTGGATGCACTTCCTGTAAAACTACTTATATCCGTGATGGCAGGGAGGAGATAAATACCTGCCATGTTAATGATTCCTGTCGAAATCGGTGTGTGCAGAATAAATACAAAACCTGCGTCCGTAATTGTAAAGGCTCTTAGTGGATTGATGTTATTGAATTGATCAGGGTTGAAAATTGTCCTTTTGTAGAAAAATCAAACTTCCTTATTTTTTACCTTAGTGGCTGATTTTTTATGAAATTGCTCAAAAAATCTTATAAAGTTTTCAAAAAATATTACTTTTTGTCCATTTTGATTTTCAGTGTGCTTCTGGGAACAGTATTATTTTATATTTCCGGGTTAAGGCATAAAGAAGTGAACATCTCTCCTGTTACAATATATTGTCTGGAAACAAAAGACGAAAAAATATGCAGAAGAAGAAATCTTATGGGGAAAGAGCTGAAAAATCGACACATAGAAAAAATTATTTTTACGCAATGTTTTTGCAAGGATCTGCGCCTGTTTAATGTAAAAGTGAATAATGCGGATTTCCGAGAAGGACATTTTGGCAGAGCTTCTTTCAGCAATGTTTCCCTTATAAGAACAAACTTTTTTAAATCTTCTTTTTATGGAGCGATCTTGAAAGATGTTATTTTTGAAGATAGCAACTTAAGGGGTGTGGTTTTTAATTTTGCTGTTTTGCGGAATGTGCAGTTTAAAAATGTGGACATGAGATCTGCTGTGTTTATTGGAACACGATTTGAAAATGTATCTTATGATAAAAATACAAAATGGCCTTTTTCCATAGAGCAACTTAAACAAATGAATTTGCATATACACTAAACCTCACCCTGCAACCTCCCTATAAGAAATATCGAAGATTATATCTTTCGAGACGCACTCTTAGCTCTTGTGCTCCTATATCCTGTTCCCATTTCTGGAGTTTAGTCACGCTTATTACGGAAAAGCTTTGGAAATCCGTTCGGATTTTTTCCATCACCCTTTCTTTTCCTATGTATCTTTCCAAATACTCTATAACTTCTTTCAAATTACTTTTATTGGACCTTGAAAAAGCCAAAAGACTATTTTTTATCATTTGCTGGATAACTGGCTTAGATGATTCTCCCAAATACCCTTCCAAATACTCTATCACCTCCTGCAACTTACTTTTATTGATTACAGAAAAACTATAGAGACTATTTTTTAGCATTTGCTGGATAACTGGCTTAGATGATTCTCCCAAATACCTTTCCAAATACTCTATCACCTCCTGCAACTTACTTTTATTGATTATAGAAAAACCATAGAGACTATTTTTCATCATTTGTTGAACAGCTGGCTTAGATGATTCTCCCAAATACCTTTCCAAATACTCTACCACTTCTTGCAACTTACTTTTATTGGCTCTAGCAAAAGCCTTAAAATTATTTTTCATCATTTGTTGAACAGCTGGCTTAGATGAACCTCCCAAATACCCTTCCAAATACTCTACCACTTCTTGCAACTCACTTTTATTGGACCTTGAAAAAGCCTCAAAATTATTTTTTAGCATTTGTTGAACAGCTGGCTTAGATGAACCTCCCAAATACTCTTCCAAATACTCTATCACCTCTTTCAACTTACTTTTACTGGACCTTGAAAAAGCCCAAAAATTATTTTTTAGCATTTGTTGAACAGCTGGCTTAGATGAACCTCCCATATATTCTTCCAAATACTCTATCACCTCCTGCAACTTACTTTTACTGGACCTAGAAAAAGCCTCAAAATTATTTTTTAGCATTTGTTGAATAACTGGCTTAGATGATTCTCCTAAATACCCTTCTAAATACTCTATAACTTCTTTCAAATTACTTTTATTGGACCTTGAAAAAGCCTCAAAATTATTTTTTAGCATTTGTTGAATAACTAGCTTAGATGATTCTCCCAAATACCCTTCCAAATACTCTATCACCTCCTGCAACTTACTTTTATTGGACCTTGAAAAAGCCTCAAAATTATTTTTTAGCATTTGTTGAATAACTGGCTTAGATGATTCTCCCATATATTCTTCCAAATACTCTATCACTTCCTGCAATTTATTTTTATTGGACCTAGAAAAAGCCCAAAGATTATTTTTCATCATTTGCCGAATAACAGATTTACCTTCCCTTTCTCCACCAAAGTAAATATGCAAATACATAATCACTTTTCTTATCTCCTCCACATTCCCCTTATCAAAACCACTCAAACTCCTATTTAAACGCTGAGTGACTCCCTCAACCCCTATATATTCTTCATACAGGCTCACTCTATCTTTAAAATTTGCATAACTCCTAATAAAATAAGAAGGAGTCTTGATTCTCTTTAGAGTTTGTTCCACTCCAATGCGCGCCTCCATTTCTGCCAAAAAACTTTTTGCATTTTCAGTGGTCCAATTTCCTTTGTTTAAATATGTGTTAATTTTTTGCTCCCAAACAGTTCCAAAATCCATTTCACTTTGCATCTTCTCCCTAGAAAAATTGATAAATACTTCTCCGGGAGAGGAGAAAGCCAATACACAAGAAAAAGAAAAAGGAGCATAGCTGATGGAATAAACAAACATGATCAATAAGAAAAACCTGTGAAAAATAGAAAAAAGAAGTATGGTTTTCATAAAAATCTCCGATTATTGTTATTGTGATAATAAAGCATTCTATGAGAAATACCAAAAAAAAACTACTTCTAAAAATAAATGGTGTAATCTTTACACACTTTCTTACAAAAAGTGTCAGAGCAGGAGCTGATTACTCATACTCACAATGTATTGAATTTTCGTCCACAGATCTTGAATATTCTCAGACTTTGGATGTGTCAAAAGAGGCTGGGAGTTGACAACATTGATAACGCACTGTGTTCACTTGATTTTTTTATCAAATATTCAGAAAATAATTACCAAGAAAATTAATTAGTACCCCGTGAAAAAAGGTGTTTAACGGACCACTATTTAACAAATGATGGAATTTACTAAAAAATAATTATGAGTAAACAAAGAAAAAATAAATATATTACAGATTTTGTTTCTGGACAACAAGTTAAAGCTACCCCTGAAGAAATTGAAGCTGTGCAAATATTTTCTAGGCAATTAGTTCAAGATTATAATTACCCAAAAGAATGTATACAAACAAGACCACAGTTTAAAGTGAAAGTAAGACCTTCAGACACAAAAAAAGAGTACCCTGTTGATATTGCAATATTTAAAAATAAAAAAAAGCAAGAAGATGACATTTATATAATTATTGAATGTAAAAAGAAAAATAGAAAGGATGGAAAAACACAACTTCAAGACTATTTAAGATTTTCAAAAGCTTTTTTAGGGGTCTGGTTTAATGGCAATGAAAGATTATTTTTAAGAAAAAAGGAAAAACAGGGAAGAATTGTATTTGAAGAAATTCCAAACATCCCTCAATATGGACAGAGAGTTGAAGATATCGGAAAGTTTAAAAGAAAAGACCTAAAAACCACTCATAATTTAAAAGCAACTTTTAAAGCTATTAGAAATCATTTAGCCGCTAACGAAGTGGGCACAACCAGAGATGAAGTTCTCGCCCAACAGCTGATCAATCTTATTTTTTGTAAAATTTATGATGAAAGATTTACAAAACAAGATGATATTATCTCTTTTAGAGCAGGAATTGGTGAAAATGCTAAAGATATAAAAAATAGAATTTTGGATATCTTTCACAAAGTGAAGATAAAACATAAAGAAGCCTTGGATAGCGGAGATGAAATTTCTCTGAATGATAAGTCTATCGCTTATGTTGTTGGTGAATTGCAAAACTATTGTCTCATGGAGGCAAAAAGAGATGTTATTGCTGATGCTTTTGAAACTTTCATAGGACATGCTTTAAAAGGCGGACAAGGGCAGTTTTTTACACCGAGAAATGTTGTAAAAATGATGGTCGATATCATAAACCCTGATGACGATGATTTAATTATCGATCCGGCTTGTGGTAGTGGTGGTTTCCTCATTGAAGCTTTAAAATATGTTTGGAATAAAATAGATAAAAAAGGTCAGGAATATAATTGGTCACAAAATGAAATAAATAGACAAAAACAAAAATTAGCTACTGCAAATTTTAGAGGAATAGATAAAGATTATTTTTTATCAAAAGTTACAAAAGCCTATATGACTTTAATAGGAGACGGTACCAGTGGTGTAGTTTGTGATGATAGTTTGGAAACTAATGTTAAATGGAAAACTCTTACAAACCAAAAAATCCAGCTTGGTAAATTTGATGTTTTACTGACTAACCCACCATTTGGAGCAAAAATCCCTGTCAGTGGTGAAAGTAAATTGAAACAATTTGAGTTTGGTTATAAATGGAAATATAATAAATCAACTAATAAATGGTTTAAAACCGGGAATTTAAAAAAACAGGAAGAACCACAAATTTTGTTTATTGAAAGATGTTTATCCCTCTTAAAAGAAGGGGGTAGAATGGCAATGGTTCTTCCAAGTGGAATTTTAGGTAACGAAAAAGAAGCATATTTAAGACAATATATAAGAGAAAAAGGCAGTCTCTTTGCTATAGTTGAATTACCTTTTGAAACTTTCAGTCCCCATGTCACTATAAACACAAGTGTTCTATTTATCCAAAAAGGAAAAAATAATAGGAAAAAGATTTTTATTTCGATAAATGAATATTGTGGGCATGATAAAAAAGGAAGACCTATTGAAAAAGATGATCTTCCTAATGTAACTGACTTCTATAAGAATAATAAATCAAACAAAAAAAATTTTTTATTAAATCTTCATCACTAGAGGATAACTTCATTGCAAAAAGGTATCTAAAAAAATATATTGATAATTTGAAAAATATTAGCAGATCAAAATATGCAATCGTGAATTTTGAAAAAATTATTACATCTATTCATAATGGAGCAAATATTGACTCTTCTTCAGAGTATGTTGAAAAAACAGAAGGTATTCCCTATATCCTAGTAAAAAGCATTACAAAAGAGGGTATAAACTTTGAAAATTTAAAATACATAAAAAAATCACTTAAAAAAAATACTGATGTAATCAAAAACACAGTAGATGAAAGTAATATTGTTATTACACGAGCAGGTAATGCTGGTATTGCTTCCAATATTCCTCCTGATTTAGTTGGAGGTATTGCTTCTGGTTTCCTTCTTAATATCAAAGTTAAAAAAGATATAAATCCATATTATATTGTATCTTTTTTAAACTCTGACTATGGACAAGTGCAAATGGAAAGAATATCCAGTGGTTCCATTTTAAAAAGTATTCGTTCATCTGATCTAAAAAAAATAAAAATTATTCTACCAGAAAAAAAGATACAAAAATTAATAGGAAATAAATTAAAAAAAGCTGTTTATGCTTCTTCATCTATAAGAAGTTATATTGGAAATGCAGATGATGATATAGATAATTTATGTCTGGATCAGGTCTAAAAGAGTACAAGCTGATTCAAACCCAAAAAAATACAAGCTCAGTATAGTTCCTAAAGCAACGGCTTACTGAGATAGAGGTTTGATATGCAGTAGCCATTCAGGAAACATGATTGTTCTGTCAGAGCTGGTTAATAATTTGTAAAAAATGAAATTACGGATTAAAAGACGAACATAAGTTCTAGTTTCTTCATAAGGAATCTCTTCAATAAAAAAAAGAGGATCCGTTAAAGGAGTCTTTTTTAACCAATTAAGCACAGCGGTTCTTCCTGCATTGTAAACAGCCATCGTAAGCACAAATTGATAATCGTATTTGCCAAGTAGTTTTTTCAAAAAAGCAGAACCCAAGAGGATATTTTTCCCAGGATTATATAAGTCATACATATTTTTATATGATATGCCGTGCTTTTTCGCAACTTGTTTGGCGACAAAGGGACGAATTTGCATGAGTCCAAAAGCATCTGCCGTGCTTCTGGCTCTAGGATTCCAAGCAGACTCCTGACGTATGAGAGCATAGATAAGCTCTTTTTCCATGTTAAAGAGCTGAGCGGATTTTTCCACTTCTTTTGTGTAAATTACAGGAAACATTAAATCAGTATAAGATCGAAAAAATACTGTTCTTTCCTCCAAGGGCAGTTTCCCAACCATTTGAAACAAAGGGAAATAAGATCTGGCTTTTGCCATATAATAAAATAAAGTGGACCATTCCTTCATTGTTTTATTTTCATCTTTTTGATATTGTTTCGCTTTATATTTTAAAAAATCCAGAGCAAAATCATATTCATTCAGAGAAAGCAACCATTGAACCACAATATAATCTTTATTGTTTTGATCTTGAGAAAAGTTTTGTTTTTTTTCAATACTTATTTTTCGCTTTAATTTATAATGCGCCAATAAACCATAGTATGAAAGCGGATCATTTTTTATCAATTTATTGTAGTTTAAATGCGCTGTTTTTTGATCTCCTGTATCTTCGTAAATTCTCCCCTTCCAAAAAAGCGCGCGGGAGGGCAGATATTTACTTGCCGAAGTCCTTACAATGTCGTCCAACATTTCAATGCTTTCCATTTGCTTGCCAGCTTTATTTAAAATCCAAGCATAGCCCCACTTGGTTTTTTCACGCATTTCCACATCAGTGGATTTTTCTTTTAAAGCTTTTTGAAAAAATAAAAGGGCCTTATCTCTTTCTTTTTTTTCATCAAAAATAAGAGCTTTCATGCGATATGCCTTAAAAAGAGGGAAACGTCCCTTCAACTCTTTTTCCAGCTGATTTAAAGTTTGTAAGGCTTTAGTGTTTTGATTCAATGTCCATTGCGTGCGCGCCAACATATAAAAAATATTATGATAAATTCTCAAAGCTTTTTTTTCTGTTTTTAATTTTCTTTTAAGCCAGTTTTTCCACTGTACCGTAGCCAACAAGTATTTTTTCTGGTTTTTTGTCATTTTATAAATCCATCTTATCCATTTAAAGGATTCATTTTTTTGTTGGAAAGAAGATTGAGAGCTGTTTAAAATTTGCCGATAATAAAAAGTGGCTTTATTAAACTGTCGCGCTTGTCTTAAATCATTGGCAACTTTCAATTTTTGTTCATGGGATGGTTTGGAAATGTAGCGGGGAGAAAGAGTATATAAAAGTTTTCTCCATTCCTTCAGGCGACTGTCTTTTGTTTTTTTAGCCAACTCAATGGCCGATATCAGGTATTTTTCTCTTAAATATTTTTCTTTGGAAAGTGTATACATGGAATAAGAAGCCTCTATAATAACAGATTCATTTTTCAGCTGTCTAGCTTTTTTATGCCATTCCTTTACAGCTTTTTCTTTCAACCATTCCGGAAAATCAGACAAATCCATTTCAATATCTTTTGCATTACAATGAGAATAGACATTCAAACGCGCATAAGACTTAAGGGGAAAAGATTCTATTTTGGATAAAAAGCGCATGTTGTGACAAAATAAATCAGGATCTTTTTTTTTAAACACAAGAGCTTTCTTGTACATGATCCACCACTCTGTGGCTTGAGTGGGATATTTTTCAGATATTAAAGCCAACTGCTTCTGAAAAGTTTCCGGGTCCTCTGTGGAAAAAACAATAGGTTCCTGAATAAACGCGGAAGGGAAATTCACCTTTTCATCTGTTTTTTTAAAAAGTGAAAAACCACATAAAAACAAACAAAGAAAAGGAAATATAAGGTAATAATATTTCATAAAAGTTATATCAGATTAAATTTTGTCCAAAGTTTGTATGCGGGCCTGATGAGCAATGAAAAAACAGAAAAGGCTTTCATTTAAACTTTGCGGAGACAAAAAGAAAAAATTAAAAAAAACCTTTTAGTCTTTTAATACGATCCGGAAGGGGTGGATGAGTACTAAAAAGCTTGGCCATAAGGGAGGTCCTACTATTGTTATTTATCATTAAATAGCTGTATTGTTTTTTTCCTTGAGACCTTCCTGCTTGGCTTATTTGAGAGAGAGCTGTTAGTGCGGATACCATTTTGTCTCTGCCGGCTAGCTGAGCACCGCCGTGATCCGCTCGGTATTCTCTCCAACGGGAAAAGAAACATACCAGCATGGAACCTGGAATGAACAAAATAAGCGCGAATATTTGACAGACAATATATTCCATAAACCAATTTTCCCGATCTCTGAGAACAGCATTAACCACCACTTTGGCTAGGAGACGAGCTATTAAAAAAACCATCACATTAACCAATCCCTGTATAAGACACATTGTAACCATATCGCCATTGGCAATATGAGACACCTCATGAGCCAGTACCCCTTCTACTTCTTGGTCATTCATTTGATTCAGAAGGCCGGATGAAACTGCCACCAAGGATCTTTTCTTGCTGGGGCCAGTGGCAAACGCATTAACTTCATCACTTTCATAAATTCCCACGGCTGGTTTGGCGGGCAATCCGGCTTTTATCGCCAGATTGTGCACTCTTCGAACCAACTCTCTTTCCTGCTCATTGAAGTTCTTTTCTTCAAGCAGTCTGACTCCCATAAATTGAATAGCCAGCCATTTGGACATCCAAAGATTAACAAACGCCCCTCCCATTCCAATAATAGTGTAAAAAACCAAATAAAAGGTGAACCCCTGTAATTCTATTTGAAAATAGTTCATTAAAATTGTCATCGCGAAATACAGAGTGGACACTATTAAAAAGTTGGTAAAGAGAAAAAAGAAAATTCTCTTTCCCCATGTGGCTGTATTTTTCATTTTATTATCTCCTCCTGTTATTTTATAGTGGACAAGCACTGTTGAGCATCTGTGCCGTCACAGGTTGATTTGTTTTTTTAGTTCCATCATTTACTCTTGAAATTTGTTTATACTGGTTAATACACCATACATCTTTATTTGTTGCGTTACCTGGATCTTTTTGAGTTTTATTTATGATATCAGCTATGGCCATTACCCTGAATTTATTTTTCTCCGCAAGGAGATCTCCAAAAAGGCTTGGAGGCTGATTATTTTGTCTGTTTTTGGTAAAAGCACAGCCTTTTACTATACCACCACCGAAAGTGGCACCACATATATTCCAAAAAGTATTGTTTGATGCCCATTCATTGTTGATTTTGTCTTTAAGACTTTGAGGGACACCAGCCTCGGAAGAGGGATCAAAATGAGCCCCTACGGAAAATCCTGCGTTATACAGCAATTCCCCATCAGGAAACACCCCAGCCAATGTAAGATGAGCTGTATAAAAACGCCAATTAAGAAAAAAAGATTTTTCAGCCATATAGATTTGACTCAAAGTGGACTTAGCTTCTGCGGTTTTGGCCGAGCGGGTATATGTTCTGTAGGAAGGCACAGCAATAGAGCTAAGAATACCCACCAATACAAGGGTAATTAACACTTCCAACATGGTAACACCTGCTTTTTTGTATATCAGCAACACATTTCCTTTTTTAAAGTTGCCTTTACAGTATACCAAAAATTATACTGTATTATCTTGTTTATGCAATCAAATTTATTTAAAATTGATAAAAAGCTGGCGTGAGTCGATGGAGCGTGAAAACAATGAAATTTTTAATTTTAGCTTTATCCATAAGCGGATTTGTTTTTTTTGGAGAAGTAAAAGAGCAAGAAAAAAAGCCTCTTTATTTTGCACCCCCTAATGTTCTGCAATATTTTTCATTGGGTTACCGGGATTTTATGGCAAATCTTCTATGGCTGAGATTTATACAGGATGCGGATTTTTGTTCTTTTGAAAAAGGGAAGCCAATTTATACAGGAAATAAAAAACATTGTGAACTAGGTTGGTCCTATAATATGGTAGATGCCATTACGGAGCTGGCTCCCCGGTTCAAAACTCCTTATACGCTTTCCAGCGTCATACTCAGTGTTTTTACAGGGGATAAAAAAGGAGCAGAGAAAATTTTGCTAAAAGGCTTAAAATATTTCCCAGATGATTGGCGCATCAATTTTTATTCAGCTTATTTCTATGCTGTGGAGATGAAGAAACCCAACCGGGCGGCTCGTTACGCATACCAATCTGCCAAAAACGGAGGGCCTTATTGGCTTTACAGTCTGGCGGCCAAGCAACATGGAGAAACAGGAACAGAAGAGCATTTTCAGCTGGGTGAGCAAATACTGACAGATCTGTTAAATAAAGATCTAACAGATGAGCAAAAAAAACATGTTGAAAAACATTTGAAAAATTTTCGGAAAGAATATATGGAACAACCTGTCAAATAAAGAGTAAACACCTAGTTTTTGAATTTTTTGAGATAAATAAACTAACTTTTGTAGTGGTTACTGCACTTTTTCAGAAAAAAAATCAATTATTTTTTTGCATTTTCTTGACCTTTTTTTATTTATCCACATGTTTTTCCTGTATTATGCGATTTTAGACCAATTCGGCCTTAAAATTGTTGGATACCAAAATAATGTCTATTCTTAGTGGAGTACAGGTTGGAATTATATGGCGAAGGATTATTACGATATATTGTCTGTACCTCGTGATTGTGCTCAAGAAGATATTAAAAAAGCTTTTCGAAAGCTGGCTTTGAAGTATCATCCTGATCGGAATCAAGGAGATAAAACTGCGGAAAAAAAATTCAAAGAAGTTGCGTCTGCTTATGAAATATTGGGAGATCCAAAAAAACGAGCTAAATATGATCAATTTGGTCATGCCGGTGTAAACTCTCGTTTTGGACAAACAGGGTTTCACGATATTCAGGATATTTTTTCCTCTTTCAGAGACATTTTTGAAGGAGGGGATCTTTTTGGAAGAAATTTCAGCTCTCTTTTTGGAGATCAAGGGTTTTCCCCTACAGGAGGTATGAGAAACGCTATCAGAGGTGCTGATTTGCGCTACAATATGGAGATATCTCTTAAGGAAGTGTTAAATGGAGTGGATAAGACAATTGGCTATGAAGTGGAAAAAAATTGCGACACCTGTAAAGGTTCTGGAACAAGTCCAGGAACAAAGAGGAAAAACTGTTCGGAATGCAATGGATCAGGGAGATTAACACGCAGACAAGGTTTTTTTGCTTTTTCCTCTACTTGTCCAACCTGCCAAGGGGTAGGTTCCGTGATTGATTCACCTTGTGGAGTTTGTTTTGGAAAGGGACGAAAAAAGCAAAAGGCTAAAGTGGAAGTGCGCATTCCGGCAGGAGTGAATACAGGAACTCATTTGAGATTAAGTCAAAAAGGAGAGTCGGGACATTATGGAGGTCAACCAGGAGACTTATATGTTCAAATTATTGTTAAAAAGGATTCAAAATTACAGCGCAAAGGTTCTGACTTAATTGGCACAGTTGTCATATCCTATCTTCAGGCACTTTTAGGAACTAAAATGGAGGTTTATTCACTAGAAGGAAAAAAAGAAATTGTGGTGCCAAAGGGTGCTCAGTACGGTGATTTTATCACTTTGAAAGGGGAAGGGTTACCAGAATTGAATCGTAAAAAAAGAGGGAATTTATTGTATCAGGTGCAGGTAAAAATACCCCACAAATTGAAGAAAAGAGAAGAGGAAAGCTTAAGAGAGATCGCCAGAGTAAAAGGAGAATGTGTTTTGGATTAGTATCTTGACTACTGCGCTTTTACCTTCATATTAAGAGAAAGAGAACAAGGTTTTGAATGACAGTCTAATGAGACGCAAACTGCGAAAGGCAAATAAAATATAACAAATAATAACAACTAACAAAATAAACAGGAGTATAATTATGGAAAAAATTGTCGGTATTGACTTGGGCACAACTAACTCTGTTGTCGCTGTTATTGAAGGCGGTAAGCCTAAAGTGATAGCCAACTCAGAAGGGAATCGTGTAACCCCTTCCATTATTGGCTGGAATAAAAATGGAGAGAGACTGGTGGGACAGCTGGCCAAAAGACAAGCTGTTATTCACCCGGAATCCACTATATTTTCCTCCAAGAGATTTATCGGGAAAAAATTTGATGATATGCAGGAAGAGATCAAAAAAGTGCCTTACAAAGTGGTAAAAACAAAAACCGGAGACTGTGGCTTTAAAATTAACAATAAAATTTATACTTGTGAAGAGGCCGGAAGTTTTATTCTGGCCAAGTTAAAGGAAGAGGCAGAAGAATATCTGGGACAAAAAGTGAAATCGGCCGTTATTACTGTACCGGCGTACTTTAACAGTACACAGAGACAAGCCACAAAGGATGCAGGTAGAATTGCCGGGCTTGAAGTAAAACGAGTCATTAACGAACCAACTGCCGCGGCTTTGTTTTACGGGATGGATAAAAGGGTAAATCAAAAAATAGCTGTATATGACTTCGGTGGTGGCACTCTTGATATTTCCATTTTGGAAGTTTCGGAAAATTTAATTGAAGTAAAGTCCACTAATGGAGACACTTTCCTAGGAGGTGATGATTTTGACATAAGACTGATGAATTGGATGATTGAGGAATTTAAAAAATCTTCAGGTATAGATTTATCCAAAGATAAAATAGCTTTACAGCGTCTGAGAGAACACGCTGAAAAAGCAAAAATTGAATTAAGCTCTGTACAGGAAACACATATTAACCTGCCTTTTATTACAGCAGACGCTGAAGGACCGAAGCACATGGACATGAAGTTGAACAGAGCCAAATTCGATCAACTCACTGAGGATTTAGTAAAGCGCTCCATAGAACCGTGCAAATCTGCTATGGCGGATGGCAACTTTAATTTAAGTGATATTGATGAAGTGATTTTAGTAGGTGGCACAACTCGTATTCCTGCTGTTCAGCAAGCTGTAAAAGATTTTTTCAACAAGGAGCTGAATAAGTCTGTTAACCCGGATGAAGTAGTGGCTCTAGGGGCGACTGTTCAAGCAGGAATTTTTATGGAAGAGGTAAAAGATATTTTACTTTTAGATGTCACTCCTTTGTCTTTGGGCATTGAAACTCTTGGTGGAGTGATGACTCGCCTTATTGAAAGAAATACAACAGTTCCTACTGAAAAATCAGAAGTATTTTCCACGGCAGAGGATAATCAACCGGGTGTCAATATTCGTGTATTTCAAGGGGAAAGAAAGATGGCAAATGATAACAAACTTCTTGGAGAGTTTGAGCTGATTGATATTCCTCCTGCACCTCGCGGTGTACCTAAGATTGAAGTGACTTTTAAAATAGATGTGGATGGCACAATGAATGTGTCTGCTAAAAATAAAGGCACTGGTAAAGAACAATCCATTAAAATTGATAAACCAGGTTTAACAGAGGATGAAATTAAAAAAATGGTGGATTCAGCTGAGCAACATGCAGAAGCAGACAAAGAAAAGAAAGAAAACATCAGCCTAAAAAACAAGTTAGATGGCATTATTTATCGGGTGGAAAAACTGATATCTGAAAACAAAGGAAAATTACCCAAAGATTTGGAGGAGGAAGCGAAAAATGCTGTCTCTAACAGTAAAAGTTGTCTGAATAAAGAAGAGGCTACAAAGGAAGATTTTCAGAACTCGTATAACGACATGAATAAAATCCTTGGAAAGCTGGGATCAGCTGTGTACTCTGCTTCTAAAAGTTCAGCAGATTCCTCCAAGGAAGGATTTGACAAAGATGCGGAAAAAGGTAGCAAAAAAAAGGGGAAAGACGATGATGTGATTGATGTGGGTTTTAAGGATGTAAAATAAGAAGCCCCCGTGATAACGGTTGTATCTTTTATGTATAAGTTTTTATTATACTATTTAAACATTGTATTGTTTTTTGTTATACCAGTTTCCCGGAAAAAAAAATATATTTCCACAGAATCGGCAGGTATTTTCCGTATAAAGAAAAAAGGGTTTTAATATAAGTTATTGAAATAATTATATTTATATATTATAACAAATTTAATACAACTGAACAGATTTAATACAGCAAAGTTCCTTTAAAAAACTGATTGTTACTCACAAAATTTTGTAAAAAAATTGGTAGGTAATGTTGACATTATTTATTAATTCATTCACCCTTTTAAGGACAGTGAAAAAATTATTGCTTTTGCCTTTTTACTTGAACATTTTAGTTGCTTATTCAGTTTCTTCTTATGCCTTTGATTCGTCTCAGGGTCTACAAACCAAGATAAATAGTTCTGTCTCTGATTTGCCGAAAAATTTTGAATCTATCGCAAATTTTCCCGATTTACAAAAAAACTTTGTATTTGTGTTAAGTGCTTGGGTAATAGATATTTATACATGGTCTGAGCAAGACAAAAGATATAGCCTCCAAAGCAGTCAGTTTAATTTTAAAGTGGAGCTTGAAGATCAAAAAACCAAAGAACTCAAATTGGTGGATTCAGGTAATATCATAGACAAGCCAAACCAAGATACACGTTATTTGTATGTACGAACTTCCAATATGGTGCATTTTATATCTGCTGTTACTGGAACAAAAAAAACATTAAAAGCCAGTCTTTCTGATAATAAGGAAAATCTTAAGATTTATCTGCCGGAAAAAGACAAAAGCGATATTTTATCTGGTATGATTTCAGCAGTAGGAATGGATTTTTCCATATATCAAAATCAAAATAAGTTTTCTGATTATAATTGCCATATAGAAAATAAAGAACTTGTATGTATAATTGATTATGTTCTGAGAAATCAAGGAAATCATGAAACAGGAATCCACCCCCAGTCAAAAATTGGAATTTGAAGTTTTCGCCAGAAAATCAGGCAAAACTTTTTCCCGACAACTGAGAAAAGAACATAAAATACCAGCCATTGTATATGGCCCTAGCCAAAAAACCATGAATTTGGCTTTGGATATTCGATCTGTGGAGAAATACTCAAAAAAAGAATATGAAAACAAAATATTCACTTTTAAGTCAGAAGAAAGCCATTTAAATGGTCTGAAAGTGCTGAAAAAAGACATAAGTTGCCATAAGCTGACACGAAAACCCATTCATATTGATTTTCTCTCTTTGGATATGAATAAAAAAGTACGTGTTCATGTGGATGTGCACTTTACTGGCAAGGCAAAAGGTGTCAAAGAATCCGGTGGAGTTTTTAATATTATTCGCAGAAATGTGGAAGTGGAATGTATGCCAGCGGAAATACCAGAAGCCTTCTCCATTGATATAGGTCCTTTGGATATTGATCAAAATTTTCATGTCTCTGATTTGCAAATACCGAAAAACATTAAACTGATTACCAGTCTAAAATCCTCCCTATGCGGAGTCAGCGAAATTACGGAAGAAGAGGAAAAAGCCAAAACTGAAGAAGGAGCAGATACAACAACCAAAACAGCCACTGCTGAGGTGGCAACCTCCAAATCTGAAGATAAAAAAGAAGTCAGCTCAACGAAAAAATGAAACTGATTACAGGTCTTGGGAATCCGGGAGAAAAATATCTTTTAACCCCACATAATATTGGTTGGATCGTAATAGATGCGTTTGCCCATTATCTGAATATTTCATGGTCATCAAAGAAAAAATTATCCGCACAAATAACAGAGAGTCAAAAAGTTTTATTAGCCAAACCTGTAACATACATGAATCTTTCAGGAACAGCTGTAAAAAGCCTGATGAATTATTACCATATCCCCTTGGAAAATCTTTTGGTCATACATGATGATATTGATTTGCCTTTTTTGAGTTTACGCTTTCAAAAAAATCGCGGACCAGCCGGACATAACGGGTTGAAAAACATTAACCACGAACTAGGTAGTCAAAACTATACCCGGCTGAGAATAGGTATGAGAGCCTTGGAACCACCACACACAACACCATCAGATGAACCAGCACCAGTAATGCCCCCCTCGACGACGACCCCATTTCCTGTAAAAAGACAAGTCCTAAAACCTTTTACGAAAACAGAACAGGAGTTATTGTCCAACTTTTTAAACAAAGCTATTTCAGCTCTGGAATATTTTATCAAAGAAGGGTTGGACAAAACAGCCAATCTTTATAATAAGTAATAAAACAAATTATTCTTGGACTCAAAATTTTGGTTTCCTAGAATAAGTTTCAAAACAGGCATATAAAAAAAATGAAATGTGGTATTATAGGACTCCCTAATGTGGGAAAAAGCTCTTTATTCAACTGTCTCACCTCTCTTAAAGCGCCGGCGGAAAACTATCCTTTTTGCACGGTGGATCCAAATATTGGCCGTGTTAATGTTCCAGAGCCAAGGCTGGATGAGTTGGCGCGGATTTTTAAACCCAAAAAAGTTACACCTGCCACAATGGAGTTCGTGGATATTGCCGGTCTTATACCAGGAGCACATAAAGGAGAGGGATTAGGAAATCGCTTTCTCAGTCATATAAGAGAAGTGGATGCTTTAGCTCATGTCGTGCGCGCATTCGATAATGAAAATATATCTCATACCCAAAGCAATGTGGATCCCCTAAGAGATATTCAGCTGATTGAAACAGAGCTACTTTTAGCAGATATAGAGTCTCTTGAGAGAAAAAAAGAAAAACTCGTCAAACTTTCCAAAAGCTCAATCAACAAAGGTCTGAAAACAGAATTGTCTTTGACGGAAAAACTGTTATATCTTTTGTCAAAAGAAGAAAAACTTGCAAAGCAATATATACCGGAAGAGGCAGAGAAAAAATATTTTCAAAATCTTCACCTCTTAACTTCAAAGCCCTGCCTTTATATATGCAACATGGATGAAACAAAATGGGAACAACACCACCAAGAAACATACGAGCAAAAACCAACAGACACCCCCATCACCACAAAAAACAAACCTATTAAAAATACAGAAACTAAATCAGAAAATCTTCATATTGGAGTTTTGGAACAAATCAAAAATCAATACGGTTCTGAAAAAGTTTTCCCTATTTGCGTTTCTTTGGAAGTCCAAATAGCGGAACTGGATTCAGAAAATGAAAAACAAGAGTTTTTATCTGCTTTAAATTTAAAAGAACCGGGATTGCACAGGATGATCAGACATTCTTATTATTTATTAAATTTGATCACTTTTTTTACAGCGGGTAAGCAAGAAACGCGCGCATGGACTGTCTCAAAAGGAAGCACAGCACCTAAAGCTGCAGGTATAATACACAGTGATTTTCAAAAAGGCTTTATCTGCGCAGAAGTATACTCTTTTAAAGATATTCAGTCAGCCGGATCAGAAAAAAAATTAAAGACAGAGGGCAAATACAGACAGGAAGGAAGAAAATATATCGTCCAAGATGGAGATGTTATTTTATTTCGCTTTAATGTGTAAAGCCTTCAGCAATACCCATACTCCAAGGCTTTTTACACAGTTTTTGCCTTTTAGATTATATTATTAACTGTAATGGACATTTTATCGTTACACTCTACTGGATGGGTTTGAAAAAGCAATTACCTCTATCTCCACATCCACTCCCTTGGGCAATCCACTTACCTCCACACAAGACCGAGCGGGAAAAGGTTTTTTAAAGTACTTGCTGTAAATCGCATTCACAGAAGAAAAACACTCCATATTTTTTAAAAAAATACTAGCTTTCACAATATGCTGGAAGTCCATCTGATGAGCACGCAAAACTTCTTTTATATTTTGCAGGACTCTTTCTGTTTGAGCCGTAATATCTCCTGAAACAATTTCTCCGGTTTCAGGAATCATAGGAATCTGACCGGAAAGAAATAACCAAGAACCTACAGCTATGGCTTGAGAATACGGACCCAGCGGTTTAGGAGCTGATTTGGAAAATACAGATTTTTTCATATTGTTCCCTTTCTGAATCAAAACCACCGGAAAGAACATTCTGTTTTTTTTACTGTTCCCTTTCTGAATCAAAACCTCTGGAAAGAAAATCATCCATCTGATATTTTTGCAAACGATATCTAAAAGCACGAGCGGAAAGTTTTAATAAGTCCGCCGCAGGTTTTTTCAGACCATCTGTTCGCTTAAGAGCTTGAGTTAAAAGACTTTTTTCTAGGTTTCCAATCACAAACTCCATATCCAGCCCCTGCTCAGGAAGAGAAACTCCAAAAGATTCCTTTTCCAAAGCCTGATTGGACTCCTCATTTAAAAAAGGTAAAATATCTTTACTTTCTATTTCCTGTTCCCCGCCCAAAATAACCACTCTTTCCATCAGGTTTTCCAATTCCCGCACATTACCGGGATAAGAATATCCCTTCAACATCTGCATAACCTCATTCGAAACCGTCTTTACCGGACAGTTTAATTTTCTGCTGTATCTGTTTAAAAAATGTTCCACGAAAAGAGGAATATCCTCTTTTCTCTCTCTTAAGGGTGGGATATGTATGCGTACCACATTTAAACGATAAAAAAGGTCTTCTCTAAAATCATTTGTCCGCACCATTTTCTCCAAATCACGATTGGTGGCTGAAATAAGACGAACATCCACTTTCTTACTCGTTGTGCCTCCAACCATTCTAATAACTTTTTCCTGCAAAGCTCTCAGCAATTTAGGCTGAACAGTCAAAGGCAACTCTCCAATTTCATCCAAAAACAAAGTTCCCCCATCCGCCAGTTCAAAAAAACCTTTTTTATCCATAACAGCACCAGTAAATGAACCTTTTTTATGCCCAAACATTTCTGATTCAATTAAAGTATCCGGTATAGCACCACAATTAACAGCGATAAAAGGACGAGAGGATAGAGCACTGTTTTGATGCACAGATCTGGCAATAACCTCTTTACCTGATCCACTTTCCCCCGTAATTAATATGTTTGAAGTGGAATGGGAAATTTTATGAATATCCTCAAAAATTTTTTTCATCGCCGGAGATTGCTTGATAAAAGATAACGAGCTTCTCTCTTGATCCAACTCTTTTTTTAATTGTTGATTTTCCAATTCCAGATTTTTAAGTTTTAAAGCAGATAAAATAGTCAGCTTTATCTCATCCACATTAAAAGGTTTGGGAATATAATCATACGCCCCCATTTTCATGGCTGACACAGCGGTTTCCGATGTATCAAATGCAGTAATAAGAATAAAAACTAAATTAGGTTGAACCGGTTTTATTTTTTTTAACAACTCCAAACCAGACATATAAGGCATCTTTAAATCAGAGATCACCATATCAAAGGACTGTTTTTCTATCAATGCCAGAGCTTTTCGACCATCTTCGGCAGACACAACCTCAAATGAATAATCACTTTCAGAAGACATTCTTTTAAGCAATATTTGAAAAAACTCACGGATAGACTGTTCATCATCCACTACCAAGATTTTTTTATTCATAAAACTCCGCCAAATATTTTTCTAATTTATACATAATTCAATAAAAAACTATGCGGTTTTTTTCTGTGCCATTTCCCTTGGGCAATAGTTAGGTTGAGTGGGAAATCGCAGAACACAGATGGTGCCCTTATTGTCATGGCTTTTATACGATATATGCCCTTTATAAAAAAGAATCAGTTTACGCACTATAGATAAACCCAAACCAGTCCCTTTGTCTTTTTTAGAATAAAAAGGATCATAAATGTATGGTTTGTCTTTTTCACTGATTCCAATGCCTGTGTCTTTTACCCTGACAATCACCCATTCGTTATCATCAAAGCTTTCCACTTCCAAATGACCTTCAGATTGACCCTCCATTGCCTCACAAGCGTTTTTAATGATATTAAGAAATATCTGTTTGAATTTATCTTTATTTCCTAAAGTCAAACCATGAGACTTTAAAGTAAAGTGATACTTTATATGCTCCCATTTTGGATTCACGAGAACCGTATCCAATAACTCCTCCAAGACAGAATTTACATTAAGAGATTCCATTTCCACTTTGGATATCCATTCGTCTTCATCTGTTCGTGTTTCCTCATTCGACGCATAATCCAAAAAATCCCCGATTATTCTATTTAAACGGCTGACTTCACTTAAAGCTATATTCATTAGCCTTTTATTCTCTTCAGAATTTTTATTATGCAGATCCAACAACTGAATACTTCCTCCAATACTGGATAAGGGATTTCTAAGCTCATGAGCAATTCCCATAGCCATTCTCCCTATGGAAGCGTGCCTCTCTTTTTCAATAGCGTTTTTTTCCAACTCACGCATTTCCGTGCAATCCTGAAATAAAACAAGATGCTTTTGTTTACTGCTCTGTGATGATGAGTCCTCTAAAGACGGTTCCTTAATTGGATAAACAAATAGTTCTATTGATTTTACACAAGAACCATCTTTGTATTCCACATCCAAACGATTCACCATATTACTATTTCCCTTGCCAGATATAATATATTCTCTGAGTTCCGGGAAAATCTTCTGTATAGGTGACGCCGTAAAAGAAGCTAAATTCAAAATATTCAAGGCGGATTGATTGGAGTGAATAATAAAAGTGTCTTCATCCAAAATAAAAAGCCCCATACTGATATTATCCACGATAAGCTTATTCAGGTTTTCCAACCGATGGGCTATTTTATCAGCAACATTCAATGACCATTGCATTTTCCGAGCTTGATAGCCTATAAAACCACTCAGCCCGGCAACAGTCACAAAACCAAGGTTATTCAACATGAATGAAAATACCAATGAGGAATCAGATCCCATTGAATAAGGGTTTAAAATCAAAACCCACGAAAATAAAAACGCGGAAAGCAAGCTTTGAGTAAAAGACCATTTATACTGACCCAACAAACCTGCACTAAAAATCTGAAGTATATAAACAAATGCCAATACCGAATATAAAGCCGGCGTGGCAATGGCTAAACACATTGTCATTAACACAGCATCCAGAAATAAATACAACAAATGAAAAGCTGGTTTAGACTTTATTTGTTCATGGAAATAAAAATATATGAAATCAACCGAAAAAGACAAAAACAAAACCATATAAATAAAAACATATAAATCTGAATTTAAAAAAAGAGGCTGAATAAACTGATAGCCTATAAAACCAACCAATAACAGAGAACGAGCAGACACCATAAGACAATGAATTATAAAAAATTTATTGTCTGCAAAAGGCGTAGGGACAGAATAGCTCTTTAACAAATTCATGGTATTCATCATGCTCCTCCAATCACACCTGGCAGTTTAAAGATAGGTAGATACAAGGCTATAACGACAAAGCCAATAACCACTCCTAAACCAGCAATCAAAAAAGGTTGTATGAGTTCAGAAATAGCACCCGCTGTTACGCGAACCTGCTCTTCATAAAATTCAGACACTTTCTCCAAAGTAACATCCGTACTTCCTGTTTCCTCCCCAATAGCCACCATATTAGCAACAAGGGGTGGAATAACTTTTTCTTTCTTAAGAGACTCAGCAACAGATTTGCCTTTTATCACCTGATTTCTGACAGTCTGAATAGATTGCTCAATAAAAAAATTATTGGAAGTAAAAGCAGAAGTCTTTAAAGCATCTGCCATATTCACTCCTCCTGATAACAAACATGCTAAAGTCTTGCTAAATCTGGCCAAACTGCTTTTCACTGTCAAAGGCCCTATAACAGGAAGTAGCATCAATAATTGATCTTTTAACTGACGACCTGCCGGTGATCTCAGATACATAATAAAACAAAAAGGAATAAAAAAACCGGCTATTAAAATAAATACTATATTATTTCTAAAAATATCACTCATGTTAATCAACATCTGGGTCATCATGGGTAACTCAGCAGACGATCCGGAAAACATGGTGGTAAACTTTGGAACCACTTGCACCATAATAATTATAAAAATAATAACAGACACACTCAATACAAACCCTGGATACATCATGGCTTTTGTCACTCTGGATTTTAATTTTTCACTTTCTTCTATATATTCTGCTAGACGATTTAACATAATGTCCAAATTTCCTCCCACCTCACCAGCTTCAATAATATTCACATACATATTGCTGAAAATAGCTGGATACCCAGACAAGGCCATAGCAAAGGTGTCGCCTTTTTCAATACTGACAATCAAATCAGAAATAACTGTTTTTAAAGCTATGTTAAGAGATATTTCTTTTACTATCTGAAGAGCCTGTAAAATTGGCACACCGGCATTAATCAAAAAAGCAATCTGTCTAGTAAACTGCACAATATATTTTGTTCTGACCGTAGCTGAACCTCCACTTCCCAACAGGAAAATGGATTTTTGAAACTCAATATGGATAGGCTCTAATTTTTTTCCTGCCAACATATAAAGAACTTCATTTTTGTTCTTGGCCTTTACCTTTCCAGAAACAACCTGACCAGAAGGTTTTTTGGCTTTAAATATAAAAGTATTCATTTTTTACCTTTAATAAAATTATTTCAACACCGGCTATAGTCACACTTCCCGGTTCTTTACACAAATTACATGGCTTTTTTCATACGGCCACTTTTCTTCAATCTGGCAAACATTTGATTCAATTCATTGGGTTCATAAGAGCATGATAATGCTGTCTCTATTGAAATCAACCCTTTGCTGAAAAGATCCTCCAAAGATTGATTTAAGGTAATCATACCCAACGCTTTTTGTGTTTGCATAATACTGTAAATTTGATGCAATTTCCCTTCTTTAATAAGATTTCTAACAGCTGGATTAAAAAGTAATACTTCCACCGCAGGCACTCGCTTTTTTCGATCGATAGTCGGCAAAAGCCTTTGAGAGATAATACCCTGCAGTATTTGAGAGAGTTGAGACTGAACAGCTTGTTTTTCCTCTCCAGCAAACACCCCTATCAAACGATCTATAGTTTGAAAAGTGTTGTTCGTATGAAGCGTTCCAAATGTAAGATGCCCTGTCTCAGCAATATGAAGGGCTGTTTCTATTGTTTCCTTATCCCTTAATTCCCCCAGTAAACAAACATCCGGATCTAATCGCAAAGCCGCCCTTAAAGAGTTATGAAAATCAGGAGCATCAAAACCAATTTCTCTTTGATTGACGATAGATTTTTGATGCTGGTAAATAAATTCTATAGGGTCTTCAATCGTCAAAATATGATATTTTTTATTTTTATTGATTTCATTAATCATGGTCGCCAGAGTGGTTGTTTTTCCACTTCCTGTTGGACCAGTCACCAATACCAATCCATGAGGTTTCCTGCTGAGATCAGATATAATTGGAGGTAAACCTATAGCAGACAATTCAGGAATCACCATAGGGATCTGTCTGAAACACCCCGCCACTGTTTTTTTCTGATAATACAAGTGGCCACGAAATCTCGCAGAATCATCAATGGAAAAACTAAAGTCTATATCTCGATCTGTTTCAAATTGACTTTTCTGTTCGTTTGTAATGATCGAGTAACAAAGCTCTTTGCTTTGTTGTTTTGTCAGAGGGTCCACATTCAAATGCACAATGTCCCCTTTCACTCTCAAAATAGGAGGCACTCCTGCAGTAATATGAATATCAGAAGCATTTTCACGAATAGCTGTTTTCAAAACCTGCACCATTGAAATCATTTAATCATCCCCTACCGTTCCATACATTACTTCATCAATGGATGTGATTCCGTTCATCAGTTTTTCCAAGCCACTTTTCCTTAATGTTTGTAAGTTGTTTTTCTCAATAGCCAATAGTTTTAATTCTCTGGGGGACAATCCTTTAAAAACACCGGCTTTTAACTCATGGGATATTTCCATAACCTCAAAAACAGCCACCCGACCTTTATAACCGGAATTATTACAATTTTGACAACCTTCCGGTTTCATTACTTTGGAACGCGCAGATTCTGCCTCTCTGTTCGAAAACCCCAAGTTCTTTAAAATATCTATGTTAACCGAATGAGGCACTTTACATTTTTCACATAAAACACGCAAAAGTCTCTGTGCTATTACCACAGAAGTGTTCTCCGCCACACTATAAGCCGGCAAACCTATATCCAATAAACGGGTAACTGTGGAAGCGGAATCATTGGTATGCAAAGTACTTAAAACCAGATGTCCTGTAGCCGCTGCACGATAAGCAATATTGGCTGTTTCCAGATCTCTGATTTCACCCACTAAAATAACATCTGGATCTTGACGCAGAAATGATCTTAAAACAGAAGAAAAAGTAAGTCCAATGTTCGCATTAACCTGCACTTGATTGATACCATGTAGTTTATACTCCACAGGATCTTCTGCTGTGGAAATATTTCTGTTAGGAGTATTTAAGGTTTGCAAACCGGAATAAATAGTGGTTGTTTTTCCACTTCCTGTTGGACCGGTCATTAAAATAAGACCTTGACTGGCATCAAGATACTTCTTAAAAATCACCAGCTGGTTTTTATTCATCCCCAGATCAGCAAGCTCTGTTCCCAAAGCAGATGTATCCAATACTCTTAGAACAATTTTCTCTCCGTTCACCACAGGCACTGTACTCACCCTGAAACTGACGGTTTTATTATTTACTTTTACTTTTAAACGTCCATCCTGAGGAAGACGCTTTTCACTGATATCCAGCTGAGATAAAATTTTAATACGACTGGATATAGAGTCTTTCAGACTTAAAGGGGGATGAATATATTCCGACAAATGACCATCCACTCTAAAGCGAACACGACACTGGTTTTCATACACTTCAATATGAATATCTGAACAATTTAAACGAACACCCTCCTGAATAATATACTCCACACTTTGAACAGTGGGATCATGCTTGATTTTCTGATTGCTCAGACTGTCATCTTCTTGCAAATTCTCCACTGTGGCAGATTCAACAATAGTAAAAATATTCTGTATACTTTTACTATTTTCGCTCTTATAATACATATTAATAGTTTTTTGAATATCACTACGTGTTCCAACCATCATTTTAATCTTGGAATTGGTGATCAAAGATACATCATCTTTTGCCTGTATATCACCAGGATCAGAAAAAGCGACAACAATAGTGTCTTCCACTTCCATAATGGGAATTAATTGATATTTTTCACATATTCTTCTTGGAACCTTGGATAATATTGTAGTATCAATTTCAAAGTTGGCAAAATTAATTTTTTGAAGCTGATATTCCTGAGCCATCAATGTCGCTATTTGCTCATCTGAATATTGACTGGACTGAAATATAGACGATAAAACACTTCTTCTGGTATCCCCTTTCATAGAGATAATTTTTTTCCAGTCCGATTTCTGTAAAGAATATCTGCTATGTTTAAGAGTGGACTTAGCCGTTTTTGCCACAGCTTGTTGTGATTTTAGCTGTATTTTTTTTTGTTGATTTTTGTTGTTCTGTTGTTGCATAACAGCCCTTTATGAAAAACCGGCCAACTTGGAGGTTTTATAAACCCGATCCCCGTAAAAATGGAGATCACCAGTTCAAAACACTTATTTGTAGTAAATCGGCATTATAATGAAAAAAATAAATATTTTTTTATTTCCTTTTTTTTATCTGCTGAAAATAAAAACGAGCATGGGCAACATCCTGCTTAATTTGCTGGACAAGTGCGCTTGCTGAAGAAAACTGTTTTTCAGGACGAATATATTGTAAAATTTCCACTTCAAAGACTTTTGTATCCCATCCTTTGTTTTTTCCAATAATATGAATCTCTATTTTTTTTAAACAATCCTTTGAAAATGTTGGACTAGTGCCAATATTCATAACTCCGTAAAAATACTGATTTTTTTCCCTAATTCTTACTGTATAAACTCCATTTACCGGCAGTAACACATTTTCATCCGGTTTTATGTTGATAGTCGGAAAACCCAGCTTTCCACCCCTGCCCTGTCCGCTCACAATTAACCCTGTGATAGAAAAATATCTCCCTAAAAGCGCAAATACCATATCCCAGGCACCGGATAAAACAGCTTTTTTTATATAAGAGCTGGATACAGTTACTCCTTTCTTTTTCACGGAAGATACTGTTTTTAGACTAAAGTTGTGTTTTTTAGCCAATGTTTGCAGTAAAGAAACAGAACCAGCCCCTTTTATTCCAAATCGAAAATTATATCCCACAACAATTAATGAAGGCTGTATGGGTGCAATAATACATTTTTCCATAAATGCCTCAGGAGACAGGCGGGAAAAAGTTTTAGTAAAGGACTCCACTATTATATAATCCAAACCTGTTGTTTGCAGAATTTCCCGGGTTTTTTCGGGAGCACATAAAAGCTTATGTTTTTTTTCAGGAAATAGGAATTGAACAGGATGAGGGGAAAAAGTATAAAGTGCGGATACTTTGTTATTTTTTCGGGCATATTGAGTAACAATTTCTATCAATCGTCTATGACCTGAATGCACTCCATCAAAATTACCAATTGTTAACACAGCCCCTTTCAACAAATCTGCCTGAGAATGATAATCTGTTGTCTCTAACTTCTGAATATGTGGATATTTTTTTTGTATCCGAAATATTTTTTGCATAATTTGTTTTTTTCAAGGAGATGATTGGAAAAAAGTAATATGAGCCATAATGCCCGCTTTAACAGCTATCTCACCATCCACGAAAGCCACACCCTTTCCCCAATAAAAAGAAGATTTTTTTTTTATCATCTCCACTTTCAAATCCAATATATCTCCAGGAAACACAGGTTTTTTAAAACGAACATCCTCCACACCTGTAAAAAACAGTTTTTCAATAGGAGAGTCTCCTTTTATAGCGCAACAGCAAAGTGCTCCTGCCTGCGCGATGGATTCCAAAATCAATACCCCCGGCATAACAGGATTGCCCGGAAAATGGCCTTCAAAAAATTGCTCATTTCCTGTAACATTTTTTCGCGCCTTACATACACGACCTACAATATCCCCCGGTTGTTTTTCCGTAACATTAATCACCTGATCTATCATTAAAAAAGGATACCGATGCGGAATCAATTTTTTTATTTCCTCAACTCGCAAAGGAAACCATGATTTATTCAAAATACACCTCATAAAACTTTGAAATTATTTTCTAGGAAAATGATAAAAAATCAAGTGATAGCAATATGTTAAAAGCTTTTCGCTAGGGAACTGAGTGCTTTTTTATTATTTGTATTTTTTTGTATACATACTTACCACTTTATTCGTGACATCCCATTTAGGACGCACCCAGAGCTCCACATCTTTATTACGGATAATATCCACTTTCTCCTTCTTTGCCACTTTATCCACAACCACTTTGATTCTCTCCATAAAATTCCCTCTTAAATGAGCTTCTTTTTTTTGCAGTTCCATTTCTTTACTTCTCACAAATTGCTCCATTTGTATCTGCATTTTCTGCATGGCCTCATACTTTTTCACTTTTTCATCCTGTGAAAGTAGCTCCATTGATTTTCTGATTTTCATGGCTTCCTTATGAAACTGCTCATTTTTTTTGATAATAACTCCCTGAATACGTTTTTTCTCTTTTTCCAAAGCTTTGCGGATTTTACTTTGTTCACCAGTCTTTTCCATAGCCTCGTTGATGCTGACATAAGCCACTTTAAGACGGCTCTCTTTTTCCGTCTCAGCATGTACCAACAATGGAATACAACACAACCAAAACCCAATATAAATTATTTTTTTCATGCTTTCCTCCTTTTTGCACTATCTTTTACCCTTATACTGATTCAAAGGGAATTTCAACTTTTTTTATATTTCTTCTTTTCTCGCATTTTAAACAAGCTTTTCTTTTTCCACAACATATCGCTTAAAAAGGAAGCCCCATTGTAAATTGAAACTCAGATTGTTGCTCCCCATACTCCGGGCGTGGTTCAAAGGGAAAACCCATTTCCAGACGCATAGGCCCCATAGGGCTGAAAAGCCTTAAACCAAATCCCCAGTTTGCCCTCAAATCCATGTCCTGAAATTTATCAAAAGCCGTGCCTATATCCATAAATAGCACTGCTGATAACTGAACGGAAGGAAAAGCCAGAAACTGTAATTCCCAGTTGGTATAAAATTCCTTCATTCCTCCGAAAGCTCTTTCAGAAATAGTTTCCGCAGAGGACAACCCCCATTTTTTAGCTTTTTCATGGAGTATCTTTGATTTTTTCCGTGGTCCAATGGAAAAGTACTTAAACCCTCTTAAAGATTGGATTCCGCCCAAAAGAAATAGCTGATCAAATGGAACAGAGCTTTTTTCCCCATTCAAAGTAATATGCTGACTGTACTGAATGTTAAAACGAACAATAAAATTCCAAAACAGATTTTGATAAAACCGAAGGTTGGAAGATACTGTAAAATAATTAAATTTACCGAATATTCCATTATACTCCAGCGAGCTTCGTGAATATACTCCTGATGTTGGTAAAATACGATCATTTCTTTTATCATACTCTATAATAGCTGACACGGGATTTCGCACTCCAGTGGCAAAATCAACAGGATAAAGATCTGGATCTATTGTATTCATCAGATCCACATACGACAAACGATAATAAAAAAGAAGTTTCCATCTGTCCGACAGGGAACGGCCCAGAGTAACTCCTCCGCTTATTTTTTGCTCTGTAAATCCACGATAATTTGTGCTCGGAAAAGACCTAAAACACTCATCTTCCAAAGATTTTATTTCATTGTCCAATTTTGTAAGCTCTTGATCTGTAATCGCTCCGGCAGATTGTTTATTTTTTTTCTCCTCCTTTTTTTTACTCAATTTATTGCAATCTGCAAAAATTTCTTCATCAGTGCTCCACTTATCTAGGTAAAAATCTCCGCCAAAATACCAATCAGAATCCAAAAAATAAGGATCCACAAAGTTCAAATTCACATATTGTCTTCTTAAGTTCAAATTCACATCCGAACCCACATTATAACCCATACCAAACAAATTAAACTTATGCAGTTTCCCACTCACGGAAAAACCAAAAAAACCTTCATATCCAACCCCTAATTCAAATGTTCCTGTATTTTCCCGCTCTTTAATATTTATTTCCATATCCACTAAATCATCCCGATTCTTAATAGTCTTGGGTATGATCTTCACATCATCAAAAAAACCCAATCTTTTTATATTCTCAACAGATCGATTTTTGTTTGTTTCATTATACAGTTCTCCTTCAAAAATTCTCACTTCCCGGCGGATAACTTTATCTCTTGTATAATCATTACCGGTAATATGAATCATTCCTATCTTCGCTTTTTTTCCTTTTTGTATTTCAAAAAGCAGATGAATTGTTTTGTTATCATCTGTTGGCAAGTTAAAAAACTTGGGAATCACATTAACAAAGGCATATCCCTTATCACCATATTTTGTTTCAATTCTTTTGATATCTCTTTGCAGTTTTCCGTAAGAAAAAACCTCAGACTCCTCTGTTTCAAGGTCTTCTGTCAAGTATGCTTCATCAAAAATCAAATCTCCGGTAAATTCAATAGTGCCTGCATTGTATTGAGCACCCTCTTGAATGGGAATACTCACAGTCACATCTGTTTTATCATGAGAAATAACCACTTCCGGTTCACCCACAAACACTTTCCAATACCCTCTATCCATGTAAATAAACCGAATGTTATTAAGATCTTTTTCCAAAATTTCTTTGCTGTAAGAACCTGCAGAAGAGATAAAACTCAGTAAATTGACTTCTCTTGTCCCCATGAAAGATTTAATTTCTTTTGAGGAAATGGCTTTGTTCCCGATAAACCGTACTTTTTTTACTTTTACTTTTTTATTTTCCTTGATACGAACCTTTAAGCGCACTTTCCCAGGATGAGAGGTTTTTTCGACAAAATAAGAAATCTCAGCCAGATAATACCCTTTTTTTTCATATTCATTTTTAATATTTACAATAGCCGTTCTCACCTTCTTATGATTCAAAAACTCATAAGAGGAAAAAAGAAATATCTCATCCAATTCTTTTTTACTTAAACTGCTGTTACCTTCGTATATTATTTTTTCAACAATAGGCTTTTCTTTCACTGTATAAACAAGAGAAATGGTTTTATCTGGCTGTCTTTTTTTTTGAACTTCTATATCATGGAACCAACCCGTATCAAAAATTTGCTGAACATCTCTTCTGATTTTTTTTGCATTGTATTTTTCTCCCTCTTGAGAGATAATTTTTGCACGAATAGCTGAATCCTCCACAAGTTTGTTTCCTCTTATAATAATAGCCCCAATCCGACCAGCCCTCCGCCGGGAAGAACGACGAACAACGCGAGCTTTGCTCTTACGAGCACTTGAAGCTTTGCTTTTGCGGGAGCTTACAGCTTTGCTTTTACCCGTCTTATCTTCTACTACAAACACATTTCGTGCCGGTTGCTCTGCTAAAACCATAAAGGAAAACACAAAAAACCAAAGCCAAAAAACCATTTTTCCAGGATAGTGTTTTTTTTTAATCATTTCTGCACATATTTCCTTTTTGAGATAAAACCATTAGCTCGCTCTTCTATTATTTGATTTTTTTATAATTTTCCTAGAAAATAATTGCAAGGTTTTATAACGAAACCTTTTGTTTTCTTGCAAAGTGAAAGATGTAAAAAGCTCCCTTTGTTGAGTAAAAAATCGAAAATCAGTCCAAAAATCGTAAAAAGCTTATTTTTATCTAATTTAACCTTGTATATTTTGAGACTATATACAAAAATGACATGATGATTAAAAGAGAGGCTTAATTGATAAAAATCGAAGAAAAGGCCAAAAAAAGACACAATTTCTGAAATAATAGTCCGTGAAAAAGTATGTTATTTTCCTGGATTCCCGTTTTCACGGGAATGACTTCCCTTGGGAAGTTACATGAAAGAGGGGTGTGATAATTGAAACACTAAGGCTTTTTCACGGGCGAATAAACAGATTTTCTAGGTGGTTTATTACCTGAATCAGCCTCATCACTTTTTTCTTCCTTCTTAAGTGTATTTGACTTAAGTGCAGATGAACTGATTATACTTTTCCTCTGGTTTGATAAATCCGACAGATATTCAATGTCTTTTTTATATTCCTCGTAAGTAATCATCTTGTGACGAATTTTTATTCCACTTGTCAGCTGGCTAGAAGAAGCCACTATATTTTCCTTTTGCAAAAGATCCCTTAATATTTCCTTATCTTTTGAATCAAAAAACACCGCTATCACTTCCGCACCCATAGCTCCACACCCTTTGGCTAAAACAACTGGTTTTAAACTTTCAATACGATTCAAAAACAACAGAGTATCCTCATGCACCAGGCCACGCTTTTTTAAACAAATTGAATATTCCTTTAAAGCGGAAATAAATCCCACCTTATCCCATCCATTTATACAAGCTGTAGCTTTTTTCGCCAAACCAGAGAGGTCGGAAAATTTTTTTTCTGACAAAATGTCCAAATGCGTATAAGTATTCAACTTTGTATTTGTGCGAATAAGAAAAAAATCCAAATCAGGAAAAGGCCAACCGATGGATCTTGCAGAAAAAGGGGCGAAAGAAAATAAACACACTCCTCCCAACCATTGCGAAACCACATCCGCACCTGATGGCTTTTGGCCTTTAAATTTTAGCCCTCTATAGGCACTCCATAGTTGAAAAAAACCGTCTTTCAATAAAGAAGTGTCTTCCTGTGTTCCCCTTGAATCCTCATTTTCCATCAGAAAAAAACCTTTTGGACTCTGAATAATTTTAAACCCGGTCTGATTTAACAAGCTATTTAATACCTCACACTCTTTAAGAGCACCCCTCTCCTTTTTATATCGCATTTTTAAAAGCTGTCCTAATAAGTACACAAGGTCAAACTGAACACTGGAAAAGCCAAACCCTCCTTTTCCAAAGTAAGGATCCTGATATTCAATATGATAATTTTTGCTGATTTCAGGATACCGCTCAAGCCACTGACCTGCCGGACTTTGTAAATGAAACCCCTCTTTTGACTGTTTTATTTCTTTATTACCTGCTTTTTCGGTCACAAAAAACTGAAATCTCGGTTCGGTATTAACTAAAATGGCTGGCGCGCCTTCCAAAACAGCGTACTCACCTGTGAGAAAAGTTTTACTGGGAAAAGAAATATTGTATCGTAAAACCTTCACTTTTACTTCATCTGTTGTTTATCCATTTCTTGGGTTTGGATTTTAATTCCTGTAAGGTGGCCAAAGCTTTTTGCTTCTGCTTGTCTTTTATTTTTTTAAGAGTCTCCATATTACTGATTTTAAGCTCTTTTAAAACCGCCAATGCCTGTTGTTGATGTTTGTCTCTGATTTTTTTAAGAGCTTCTTCAGCATGATCCCATGTTTTTTGTCTTAAAATTTTAAGAGCTTCCACCGCCTGAGAAAGAGAAATACGATTTTTAAAGCCGAAAATAATTTCCAGATGTTTTTGAATCACCGGAATCTCCCAACCTTTTGCTCCTGCTCCCAAAGTAAGATTTTGAATATGAAGTTTCATGTGCCCTTCAATAATACCTACAGTGGTGAGTGCTCGCAAAGCACCCAAATTTTGCACCAATCCCACGCCAGCACAAATACGAGACAAGTCGTCAGCTTGTTTCACCTCAAGCATTTTCAAACACATTTTAGCTGTAGGGTGCAGACGAGTCATGCCTCCCACTGTGCCCAACATTATAGGAGCTTCGAAAAAACCATATAATTTATCCTGTTTTACCCTCCAGCGGGTAATTGGTTGGTATTGCCCTTTACGAGCAGAATAAGCATGCACACCAGCGGAAACAGCTCGCCAGTCGTTTCCTGTTGCTATTAACACAGCATCAATGCCATTCATCACTCCTTTGTTGCTGGTAGCGGCTCTATAAGGATCTGCCTCCGCAAACAGAGAAGCTTGCTCAATTTTGTTCATTAACTGCGGATCTATACCTGACATCACTACTTCTGCCGTCGTCAAACGACTGTCAGACATGTTGGAAACAATACAAACAGACACCTCTTCGTCAGCTGTGGATTCAATCAAAGTTCTTAAATATTCACACACTTGATTGACAATATTAGCACCCATTGCATCACAAGTATCCACTATTACATGAACCACTGCCATCTTCTCTGTAGAAGATTCCACATTTTCCGGCGAGGGAAGACATCGCACTGTAAAGCCAATAACTCCACCTCCTCTTTTGCACATGGAAGAGACCACATCTTCATGTATCCTATCTATCCATTCTTTTTCGTGCTCCTGAATAACTCTTTTTAAATTTTCAAAGTTTTTTACTCTATTAATTTGGATCTGACCTATCACTCCCGCTCCTTTAACAGCGGTTTTAATATAACCGTGTTCACTCACCCATCGGGCGGTTTTACTGGCCGCCGCAACAATGGAAGTCTCCTCCACAGCCATAGGAATGACTGTTCTTTTTCCGTCAATACAGAAATTGGTGGCCACTCCCAAGGGAATTTGAAAGTAACCAATAACATTTTCTATAAATTTTTCCGCCAAATCAGTTTTCTTAATTCCCCCAGACTTTAAATATTTAATATCTGATTGAGTAAGAGCACCCATTTTTATTAGACGAGAAAACCTCTCCGCCATTGTCAGACGAGAAAAACCCTTAAACAGGTTTTCTCTTTCTTTATTTGTTATTTCTGTGTTGTCGGGATTTTTGATTTTCTGTGAACTGGCCATTGAAAAAACTCCATTCTATAGTGTTCAACATTTTAGATATTTGCCAATCACCAATACAGGAATATTTTTAAGCATAAGTGGAACAACAAATAACATAAATAACCACATTGTTTCATACTTTATCCTGAAAAATAAACAAAAATCAGAAAAAATACATAAATTTAATCTGTTTTTGGTCTTTTTCATCTGATAAACCTATTCCTGATATATCTCCACTCCTGATATATTTCTGATTATCCTGAAATATCTTGTGCCCAATATCTTTATATATTTCTGAATCTACTGATTTTTCCATTTCCAGGTTTTAAGATTTTTCATATCTTTTATATCTTTGCAACCGGAACAAAATAAAGCAATTTTCAGCTCATGTTCCAAACGAACCATTACTTTCTCCAGTGCCATATCCCCTTCCAAAGCTGATTGAACAATAGGTCGCGCCACTCCTATTCTGTCTGCTCCCAAAGCCAGTGCTTTCGCAGAATCGCAACCATTACGAATGCCACCGCTGGCCCATATTCCATAATCCTTCTGCACTTCACGAGCAAAAAGCAAAGAATCCACAGTGGAAATGCCCCAGTTCTTAAAGGCTTTTGCTGTTCCATACAAAATATGCTCTTTGCTGGTTCTGTTGCCTTCAATTCTTCCCCAATGTGTGCCACCATATCCACTTACATCCACAGCAAAAAGTCCTGTTCCCACCAAACTTTGCAATGTTTCCTGTGAAAAACCACAACCTGTTTCTTTTAATATAACAGGGACAGATAATATTTCACATAAATTCTGTAAAGCTTTCAAGCCCCCTTTAAATTGAGGAGTACCTTCTGTCTGAAGGGCTTCTTGCAATGGGTTGGTATGCACCACCATAGCGTCAGCCTTTAGTGAATACACCATCTGTTCCATTAAAGACACTTCGTGCTTAATCATCTGGGAAAGACCAATATTACCAAGTAAAACCAAATCAGGATATTTTTGACGAATTTCCTGCCACTCTTTTCCAGCTGAAGGATCAAATATTTGCCTCCTTTGAGAACCTGCTCCCATAATCCAACCTCTTTTTTCGCAGGCTTGTGCAATACTGTTGTTGATATTTAAAGAACCTTCCCAACCCCCTGTCATACCTGTAACTACAAAAGGAGTTTTTAGAGTTTTGCCGAAAATCTGAGTGGATATATCCACTTCCGAAAAGTCCATTTCAGGCAGTGCAGAGTGCATTAATTGAATAGCCTGAAAACCGCTATAGCCGAGGGCTTCGTTTTCCTCTTTCAAAGATAAGAAAATATGATCTTTTTTTCGATGGGCAAATTCAGATTTTTTACTGAGTGTTGATTGTTTTTTCATTACCTGACGGTTTCCCCGAACTGGCTCCCAAAGCTTTTTGAACCAGATGTGAGAAACCACTGGAGTCCCGCACAGCCATATCTGCCAGCATTTTTCTATTTATATGAATATTGGCTTTTTTCAAAAGTCCAATAAAAGTGGAATAATTCATATTATTAAGACGCGCTGAGGCATTAATGCGTTGGTTCCATAGTTTGCGTTGCTCCCGTTTTAAACGCCGGCGATCACGATACTGATAAGCCAAAGCCCTGTCACTTTTTTCCACTGCCACCGTAAAACAGCGACTATTTGCCGAATAAAACCCTTTGGCTCTCTTTAATATCTTTTTATGCCTTTTTCTTCTTACACTACCTGTTTTAACTCTCATGATTTCAACTCCAGTTTTAAATATGTATATAAAGTAGTACAACACTGCTTTAAAAATAATCAATACTGCTACTGTTTTAGAGCAACACAAATTACATTTACTGTGTTACCATAAAGTTTTTTCACAGAGCACTAAAAAGAGAACAAAGCTGTAAAACCTTATAACTTTCTTGGCGAATATTCATCACATCTGAAAAATCAACCAGCCCCCAACATCTTTTTTACTTCAGAGGTAAAAGAAGGGGACACATAAGCCGTTTTGCCAAGATGACGCTTTCTTTTCGAAGATTTATTAACCAACAAATGGCGAACATATCTTTGTTTTCTCTTCACTTTGCCACTGGCCGTAAGACGAAATCTTTTTTTTGCGCCTGAATGTGTTTTCATTTATCCACTCCAAAAAACAAAAGTTTGCAAAAAAAGTAACTTGGTCGTCCGTGAAAAACCCCAGTGTTTCAATTATCAACACTTTTTTTCATGTACTTTCCCTTGGAAACTAAAAACCAAGTTGTTAGCTTTTAGTCCCTTGCAGGCGGGAATCCAGTCAAAATAACATACTTTTTCACAGAGGACTACTCACTATTACCAGAAACACAAAAACAAGCAAGTGATTTTTTGCAAATTCTGATTTTAAACCAGCAATTTCTATTCTCTTATTCCGGGAGTTTTACAAAAACAAGCGACTGAAAGCCAGTTCTAACTGTTTTTTACTCACATTGGCTTTTATTTCTTGACTTTTTACCACCCCCCGTTAGTCTTAAATGATATTTTTTTGCAAATTAACAAGGAGATTTTTTATGAAACTGATGAAATTTATAATAGTGACAGGTTTTATTTTTATTTTGAGAGAAGTTTTTTTCCAAACCAAAAACAGTCTTGTAAAGATTCCACACTGTAATAATTTTGTTCTGAAAACTACACTGGTTTTATTATTTTTAAGCTTATTTTCTTTAGGTTGTGAAAAAAAAGATGCAGGTGCTCAAACAGAAGCGGGTGCTCAAACAGAAGAAGAAGATATAAAAGTATTGGAGGATCTAAAAGCAAAAGATTTGGAATCGATAGAAGATAATTTGAAAGATCTGGATGCTAAACTTAGCAATGAGAATTTAAAACCCGATGAGCGTCAGGAGATAGAAGGACAGAAAGAAGTATTAGAAATCGAAAGGACCGCTTTAAAAAAAATGAATATAGGTCCTTCAATGTTTGAAAGACCCACTCCTCCCCGTGCAAACACTCAACCGGAAACAGGTGCTCAAACAGAAGCAAGTACTCAACCGGAAACAGGTGCTCAAACAGAAGCGGGTGCTCAAACAGAAGCAAGTGCTCAACCGGAAACGGGTGCTCCAGTATGTAATATCGATAATTATAAAGAATATATATATAAGCCTGGCGACCATAATTGCAATTTAGCAGGTGTGAATTTTATTAAAAGGTGGTTTTTGCTTAGGCCGAGTTTTCGCGGAGCAAATTTTCGCGGAGCAAATTTGCAAGGGGTGATTTTGACCGGGACGAATTTGATAAACGTGGATTTTACCAGAGCAAATTTGTCCGATTCGATGTTGCGCCGAGTACATGCGCTCAGTGCGAAATTTACCAATGCGAATTTAAGCAATGCAATTTTGAGCTTTGCGAATTTGTCTAGGGGGGCAAGTTTTACCGAAGCGAATTTAAGCAATGCGAATTTGTCCAATGCAAATTTGAGCGATGCGATTTTGCAAAGAGCGAATTTGCGCAATGCAAATTTATACAGAGCAAATCTACGAAGGGCAAATTTAATCGAGGCGGATCTGCGGGGAGCGAATTTTACTAGAGCAAATTTGAGTGGAGCAAATTTTACTAGTGCGAAAGTTGATCCAGACTTGGCGACTTATTTAACCTCAAAAGATATAAGTGGTTTTGTTGTTGTAGAATAATTTTTTTACTTTGGTACTTATATCAACCCTATTGCTTTCTCCATAATGGTTGTATCCACTACCACTGTCTTAAGATCACCTCGCTTTAGCATACCTTCTCTCACGGATTTCTTTTATCTCTTTTTTTAGTAAAGCGTTTTCTTTTTTGAGCCGAGCTTGGTCTTGTTGTAAAGTTTTTATTAGTCGGCTTTGTTTCTGAAGGGTTTGTGTAAAGCTTTCCATAAGCTGATTTTGTTCTTGGTCACTTTCTGTAAGCTTATCCACCTTAACAAACAGGTTGTTTATTTGTGCTTTTATTTTGCTTTGAAACTTTTTAAACGCTGACACCAGCCAGGGGATTAGCTCTGTGTATCTGATTGTAAAAAAACCTTTCCGGTCTTTTTCCACCACTTCCGGGATTGTGTCTTTTACTTCCTGTGCAATAAAACCAAAGTGTTTTCCTTTCCGGGAATCTGCGTTTTTCCATTTAAAGCTATAAGGCTTTAATTGGTTTATCTTTTCCAGCGGTGTTTCAAGGGTTTTAAAATCTTTTTTAAGTCGTTTGTCAGATGATGATTGTAAAGAGGCATAAAGGTTATTAGCCTCAAGATTATTGTTTATGGCCACCCATTCCTCTTTTGCGTTTCCTTCAATTAAACCTTGTATCCAAAGGTAATTTGAATTGTTACTCATAAGCTCTTTCTCTTTTTCATTGGAAAAAGAACCTATAAGAATATTGTGATTGTTTTTTTCAATAGAAGTGGTACTCCAATTACTGTTGCCATTTCCATAGGCTTTTCTTTTTGTACGATTCCCGGCTTTAAGAATTATATTATTGTTACCGGTGGTATTTTTTCCTGCTTCATACCCTATGAAAGTATTATGTCGTCCACTTCCACTTTCCTTTCCAGCTTCATGTCCTATAAAAGTATTTCCATCGCCTGCGGCGTACTTCCCACTATCTGCACCAGCCATGTACCCTAAAAAAGTATTATCGTACCCGTACCGGTTGTGTTCCCCTGCCGAAAAACCTATCATAGTGTTTTTGCTTTGGAGATTACTATATCCGGCTTCATACCCTATATAAGTGTTATGATTACCTGTTTGGTTTTTTTCTCCTGTCTTGTATCCCATAGCAGTATTTTCTATACCTGTGGTGTTGTCCTTTCCTGCGTGATAACCTATAAAAGTATTTTCCTCACCGGTGGTGTTTTTCTCTCCGGCATAATAACCCATAAAGGTATTTTCCCGCCCGGTGGTGTTAGCTTGTCCCGCGTTGTATCCTATAAAAGTATTCTGCCCGACTAGGTTTTGTGTACCTGCCCTATAACCCATAAAGGTATTGCGCTCGCCATTGATATTATGAAAACCCGCAAGGTGACCTATAAAAGTGTTGCTTTTCCCTATAGTGTTACTATTACCTGCTTGATATCCTATAAAGGTATTTTCCCAACCGGTGGTGGTATTATGTCCGGTTTCAGCTCCAACAAAAACATTTTTATTCCCACTGGTATTATTATACCCGGCTTCAGATCCTATAAAGGTGTTTTTGTCCGCTTGGTTATTATAACCAGTTTTCCACCCTAGAAAAGTGTTGTTATCTCCAGAGGGTTTGTTATATCCAGATTGAAAACCCACAAAAGTATTGTTGTGTCTAGTGGTTTTATAACCTGCCTGATAACCCATAAAAGTATTGTTGTTTCCAGTACCACATAAATAACCTGCCGCCGCTCCTATAAAGGTATTATTCCCCGCCGTTGCGGTCTTTTCCCCGGCATTGTTGCCCATAAAAGTATTACCACTGCCACGGGTGTTGTTCTTTCCAGCCATAGAACCTATAAAGGTATTACTGTTACCCTCATTGTTTTTTTTTCCAGATTCAAAACCCACAAAAGTATTATTCACACCTGTTTGGTCAGGTGTTCTGGTAACGGGTGGTGTTGAATAGCTTACTATAATGCTGGTGGCGTCTCCATGCCCGGCCCGTGTTCCTACAAAAGTATTTTGATTACCAGTGGTGTTTAGATGACCAGCATAATTCCCTATGAATGTGTTGTTACTCGCAGTGTTGTATCTTCCTGATTGACCACCTATAAAAGTATTCCCTGACCCTGTAATATTGTCTTGACCAGCTCTCCCCCCCACAAAAGTATTTTCATTTGGAGTTGTGTTGTTTCGTCCGGCCCGGTGGCCAATAAAAACATTAAAGTCCCCTTCGGTGTTGTTCTCACCTGCCCAAAGACCTATGAATGTGTTGTCATATCCGTCTGTGTTGTCATAACCAGCCCTGTGCCCTATGAAGGTATTACCCGTTTTTATGGTATTTGAAAAACCAGCCAGAGTACCTATAAAAGTATTAAAATAACCTGTCGTGGTGGCTGTCCCTGCCTTATATCCCATAAAGGTATTTACATGGTTGTTGGTGCTGGCCACTTCATTAACACTTGCACCCGCTCCAAACCCGATAGCGGTTGTCCGGCTCTTTGCAATAGCATTTGTTCCCCCACAGCCAATTAAGGTACGGCCTTTACTACCAGTCAGATTTGCAGTTGTGTCGTCTTGATCATCCACCCGGAAACAATCTATGTCGGTTTTAACCAACCTTCCACTTGCACACCCAATGGATTTGCACTTGTCGCCTGTATTATCACAAGCGGAATTAGTGCACTTATATTTCATATTGCAAGAAAAGGAAAAACACCCTGTTTGATTTGTGGTTGTGCAGGAAGACCTGTTAACTGTCGCATATTCTCCTAAGTTAGGTTTTTTGTAATAAACTGTTAAGATTCTTTCTTCAGTGTCAGTGTTTGTCGTGTCCGGGTCTTTAAATTCCATTTTCTGAACTTCAACAAAACCACCCTGGAATGCTTGAAAAGGGGGTGAGGTCGCAGTTTTTGCGAAAACCACATTTAAATTTCCGTCCGTCAATCTTTTAAAACTTTTAACTGTTGTACCGGTAACCCTATCTATGGCTGTTGTATGAATATTCTCTACACACTTAAGCCTTCTTTCCAATAGCTCTTTTACTGTACTCTTTAGGGCAGATTCCTCTATATTTGTTTGTACCACTTTAGACTTATTGACAGATATTTCAGTCAGTTTTATTAAACCAGAACCTACTGCTAACAATAGGCCACTTGTTAGTAGAGTCTCAATCAAACTCCAACCGGAATTATTGTTTTGTAGTTTTAAAATATGTTTTTTTTTCATTTTATTTTCCTCTTTGTTATTGAAAACCATCACAAGGTGCTAGCTTGTTCGCTCCCGGTCCACCTATCTGTTTAGGCGCACCCTCTCTGCATATATTGGATAGGGTTACATTTACATAATCAGATAAATCACTATCTTTTTTGTTACACCACATATCAAACATACTTGGGTTACTCCACTGAACACGAGCAATAACCTGAAGTTTTTTTCCTGAAACTTCTTTCTGTATACTTAAGCAATGATATTGATGCTTTTTCTCCGATGAATCGTCATCACTCCTTGTGTTAATTATGCAATCAGCATCAGTGGGACAATCATAATTCAATATTTTTTTTAAGTTTTTTTTAATCTCTGTTTGTGTTGATCCTTCTGCTTTGCAAGGGAACACTAGTTTTTTACCTGCTTGGCAGGGGGGATTTGGTGTTGGACATTCTGTTTGGTCTGCGGGGTCTGTGCAACGCTGGCATAATTTCCACCCACCATTTGAGACTATACAGGTTGAAAGATTACCCACCCACATCTGAGAAGATGACTTTATATTTCTTTTCTCATTATCTACCTTTGTGCTTCTATAAGAAACAGTGGCAATCCCGGAAAGAATCCCAACGAGCGTCAGTGTTACCAGCACTTCAGTAAGCGTAAAACCTGCCTTTGTTTTCATACTTTAAACAACCTGTTTGCTAAAAAATCTGCCTTTGTTTTTATATTTTAAATAAAATGGGATACCCGGTGAAATTGTAAAAGCCATATCAATTATAGATTTTGTATTAATTGCAAAGATACTAGTGTGGTAACACAGCTGTTTGAACCCGTGAGACAAGTATGAACAAATCAGCTGATACAACCAAGCAAGGTTTTTCAGATAAAAAATTTTGGTGCTTTCAAAGGATTTTCCAGTTAGTGTGTGTAAGTGTAAAAAAGTTTTTTGAATGCTGGATATCCAGCTCAGATTATGACGCAGAGTACCGGGGGGGGGGTAGTGCTGTTTTTTGTTTCTACAAAATAACTTCATGTTCGGTTTTATCGGCAGACTTTCCAAAAAACTTTACCATTTATTTTCTTTTTTGTGGATTCTGGTGCTAATTTTATAGATTCGGGGGCTAATTTCTTATTCTGTCCTGAAAAATTGCTAAAAAAATCGCTTGTTTTTTGGTTTACTCCCTTTTTATTGATAATTTGGTCATCCATAGAAGTTGATCCTGAATAAATAGTACCCCGTGAAAAACCCTTAGTGCTTTAATTATCACACTCTTTTTTCAGGTACTTTCCCACAAAAAGTGTCCGTGAAAGAATCTCTTTATCAATACTCAACACGAGGCGAGTTCGGCTTTGAGCACCCCGTGGCTGAAAGACGCGTGCGTGGCAAAACGCATGTTTTCACCTAAGCGGTGAAGTATGAGTAAAGAGCACTTGTCCACTAAACAAACAAGTTCTTCGATTGATTTTCAGGAGTTATGGTGTTATATTTTAAATAAGTCAAACAGTGCAAAAAATAAGGATTATCAGAAGCTTTTGGATAAAGATTCTGAGTGGAAGGAGGCTATGATGTATTTGCGTAAGTTTTTGTTGGAGGAGCAACAGCAGGTTGTGGCAGATGCCAAGGAAAAAAACCGCCGTGATCGAGTGGCGCGTGAAGCTTATGTTTAGGAAGACAAAAGAACATCTGCTTTTCTGAGGAGGTTTTGTGAGTCGAAGTTGGAATGATAAGTGTGCGGTATTTGGAATTTGGAATGATCCGGAATCAGCATGGATGACTTATTTGGGACTTTATGCCCAACAACATCGTGGTCAGGAGGGAGCAGGTATTGTTTCCTTATATAAAGAAAAACATCTTATTCATCGAGGTTCCGGGTTGGTGGGGGAGGTCTTTAACGAAAGAGTGTTGAAAAAATTAAAAGGTTTTTCCGCTATTGGGCATACTCGTTACTCTACTCAGGGTGGGGACAAAAAGAAAAACATTCAGCCTTTAACGGCTTTGCTTTCCAGTGGGCCTTTGGCTCTTGCACACAATGGTAATATCGTAAACTTTTCAAAGCTGAAAAAAGAATTAATGGATCAGGGAAGTATTTTTTACAGTAGCAGTGATACGGAGTGTATTGTCCACTTGCTGGCACGGGAAAGTAATCTTACTTTGGTAGATAATCTGAAAAAAAACCTTAAGCTTTTAGAGGGTGCCTATAGCTTGGTTCTTTTGACAAAAAACAACCTGATAGCTGTGCGGGATCATAAAGGGTTTAGACCTCTGGTATTAGGACAGAGAAAGTGGAAGGATGAAAGAGGACAGGAACATAAATCTTGGGTGGTGGCTTCGGAAACCTGCGCCTTCGATCTCATAGGAGCGGAGTTGATTCGTGAAATTGAACCTGGAGAAATATGGATCATTAATAAACAAGGCTCTCAATCTTATTTCGTGAAAAGCGAAAGTGTACATCGCTGTGTGTTTGAGCATGTGTATTTCGCTCGCCCTGACAGCCATGTGTTTGGCAAAAATGTGTATCAAAGTCGAAAGGAAATGGGTCGTGTGTTGTCGAAGGAAGCACCTGTGCAAGCTGATTTGGTTATTCCCGTTCCTGATAGTGGTGTGCCTGCCGCTATTGGTTACAGTGAGAAAAGTGGCATTCTCTATGATATGGGTATCGTGCGAAACCATTATATCGGGAGAACTTTTATTCATCCGTCCCAGAGTATTCGGGATTTTAAAGTTAAAATTAAATTAAGCGCGCAAAGGCAGTTGATTGAAAACAAAAAAGTGGTGGTGGTGGATGACTCTCTCGTTCGGGGTACTACTTCCAGATCTGTAGTGAAAATGTTAAGGCAGGCTGGCGCAAAGGAGATACATTTTCGCGTATCCTCCCCTCCTATCACTGGGCCTTGTTTTTACGGAGTGGATACACCAGAAAAAAACGAATTGATAGCAACAAAAATGAGTGTGGAGGAGATACGAAGCTATTTACAGGTGGATTCTTTGGCTTTTCTTTCAGAGGAAGGTTTGATGAAAGCCGTCCAAAGCTCAACTAGGAAAGATAGAATAGAGGAAAAAAGCTTAGTCGTATCACACAATCAAAAAGAAAATGGTTTTTGTTCCGCCTGTTTTACAGGTAATTACCCCACTACCATTTAAAACTTGTTTTGAATATATTTTTCAACTTTAAAGGGATCACTTTACGCCTTGTGACAAATTCCTGCTCCTTTGTGAGCAATAAGGGGAACCATGCACATTATAAAAACGGAATGTCTGCTCATAGGTTTTTTGCTAATAGATATGAAGAAATTATTTGGCTCTCAAAAACAAAACAATATTATTTTGATCTTGATTCTGTTAGAGTTCCTTATAATTTTGAGGCGAAGAAAATGGCTTTAAGAGACAAAAGGTTGAATCCAGATAATATTGAAAAAGGAAAAAATCCTACAAATGTATGGGAAATACCAAGATTAAATGGAAACTCAAAAGAAAGAGTAGGACATCCAACACAAAAACCCTTGGAAGTGGTTAGACGATTTGTAAAATCGCTTTCTTATCCCAATTCTCTGATCTTGGATTTTTTCTCTGGTTCTGGAACAACTGGCAGAGTGTGTATTGAGGAAGGAAGAAATAGCATTCTTGTTGATAATGATCCAAAATCAATAAAATATTTAGATAAGCACATAAGGAACATTGGCAGAATTGGATTGCCATGTGATTTTGAAATGATGAGCAATATACCTGTAAAAGATTTTATTAATAAAATAAACAAAAGCTCAATTTTATAGAGTATCATAAATCAACAAAACAATGGTAATGAACAATGATTACAACACTCTCATACACATAAACATAATAGGTACATATTTGTTTTTCTCCAGCTTTTAATTTTTTGGTTCTTGAATTATTTTAATTTGTTTAATAATTTCGTTTTCTACACAGTTTTTATTTGATTTCTTATCCAAGAAATACAGAAAAATTTTGTAGTTAAATTTCCCGATAGATGCAACATTTTTTAGATAAAAAAGTCTTTTAACTTTTTTTGACAAATTAAGATAGTTTGTATGATAATTAATTTCTCCATCTTTTTTATGGCCGGAAAATATCAAGTCAATATCGAAGCTGTGTACTCCATTGGAATAAACATCATACGAGGTAGGAATGCCAACATGAAGGTTGCCGTTTTCCAGAAATACAATAAGAGAGGTTTTATTTAATGTTTTTTCTATCATGTTCCGTGTTTCATTGACAGGTTCTATTTGATGAAATAAATCAAAAATTTTAAGAACCTTAACAGGTTTTATAAACTGCAAAAACTTCCTATAAGATATGCTGTTACACAAACTAAAAGTAATCCCCTGAAGGACATCTGGCTGATGCACTCTGCAATTTGTTTGATATTGAAATAATCACATTTTAAATCAAAAAATAAACTACGACCGATATACAAGAGTATATAAAGAGAATAGGCAGGAATACCCATTGAGAGAAAATATTAATTTGTTTTCTACGCTGACTATGAATATAACCAAGATATGTAAAAAAGGAAGGGATGATAAAAAAAGCCAGTTCAAACATAAAAATATTACTAGAAATGAAGTTTAAATTATAAGATTATTTTTGTTCGTCTTGAATCTCTTTGTATACTTCAGCCATTCTTTTTATTATTCTTTTTCTATTTTCTCGAAGGCTCTCTTCGTCCCCCTTAACTATCCCGCTAACTATACTACCTTCATAGGTGATTATGGGTTTGATCAATTTAACTCCATCAACCACAATCTCTTCTCTATTTTCAAGTGAGGTTGGTTTTTTTTTCATTATTGATTCTCCCCTGACACAAAATTTTATTATAGCAGTAACTCTTGACTCGCTTTGATTTTTGCCATATTTGACATAATTAATTTTATTGTGCCAATTTTGACTTTGAAAATCAAGCCTTAAACCGGAAAAATAGAGACTAAAGCACCACAAAACCAAACTTTTCACTGTGATCTCACACTTTATTTGATTCAGCTTTTAATCTATCTCTTCTTTAATAGGCAAAAAAATTACCTAAACTTAATGTGTGAAACCCGGCTGAAGCCATAGCAGATGAGATTACATATTGAATAATCATGATATATTCTTTTTTACTAAAGATAAAACAAGCAAAGCATGAATAACACAAACAGCTATCATCCTATTAAAATTTTCGGCAGGAAAGTGCCCGTGGCAAATCATGTTTCTTATGTTCAGCCCTCTTTTGTCGACAAATAAAACCTGAAAGTAATCCGGTACACTTATGTTGTTTTTAAAAAAATTAGTAAATATAGGGTCTCTGATAAGAGCACCAAAGGGTCTTAACTCAAAGCCTTTTTCTTTAGGAGAGCAGTCAGTCTGATAGATTTGACCTCCATTAACAGCTATTAAATGTCTGATGGCTGACTCAATTTGAGGCAAAAGTATAGAACAACTTGCAATATAGTTTTCATCAAAAAAAAGCTTTAAGCCTTCTTTAATGATCTGATGATGTGCTTCTGGAAATACAGGTGACTTAAGCAAATGTTCTGAAAGAGTATGAGCATTAAGAGATTTTGTTTTTTGTAGATGACTTAAACCCATATCAATAAAAATACAATTATAGCTAATTTCTTGAGATATATGCTGAACAATATGTCCTTCCAAGTCATCTTTTATAGGTCCTACTTCAGCTGTTGTTCTTCCTGTATGATCCATAATCTGATGAGAGAACATAAATCTGATAGGATGTTCTTTTGCGAGTGTACAAACTGTCTCTTGAGCTTTTTTTTTATCAGGAATAAAGTTTGTGGATATGACCAATAATGCTTCAGATAGAGAGTTTTTGTCTAATTTTTTTTGAATTTGCTCCTGTGGCAGTGGAATAGCTACCGATACAGGTTTTAGCTCTTTTAAACTTTCTTTTTGCAAGTCACGCATTCTTGGTTCCAGTTCTTTTGCCTCTTCAGATAGTCCATACTGGCGAAGTATTTGTTCCACTTTTTTTAACATAGTAGCTCCGATCATTATTGGCAAAGGGCCATGTAAAAAAGAATCCCGGTATATGAGTAAAACTCTTTTCATGTTTTCCTGATCATTTTTATTTTTATAATAGGGTGCTAATTTTACAACGATAAGCTCAACAGAGTGCGAATCAAAGGTGTTTGGGTCTTTAGCAGAAAAACATTTTAATTTTCTTTCAAGCTCTTCTATAATTTGCTTTTCTTGTTTTTTTTCCAAGGGGATTTTCTGAAATAAATTTTTATCTCCTATTAAAAGATCATAAGAATACCCCCATGTTCCGGCTTTATCATCTTCAGAGTGTTTTTTTTCATACTTGATAATAATATCTCTTAAATACAAAACTCTCTCCTTGTCATCGAGAGAGATAGCCAACCTTAAAGCTCTTTCCAGTTGTTTTTGTAAATGAGAACTTTTTTGGTCAATCTCCGCTTGCTGTATGGCTGAATCAATAAACCTACGCGCAATAACTATATCTGGCTTTTTGTTTCTGATTTTTTTTGAGAAATCCCATACCAACCCGCCATATCGGTATTGGAGAATCGGACTTTTTACTTCATCAGACCTTTTTTCCCAATAGTTTATCATTTCAGGTGTAATATCTTTAATATTGGGGTTAGATATAAGGTTCCCGGTTTCTTTGTCTGTGAAGGTAACAGGAGGTACATAGTGCAAGCCTTCCCAACCAAGAGTGGCTTTATCCGGTTGCCATGTTTCTATAAGAGAAAAAGCTGTCTTTTCAAAAAATAAATGAGGTATGGATTGTAAACGATCCTCACCGGTTGTTTCTTTTATAAACTCACGAATTTTATCATTAATTATATGCTCAATTAAAAAGTCCGGGGTTGTAAGTTCATTTAAAACTGCGTACAGATCTTGCATTATTTTTCTTTGGAAAAATTGCTCGACAAAGATTTTTTTTTGCTCTTGAATTTTTTTGCCAGTGTGTTTTATTTTATCCAAGGTCATTTTGGGATATTGAAAATAATCAGCTATTTTTTTTAAAACATCCCTTCCGGTGGTTTTGTTGTTTTCTATCCGGTAGACAGTGGAAGAGGAAATATCAAATAAATTGGCAAATTCCCTTATGGAAAGGCCCAAGCTCTTTCTGAAAGATCGTAAATCTTCCGCAGAAAACTTTTTTTGCTCTTGAACTGGTTCAAATACAAAAGGGGTGATAGGGCTTTTTTTTCCGAAGGCACTTAGCAACATAAAAGGATCTTTTTCAAAAGGACTTAGGCCCACATCACGACAGTATTCCTTATAAGCCGGATTTTTTTGGGAAGGGATCCTGTCTGCAAAAGAGGGGAAAAGTTTTAAAGAAACATGCCGTGCTTTTTTCAAAGGCAAATCCGGTCCTATAGCAATAGGGTTTTCACTATAAAGATAAGCCTTGTCATACTCAAAAACAAACTTCCCTTTTTGCCGGCTTAACCGGCCTACATACGAACGGGTTTTGCGTCTTTCCAAATAAAAATCCAACGGTTTATATAATAATCTGTTTTTAGTTTTCATATTTTTAATGTTACCTTTTTGGTTCAGGCTTTTTTAATGCCACTTTTTAGTTAAAGTCTTTAACTTCTTAGCTGTTACCTCTTTTTTTCAGTTTTTTTAAATCTTCCAAGCGATTTTTCAAATAATTGACAAAGGATTTTTTTCTTTTCTCTGAAATTTCAGAGAGCTTTATCTCCTCCATTAATAAGGGAAATTGACGAATAACTTTTTTAGCAAACTTCAAACAAGCTGTTTCTAAATTTAACCTTTTAAATTCTTTCAGATAATCATTGGTCTTTGGTTCTTTTGAGTTAGAGGTCCAAATATAACCACTAAAGTTAAACTGGGGGCCCAGCATTTTTTCATCTTGCACTCCAAAATTAGAGGGATTATCATACATGGGAGCAAGCTGTCTTTTTTTGCCAGTGTCTATGATGCCTAAATTTCTACCATGCCGATCTCCATTTCCAATAAAGGAATCAAAAAGGCAGATTTCTACAAATGTTTCCACATCTCTTAATCTGCTTGTTTTCTCTTGGATAACCTTTATTAAGGTTTCACAATTATAATGGCTTTTAGGTACATATTTATAGAGATGGTGTAAGCTTCCAACAGTACCTTGCATAAAATTTTTAGTGACAAAAGTTATCAGCTTCTCTGACTCTTGTTCTTCTTTATTCATTTTAGTAGTCGTAGCTTTATTTTTTGTATTGCTCTCATCTGAAAACAGGATTAAATAATATTCCGGCACCTTCAAATTCAGAAGAGAGGCTATCTGATTACAAAGATATTCCATAGCTGGCAAGTCAGGAAACCCTGGTTCCTCAACTTTTAAGATGTATTGTTGGTCTCCAAGTTTGGCTGAATATTTGCGATATCGACCATGATAAAAACTGTCTTTATTTGTTGTGAATGTGGCAGAATGAGAAGAGGAGTAAGATGTTGTTTTTTTGAAATCCAGGTCATAAAATTCAGACGAATCCTGTACAGCAAACCACTTTTGAAAGCAGTCTGTATGTAGACCATAAATACTTTGATGTTCAATGGATTTATGGCATTTAAAACATTTGTGTTTTTTCATAATGTAGTCAATATACTACAAAATTATTTTGTAGTCAAATGACTATAAATTTTTAAAGTAAGGACAAAAATCAAGAATAATGGCCTTTATTCAAAGTTTTTTTCCAAAGTTTCAGATTAGAGAAGGTTTATAGAACATTGGTATTGAGATAAATACTGTCACATTTTTAATAAAAACTTAATAAAAATGCGGTAAAGCTTGATTTGCTATTATTGACTTGTGAACCATTTTTCTTTATTCTGGATAAGTATAAATGAACCACATCCCCGGAGGAATGTCAGTGTCGGATTCAAAAAAAGAACCAGTCACTCAAGCCGATTTTTCATTATTTAAACAGGAAATGAAACATGAGTTTATGTCATTTAAGAAAGATATGAAACATGAGTTTATGTCATTTCAAGACAATATGAATGGTCAGTTTAAGCTATATCTCTCACAGATAGATTCAAAAACAGCAGAAGTGATAAATAAGCATGTGGATAAATTTAAATGGTGGGCTGTTGGTATTGGTTCGCTTTTTGTTATAGCTTTCTTTACTTATTTTGAAGTTATGCGCACAAAAGTAGACCAATTAAATAGTGAGCGTATAGCGAGAGTGGAAGAAGCTTATACCTTTATGAATCAATATGTAATGGGAGTATTACAAGACCAAAAAAAAGATAAGGAACAATCTGACTCTCCTCTATCCATAAAAAGAAAAACAAAACGGCTAGGAAAATAAATTTACTGGCGGTTTTCAACATAACACCCCTTGGGCAAAACGGTTGTAGCATGAACGCGTTTTTTCATTTTTTTTAGAAATTAAGGAATCGGTTCTTAATAAGTCTGTTTATTGTGGAGTGCTCTTTACCATACTTCATTGCACGATCTCAAACATGCGGGTTTTCCACGCACGCGTCTAATTGTAAAGCCCGGCTGATATAAGTACCAAAGTAAAAAAAAAATTAATCTACAACAACAAAACCGCTTATCTCTTGTGAGATTAAATAATTCTGTTGTAGTTCTGTGACTTTCGCATCGGTAAAATTCGCCTTGCTCAAATAACGAGCCTTTTGCAAATGCCTCACATGACGCAGATCCGCCTCAGTCAAATTCGCATTGGTAAAATCCGCCCCATTTAAATTCGCGTAACGCATATCTGCCCCAGTCAAATTCGCATTATTCAAATTCGCTTGCTGCAAAATTGCATTGAACAAATTCGCTTGTTGCAAATTCGTATGGCTCAAATTTGCCTCGTGAAACCTTGTATTGTGCAAATCCGCTTCACGCAAAATTGCATAGCTCAAATTCGCCTCGCGCAAAAATGACCCGCTTAAATTCGCTTCGGCTAAATTCGCTCCAACCAAATTCGCATTACGCAAATCCACACTGTATAAATACGCCTGAGATAGGTTGCAATTATGGACACCTGGTTGCTTTATATATTCTTTATAATTATCGACATTACAGACTGGAGCACCAGTGCCAGCTGGAGTACTTGCGCCCGGTTGAGTACCTGCACCTGCTGGGTTAGTCCCTGCTTCTGGGTGAGTGCCTGCTTCTGGGTGAGTGCCTGCTTCTGGGTTAGTCCCTGCTTCTGGTTGAGTGCCTGCTTCTGGGTTAGTCCCTGTTTCCGTTGAACCACCTGCACCCGTGGGAGTACTAGCATCTGGTTTAGCATTTGCGCCGGTTGAACCTGCATCTTTTTTTTCACAACCTAAAGAAAATAAGCTTAAAAATAATAAAACCAGTATAGTTTTCAGAACAAAATTATTAAAGTGTGGAATCTTTATAAGACTGTTTTTGGTTTGGATAAAAGCTTCTCTCCAAATAAAATCTGTCACTATTATAAATTTCATCAGTTTCATAAAAAAACCTCCTTGTTAATTTGCAAAAAAATGTCATTTAATATGGATATTCCCAGACTAACGGGGGGTGGTAAAAAGTCAAGAAATAAAAGCCAATGTGAGTAAAAAACAGTTAGAACTGGCTTTCAGTCGCTTATCTTTGTAACACTCTAGGAATCGGAGAATAGGAAAAAGGTTGTCCAACCTGTATAATGGCAAAAGGTTCATTTAATTCTGTAAATTTTAGACTCGGCTAAAGTGCGAACGCAGAATGAAATATTGGTATTAAGAATTGTTTTTCAGCTTTTTGATCTCCTCTTCAGAAAGACCTGTCATCTCAGAAATAAAAGAAAGCTTTAATTTGCTTTTTAGCATATTAAGTACCACTTCCTGACGACCTTCCTGATGACCTTCTTGACGACCTTCCTGTCGACCTTTCTGCATGCCTTCTTGCATACCCTCTTGTAAACCTTCCTGACGACCCTTTTGCATACCTTCTTGTATTCCTTTTTGCATACCTTCTCTTAGACCTTTCTGCATGCCTTCTTGTATGCCCACTAATTTAATCTCTTCTCTTATGTCCATATAACCTCCTCTTTTTAATAAACTTCTTTCTATGGCCAACTGCTCAACTCTTTTCCATAATTCAACACTCACTCCACCCGCTGACTTCAAATAATCCACTGCACTTAATATCAAATCCTCTCGCTTTCCCGAAAAAACTGAAAACGCAGACACAAACTCCAACAACTCCGGCACACTCTTCTTTAAAAACCATATCTTGCTTAACAATGCTAATGCTCCACGGCTTTGAATGTTTGGATCCTTTAAAGCTTTTTGAACTTGTGGATCATGGGTGTCCAACAACTTTAACTTGTAATCTAACATACTTTTACGAAAGGAAACAGGAATTTTATTAAAAAACAGTCCAAAAATGGCTTCCTGAAAAGAAATAGGCCAGCTCCAAGGCTTTTTTCCATGATAAAACACAATGGGAATAACAGCTATAATGTTGTCTGACTTCCGTTCATAGAGAAGAGTCTGATAGGATAACACCTGCCGGAAGAGATTTTTATTGTAAGAGGACTTGTGTTCCAGAAGGATACAGAACTGAAACTTGGCAGAAGGGTTGTCTTTAAGAGCGACTGTAAAAACTAAGTCTGCCCTTTTATCTTTTAAACTGTCTTTTTCCACTTTTAAAGTATCCCAGTCGCAGGCTGAAAATTCTTCTGGAGATAAGACCAGTTTAAAGATCTCTTTGGCAAATGCAATTTCTGAAAAAAATCTTTTAAAGAATCTATCGTGCAAGTTATCCAAAGTTTTGCCTGTAGACACTGCTATTATTTTTTTCGCCTTTGATTTTTTCAATAATTTTTTTTGCACTTTAACTGTTTGTTTCGTCATGGCAGTCTCCTTGTTTAAAAGTTATTGATTTTTCTTTATGCAAAATCGGGAGCGTTTAAAACAAGCTATTTAAAGGGTTTTGAGGGAGTAAAGATTCGAGATTCGAATTTTGCCGAATATAATGCTTTATTATTTATTCAGTCTTGAATAAGTCCAGTTAGTGAGAGTATGCTCTTTACCTATACTTCACCGCTCAGGTTCAAAAAAGCTATATTTGCAGACACAACTAAAAGACGCGTGCGTGGCACAAAACGCATGCCCCCCGATCGGTGAAGTATCGGTAAGAGTATGTCCACTAAAAGGAGTGCTCAAAATCGCCAAATTTCAGTGCTTGATTAACGACAAAGTTTAAATTTTAACTGCATCTTTGTAATGAGCTGTATTGCCATTTTTTCGTGAATTTTACACATTTTCAACTCATCTTTACGATGAGTTCTTTGGCTTGCAGTCAAAGAACCTGTTTCCAGTTCCATTTCATAGTCCAATTTATTGGATCTGATAACTTCCAACTCTTTGGATTGTTGTTTAAAAAGTTTATTCACCTTATACAAAGGAGCTACATCCAACCAGTCTTTTTTTGCTTTGTACCATACCAACTTCTTTTTAAACCGAGACTTGTTTTTAGCCAAGACGAAAGAGGGGTACTGCGACTCATCTACATCTAATATATTTTTGATTTTATCCAAATGGGCAATTTCCTCATCTTCCATAATGGAAGAAAAAGTACCGACCGATGATGAGGTTACCTTATCCACAGATGGGGTTACCTTATTACCTACAGATGGGGTTACTTTACTTGCCTGAGACGATTGATTTGACTGTGACGATACAGGGTTGACAGAAACGCTCACTTTTCTCCTCCTTTTATTATTATTTATTTTTTATATTGATTTTATAATAAGAAATGCCTTCCAAATTTGTTTATAAGGTTGAGTTTAACAAATATTTATTTTTTTGTCAAATTTGGTACAATTTTGGAAGATTACCCACTAGTTCATCCAGAAAACGCTCTGTTATCCGCGATACACTTCCTTAAAACTCGGTAATATTCAGATTCGTTAATGACGCTAAGCGTAAGTTAAGGAATCCCCCGAAAAAGTATGTTATTTTTTGAAGGTTTTATAAAAAAGTCAAGTGATAACAGTATGTTAATAGCTGTTTTCGGGCGAGCAGACATAAGTGGCCACGTAGCTCAGCTGGATAGAGCAAGAGTTTCCTAAACTCTAGGTCACAGGTTCAAATCCTGTCGTGGTCATAGATCAAACAAACACAGCGGTTTTTATTCTTTTGTCTCTTGTTGACTGGCCGGCATTCTTTGATCCTGCGAAACATGATTCATTATACTTTCTATACTTTGCTGATTTTTATCACACTGAACCAGTATATGAGAAACATCTTTTTCCATCTGAATAAGCTTTGAGAGTGGCATTGCCTTTTTATCTTTCACAAGCTGTTTTACTTCTCTTTCCAGTCGTTTTGCCTCTGCCCATAAAAGCTGATTCTCTTTCAGGATACGTTCTTGCTCCAATGGTGTCAGTCTGCCTTTTGCTTTTAACTGCTTTCGTTCTTCTGTCAAACGGTTAATATGTTCTGCCAAACTTTCCAATTGTGACATTAACAGTTTCACCTTCATGCTTTTACTGGAAGTGGCACTGGAAATCTTGGAAACACCACTCACACCACTAGGAAAACCACCAGCCATAAAAATACCACCAAAGATAAATGTATAACTCGCAAAGCCCATACAAAAAGTCAGAAAAACCAAATTGATAATCTTCATAATACCCACTGATCGGCCAATTATTGATAAAAATTAAATTTAATCGAACTTGTCTCTAAAATAAAGCCTTTAAGGTTGAAAAGAAGAACCTCCAAGGCTTCTATACCTGTCACAAACAGTCAAAAAAAGTAAATTTGAAGTTTCCTGAAAAACAGTATATAATCAGTCAAGCGTGGAAAAGTATGTTTTTTTGACTGGATTCCCCCGTTTTCACGGGACTGAAAAGCCAACAACTTGGCTTTCAGTTTCAAAGAGGAAACCCATAAACCGGCAAGCATTGGTGTATGGAACAAAACAAGTGCTGGAAAATTCAATCTTGTGGAGTATAAAATATGAATCCATTTATTCTGATAAAAGAAAGCGAAACAGGAATCGAGCGATTGCTTTTAAATACTGCAACAATTGGAGAATATGATAATGAAGGATTTAAATTATCACGTGACAATGTGTGTTCAGCACTTTGGCCGGTTCATAAGAAAGGATGTCCTATAGAACTCATAAAGCAGATCGCAAAGGATCTGCCTGACATCGTAAACACAATACTTACTATGGAAAATTCCCATAGATGTATTGTGGAATTAGGTCGAGCTTATTCTATATGGATTGAAACCAAAGAAAAAAGCAAAACCATACAGCTTTCTGTTTTGAAAGAACTTTCCCCGGGTGAATCTCAAACATTAAAAGATAAAGCGCAGTATTTTAGTCAAACTGGAGAAGGCGATACCATAGCTGGGGCTTTTGAAGCTTATAAAAACTCCCTTCATTAAGAAATACAGGTTGATTTTTATTGATTTTCTTCGATCAGGTGTGTGATTTCAGTTTTCCATTTTTCAGAGTTCCATTTTTGAGGCCCGATGATTTTTTTATATAAATTTCCAGCTTTGTTTAAAATGTAAGTTTCAGGAAAAGCTCGAACATTGAAATGGGCTAGCATTTGATTTCTTCCCATATTGGAAGGAATCAAATTGGAATGAAAATCAGGAAACGCCATTAAAAAATTTTTTATATCATCTGTTTTTTCATTGGATATAGCCAGAATAATCAATTCTTCTGGAAAATATCCCGCTAACTTGTTTAACGAGGGTAACTCTTCAATACAAGGGGCACACCAAGTAGCCCAGAAGTTGATCAGAATCACTTTATTTTTAAAAGAAGAAAGTAAAATGGGTTTTGTGTTAAGATCATACACTGTGATCTCTGAGTCTTCTTTTCCTATGTTTTGGTTTTTTTGAATATGTGCCGGCAGATCATGTTTTTTTTGATAATATTGATAAATAAAAACAGCACCAATAAGAGCAATACAGCAGATACTGGTGATTCCTATAATAAGCCGATGAAATAAGCGTGGGTTTTTCACGAATAACTAACCTAACCAGTCGATCCTGAAAAAGTCCATTCAGATAAGTCAATCACTTGACATATTTCCCTAAAACCCGACTAATGACCTTCATGAACAACTGTTTTTACCTCTGCCACGGAAATAGCTGGCAATGTTCGAATATACAGCAGGAATAAAGTGAAAAACATTCCAAAGCTTCCAATTAGTGCTCCAAAATCAAAAAAAGTCAAATCAAACATTCCCCAGTTGGCTGGCAAAAAGTCCCTATGTAAAGAGGTAACTACAATCACATATCTTTCAAACCACATGCCAATATTAACAAAAATGGAAACAATAAACATGGTGATAATACTTCTGCGCGCTTTTTTAAACCAGAATATCTGAGGAATAAAAACATTACAGCTCACCATAATCCAGTAAGACCACCAATAAGGTCCCATTGCCCTATTTAAAAAAACATACTGCTCAAAACTGGAACCAGAGTACCAAGCGATAAAAAACTCAGAACCATAAGCATAACCCACCATCATTCCCGTAAGCATAATAATCTTATTCATGGCTTCCATGTGGTTGATGGTCACATAATCCTTAAAACGAGGAACAAATCGCCGTACCAGACACATTAAAGTTACCACCATCCCAAATCCGGAAAAAATAGCTCCCGCCACAAAATAAGGCGGGAAGATAGTGGTGTGCCAGCCTGGAAGACTGGCGGTGGCAAAGTCAAAAGACACAATACTGTGAACAGACAACACTAGAGGGGTGGATAAAGCCGCGAGCAACATATAAGTCATTTCGTAGTGACTCCAGTTACGGGCCGTCCCTCTCCAACCCATAGATAAAATGCCGTAAATATGACGACGGATCCCCTTAGATCTATCCCTTAAGGTGGCCATATCAGGCACCATCCCGATATACCAAAACACAATGGAAACAGTTGCGTAAGTGGAAACTGCGAACACATCCCACACCAAGGGGGAGCGAAAGTTCACCCATAAAGGCCCTCGCTGGTTGGGATACGGCAAAAGCCAATAGGCCAACCAAGGCCGTCCTGTATGCAATAAAGGGAAAATACCGGCTGTCATCACTGCAAAAACTGTCATAGCTTCCGCAGTGCGGGCAATGGAAGTTCGCCACTTTTGGCGAAATAAAAACAAAATTGCAGAAATTAAAGTTCCGGCATGGCCGATGCCAATCCAAAACACAAAAGTAATAATATCCGTTCCCCAACCCACCGGATGATTTACACCCATAAGCCCCATACCCACGGCCACAATAGCTCCCATTACACAGATATAAAACAGAAACAAAGACTTTGCGCTTAAAAGAGCCACAAAGTACCCTTTGCCTGGTAGTTTTTCTGTCAGGGAACAAATATCGTTTGTAATATCTTTAAAAGTTTTTTTTCCGGTTATGAGAGTGGGTCTTTGAATTTGGTTATTCCCCCCTCCACTCTTTTCTACACTTGTAATTTCTTTTTTCATTTTTATGAATTTAACCCTGTAATTTATCCATTAGTTTTACCCATGATGATGACCATCTCCTTCCCCAGAACTGGAATCATCTTTATTTCTCACCTTTACCTGATACCGCACCGCTGGCTGAGTGTTCAGCTCCTCCAACAGAGAATAGCTATCCTCTCTTGTAAATAAACGATATACCTCGGAGCTTTTGTCTTTCAGATCGCCAAACACAATAGCCCCTGTTGGACAGGACTGTTGGCAGGCGGTTTGAACATCTCCATCTTTTAACTCGCGGTTTTCCAGCTTGGCTTGGGCTTGTGCAGAACGAATACGATGCAAACAAAAAGTGCATTTTTCCATCACCCCTCTGGATCGCACGGTTACATCAGGATTCATGGCCATGTTCAAAGGTTTTTCCACTTTCCGGGCATAGTTAAACCAGTTAAATCTCCTCACTTTATAAGGGCAATTATTGGCACAATAACGAGTGCCCACACAACGATTGTAAATCATATCGTTAGTCCCCTCATCGCTATGCACTGTGGCGGCCACAGGACAAACTGTTTCACAAGGAGCATTGTCACAATGCATGCACACTACAGGCTGGTGTAAAGTCTCAGGTGATTTCGGGTCACCCTTGTAGTAACGATCCACCCTTATCCAGTGCATTTCTCTTCCCTGCAGAACCAAATCCTTTCCAACATTTGGAATGTTGTTTTCGGATTGACAAGCAACCACACAAGCAGAACAACCTGTGCAGGAGTTGAGATCAATTACCATTCCCCACTTATGTTTTGGATACTGATGAGAAGACCAAAGACTGAACATTTTATGACGATGAATGGCCCCACCGGGATTTTTTAAATATTTTTTTAAAGTGGTCTCCACTATAATCTGCCGACCCTCCATAGAATGATGCCCCTGCGTGTTGGCCAGAGAAACTTTTTTTGAAGTGGATTCAATACGAGTGGACGAAGAATGAAAAATCATTTGACCATCCACAGATATTTCCGCCAAAGGCCAAGCACTCACTCCTACTCGGTTTGCCACTTTACCCGCGCGCTCTCTTCCATACCCTAAAGCCAAAGCCAACACTCCATCGGCCTGCCCGGGCTGAATATGCACCGGCACTGATATCACTTTTTCCGCTGAATTTCCTGCCAGCTTTTCCTTTTCAGATATGTCCTTCATATCCTCCGAAGTTTGCTTAAAAGCCACACTAGCACTTTCTCGTTTTTTTAAAATCCCACGGCTCTTAATGACTTTCACTACTTGCCCTTCTTTCCAATTTCTTTTACGCGCATCTGAAGGGGAAACACATAAATAATTATCCCAGCAAATTTTTGTAACAGGATCGGGAAATTCCTGAAGCCAAGAAACATTGGCCAAAGCACCGTCCTTTAAGCCACTGGTGGAGTAAAGCAAAAGCTCGTACTCTCCTTTTTTATCGTGCTCAGCCTCAGAAGAAGGAACAATAGCGGAAAGCGCGGAAGAATTAAAAGAACGTGCCGGAAACCGGCTTTCTCTTTGTTCAGGCTTCTCAATATATACGCCGGTTTTAAGAAAGTTATTCCAGGAAAAACCAACTTTTGTATTGGTACTCATATTTTTCTTTAAATATTCATACCATGATTTTTCTTCAAATTTTTTTACTGATTTTGTCTTCTCCGCTAACAACCCAACCCATTTGATAAGCGTGTCTTCAAAAGCCCGCGTACGATATAAAGGACGAATAGTGGGTTGTTGAACACTCAGTGTCCCTTTTTGAAACTCCCAATCAGACCATTTTTCCAAATCATGATGATCCGGTAAAATATAATGTGCCCAGCGACCTGTTTCGTCTTCCCTGTCTCCTGTGTAAATGATCAACTTGGCTTTTTGAATGGCAGACTTCAAACGCTCCTTATCAGGATAAGTATAGAGGGGGTTTGTTCTATGTATAATCAAGGTGTCTGTTTTTTCCTGTTCCAAATTTTTAATAAGCTCCTCTATGTTTCTATTTGCCCAAGACCAAGAGTTATAGCTATGTCGATAATCCACCGTATAACCATCATTTCCCAAAAGGTGGTTCAACCATGAAACAGCTATTTGCAAACTTTTGGAATCACGCCCACCTTGTTGATCTCCCGCTAGGACAAGGCTTTGCCCTTTATTCTCCCAAAGAGCCTGTATCAGCTGATCCCAACTTTTTTTGTCAATATGAAAAGCCTTATAAGGAGCTGAAGGCACTTTGAGGTGAGAAGGCCATTTTCCTTTCACGAAACCTTTTTGTATTAAATCGTGAGTAAGAGACAATACTAAGTCCAGCTGTTCAGAAGGTTTAATCCTAAATCGCCAATCTGCGTTTGTCCCGGTTAAGGAAAGCAAAGACTCAAACACTATCAGCCGGTTCATGTCTCTGTTGGCTTTCCGGCCTTTGCTATATAAATGATTAAACTCCGTAGGGTAAAGCCATGTTCCTAAAAAGTCACAGTTGATACTCAAAATCAGCTGAGCGCGATCCAGAGCGAATCGCGGGACCAGTGCCTTGCCGTAACAAAGTTTTTGCGCTGATTCCATAGTGGAATGATTTAAAGGATTCCACACAAAGTGTGAACAGGAAGTTTTTTTGCAAAATTCTTTCAGCAAATGCTCTGAAGAGGGAGAAGGCCACTCCCCAGTTAAAAGAGCGGTTTTTTTCTCCGATTTGTTTTTTTGTAAATGTTTAATGATTTCCGTATCTGCCGAGAGGTACTGGGCACGAATTTTTTCTCTATTGCTTTTTTTATCATTAAATAAGTTTTGTTGAGGATCTTTTAGTCTTTCCGGATCGTATAAACTCAGTATATGTGAATGCGCACGAGCAGAAAGTCCACCTTTATTCACCGGATGCTCTTTATTTCCCTCAATTTTAATGGGCCTTCCTTCACGGGTTTTAACCAAAATACCAAAACCCTCCTCCCCATCATAGTAAGAAGATGAGTAAAGGCTGTCTTTACCGAGGCTCACATCTTCAGGGCGTTTAATGTAAGGCACAATCTTTTCCGTTGGTCGGCGCACACAACCAAAGCTTGCCAAGGCCATTCCAGCCGCCATTAACTGTAAAAACTCCCTTCTTTCCCAAAGATCTAACCCTTCCTTTTCTGAAGGAACAGGATGAAGAAACTCTTTATCAGAACCTGCCAATTTTTGAAAGTTTTTGTCTTGACTCCACTGCTCCAAGCTTAGCCAGTACTGTGTATTGGATTTTTTTTGTTCTTTTTTCATGTTGTTTCCTTTTTGCTATCTTTATCACAGATAGTCGGATAATCAAGGACTTCTTCACAGGCCACGGCTTAAAAGGCTTGGTTAAGTAAGCCCCGAGCCAGATATGATATTGGACTTCTTCACAGGCCACGGCTTAAAAGGCTTGAAAATCATCCAAAAAATCATCTTAATCCAGCAAACCAATGGATTTTTTTTTCAAAGGAACATGGGCCTGCACATTAAGCTGAGCCACTTCTTCCGCAGAAAGCTCTGGCAGTCTCTGAACCAAAGAAAGAAAACGGACTTTTTCCTTTTCCTCTATGGTGGCCTTACTGCTTAGTTCCATAAATTTTTGAATATAGTTCTCTCTTTTAAAAGGTTTGTCTCCAGCAGGGTGGGCATTTGCTCTTCTCTTCTCTGCCGTCAATTTTGACCCATCTTTAAAAATAATTTCCACTCTGCCTCCAAAACTTTTTTTTGTTGGATCAGGGTGATGATAAAGCTCTGTCCATTTTTTATCTTCACGGGTTTTGATTTTACGCCAAAGCCGTATAGTTTCAGGCCGGGTGGCTCTTTCAAAGGTATAAGAGTGAATATGATGCCACTTTCCGTCTTCTAGAGCCACAGCAAAGATATAGGTGATACTGTGATCCAAAGTTTCCCGGCTGGCTTTGGGATCTTGTTTTTCTGGATCTCCAGAACCAGTGCCAATCACATAATGAGTGTGATGGGAAGTATGAATAATAATCTGCTGAATGGATTCCCGATCTTTTATTTTTTTATTTATTTCAAAAGCCAGATCAATTAAAGCTTGGGACTGATATTCTGCAGAATGTTCTTTGGTATAAGATTCCAAAATCGCTTTTTTTTCTTCTCCTTTTTCCGGAAGATTAATTTCATATTCTGCTAAAGCTCCATCTAAAAATTGCGCGATTACAGAGTCTTCTCCTTCATAAATTGGTGAAGGGGATTTTTCTCCCCGGAGCGCGCGATCTACCGCCTCTATGGCGAGCTTACCAGCATGAGCCGGGGCGTAGGCTTTCCATGAAGAGATAGTACCCTTTCGAGATTGACGGCTGGTAAAGCTCACATGAACTGCCTGGTTAATGGCTTGGTAGAGAGTATTTGTATCCATAGACAACAACGCACCCACTCCCCCCACTTGTGCCGGGCACAAGTGCGCTATATGATCCACCTTGTGTTTATGCAGGCATATTGCTTTTACCAAGGCAATATGAATTTCATAAGAGGAAACAATACCTTTTAGAAGTTGCTGGCCATTGAGGAACTTTTGTTGAGCCACGGCCAATACAGGAGGAATGTTGTCCGCCGGATGAGCATAGTCTTTTGCTAAAAAAGTGTCATGGAAATCCAGCTCCCGAACAGCTGTTCCGTTGGCCCAAGCACACCAATTAGCGAAAAATTTTTGTTTATTGAAGCAACCAAAAATCAAACCCCCTTGATGATGAGGATGCACCATCGCCTGATCTCTTGCGTGTTGAACAGGTGCTCTTTCCAGACTGGCTGTGGCCACAGCCGAGTTGTCAATCATGCGATTGATGACCATATCACATACTTCTGGTGAAACAGGTGCGGAATCAAGAGCACATTCTGCCAGTTTCCAAGCCAAATGATCTTCTTTTTTTAAATAAGTTTTTGCCGGACAAACCCGTACAATATGTTTTTTCACATCTGAATTATACTCACATAGTTTAAGTTTTCAAGTGTTATATCTGAAGGAATGTTTGATTCTTTTATTGCTTGTTATTGCTTGTACGAAGAATATTGTTTTATACTTCAAGGTATGAGATTTTCTGCTTTTTTTCTTTTTTGTATATTGTGTTCTTTTTCCTGTTTTGTGGAAACAAAGTCTTTAACCGGAAAGTTTTCCACAAAAAAAACTATAAAAGAAGAGCACTTCCAAAAATTGTCTGCACAAAAAGAGAGTAAAGAAAAAGTGATCAATACTCCTCCGGTGTCTGTTTATCCGGTTCATCAGCAAATAGAAGGAGAATCGGGAAAAAAGCTTCTTGACTTAAAGCCAGTGTCAGCGGATTGGTTGGAACATTATCCTTCGATAAAAAAAGAAGTTGAGAAGATTATTCAGACAAAAAAACAGGAAATCACAAAATCTGCGGAAGAGTTATTTAATGATAACCCTCATTCAAATCTTTTGCCTTATCGCCTTTATATAAAGGAATTGAAGTTATTTCAACCAAAAAACAAAGACATTGTCAGCGTGCGACTGAAAATCTATACCTATACGGGAGGTGCTCATGGAGGCACTTTTTACTACAGCTGGAACTGGAGTCAAAAAAAACAAAAGTTTTTATCTCTGAATGAAGTTTTGTCTTCTGAGCAATTTATACAAATTGTCAAAAAAACAAGGAAACTTCTGTTTGAAAAAGAAAAACAGGGGAACAAATATGATAAATATCGAAAAAGAGATATTCATCTGGGAACTGATGAAAAGAAAGACTTTACAATTTGGAATCTTCATCAGGATATGATTATATTTGTATTTCCTGAATATCAAGTAGCCTCTTATGCCGCCGGCAGTTTTGAAGTTCATGTTTCGTTATAAAATCTTACAATTATTTTTTCCCGAACAGAAGTGTGCCATCAGAATCATCTGAAAGTGAGGGAATGGTTCGTGTGGCTTTTTTGGATACGGCGAAGAAATGTTTTGTGTATGACAGCATGACCAAAGAGATGGTTATTTGTGATGAGGAAGATACAGTTTTGGTGAGAGATTCAGAAGAGGTTTTAGCGAGTTCTCTTTCTTCGTATGCTCCTGTTGATTCTTCTTTTCTTCCGGTGGGAGCTTTACAAACGGCTGGCTTGGGAGGTTTTATATGTGCTTATAAAGAACCGATAGGACTGTTTGCAGCTTTTGTAGGATTAGGATCACTCTTATCAACAGGAGGCATGTTAGCGGGAGCTGGAGGAACAGCAGTAACAGCTGGAAGTATAGGAGTAATAGTCATAGGAGGAGTAATCGTAGTAGGGGCAGGAATAACATTCGTATTAGTATGTGATAATTTCATAGAAGGTATAACGCAAAGAGGTTCGTTTAATTCTGCAAGAAAATAACAAATTTTAAGGATTTTTCTTGCAATTATTCATAAGGCTTTTTAAAATTAAGTAACAACTTTAAATGAAGGGGGTTATAATGAAACTTTTTGGAAAAGCCGGGTTTGTTTTATTTTTTGGATTTTCCTGTTTCGCACAAGAGAATCAGCAAACACAAGTAGGGTGCGACTGCCTACATAAAGCAGGAACAGTCACAGCCAGCGACCTTTCCTCTCAACAATCGCGACAGGACACAGCCAGCTTAAACTGCGCCAATAAACTTGCCAACATACCTGGAGAAGAAGACATAAGTCCGCATATTGAACCATTAAGCAACTCTGAAAACAACAATGAACCAGTATATGCGTGTTTTGCCATTCATTATGTGTATGGATTCGGATCGGATCGCGAGGAAGCTATAAGAAACGCAAGGCAAACTTGTTCCGCACTAGTGCAAGACCCTCAAATAGAAGAAGCGATTATTCATCCTGAAGAATGCAAAAACGAGAGATAGTATCTTATGAAATGGTTATGGCTAGCCAAGTGCTTCTTTATGCTGTTTCTTTCAGCCTGTTCATCAGATCAGGTGATAAACAACTCTGGCAAAGATAAAACAAACGGAGCTGGTTCAACAAATAACAATGAGCTTCCGGGCAAGGTTATTGTAATTTGCCGGTGTGGAAAAGGACATGTAAGCTGGTCTGGAGAAAATGAATCCTCAGCCAAGGAAGTTTTGAAGAAAAATTGTGAATCCTTATCACAATCCATCCGGGATTGTCGTGTAAAGAAATAACAGCCTCAAAAACACAAAAAAATGAAGAAAATTGCGGGGGCAGGATTTGAACCTACGACCTTCGGGTTATGAGCCCGACGAGCTACCAAGCTGCTCCACCCCGCGATATACCATTTATCCTCTTAATAAAATCACTCAATATATTTTACTTTCACTTTTCTGAATATTGTTTTAGTATAAAAAGCAACAATTTTAAACTAACACAGCCAAGGAGTTGTCAAACCTTCAAAAACCTCATGTCTATAAAGAGGCGACAAAGCAAAATGAAGGGAAAACTCCTTAAGAACACAGTAAATCCAAAACCGATGTGGTATAAAAAGTGCCAGCAAAACCTTTAACAAAATACAGACAAGCAATAATAAATACTAAAATCATCAAAATAACATAAAATAGTCAAGTGAATTTAGAAAAAATTATTTTTCTGCTGTTTTTACACTCCAGTTTGAACTTTCTGGTGGCAGATCATCTTTATTCCGAGGCTTTCGCTTTTAAAGCTCCAAAAAATTCCAAACAAAGCCATTTATCTTCTGTCAGTAACAAACCGGCAGATCTGAAAAATCACACTCATTTTTCAACAGTAAAATTAGTTACACCTTATCAAATTTTGCCCCGAAAAATCAAAAATATCCCCATAGGGTTATGGGTCACTTTAAACAAGGGCTGGTATAGTTATTGGAAAAACCCGGGCGAAAGCGGAAAACCTTTAAAAATAAAATGGATTTTACCAAAGGGAAATGACATTTCTGATTTTAACTGGCCGATTCCAGAGAGAACACAATTCAGAACCTTTACCAATTTTGTGTATAAAGATGATTTTCTTTTAATAAGTGAATGGTCACTTCCGAAAAAAAAAATAGGAGAGCAAATCCATATCAAAGCTCAAGTAGAATGGCTGATCTGCAAAGAAGTATGTATCCCTCTGACACAGGAAACCCATTTAAAATTGCCAGTTGAACCTTTAAGCTCAAACAAAACTCAGAAAAACAAATACCCGGAAAACATATCCAGCCCCTCTCATTCCACACCCCACTCTTCTCAGTCTGAAGCAAGAACAAAAAACAAGGAGAAAAACACAAAACAGACAATAAATACTTATTGGCAATCTATTTTTGACAAATGGTCCAAAAAAATACCTGAAATTGTTAAAAAAAATATAATAATTCAAGAAACAAACACTTACTGGAAAGCTGACTTCACCACAGATAAAAAACTTCAGCTCCTAGATGTGTTTCCTTTATCCAACAATTTATTTTCTCTTCAAACGCCTGAAATTATCTCTGCTGAAAATTATCAGCATTCTTTTCACATCAGAAAATCTGATTTTCAAAACAGTGCGAAATCTTCCAATACAAATAAATCTTCTTCATCACCACTGAAAAAGAAAACCAACAATGCTGACACTCATACTGCAAATAAAAAAACACAAGCCCTTGTGGTTTTCCACCAAACTCAAATGGCCATGAATGAATATTCAAAAAACACACGCTCGAAAGAAAAAAAAACACTGCCGGAAATGGTGACCAACAGGAAAAATAAAGTGGGTATCCTATACACTTTCATGCCTAAGTCGGAAAGTATATTGTGGTTTCTGATTCTGGCTTTCTTAGGAGGAATACTCCTGAACCTGATGCCTTGTGTGTTGCCGATCGTATTTTTGAAGTTCTCAAACACTTTGGAACAATCAAAACAAAAAACTCTTACGGTTGTGTCAGGGAATTTATGTTACAGCGCAGGTGTTATCTCCTCTTTTCTTCTTCTGGCTATTCTTCTTCTCTTGTTTAAAAAAGGAGGGGAATCCATTGGCTGGGGCTTTCAAATGCAGTCTCCTTATTTTCTTCTCAGTATAATTTTTCTATTCGTCCTTATCAGTTTTGGCTTTATGGGATGGTTGTCTGTTTCTCTACCTTCTCTTCCTTTTTTTCACAGTGGCCAAAACAATTTTAAACATTTTTTAACAGGAGTTTTATCCACTACATCCGCTTCCCCCTGTACAGCACCTTTTATGGGTGCGTCCATTGGATATGCTTTATCCAGTGACACTTTTCAGGCCATAATGATTTTTCTCTTTTTGGGTATAGGGCTTTCTTTTCCTTATCTCTTGCTGTCTGTTTTTCCAAAATGGATAAAATATATCCCTACTCCTGGAAACTGGAGTCACAAATTAAAGCACTTTATGGCCTTTCCTATGCTGATCACCAGTGCCTGGCTGATTCACTTGTTTAACAGACAAAAGCCTTCCGCGCTCCTACCAGTATTGCTTGGTCTTTTATTTATGGCTCTTGGATTTTGGATTTTAAATAATCTCAAAAGAAGAACCTGGCTTACAGGTCTTTCCCGTGTTATCATACTTACCGGTTTAATCTATCCTTTCTTTCATTTATATGGGGAATCAAAGCTCAACTTGCCCGGTATAAACTGGCAAAAATTTTCCCTCAATAAAATGCGAAATATTAATGACAGTGGACAAGCTCTGTTTATTAATTTCACAGCTGATTGGTGCTTAACCTGTAAATTTAACGAACAAATAACCTTTAAAAATAAAAAAGTTATAAAATTCTTTTCTCAAAATCAAATCCATAGCCTTAAAGGAGACTGGACAAATAAAAACAGAGAAATTACTGAAGTGTTGAATAACTATCATCGATCCGGCATTCCTTTTTACCTGTATTTCCCTCCCTCAGCAGAACCTTCTTCAGGTATTTTGTTACCTGAACTGCTAACCCCCGGTTTGCTTTTAAAGTATCTGAATAAACAAGAAGTGGCTAAATGAAAATGAGTGTCATTTTTATTGACATCAGTGATTTTCTGATTATATAACAACTAACATGGATATACCTGAGCTTCCCAGAGGATATACAAAAGACGAGCTGATTCAACCTCGAACGAGGCTTTCGGAGAGTAATTTAAAATCCATGCTCAGGAGCATGAATCTTAAAGTCACCAGCCAAAGGCTTTCTATTTTAAAAGCCCTGAGCACAGGTCCTAAAACACATGTCACAGCTAAAGATGTGTTTGAAAAAATTCGAACTCAACACCCCAACATTGGATTTGCCACTGTTTATCGTTTTTTAAAAGACACTTCACGATATGGAATCACTTCTGAACTGCGCATTGGTCATACTCCCTCCCGGTATGAATTAAAAATCAGAGAACATCATCACCATATTGTATGCACCAGCTGTGGCAAGATTATTGAGTTTCAAAATGAAATTATAGAAAAACAAATCAAAAAAATCAGCAAAGATCACAGTTTTTCACTGGAGCATCATATTTTTGAACTCTACGGGCGTTGTAACCGCTCTGCCTGCCAAAAATAACCAGCTGGAGTCCCCAGATGAGCAAAAAAAGACAAAATATGAAAAAAAACGGCTTCTTCGTTTTATCAGGGCCAAGTGGATCTGGTAAATCCACGATAGTAAAAGAAGTCTTATCTTTATACGGCCCGGAGATAATGGGCACGACTGTCTCTTACACCACTCGCCCCTTAAGAGGTGCTGAGCAAGAAGGCAAGCATTATCATTTTGTGAGCAAGGAGGAATTTTTATCCCTTAAGGAAAAAAACTTTTTTGCAGAATGGGCTTATGTTTATAACCATTATTACGGAACAGATATCAAGCAAATTAATCAGCATTGGAGCAAAGGACGAGCCATTATCAAGGATTTTGATTTAAAGGGTGCTTCTGCAATTAAACAGCTTTATCCTCAAGCTTTAAGAATTTTTATTTCCCCTCCGTCTGTAGAAGAATTGGCCGATCGCGTCCGCAAAAGACAGGAAAATCTCCCGGAAGAAATAAAATTCAGACTGCAAGAAGCAAAAAAGGAAATGAAGCAAAAGGTTCAATTTGATTATCATCTGAAAAATGTGAACCTAAAAAAAACAATCGAAAAAATAAAAAAAATTATTGATAAATATCTGAAAATTTAGCCGAACCTCAGGGGCAGGTTCTGCCTTACAGAGCGATTAAACTACTCTGGGTAAAGATATTTTGGAATTTGTTTTTCCACTTTTAAATCTTTTTCCAGCTGTTCTTCCGGGAGGGTTGAACCACAATTAAAGGTGATTTTATCGGCGGCCACTTCTCTTAAAGCATTAACCACATTGCTGTTCTTATCATTCACTAAACATTTATCTCCTTTTAAAAATTGCTTCACGCGCTTTGTAACCAGAGATACAAGAGCAAAACGATTAGATACTTTAGTCAGACAATCCTCAACTGTTACGCGAGCCATTATAATCCTCCTTTGAAAGTGACAAACCAAGAAAATGACATTACTTTTCCCCGGGCGACTTTTTATTAACTTTCTGGAAAAAATATCTTATTTATTTTATAAAAGCAAGATAAATTTCAGACCGGTTTTACTTATTTTCTTTGTGTATTTTGGTAAAACAGGATATAATTTATTTGCAATGTCGTCTGAGCGAAAGATAAATCTGGATTATAAACATAAATCTGAACAAGGTGTCAGGGACCTTGTTGTTCGTATTCAAAAATATTACCCCTCTGCAAACTTAGATATAGTACATAAAGCTTACAATCTGGCAGAAAAAGCCCATACCGGCCAATATAGAAGAGATGGTACGCCTTTTGTATTTCATCCTCTCCATGTAGCCACCATCTTAGCAGATCTTAAGCTGGACCTTTATACTATCGTGACGGGTCTCCTGCATGATGTGGTGGAGGACACTTCTGTGGGTCTGGATGTTATTACAGAGCAATTTAATAAAACGGTGGCTTTTTTAGTGGATGGAGTTAGCAAAGTCTCTCAAATACATTTCAAGGACACTCAAAAAAAAGATAGTGAGAATATGAGAAAAATGATTGTGGCTATGGCCTGTGATGTGCGGGTTATTTTGGTCAAGCTGGCTGATCGTCTACACAACATGAGAACTCTTATTCACCTGCCCTTGGAAAAACGATTAAAAGTGGCTAGGGAAACATTGGATATTTACGCGCCTTTGGCGTCCCGGCTGGGTATTCACTCTATTAAGGTGGAGTTGGAGGATCTGGCTTTTTGTCATTCTGATAGAGAGGCTTATCACTCTTTGGTGGAAAAAATGGACAGTGAAAAAGAGGAAATGGAGAAATACATTTCCGAAGTGATTCGCATTCTACAAAAAGAAATGACTGAACAAATGAATTTAAAAGTGGAAATAACTGGTCGTCCCAAAAACTTATATTCCATTTATCAAAAAATGATCACGCAAAATGTGGATTACAGTCAAGTGTATGACATTTTGGCTTTTCGGGTTTGTGTGAATAAAGTTGAAGAATGTTATAAGGTATTGGGGCTTATTCATTCCCTTTGGAAACCCATTCCAGGAAGATTTAAGGATTATATTGCCATACCCAAACAAAATAACTATCAAAGTCTTCACACGACTGTATTGGGGGAAAAAGGAAAGCGAATTGAAATCCAAATCAGAACCCATGAAATGCACCTGCTGGCGGAGCGTGGAATTGCAGCTCATTGGAAATATAAAACTGAGTCTTGGAAAAACAACACTTCCGTTGATATGAGCACTTTAAAACAATTTAATTGGCTCATGGATTTGGTGAGCTTGCATCAGCAAAACACAAATTCCGGTGAATTTTTGGAGTCCGTAAAAATGGATCTGTTTGACTCCGATATATATATATTTACTCCAGAGGGTGATGTAAAAGAGTTTCCCAAAGGAGCCACTCCTATTGATTTCGCATACTGTATTCATACGGATTTAGGTCAGCGCATTACCGGAGCACGCATTAACGGACGACTGGTTCCTCTTAAACAAAAGCTTCAAAATGGAGATACAGTGGAAGTTATTACTTCCAAAAATCAAACTCCTTCTGAAGAGTGGCTTAAATATTGCGTGACTTCCAAGGCCAAATCAAAAATCAAGTCTTTTTTAAAAATGGAAAGCCGAAAGCGCGCACTGGAAATAGGCCAAAAACTTATTGAGAAGGAGTTAAGAAGCAGGGGTTTAAAAATGGAAGAAGTATTGAAAAAGCCAGTTTGCATAAAATACATGAAAGACAAAGGAATTAATACGAAAGAAGATCTTTATACTCAGCTGGGGTACGGCAAAGCACTGGTTAAAAACTTATTGGATATTATTATTCCCGAAAAATCAGATGCAGGGGACAGCACTTCCGCTGACGATATTTTTTCCCATGAAAAGCCACAAACAGAAAAATCAGATCATTTTTGCCCAGTTGTAGTGGAAGGGTTAGGTAACATGTTAACAAACTTCGCTCGCTGTTGTCGCCCTTTGCCAGGGGACGCCATTACTGGCTTTATCAGCAGAGGCCGGGGTATTGTGATTCATCGCCAAGCCTGTCGCTCTTTGCTGTCTATGGATTCTGAAAGATATATTGATGTGCAATGGAATCTTAATAAAAAGACAAAACAGAATAAACATGCTGTGGATATAAAGGTGGTTTCTCACGATGTTCCGGGAGTTTTAAAAAGTTTTTCAGAAGTATTTGCAGAACAAAACATTAACATTTTCAATCTTAAGGTTGCTTCCACAAAGGATAAGAAAGCAGTATCCTTGTTTAGTGTAGAGGTGCACGATCTGAAGCAACTTCAAGTTATTATTCGATCGTTAAAATCACTCAAGCATGTTCTTAATGTCATAAGAGGATAAATTTTTAAATACTCGTCCGAGAAAAACCTTAAGCACATTTATCAGTTAGATATTCCTCTATTCGATTCACAGACAAACGTTCCTGCTTCATGGTATCTCGATCACGTACAGTCACTTGGTTATCCTGAAGAGAATCAAAATCAACAGTGACACAAAAAGGAGTGCCTATTTCATCCTGTCGCCGATACCGTTTGCCAATACTGCCGTTTTCATCTTGTTCTATGCGCCATTTCTTTTGTAAAGACCGACCAATCCGATCAGCCAAATCCATTAATGGCTCTTTTTTACTTAAAGGCAAAACAGCTACCTGCACAGGAGATAAGCCAGGATCTAATGCCAGTACCACCCGGTTTTCTTGGTTTACTTTTTCCTCTTTATAGGCAGAACACAGAAGGGATAAAATTAAACGATCCAAACCTATAGAGGTTTCAATAATATACGGAGTATAAGTTTCTTTTTTTTCCACATCAAAATAACTTATTTTCTTTCCGCTAAATTTTTGGTGTTGGCGTAAATCAAAGTCCCCTCTGTTGTGAACACCCTCCAGCTCTTTCCACCCCATAGGAAAACAAAATTCCAAATCCACTGCCTTTCGCGCATAGTGAGCCAGCTCGTCTTTGCTATGCTCATGGATACGTAAAAATTTTTCAGAAAGCCCCAAATTCAGTAAAAACTTTTTTCTCTCCTCCAACCAGTAATCAAAATATTTGTCTGCGTCTTCAGAGTAGACAAAATACTGCATTTCCATTTGTCCAAATTCCCTGCAACGAAAAATAAAATTTCCTAAAGTAATCTCATTTCTAAAAGCTTTTCCAATTTGTGCCACCCCAAAAGGAATTTTCTTTCTCATGGAACCCTGAATATTCATAAAATTTACATAAATCCCTTGCGCGGTTTCAGGACGAAGATACACTAAAGAGGCATCTTCCTCCACTGAACCTGCGTATGTTTTAAACATGAGATTAAAGTCTCTTGGTTCTGTTATGTTTTTAGAACCACAACGAGGACATGATAAACCTTTTTCTGTTGTTTTTTCCAAACGAAATCGAAAACGACAGTCTTTGCAATCCACCAGAAGATCAGAAAATCCATCTAGATGCCCTGATGCCTTCCAAACCCTGGGATGCATTAATATGGAAGAATCCAGACCCACTACATCCTGTCTATGAGTCATTGCTCTCCACCAAAGTTGTTTGACATTCATTTTAAATTGCACACCCAACGGACCATAATCCCAGCAAGCACTAAGGCCACCATAAATTTCACTACTCGGAAAAATATATCCACGCCTTTTACACAAAGAAACAAGAGGGTTTAAGTCCTTCAACATGAAAATAACTCCTTCAATATAGTTTATCAGGATATCAAAAAAGCCTCAAGAGCTTAAAGTTGCTTCATTAATATAACAACAATTAAAGTACAAAAGAAAAAACATTTATTCAGGACCGGATATGTAGAACCCGGTGAAAAAAGTTAATAGACATAAAAATGTTCAGATTGTGTTAAGAAAATATTAAGAATATATGTCATTATTTATACAAAAATGAATTTTTTTCATATTTTTAAAAAATAATTTATACAAACTTGAAAATATCTTGTTTTTTTGATATGTTACATTTATATAAAGTTATAACTGTAATCTCATTCTTAGGAATTACAGAAATACCACAAAGTTGGTTCTGAGCAAATTTGTTCTATTCAAGGAAATGCCTGACACATCTCCTGAAGTCTGCCCTCCACGCAGGCGGGAATGATGGCAAAAACAAAACATTTTTTCAGGATTAACTAAAGTAAAAAAACAGGTAAAAAAAATTGAGACAAATAAAATTTGTTGTTTTTAAAGTTTTAAACTTAACAAGTGTCACAAAAGGAAAAGTGTATGCGCGATTTTTGCAAAAAAAAGCCTTGGAGAAATGTATGGAAAACAGTCTGTTTTCCAGTTTTTCCATTTTTTCTGCTCCTCATAAGTGCTTTGCCTGTAAACACTTATGCTAGAAATCCCGTTAATAATCCCTCCAAAGTCAAAAAATCATTCAAAATAAAAAGTTTCACAAAAGAAAACACAGAAGCTCAAACTGTCCCCAGCTTAACGGAAACCATTAATAAACAGTCCACCAATCCCAATATTATAGAAGTATTTGATTCCACCTTATTTGATGAAACTACAGAAGTTTTGGATCATCCTTCCCTTATGTGGTTGCATAACCCAGAGATTAAAGAAAAAAGAAGGAAAATTGTGGGTACTCAATCCAGCTCTTTTGAACCGTGGTGGAAAATGGAGTTGGACGCCTTTTTACAGGAAGATCGCCTTGACTACAAAGCACTTATGCGAACAAGGATAAACGCCAAAGTGCTGACTCAATTAAACAGCTTCTTTTTTGCTCAAGCAGAATTTGAACTGATGACGGGAATTGGCTCTATTCAAACAATTGATCAAAGGCCCGGCGACACCAGTGGAATATCCCAAAGGGAACTGTTACTGTTATTAAAAACCACCAACTGGCTTACTGTTCAATTTGGCACTATCAATCAAAGATTTCTTCAGGCCCCTTTATTACTGGCGAAAATTCCTTTTCCCTCCATTGTGGAAAACATAGAACTCTTTGCCGGCAAGTATAATAATCTTTTTTTAAGCTTCCAACAGGCTGTTCCCACAACTTTTTCAGATGATCATTCCATTTATATTCAGTCCCTAGCGAAAATTCCTTTTTTAATGACAAAGTCTTTTTTCTGGAATTATGATCCCAAAAGTTTTTATAAAATAAAATTTAACAGCACTTTTTTTCACTATAGTACTTTACCCAGTGATATAGCACAAAACAGTTGGGCCAATGGAAATTCCATTTCTGAAAACCCTGCCAGCTTCAAATATAATTATACGGGATTTTATTTTGGACTGGAACCTTCTTTTCAGCTGTTTCCCAACTTGGGCTTGAAATTAAAAGTACATTACATAAACAATTTAAGAGATATGGAAAAAATAGAAGAGCTTAACCAAGGCATCTTATACAGCTTGGAAGTTCCTTTTGATATAACAGAAAACATCAGGCTCACATCGATTATTGAATACTTTATCTCTCAACCCGATGCTTCTGTTGCCGCCTATAACAGTGAAAGATACGGGCACAGTAACAGAACAGGATTTGTGGGAGAGCTGATTTTGAGTTTTTACAATAGAAATATGGAAGTGGGTATCCGCCATTTAAACAGCCGAGCTGTGAGAACCGGAGGCCCAAAAGAGGACCAAAGTTACTATCTACTTTTTTTGAGGACAGGCTATGCTAAAATTTAATGTTTTTTTACTTTTTTTATTAATCATTTCTGTGACCACGGGTTGTATCAAAAACGAAGTGCAACAGTCCCAAAATACAGGCTGTGACGCCAACTTTATTGTGGATAAAGTGGAAGGTACCTTTTCCATTTCAAAGGAAAAAGCTCTACCTGAACAGTTTACTTTAACTCTCACAGCCAAATTGCGCTCCAATGCAAAAATAGAAACAGTTTTGCCCAGTACCGAATGGGCCATTGGCTACAGCGAAAATGCCGTCAATAAACCAGTGGAAAAGATTGAAATCCAAGAACCACTGGACCATAGAGAGAACAATGTCATCCGGCGGAGCACAGACGGAAATGGTGTGTTACGCTGGACAGAAAATTTTGAATACGCGTATGCCAAACAGTCCAAATGGATTGTGATTAACAGATATATTAAAGGACTTTCAAACGCTTACACAGGAGTATGTAAAATTCCCTTGGCCATAAACCCCTGGCTCCAAAAACCGGAACACGCTGACATTCAGATTGCTGATTACAGAAAAGAATATCATTTGGAAAACGATATCTTGGAAGGCAATGTGGAGGAGAATCCAAATACCAACGGGATTGATTTCCTTCTGCAGAAAAAGAAAGAGGAAGAAAGACATGGAGTGGATATTATCGTGGATGAGCTGACTTTACATAAAGATGGTACTGAAATCAAAGCCGGAAAAACAATTTTGAAAGGTAATACTATTGAAGCGCAGTTAAAATACAGGATTAAGGATATTCATGGCAGTATTCAACCGTCTCCCATAAGAGCCGGAGACTTCGAATTACAAACTGATTTGTTAATTATGATACCAAAACCAGACGGAAAAAAACAATACCTAAAAATGAATGAAAACTCTTCTGGTACTTCCATTAACTTCGAAAACGATCAATTCATCAGTGAACGGTTTGACTGGACTATTCCTTTTGTCAACTTTAACACCCTTCCTTTTGCACTCTATCTGAAAATTACACCAACCGAAACCACTGGAAACAGGATTAATTCTTTTGAAGGTATTTATCATATAGGGAACCGGTACACAGAAGATATTATCCCAGGAAACAAGTTGGCCAAGCTGAAATTAAACTCAATTCTAGCAGAAAAATACAAAGCCAGAATACGCAACTCTAAAAACAATAGTTCGGATGATGTAACACCTGTTGCTCGTGTTAGTAACACGTATCAGAATCCTGATGAGTGTCTGACAAACATTCCACTTGGAAGAACCAGCAACCTCGTTGCCAGTTGCATATCAACTCAACAAACATCTGCTTATTTAGACGGTTTTACCACCGCCACATGGTCTGTGGAACGAATAAATCTCAATTTTTCACAAGTGGAACAAGAAAACTGGCTCTCCAGAAAAATCAAAACCAATGTTGAAACCACAATCAATGATTCCATAAACACCGCCGCCTCTCATTCCGATATTCAGATCAAAATAACTGATCTCAGCACAGGAAAAATAACTAAAATAGAAGACAGAAAAACTGACAGTGCTGGCCATATAACTTTTACCATATCCACAGAGCACAATTGGTATAAACGACAAAGATATTTTTTAAAACTTATTCATTTTTCCACGAAGACAGGAGCACTGAACATTAAAAAAATAATAGCCATTAACCCTTGGGACTACGGATTTACTCATGGCTTTGAAGTCGATCACTACGATAGCATCAGAACCACCTGCCTCGACTCAAACACAGACAACCCAACATTACTGGATCTTTTTGACGACACAGATTCTCTTAGCCAATACACTAATCATCAGCAAAGGAAAACTATTAATAATCTGTTTTGTGTCAATACCACTAAAGATATGAACCAGGATAATTCTCAAAATAAGAACTTAGATAATGCAATAATCAAGCGGTTTAATAACTTTAAAAGCACAGTTAAAAACAAATTAAAAAACTGGAAAGATCAACTCTTTCAGAAATTCACCAGTTCCAGAAATACAAAACCAGCAGAGGTGAATATTCACTTATTTCGCTCCATCACTAAATGGCCCACTTCTTTAATTGATAACTCTTTAAACCGGGAGATATATTATAATACGCGCTTTAAGCTTTCCCCCTTTGTAGTTCGTTTTGATTCTATTCGTCGTGGACAACAAAATAAAGGTCCTATAAGAGACGGAATTTATATCTTCCAAATGGCTATTCTCAAAAATGAGCAAGGGAGACAACATGGAAATAAAGCTATGGTTATACATAGAGCTAATTTTTCACTTCAGAACAGAGGAAGCACCGCGGGCACAATATTGCCTTTTATTAATTGTGACATTAAGGACCCAAACTGCCTAGAAGATGATGATTTTATTATGCCTCCTACTGATATACCTGTTGTGATTCGAAATGGAATAATGAAAGTGGATGTTAACATCCTCATAAAAAGACAATATCTGCTTTTCGCCAATTCCAAAAATATGCTGATATTCAGGATTCTCCCAGCTGATCCCGAGAGTATCGTATGCACAAACCCGGAGATAGAAGACTGCACAAAATTTAATTATAGTGAAGAATCATCTTATTTAAACCATATCAAATGGAATGAAGAAACAATAAAAAATATCCAACCAGCTACCACGGAAAGCTATGATATAAAATTCTACACCTATAAAACTCCATTTATTCCCTCTCTTTGGAACAACTGGAATATTACACATGAGTTGGATACATCTTTTGACGACTTGGCAGAACAATATAATCGAATAAAACAACAGGAAATTAATACTGGCTCCCATGAGACTTTTAAGCATTTTCGTGATAATACAGAACTTGAGCCTGGCGATGAATTAATTCAAAACTCACAAGATCCATCGTACACGCCACCTAGAATACATGCAGACACACGGGAATTCATTCAACCACAAATAGATATATTACAGGAGATACGCTTTGAAAATATGTTTACTATAGATGAAAATAAAAATACAACAACCACCGCAAAAGCACAAATAACGAATGCCATAAATAAAAAAAAGATAGATCTGGAAAATTATCTCAATAATACTGTAAATAATGACGATAATCTGTCAGAAGAACAAAAAATAAAAATTCTGGAAGCAGTTGATGAGAGAATAAAAGACCTAGAAACGCTGAGAAACAGACCATCATTAACCGTAGAACCTCAAGTAAAACAGATACCACAGATACCACCTGTATCTGAAAACAACACAGTAGAATTGGATGTTCCTGATTCTCAATCCACCTCCTCGGACACACCACAAGAATCAGAACCAGACACCACTGCTACTGAATCATCTGCCGATACAAACAATGGCTTATTTGTGAACGCTCCTTGTGTAGATAAAAGCAATATCGTTAATCAAAGTGAATCTACACAGATAACAGAAGAAAAAGTAATAACAGAAGAAGATCACTCTTGCCTAGCAGAAAATAAGCCAGAAGAAACAAATAAAAATAAGCCGAAAGATTTATCAAAAAGACATTTAGAGCATTTTATCTCCACAAATACGCTTTGCGCTATCAATATTGATTCACCAAGTATAACAAAATTGGATAACAGCTGTGGAAAGTTCACGAATACTGCAACAGCTCAACAATCCTTCATTGATGATCTAAATGAGCAAATTGAAATTATAAACAAAAAAATTACAGAAATTAAAAACTACCAACAAACACACAATAGATCTTCCTCTATCGACTTTTGGGTTAACCCTCAACTGAAAACAGCTGATCAGGAAGAAAAACAAGAATCCTTTGATCAAATACAAAATGCCTATAAGAATAATCATCTCTCTTCTGATGTCTTCAAAAATAAATTAAAAAATATGCCTCAACTACCTAAGCTGGGTAAGGAAGACTTGGTAAAAATTATTCAATCAGAAGACATAAATATCAGTGACAAAAAAACAGGAGCGTTTCTACACGCACTCTGTGGTTTTTGGTTTGGCAAATTTTTATCTGATAAATATATTACATCTGATCTGTTACTGAATGGCTTAAGAAACACAGTGAAAGAAACCTTTTATTATAGATTGAGAGCCCTTACAGATAACGATGAAGATAACGATGAAATAATAAAAACACTGAATGATCTGAAAAAATCTTACGAAGAAGCTCTGGGAGAACTAAAGACAGAAGGAGATATAGATAATCTCCACAAATGGGTGGAAAACTCAGAAGACTATGGATTCGACTCTGATTTTCATAATAAACTGCACAATAAACTTAACACTCTCCTTCAAGAAAGTCCTTTAAAAAATGAAAAACCATCTTGGTCATCAAGAAATAACACCTCGGAAAACGGTTCTGATGAAAACAAAAAATTCCACCCAGACCACTACCTCAATGAAGCCTTGATGGCGATCGCAAGTCGTAGCCAACCCATCATATTACGCAATCAGGATTTCCATCCTTTCAGGAAATGTATCAATAACCCCTCTCATTTCTTTGGATTTGAAAAGAAAGTGATCGTTGGAAAAATTGGAGATGACCAGGGCCTGTCATACGGCCATAAAACAGAAAGAGGAAAACAAACCACTTTAACTATAAATGAGGAATTCTTTATAAGCTCCCAAAGAGACAAAGGGGGCAGTCAAGAACTTCAAACTAAAATTGGAGGCGACTTAGCACTATTGGCCTTACCCATTTTAGGCATCGCAACGTTAGGCGCATCATTAGTCGCCGGAGGTCTGATTCCTTTTTTCCATAGGCTTTTTTTAAAAAAAACAGCCACATCTCCCAGACTTCAAAATGCCTTTAATACATCCTTTCCAGCTGTCGTGACTATTTTAGGTTTTTCAGGGCTTGTAGGTGGTACACACTATAACTACCGATCATACGAAGGAACAGGAAAAAGAAAAGCACTCAGTACAAGAGTCAGTGAAGGAGTGGATCTTATATCGGAACATACACCCATTACAATCCCTTTGGAAAAATACCATGATTGTATGGTTATTCGCCCTCGTTTCAGCGCGTTTGAACACCCTAGAGACAATGGCAAATACAATATTTGGAACAAAAACAATAAAATTTTAGTGCCCATATATGAGAAAACAGGAATATTGCTCTGTGCGGAAAATAAAACATCTACAGAAATTTACGAAGACTACTACTACATATACCCCAACTATCCCATTAATGGAATTACAATGGATCCCAGCAGTCATCGAAATAAACCTTTTGCCATCAGCCTTAGAGGAAAAAGAGCTCATAAGCAATTTATTCAAAACCTCAACTGTCCTAAACCAGATGAGGACACAAAAAAATTGAACTGCAGAAACACCAACGGAAACTATAACTACCTATTAAACCAAAATATTGAGTTTATTGATGATTTAAAAGAAAATTTTAACAGGACAAAAATGTTTCATCTTACAGGAGACATCCCGGGTGTTTACTCTCGTTATACGGAAGAAAACATAGAGGAGGACAAAACAGGAGGTATAAACAAGTTACTACCGTGGATGAATTGGTGGGCAGACAGACAGTTTTTTGACATAGATCTGGTAAATCTCATTAGAGACGAACCTGAATCACAATAATCCTCATGTATGTTGTGCCCTCTTTCCACACACGCGTCTTTTCAGCCACGGTGTGCTCAAAGCCGAACTCACCTCGCGGTGAGTATCGGTAAGATCTTTTTCACTGATACTTTTTGCAAGAAAACAAAGGTTGTATTGTAAAACCTTGCAATTTTTTCCCGAAACTTTTATAAAAAAAATCAAGTGATAACAACGCTTTATTATTTATTCAGGACCGACTCCATACTTTTTCACGGGCAACTAAATAAGTTTTTCAAAAATTTTATCTTGGAGAGCATACATTTTCTTGGCGGAGTCCGAGCCACTTTCATGCTCAAACCCCAGTAAGTGCAATATACCATGCAACACCAAATAAAACATCCAATCCTGATTTGAAAACCAATCTGGTTTTCCTCGTTCAATAACAGGCAGACAAAGAACCAACTCTCCGAAAGAATCTTCCTCCACAGGAGCAAAACTTAAAATATCTGTAACATCGTTTTTTTTTCTGAATTTTTGATTGAGATTTTTTATTGTTTGTTCATCTACAAAAGCCAAAATCAATTTTTTACCGATATCCGCGCAACTTAAAACCTCTTGTAGTTGCCTTTCTTGCTTTAACTCATTGAAAACTTTTATGATCCACTGAGTTAAAGCCCGCTTATTTATCTTTGAAGAGTTTATGTTAATTATTTCTACTTTCATTTTGATTCTTTTACATTTTAATCAGTCAGGCGTGAAGAAATATTTTTTAAGGATGCAAAACACAGATCACAAAAAGGCTTTTTCACGGACCACTTATTATCACCCCCCTAAAGGCACAAAGATATTGCCTGGTGAAGGTGAAGAAAACCTGCATTTTCTTGTATTGCGATCGTATCTGGTGTTGTTGGGACAACATTTATCAGTAATGGGATTAAAAAACTTCTTAAGGCAAGAACGACACTTCCCATTGTGGTAGTATGTTGTCGTGCAAGTCTGACATCCTCCATTGTGGTAAAAGGGATAGGCACGGCAAGTCTGACATCCTCCATTGTGCTCGAAATCTGGACCCCCTGGACATTGACAAACAGTTCCATCCCATACTTTACTATTCGGACAAGGCTTACATACCCCTTTGTCATCCCAGGGTTTTTCAGATGGACATACACAATACCCAGAACGAAAAATCTGATCACTTCGGCAACCACAATCACCGTTTGCAAGCCGGCTCAAATTACCAATACAACCACAAGTATCACCACGCTTGATGACAAAACCCCTTGAATCTTGGGGACACTTACAAGCTTGATTGGCTTCACTCCAAACCAGTTCTCCCGGACAAGTTTTTTCACAAGTAGGATCTACTTCCCAATCTATCGGACATTTGTAACACATACCATTGTTGTAATACGGAGTCTCCATAGAACATTTGTTGCAAACTTGATCGTAGCTATAAGGTGTATGTCTTGGGCATTCATTGCATACACCATTATAATAGTGCTCTGTAATAGGGCAAATGTGACACATATTATTATAGTAATGTGGAGTTGCACTTGGGCACTGATTGCACACATTATTATAATAGTAAGGTGTATTTACCGGACACTCACAGCTGAAAGTGGCCTTTTTATATACCTTTCCACCGGAACATACAGACCGGCATATAGGCTCTCCGTTTGCATCAAAACCCTGTAATACCTCCTCAGCATTCGAACACTCAAACTTACCCACTTCCGGGAGCTTCGGTAAAATTCTACAATCTGAAGTGCCGTCTTCTTTTTTCCCAACATACACCTTACCCTTGGGGCAAGGCCATATTGGCCGACAATCCTTATTCCCTCTATCATCAAATCCATACAAGTATGTGCCAGGGCTGTTACAGGAAACATTCAACCCCCCTCCCACATTGTAACAATTTAACAAGGAACAACTATCGTCTGCTATTATGGATTTTGTACTATCCGCAGGAGCTGGGATATGGCGTATTTTTAAATCACAGGATTGGTGATAACAACCTGTGTTGTCTGTGGCTGAACATTCTGCAGATTCCAAGGTCTTATAAGAACCTGATTGAGGCTTGCTGTAATATACCGCAAAAGTCCATTTTAGATTATCTGGACCGGTTCTTAAAAGCTCAAGGCTTTTTACAGATATCAATCCACTCTTAAAATCCCCAAGAGCCAGATAGGGTGTGTCGTCTTCTGAAGTGCGTGGGTCTGAATCAACATTGTTACCACCAGTCTTTATATAACCCCTAAGCTTATTATCAGAATCAATAAGCTGGCCTTTTTTATGGGTTTTATTAGAAAGCCTAGAAGGATCCAAATTCCACCGGCAGTCCTTAGCATCGCTTAGCATCTGCCTGATGGTGACATACAATTCCTGTTCTGCCTGCAAAGTGTTTGAAACCTGCACAGACTTTATAGCGATTTGAGAAATTTTTAAAACCCCCAAACTTAAAACAAGCCCCGCTCCGGCAGCTACAAATGTCCCCACCAAACCAAAACCTTTATTGCTTTTACAAACGATTTTACAAATCCAAAAGCCACAGCCTATGACGCAGTGCATGAGAGGGGGGGGGGTAGAAAGGGTTTTTCACCGAGTTTTTTGAAAAAGAAACTTTGTTTTTCCACATTTGATTCCTATAAGTTTTATGGTCCTTTACAGATTAATCGGTCTTTTTGGAAAAAAAGTTTAAGCTTTCAACAATTATTCCGGACCGATCATGTAGTTTTTTGGTCATAACTGCTGTGTGAGAACAAACACATTTTTTTGCGGGTGGCTAGTCAAAAACTTATACATTTGTAAATATGTAGAACCAATGATATAGGTTGGAATCAATGCTATAAATTAGCATAATAATTGAACATTCAATTTATTATTCAAAAGGAGCAAAAATGAAAAAAATCCTCTTATCAGGTATTTTGTTAATAACCCTTGCAGTAGCAGGTCTTATTTGGTTCACCTTTCAGGATAATGCCTGTCCAGTGGATTTTTCAAACTTCAAAGAGTGCATGAAGCAATCTCTGATTGATCATTATCAGAACGAAAAACCAAAAACAAAACAGGTTTCAAAAGATTTAAAAAGAAAAATAGGTAACCACTGTGTTCAAAAAGTCAAACTAGATGAAAACATGGATAAATTAAATTTTTTTCAAGAAAAATTATGTACAATAAAAGTATTCGGCGTTTCAGCACAATTAGGAATAGAATTCGCAAAAGAAATGGATACATACCAACAATCTGAAGAAACAAAAACACAACCTTCGGCCCCTGATCATTCTTCTGCTCCCGCCGAAAAAAAACTAGGACCGGCAGAACCAATGCCTGAATCACCTGCTTCCTCTGCTCCAGCTGTAAAACCTGCTCCTGCTACTCCTGCTGTAAAACTTGCTCCTGCCATAGAGCCTGCTCCTTCTGATCCCGCCGAAAAAAAAACAGGGCCGGCAGAACCAATATCTAAGGACTTGTCACCCAGAGACACATCCCCCACTCCAACACAACCTAACGCGCCTATAAAACCTCAAAAAAAACATCCTTTGCAACCCACGCATATCAAAAAACAGCCTGCTCCCGCTCCAACACCAACAGATCCCGCTATTGGACCTCAACAACAAAAGCAAATGCAAAATCAAAAAAAACATCCTTTGCAACCCACGCATATCAAAAAACAGCCTGCTCCCGCTCCAACACCTGCTCCTGCTCCAACACCAACAGATCCCGCTACTGGACGACCGACTAAATAGTAGAACCTGCAAAGTGATCTTACCTGCCCTTTTATTTTTTTCTGGTTCTTTTCCTTATAATCTGCAAACACTCCATTGCCTGTGGCAGGCGCAATAAAGCCCCACCACCAAAATACAAAACAACTGAAGACACAAGCACAAATATAAGGCATAGCACAGAAGCAAAGTCAGTCGATTCCCTCCCCAGAAAATCTTTTAAAAAATTAACCGAAACATCAAAAGAAAAACGCAAATACAAAGCCAGCACAATCAACACGGGAAGAGCACACAAAATCTTTTTAAAAGTTTGCAATAAATACAAGCTACCCACAAGAAATGGATAACCTCCCATCAAAAGCAACACAAAAAATAAATTAGAGATCACAGTGGCTCCTGTTAAACCCTCTAAACCAAAAAAATGAACCATATAAGGCGTAAAAAACCAATGAAACAACACATATAAACAAGAGCAAAGAGCCGGATACCATGTATTTTTAACAGCGTAAAAACAAACAGCCAATGCCCTAGAAAGGGAAGAGCTTATGAGCAAAAAAGAATAAATTTTCAAAACCAAAGCAGTTTTTTCTGCTGTTAAGGTATCAAATCGACCTCTTTGAAATAAAACTTCCACAATAGGAAATCCAATATAATAAAAAACTATCGCGCAAGGCAGGATCAAAAACAAAAGTATATCCCTTTGATCCGCCGCAGTCCTTAACATTTGATCTGTTTTCCCTGTAGCGGAAAAATGGGAAAGGCTGGGCAAAAGTGCTGTACCCAAGCTAATGGCAATTAAAGATCTGGGAAGCTCCAGCAACCGATCCCCATAATAAATATAAGTATGAGTCCCCTCCTCCAACAAACCTGAAAAATAAAGATTTAAAAGTCCGATAATGGCAAACCCACCCACGCCCACAATTCCAGGCAGAAAACGACTCGCCATGAGCTTGAGATCAGTAGATGAAAAGGAAAATCGTAAATGAGGAAGAAATCCCAGACGAAGCAATAAACCAGCTGTTAAAATTACCTGAACCACACCTCCCGCTAAAACTCCCCAACACAAAAGCAAAGGGGGAAAAGCCACAATATCTTTTGGAAAAAAAGAAAACACAATCATAAATACATTTAAAAATGCAGGTGCTAAAGCTGGCACAAAAAATCGCCCCAAAGCATTAGCCACACCCATAAAATAAGCATAGAGAATCACAAAAAATAAATATACGAACAACAAGCGAGCCATCACCACGGCCATTTGTAATTTCCCTTCCACTTCCGCAAAAGGGGTGTTGGCAAACAGAGAGTGCAGTAAAGGATCCATTAGCATAATACCCAAAGCTGTTAAAACAGACACAACAATCAATAAGATGGTATAGACACTGTTCATAAAGTTTCTGGCTCGCTTTTGAGATTCCTCCTCAGGAAAACCGGAAAGGCATTGTATAAAAATAGGGATAAAACTAATGGAGAGCGCGCCTTCCCCTAAAAACCTGCGAAAAAAATTAGGTAATCTGAAAGCAACAAAAAAAGCGTCTGTTTCCGTTCTGCTGAAAAAAGACCCTATTACCATATCTCTGATTAAACCTAACACCCTAGAAACCAAAGTGCCTGCTGACATAAGAAAAGCCAACCACACTACCTTTTGATTACCCTTTTTTAAATCTGTGGACATCAAAACAACCCCAAATTTGTCTGTATATTTCATCTGTTTGTTCCCACCAACCGCAAAATACAAAGAACTAAAACTCCTGAACAGCTTGTCAGCTAAAAAAAGTTGTGATATTTTTGCTCGGCTATGGTACTTTTTCTTATATAACAGGAACATAACTATATGGCTAATCATAAATCAGCAAGGAAAAGAATCCGCCAGACAATCCGGCGCAAGCAGGTTAATAAACGTGCTCAAAGCAATCTGCGCACTTTGGAAAAAAGTCTTCGGCAAGCTATTGAACAAAAAGATAAAACCAAAGCAGAGGAACTGTTAAAAAACTTCAACAGGGAAATGGATCGCTCCGTTCATAGAATCGGCATGCACAGAAACAAAATCAACAGAAAAAAATCCCAGGTCACTCTCTTGGTAAATAATCTCCATTAAAAATGAACCAATCAGCTTTTTATGTTCAAAGTTTCCTTTAATTGCGACAAAACATGAAGAGCTTTTTCCACACGAGAGCGTAAATCAGCAACAACTACAGGCAATTTTACTTTGTCCAACCTTCCTTCTTCTCTTTCCTCTGAAAACAATATACCCTTCATCTCTAACAGATTTTGCTCTATCTGCTGAATGAAAAGTGACATGTCCTCAGGAAGAGTGATCCCTTGCATGAGCAGGTGATCTTTTAAATTTCTGATTTGTTTATCCCTCTTGCCTATTTCCTGCCTTTGATGATAAAGCTCTTTTTCCACCTTTTCCAAAAACTGTCTGAAATCTCTCAATAACTCCGGTTTTATATTGATCTCAGAAGGGGAAGCAAACAAAGAGGTTTGAATAGTCTCATCCTCCCAATTAATCTGTATATAATCCCGGATCCATTTCACTTCAGCTCGAGGTTTATTTGCATAAAGAGGCAGGGATTCCAAAACCGCCCGCAAATACTCTGTCACAAAAGGATATTCCTCAGATGAAAGATTACACTTAAAACTGAAAAAACCTGGTTCACTTCTGTCATTTAACAAAGAAAAACCATCGGAAATAAAATAAGACAAAAACACTGGCAAATAAGAAAAAATCGGTTCTGGTTCCGCTCTCCGCATTTTCAGAACACTGTCCAACTCCCCCCACGCACCAAGTTCAAAGCAGGAATGCCCCACACTGATTAAAAAATCCTGATCTACAAAATGCGCGGAATATTCATGAACCAGTTTATTTAAAAAGGATTCCACCTGACTTAAATCCATCCATTGAGACGGATCTTTTAAAAACTCCATTTCCAAAGAAGTAAGCTCAAACAAGCGGGAAACATCAAATCCCCTTGCTCGTAAAAAACAATAAAAAGAATGGGTAATTTTTCCACTGACTCGCATAATGACACACTTTACAGCCAAAACCCATTTTTTTCCATATTTTTTTAAGTGGCTCTAAAGGTTTGATAATATAAGGATAAAATTTATTCATTTATAAAACCAGACCTTGGTACTATAAGCTGATATTTTATTTTGTAATTCAATACACATTACCCTCAATTATGATAAAAAATGCTAATATGGTATAATGAATCTATTAAGCATTATTTTTTTCTTGTTATTGTATACACTGCCCCGCACAGCTTTATACCCAAATTTAATGTCAGCAACTCAGCCCAATCAAATCCTACCGGAATTTTTTTTCGCGGATAGTAACAAATGGCCTGATAAAAAGCCAATCTTCCAACAAGTCAACAAGCACAAAAGCCTCAAAGCCTCAGAGCCTCAAAGCAAATACCAACAAGCTCAAAATCAACAAACAAACAACAAAAAAATCAGTAATCAGAAAAACCAAAATACCACTTATAAAAATCCAGACTTTTATATCAGAGATTTAATAGCCACAAGGAAAAATCTTAACTATAAAAATTATTACATTACGGTGTATCAAAAAATTTGCCCTTATATGAAAGCTCTACAATCGATGAATGCAAAAAAACAGATTAGCCCACAAAAAAGGGTGAGGTTCATAAGAGAAGTTGTAAAAATCTATGATAAAGTGTTTGATTTTTCAGGCGAGCATTATGTAATGTATTGTGTGTATAATGGTCATAAACCCTCTGAATTAAATGAAATTCTAAGCATCAGCCGGACAATTCTTTCCCGTAAAAAACAAAAAAAAATTACGAAAATGCTACAATTATGCCACAAAGAGAAAAAAGAAGGAAACGGTGATAATCCGAAACATTTAAAACCGAAATTTTCGTGGAAAAATATCCAGCTCCTTCCTTCAAGCAACTATGGCAATCTGTCCTCTTCCGCCAGACACAATTACATTAAAAATGTAAAAAAAAGTTTTCTCCATTTTGAGTTGGCTGTCAAAGACAAATCTCCTGCTCAAAAGAAAACTGCGCTTTTATTTCCTTTTTTTTTCATCGCAAAAGCTCAAGCCAACCCTGCAAACCAATGCCTGATAGGGGGTGTGATGAGAGAGAAAACTTATAACGAATACCTGAAGAAAGTTATTTGCCCGACCTTTGAAAGAGAGTGTGAAGGACGCCCAGAAACTTTTCAGTGTGGAGCCGTGTTCAACAACAAATGTATTTCTAGGAAACCAGCAACAAGTATATCAGACAGATGTTATAAAGCTTCAGAAAACATACCAATTAGCTCGCAAGATTACCAACAATATAAATCCTCAGTTGAAGATATTGCCCAAGAATTTTGTAGAGGAAAACACAAATTCGGGGGGGGATGTATTAGTTTGATGAACAGATTACAATACATTAATACAACAGCTGGCCAAACCCCCGCCCCTCCTACTGAGGAAACCAGCTCTCAACCTCAACAATTATCAACGAGTGGCTCGACAACAGATGATCCAGTTCTTTCAGCAGATGCACAAACAGAAGCCAGTGCAACCTGTATGGATGATTGTCAAAACAATACCAGCTCAGTCCAAGAAGAGGTAGAGGAGTTAAAAGAACTCATACCAACACCAACTGCTGAGTCTGAACACGAAAGGATGATACAATATTTTACAGATACTGTTTTTGAACACGCTGACTGTGAATGCGAGGGAAATGATGGTTGCAAAAGAGGTTGCAAGCGTGAAATAAACCAGCCAGATGAATCTCCCCCTGTGCTTACATGTACTGGTTCAAGAAATAAATACACTAGTACTTCAAGTTGTATGCAACATGTAAGAAATGCTATTATGAATACAGCTAATAAGTTTTTAACAAGATACTGCGATAAGAAGAACACACCTTCAAATACAAATTCAACGGAGCACGAGCAATGTTACAACGAGTTGAATGGAGGAGGACCTCCAGAAGGGTATAGTCTGTGCAAACATGGACTTATTTTACACCACGCTTTATGTGCGTTGAATTTAGATGATCCGCAAAACACGAGCATTTTTAATGAAAAAATTCAAGACAATCAAACTAAAAGTGACTGTAGGGGATGGAAGAATAATGTAAATAAACAATTACTCTCCATTCCTGTTGTAAAAAATGACGGTAGCGTCGAGAATATCCCTCTTTTCAAAAAAATACCAAAGGAGCAAAATGAAGTTTTTCAAAATGATCCCAGTCAAATCCCAGAAGGGGCTATTGTTGTCATGCAAGTTACAGGAAGTCGTTCTGGTCATATAGAAATAAAAACCGGTAAAAACAAATGCGCGGAAAAAGGACCTATCTCTGGAAACAAACCTTGTTTTTGTAGTGACTACTGTACAGCAAGAGGGGAAAACTATTCAGGTCATACATTGGAGGCTGTATTTCAATGGAATCCAGAACTGATGGAACATATACGATAGAAACTTTATCAAAAAAAATCAGGACCCCGATATTTGACTCTTCAAAAAAAACATCAATATAAAGAGAATAACTTATGGATAAAAAAAATAGAAAATCACAACAACATAGTAATCATTTGGATTTAGATCTGTTGAATTTTGTCAGCCATGAGTTAAAAACCCCTCTTTCCACTCTTAAATTAAATGTGGAAGTATTAAAGTCCTCTGTGTCGCATAAGGAAAAAAGACTTATAGAAATCATGGACGAAGAAGTGGAATGGATGATCCAGTTTATCTCTGACACTTTAGAACTGAGAAAAATCAGCAGTAATAAAGCTGTTTTAAAAGTAAACCGGCACAAATGGGGCGTGTGGTTTCAGACGATTCAAAACAGTATGGAAAAAAAAGCAACACTTTTTGGAAGAACATTAAAAATTAAGCCAGCAAAGCTGGAAACAGAAGTGTATATGGATACTTTTTATATAAAACAAGCTTTGTCAAACTTGATAATGAACGCCGTAAATTATTCTCCTAAGGGAGGCACAATAGAAGTTTCTTGGGAGCAACAAGAGGCAGAGCACTTGCAGGTACGAGTGGAGGATGAGGGACCAGGTATTAATCTAAAAGATAAAGAAAAAATATTTGAAGCTTTTTATAAAGACAGAGAATATTTAAATCAAACCATCAAAGCCAGTGGTTTGGGGTTGGCTATTGTAAAAAAAATTATTCAAGCTCATGGAGGGGAAGTTTCTGCCGATAATCGTCCAAATCAAAAAGGAGCTGTTTTTGTGTTCACTCTTCCTCGAATCAAAACAGAACCCGAAAACTAGGAGGGGTAATTATGAAAACAACTTATTTGAAAAACATTCTTAAAGAAGATCAAATCAGCACAAAGCCGGATATGTTACAAAAATACGGAAAGGACTGGCTGGATCTTTACACACCCTCGCCCTCTATGGTGCTTTTCCCTGAATCCCATAAAAATGTGCAAGACATTGTCAAGTGGGCTGTAAAGTCTCATATTTCCTTGGTGGCCTCTGGAGGACGCACAGGGCTTAGTGGATCAGCTGTAGCTCAAAACCAAGAAGTGATATTGTCGTTTGAGCGTATGAACCAAATTTTGGCATTTAATGAAATAGAACAAACTTTAACAGTACAACCGGGAGTTATCACCAAAACTGTTCAAGAACAAGCTGAAAAAAAGTCGCTTTATTTTCCTCTTTCTTTTGCTTCTGAAGGCTCAAGTCAAATCGGAGGCAATGTAGCCACCAATGCGGGAGGTGTCCATGTTATACGCTATGGTTCTCTTGGAAAATGGATTACAGGCGCGAAAGTTATTACAGGAGAAGGAAAAGCCCTGGCCTTAGGGCGCGGACTGATTAAAAACACAGCTGGCTACAACCTTCTTAACCTTTTCATCGGTTCGGAAGGCACTTTGGGTTTGATAACGGAAATCACCTTGCAACTTACAAAAAAACCGGAACCGCCGTGTGTATTTTTATTTTCTATTGCAGAACTAAATTCGTTAATGAAACTCTATTACTTGTTTAAATCCCAAATCTCTTTAAGAGCTTTTGAAATGTTTACCAATTTGGCTGTGGAGTACACGCAAAAAAATTCCTCGTATCCTTTCCCTTTACAAGAAAAGAGCATGTACTATGCGTTGATTGAATGTGACCAAAGTGACCAAGAAAAAGCACTTTCTCTCTTTGAATCTGCTTTAAAAAGTGGCTATGTTATGGATGGAGTTGTCAGTGAAAATTCCCGCCAGGTCAAGGAGCTTTGGGCCATCCGAGAAAATATCAGTGAATCTCTTTCACCCCACTTTCCTTATAAAAATGATATATCAGTTCGTATTTCTAGCCTGCCGGATTTTTTATCTGAAATGAACAAAACCTTAAATGAGGAATATCCTGATTTCAAAGTGGTGTGGTTTGGTCATATAGGAGATGGAAATCTGCATATTAATATTTTAAAACCGCAAAAAATGAAAAAAGATTTATTTATAAAAAAATGCGAAAAAGTAAATGATATTTTATTCTCCCTTATAAAAAAATACAGAGGATCCATTTCCGCTGAACATGGGGTGGGACTTTTAAAAAAGCCATATCTGTTTTACTCCTGTTCCGAGGATGAATTGATGTACATGAAAGCCCTAAAAAAGATTTTTGATCCAAAGGGAATCTTGAATCCAGGGAAAATATTTGATTAAACAGTTATTCTTATCAGTCAGGAAGATTATCTTGTGGGTTAAGGAACTTTTTTGATAATAAAACTTTCCCATTCTTTTAACTGAGTTTTCTTCATACGAGCGTGGCATAAGATTCCAAATGAGCTAACTTCTTTTTTGTAAATAAAAGCTTTTCGATCCAAAGAATAAATTTTATCTTCTTCGTTCTTGGAGAAATAAAGTTGCACTTCTTCCGTTTGCATTTTGGAAAGCATTTCTGATATGTTTTTTTTTAATTTATCCAAGCCAGTTCTTTTTAAAGCACTAATGAAAACTTTTGGGTAGGCATTAGTTTGAAAAATTTTTTCTTTTGGTGCTATATCCATTTTGTTATACACATGGATAAGGGGTTTTTGCTCCCAGCCAAACTCAAGTATGAGCTTATTAACAGTATCCAGTTGTACTTTCATTAAAGGGCTGGACAGATCAATAATATGAAGCAACATATCCGCAGTAGCGGATTCTTCCAATGTGGCTTTAAAAGCCTCTATCAGATGAGGTGAAAGATTTTGAATAAATCCCACTGTGTCAGTGATGAGTGCGTTTTGTGAATGATTAATGTGCACCTTTCTGGTGGTGGGATCCAAAGTCATAAATGGAAGATTTTTTACCATAACAGAAGAGCTGTTGGTTAGGGCGTTAAGAAGGGCACTTTTTCCTGAATTGGTATATCCTATAAGAGCAATTACAGGAATTTTGTTTTTTTTTCTAAGAATGCGATGTTCTTTTCTGACTTTGCAAATTTTTTCAAGCTTCTTCTGAATTTTTCTGGTGCGGATCTGGACTTGTCGCCGATCTTTTTCAATAGCTTTTTCTCCTGGTCCTTTTGTGCCAATTCCTCCACCTTGTCTGGAAAGGGAAGACATCCAGGCTCCCACCATTCTGGGTAGTTCATCCAGCGTGCGAGCAAGCTCCACTTGCAGTTTCCCTTCATAGGTACGTGCCCTTTGTGCAAAGATTTCTAGGATCAGCTGATTGCGATCTATCACCATAACTCTCAACTCTTTTTCTAGGTTGCGAATCTGCACACCAGAAAGAGAACAATTAAAAACAATCAGCTGATAGTCAACGGGTTTTACCTTCTTTTGATTTGTAATATCCTCTTTTGATTCTAAGTGAGTATCTTCCAGCTGGGTGAGTTTTGGAAAGTCACCGAACCAACCAGTTTGGTTTAATTTTTTTAATTCCTGCACTTTACCAGACCCGATTAAAGTTGCCGGGTGTGATTTTTTAAGAACCTGATATGCTAGGCCCTTATATTGCAAGCCTGCCGCTCGTCCCAGCTCTTTAAATTCTTCCACTTGAGCTATGGCCAAAGGATTGGCATAGGGATGGTGAATTACAAAGAACAGAGCTTTTTTATTTCGTATTAAAGATTTATCTGACATTTTTTGAAAAAAAGTATAAACGATAACAGTTTATATTGAAACAAAAAGTTTATTAAATAAACTGGCTTCTTCTTTCAAGTCGCCATTTTCGGCGTAGTTTGGCTTGTTCAAAGTGTTTCTTTTCCTCTTCTGTTTGCAGAAACAGAGGAGGTACAGGAGTGGGTTTGTGTCTCTCATTCAAGGCCACAAAAGTCAGGTAAGCAGTGGCGGTATGACGAATATCGCCTGTGACTATATTTTCTGCCGTTACTTTTACTCCCACTTCCATAGAGGTTTTGTGGGTATAATTCACTTGGGCCGTCAAGGTAACTACATCCCCTTTATGAACGGGAGCCAGAAAATGCACATCATCAATACTGGCCGTGACCACATTCTTGGAACAATATCTGCTGGCGGATATAGAGGCTGATATGTCAATCCAAGACATAATAACACCTCCAAATGCAGTACCCAGAGCGTTCATGTGGTTGGGTAAAATCAACTCTGTCATTTGTACAAAAGAGCGGGAAGGAGAAACAGATTTTTCCATAATGTTATTTTACAGTTTGTTGTTTTTTTTACAATAAAAGAAAAATGGTTGTCATACTAGGAAAACAGATTCACTGGTATAAAGTTTATCTTCACTTAGTTCGATAAAAACCAAACTTTACAGATTGTCTGTTACCGTGGAATTTCCAACAGGTATGGAATGTTCTTCCCCCTGTGTGGAAGGTCCTTCTGAATCACTTTGTGAATTGTGATTTATATCTATATCTTTTGCGTGTTCTATAAATTGCGCCATAGGAAGAGTCCAGATAATCTGCGAACGGCGAGAGATTTTCATTCGCTTATATACATTGGTCAGGTGAAATTTGACTGTCTTCTCAGCGACACATAGCTGATCAGCTACCTGTTTGTTGGTAAGACCCTGAACAACCAGAATGACGACCTCGGATTCTCGCTTTGAGAGGCCACGATCCTGTAAATAAGTTTTCATGTGTTTTACTACTGTTGGTGAGGAAAATAAAAAATCCCTTTCATTGTTGAGCATCCTTGCCCCTCCTTCGTAAAGATTATCACTAAAAATAGTTTATACAGTCTTGTTCTGATACGGCAAGAATTAAAAACAGAAACTGGACTTAAAGGAAATATTTTATGTAATTTCAATATCTTACATTATTTAACGCGGTGCTTATATTTTCAGTAGATACTAAAAAAATGGCAATTATCTGTATTTAAAAATACTCCAAACAGATTATATTGGATATTATTTCTCATTATCGCCTCCTTTCTTTGGCTTGATGAACCTCTCAGCTAAGCGGTAAAAAAAGCTACTAACGCACTCTGATTACTTGATTTTTTTATAAACAGTTCGGAAAATAAGAGACATGTCTGCTTATAATTTAATTCTTGTTCGACATGGACAAAGTCTTTGGAACCAGCAAAATCGCTTTACGGGATGGAAAGATATTGACCTGAGTGAGCAGGGCAAAAAAGAAGCACGAAAAGTCGCAGATTTACTAAAAGAAAAAAACCTGAAATTTGATCTGGCTTGTACTTCTCTTTTAAAAAGAGCTATTCACACCTTATGGATTATTTTGGAGGAAATGGATCAAATGTGGATCCCCGTCATAAAAACCTGGAGATTAAATGAAAGACACTACGGAAAATTAACAGGACTTAATAAGAAGGAAATCGCAAAAACTTATGGAGAAGAGCAGATTCAAATCTGGAGAAGAAATTACAGTGCCATCCCTCCTCCCAGTGCCCTGATCCCAAACACAGATAGACGCTATGCAGACATACAAACCCTCCCTCAGGGGGAATCCCTTCAGCAAACAAAAAAAAGAGTACTCCCTTTCTGGGAAAAAACAATTATCCCTGATTTGCAAGCCGGCAAAACAATATTAATGGTGGCTCATGGAAACAGCTTAAGAGCTTTAATTAAACACATAGAAAGCCTAAACGATGAGGAAATTACAAAAGTGGAAGTGCCTACTGGAACGCCTATCGCATACACTTTATCCAAAAACACTCTGCAATTAATAAATAAAAAAAAACTTTGAATATACGATTCCTTATCTGTTACCCTGTAACCTATAATAGGAAAATCAAACTTTAGGTATAAAGATGCCTTATATTGAAAAAATAGCGGTGGAAAAAGCCAGAAAAATTAACAGCACTCCCTCTATTTATGGAACCTTTGCTGAAATTGGTGCTGGACAAGAAGTGGTAAATCATTTTTTTAAAGCCGGCAAAGCTTCCCAAACCGTTGCTAAAAGCATGTCCGCCTATGATATGACCTTCAGTGATCAAATATACGGAAGAGCGGGACGATATGTGTCGGAACGCAGGCTTTTTAAAATGTTGGATCATGAATATAAACTGCTCCAAAAAAGACTGGCAAAAATAAGAGGGCATAAAACAAAATTTTTTGCTTTTGCAGATACAGTGGCTGTCAGCACAGCTGGTCGGCAATCCAGCACAGATGACCAGCAATCCGACACATCCCACCATCATGGGTGGATGGGGATACGTTTTCAAAATGAATATAAAAAACCTTTTAATGAAATTATTTTGCATGTAAATCTCCTAGACAAAACCCGTTTGCAACAATATGAAACCCTAGGGGTTTTGGGGGTTAATCTTATTTACTCTGCTTTCTATGGAAAAAAAGACCACAAAAATATTATCAAATCTCTTTTGGACAACTTTGAATCCAATCGGGTGGATATTAATGTGCTGAATTGTTCCGGGAGAATTTTCAAAACACTTAATCATCATCAATTAAATATGGAGTTAATTCGACAAAAATCAACAGAAGCTCTGCTCTTTCAAAATGACGGTTCTCACATCCTAGCTTCAGACGCCTTATACGAAAAACACATTCTGATCCAACAGTATTACCCAAAGAGTCAAATAACACCTTCTCATATAAAACAAGTTCTTCATTACATTAAAACCACGAAAAAAATAAAGCATAACCCGATTTCCTTGATGAATATTCCTATACAAAATCTAAAAAAAAACAATGTTCCTTATTATCTGAAAAAATACACTTCCCCGGTTCCAGATATAAACAAGCAGGAATATATTTTAATATCTGATTTCCATAAACTGCATGAACTGAAAAATTTTATTCGAAAAGCGACCGATCAACATATTTTTATGCTGATAAACACCAACACTTTTATAAACATCCTGAAAAACTATTCTCTAAAATCATCGGGCAATGACATATTGGAATTTTTTAGCCGACTTTGTGATTCAAAAACCTCTTTAATGATCCCGGACTATAACCCCCTCCCTCCCTCCTCCCCTTTTTATCACTTGGAAAAGCACCTTGTAAAAACCAAACAAATTATCCATCTTAAGTAATTTTAGACTTTTGTCTTAATATAGTTTTCTTTTATTAATAAATATTCCTTTTCAAGTTGTTCAATCTAAATAAAAAAAATCCGATATTAAGAAAGTAGTAATCTTTGAAAAAGGCAGAAACGAAATGGCTCGTTTTTTAAAAACCCGGTCAAAAGTATTGGGACTTCATCCCGGTTCCCTAGTTTATATTGGGGAAAAAGGGGATAAAGAAAAAATAAATATCAATCTCATCAGTTATACAAAGGATTCCTTTTTTGAATCTCATTCTGCCACTCTGGAAAAATGTATCGAGAATGTGAAGAATGAAAGTCAAATCACCTGGATTGAGTTTCAAGGGCTTTCTGATAAAAAGGTCATTGAAGAAATTGGAAATCAGTTTGGCATCCATCGGCTTTGGCTGGAGGATGTACTGAACACGGACCATCGACCAAAAGTAGAGGAATTGGATAATATGCTGTTTTCCATCATCAAGTATGTGTCCGCAGAACAAAAGGAAAACAGAATGTGTATTAAAGTTTCCCAAACCAGTATATTTTTCGGCAAAAGTTTTGTGCTCTCTTTCCATGACACAAAAGATGATATTTTTGAACCGGTTAAGGAAAGGCTTAGAAAATCTATATGGAAAATACGATCTCTAAAAGCAGACTATCTATTTTATGCCCTTATAGATCTGTTGATTGATCAATATTACATAACCCTCGAAAAAATGGGAGACGCTTTTGAAGAGCTGGAAACACGAGTAACCTCAAATATTAATAAATTAAATCCTGTGGATATTCTGTCCTTAAAAGGTGAATTTCTGTATTTGAGGAAAACAGCCTTTCCTGTAAAAGAAGCCTTAAATAAAATTATTATCAGCAATCATCCCTGGATCGAAAAAAAAAATCTGCGGTACTTCAAGGATATTCAGGATCACACTATTCAGATTATTGAAGTTATTGAATACTATAATGAATTAACCACTTCCCTTATGGATTTTTATCAAAACACTATTAATAGAAAAATGAATGAAGTTATGAAAGTGTTAACTATTTTTGCGGCTATTTTTATTCCTCTTACTTTTATTGTGGGTATATATGGTATGAATTTTAAATTCATGCCTGAACTAAACTGGAAATATGGTTATCTGCTGGTATGGATGCTGATTTTTCTTATCAGCGGAGGAATGATTTGGCTCTTTAAAAAAAGAAAGTGGCTTTAAACCATGATTAACCATTCGTAAACTCTAAAGAAAATTTCGAAAAAAAAACTCCAAAAACTCTTTTTTTCAAAAAGAATTTGAAATATCAAAATCAAGAATTGTTTTTCAGCTTTTTGATCTCCTCTTCAGAAAGCCCTGTCATCTCAGAAATAACGGAAAACTTAAATTTGCTTTTTAGCATATTAAGTACCACTTCCTGACGACCTTCCTGACGACCCTTTTGCATACCCGCTTGTAAACCTTCCTGACGACCCTTTTGCATGCCTTTTTGTATGCCTTCTCTTAGACCTTTCTGCATGCCTTCTTGTATGCCTACTAATTTAATCTCTTCTCTTATGTCCATATAACCTCCTCTTTTTAATAAACTTCTTTCTATTGCCAAATGCTCAACTCTTTTCCATAACTCAACACTCACTCCACCCGCTGACTTCAAATAATCCACTGCACTTAATATCAAATCCTCTCGCTTTCCCGAAAAACTTGAAAACGCAGACACAAACTCCAATAACTCCGGCACACTCTTCTTTAAAAACCATATTTTGCTTAACAATGCTAATGCTCCACGGCTTTGAATGTTTGGATCCTTTAAAGCTTTTTGAACTTGTGGATCATGGGTGTCCAGCAACTTTAACTTGTAATCTAACATACTTTTACGAAAGGAAACAGGAATTTTATTAAAAAACGGTCCAAAAATGGCTTCCTGAAAAGAAATAGGCCAGCTCCAAGGCTTTTTTCCATGATAAAACACAATGGGAATAACAGCTATAATGTTGTCTGACTTCCGTTCATAGAGAAGAGTCTGATAGGATAAAACCTGCCGGAAGAGATTTTTATTGTAAGAGGACTTGTGTTCCAGACGGAGGATTACTTACATGTTTTAATCCCGCTCAAAAGGGCGAACTCAGGATAAAAAAGTCAGCTGTGTAAAAATTACATCCTTTAATTTTAAAGCTGGATTTTTTTTAGTATGTCGTGTATAAAATAAGATAATCAATTAAAGGAGTATTTTATGAAAACTGTAATTGCTTTACTGTTTTTAAGCTTGGGGGCTTTGAGCTATGGAAATCAAACCCAGTGTAATATTGATAATTATCAAGACTATCTAAGTAGTAACCCAGAAAATTATCAGTGCGATTTGCGAGGGAGTGAATTAACTGGGGTGGGTTTTAGTGGTATGAATATGAGTGGGTGGCTTTTCTCTGGTGCTAATTTAGAAAATTCTATAATTAGTGATTCTATTATGTCAGGAGTAGAGATGTCCGGTGCGAATTTACACCACATGCTTATATCCGGGGTTGATTTCACAACAGCCTCGTTTTACGGAGCAGAGATAGAACACTCAGATTTTATCGATGTGAATTTTACAAATGTAGATTTCCAAAATATGAGCCTTCAGTTTAATACTTTTGAAGATGTGAATTTTACCGATGCGAATTTAAAAGGAACAGATTTCAGTTGGTCGTCTTTTATCAATGTGAATCTTTCTAATAAGATTTTAGAGCTTACGGATTTTTGGGAAGTAAAATTTTATAATACGAATTTTCAAAATTCAGACCTTACTGAAGTGATTTATTTGGAACATGCTATTATTGTAAAATCTAATTTTACCGGAGCGAAAGTCACAAGAGAGCAAGCGGATTATTTAACCTCAAAAGGTATAAGTGGGTTTGTTGTTGTTGATTCATTGTTATCAGAACCAGAATAAAACACAGAATTTATCTCAAAACAATGTCATTTGTGGTTGTAATAAATTCATTGAAAAAACAGATCTGCACCCAGATGTTTTAATCACTGGTTAAAATATCACCTCTAAGCACTTCCACAAGAGCGTTTAAAGCATCCGTGGAAGTAAAAATACCTAGGTCACCATCGGGGTTCATAACCAACGCACTTCCATATTTGTTTTTGGACATATAAAAAGCCACTTCTGAAAGTTTTGTGTCTGAATTTACCAGATAAGGCTCTTTTTGCATAATATCTTTCGCCAGTAATTGCGCTCTATTGTTTAATTTGTATGCGGAAAAAAGATCTCGTTCGCTGATAATGCCAACCAACTTATCTTTTTCGTGAACAGGTATATGCCTGATACCTTCTTTTTTAATCATCTGTTCTAATTCACTTAATTCCGTATCAGATGATACGCTTTTCAGGCAAGGTGTAGTGAATTCCTCTACAGTCAGATTTTTTATTTTGTCCCAATTTTTTATTTCCATAAAATCACCTCTTTCAAATATATCCAGAATACTTTACACTAATTCAAGAGCATTTTCAATAGACAGAATTACAGTTGTTTCACTTTTAAGGAGATAGTCAGTATAAACGCTTGACTTTTTTAATGATATGTAATTTATCAAAAACAGGAGAAAAAATAATGGAAGTTAAGGAAAAGATACAAAAACTTTTAGAGCAACACCCGGTCCTGCTTTTTATGAAAGGCAGTCCTGAAAAGCCTCAATGTGGTTTTTCAGCCAGAGTAACTCAAATCTTACAGTATCTGCAAGTTTCGTTTCACCATTACGATGTTCTCAACAACGAAGAAATAAGAGCTGGAATTAAAGATTACACTAAATGGCCCACTATCCCTCAGCTGTATGTTAATGGGAAGTTTATAGGGGGTTGTGATATCGTACAAGAGCAATTTGAAAGCGGGGAATTAGACAAACTATTATCCAATTTTAAAATAAGTTAGTCATATAAAAATTAATCAACTTGACAAAAGCACACACAAATTAAAGAGGTTTCAATTTAAGAATTTTTCCGGCATCCACAGAAACATAAATATAACCAGCCGGGCCTTCAATAACATTACGAACTTTAAATTCCAAATCTGATAACAACCGTTCTTCTTTTTGAGCTTTTTGATTCTCTATTTCCACCCGATTCAAATGCGTTAAAACAAGAGCACCTGAGAAAAAACTGTGTTTCCAGTTTTTAAATATTTTGCCGGAATAAATCATCAGCCCGGACGGAGCGATAGAGGGCACATAATACTTTATGGGTTGCTCCATTCCCTGCTTCTTAACACCTTCTCCTATTGCAGGCCCCCAATACTCTCTGCCATAAGTAATCACCGGCCAACCATAATTTTTACCTCTTTGTATTAAATTAATTTCATCTCCTCCCCTAGGACCATGTTCCTGTGACCAAATCCTCCCTGTTTCAGGGTGAATAAAAAGCCCCTGAGGATTGCGGTGGCCAAAACTCCATATCTCCGGTTTTGCCCCTTCAACAGAAACAAAAGGATTATCTGTTGGAGCTTTTCCATCTGGTTTTAAACGCAAAATTTTTCCAAAATGATTATCCAGCTTTTGAGCAAAATGTCGTTCAGTGCGATCCCCCACTGTAACATATAAAAAACCTTTTTGATCAAATACCAAACGAGAACCAAAGTGGCGGCTGGCGGAAACCGCCGGCAGGACCGTAAAAATGTCCTTTAACTGTGTTAGTTTATCCTCTTTTAACAAAGCTTCTGCCACTGCCGTTGTTTGCTTGTCATTCACTTCCTTGGAATAAGATATATATATCTTTTTGTTTTCCGAAAAATGAGGATGAAGAGTTACATCCAACAGACCACCCTGCCCCCTAGCATACACCTCAGGTGCTCCTGACACAGAAACAACTTTACCTGTTTGTATATTCAGTTTTTTGACATTCCCCTCCCGTTCGGTAAAAAGCATTTCCGTATCACTGATAAAAACCATACCCCACACAACACCTAAGTCCTCCGCCAATATTTCCACACTGAACGGCACACTGCCTGAAGGATATGTTTTCAGAATTTTTCCAACTTGAGAATTTATACCACCAGAAGAAGGTCTCTTATCAGAACCACAAGCCGACATTGTCATAAAACTGTTAATAATAAAAAAAATGAATATATTTTTAAAAAATAAATAAAACACAGCACCTCCTAACAACCTTCTAATGAAATTGATTTACCAAATTGGTAAATAGATTACCCCTTTCTTCAAAAGAATTAAAAATATCAAAGCTCGGGCAACCTGGTGATAATAATACGGTATCCCCAATACGAGATTTCTGGTAAGCAATCAGCACAGCCTCTTCAAAAGTCCCAATCAAAAAAGTTTCAGAATAATCTCCTATTTGACGATTGAGTCTTTCCTTTGCTTCCCCTACCAAAATCAAGTTTTTCACCTTCTTTCGAATAAGTTCCGCCAAAGGTTTATAGTTTAAGTCCGTATCTTTTCCACCCATAATCAAAATCACATTATCCTCAAAAACATCCAATGCCTTCATTACAGCATGTACATTGGTGGCTTTGGAGTCATTGTAAAATTTCACACCCCCCACTTTTCTCACATAATTTAACCGATGAGGCCGACCGGCATAAGAGGAAATCACTTTTTGAGCACTTTCCCAATTCGCGCCATTAATACGAGCTATGAGAATAGCCGCCATGATGTTTTCATAAGAATGTCCACCTTTTAACAAGCTGTTTTCTATGCTGTAATATTCAATTTCTTGGCTGATACGAACCCGTATCTGATTTCCTATTAAAATAGCTCCTCCAATTTTCATAATAATTTGAGATTCCAGTGATTTTTTTCTGGAAAAATACCTCAAACATCCTTTCTGAACGCAAGGATCCCTTGCCAACTCCAAAATGGCTTTGTCATCCGCATTCAAAATAACGACTGTCTGATCGGATACATTCTGAAATATCTTCCTCTTGGCGTTAACATACTCCTCCATACTACGATAACGATCCAAATGATCTTCTGCTAAATTAGTAAACACGATATTTCTGGGTGTCATCTCTTTCACATGTTCCAACATAAAGCTGGATGCTTCCACGACTAAAAAATCTGATTTTTCATTTTTATAAAGATATTCACTAAGTGGTTTACCGAAATTCCCTCCTGCCCAAACATGTTTTCCAGATTCCTTCAGCACTTTGTAAATCAGATCTGCGGTGGTGGTTTTTCCATTGGTTCCAGTAACCACTAAAAGAGGAGATTTTACAAACCGGGAACAAAACTCAAATTCTCCTGTTACTTCCACACCTTGTGCTTTAACATATTCAAATAACTTTAAATGAGAAGGCACACCTGGACTTAAAATAACATAATTCTTATTCAAAAAGCTTTTAGGGTTATGGCCTTCCAATTCCAATTTAAGAGGCAAATCCTCCACTTGCTCTAAATAGCGAGCCAACTCCGCCGATGATTTATGATCACTAATAGTGACTTGCGCCCCGTATTTAACCAAAAAACGAGCCAAAGAGACCCCGGTTTTTGCCAAACCCACAATTAAAATTTGTTTACCTTTTAATTCACTTAATTCCACTGGTATCTCCTTTTTCCGGCTTTATTGCGACAATATTTTTCAAAGACTACTATCTTAGCTTTAAAGTAGCCAGACTGACAACAGCCAACAAACAAGCTACAATCCAAAATCGCACGATAATCTTGGATTCCTCCATACCTTTTAACTCAAAATGATGATGTAAAGGGGCCATAGCAAAAATTCTTTTTCCCGTCATCTTAAAACTGATCACCTGTAAGATAACCGATAAAGCTTCCACAACAAATACCCCACCTAAAATAGCCAAAAGAATTTCGTTCTTGGTAAAAACAGCCAAAACACCTAAAAACGCGCCTAAACTCAAACTTCCTGTATCACCCATAAAAATCTGAGCGGGATAGGAGTTATACCACAGAAAACCCAATCCCCCCGCTAAAACCGCCACTGCCAGAGGAGTGATTTCCCCTGCACCGGCTATAAAAGGAATGCCCAAATAGGAAGCCATATTAAAATGCCCGGCCAAATAAGCAAATACAGCCAAAGTGCCAGCACAAACCATGACCGGCACAATAGCCAAGCCATCCAAACCATCTGTCAAGTTAACCGCGTTCGCGCAGGCTGTAATAACAAAACTTCCAAACAACACATAAAACCAAGATAAGTCAAACGCCATATCCTTAAAAAATGGAATATATAAAATAGGTTCAATCTGATTTGTATAAAGTAGTACAGTCAATATTATACTGGAAATGCCAAACTCATATAACAACCGATATATCGGCGGGATGCCTTTAAAATTTTTCCAACGGCTTTTAATAAAATCATCCCAAAAACCAATGGCACCAAAACCCATCAATATAGCTAAAACTCCCCATATTAAAGGTTCCGATAAATCCACCCAAAGTAAAGAACTTAATAAAAGTGCGAGTAAAACCAACCCGCCACCCATAGTGGGAGTGCCACTTTTTTTCTTATGAGAGTCGGGACCGTCAGAATTAATTTCCTCACCCATGTCTTTTTTATTGAGTGTTCTTATAAAATAAGGAGCGAATAACCAACATACAAAGAAGGCAGTAAAAAATGCCAAAAAAGATCGGAAAGTAATGTAGCGAAAAACATTAAAAACAGAGAAGGAATCCGATAGTTCAAACAACCATTTGTAAATCATATAGTGCTTTTAACAAAAGGTCTTATTAAGCGCAAGCCCCTCACAAAGCATGTACTTTTTTCCCCGGCTGTTGCACATAACGCAAAGCAATAAATAAGTGCTTATTAATATTGAGTCAAGTGTGAAAAATTATTATTTCCCAGAGGGTTACTTTAATTTAAGAGGAAAACTCAATAAATTTGAATTTTTTTCTAAAATCATTTGTATAATCCATAGCAGTGATCCAGCTGAGTGCTACGCAAATCCATAAGAGGCTATAACCCGCCTTCTCTATGTAGAAAGATGTTTGAAAGCCTATCAACATGAGCAACACACCCGCAATTTGCAAAGTGGTCTTCCACTTTGCCAGTGACTTTGCATATAAGATCAAGCCTTTTTCCGCGGCAATGGAACGAAGTCCGGTTATGTAAATGTCTCTGGATACTAATAGAATAATCAAAAATGGATCAATTTTATGCAAATAACAAAGCAAAATCAAAATAGATAGAGTGAGAATTTTATCTGCTACCGGATCCAATAAAGCACCTGCTGTTGTTTGAGCGAACCATTTTCGGGATAAATAGCCATCCAAGGCATCAGTGAGACCCGCGATCAGCCAAAGAATAGCGGCGAACCAGTAAAGTTTGTATATAATAAGCAACACTACAGGCAAAACCAAAGCGATGCGAAAGAAGGTTAAATACATAGGTATTAGTTTTTTATTCATAGTGTTTTTTTTCCTTAGTAAATTTGGTCGGACCGACTGGATTTGAACCAGCGACCTCCACCACCCCAAGGTGACGCGCTACCGGGCTGCGCTACGGTCCGGGTTTAAAAAAAATTATACTCGAAGAATAAATAAGAATCAGTAAAAAAAAGAATCTGTCTTGAAAAATGGACTGTTACATCCATCGGGTAATAATTCCAATAACAAAATAGGATGCAGTGGCTTTAGTGATATCCGTGCTAAATTCAAGATTAAGTTCAAACTTGTGAAAATGGATAAAAAAAAGTTCTCCTCTAATTCCAACAGTAAATCTAAAGGGAAATTGCACTTTGGAAAAGTTTTTTATTCTGATACTACTAGGAAAAGCCAGATAAGGGATAAATGTTCCAACAGCTGTTCCAAATTCTTTACTGATGAGGGGACGTAAATGAAGGCTAATATAGTGAGTGGTTTTGTTGAAGTAGTTATATGACATTCCTGCAGAAGTTCCCAAGGCCGGTTGATATTTATAGTCAGGGAATGGCACCCATTTTAAGTGAGCACCCATTATGCCTCCTGAGCTTCCTCCCCCAAGAAGATACCTGATATTTATGTCTTTTCGGTGCGAGAATCCTTCATCAAGTTGAGCTATGACATTAATATCCAAACCTTTCTCTGCAGAAATCAGCTGAGTGTGCAGTGATATTTCATTCTTTCCTTTACGAAGAAGTTTACCACTATCCACAAAAGGAACAAGTGCAAAAGCGTGCCCGCTTAAGAACACACAAAGCAAAACTCCCACCCACTTGTAAAGTTGACTAAAATATAACTTATTCTTCATGTTCTTCCTGCTGGTTTAATCATTTTTTCCAAGGGAACAAAAATAACGATTACTTTTAACTCATATCCATCTTGGCCTTAAAAAGCTGATATTGCAAATCATTTGCCAAGGAAATCTATATTTTTTTAAAGGAAGTTGTGATTTTTTAATGCCTAGTGTATAAATTTATATTATATATGGCGGTCGTAGCTCAGTCGGTAGAGCTCCAGATTGTGGATCTGGCTGTCGCGGGTTCAAGTCCCGTCGATCGCCCCATATATTTTATTTGAAATCAGTGGGGGATTCAGGCTTACATTTTTCTGTAATTAGGACCTGCTCCACCTTCTTTAGGTGTCCAGCGTGGACCTAAAATATCTGTAGCTTTGCAATCCACACAATTAGGAGCATTGATGAGCAAATTGCCTTGTTTTCTGTCATAAACCCCAGCAGGACAAAGGCGCGTGTAAAACTCCTGTACTTCTGCCGGCAAATCCACTTTGGCTTTTAGATGGGGTGGGATATCGTCTCTGGTTTTGTTGCCTGATAAATAAACTCCCTCTGTTTTGCTTAATGTGTTTTGTGTCTGGCCTGAAGAAGTACCTCTTTCGGGAGATTTACTTCCTGTTGAAGCTTTTATGGCCAAAGGGGGTTTTCCCTCCGGTGCTTTGCGGGTTTTGAATTTTTCCTCGTCTAGATGTAGTTTGTGTTTGTAATCTCCTGGAAAAGCTCCTTTGGTTAAAAACATTATGCCGGATTTTATTAATCCAAAAAAAATATTTTTTTCAAAAGCCTGTCGAACATTCCTGACAGGATACAGCTCTTTGCCGATACAACTTTTTTGTTTTACCTGTTCATCATAAATTTTTAAAGTGTTGCTTGAAAAATCATCTGCCTTAAGAGCAGAAAATGCGGTCTTCGCGCTTAAAAGTCCAGCTGTCATGGCGTAGTGGATTCCTTTAAGAGCTGGTACATTCACCATACTGCCAGCATCCCCCGCAATCAACAAACCATGATCATGCAGATGTTTCGGCATACTGTGATAACCTCCTTCAGGAATGGTTTTGGCACCCCACTCTATACATTTCCCTTTCTTAAGGATCTGTTTGAAAACAGGATGACTTTTCAGTTCTTGTAATTTGCTGTGCACATCCAGATTTTGCAAAGGAGAGTCCAGCCCCGCCACCAACCCAAGCGATATAAGGTTTTCTCCAAGGGGATACATCCAAGTTCCACCAAAACAATCTAGTGGTAAAGGCCACCCCATTGTGTGCCATATTTCATGTTCCCGGTTTGCCGTTGCTGAAGGAGGCACTTCCCATATTTCCTTTACTCCCAAGGCGTAAGTTTGTGGGTACTTGGAAGAAATTTTTTTCCATTTCATCCAAGCTTGCGAAAGATGCCCGCGTGAACCATCCGCCAACACAGTTAACTTAGAGCGAATAAAAACAGGTTCCTGATAGGCAGAAGAAGGGGAACCATCTCTATTAAGACCAGCCGGAAAAGTACTAACCCCTCTTACGAGGTCGTTTTCCGTAAGCAATTCATTAGCAGTAAAAGAAGTGAATAGGGTAATATCCAATTCTTCCGCTTTTTCTGACATCCATCTTAAAACTTCACATAAAGAAGCTGTGTAAAAATTTTTATTTTTCATGGCAGGTGGCAGAGGAAGAGGATAAGAGTTTTGGGCAGTCAGATAAAACAATTTTTCTTTTTCCACTTTTTGCCGAAAAGGCAGGTCTGACATTGGCATATTGGGAAATAACTGCTTAAAAACCACTGGGTTGATGACAGCACCAGAAAGAGAATGTCCACCGATACGGCTCGCTTTTTCCATCACTCCAATTTGAATATCAGGGTATTCTTTTTGACAAAGTTGTTTTAAGTGAATAGCACCACTCAGACCAGCTGGCCCTCCCCCCACGAACAACACATCCATATCCATAATGGCAGAGGCAGATGGAGCAGAAGAAAGAGGTCTGATTTTGGATGACCAGTCAAACTGCTCCTGATATTTCTTAGGCTGAAAGGGTTTACCTAGTACTGTATTTGTGCTGGCACTGTTATCAGCTTGATTTTTGATATCAGTTTGGCTGATTTCATTGGAGGTTTCAGAAGAAAAGGACATATTATTCAGTTACCTACGAAGAAGTTTTTAATACACTACTTGGTTTTTTATAAAAGGTTCAAAAAATAATTGCAAGGAAAATTATTAAATGTTTTATTTTTTCCGGGAAAATAATTGCTCCTGAACAAAAGATAACATATTGTGATCACTTGATTTATCGCTCACGAATATAATTTTCTAAAGCTCTTTGAACAGTCGGCGACAATTCTTGTAACTCCTGAAAGCTCAAGTTTTCATGTTCCGCCACTGTAATGTTGAACAGATGTTTTTTATTTTGTATTTCCCTAGGTAACACCCCTTGGTTTAATAACAAGCGAAACTCAAACATAAACTGCAATGTGTTCAAATGCTTTGAAGTTTCAAGAGCTGTCAGACCGTTACCCAAGAGGTTAAATAAGTCAGCACTGTCTTCCACTCCCTCCTGCCCTATTTTTTCCGCCAGATAAAGAAAATGCAGAGCCATCTTTAAACGATCATAATCTTTTCTTAAACCTTCAAAGCACTTTAAAAACCAAGCCTGGCGCAGGAAATACAAAGAAGAGTTAGTGGATTTTTTGTATTCCACACCAATAAAATGTCCAGGCTCCAACATTCCCCCCGTAAATCTTTTTTTACTTTTAACCGCTCCTTTGGCGATAAAGGAAACAAGCGCGCCTTTTTGATTTAAAGCTCGTATAATTAAATCGGATTCCCCAAAGCGAGTTTGTTTTAAAATGATCACTTTATCTTTATTAATGGACACAAAAGCTCCTTGGAAACAAGAAAAATTGTTAAAATCAAACATACCCATAAAAACACAGGATTAATATAATAACCCCAAGAGATAAATACACTGGACGGTTTTTTATCCTGGGAATAAACAGAAACTTCTTTAATCTGACTCCAGTTTTTGCCCAGAGTCTCGGAGATGAATATATCCCCTTTTGCAGAAACTACGGCAGATAAACCAGAGTTAGTTCCGCGAATCAAAGATCTGCGAACTTCTATAGCCCTACTTAAAGTCATGTACAAATGTTGATAAGGCTCCTGCCAGTTTCCAAACCAGGCATCATTGGAAACATTGACTAAAATATCAGCACCTTTCTTTACTATTTCCCGCGAAAACCCATCAAACAAACCCTCATAACAAATTTGAAAACCCAAGTTATATTTATCAAGCCGTACAATCTTGTTTTCTCCAGTGCCAGGGCTGTAAAATCTGCTTTCTCCAAATAACCATTTATCTATAAAAGGAAACCAGTTTGCTCCTGGTGTGTATTCTCCAAAAGGCAAAAGCAAAGTTTTATTATAAGGGCTTTCGACGAGCCTGCCATCTTTATGAAAAACAAAAACGGAATTGGTGTATACCACACTTGATGAATTGTCTGCGGATTTGTCTTTTGTGTTATCAGTCGAATAGTCAATCAAGTTCCCTAAAGTGTTTACTCCTTTGGCAGATATTATCAGAGGCACATTAAAAATACTGATCCTCTTTTGTACAGGATCCTGTTCTTTTTTCACTTTTGATACATCAATCCCGTATGGGTAAGCCCCTTCCGGCCATAAAATAAAATTGATTTTTTGATTTGGCAGGAGTGTGTGTGTTTTCTCCGTAAATGCTGTATTATTCTGCAAACCCACAACAGGTTCAGTGGTTAAAAAGTGCTTTGAAGTTTCCCGCAATACTTGTGATAAGATATAATTATTATATTTTTCATCTTCCTGAATTTTATTTTTAATATTTGGTTGAACCATCAATACCTGAATTGTCTGATCAGGTTCAGGTAAGCGGTTTTTTAAATAAAGGCCATAAAAATTCAATGCTCCAAAAACCAAAGCCAAGAGCACCAAACTGTACAAAGTGGATTTCTTTAATTGCAGATATTGCATAAATATATATAAAAAAATCAGATTGAATAATAATATTAAGGTGTTCAAAAATTTGAAGCCCCATATTTCTGCGGTTTGACTGATCGGTAATTTTGCGTAAAATAAAGTATATCCCAAGTGCCACTCAAATATCATGGGATAATACTCCGTACATAAAGCCAAATAAAGTGGGAGAAAAATTATACACGAGAGTCGCCCGGGAAAAAACCTGCATCCCACTCCTATGGATGAGCGATTTGTTTCTTCAACCCTAGTTTTGCGTGCTGTTGAGGACCAAAAAACTGGAAATTGCCAGCAGGAAGAAAGTATTTTTCGGAATATAAAATACAAAAAAAGGGAAAGGGGAATATGTAGATTAGCAATACTAGCAAAAAACAGGAACAAAAAAAAAGTATGTGGCCAAAAAGGAAACCCCATCTCCTGAAGAGCAAACGCCACCCAGTTGAATCCGATAAGTGTGACAACAAATTGACAAATCCAACCTCCTGTTATTAAGGGTTTTAATTTTTCCTGTTTTAAGGCGAAAAACCAAAGAGGGACATAACAAAAAAATACAGCCCAAGGAGGAAAAGGAATATAGCTTGTTCCTATTAACACCCCTGAAAGTAAAGGCCCTAGGAGATAATCACGAAGAGATTTTTTTTTCAATCTGCCCTGCCACAATTTATATGCCAGCTTGATGTCTTTCTTTATCGTCCACACGAGATAAAACCCCACCTTTAAGGCTTTCTCTCTGGGCTAGGTATTTTATATCGTAAGTGAAAGGCGCGCCGTTAATGCCGGCAGTTTGCCACTCAGGCCCCATGCGAATCGCATCCACCGGGCAAGCTTCTTCACAAAATCCACAAAACACACAGCGCAAAATATCAATCTCGTACGCAATAGGATATTTTTCCACCTCTGGATCTTCGTGTTCGCTGGCCAGAATTTTGATGCAGTTGGCAGGGCAGTTTGTAGCGCATAACATACAGGCTGTGCATCGAAGAGAACCATCTTTTTTTACAGTCAGAATGTGATTGCCTTTAAACCGGGGGCCATAAGAATAATGCTCTTCTGGATAATTTAAGGTGAGCATTTTGTTTTTTCCGAACAAATTGGAAAACATTTTTTTGAAAGTAAAAGCTAACCCTTTCAATATCGCTGGAAGATACCACACGGTTGAGCTTTGTTTTCTCTGAACACGGCTCATAAAGATTTTTTCCTTTCAGTAAAATAATTTACTTTCATGGTGCTTAAAAAAGCCGGTTCTGATTGTATCAATTTTTCTTCTTTGAAAACAGTTACAGACTCAGAAAGAGAGAGAGCGGAAGATACAAACACCTGAACAGCTTTTACCTTTTGTTTAATGCCAGAGAAATTTATGTAAGTTCCGGGTTTTTCAATACAGGTTTTTACAGGAATCTGCCAAGTTTTTCGCAAATCAGAATCCGGAAGGGGATGAGCTGTCCACCAGATAATATTTTTACAACTCTTTTCAAAAGATTCCATTTTTTCTTTCAAATCAGGATAAACTTGCTGGTTTTCCGGACCAGCCACCCAGAGAATGTCTATTTCTCTTTTTTTCAGCTGATCCAACAAATTTTCCAAAGGGTTAAGAGCTTCTTTTGCCTGTAAGACTTGTAATAATCCTTTGGTGTTGGGGTTTTTATCCCCTCGCAAAAGCAAGCCATCAAAATTATCAAAACTCTCAGGATTGTTTTTCCAATGATAAATGGAATTTTTTGTGCCTAAAAAATCCAGGAAAAAAGCTATTAAGTCTTCAAACTCCTCTGTAGTGTATTGAGCAGTTAGTATCAAGGCGTGGCTATAGCTTTTTTGATTTTTCCTTTCTATAAAAAGCTTTTTTATTCTTTTTAGAAAATCAACAGTGTGTTTTTTTTCAGCGGAGTTAAATAAAGGATTTTTCGTACCCCCACCTAGGAAAGATTTTGACGAAGTTGACTGGCCGGTTTCAAAGCCTTGGTTCTGTGTATTCACTGGTAATGGAGTGCTACAATTTTGATCGGAATTTTTATTTTCCATTGAAGGCTCAAGTGCCTGCAATAACCTCCCCTCTTTATTGGAAAGACCATATAATTCCCGGCCTTTGTCGCACATCCAGTGCCCGTTTACCTCCTGATTATAGCGAGGCTTTACTCTAAAAACACCCTCTTCGTTATAGTCTATTGTGATATTGCACCCTGTAGAGCAACCTGAACATATCATATCCGCAGTCTTCAGGTACCACACTCTTTGACGAAAACGAAAACCTTTTGAGGTCAGAGCACCGACCGGACAAATATCCACTGTGTTTTCCGCATAATCGTTTTCCAGAGGTTTGTCTTGAAAAACTCCTATTTCACTTTTGTCTCCCCGGTTGAAAATTCCCAGTTCAAAGGTCTTGCTCACTTCATCTGTAAAACGCACGCACCGAGAACAGAGAATACATCTTTCCGAGTCCAACACAATTTTTGAACCCAGATCAATTACTTTTCTTTTCTTGACTTTTCTTTCGGCCATGTTGGGGCTATATTGCCCAAAACGCATATATTGCTCCTGTAATTCACATTCGCCGGCTTGATCACATATAGGACAGTCCAAGGGATGATTGACAAGATGAAATTCCAACCCCCATCTAACGGCGGATTTTACTTTTTCCGATTGGTTACTGATCTTCATGCCTGCTTTTATTTCCGTGTTACAAGCAATTTGCAACTTGGGCGTGCCTTCAATTTCCACCATGCAAAGCCGACACACTCCAGCCACAGAAAGCCCAGGATGCCAACAGTAATGAGCAATCGGCTGATCCAGATTTTTGAAAGCTTGAATGATGCTGGTTCCTTCCTTCACTTCCACTTGCTGGTTGTTAATTTCACATTTTATTATTTTATCAGACATGAATGTTCCCGACATTTTTCCCATTAATTGGCTATGATTACGCAACTTTTTTTAACAAATTCCATTTGTTTTTCAAAAACTCTTTTTCTTTTTCCAATTCACACAGCTGAGCTTTCATTTCATTCCATTCTTTGTATTTTTTGTTGGCTCTGAAAAAATATTTTCTATCTCCTGTTTGTTTGTAAAGTCGCCAGTCATTATCCGCTAACTTTTCTTTTCCTTCAATATTTTCTTTCCATCTTTTAATTTCCACTCCCAAATCTTCAATTTCCTTTATTAACTGTTTTCTTTCTTTTTTGGATTGTCTTGTACTATCGAACATAAATTCTCCTTTCGTTTTTACAGAAGTTTGCCACCACAAGTGGACTGGAATCAAACCTGAAGAAAGTATAAAGCCACCCAGTAAAAATTACAACCATAAAGATAATAACTTGCTAAAGAAGGCTTTATTCAAGCTGGTAAAAAAATCATAAGGCCGGGCGGAGGCTTTGTTGACTTCTTATATGAGATTCAAACTCATCCCAAAATTTATTGACAAAGCTTAAGGCTGGGAGTGCCGCCGCATCTGAAAGAGCACATATTGTTTTTCCCATCATGTTTTCCGCAATGCCTTGAATCAACTTTAAATCCTGTATTCGGCCCCTGCCGTTTAAAATATCGTCAATAACTTTGGAAAGCCAACCGGTCCCCTCCCGACAAGGGGTGCATTGACCACAAGATTCATGGTGATAAAATTTTTCAATAACGGAAAGCATATCCACCATAGAGCAAGAATCATCCATTACAATCACCGCACCTGAGCCAAGCATACTGCCCATCTCACTTAAACATTCAAAATCCATAAGGGCTTTTTCACATTCTTCAGCTGTCAGAACAGGAGCGGAAGAACCACCCGGAATAACCGCTTTCAGTGTGCGACCTTCTTTCAACCCGCCGGCGAGCTTAATCAGATCTTTTAAAGGGTAGCCTAGAGGCACTTCGTAATTTCCGGGTTTCCTCACGCATCCACTTACGGAAAAAAACTTGGTTCCTGGAGATTTTTCCGTTCCAATGGAGCGAAAAGCTTTTACTCCATCTCGTGCGATTGCCACCACCGCAGTCAGGGTTTCCACATTGTTTACGATAGTGGGTTTTTCCAAATAACCCTTTACAGCCGGAAAAGGAGGTTTGAGCTTGGGTTGGCCTTTTTTGCCTTCTAAGGAGGAGATCATACCAGTTTCCTCTCCACAAATATATGCACCAGCTCCTACATAAATATCCATGTCATGGTGAAAACCAGTACTGCAAATATTTTTACCCAAGTAACCTGCAGAGTAAGACTCTTGAATGGCTTTTTCCAAAATGCGAATACAATTCTGATATTCTCCTCGAACATATATGTAGGATTTAGGGGATTGAATGGCATAAGCGGAAATAAGCATTCCTTCAATCATCTGATGAGGTGCTCTTTCCATAATCAGGCGATCTTTAAAAGTGCCTGGTTCGCCTTCATCCGCGTTGCAAAGGAGATACCGAGTCTCCCCATTATCAGGCAAAAACCCCCACTTTACTCCTGTGGGAAAACCCGCCCCGCCACGACCTCTTAATCCTGAGTCCTTTACCATTTGGATAATCTCATCTGGTTTTTTTTCAGCAAAAACCGCCTTAAGAGTTTTATAGCCTCCAAAGGACTTATATCCTTCAAGGGATGAATATTCATCTTTATAATAGTGCTCACTTAACAGCTTATGTTCCATATTGATACCTCTTTTTATCCCGTTGATTCTTTTTTGTCCGGGGTTTGCGGAATCAGCTTGTTTATTTCCTCCACCACGGTCTCTTTTTTTAAAGGGCCAATGTATTTATCGTTCACCTGGGCCATAGGGGCTATGTCACAAGCTCCAAGACATTCCACCCGGTTTATGGTCACCATGCCATCCGCGCTCATCTCCCCTTCTTTTACCTTAAAACTTTCACATAAGTGTTCTGCCAGCTCCCGGCCTCCGTTTATGGCGCAGGAAAGATTGCAACATACCTGAATATGGAGTTTCCCCACAGGATGAGTGTTATACATGGTATAAAAGGAAAGAGCTTCGTTAATATATGCTGTGGGAATATCCATCACTTGGCTTAAGTGGGAAATAGCCTCCGGCGAAACCCAACCTCCGTTTTCCTTTTGCACCCGATAAAGACAGGGTAAAACAGCCGATCGTTTGGTTTCGTAGCGAGTGATTTCTTTTTTTACAAAAGCCAGCCCTTCTTCCGATAACTGAAACTTTTTTTTCGCAGATTCTTTCATATACTATCATTCCTGATTTTATTACCCTGTTTTTGGTTTTTTCATACCTTTCCGAGTTGAAATTTTCTGATCAGATTTTTCCCTATGCAAAGATAAACGTGGTGGGGTAGTGGTAGTAGTGGTGCACCGGCCCACACGATTTGATTCATCCGACACTTGTAAAGTTTTTAAAGGTCGCCTGACGGATGCAGTGGTTATACCACTTTTAATGGCGTTCATAATGCCGACTGCCTCCAAATAATTTTCCGCTTGAAAAAACTGGCCTTTATTCCACGGCAAATCTGTTAAGCTGTTTTTCATTAAATTTTTGTTTTCTCTTACGGAAATAACTTTTATACCCTGTTCTAAAGCAGAAAGGGTAGGAAGCCCCAAACAACTTTCCGGGATAATCAAACAAGAAATATCTTTGGCAGAAATAATATCATTGGAATACAATATATTTTGATTCGTGATAATTTTTGGACTTTTGTGCAATCCTTTAAGCACACAATGAAAAAAAGCAGTGGAAACAGCCTCTGCTGACATTCTGGCATCCACAACTCCAGAATCCATATTGGCCACTTCAGGAGATTCAAACATAGGGGAATGAGCAGACGGAACATTAAATTTATAGGACACAGCATGAGTGAGCATAGCCTCCACCCCGCCCCAAGGGTTTACCATATTTCCTTCACTTAAGAAGTAATCTTTATGGTAGTTTTTAGGAACTTTGATAACAGAAGAAATAGCGACAGCATCATAGCTATTTTCATTTTGCCGTAAAATGGAAAACAAATTGTTTATATCCTCAACCACTCCAACAGCTCTCTTGGAAGACGAATATTTTGTCCTCATGGAAATTGTTGGAGATAATTTGACAATTTCCAGACAGTCAATACCAAGGGTCGCTCTTGCTGAGTTAATGGAGTTTACAGCTGTGTTTTCAAATATTTTGTGCTTATTGGCAGATATAACCGCCAGAATTTTATTGGCTCTTACAGGCTTTAACCCTATAGCACCCATCATAAGTCTGCAAATAGAACTACCCTCAACATACAAGCTGTTTTCCGGCATTTCATTAATATCTGAAGCATTAAAAACATTAGGATGAGTGATGAGAGTATCACAGGAGCTGGCCAACAACCTAGCAACCGGTGTTGCATCTCCGGCATGACCACCAATTTCAGCTCCAATTCCTGTGGGAACTAAAAAAACAACATTAAATTTTTTTGTGGTTTCAAATTGACGCTTTTCAAACTGAAAAAGATTTTCCGCCTCCTCAAAACCACTTATATATTTTGTGTCCAAAACCGCCACTTCACACTTATATTTTGGGCCGAGGCTATCTGTAATGGCCAGTCTGACAGGAAAAAGCCCTTTTTTTTTCAGTAAGTTGGAAACCTCTTTTTTAATATGAATCAGCGGACTTTGATGGTTTTTCTCTTTTGGTATAAGAATTTCTTTTTCAAAAAATTGCATGAAACATTTACCTTCCACAGTGGTTCATATAGTCGTCAAAAGTATAGCTTTTTACTTTTCTTAACTCAATATTGTTTTCTAGGCAATAAATATCAGGCAGGTTTATCCCATTAAACATATTGGCTTTTACAAGAGAATAACTGCCTACTTTGTGAAATACGACTTTTGAACCCATTTTAAGCGGGTTTTTAAAAAAATAAGTTCCAAAAATATCTCCCGCTAGGCAACTACAGCCCGCCAATATATACTTATAAGCCCTATCCTTCTTATTCTCAAAGACTTTTGTTGATTTGTCCTCTTCGCCTTGTGGGCAGACTTGGTTTAGCACATCAGGTTGGTATTGATACTCAAACACTTCTGGCAGGTGGTTGGTTGTGGTGTCTAAAACAGCAATATTTTCCCCATCTCTTTTAAAGATATCTATCACTGAAGAAATAAGATAAACACTATCTCTTACCAAAGAAGAACCTGGCTCTATTATAATATGTTTAAATTGATATTTCTTTTTAAGATACTGTATTAATTCGTAAAACTGAGATAAATTTTTCTCAGTGTTAAAAATATATCCTCCTCCCAGATTGATCCACTGAAACTGTTTAAAATATTGGCTGAGATAAGATTCTGTTTTTTTGAAAGTTTTTTTGAGTTCGGAAAAATTATGACTGTCACAATTATTATGAAAATGCAGTCCCTCTAAAGAGTTTTTAGAATTTAAACTATTTGAAGCACTCAGAAATTGTGCTATCTCCTTAAGGGGCACTCCCAGTTTTGAAGATTTTTTACAAGGGTTATAGCGGGTATCTTTAATAAAGGACAGCTCAGGGTTTAAGCGGATTCCATAGCTTATATGAGGATACAGTTTATCTTTAAAGCGAGAAAACTGTTCCAAAGAATTAAAGGTCATAAAATGAATATGTTTGGAAATATCGTCCCACTGGCTGGCTTTTATCCCGGGGCTTACAAAATGAATGGTATGTCGCTTATGGCTTTTATACTGAGTTTTTGTTTGCAACGAGGTTAAAGATTCCTCCAAAGGTTTTTCCGTTAAATTGGGTTTTTGTTTTATACCGGCCTTTTTTGAATTTTCCTCAGAAATCACAGACAAAGAATCATACTCTTTTGACATATAGTCAGCAAGCCGGGTTTCAAATACAGAGCTTACAGAAAAGCCTGTAACATATTTTGTAATTTCTTTTAAAAGTTCTATATGTGAAAGAGATTTAACAGAGTAAATTAATTTAACATTTACCTGTTCTGAGATTTTTTTATGAATGGCCAGTCTGTTTTTTAAAATTTCTTTATCAAACAGAAAATAAGGAGTATCAACCGGCAGATGATTTTCATTTATCAGTTTGTCAATCATTATTGGTTTCCACTTGGTGCATCTACTCCCTCTTACTTTGTACGGAAATGTTTCATCCTTTTTCATAAAACTGAAAAGCCAAGTTGTTGGCTTTTCAGTCCCGTGAAATCGATGAAATATCAAAATCAAGACTTGTTTTTCAGCTTTTTGATTTCCTCTTCAGAAAGACCGGTCATCTCAGAAATAACGGAAAACTTAAAATTACTTTTTAGCATATTAAGTACCACTTCCTGACGACCTTCCTGACGGCCTTCCTGACGGCCTTTTTGCATACCTTCTCTTAGACCTTTCTGCATGCCTTCTTGTATACCCACTAATTTAATCTCTTCTCTTATATCCATATAACCTCCTCTTTTTAATAAACTTCTTTCTATTGCCAACTGCTCAACTCTTTTCCATAACTCAACACTCACTCCACCCGCTGACTTCAAATAATCCACTGCACTTAATATCAAATCCTCTCGCTTTCCCGAAAAAACTGAAAACGCAGACACAAACTCCAACAACTCCGGCACACTCTTCTTTAAAAACCATATCTTGCTTAGCAATGCTAATGCTCCACGGCTTTGAATGTTTGGATCCTTTAAAGCTTTTTGAACTTGTGGATCATGGGTGTCCAACAATTTTAACTTGTAATCTAACATACTTTTACGAAAGGAAACAGGAATTTTATTAAAAAACAGTCCAAAAATGGCTTCCTGAAAAGAAATGGGCCAGCTCCAAGGCTTTTTTCCATGATAAAACACAATGGGAATAACAGCTATAATGTTGTCTGACTTCCGTTCATAGAGAAGAGTCTGATAGGATAAGACTTGCCGGAAGAGGTTTTTATTGTAAGAGGACTTGTGTTCCAGAAGGATACAGAACTGAAACTTGGCAGAAGGGTTGTCTTTAAGAGCGACTGTAAAAACCAAGTCTGCCCTTTTATCTTTTAAACTGTCTTTTTCCACTTTTAAAGTATCCCAGTCGCAGGCTGAAAATTCTTCTGGAGATAAGACCAGTTTAAAGATCTCTTTGGCAAATGCAATTTCTGAAAAAAATCTTTTAAAGAATCTATCGTGCAGATTATCCAAAGTTTTGCCTGCCGACACTGCTATTATTTTTTTCGCCTTTGATTTTTTCAATAATTTTTTTTGAAATTTAACTGGTTGTTTTGTCATGACAGTCTCCTTTGTTATGTTGGTTTACATTTTTAAACCATAGTTTCTGAATAAAGAACAGGAATTTTTTATATTGGATGAGTTTGATTTTTTAACTGGCACAATAGATAACCTAATGAGTTGTTCCTGATAGTAAAAAAAACCGATCATCTATAATGAGGCTTTATTAAACATTTTCTCTATTTGTTTTACAGGATCAGAATGATTTTTTTGAATGAATATCAAAAACTTGTTTTAAGTAAACTAAACTCCGAAGTTTCTCAGGAATTAAAAGAAGCTTTTATTGTTTTAAGAAAAGTCTGTGAACAGGACTAAGCATATACAACAAAATCCGTTGTCCAAGAAAATGGCCTTGAGTAAGGCTTTGAAAGGGTAGGAGATAGTGTAAAGTGTGTACTTTTTTTTACAGTAGTGTAAAGTTTTCACTATCTTTAAAAAATTATTGCAAACACACTTAAAGTCCTTTATTTATAAGCTTGCATAGCAAGATTCCCGTTTTCAAGGGACTGTAAAAAAACAACAACTTGGCTTTTCATCTGGAATTTTAACAAAAAATCAGGAGGATTGTATGAAAAAATTAATGTATTATTTGATGGTGGTTTTTGTTCCACTGTTACCACTTTCGGGTTATGCCCATGTACCTCCAAAGCCAAGTGATCATACGGATAGCCACAAGATAAATAATTTTTCTCTTGGTCCTCAGGAGATTTTAGCAGTGGAAGAGCAAGCTTCTCAGATGAAAGCAGGTCTTGAGCATTTAGGTGCAGGTGACATTCAGAGGATGTTTGTTCTTCCTAGAAAAGAGAGTGTATCATCAGAATCGTCTGAAAGTGAGGGAATGGTTCGTGTGGCTTTTTTGGATACGGCGAAGAAATGTTTTGTGTATGACAGCATGACCAAAGAGATGGTTATTTGTGATGAGGAAGATACAGTTTTGGTGAGAGATTCAGAAGAGGTTTTAGCGAGTTCTCTTTCTTCGTATGCTCCTGTTGATTCTTCTTTTATTCCGGTGGGAGCTTTACAAACGGCTGGCTTAAGAGATTTTATATGTACTTATGAAACCGAGATAAAAATAGGAGCAGGAGTATTAGCAATAGCAGGAACATTAATAATAGCAAAAGCATTTGCAATAACAGGAGGAGCAATAGCAGTAACAGGAGCACTTTTAGGAGGAGCAACTGGAATAGCATTAGTAAACGCAGGAATACAAGAAACATATTTGGGATTAGGAACAGGAGCAGGAGCATTAGCAATAGCAGGAGGAGTAACACAATTCACTGGAGCAAAAGTAGGAGCATTAGTTTCTGCAATAAGCTTACCAACAACACTAGCATTACTAGGAGCAGTGGCAGTAACAGGATCAGCAAAAGGGATAATTGCTTTCTCTTTATGTCCGACAAGAGGTTAATTTAGTCAGGGTGACTAAGTCTGTTTAGTGGACAAGTGCTTTTTACAAGAAAACAAATGGTTTTGTTGTAAAACCTAGCAGTTTTTTCTGAACCTTTTATAAAAAAAATCAAGTAATCACAGTGCGTTAACAGCCTCCTGAAAAATCAGAAATAATTAAATTCTACTTTACTCTGTAAAATAATTTCATTAAAAATCTCATCAGTATAACCATCTTTGACAGCTGATTTAAAGCATTCGTGTAATTGATTGATATTGATGATTTCTTCGATACTTTCCATATATTTTTCCACTACTTTTTTTATAGAGTAAATTCTTATTGCGTCAGTTTTTATTTTTTCCAAAATTTTTTGTTTACTGTCTTTTGATTTCACTACAAAAGTTACTGGATATCGGTGTATTTTATCGATATCTAAAAAATATTTTTTTACATCTAAAGTTTCCGTTACCTGAAAAAATCTCCCCAAGGGTTTCATTACAAAATCAATACCACCATCATTAGCATTTGTTCTACCAGTCTTGTAGAGTGTTAATTTATCTTCTTTAATTTGATCTACTTCAAAACCCCAATAGATTTTTTGATCATTGTAATGATATTTTAAAATAGAATAACTCACTATTTCAAATAATCTGGCATCCATATTTGGTTTAAGTAAATTAAAAATGAAACGTACCATTTCACTTGATTTCTTTTTCTGAGTTTTTTGTAAGGTAAGACAATGTTTTATAAATTGTTCTAAAGATTCTTTTTTAACTTTTGCGTATTGATCAATAATTTCCAGAATAGCACAAGCTAAATTATATTTTTTTCTACCAAATTTAATTTTAATAAGATTTTCATTAATCCAATATCTGTTAGTTTCAAGATTTCTTAAAATCGGTGTATATTCAGAATGTGGAAAAAATTTTTCAAATTCTGCATTCATTCGATTATTTAAAGCATGGTTTTGTAACTTGGCACCAAAAGGTAGCTCTCTTTGTCGTTTAAATAGTTTAGTAAACTCCACTCCTTCATATTTTGAATAATCATTTTTTTTGTCAAATCCTTTATTTAAGTAATCCTCTATAATGACATAAATTGCATATAAGTTTGCAAAACTGCCTCGTGCTTTCGAACCTCTATTTGCTGATTTTGTTTTGATATTTATATATTGTAACAAGTGGCTTTTCCAAAAAGATTGTCACTAACTTTTGAAAAGTGTGCATTTAATATCTTTTTCATTACAAGTGTGAATTGGTGTTCCATCATTTTTAGACTCATGGTTAAAGTATAACTTTAAAGAAAAGAAAGCTCATGTTGTAATTCATTTGTTTTTTGTTTATAGTTTTTGACTTCCTTTTTCAAAGCTTTGCCTTTATATTTTTTTTGAATAGAAAGCCTCCTTAATCCGATTTTTACATAATCTTCCTGTAACTCTATCCCTAATGATCTTCTTTCCAGCTTTTTAGCGACAAATGATGTTGTAAAAGTGCCAGAAAAAAGATCCAACACAAGTTCTCCTTTATGAGAGCTGGCTTTAACAATTCGTTCCAGTAAAGCCACTGGTTTTTGGGTAGGATGATTTTCATATTCTTCCATCCGATAGCGCACTCTGGGGAACTCCCAAACATTACCAGGAACTTTTTTTGAATTATACACTTGTGGAGGGGTTTTTCTGTAGTCTATTAATTGTCTCGTTGCTCCTGTTTTTGCTGAAACTAATATATCTTTCGCATTAAATGTGTATTGGTTTTTATCTTTTACGCAAAACAAAATGGGTTCATATAAAGAACCATAATATTTTTTTGCCTGTACACCGGAGCTATCATAATACCACACTATGCGAGATAAAATAGAAAGTTTCCCGCGAAGAAAAATATCAAAATAGGGCATAAATTGAGTGGATGTCATAACATACATACTCCCGTTCGGTTTTAGTTTTTCGATAGATAAGTCCAACCATTTATAGCACCATTTTATATAATGTTGATCATTATTCCATTTATCCTTATAACCATTAAAGTTTTTCCCGATATTGTAAGGAGGATCAATAAAAATTAAGTCAACTGTATTATCGCCGATGGTCTGCAAAGCCTCAATGACATCACCCATAATTATTTTATGGGTTTTGTTTCCAAATATTTTTACTTTCTTCATATTATTAATTCTGGTACATTATAAATGTGTTATTTTTATAGTGTCCTTTGTCCATTTTTTTTCGAGATATTCCATAACCAATCTCCGATGACAATGTTCAGGTTCATGTTCACTGCATAGCAAACAACCACGATGTAATATGTGTTTTATGTCTTGCTCTTCAATACGCCTTTTAGCCATAAGTTCCAAAAAATTATCTTCGTAAACTGTCCAGTCTCCTTTGTTTTTTTTGTACTCATCCAAAATAATTTTTGTTGGGGCCATGTCAGGAATATGAATATAATCCATGTCAGTTAGTGTTTTCAGGAAATAAATCAGATCATTTTTTTTCGCAAAACCTGCAAGTTGAGAGACATTGTTTAACCGAACATCCACTATTCGTTTTGCTCCAGATTGCTTCAGTTTTTCAAAAAAATCTTTAGCTGTCTTTTTCGTAAAACCAATGGTATAAGTTTCAATAGTGTTCATATTTTTTTATTTTATCCTTTAACCAGCCCAATCTTTAAGAAAAAAAACTAGGATTATTTACAAAAGGTTCTTCAAGAGGATTGGAGATTGTTTTGTCAATATAGGCAATTTTTTGAGCTTGTAGGTCGTAAGCCTCTTCAATACATTCTTTTTCGGTTCTGAACATGTGCGGGGTTAGTTTAAATTTATCCATCAGTGTTTTTTCCATTTCCCGGTGCGTAAACACAGCACCATCTGGGAGTATATGCTTAATTTCAGAAACATTTTCTTTTCGGCAAAGTTCCCGACAAACCAAGATCATTCTATGACACTTGAAAGGGTCTCCTTCAGAACACATAAGAGCGATATTGCACACGCTCAGTTTTTCCACAATTTGGCGTAAAGCTTCCTGAAAAACAAACAACTTGGCTACACGACTGTATTGTAGCCTTCCTTTATTGTCATAACAAGAAGGATTACTTATTCTGCCTCCCAGTTTACCACCCATAAACAAATACAAAATGTTATTTTTAAGTAATTCTTTTTCTATAAGCTCTTTGTTAAAAACCTTATTATATTTGCTGTAGGGCTTTGACCTAACATCCCACACTTCCTGAATAGAATATTGGTTAAGCAGTTCCATAAACCGGACTGGCGTATGTGTGGAATGACCTATTGTAAAAAGAGTATTTTTCATTGGTGTTTATTTTTCCTCAGGTTTAAGATATAAAGCCCTCACAATTATTTAAAATGGCGGATCTTTAATAATGGAAGCTACTAATTTATAGTAATATCCCTCAAACTCCGCTACACTGACACATAAATATACATTATGTACATTGTATATGCCATTTTGTTTTTTTAAAAAATAATGCTCTGCCCTTGGATCTGTAATGGCCAAGTTATATTCATCTTTATTAGAATGAAATATAGCGCGTGTTTTTCGCTTTCCATTGAAAGAGCTTAACACTTCTATTGTTAAATTTTCAAGATAAATCAAATACAACGATGAGCATAATGTCAGGTTATTATGTGTAACCGTAAAACGGTCATTATGCCCGTTGGAGCTGTGCAATCCATTTACCCATAACTTTGAAGGTTTATCTGTCATAAAACCCAGACTGTTATAGTGTGATCTGCCGATTTTTCTCCAATGAGAATTGGAATCAATAAGATGATTTTCCGGTTGAAGATTATGTCGCTTATGTTGGAGAAATCTAATGGATATAATATCCAACAACTGAGGATAATCTCCATTTTCAAGCATCCGCTCTTCTTCTGATATTTCTTCTGTGTGTCGGTTGCTGACAGGTCTTATCCATTGATCGGGCTGATTACTGATTATTTCTTTCCCGGCGATACATCGCCCGGATTTTTTTCTGGAGTTAGCCAGACAAACTATTCTTTTTTCATAACTCATTTGCCCATCCAATATCCAAGGTTAAAAGTTAATTTTATCTTAATTCCTACATATCCATCACTGGTCAAAACTAATCATTCTTGGAGCTTAGCGGTCCAGCTCTCCAGCGATAACATTCATACTTCCTAAAATGGAGATTACATCGGCCACCAATGTACCTTGTATTTGCTTGGGAAAAGACTGATAAATGGCAAAACAGGGAGGACGCACTTTTAAACGATAAGGTTGTCCACTTCCATCACTTATCAAATAAAAACCCAGCTCTCCATTGGCCGCCTCAGTGGCTGAATAGGTTTCCCCCTCAGGTGGTCTTAAACCATTCATTACCAACATAAAGTGTTGCATGAGGCCCTCAATATTACCATACACATCTTTTTTCTCTGGCAAAACAATATTTCTATCCCGAATGCTGTAGTCTCCAGGCGGAATATGAGGTGCCACTTGCTCAATAATTCTAAGGGACTCCCGCATTTCTGCCACTCTTACTAGGTAGCGATCATATACATCCCCGGTGGTGCCGGTGGGAATATCAAAATCCAACTCATCGTAGCCATAATAAGGGTCAGCTTTTCTCAGGTCCAAATTCATACCTGTTGCCCGTAAACAAGGCCCTGTGTATCCCCACTGTATGGCCTCTTCCACAGACAAAGCACCAATACCTTGCGTGCGATCCATCCATATCCGATTTCCTGAAAGCAAAAGCTCCAGTTCATCCACTCCCTTTTTCATCTCCTCACAGAAAACCAAAACATCTTTAAACCAATCCTTAGGAGGATCCTGAGCCATTCCCCCCACTCGGGTAAGAGACACTGTAAGCCTTGCCCCGCAAAGCTTTTCAAACAAAGTGTAAACTTTTTCGCGATAAGTAAAAAGATGAAAAAAGCCGGTTAAAGCACCTAGATCAACAGCATTTGCACCAATACACACAATATGATCAATAATGCGGGAAAGCTCACAGAGGATAACCCGGATGGCTTGAGCTTTCGGAGGTGCCTCCACCTCGAAAAGTTTTTCCACTGTTTTACAATAGCCCACATTATTCATGGGAGCGGAACAATAATTAAGCCGATCCGTATAAGGGATAACTTGGTTATAGGGGTGGGTTTCCGCCATTTTTTCAAAACATCTGTGAAGATAACCTATTTCCACTCCGGCACGATATACTTTTTCCCCTTCCATTTGAGCCATAATGCGTAAAGTGCCATGAGTGGCAGGGTGTGAAGGACCAATGTTCAGAGGAATCAAGTCTTTTTCCTCATCGTCTGTGTTTTGATGATCTTCAGATATATGACCAGCCGAACCATTGTTGGAAGCCACTTTGTTATCCGTGCCGTTGGACATATTGTTGGCAACAGAACCAGGTTCGTTATCAAAGTGCAGAGGCAAAGCCTCAGTGCAATGTTGTTGATGATCGGCCAGATAGTCTTTCCGTAAAGGATGGCCTTTGAACTGATGATGAGTCAGCAAACGCCTCATATTAGGATGATCTTCAAACATCACCCCAAACATATCGTAAATCTCCCGTTCAAACCAGTCTGCTGTTTTCCATACAAATTGAGCAGTGGGTATTTGTTCCCCTTCTTTTAAGGCACTTTTTATTCTCAACCTGCCAGCAGTTTTGGAAGAAAAAAGCTCATACACAATTTCAAACCTTTTTTCTCTTTTTGGATAGTCCACTCCAGCCACTTGCATTAAAAAGTCAAATTGACCACTTTCTTTCAGATATCTCAGCAAAGGCACGACATGGGATGGAGAAACGATGACAATGTAATCTCCAAACTTTTCCTGAAATGTAAAGTTTTTGTTGGGAAACTTCCGACAAATCTTCTCTCGAAGAGATTTAAAAGATTGTTTCATGGCTGTTGTTCCTGAAATGTAAAATTCTTAACAAAGAGTACATAAGGGGATCTCAAATCCATCAAATCCACTTTATCTCCATACACCGGGCTTCCAGTTTTCCTTCCAAGGACGAGGAGTTTGATCCGTAATCATTTTCTGTATAACCATAACCCCATCCATAACGGCCTCCGGCGTTGGTGGACATCCAGGAATATACACATCCACGGGAATAATTTTATCCACTCCCTGCAAAACATGATAAGCCCGATAAAATCCTCCTGAACTGGCGCAAGCCCCCATTGAAAGCACAAATTTCGGTTCCAGCATTTGTTCATACACCCGAAGAATGACTGGTGCCATTTTCTCCGTAATGGTTCCTGCCACAATCAATAAATCTGACTGCCTAGGCGAAAAACGCACCACTTCCGCGCCAAAACGAGCTAGGTCATACCTAGGCCCCATAACAGACATCATCTCAATGCCACAACAAGCTGTTCCGTAAGGCATAGGCCAAAGCGAATTTCTCTGCCCCCAAGCAGCTATTTTCCGAGCCTGAGTGGTAAAAACAAAAGAACCAGTACCTCCTGCCTGGTCTTTTTGCATTTTCGAACCTTGGTTATCCCGATTTGCTTTCATTTAAACCCTCTTTTTTTGCTGATAAACTGTATTTTCCTCTAAATTGAGGCTTAAAAAATAACTTCTTGTAAACAAAAATAAGTCCTGTTAATGTAACAGTGAGCATAAAAACACTTTACTGTTTACCTTTTTCTTTTATAAAGCTTTGTTTTCTGCTTTAAACGCAGGTATAAGGCCCCTGAAAATGCAAACTGTATAGAATATAACTTTACTTTGAACATAAAAATAAATCAATAAAACATCGCGGAAAACATTTTGATTAAAAAAAAATCCCCTCGTCATTTGGTCCCTAAGTCTGTTAAAGACGACAAAAAAACCTCTTTGATTCGTCAAAGAAAACTCCATCTGCGGAAAACTCTTGCTTTTCAAAACCTTACAGGCACTGTTAAAAGACATCCCGATGGTTTTGGTTTTTTTATTCCTGAAGATCCCAAGTATCCGGCTGATATATATCTTTCCAAAAGACAAATGTGTGGCTTAATGAGTAATGATAAAGTGAAGGCAGATATTTTTTCCCGCCTGCGAGGAAAATCATCCGGCTTAAAAAAAACCTCCAGTGCTCCTCAGGACCAAAAAGTACTTTTTTCCGGAAAAATTCTCCAGCTTGTCCAAAGGGCGCAGGAATTTGTGATTGGGCAATATCTGTCCTTATCTGATACAACCGGCATTATCAGGGATAATAGCTTTCAATGGGGAGAGGATTTAAAGATTCAGATCAAAAAAAATCAAAAAATCAAAGCTGGAGAATGGGTGCAGGCCAAAATCACCCACTGGCCGGAAAACCCAAAAGGCTTATGTGGAGAAGTGATTTGTTCTCTGGGGCTTTTTCCAGAAGCACTGGAAGATAATATTCGCATTGTACAACGGCACAACATTCCAGCCTCCTTCTCCTCGGAATGCTTAAAAGAAGTGAACGCCATACCGGAGTCCTTTTCAAAAGATATTCTGGATAAAAGAAGGGACTTAAAATCATTGGCTTTTGTCACTATAGATGGAAAAACAGCTCAGGATTTTGATGACGCCATTTATGTTTCTTCTCACTCAAGAGGATGGAAACTTTATGTGGCGATTGCTGATGTAAGTCACTATGTAAAAAAAGACTCAGTAATGGATAAAGAGGCCCGACTCAGGGGAAATAGCTCTTATTTCCCAGGATTTACTCTTCCCATGCTGGCGGAAAAACTGAGCAACAACCTTTGCTCTTTAAAACCACATGAAGATCGCTTGGCTTTTGTGGCAGAAATACATTTCAACACAAAAGGTGAAAAAGAAAGTGGCAGGTTTTATTCAGCAGTGATTCAAAGCCAGGCCCGTTTAAGTTACGGATCAGCGCAGGAAATCATGGAACAGGCAGAGGACAATGATTCTGACGACAGATGGCCGATTGAAGTAAAAAAAAATGTGCTTTCCGCTGAAAAACTGGCCCGCCTTCTACTTGAAAAAAGGCTTGAAAAACATTTTATTAATCTGGAAATACCAGAGACTGAAATATATTTAAACTCCCTCGGAGAACCAATGGACATTATCCAAAGCCGACGGTTATTTTCCTACCAGCTGATTGAAGAGCTTATGCTCTCCGCCAATAAGGCTGTCGCGGAATATTTGCAAAAAAATAAAATTCCCTCTCTTTATCGTGTACATGATTCTCCAAAACCGGATTCCCTGAAATTTTTGGAATCATTTACAAGAGGTCTGGGTACTGATCTGAAACTTGTGGAACCAGATTTACAAAAAAAAATATCTTTTCTTATCAGGAAATTTGCAGATCACCATTTATCAGAAGTCTTGCAGATTCTCATTTTGCGATCTCTTTCACAAGCGATTTATAGTGCTCATAATAAAAAACATTTCGGTTTAAACGCTTTACATTATACTCACTTTACTTCCCCGATTCGCCGTTACAGTGATCTGGTTGTTCATCGCATTTTAAAATCATGTTTGGCGAAAAAAGCACTTCCTTATACCACTCAGGAACTGGAATCCATCGCGGAAATCACAAGTGCCTCTGAACAAAGATCCGTAAAGGCGGAAAGACAAATTAAAGATATAAAAAAGGCGCGATTTTTAAAAAAGCGACTGGGAGAGGAAATGGAAGGAATAATCTCTTCTGTTACTCGCTTTGGTATTTTTATAAAACTGAGATTATATGATATTGAAGGACTGGTACATGTCAAAAATTTAAAAGGCGACTGGGAGTTTGAAGAATCTTTGCTGGAATTAAAGGCCAAATCCTCTGGATTTCGATTTAAAATGGGTGACTTTGTGTCCATTCAAGTGATGTCTGCTAATATTGATACAGGCCAAATTGATTTTAAATTGATGAAGCACAAGGGGAAAGAAAGCCAGCTTTTTGAAACCACAAGACTTTCTTCAGGCTCCCAAAAACAGGAAAAAAAAGGGAACTCCCGCAGGAACAAGGTACGGAAAAAAGACAAAAAAAGAACAAAAAGAACCAGAAAAACAAGGAACAGGGCAAAATCCGGCAGAACAGCCAATATAAATAATCACAGGAAAAAAAGAAGAAAAAAAAGATATTAAAAAAAAATTGAAATCCAGTGACTAAACAGCCGATATAAATGAATGAGGCAATATCTTTACAAGGTTTGTAATTCACCCAGCCTTTGAACAGCTGATTGGTGATGATTCAGCCATAAAAACTGAAAAACTCAACCCATTGGATAAAAAAAACTCAAATAAATTTTTAAACAGCCGATATACAAAAATGAAGCTTTAAAAAATTAAAATTATTAAGCCACTGACACTTTATGGAGAAAATATAATGAGTATTATAATGAGATTTCACGGAATGGAACAAAAAGAACATCCCCGCCATTTAAAGGACTATTTAGAGGCTTTGCTTCGTCATGCTCCTTCCCGCTCCACTTGCCATTTTCATATTTTTAAAGAACCTAAAGGATATTTGTGCAAACTGACTGTTCACTCCAATATTAAAACTTTTTCCTCTCATTATAAAGATGAAACTATGAAAGACACTGTAAAAACAGTTTTAAGAAATGTTAAAGCGCAAATTGCAGGTTGGAAGAAAAGTCGCTCTTCACTGGAGTTAACAGGAGTCACTTCTGTCACCAGTTTAAATCTGACGGCTTTGGATGCACTAGACGAACAAGAGAATGAGCAGGAACACTATCACTTAAAAAAAGTCGCTTAACCTGTCAATCAGGACCAAGAACGCCACACACATTCCTCCTTTTTTTAAATTTTTTGGAAAATAGTTGCTGTATGCTAAAATAGACAGGACATGGATCTGGTTAAATCTTTAAAAAAAACCGTAAAAAATCTGCCAAGACAATGTGGTGTGTATATTATGAAGGACGCAGGAAATCGTCCAGTTTATATTGGAAAAGCAAAAAATTTGAAGTCCCGGGTTCAATCCTATTTTTCCAATGATAAAAGTTTTAAAAACACTTTCTTAATTCCCCGGATTCATCGTATTGATTATATTTTGACGGATACGGAGGTGGAGGCATACCTGTTGGAAGCCAGTTTGGTGAAAAAACACAAGCCTCGTTACAATGTCCGCTTAAAAGATGATAAATCTTATCCTTATATCCGTTGTTCTATGGAAGACAACTTTCCTCGTTTTCATATCGAAAGAAGAGTCAAAAAAAAGGGGTCACTTTATTTCGGACCTTATACAGATGCTGGTTTTGTTCGACAAATGATTCAATTCTTAAATCAGCAGTTTAAAATCAGAGATTGCAGTAATCATTTTATGAAAGGAAGAGTAAAACCCTGTTTGACTTATCATATCGGTGATTGCTCTGCTCCGTGTGTGGATAAAGTGAGTCAAAAAAATTATCTTCAGCAGGTTAAGAAGTCTTTGGAGTTTTTAAGAGGGAAAGGTAAAATTCTTTTAAAGAGTATGGAAGAAGAGATGAAAAAATTATCGGAAGAAGAGAGATTTGAAGAAGCCACCCGATTGAGGGATCGTATAAAAGCGATTGAATTTTGTCGCGCAAAACAATCTGTTGTTAGTCAAAAACAAAAAAATATGGATGTGATAGCTTTCCACAGAGAGGAAAAAGCAATATTATTTCAAACATTGCATGTCAGGTCAGGTGTGATTGTGGGACATCGTTTTTATTATTACGATTTTCCGGTTAGTTCCAACCTGCTTCAAAGGCACAAGATGAAGAAGGTTTTTTCACATAAAAGCACTTTGCCGGAAACAGCATCAAATAAAATAAAAAGCCTTGGCGAAGACCATCTTCTTTTCGGACTTATTGCTCAATATTATATAGATAATTTGCTTCCTGAGCTTTTGTTACTGTCTGTAGAACAAATCGGCAAAGATATGCTTACCTTGCTAGAGCAGATTCTTTTTAAGATAAGCGGAAAATCAGTTTGTATTCGTGCACCCAAGGGAAGTGTGGAAAAAAAGTTAATGAACATGACTTTAAAAAACGCTTATACCCGATTTAAAGAACAGTACTCAAAAAACCAATCATTATGGGAGGCTTTAGGGGATATTCAGAAAAAATTTCATTTAAAAAATCTTCCAGAGAGAATAGAGTGTTTTGATATCTCTCATTTTCAAGGTAAAAATCAGGTGGCCTCTCAAGTGGTTTTTGAAGGAGGAGTGCCTAAAAAAGAGGACTACAGGAGATATAAAATACAGACAGTAAAAGGTGTGGACGATTTTTCTGCTATTAAGGAAGTTTTAGATCGCCGGTTTAGACACACGGAACATGCTGATCCTCATTTATTGGTTGTGGATGGCGGAAAAGGGCAACTACAACAAGCTTTGTTGGCCCTGAAAGAAGCCGGACGAGAAGAAATACCAGTAGTTGCTATGGCTAAAGCACGAGTAAAGTCAGATTTTTCTTCAGGAGATGTGAAGTCAGGAAAAGAGCGGTTTTTTATTCCAAAAAGAAAAAATGCTATTGTTTTGCCTGCCCATTCAGAATCGTTGAAGATTTTAATGTATTTGCGTGATGAAGCTCATCGTTTTGCCATTACTTATCACCGTCGCCTGTCACAAAAATCTTTTTTCTCTTAAAAAAAACAGTCTGCTCAACACAAACTCACTAAAGCTCAACCACCCAGATCCTGTTTTTGATTCATCTCTAAGTTTTGCAAATCTCTATATATTGACTTTATGACCTGTGTTATTTATCATTCAAACAGTTATGGAAAACAATTTAACAAAGCAACAACTCAATCACCTAACAGAAAATGGCTTTACAGTCGAACAGGCAGAGGCTATTGTTCGAGCCAGAGAGAAAAGATCTGTCAATAAAAAAGATCTGGAGCTTTTGAAAAAAAACTCAAAGCTTTGGACTTTAGAGGTTTTGATAATATGAAAAAAAAACTAAAAAAAAAGAACCACTGGCCGGCGGAAGTTATTCACTCACCTACTCCCATATTAAATGATCCTACACAAGCTTATTTAAAGGAAATCGGAAAATTTCCTGTTTTAAGCAAAGAGGAGGAAGAAAAACTCAGTAAACTATTTTATGACACTAAAGATCCCAAGATAGCCAAAGATCTGGCGCAAGCTAATCTGCGGTTTGTCGTTAAAATTGCCGCAGAATACACTTGTTTCGGTTCCCGTTTGATTGATCTGATTCAAGAGGGTAATATAGGACTTCTACACGCCATTAAAGAGTTTAACCCCTATAAAGGTGTACGTTTGATTACTTACGCGGTTTGGTGGATTCGAGGATATATTCAGGAATATCTCATGCGACAATATTCTCTAGTTCGCATTGGAACCAGTGCCAAACAAAAAAAATTATTTTATCTTTTAAAAAAACAACAGGAAAAACTGACGCAACTACCTTATCAGGAAAGTATAAAACTTCTGACTCACTCCGGTTTTAAAGAAAAAGAAGTACGGGAAATGCAACAAAGGATTACAGGTCGGGATTTTAGTTTAGATCAACCCGTTGGTGAAAACGGCCACATTCTGTCTGCGCAAGCAGGAGAAGAAGAACGCTCTCTGGAAGAAAATCTTAATTTTTTACAAGAAAAAAATCTTTTAAAAAAAAGCATTAAAAAACTTCGGCCTGATTTAAATGACAAAGAATTATTTATATTGGATAATCGTCTGCTTTCTGATAGCCCTCTCACTTTGCAAAAAATCGGCGACAAATTCTCCGTCACAAGGGAATACATACGACAAGTGGAAAGTTATCTGATGCAAAAAATCAAAGACCAGATGACAGATTTGAAACAGGTTGGATAATAGGAAATATCAAAAATTACTCTACAACAACAAAACCACTTTTACCTTTTAAGGTTAAATATTTCGCCAAGTCTGGATCAACTTTCGCACCGCCCAATTTCACCCACCACAAATTCGCTTCGGTCAAATTCGCCCTTACTAGGTTTGCCCCTCGCAAATCCGCAAGTCTCAATTTCGCACCACTCAAATTCGCACCACTCAAATTCGCATTACTCAAATTCGCCCGTTCCAAATTCGCACCGGTCATATCCGCTACGGCTAAATTCGCATCGGCCATATTCGCTAGGGCCAAATATGCCAAGAACAAATTCGTATGGCTCAAATTCGCCCATCGAAGATACGCACTACTCAAATTCGCTTCGGTCAAATTCGCACCACTCAAATTCGCTTCGGCTAAAAATAACCTGCTCAAATCCACACCTGATAAATTACAATTATGCCGTCCAGGCTTATTTATATACTCTCTATAATTATCAATATTACATGTAGACTCAGATTCATTCTGACCATAGCTCCAAACACTTAAGCTTAAAAATAGTAAAGCAATTATCAATCTCATTATTTACCTCCTTAATATAATTAATTTTTGTTTTAATTGATTATATTAAAAACCACAACTGTTAAAAAATAACGGATGTAATCTTTACACAGTCGATCTGAATAAATGTTAACGCATTGTTATCATTTGATTTTTTTTTATAAACAGTTCCCTGAGTTCGCCTTTTGAGAGGGTTTAAAATATGTAAGTGATTAATTTGATGAAAAATACCTGAACATTTTAAGCAAATGCAAAGCCTGTTTGAGATCTGTATCCTCTTCACTGGCAAATCGTACATATTTTGATTCATCAGTCAACAAAGGCTTTGAAAATTCAATATCAGGTATTATGCCTTGTTTGTGAATGGAGTTGCCTTTAGGTGTATAATAATGCGCTACTGTCAGTTTGATTGCGTTTTCGCTGTCAACAGGCAACAATGACTGTACAGAACCTTTCCCAAAGCTTTTCCTGCCTAAAAGCATGGCTCTTTTATTTTCCTTTAAAGCCCCCGCCAACACTTCAGCCGCACTGGCGGAATAAGCATCTATAAGAACCAACATGGGAAAGTTAGAAAAAGTATTTTGAGAACGAGCTTTGAATATTTTGTCATAACTTTTTATCCGACCTTTTACGCTAACAATTGTGCCCTTTGACATAAAAAGATCTGCTACTTTTATTGCGGAATCAAACACCCCACCAGGATTTCCTCTTAAATCGAGGATTACACCAACCCATTTACAAAGTCGTTGCGTTTTTTCCTGGCTTGGATTTTTTATGGCAGGCTTTTTGGAAACACAATCCAGCAGATTTGTGTATTTACTCATAATTTTTCTGATTTCCCGCGAAGTGCGTTCCGTAAAAGCATTAATCCTGATATAAAGCATTCCGCTACCAAAATTTTTGCTTACAACAGATTGCACGGTAATAAATTTGGATTTCATGCGCACCTTGTGAATCTTCTTTGAATCAGGCCCTTTAACAGTAAGATGAAACTCCTTACCTCTGTGCCCTTTAAGCATATTGGATATTTCCATTTTATTCAAACCCAGTGTTTTTTTGCTGTTTATCTGTAAAATAATCTGTCCGGGATATAATCCTGCTTTACGAGCAGGAGAATTTTGCAACACAGAAATAATTACCGGGTGTTTGTTTTTTATTGTCAGCTCCAAGCCCAAACCACTAAATTGTCCTCTCACTTCTTTTTTAAATTGTTTTAATTGCTCCTCCTGCAAAAAGTGAGAATGAGGATCCAACTCTCTTAACATGCCATTAATCGCACCCTGAATAAGCTCTTTCGAGGATATTTCCTGAACATAAGATTTTTCTATGGTGCTTAACACATTTGAAAAGATTTTAAGATTCTGATACCTGTGAGAATCATCCTGCTTATCAGATAGTAGTTGTTCTTGAGCAAAAGCCAAGGTTACACCAGAACCAAGCAGAATAAAAACCAGCCAATTCATTAAAATATAAAACATTAAAAACACCTTTCCTTATAATAACAAAAACCCTTGTAAAAAAATCACGGCAATCAACAAAGAATATCTAGCAAACTTTGCAACCCTTTGCTGACCGATTTTTTCATGCACCAGTAAATAAACACAGGGAATATAAAACAAAGAGGAAATAATGGTTAAAGGTCTGGACAAAGCCAAGTAAAAAAAAGAGACAAAAGCCAAAATGAAAAACAAGCCGGAGAGCATAAAACCAAAAGACAAACTTAAATCACCAGTTGCAAACAAATTTTTGAAATATTCAGAGGGATTTTGTCGATCTCTTTCTAAGTGAGTCATATTAAAAAACACATGAAAAGCTATAGCTGAAAAATTAAAATACACTGCGGAAAAAGCAAAAGAGAAAAACACATTTCCAAAAGAATGAGGAGTGAAAATCGGCAATATAAAAATAAGGCAATTAAAAAAACATAAAGGGAAACCCACTGTGTAAGAAAAACGGGTTGGGTCTAGATCCTCCTTCATAAAACGACGATGAATATTTATTTTTTTGGAAAAAAACATTGTGAATACAGAAGGATTGACCAATATAAACTTTCTGGCAGATCGAGCCACTTTGAGATCCGCCATAGAGTTTCCCGCATAATCAAACTGCTTTTCTCCATATTTCCCCACAAGAAACAAAGCTTTTTTTTTGCCCACTAGATTTTTTCCCAATGTGGATCCCCATACTTGATCAAACAAACCCACAAGTTTCTGTATTTTCTCAGCGTAAGTTTGAGTGGAACCTGTGCACAATATAAGCGTTCGTCCACGAGCTTTTTCCTCTTTCAAATAATTCAGAAATTTTTTTGTAAAGGGCATATCTTTTAAAGAAAGGCCGGCCCATTTTTCTAATTCTATTTTAAAATAACCTTCTTCCTTGACTTTTATTTTTTGCTTTATGATTTTTAACAGCTGATAAGGATATTTTATCAAAACAGCCAGAAAAGACTCCCAAGGCAATTCTGTTTTTATCAATGATCCATCCAGATCCACCACCAAAGGAGGCTCGGAAGAATCAACAGCAGTAACTGAAACATTTTCTGTGTGTGTGATTTCCTCATCCAAATCCCGTGCGGATGGATAAAGAAGAGCTGATTTACTTTCACTCAAGATTACCTCCTTTATGACTCCGTTGACTTTTTTTCTTGAAAGCTATAACAATCTTTCCATTTTTGGAAAAAACCACTCCGGTCTTACTCAGTATTTCCTAGACAGCTATTTATTCAAAAAAGGAGACCACTTCGGACTTTTATAGTTGTGTGAGTCCATAGTGATCCGAGTTGTCCGGGAATTCAACAAATTCATAATATAAAGCTGATATTTCCCGGTCCTATTGCTGGTAAATACAATATATCGACCATCAGGGGAAAAAGAAGGGGATTCATGATTGGCCCAGCGGTTATTCATTTTTTTAAAACTAGTAAGACGGCGAAGCTGAGAACCATCCGCGTTCATAATAAAAATATCAAACCTGCCACCTGCCAAACCGGAAAATACCACCTGCTTTCCATCCGGGGAATAATCCGGTGTGGAGTTATAAGTGCCTTGCCATGTAACAGGACGAATGTTTTTACCATTTATGTTCATGGAGTAAATCATTACTTTTCCTCCTCTGTCCGAAGAGAATAAAATATTTTTTCCCGTAGGATGAACAACCGGCTCCACATTAATGGAATTGTTCGGACCAAAAGTAACAGGTTTAATGGAACCATCTATCAGAGACATTTTCGCAATATCCATGTGACCTCTCCCCAAAAATAAAGAAAGTAAAATATGCTTTCCATCGGGAAGAAAATCCGATCCCAAGTGTGTCCCTCTTCTCTTGGAGACAATCCGGCGGGTGTTCATAAAACGATCATATAAAATAAGAGAACCGGTTCTGCTTTTCACACTTTTCCGATAAAGAAAGGCTGTGTAAGCAATATATTTTCCATCTCCAGACCAGCTGGGAGAAAATGCCACACTTTTATGAAAGGAAACTTGTTTTTTATTTTCCCCATTCCAGTCCATAATAAAAAGCTCTTTTTTACTCCCCTTCATGCTTCGTGCCACTACAATTTTTGTCAGGAAAATACCTAGTTTTTTTGTCAGCGTAAAAACAATGTCATCACAGATTTTATGAGCCAGTTTTTTTGCCAAAGCTAAAGCCGAAGTGTATTTTTTTTGAAACACTTTTCGCTTTAGAGGAATATGATAAAGGTATAAATCCACCTGCACTTTTCCCTCTTTAAGCAAATAACTGCCTAACACCAAGTAATCCGTTCTTAATAGCTTCCAGTTTTTCCATCTGAAGCCATCAGGATTTTTCGGATAAGGTTCAAACATTTTTTCACCGGGCTTTTCCAAAAAGGCCACCTGATCTATAAGTTTAAAATAACCGGAGGCCGACAGATTATCCTGTATAGTTTGAAAAATCAGACTTCCCGACTTTAAAGCCTGAGGAGAGGCAGGCCCAAGTAACAAAAGAGGTTGTATGGCCATCTGGCTTTCTCTGACATGCGCTTTCCCTACATCAATAAAAACAAAAGCGTCTGTTGAAAAAGATATTAAAAAAAATCCCGTTAAAATTATTCTGGAAATTTGAACACCACTCCTTTTAAAAGTAATTTTTTGATCTTCTTTGTGGGAGGAGGAGGTAAAGGTGAAGCTCTTTCAACGGTCTCCAGCACTCTGGCGTCAAAGTCCTCATTACCTGAGGATGTCATAATCTCCCCTTTTAAAACTACTCCTTCACTATTGATAATTGTATGAATTTCTGCCCGCAAATTTTTATCTGCCAATTCCTGAGGCAGACTCCAATACATATTAATATGTGCTCTCACAGATGTAAAGTACTGAAGTGTGCCAAAGTCCGCAGTTGTTTCCCCTGTCTGGCTGTTTCCCTTGGAAATGGCTGAACCTGTGTATGGACTTTGCTTCAGCTCCTCTTTTATTTGTTCAATGCTTTCCATAGCTGACAGTTTATCCATTGCCTGACTTTGCTTTTTTTGAATATTTTTAATACGCTTTATTTTATCCATCGCCTGAGTTTGCTTCTCTTTTATATCCGGTTTGCTGGTTTTTTTGACTACGCGGTTTTTTATCTTTTTGGGCAAAGGTACTTTCTTAGCTGGTTTTTCACGAATCAGCGGATTTTTGACGGACTTTTTCAGAGATTGAGAAGATTCCACTCTTCGTTTTAATTCCGGCAAACCAATAGTATCCACACGAATGGCGTTTTTAATTTGAATATGTTTTTTGGAAAATCCATCGAATGAAGGGTCCAACATAAAGTACCCGAAAATAAAAATGTGGATAATACAAGAGTAAAACAGAAATCGGGAAAAAAAGTCTCTAGTATACACTTAAAAAACACGCCTTTCTTTGTCACGGGTGACTCTCATTGCTTTGTCTTAAAAGTGGTAATTAAACTCACCTGATACAATCCCGCTGAACGCATTTCTGCCAAAGCCTCAGCCACCACCCCATAATCAACCTTTTTATCCGCTTGAATATACACTTGTTTATTTTTCCTGTCTTTTAAAATAGCTGTTGTTTTCCGGCCTAATTGAGAAAGGGGAATTTGCGTTGAACCTAAAAAGATCTTTTTATTTTTCCTGATTTCCAGGATAAAAGGTTCATCGGGCACACTAATACCCGCAGATGCAGTTTCAGGAAGCTCTATGTTCAGACCTTGTTGCATCATGGGTGCTGTAACCATAAAAATGATCAGTAATACCAGCATTACATCCACAAAAGGTGTAACATTAATTTCACTTAAAACTCTTCGTTCCTGTCTGTTTTCTGTTTGCGCTCCCATTTTATTCCTTTATTTAAAAAAGTTTCTTTTGGAAATATTCAGAAAATCTGTCACAAAATTATTAAATTGCAACTCAGCTTTTTTAATTTCATGTATGAAATGATTATAAAAAACCGCCGCGGGAATAGCCGCAAACAGGCCAAAACCTGTAACAATAAGAGCCTCTGAAATACCGGGGGCCACAACAGCCAAGTTCGCAGAACCCATTGCCCCTATTTGCTGAAAAGCGTTCATAATACCAAATACTGTGCCAAACAAACCAATAAACGGGCTTACAGAACCAGTTGTGGCTAAAAAAGCCAACCGTCTTTCCATATAAGAAACTTCATTGTTCACAGCTTTATTCAAAGCCCTTTGCAGATTATCCATGCCGGAAAGCAATTGACTGGAACCAGATGTGGTTTTTGAGTTGATAATTTTTTTTAATTCAGAATAACCTGAGCGAAAAACAACAGCCAGAGCACTTTTGGGATAGGACTTGGACAGGTCAAATATTTCATCCAAAGAAGAGGCTTTAAAAAAAATATCTTCAAAAGGAATATTATTAACTTTATTGCTTTTAAACAAATTCCATTTACTTAAAATAATGGCCCAAGAAACAACAGACATGAAAGCCAAAAGAACCATAGTGAATTGCACTATCAGGCTGGATGATCGAAGAGCCTCCACAATCCCTATTTTTGCCGGATTTTTAATCTGAGTGGATACAATTTTTTGATCTGATCCCGCGGTATCTGCCTTAATCTGGAACAAAACCATAAAGCAAAACAGAGTAAAAACAATAATTAGTGTTTTTTTCATCAAATTACACTCCGTCCGTTTACATAAAAAAAAATATAAAGTATATTTTGAAAAATAACTGATTTATGGCACAATGCAAGCCCTTTCTTACGCCAAGGATTAAGAGTTCAATCATTATTTACTTAATCACCCGGAAAAACCTGACCAAAAGTCTTTAAAGAGGATATAAAATATAAAATGCTTAGCAAACAAAAATACAAACATGGGTTCGTCACACAGATATCATCAGACAAATTTCCAAAGGGTCTGAGTGAAGAGACAATTTGCCGGCTTTCCGAGCGCAAAGAAGAACCAAGCTGGGTACTGGATCTGCGCTTAAAAGCTTATCGCTACTGGCTGACCTTGAAAGAACCTTCTTGGGCTGGATTAAAATATCCCCCTATTAATTATCAGGATATTCACTATTATTCCGCTCCGAGGGGAAAGAAAAAAAAATCGCTTAACAGTCTGGAGGAGGCCGATCCAGAATTATTGAAAACTTTTGAGCGTCTGGGTATCCCCTTAAATGAACAAAAGCGTTTGGCCGGCGTGGCAGTGGATGCTGTATTCGACAGCGTGTCCCTAGGCACCACCCACCAGGATGTATTGGAAAAAAGCAACATTATTTTTTGCTCCATTTCAAAAGCTTTAAAACAATATCCCGATTTGCTGAAAAAATATTTGTGTTCTGTTGTGCCTTACCGGGACAATTTTTTTGCGAGCTTAAATACAGCGGTTTTTACAGATGGTTCTTTTTGTTTTATTCCCAAGGGAGTGCGATGCCCTTTGGATCTTTCCACTTATTTTCGCATTAACGAAAAGGATACAGGGCAGTTTGAGCGCACATTGATTGTGGCTGAAGAATCCTCTTATGTGAATTATCTGGAAGGCTGTACAGCTCCCATGAGAGACTCCAATCAACTTCACGCGGCAGTGGTGGAGCTGGTGGCTTTGGATCGGGCTGAGATTAGATACTCCACTGTACAGAACTGGTACCCGGGCGATGAGAAAGGTCGGGGGGGAATTTACAACTTCGTCACCAAAAGGGGAAAATGTATTGGGAAGGGAGCACGTATTTCTTGGACTCAGGTGGAGGCTGGTTCAGCCATTACCTGGAAATATCCAAGCTGTATTTTACAGGGAGACCATTCTTCTGGTGCGTTTTACTCCGTAGCTCTTACTCACGATAAAATGCAGGCGGACACAGGAACCAAAATGATTCACATCGGGAAAAATACCAAAAGCACTATTATTTCCAAAGGAATTTCTGCGGATCATTCTGTAAACAGTTACCGAGGGCAGGTAAAAATTTTACCTCAGGCAGAAGGAGCCAGAAATTTTTCTCAATGTGATTCCATGCTGACTGGGGAAAAAAGTGTGGCAAACACTTACCCTCTGATTGAGATAAAAAATAAAAGCGCGGTGGTGGAGCATGAAGCCACTACATCCCGCATAAATGCAGAACAGCTGTTTTACTTAAAAAGTCGAGGATTGGACACAGAAACTGCAATCTCTTTATTAGTGAATGGCTTTTGTCATCAGGTTTTTAAAAAACTTCCTTTGGAATTTTCTGTGGAAGCCGTAAAATTAATTGAAATGAAATTGGAAAACTCCATCGCTTGATTTTATGGCTGTGCAAAATCCGTCTTGCTTCATCTGATACTCAAGGCTTTTGGCGGGTCTTCAGTCCTGTAAAAAAAGAGAGATTTACAGGATTAAAGGCTTGTAAAAAAACCGGACACTGGTATTTGACTGTATTGGCAGGTTGTGGAAGAATAAAGCCATTGTTTTTATTCATACTGGTCACTGGAGATGCAACCATGAAACTCTCTCTTTTTATCTGCTTTATGTCTTTTATTGTGTTTATTCAGTGTTCCCCTCCACCTGCTGGTAAATACCGTACTGCCAAGGATATAGCCGGTGAAGTAAAATCAGATGGACGCGTTTCCTATATCTGTAAGGGCAAGCAATGTTGTTCAGAACACAAAGAATGTGCCCGAAAATGTAATCAGATGTTTTATAAATCAGGAAAAAAAATCAGAAACACCTGTCGCTCTTTACCTCAGGATGTTGTGAATAGACTCGAAGAATTGATCCTAGCACTAAGGAGTGCCTTAATAGAAGATTTGGAACGTTTGGAGCTTAACCAAGAATTTCGCTTACTTCTGGCTTTAGACTATCATGTTTGGATTGACATTATTCAAAATTATACAGTGGATGAAGCGCGGGAGCTTTTAATTTGGATGGCTGCCAATGATGAGCCTGTATCTGAGCTACTTCAGCTGGAAGAGGAAGTTAGATATGAAATTCTTTACGAGGTTTTGGCCTCAGCGGGAGATCGCACCCGTCCCGGGCCAGTGGAAGAGGGGCTTGCTGGAAAAATCTCTTTTGATCGAAGTTTTTTTCAGCTCCTTGTTTATCATTCCAATTATGACCTCTTACAGATCACTCACGAAATGATGAGAGAAAACCTTTGTTCCCTGAACTATGGTGGTGAAAATCAGATAGAGATTTGTATGTTAAGGGTTTACTGTAAGGAACAACCAGAACGGGATGGACAATATTTGCATTCGGAAGACTTAAGAAATGAAATGGCCAGAAATATCCAAGACGAGGAATTTTTTGATTATGTGGAAAAGCATGTTTTGAGTGCTGGTTTAGGGGTGAATTTTCCGGATCCCATTTTAAATAATCAAGTGTGTTTCATGGTCTGCAACGACAGCAGAAGAGGGTGTGAATAACCTCAGATTATCACCTGTTCCATACGACACCAATTTTTTTGAATCGAAACCATAAGGATGTGGTATATGATAATTCAGAGCGTAAAAAAACTGAAAATACTTTTACTATTACTGCCCGCGATTTTCTTTTTACTCTATTGTGAAGATACAGAAAAAACCTTAAGAGAAAGAGCGACACGTATTCGTGATAAAGATAATGATCCTATTCGCACAACCGGTTCCGAGGAGTATTATGGGGAATATTCTTCTTCAGATTACGAAGGAGCTACATGTAAATCTTTAAGAAAAGAGGAAGGCAAAGAAAAAGACTATGAAAAATGTAAAGAGATATGTAAAAAAATGTACAATAATGATGCAGATGATTGTGAAAAAGTGGCTACAGAACTCATATTTGAATTGGAGCAACTTTTTACTTCCATGACCCGGATCAGGGCTAATGAAGACCAATTAAACCGCAGAGTGGATGGTTTTAATTTTGGTGTAATGATTGACATTTCTGTGGAGCCAGTCTTGGAACTTCTTAAGGACTGGTCTGAAAGAGAGGTAAAGGAATTTCTGATATGGACAGCCATGAATTCCCCCATATCTCTGGCTTTAAAGCATCACGATAATTCAAACAAAATTCTTAAGACCTCTTTTAGAAAAGTGGGAACAGGGCATGGTAGTGGAGACGCTAGGGTAGAATACGGATTTGGAGAGGATTTACAAGGAGGGGGGAAAACTTTTTTAGTGATTGCCAATGATGCAAAAAACCCTTCAGCTTTTAATATTGCATATAGACTGGTGGAAAGTATTTGTTTAACAAATTTTAAATGTATATTCAGATGGTATTGTGTCAGAGAAGAATTTGAAAGTGCTCGTCGCAGACAATGTCGTTACTCCAGTGAAAAACGAGGTTTCAATCGAGATAGGCATTGTTATATTCACGGACCTGATGTCTGGAGTTATTGGACCCACTTGAAAGATGAAGAAAATATGCTCAAAAGGAATAGAATTTATTTTAATAATTTCAAAATGAATGAGGAGACATGTAATGGGGTATGTCGCACCTGTCCCGAAGACTCAAAATCGTGGTGCGGAAATCAAAATTGTAAAAGAGAAATTTAGAAAGCGTAAAAAAAACAGACTGATTAACTGTTTTTTAAAAGTCCGTTTTTCAAAAATAACTTGCAATATCAAAAAAATGGTATCCCACCCAAGCGATAGACATTGCCCCCTCAATATGATTCCGTTTTACAGGCGTGTAAAGTTTTCACAGTGCTATTTTTTTATTAAGTGTTTTTCATAAACACCTGTATTATGCAAAGAAACTAAACAAAAAGGAGGTAAATAATGAGATTGATATTTGCTTTACTATTTTTGAGCTTAGGTGCTTTCTCATTATATGCAAACAAACCAGAATATTTTAGCAATAAAGATTTGAGAAATGCTGATATGAGAGGGTTTAATTTGCGCGGTGTGGATCTGACCGATGCAAATTTGACTGGTGCGAATCTGACTAATGCGAATCTGACTGGGGTGAATCTGACTGGGGCGAGGATGACTAATGCGAATCTGTACCTGGCGAATCTGACCGATGCGAATCTGACCGGTGCGAATCTGACCGATGTGAATTTGCGCAATGCGAATTTGACCTTTGCGAATCTGACCGATGCGAATCTGACCAGTGCGAATCTGACTGGGGCGAATTTGACCTTTGCGAATCTGACCTATGCAAATTTGTACCTGGCGAATCTGGCCTATGCGATTTTGAGAGGGGCGAATCTGACCTTTGCGAATCTGACCTTTGCGAATCTGTACCTGGCGAATCTGACCGATGCGTGGATATATGTGAAGACTGGAGGTGAGGATAGGCTGACCAGAATGAAATTTGATATTGGATCGATTGTAGCTATGAATTGTAAAAAAGCTTTTATGTAGAAACAAAAAAAGAGATTTTTAATGAGTAAAGAGGGAATCATAAGCAACCAGGGGCGTTTGTATATCGCTTTTTTTTACTAAAGTCTTAGGGAAGAATTATGATGCCATTATTAAAATCTTCGTATGATGAAGCTAGGCAACAAGGCAGGCAACAAGGTCGGCAGGAAGGTCAAAAAGAGCTGATTGCAAAATTACTTAAAACTGGAGTGGATTTTCATGTTCTTTGTAAAGTCACAGGACTTTCCGAAGAAGAAATTAAAAAACTTAAGAGTGGTGACTAAGCATTAGAGAAAGGACTATCAAAAAACTCTTTCTGGATCGACCCTTATATTTCCAACAATGAAACTATTTTTTATCGCTAATGGAATCCATATATCATATTTTTAATAAACTTCTTTAAATGGCTTCTTGAAAGAAAAGAGGCCAAATTCTTTGTTCAATCATTGTACAACCATGTAAAGATTACACTAGTTGTTCTTAACAGTTTCAATTTTTTAACTTTTGAGTATAATCAGTCGGGACTGAATAATCAATTAAACCCAAACACGGAGGTCACTAATGAGATTAATAATTACTTTACTTTTTTTAAGCTTAGGTGCTGAGGTAAGGGCATTGGGAGTTGAATATTATTATTTGCCCCCTCCGATTGCTCTGATGAAACTTTCTTATTCTCTGTTCTCTGACTCTTCATGTGATATTAATAATTATTTTGAAAAATATAAAGGTACTTCAGAGCAAGTGGATTTTAGGTGCGATTTAAGAGGTGCATATTTACGAAATGTGGATTTGAGTAATGAATCTTTATTTTTTTCGTCTTTGGATGAGGTAAATTTGAGCTATGCGAATTTGTACAAGTTAACGGCAACAGGTTCAACCTTTTTTAAAGCAGATTTTACTGGGGCAGATATGCGTGAAGCGAATTTTAGTTTTTCGCATTTTCACGAGGCGACTATGACTGGGGCGAATTTGTACAAGTTAAAGGCAGTATCGGCAAGTTTTGTAAGAGCAGATTTTACTGGGGCAGATATGCGTGAAACGAATTTGATTAATGCGGATTTTCGCGATGCGAATTTGACCAATGCGAATTTTACAGGCGCGGAGTTAAGAGAGGCGGGTTTTTACGATGCGAATTTGACCAATGCAATTTTTATCGATGCGAAAGTTGATCCGCGATTGGGTGCTTATTTAACCTCACAAGGTGTAAGTGGTTTTATTGTTGTTGAATCGGAAATCCGACAAGTTCACCCTGAGCAAATTCAACAAGAAAAGATACAATACCAACCTGCGCCACTCCAACCTGCATCACTCCAACATACGCAACTTAAAGGTAGAAGTTGGTTTGGTGTTGTGGAAGATAAAGACGAATCTATAGAAAACATAAGAAAAGAATAAACACTTTACTGTCTAGGAGGCAGATAATCTCCTACATTATAATTTTCATAACTTCCTTTGGTTAGAAGAAGCCTGTTTTTAATCTCAGACGGGTTTTTTCATTTTTAGGAAAGGGAATCATAAGCAACCGGGTGCGGTTATATATCGCTATAGGGGGGTGCACATTTTCCCCCGGCCCAAAACCCGCCAAAAAAGCACTTATTCCCGCGGGAAAAGATGGAGACCCACCCTCCGCGATGTATGATGCCCCCTTTTTCAATATGATTCCTTTTTTACTAAAGTTTGGGCATGGAGTTCCGATAAACTAGGAAGGAGGTTTTTTATGAATCAACAAAAATATTCATTAGCCAGAAACGGCAAAAAGGTTTTGATCTTGTTTGGTGTCCTTATTAGTTTTTCGGTTTTATTTACAAATAGACCATATACTGGAATCATAATCAGCCGGTTGGCGAAGGAGGTTACAAGAATGAAAACAATAATAATTAGCTTTTGTCTTTTGTTGTCCATCGGAGCTTATTCGCGTGCCTTAACTCCAGTTGAATTAAAACTGAGGGATTTGAACAACGAATTAAATAACTTTAGCGTTGATATAAAAAAAATCGATTCTGATTCAATTAAACACAGGACTTTATTCGGGGAAATTTATAGAGCAGTAGGCCAACTTGTAAATGAAAAAATCAACCTTGAGCAAAATCTTAATCAATGTATTCAACAGCTTAACCGGCAACATTCCCAGCAATAAAAGGGAATCATAATCAACCGGGTGCGGTTAGTAATCGCGAGGGGTGGGTGTCCGTTTTCCCCCCGGCTCAAAACTGCCTAAAAACGCACTTATTCCCCAGAGGAAAACTGTGACCCACCCTAGCGATAGACATTGCCCCCTTCTCTTTATGATTCCAGTTGTTTTTTATTCACTTATTTAAACAATAAACAGGTAAGTGTTTCATTTTGAGAAGATAAGCCGAAAAATAAATATTCTTTACCCAGATTTTATGCACCTAGGAAATATCTATGTATTCTATAGGAATAAAAAAAAAACTTAATGAAAGATAAAGATTTTGAGTCAGTAACCCGACTAAAGGTTAGTGGTTTATTTTATGAGTAACAAAATAATAAATAAAACTAAAAAACCTAAACAAGTGGGTTTAGACCTAAAGTTAAGTATTTGTATATGTGCTTTAGGTGTGTTGTGTTTTGCACTGCTGATCGTGTTTGGATAGTTGTTGTTTCTACACTGGATATAGTTTCGCTATGAACACAAACAAAGGTTATACACTTATTGAGATTCTGATCACATTGGCCATGATTTCTGTATTAAGTGGGATAGCTTATGTTTCATATCAAGGGTACACGCTTAGTGTTGCTAAAAAGGACCTTAAACTTAATGGAAAACTTTTTGTCGATTCTGTTTCAGGTTGTGTGTCGGTAAATGGTGATTGGGAGATTACATTTTTAACCCCGGCTGGACTTCCAGGCACGAATAAAGAGAAACCTTGTGATACCCATGACTCTAATCCAGAAAAAGAAAAAGGTAAGTTACAATCAATGTTAGATTTTACCTGCCCTCCTGGTGCGACTTGTTTTACACACACCAACGGAACAACCCACTATACTTGTTTGGAGATTAGGAAGGAGGTTTCAGGAAAAAAACTTCAGATAGTTTCCCGCGTGAATGGGGAAAAGCCAAGTGAACACCAAATATTGTGTGGTGAAGTATCAGCTTATATTTCCTTAAGCGACTCAACCTGCCAAAAAAATGGTGATGCAAATTTAATAGCCGGCGGATTAAAAGATGATTGCGATTGGAAATAAAAAAAATATACCTCTCAACAACAAAGGGTTTAGCATTATAGAGGTTTTGGTGATGTGCTCTTTGGTTGGTTTTGCGGTGTTTGGCCTTTTAAATGCCTCACAAAAAGCTTTTATATCTTCTGAATTTATAGAGACACATAAGTCCACTGGGGAATTAAAAAAAAGTGTCAGTAATGTGTTGAATAATAATTGCAAGGATAATTTAAAGCCGTCCAAGCTCTCCATTGCAAATGCGGGATTACATAGTATTACAAAGCTGGAATCCAAAGGTAGAAAGATTGTGGAGGTGGATAAGGGTTTTAAGGAGGGCTTTATTCAGGTGCGGGATATGAAAATCACAGAGGACAAGAAAACCTTTTATTTATATTACCAGTATAATTCTCCTAGCCTGGGTAATAAACAGACAAAAGGGGGTAAGGCATGTACAAATACAGATTTAAGTGGGTGTTACCACTTTTCCTGTAAAATGGATTATGAATGTACAGGTGATTGTAAAAATGACAGTGATTTTACTAATTGTAAGCCTCTGGATTGTGGGATTGTGGATAAAAATTTATCTGATTTGATTTGTGATCCTGGCGAGGTTTTAGTGAAATTTACAGGGGTAAAAGATGATGATTGTGTGGGATGTCCTGCTAACCATTTTTTAGTGGGCATAAAAACAGAAGGGGGAATAAAAAAGCCTCAATGCTTACAAGTCAAAAAATGTGATACTGGAAAGGTTGCGGTCGGCACAATGACAAAAGACGGAGCATACATAATGGAATGTATGTCAGTGGTATGTCCAACCGGACAACACCTTTATTTAAAGAATAACAAAATGGAATGTAAGAAAGTCTGTCATGGTGGCCAAAAATTAGGTGCGGATGATAAATGTCATTGTCCAGCTCCTATGATGTTAGACAGTAATGGGAATTGTGTTTAAGGGGGAGTAAATGAAAATAAAAACTAATACTGGTTTTGCCTTAGTGGGCACACTGGCTGTTTTGCTTGGTGGCCTTACCCTTATCTTGAGTACTATAAAATTAAGCACAAGGGAACTTAACAAAGCAAAAACTAAAAGCACAGAACATTACTGAAAAGAATGTGTTTGCTGAAAAAAATGTGTGTCGCGTTGCATTGATTTTCTCTCTTTTACTGTCAGGCCCGTGCATTACTATCAGGACCGTATCTTGCTATCAGGTCCATGAAAACGGGAATCTCCTTCATTTATTCTGCCAAAGTGCTGGAATGTGAATAATGGCTTTTAGCTGTTTTAATGGTTTCTTCCATAATTCGATCAATGGAGTCAAAGTCAATACATAGATCTGTCTCCTCTTTTTGTTTATAAAGGTAATCTTCTATTTCGTTTTTAATTCTGTTTTGAATATCTCTATTCCTAATCCAATCCACAATAGAGTGCTGTTCAATCATTTGAGAAATAATTATGCTCATCTCCACCAGTTTATTGGTTATCGTTTCTTCACTATTCCCAGGTGACTTTTCGTCTGGCCATAGTGTTTTTTTTAAAATGCCAAAAAAAGCCTTTGCCTCTTCTTTGTCTTTCAGGGCTGAAGGAATTTCATCATCTGTGCGGGTTAAAGCTTTATCCTTTAATTTTTTAGCCTGTTGTAAAAAGGCTTTCTCACTTATTCGTTCTTCCCGGTATTCATCTAAAGTTTTCTGCAAAAGATCGGAAAGTTTTTCATAAAATACCCGGTCTTTTTCGATATTTTCTGCAATATATTTTTTTACAGAATGTATAAGCATCAATGCCTGGGATTGAGTACTTTTTCCTGTTAGTTTCTGATTAAAATTATTATCATAAATATTGATTAAAGGAACAACTGTTTGTATTTTTTCTGCTTGCACATAAGTGTTTAACAGTCTCTTAATTTTTGGTTCATAGTCTTTATAAGAGACACTCTCCACAAACACTTGTTGAATATGTTTTTTTAACAGAAGAAAAAATTTTAATTCCTCTTTATATTTTTTTATTTCAGCTCTTGATGTTTGAGTAATAAACTCCGCGGAAGAAAGTGCCCGATGCAGGCTGTTTCCAAAAGCAGAAAATTTTTCATAAAAATCCTCTCTTTTGTCTTTTTCAAAAAGTGTGTTTTCATAAGAGCTTTTGTCCCTTTTATTTTTCACTGAGCTAAACAAAGAAGTCAAATTTGAATAATGTTGAGGTAGTTTATCAATTTCCTTTTTTATTTCGCAAAAAGAATCTTCAATCTCTCTTTTGTCAAACGAATCAAACTCCATATTCTGTGCACTCTCAGCTAAACTATCATAGTGGGAAACTGCATCTAAAAGTTGTTTCAGATTGCCATGATAATCAATCACATAACCAAATTCTTTTTTGTCAAAGATCCTGTTTACTCTTCCGGTAGCCTGTAACAAAGTATGTTCCCTTATGTCTTTATCCAAATAAAGTACAGTATTTCTTGGAACATCAAAGCCAGTTAAAAGTTTATTAACCACTATTAAAATATCTGGTTCTTCTGGACTTTCAAACTTGGCTATTATCTCTTTTTCATAATTTTTATGGTCACCAAAATCTTCTTTTACTCTTCTCTCATGTTTTTTCAAAGCTGTTTCATCTTCATGGATATGCTGATTATCCTGTCTGTCATCTGTTCGAGAGACAACAACTTCTGTGGAAATCTCTCCTATTTCATCAAGGAATTTTTTATATTTAAAAGCAGTGGCAATACTATGTACAGCCAACAGTCCTTTAAACCCTGTGTCTTTCCATGTTCTGAAGAAATGGGCACTTATATCCATAGCGATCATATAAACCCTTTGGTCCGTTTGAGCTAAATGATTATTACGATTATATTTTTTTTTCATATCGACTTTCCACATTGTATTCATCTGTTACATGGTATATGTTGTTTGCTGGATTTTTCCAATCAATATATTTAAGGTCATAACTTTTTTTGTCTCCTTCTATGTTTGTGTGAAAACTTTTTCCTAAGGTAAGAAGATCAAAAACTTTTTCACTGGTTTTAATCAGCCCCTCAAAAGGTATATTCTTTAACTCGTGAATGGCATTTGATATATCTGTATCTTTAAACGAATACACATCACCCTTGTATTTTATTTGATTGATCTTTTTAAGTTGAGTTTCCAAAATATCTTCCAATAGAATATTTCTGGCACTGTTTTTACGAAAGTTAAGAGCTTCTTCTGGTTCCAAATAAATCCAACCCATATTTTGCAAAAGCTGAAGTGCCGGAATTTGTGAACTTTCATCTTCTCTAAAAGAAGGGCGCGCTATAGTCTTTTTTCGCACTTTATATTTCGCCAATACCTTGGTTTAAGTCTACTTTATTGTCTTTGGAATGAACACCTTGTTTCAACATGATAATAATATTTTCCAAAAACAAGTTTTCCAAGTGGTTAGTGTTATTAGCATCAGCAAACTGAATGGCTTTTATGTATTCTTTCCTGTTATTTAATACCATTGGTAAAAAATCCAATCGTATTAATATATACGCCAGCAGAAGGCGAACCACCCTGCCATTCCCATCATCGAAAGGATGAATATGAATAAATCGCTGATGAAGCTCCACCAAAAAAGCAATAAGAACTTTACATTGTTCTTTCTTTTCTTGTGACAGCCATTTTTGAACCCACTTTACAAACTCTTCCATTTTAATAGGTGTTTCTTCAGGAGTGGTAAACTGAAATATCTCTCCAGTTTGTGTAAACATATAATTAGGCGATGTCTTGTATATTCCCGGTATGATTTTTTTTATAGTCGACTGTCCATCTGAAGTTTGTGCTTTTTTGTAGAAAGGCTCTTTAAGGCAAATTTTATTTAAGTCTCTGATATCTGCTTCGGTGATGGCTCTATCTTTTGTTGCCAACTCACACATATATTTAAAGGCTACATTATGCGCTTTCATTTCTTCGTATTCTCTTATGTTGTGTTCTCCGGTAGTCTGACCATGAATCAGCAAAAGCGTTGTTTCATTATAGACAAGAGTATTACCTTCAAATTGGTTGGAATGATGATTAAACCGCAATCGGATCCACTACCAAAGAGCTTGATAATTTTCTTTTGGAAGGGGTTGAACCGCCAACCATTTCTCATACCATTTCATAAGTTCCAAGGACATAATTTTTCCTTCTTATTTTTTTATTTTACTCCCCTGCACGCGTTCTCTACTTGCTCGCGTTCTCTGTCAGTCCACTTTCTTTGGCAGGCTCGCATTCTCTGGCAGGACCGTGTTCCCTGTCATTCCCGTGAAAACGGGAATCCAATCAAAATAACATACTTTTTCATAAGTCACTGGTTAGTCGAGTATGAAAAATGTTTTTTCCTAAAACTGAAAGCTCTCTAAGAGCTTTCAGGCCCTTAAAAACGGGAATCCAATCAAAATAACATACTTTTTCATAAGTCACTTTTTATCCTAGCTTTATACTGTTCAAATACAAATTCAGCGAGTGATTCAAAAAATCCTTTGTGAGTGCCATAAAATCCTCCAGTTTTCCTTTTGTGTGCGCTTTATCTAAAGCATTATAATACTTCAGTCTGTTTTCTTTTGTAATCACAAGTGGAGGAAATCCTGCTTTCATCAGTTCAAAATTTTGAAGCAAGCGGGCAGTGCGCCCGTTTCCATCTACAAACGGATGAATTTTAACAAACTCAATATGTAGTAGTGCAGAGCGTTCTGCCGGATGCAAATGTTTCCATTTTTCCAAGAAATATGTAATAAGTTTTTTCATCTGATCGGGCACAATAGTATAGTCTATGGGGGTGTGCTCAGCCCCAGAAATAAACACATTCTCTTTCCTGTAAGCACCAGCATTTTTTGGATCAATCTTTTTTAGCACAAGAGAATGAATTTGTCTGATTTGCCATTCACTGATATTTTCCTTATCTGTCACAAGTTTATATAAATATTGAATAGCCTCGTTATGATTTATAGCTTCCAAATGTTCTGTGACACTTTTCCCTCCAATGGTAATTCCTTCCAGCACCACCTTTGTTTCTTTTAGTGTAAGGGTGTTACCTTCTATGGCATTTGAGTGACAGGTCCATTCCAAAGCAATTTTTTCCTGAAGACTTTTAAGGGTATTTTTCGGAAAAGGACGAGCTTTATCCAATCGAGCTTTTTTTTCATCAATCATTTTCCAGTCATACATAAACACACCTTTTTTTGTTTTTGTGCCAATTATCAGGATTAAAGCCCAATTTTAACGCACTGCCAACCATTTTGCTGACATCAGCAAAATAGAAAAAAACCACTTTTAATCTTTTTATCCACCACTTAATAAAACTTCCAGAAGTCTTGTTTTCTCGAGATTCTTCAAACTATTCTCCGCACTTTTATCGTTTTGCTGACGCCAGCAAAACGATAAAACCTCGATTTTATGACTTTATCCCTCAATCCAATTCAGTAATTCTAACGCACTGCCAACCATTTTCCCGGCGTCGGGAAAATGGTTAATCCTTTCTTTTTTTTCCAAGTAAATTAGGATTTTTTAATCTTTTTTTCCTATATGATTTCAATTTTCTCTCCAATTTTTTAACATCTTCACTAGGCTGTAAGTTTTCTGGCTTTATACCTCTTTCAATTAAAGTTTTTCTGACACTTTCATTATTGATAGTATGCTCTCTTGATATTTCCTGCCCTGTTTGCATTTGATTGGCTTTTGCATTAAAAATAGTGATCTCTGTGGCAAAGTCTTTTGCTTTCAAGATAATAGTCGGAGCAAAATCAGCCAAAGCTCTATTTTTTGGAACTGCCCATCTTTCTTTCATTTGCTCTGTTGTATATCCAAATAATGCCTGATCCCCTTTAGAGCGAATAATACCAAAATTTTTTTCTTCTCCGGTCTGTTCATAAATTATACTTGACAGTTCTTTTTCTGTCCCAGCCAGTTTTTTGCGAGCCGATACACGTTCTATTTCCAAAATTCTCTGTTGGATAATTTCCAGCTTTCTGGTTTGAACAGCAAAATAAGTCTGGGCAAAAGCCACTTTTTCTTTTCGCGGATCACTGTTCTGGGCAATAAGGTAGCAGGCATAACGGGTGAGCATTATATCATCTATAACTTTTTCAGCTCCTTTAGGCATTCTTACTATCCTGTTAGCTTCCATAAAATGATCAGAAACTGTATGTCCTGCTCCTTGACAGGATATTTTTGCTTTTTCAATAACAGCTTTAAAATTTCTCCATTGTTCATAATCCAACAGATTTTGAAGATCGCGAGCCAGCCAAAACTCCACACCATTTTCTGTTCGCTTGGCACAGGTTTCAAAGTCATTGATAAGTGTTTTTATAGTTTCTATTTTCATTCTTCTACCTCCTCTGAAGTTTTACTTTTATCAGTTTTATGTTTTCTTTTTTTTACAGAATCTAAAAAAGTTTCTGAAGGATCTATTTTTTCTGAAGGATTTTGTTTGATAGCATTTATAATGACAGATATAAGTTCCAGTTTTTTAGCTTTATTTTCTTCAGGATTATCCTTTGTTAATTCATCAATTTGTTTTGAAAACCCATTAAAGACACTCATTACTCTTTGTTTATGATGATATTCTTCTTTTATGCGATTTGTTTGTGATATAGTTCTTTGGCAATACCAAGCAATCCATATTAAAGGCATTCCCACTATTGTTCGAGTGATTATATGTACCCACTTAATTTCTGGGGAGTTATGTATAAAATAAATATAATATCCACCCACTAAAACAATAAGTGAGCCAATAAATCCACACCAATACCCTTTTGTACTTTTCTTTTCGTGCGCCTCACGGTAACTTGAGGCCAAACCAGCAGAAGTCGCTCCCGGCAAAAGCTCTTCTATTTTTTGAAAAAGTGCTGTATATTTTTCCTGTTTTTCTGCAATAATTTTTTTATCAGTATCATGCTGTTTTTGTATTTCATCAGTTAGCTCTTTTGTGTTCTTTTTCTGTTTCTCTATCTCTGAAACGCAAGCACTGGCAGTGCCTCTTTGTGTTTTTATTTCATCAGTGAGTTTACCAGCTGTGTTTTTTTGTTGGTTTATATTGGAAATGTAATTACTGGAATCTTCATGCCATTTTTGAACTTCAGAATGAAACTTTTTTGCACTATCATGTTGTGTTTTTATTTCATCAGATAAATCATCTGTTTGTTTCTTTTTCTGTTGTATCTCTAAGAGATAGCTATCAGCCTTATTTTTATATTCTTCCACATCACCAGCTAATTGCTTAGTAGTATCATAATATTTTTGTATTCCAGTAACTGAATTATTGATCAACTCTTTTTTTTCTATATTGTGAATTTCTTTGTTCTCCATTTTAATATTCTCCTAATGTATTTACGATTCTCTGATATTACTTTTTATGAATATTCCTTTAATTCCTATTGACAATCATATATTTTCTCTTTTTTCAAATTCCTTTATCCAGTTTTTAAGGAATTCAAAGTCTTTTTTTAATTCTTCAGGTTCAGGTATATTATTAATTACTTCATTGGTGGAAGAATGTAGGTATTTTGAATACTTTGTCATTAAGTTTTCTAAAAAGCTACAATCTGTTTGATCGATCTTGTAGAGATTTTTTATTTTATTGAGTGTCTTGATTTGTCTCCTATGCCGTTTAACTACATCCATAAGTAAAGTGTACTCAATCGTGTTTTCAATAGTAATTCTGAAGTCACTACAAAGTCCTTTTGCAACTGTGTTATATGTATCTATACCTTCTTTTTCCCAACATTCTTTGGCTTGCGACAATCTTTGTATTAAAGAGTCTAAAGCCTCTTTTGGTTTTTTTGCGGAAAATGGAATGCCCCCAGGCTCACCTGTACCCCAAGGTTCTTTTTTTAAGCATATATTATGGAGTTTTATGTCTTTTTTATTCGCATATTCTTGAATCAGCCCAAAAAAGGACAACCGATGCGTAAACACAATGACTTGACGTTCTTGAGACAGCTCTACAAGACGCTTAGCGACCGCTTCTTCATAATTTTGATCCAATGAAGATATAGGATCATCAAACACAAATGGAGCTGAATTTTGCCCTCCGGTTACATCAGCAAGAAATGCTGAAAGAGAAACAATGCGAGATTCTCCCTCACTAAGAATATCTGCTGTTTTTACTTGAGAGTGTAACTTTATATCTTTTAGACGCACTTGATGAAGTGTTTTTCCTTTTGCTACCTTTGATTTAAAAAGATCCACTTTTATCTTATCAGCTTTCAATTTTTTCAACTCAGTATTGAATCTATCAATAAAATCTTTGGTAATCAGTTTTTCTGACAGTTCACTTTTCTTTCTCGACAAAGCTGTTGTGTCTACTAACTTTTTAGCAGATTTAAGAAAATCAATATTGTTCAATCTTTTTATCTCTTCTTTTATTGAAGTTACTTGTTCAGAAAGCCATTTCTTAGCTTTTAATTTTTTTTGTTTGGATAGTAAAGCTTCCCTGTTATCTTCCTTTGCATCTTCATCATATTGTTTTGCTTTTTGTGCATTGTCTGTAATGGTTTTTTCCATTTCTTTTTTCCGGCATTCAAAAGAAGGTAGAGGGGAAAAATCAGATGAAATTGCAGAATCAGTTAATTGTTTTTTTCTTTTTTCTAAAGCATCATACAGGTTTTTCAAATCTGTATGACTATCTGATTGTAATCCGCTTGCGTCAATTTTAGTTTCAATCTCTTTTTGACTAAAAATATTAGGAAGATCATTTATAGCTTGTTTCAATAATTCTTTTTTATTTTCTACATCCTTTTGTGCTTCACCTTTTATAAACTCTTCAAAAGACTTAAATCTTTCTTTTGAACCTTCATCCAATTTCTGGTGGCATAAAACACATAAAGCATCATTTGATAGAACAGGAAAAGATTGTCCTTTATAAGCTTCTTGCTCAGAATAGGCTCTGGCATACTCCCAAAGCTGTTTCCAAGTTTCAGTTCCCACTCCATTTAAAGATGATTGTTCAAAAAGTTTAGTTGCCACCACTTTTGCTGTTTTTTGAGCTTTTGCAAGAGATTGTTTAAGATCATTAATAATTTTGCATTTTTCATTAGAAACACTATCTACACACTTATTAGTATTGTTTATCAATTCCAGCAAATGTGTATTTTTTGTTCTGATTTCTTTTGCTTTTTTTGTAGGATCTGCTTGAGCAAGTCGCTGTTGAAATTCCTGTAACTGATTTTGATCTTCTGTTGTCCATAAGCAGTATTTACTTACTTCTTCTTCAGAGACATTTATGGATAAATCATTATACCATTTTCCTTCTTCTGTATCTTTGTGTTCGTCCGGGCAACTTGGTTTTTTTGATGGATGCTTTTTTATTTCAGAGTCTATTTTAGATGATATTTCTTCGCATATCTGAACAAGATAGGAAAAAAAAGACAAAATTTTCGGTTCATAAGTGATTTCGTTTTCATTTTCCACATAAACCTGTCCGCATGAAATATCAAAAACGCTTACAGAGCTTAAATCACTAACACCGGGGTTAGATACTTTCCATTTTATACTTTTTGGTTCATTGGCTTTCTGATATTGAATAACGCATTCTTGTTCAGAGTTGAATTCTTTGTGAATATTTGGAAGAATTATTTTTGATGGGGACTTTGATCCGCAAATATGTTTTAAAATTCGCACATACCCTGATTTTCCAGAACCATTTAAACCATAAACGATTGAGAGATTTTCTTTTCCAAAATCCAGCGGTTTTTTAGGGGATAGAGCATTAATTCCTTTTATATCTGAAAGAGAAATTAATTTTATTAAATTATCTGCAATTTTATATTTTAAAAGTTTCTCTATTGGTATGTCATCATCTAATTCATTTTGTGGTGTTGTGACTTCGTTTACACAATATTTATAAAGTTCCATACAGTCTTCTTCACTCAGTTTTCCTTTATCAAGAATGAGTATAGTGGCTTTTTGAAGCCACTTATGTCTATCTTGAAACCACTTTTTTAATCCCTCTATCTTCATATTTTTAATCTCCATTGATCAATAAGCCCTTGCCTCATAAACTCTTTCACACCCGAGAATATAAAAACTTTTTACATTGTACCTGTGTATAATCAAGCATCTGTATCACAACCTCTGTCAGGCCCACAGAAGCGTGAGTTTTCTTTGCGTGTTCATATCTTTAATCTCCATTTTCCGGTGAGGAGTTTTTGCATCAACCCCTTCTTTTGTATGCGATATTGCTCCATTGTTTTTTTAAGCAATTCAATTTCTTTTTGAGCAGTATGAAGTATGTGAGCGATCTTGTTTTGTTCAGATAGAGAAGGGATTGAAATTGTAATTTTTGAATATTGAGAAATCCAATGTCTTTTATGAGCTTTTGCTTGAAAATTAATATTTTTCATTGAATAAAATATAAAGTGTATGTCAGCTGTATCCATTTTTGCAAGTAAAATTTTCATAGCGGATGATTTTACCTTAAAAGGAAAAGTCACCAATTGTTTTGATGTTGTAAAATCATCAAATATAATAACAGGTAATTGGTCTCTTGAAAATATCCCAGCTTTTTCATTTGTATAGCCAATAATAAAACTTTTACCTGCGGTTAACACTGGAATATCATACTGATCATCGTATTGTGTAGAATCAACAATATACTGGGTCGGTTGTTCATAATCCAATACTTCATCTAGTTTTACTTTTTGCCATGTGGGGTTTTGTTGTTGATCGCTGATGAGCTTTTTTAACAGCCACTTAAACTGTTTTTCCTTGGCAGAGATAAGCTGTTCGGTTTGCTCAATAGCTTTGTCCCATATCTCCAACACAGAAACAATCGCCTTCTGCTCAGAAAGGGGAGGGAGAAGGATTTTTTGCACTTTCACAAAAGAAAGATTAGCTATCTGAAATTGTTTGTTTCCTAAATATAAAAATACAGGATACAGTTTCTGTGCTGTCAGATAAAGATAAACTGGATCTAATTCTTCAGTATCTTTAGGATATAAACCAGCTATATTTTGATTAGTGGCACATTCAAACTTTAAGAATCCTGTTTTGCCAATAGTTGCACCTACTAAAGCAATTAATGTGGTACTTTTTTTTAAAACTTTAGCCGGTGAATTACTTAAACCCTCTTTAGTAATAAATTCCTTTGCGTTTATAATACTTTTATCCTTACAAGCTGTTGAACCTACCCACGGAATTGTACCATTCCAATAAGTATCTACAGAACGGTTTGGAGTACCACCAACTTGAATCTCACAAATATTTCCTAATTTCATTCTTTTCCATCCTTTAGGCAACTTTGAATCTTCTTCCTTTATTCTAACTCTATTTTTCTGGATTCCAGCTTTCGCGGGAATGACAACAGGAACAAAATGCACATTTGAACAATGAGGTTGTTTATGCTTTATTGTTTTTTTACTTGATATTTTCATTTGTAATCCTTTTTGTTCTTACTTTACCTTGTACTATGATTTGTATTTCATGTTTTTAAAACCTATTGTCATTATCCATATGTCATTACCCATCGCTATCCTTATTATATTTTGGATTGCGCCCGCCATGATTTTGCCGATACTGCTTTAAATCCTGTGCTTCCTTCCTTTTTGCTCCAGCTTCTGTCATTTTTCGAGAAGTTGGCTGAAGGTGAGAAAATCGTTTTCCTTCTTGTTTATGTTGCATTTCCCTTTTTTCTGGATCCTGTGTTATACCTTTATAAACAACTTTTCTATCTTGTTTTAAATTATATGTTATAGTATTCTTTTTTGGCATATTTTCCTCCTTGTTGGTTTTTTATTTATTAATTTTTTCTTTTTGTTTTTTTGTTTCAAGTGTTTTTCTTTTACTTTTCTCAAGGGTTTTAATACTGCTTTCAGGTGTGGGTAACTCTTCTGGCATAGTTCCTCCAAGGTCTTTTATGGTTTTTCGTACTTGTCCGCCCACTTCATAGTGGGTCTGATTGGCCTCCTCTTTCCCCTTGATGTTTTCTCGGCGTAGTTTTTCATCAGTTTGTGTTGCGCGAAAAAGATTGGCCGCTAATTCTGTGCTCCCCATGTGATCCAAAATGTTTTGGCTTTTCTTTAACCTCTTCCTCTGACGAATATCTTTCGCACCCAGCCCTCCATATAATCCCTGATACCCGTGGTTTTGGAAAATCGCAAAATCCAAACCACTTTCCACTCCTGCTTTGCTGGCTGTCTCCACTAATTGTTTGTTATGCGTTTTCATTTCCTTTCGGAGGAAAAGCCTTTTTTTATCTTCATCTAATTGCCGAAAAGTTTTGTCATCTGCAAGCTCCTGCCTGCGTGTCTGAAGGGCAAAGTAAGTTTGTCCGCTGGCAATCACAGGCTTGGAAGGATCGGCATTTTGGACGATCAAATAACAAGCATATCTGCTTAGCCGATAGTCGTAGTCCGGGATATGACGCTCGACAGCTAAGCCAGTTTTAACTATTTTTCCCACCTGGGAAAAATAGTCAGAAGGGGAGTTTTTGGAATTTTCACAGGCTTTTATGGCTTTTTGAATAACCACTTTAAATTTGCTCCAACTACTATATCCTAGCACTATCTGCAAGTCTCTGGCTGACCAAAACTCCACACCTTCTGGTGTTGTTTGACGAATATCCTCAAAGGTTTTATGGTCGGTTTTTAATACTTGTCCATTGTTATTTTTCATTTTTTCCTCCTTTTTATCTTTTTTTCCACTTGCTTTGTTAGCTGTTCAATTTCTTTTATATCCTCCATATCAGCCAACAAGGCTTCTTCTTTCCTGCGGTTAGTGGAAAACTCATCATAACGATCTTCTGCCAGTTTTTTGGCTACTTCAGCTTTAACTTTTCCAGCATGGGTCAGCAGTTCACGATCATTGAATTTTAAAAAAGCATCCAGTTTATTTTCCCATTTCTTCATGGTTATTGTTTGTCGCTTACTAGCCTGAGCTTCTGCATAATCCAAGTACATGGTAACAATCCGATTTAGTTCACTGATTTCTTTTTTTTGCAAATAGTTCTTGGCAACAGCAACATCGCCTTTGCGGACTCTCGAACCCTGCCACGAAGTTAAACCCATATTGGTTTTTTTTGAATCACTGCGATCAACAATTAATTCTGCCGCGGTTTTCCCAGTTACTGTCCATAGCATTTTGTTCTGTACCTTTTTGAAAAACAAATTAGCCTGATCAGATTCTTTGTCGTAGTCTATGGCCGTTTTATAAATGTCCCTGACTTTTTGATAAAATCGTTTCTCCGAAGCGCGAATTTCACGAATACGCTCCAACCACTCATCAAAGTAATCCCACTTTTTGGCCTGCTTTAATCGCTCATCATCCATTGCGAAACCTTTAATCAGGTATTCTTTTAAAATTGTTGTGGCCCATTTTCGAAATTGGATACCTCGAGGAGAATTCACACGATAACCAACAGTTAAGATCATATCGAGGTTATAATGTGTCATATTGTAAGATTTGCCATCAGTGGCAGTTCGTCGGAATTTCCGACAAACTATATTTTGGTTTAACTCGCCTGATTGTAAAATATTTTGAATATGTTCTGCAATAGTGGAACGACTTTTATTAAAAAGCTGTGCTATTTCCTCCTGAATAAGCCAGACCGTTCCTTCCAAGGCTCTTAATTGCACATCTACCTGACCATCTTCAGTCGTGTATAAAATCATCTCTCCTTTATGTAACAATTTATTCATACTCTCTGCCTTTCTTTAAACTTTTTCTCTTTGTACATCGATAAATAAAAAAATCAAGTGATAACAATGCTTTATCATTTATTCAGGACCAACATGGTTATGCCTCCACTACATCTTTCTTGTCATGGAGACTTCAATCTGTGATGGTGATTGAAAACAAGCTTAAGATGAAAATAGTACATGACAGCTCAAACAAAATCAGTATAAAAAGCTTCAAAGGATTAATTTTTGCAAAATAAAATCTCTATAAAAATTTTTTGGGCATTTCATCCCAAGTTTTCCCATTGAGCAATCGACCAGTTGTGCTTTTTCGAACACCGCCCCATTGTTTAAAAAAGAAAGCAACATTTTTTTTAAGGCACTGATCGCGGATTTGTTCCACCCACTCTTTCTGCATTACACGAGCTTTTGGCCCGGATTCCCCTCCAACAATAACCCAATCAATGCCTTTAAGCTTGAGTCGGGGAAGTGGACCTAAAAGTGGTTCTAAGGATAAAAATTTTACATGAGCTGTTGTTTTCAGCAAGTGATTTGTTCGAAACATATAATTTTTATTTTCAATGCTTGTCCCTATCCATATATTTTTAGTCCAGTTAAGCTTTGGGGCAATCTGCTCCAGTCGCTCAGCACGTTTTGTTAAAACTTGAAAAATATGTTGAGGAGAACAATTCATCACCTGAAAAACTTTTTTTATAAAAAAATCAGGAACTCGCGCATGAAATAAATCGCTCATTGAGTTGACGAATATCATTTTTGGTTTCACCCATTTAAGAGGAATGTCAAGAGCTGATTCATGCAAAGTAAGTTTAAAACCATTTCTGTAGTTTCGCTGACCCATTTTTTGTAACCTATGAGATAATCTTTCAGCATAGCAATTTTTACAACCAGGACTAACTTTATTGCAACCGGTAAGAGGGTTCCATGTAGCATCTGTCCATTCTATACTTGATAATGTTGCCATATTTACTCCTGCTCCAAAACATGTTGCGAAATCCTTAGAGCTATATTTTTTCCTTTTGGATTACTGACAGCAAAATATAAGTAAAATAAAATACTGTTCCTAGAATTTTTTAAAGGCAGAGGCTCAGAAGCTACACCAGGGAATACTGTTTTTAGATGCTCTAAATAGTATTTTTTGATATCCTCAAACTTGGCGGTTTTTTCTTTTTCTGTTTTTTTAGTAAATAAAGAAAGTTGTTGTTTTTCTTGATAAAAGGCTTCCTTCCATTGAGAAGATCCAAGTGTTTTATTCAACTTTTTACATAATTTTTCTGGGATTTGTCCATCTCTGTAAAGCAATCTATTAACAGCCATTGCAGGGAATAAAATCCATAAATCTATAGCGTGAGTTTGTGATATGGCTTTAATGACATCCCATTCAACTTCCATAGCAAAGGGATCAAGGAATAGGACAGCTCTGTGATTTATCCAATCCATTGTTTTGCAAAGTTCCTTTATGCAAATATTTGCATCTTCATTATGAAATATCAATTTTTTTGTTGGAAACTTGTCTTTTATTTGTTGAAGCTGTTGAAATATGTTTGGATCTTTTTCAATAAATATATATTTATCAAATCTCTGTGTATGTTCCAAAATAATGAGAGGAGAACCTTTTTGAAATTTTCTAATATGGCCCTCATCTTCACCGGCATTTTCATCTCTATAACCTGAACCGGCAAAAGCATCAATGTACAAAAGTTTGAATTTTTGATTTTGCATCACCTTCTCATAAGCAAGAACATATTGTTTAAGAGAATCTAATTTTTTCTCTGTCCAATTTCCGCCAAATTTATTCATTTTTCCTCTATATTCTTGTTTGTAATAAAATCGCTATTCTGTGAATCTAAAAGTAGAGAGTTTGTTTCAATTTTTTATTCATGATTTTATCCATACTATAATTAAGTTGTATTTTTTAAAATCTGGCAGATCATCTGACGCTTGATAATTATCAAAAACTCCAAAATTTTTTATTTTCTTAATTTTTGTAATCATTTTTCCTGTAAAAACTCCAAATGTTTTATTTTTGATACTCAAAGGTAAAAAAAGACCAAAAATATACTACACAATTTTTTGATAGCTTTCAAGATGAGATAAGGACTTTGAGAGTTGAAGCTCTAAAGCCTTTTCCTTTTGTATTTGTTTTTCAGCATTTTCTATAACCTTCATAAGAGCAACAATCTCTTTTTGCACCTCCAGAGGAGGAAATGGTATTTTGATTGCTTTTATTGATTTCTGATTGATTGAATCAAAGACTGAACCTCCACCTCCTGTAATTTTACTTTGACTTTTCTTTAAATAATAAAACAAGAACATTTGATTGATTTTGTTGTTCTTTACTCTGATAGAAGCTAGTCCTCTTCCAATACAAATTTTTTGAAGTGTAATATTCACGGGGCCCACGGGAGCACGAACAGACATTAAAATATCATTCGGTTTTGCTGTTTTTGTAACACTTACTGTCCATTTCACAGGCTCTCCCAAATATATGTCTCCAAACTCTTTTTTCCCTTGATAAAAAGGAGTACCTTGATTGTGTGTATTATAAAATCGGCCTTTTGGAGACTGACCAGAAATAATCTGTGCAATATCTCCTAATTCCACCATAGGCCATATACTGTCTGGTTGTTCTGCAAAAGCAATGTCCTCTTTTTTGAGATAAGCTTTTTGTTCCTTCACCAGAGCTTGTAAAGATTTTTTAATCCGGCCATTAGAGAGTTTCTGAAAATCTAAACTTCCGCAAAGCATCAGCTGAAACAGCAGGGATTTAAAATTTTTTACACCATTTTCTGAATACAAAATGTCCTTAAAATTATCTTTCAGCCTCTTCCAGTTATGAACTAACTCCGATTTGGTTTTGGATTGAGTGATGAAATACATGGAAGACTTAGAAAACTCATCTTGCTTTTGAGATTTTTCCTTTGTTTGAATTTCCAACAAGGTGCACTTTTTCATAAGAGCGACAATCTCTTTTTGCACCTCCAGAGGAGGAAGTGGTATTTTATATTTCATAGCATAGTCTTTTGTGAGTCTTTGTAGTCCTCCTGTTCCACTCATATTCTCTTTTCCATTATTAATAAATGTATTACTGGAAATGAAGTAATAGAGTATTTCAGAAAGAATGATTTTTTTATTAACTCTATACACAAAAAATTCACTTGAACCAAAGCCAATCCCATTCTTTAAACTTCTAGCAATTCCAGATTTTCCATTTTCAAAACAAGGTGTCACACGAGCAAGTAAAACATCTCCTTCTGCAAAGTATGTGTATCCTGAATATACATTTTTTAACTTTTTTTCATTTTTTATTCTAAAGTTTATATTATGAGCATTCAAATCTGCCATTGGAACAAAGGATATAAACTGATTTTTTGGTAATTTTTTTACTTCAGACTTTTTAGGACTAAATTCACAAATATCTCCTAATTCCACCATAGGCCATATACTGTCTGGTTGTTCTGCAAAAGCAATGTGCTCTTTTTTGAGATAAGCTTTTTGTTCCTTCACCAGAGCTTGTAAAGATTTTTTAATCCGGCCATTAGAGAGTTTTTGAAAGTCCAAACTTCCATTAATAGCTAATTGAAAAATCAAAGACTTAAAACATTTAAAGCTTTTTTCTGACTTAGAGAAAATATCAAAATTTCTGAATAAAATATTATTATTTGATTTTAGATCTGTTTTCATTTTTTCTTTAATTTTTGTGTTTAAAAAGACCTTCAATAATAGCGCGAACGATTGCAAAAACACTTACAGTTGTGCTTCCGATCAGAGTAACCAGAGCCCATTTATCAAGCTGAAATCCAAAACACTGAAAGCCACTGCATACCAAGATAAAAAGAACAATACCCGACCATATACACATATACCAAAACATTTTCCTAGCATAGTTTTCTCTTAAATTTCTGTTGCTTTCTCGATCCTTTATTTCCTCTCTTGCAAGCTCTGCTTTTTGCTCATCTTGCAAATCTTTTTCTGGAACTTTATATTCTTCTTGTATATCCTTGGATATATCTTTTAATATTTTAAGTAGTGAATTTGTTGCTGATTTTAAATCTTCTTTTATCGGCTGGTTTATATTATTTTTGTTGTTCATTTTTATTTATTGTTCAAGGGTTATTCCAATTAGTCACCGGTGAAAAAGTATGTAATTTTTCTGGATCCTAATTTCTCGCTGGACTGAAAAGCAAACAGCTTTAGTTTTCAGTTTCCAAGAGGGAACTTTCACCTAAACAGACAAGTAACTCACATAATCAAAGTTGTTTCACACTTGACTGCTTATTTTTTGTAAGACCTTTATAATATTTTTTGATTTCATCGTTACTTATGGAAAAACCTCTTATATGTTTTCCAGCTTCCCAAGCTTTATACCAAGGAGCATCCTCAGCATGGGTAATAGCTGATAACTCCCAACCATCTAGATTTCCAAACTCTTTGTGAGTAAAATCCATAATGATTTTTTCGTCCTCATCAAAATGGGAGCTGACATCCTCTAAAGTATTGTTTACCATATTTGCTTTTTGAGCTTTATTTTTAATTAGCCCCGGTTTTTCATATTTAAACTCGTGATATATACTTGGGAAAACAGGACCGAACTTCCATGCTTCCGCATATTCATCTGCCAAAGGCTTATCAAGTAGAGCCAAAGTAAAACCATGAGAAATATAAGACAATTTAAGAAGTTGCATTAAAGTTAATCCATTATCACTTAAACCTATAAAATAATTTGCAATAGCTATAGGATTATGCCCTATTGACATTTTATAATCTCCTTAACTGACTTTTTTTGACTTGACATGACTTTATTTTCCTTTATTTACGACTGAGAATCAAGGCATAAAACTGTGTTCCTCTATAAAACATCTTAAAAAAGGGACAAAATAGCGTTGTTTGCTCAAAAAACCTGAAATTTCAAGTGTGACCAGTATAAATATAAAAGCACAGTAACTGTTCAACTGTTTTTCCCATCAAAGAAAAGCCTTTTCTATTTTTTGTTTTATTTCATCCAATAACTTCTTGTTTTTCTTCTTTAAAGACAAATATTCTTTCTCAAGAACCATCGGATCAGCATATTCTTCTTTATCAGTATGAGGATTTTTTATATCTAAATTGTAATGATTCTTTTTTACCTCTTCTATGGAAACCTGCCATGAATACTTGTTTGCCTTTCTGTATTGAAACCACTCTTTAACTGGTTCAAACTCCTGACGCTGAATAGGGTTGCCCTTTGTATATTGCTTTAAACCTTGAGGTAAAGGAAGTTCATAATACCATACTTTTTTTGTCATTGAACCTTTTTTGAAAAACAAAAGATTTGTAGGAATGGAAGAATAAGGATTAAACACCCCTTTAGGCAATCTAACCATTGTATGAAGATTGCAGGTCTCTAAAAGCTCTTGTCTAATTCTTGCTGTCACTCCGGTTTGAAATAAACTTCCATTTGGTAAAACAACACCTGCTCTTCCGCCTTCTTTTAGCAAATTTACAATCAGTATAAGAAACAAATCTGCTGTCTCGCTGGTTTGAAAACTTTGTGGAAAATTAGCTTTAACCCCTTCCTCTTCACTTCCACCAAAAGGAGGATTTGTTAAAATTACATCCACTTTGTCCTTGGCTTTGTATTCTGTCATTATTTTTTTTAATTTGTTCCCTCTGACAATTTGAGTGGGATTTTCTATGCCATGTAACAACATATTTGTCACACAAAGAAGATGCGGGAGAGGTTTTTTTTCCACTCCATAGATTTGCTTTTGAAGCTTTTTTCTGTCCTTTACTGTATGCACATCATTTTTTCTGAGATATTGGACAGCACAGGATAAAAAACCTCCTGTCCCGCAAGCCGGATCCAAAACTTTTTCTCCTAACTGAGGGCCAATCACTTCTGTCATAAACTGGGTGACAGGTCTTGGTGTATAAAACTCTCCTGCATTTCCAGCACCTTGTAAATCCTTTAAAAAGTTCTCATAAATATCTCCGAAGATATGCAAATCCTCTGTTTTATTAAAATCAACTTCATTCACTTTGTTAATAACTTGCCTTAGAAGTGTGCCATTTTTCATATAATTATTTGAATCCTGAAAAACCTCTTTAACCATAATTCCTCTTGGATTTGTCTGAATATTTACAGACAAGTTTTTGAAGTGCGGAAACAAGTCATTATTGATAAATTTTAATAAATCATTTCCTGTAATACCTTCAGGGTTGCTTGCCCAATTTTTCCATAAGTATTTCTTAGGGATAGAAGGAGTATGATTTCTTTTTAAAGTTTCACTTTCAAGCTCTTTATCACTGAATATCTTTAAGAAAAAAATCCAGCCCAGCTGTTCAATTCTCTGAGCATCTCCACTGACACCTGCATCTTGTCTCATAATGTTTTGTATGGATTTTACAAGATTTTGAAGAGACATTTCATATCCTTAATAAAGCTCACCCAGTATTTGTTTTATAGCTTTTATATAGTTTTCTTTGCCATTAAATTTGTTGATTATTTCCACCGGAGTGCCAAATTTTGCCATAGAGGGAGTTCTTAAAGTATCCAAGTTCTCCAAGCTATCCACTCCATTATAAGCATATTTTTTCAACAGCTCATTTATTATTTGCTGACAATCTACCTCTAAAAAAGAGAAGGCAGAAGAGTTTTTAGCTTTCTCCACTCTTTGCTCTTTCGTCAAAAATTCTTTTCCGAAAACAAAATAATTTATCAAATCAAACACATCTATATTGTGATGATTTTTTTGTTTTAAAGGCTCCGTCAATAAACCTTCTTCCTGTAATTCATCTATAATTTCCTTTTTATTATTTGATTCCTTCCAATGAGTTACAAAATTGTCTAAAGTTGCGTATTTTTTACAGACAACTTTCTTTGTATAATCTATAAAAGATTCAGTGATAAGATTTCCATCAGCCCCTATATATTTAACCTCTTCACCTATAATTTCAACCTGCTGATTTTTTACATAATATTTTCTTCTTGGTGTAACATCATCAGGATCTTCTATTTGTTTATCATGGATTTCATCTTCTGGATGAACCACAACAGATTCCCCTAGTGCGAGTTCATGGATTTCTACTGGTTCTCCGTCAAAATCAGGATCATTGAAAAGCCTTGTTGCCCCTTTAAAATCCATAATGGTAAAAAACATTTTGTCAAAATCCTCTTCAACACGAGTTCCCCGTCCAATAATCTGTTTAAATTCTGACATGGAGTTAATTATTTTATCCAATACAATCAATTTACAGGTTCTTGCATCTACACCTGTTGTCAAAAGTTTTGAAGTTGTCACTATAACCGGATACCTTTTTTCAGGATTAATAAAATTTTCAATTTCATTTTTTCCTATTTCGTCATCACCCGTTATCTTCATAATGTATTTATCGCTTTCTTTAACTTTTTCGGAATTTTGGTTGATGAGCTGTTGCCTCATTCTTTCAGCATGGTCTATATCCTCACAAAATATAATTGTTTTTTGAAAAGGATCTGTTTGCTCTAAAAACTCTGTGACCCTTTGAGCAACAAGCTCTGTTCTTTTTTCAAGGACAAGGCTTTTATCCATATCTTTTTGTTTAAACTCTCTACTTTCAATAAGCTGGCCATATTTATCCCTCTGACCTTGTTTTGGTCTCCAGCCGTAAATGTCTTTATCTATATCAATTCTAATGACTTTATAGGGAGCTAGGAAGCCGTCTTCAATTCCCTGCTTTAAAGAATAAGTATAAACAGGATCACCAAAATAATGAATGTTGGACACATACCTAGTTTCTTTTGGAGTTGCTGTTAAACCGATTTGAGTTGCAGAGCTAAAATATTCCAAAATCTCACGCCAAGAGGAATCCTCTTTAGCACTCCCTCTATGACATTCATCAATCACAATTAAATCAAAAAAATCCTTAGAGAATTTTCTAAAAATTTTCTTGTTCTCTTGCTCTCCTGTAATTGCCTGATACAAAGACAAAAAAACCTCGTATGCCGGATCTGCTACTCTTCCTTTGATTTTTGTCATTACCTGTCCAAAAGGAGCAAAATCATTGTTTCGACTTTGGTCAACCAAGATATTTCTATCCGCTAAAAACAAAATGCGTTTTTTCTTTTTAGCTTTCCATAATTTCCACATAATTTGAAAAGCCGTGTAGGTTTTTCCTGTCCCTGTTGCCATAACCAAAAGAAGTCTGTTTTGACCTTGAGATATAGCTTCAACAGATCTGTTAATGGCAATTCTCTGATAATATCTTGGCTCTTTTGCTTCCACCCCACTATGATAAGGTTCTAAAATGATTTTTTCCTGCTCCTCACTGATATTTTTATGCTCTTTATAAATTGACCACAGATATTCAGGGGAGGGAAAATCTTTTAGTTTCAATTCTGTTTCTTTTCCAGAGATTTTATCATGGAATAAAAAACCATCGCCATTTGAGGAAAAAGCAAAGGGAATGTCTAAAATGTCTGCATACCCTAAAGCCTGTTGTATCCCTGAAGATATAGAGTGATTGTTGTCCTTTGCTTCAATAACTGCAATTTGCCTGTCATTTTTATAAAGAATATAGTCCGCCTTTTTGCCCTTCAGTCTCTTGGTGTTTTGCCCTTGGACTTGTATTCTTCCGTCCGTAAAATAAAGCTCTTCTCTCATTTGAGAAATTTTATCCCAGCCTGCCTGTTCTATTGCAGGGGTAATATATTTTGTGCAAATATCCCGCTCTGTCAGATCTTTTTTATTCATAATAATATACCTTATCTTTTTCTACTTGATTTAAAATAATCTTATTTACTTGACTTATCTTTTATTGTCCTCAAATTAACTGTTATTACAAGGATTTTACTATTATGACCAAAAAAATCATTCATGGACAGCATTCATCCTCTAAAAAAGTAAAAAACTGGCTGGAATGGCTTAAAAAATGGAGGATGACTTCCTTAAAGTTCTCTGCTCCGTATTTGGAAATGGAATGGCAACCAATGGAGACAGATAAAGACGCCGCTTGGGAGCTTTATATCGAATTGCTGACCAGAATAACCACTCAACCATTGCCAATTCATCATGGAGATGAAAAAACTGCTCTTGATAGTGTGTATTCCATTTTCAGTTTAACACGAACAATTATCAAATCACATAAAAATTGTATTGAATTTACAAAAATAGCTATTGTTGTTCTTAATCAAATTGTTAGGCCATTTACAGCAAAGTGGCATAAAATTTCTATTGAGAAAGGATTTGAAAATTCAAATACCTGTAACACATTTCGTAAAGAGCTTTTACAACTTCAAAAGCAACTTTGTATTTATACCAAAATGCTGGCCGATATGGCCGGAGTGGAAGACTTGACAAATCTTGAAAATAAAACTTGTTACTAAACAAATAGGAGGAACTTATGCACAAAGTATTTATCAGCTATCATCATGAAAATGATCAAGATTATAAAAATGAGATTTTGAGATTGAATAATAATTATAAATCGCAATATGGTGATCCTATATTTATTGATAAGTCTGTAGATACAGAAGACATATCAGAGGACTTGTCTGATGAAGACATTAGACAAAAAATTAGAGACGATTACTTACAAGATTCCACAGTGACAATCCTTCTTGTAGGCACTGAAACAAAAAATCGCAAACATGTTGACTGGGAGTTATATTCCAGTATGTATAACGGGAAAAGAAATAAACAATCAGGGATTTTGGTTGTTAACTTGCCAACAATTAAAAATTACTCCTCTATTACAGCAGGACATGAAGAACAAAATATTTACCCAGAAATTACATCGTGGACTTCTGTCACGACACGAACAGCATACGAAAAGAGGTATCCTTGTATGCCTGAGAGAATAATTGATAACTTAATTCATGCTGGAGCAAAAATATCTATTACCCACTGGGATAAGATTACTGATCCAAAAAGATTAAAATACCTTATTGATGTTACATTTGCAGATAGAACTCATTGCGATTATGATTTAAAAAGACCAATGAGACGAAAAAATCTCAATCAACCTTTTTCTGATATTAGATCTTCTCTATTTCAAAATCACCCATAATATCTTATAATTCTCTCACAGAAGACGCTTTTTTCTCAGAGCAGATTTCTCTTTTCAGGAGTTATTTCATAGATTGCTTTTCCTCAGATTTAGGAATTCTGTGACGCGATTTTTTTCCGACTTCGACACAACCCGATGAGTAAAAAAAATATTTTGGTGTTTTTTTTATCCTTCTCTGTTCTCTAAGAGAGACTTACTCGATACAGAAGGCTTTGGAAGATAGAAGAGGCTTTTCGTGTGTGCAAACACAACCTCAAGATGAGACCCATTTACCATTGGAAAAAGAATATATTTCGGGCTAGCGATTTAAGGGAACAAGATCAACATACAAGTCAACTTGTTACTACGGAAGTGTTAAAACCCTTTGAGACTAAAAAAACTCTTATAAGATTAATCAAGATTCAATTTTTTTTTTACTTTTCTCATATCTTTAGACAAGAGCTTTATAGTCGCTACAATAAATTTTTGCTGTAAGGTCACATTATCTAAATCTTTTTTCATAGCATCAAAGCGTTTAAAAATAAATGACAAAAAACCTAAAAGACAAACCACAACACTCGTAATCACCAAAATAACTTCAACAACATTAAATCCCATAAACATTTTTCCTAAAATTATGAATACTCAAAAGTATAAATAGAATATACTGGGCCAGGAGTCTTTTGCCCGCTAGGGTTTCCATCAACCTGATGATTTTTTGTTTTATAAATATGTTCTAAAGCCAGAGCCTCTTCATAAACTAAGCCTGTCTCGATAATCCTAAAGTTAAATATAACCCGACCCTCACGCTCCCATTCCTGTTTTCTCACATAAGGATTACGGGAAGTCATGCCAACATATTTCATAAACAACCCCTCATAAAGTCACTCATATTATACGATTGGAAAAACAAGGCTACAACCCATAATAGGGCTTGTCAATTTTTTTACCGTGGTTTTATTAAAATTTTTAGCTTTCAGGAATATGATGATTAGAGAAAAGTCAGAGAAGGAGATATTTTTTAAGACATAAATAATGATGAAGCTCTCGAGAATCGACATAGGCTATAAAGCCGTCAATATAAATAATAGTTTTCATAATTTTAAAACGCGAAAGCAGGCTTACGCCCGCTCGCACCCACCAATCGAAACGAGTGGAGATATCAATTTACTAATGTAAGTGTTTTTCAAAATAAGTCAAAGAACAAACAGCTTTTGAACAGGGTGTTCTTATCCTCCAGTGCCTCCAAACCCCTACCTCCAGTGCCTCCAAACCCCTACCTCCAGTGCCCCTAGTACCCTAATTCAATTCCCTCAGTATCCTGAAAAAATAGTATTTTTTAACTATTTTTAAATTGATTTTGGATAAAAAACGGCGTAAAATGGCCACATGATATATAAAAAACGAATTATTAAATTACCAGAAAACAGCCATACTTTTCTGTTTGGTGTACGGGGAAGTGGAAAAACCGCACTTTTAAATAAGAGATTCCCATCTCAACAGTCGCTACATATTGATCTATTGGATGAATCTCTTTATCAAAGCTACCTTTCCAATGTAGCGCAGTTTTATGAAACAATAAGTGCTTTTGAAAAAGGTGGTGTGATTATTGTGGATGAAATCCAAAAAATGCCTGAGCTTTTAAATGAGGTACATCGCCTTATTGAAGAATCTTCCAGAGGGGAAGCCCCTGCACGCCAGTTTATTTTAACAGGTTCTAGTGCACGAAAGCTCAAAGCACCAGGGGTAAACTTATTGGCAGGAAGGGCTGGTAAAACGGCACTTCATCCTTTTGTTCCAGAAGAGTTGGGCGAAGACTTTAACTTAAACAGTGCTTTAAAATATGGTCTCTTACCTATTGTGTGGTCTCATCACGATAAAGAATTAAAATTAAAATCTTATGCTGAAGAATATTTGAAAGAGGAAATTCAGGCCACAGCTTTAGTGAAAAATTTACCAGGCTTTGCACGATTTTTAGAAGTGGCTGGCCTTTATCATGGCCAAGCTATAAATATGAGTGCTATTTCAAGGGAGTGTCAAACTCCTAAAAAAGCCGTACAAAACTATTTTTCCATATTGGAAGATACCCTCTTGGGCTTTTTCCTGCCTGCTTACACTCCCCGGTTACAGCTGAGAGAGAGAAAACACAAAAAGTTTTATTTTATTGATCCAGGATTGGCCCGCACTGTAAGAAAAGACTTTGGACCTGTATCCCATGCAGAAAAAGGCTCCCTTTTTGAAGGGCTGATAGCTCAAATTTTACGAGCTTATAGGGATTATCATTCTCTCTTTGAAGAGATGTATTATTGGTCTCCGGTGGATTCCCAAAAAACAGAAGTGGATTTTCTGTTAAGAAAGAGGGAGGATTTAATAGCCATTGAAGTCAAAGCTCGTACCCAAGTTTCTTCTTCAGAATGCAAAGGTCTTAAAGCTATTCAAAAATTGCCGGCGGTTAAAAAAAGAATTTTGGTTTATATGGGAGACACCATAAGAAGATCAGAAGATGGTATTGATATATGGCCATTTGATTTTTTTTGCCAAAATCTTCAGGAAGGAAATTTTAATGCGCCAGTTGTTTATACAAAAAAAAGTAAAAAAAAACCTGAGCTTGGTTTAGCTATACCTTCAAGTAATAACATTTTCACTCCACGAGAACTACAGATTCCCCCTCCAGCAGATGAAACAAAGTTTGAACAACTGTGCCTTGATTTATACAAACAAGAGTTTGGAGAACCCACTCAACTACATAGTAGCAAGGGCCAAAGCCAACAAGGAGTGGATATTTTCAGTCAATACGAAGAATCGGAGGGTAGTATAGGTATACAGTGCAAAAAAAGAGAGTACCCAACTGGGAAAATCACAGAACAAGAATTACAGGAAGAAGTGGAGAAAGCAAAAAGTTTCGAACCACCTTTGAAGAGATTTATTTTAGCCACAACTTGCAAAAGAGATGCCAATATTCAAAAGACTGCGCGTCTTCTTACAGAAAAGCATAGTAAAAACAATCTTTTTTCTGTGGAAATACACAGCTGGGATGAAATCAAAGAGCTTTTAAGTAAATACCCTAAAGTATATCAACAGTATTATGGAACAACAACAGATAATATTGCTTTAAACAACCGGGAATATGCAAAAAAAACAACATCTACTCACTCTTTTAATTTAGACACAATAAAGGAGATAAAAAGCGAAAATCACCACGCAGAACTTAAAAGAATACAAAAATTACTTAATACAAACCCAAAGACAGCTCTTATTTCATTGGAGGATATTAAAACAAGAGAATGGGATAAATTAAACAATAAAGTAAAATACAAAGTTTTAATTTATATGGCTGACGCAAAAGCCAAAATGAAGGATAGAAACACAGCTTATGGTTTGATTATTCAGGCTTTGCAGTTCAATAAAGAGGATGAAGATGCCCGTATGAATTGTGCTTTTGCTTATTGGATGAAAAATAATATAGAAAAATCCAAAGAATATCTTAAAAAAACCAGAGAGCTCAACCCTCACAACATATCAGCCTGTAATTTGGAAATACAAATCCAATTTAAAGAAGGAAAAAGTATTAAAGAAATTGTGGCAAAATTGCCTGAAGATATAAAAAATCAAGCGCAGATAGCTCAATTACTGGCTCATCTCAGTATAAATCAAAAAGATTATCAATCAGCAGAAAAATGGCTGAAGATTTTTTATAATAACAGAGAGAAAAACGAAAGTGGGGGTTGGAAAGAAATAAAAGATGAGGCAATCTATGCAGATCTGTCTTTGAACTTGCTTTTGGCAAAGCCAAATGTTTTTTCAGGAAGACGAGTCCCGGAGAATTTAAAAGAAAAGCTTAATAATATTATAAAAAATTATAAAAAATTAATTACAGATAACCAGTTTAGCGAATTAAAAGAATTTAACCCAAATTGGTACTTACATTATGCCCTAGCCCTTGAATTAAGTGGAGATCTCGATAAAGCCATTCAGATTCTTCAAACAGGCATTGATGCCTTTCCAGAAGATGAATATCTAAAATTAGAGTTGAGTCGTCTATTTGAACAAACAGAAAATATAACAAAAAGTATTGAAATATTGGAAAAACAAATTGGGTTACATTCTTCATCTTCAACAAGTAATATCTCTGTTAAAACCGAAGATGCAAAGTTCGAGCAGTTACATTCTTTTCTTTCAAAAAAAACTGATACAACCCAAGATAATATGTCGGAAAAACCTGTTACTTGGGCTTTAATATTAACTGACCTTTATTTTTACAATAATCAAAATGAAAAAGCCTTGGAATTATTGAACCAAATAATAAAAAATCCTTCTATGGATCAAGAAGATAATTTGGAAGTGGAAAAATACCAAGTCTTTCAGTGGCTTCAGGCTGAAAACATAGAGGAGGCAGAAAAAACATTAAACTCTTTTTTTGAAAAAAACCAAGATGATGTATCCACTTTAATTTTAAAATCTAAATTGGCAAGGGCTAAAACAAAAGCCCTTGAAGGAAAAACAGAAGAATCCAAGGAGCAGGAAAATATAAGCATTCAATCTCTTAAAGAGGCTTATAAGGTGTTTCAAAATAAAAACTATAGTGAAGAAACAAACAGTCCTTATTTTGAAAACAGAGAGTGGTTAAGAGATATTCAGCAACTTGCTCAAGAGCTTGGTTTAGCTAAAATGTATAAAGAAGTTGAACCTCTTTTGGAGAAAATCACAAATCAAAACCTCGATCACCCTGAGATTTTTAAATTGCTTCATGCTTACTTTGAAAATGGCAAAAACAGGAAGGCCATTAAACTGGCAGAAGCTTTGCTTAAAAAATTCCCGGATAGAATAGAACCAGCCAATACCTTGTTTCTTATTTATGAAGACTTAGGGGATAGAGAAAAATCCATTCAATATTATGAAAATTTTATGCAACACAATCCTGATAACAGCCAGATGAAAATAGAACTGGCTTTGACTTATATAAGAAATGAACAATTAGATAAAGCTAAAGCTTTATTAAATTACACCTTTAACTTAAGTCAGTTATCTGTAAATGAGATATGCCGGCTCGCACTTGCTTATAACCACACTGACCATCTAAAAAAAGCTTTGGATATGTTATACCAAAGCCTTAAAAAGTATCCTTCCAATTATGACCTGCAACAATTTTATTCAGGTTTATTCTTTTTTAGAAAAGAAAAATTATTTTTAACTTCACCAAAAGAAGTCGAAGTGGATTGTTATGTAAAAATTCAAGAATTGAACACAAATGAAATAACAGAAATAATTATTGAAAAAACACCCGATGAAAAATCAGCAAATATATATACCCCTAATCACCCTTTTGTTCAAAAATTTTTGAGGAAGACCATCAACAGTGTAATTGATCATGCAAACAAACAATATAAAATTTTGAAAATAAAAAATAAATATATTCAAAAACTTCATGAAATCACTAATAATGCCGAAAAAAGATTCCCTGTAAAACCTTTTATCAAAACAGCTACAGTGCCAAAATTGGCTACAAAAGAAGATATAGCTCAAGCTCTTAAACAAGTGATTCCAGATACAAAGAAGCATAAAGAAAAAGCATTTCAGTATTATGCAGAGGGAAGAATGACTATTGGCTATCTGTCGAATATTATCGGCCTGCACCCTATTGAAACTATGGATTTTCTATGGCAATCTTTAGAGCACAAGTTTATATCTTCCCTTCCGGGTTTGGAAAATTATAAAACTTCACAGGAAATTCTTAATAAAAAAACAGATATTATTATAGATCTTACCTCTCTTTTTATACTGCATTCAATAAAAATGGAAAAACATTTTGAAGATAGTCCTTTTAAACTTTATATATGTCCATCCACTATAGAGTCCGTAAAAGAACTAATACAAAAAATGCAACAACATTCTCAAGATGGATTACTTATGGGTGGTTTTGATACGCAGGGTAAATTGATCACTAACCATACTCCTCCAGAAATCATACAGAGAAATCTGAATTTTTTGGACAATATGCTAAAATGGGCTAAAGAGATTTGTGCCATTAAAACTGTACCAGTGGATTACATCCAGAGTCGCCAAGAAAAATCACATATTGAAAATATTATCGGAAAAGAATTTTTAGACCCTTTACTATCATCTCATAATCAAAAAAACATCATTCTGTTATCTGAAGATGGAATGATAGACGCTTTATCCAAAAATGACTTAAATATTTTCAGAGTGCGTTTATGGGATATAATACAGTTTTTTAAAAGTCAGTTAATTATAAATGATAGTCAAGCTTTGCAATTCAAAGCTAAACTGATTCAGCTAAATCAAACATATATTCCAGTGGATCATGAGCTATTGCTTGTTTTATTAAAACAAGCTGGCTATTCCCTTACTGACATTGGTTTTCAAAGAGGCTTATATTTTATGGGGCCTGTTTCCAATCTACCTGGAGTGATTGAGGTTTTATCCCAATTCCTTAAGGATTTGTTTCTAGAACCAGAACTTTTACTGTATCATAAAGAGTTGATTACACAAGAAGTATTAAATAAAGCTTATATGGGAAGAAGAAATATCACACCTCTTGATATAGCCATAAAGCTTAAGCAATCGACTCTGGCTAAAACCTTTTTACTGCCGTTTCAGCAAAAAGAGATAGAAAACAGTATTGATTATTGGCTAAAAAATAAAATATATTGACTATGGCCTGCCTGAAACAACATGTTCTGATAGAAGACATAAGCGGGAGCTTTTTCATAAGCACTTTTTTAATGCCTGCTCCAACAATCTTTTCATTAAGTCTGGCAATTCATCTTTAACGGCTTGTTGACATTTTTCACGAAAATCAGGGGCAGTATTTTCATTCATACAATAAGAGCTTATTCTCGCTCCACTTGCTTGATCACCCCCTGTACAAGGTAAACTGTTAAACTGTGATTCCATACAAGAACTAACCCGACTCATTTGTCGCTCACAACTTGGCACGCCATCACTACAACCTACAAAAAATAAAAACAAACACACACAAAAACCTGTAAATAAAATATCGGTTGTTTTCATAAAACACCTCTGATTGGAAAATATAAACTTTAAAGGAAGAGATTACCATAAAAATCTATAAAATCAATAAGCTTTTACGGATTATTTTTTTTTCAAGGAGGCTAAGGATTTGACAACGCGTCCTATTTTGTATATTTTAAAACATATATGGCGACTGGATGAATCAAAAAAGAAATTGAAAAAACCACAGTGAAAGAGGAGGGAAGAATTATGATGCCATTATTACAATGTTCATATGATGAGGCCATAGAAAAAGGCATGCAAAAAGGCATAGAAAAAGGACGAAAAGAGCTGATTGCAAAATTACTTAAAAGTGGTGTGGATTTGCAGGTTCTTTGCAAAGGCACAGGGCTTTCCGAAGAAGAAATTAAAAAACTTAAAAAGGGCGACTAAGAATGCAGATAGTTTTGGAATGTCAAAACAAACAGTGGGTACAATAATTTCTGTAGATTCTGTGGTAGCAGGAAGACTCCTTGGAGTATGTAAAATCTGTACATAAAAAATACAAAAACCGGATCAAAGAGGTGATAAAATGGCACAAGCAGATTTGTTGGTGGAGCTGATAAAAAGTGCCAGTGATGGTGATCAAATTTCTTTCCGTAAAATTTCTGAAGCTTTGATCCAAGAAGAAAGAAACAAAGGCCATAGAATACTGGCAGATCGTTTAATCAAAGCGTTGCGACCTAAAAGTTCCACTAGTTCCCATACTTTCAAAAAAAATGAACATAATAATAATATCCATAAAAAATTTATTTCTGAAATAACACCGGAAAGAAATTTACACAGCTTGATTTTAACACAAAAAACTCATGATCAACTCAAAGAAGTAATTGAAGAGCAACATAGATCAGAATTATTGCATTCACACAATCTGTCTCCAAGAAATCGTTTGTTATTTGCAGGCCCTCCCGGCAACGGTAAAACTACTTTGGCAGAAGCTTTGGCTCATGAGTTAATGTATCCTTTGTTTGTTGTCAGATATGAAAACCTAGTTGGTAGTTATTTAGGCGAAACTTCCGGCAGGTTGAAACATCTTATGGATTATGCCAAAACCCAAAGATGCGTTCTGTTTTTTGATGAGTTTGAAACTCTTGGAAAAGAACGCGGGGACACACATGAAACCGGAGAGATCAAGCGGGTTGTAAGCTCTTTGCTTTTGCAGATTGACAGCGTGCCTGATTATGTTGTTGTAGTGACGGCAAGCAATCATCCTGAATTGCTGGATAAGGCAGTATGGCGTCGTTTCCAAGTAAGAATTAAATTACCCACCCCCACACAAAAACAGCTGTCCCAGCTTATTCAGTCTGTCAGTCAGCGTTGTAAAATAGATTTTGGATACACGCCGGATACTTTGGCAAAATCCCTAGTGGGAACTAGTTTTTCTGAAGCAGAAGAGTTTTGTTTGGATATTGTGCGTTTTGCTGTGCTGAAAAGACAAACAAAAAACTTGAAGACAGTTACTAAAAACAAGCTGGAACAATGGCGTAGTCGATTGAATCCTCCAAAGAACGATCAAAATTGCAGTGGAAAAAGCCACAAACCATAGAGATCATGAATTAACTGTTCTGATGATTTTAAATTTCCAAGTTTATTTGACATTCCACAGAGCCTTGTTAAAAAGATAGATCATTTAAAGTATCTTCAGCCTCATTTATTAAGTCTGCATCTGAAAATTCTGTAATAATCTGGCGATAAAGACGAATAGAATCATCAATTTCCCCTCTTTGCTTATGGATGTTTCCCATAATTAACAGAGAATAACCCAACCATTTGGAGCGTGAGCGAGGAGCATATTCCCTCAGACGATCAATGACCCGCTCGCTACTATTGAACTCCCCTTCGTAAAAAAGCCCCTTGGCCAATAAATAAGAAGCTTCCTCCATGTAACCGGTATAAGGATATTGAGTTAGGAAAGTGGTTAAGGTTTTATTGGCCGATTTGTAATCTTGAATGATATGCCATCTTCTCGCTGATTCCATTATTTTTTTTGCGCGGGATTCAATTTCAGCAGTATATAAAGTATAGGAGGCAATTTCCCTTCTGTGCCAAAAAGAACTTTTACGAGGAAAAAAACAAGCCGAAGAATCCTTAAACCAACCCGGAAAAGGCCCACAAAAAGATAAATAACCAACTAAAAAACAAGCCAGCACCAACAAGAAAAAAAGAAGTTTTTTTTTAAGTATTTTTTTCATTTTCAAGATTCAAAAAACCCTTTACACTTATCGGATCAATTAATAAAAAACCAAAGAAACATTTTTCCAAACTGCGAAAAAAGAAATTTACTAGAGAACACCCTCGCTAAAAAGCTAATGGTAAAAAACTCTAAGCGAAAATATAGAGCGCGAAGCACAGGACTAAAGCCAACATCAAGGCATCAAAAGCATAACTTGTCACCCAGCTTTTGAATCGGACATATAATGCTTGTCTTATTGAAAGCTTAGGAAGAGAAATTTCATCTTCAAAAAACCATGTTAAAGATTCCATTCGCTTAATCATCTCTCTTGCTTTTCTGTTATTCTGGTTGTCTTTGAGTGCCCGCCCGTAACAGGAAATTCCATAAACCAGCTCATTTTGTTTATGGCAAGACCTCAGAAAATTATCATGAATTTTGTCATCATGCCAATTTTGAACCACTTTTGCCCATTCACCTCTCAGCTGAAAAGAAGCTCCTGCTCCTTCAATCATCTTAATAAAAACCACTCCACAATAGGAGCATTCCTGATCATTTATAGGCACTTCCTCAGTACATCTAGGGCATATTTTGGTGGAAATACCCAACCCGGAAGGCGCGGGAGTGGAATTTTTACGCATATCTGCCGGTTTGCCCAAAAGAATATTCTCTGTGTCTTTGGTATTGATCCAAAATATTTTCTGGCAGGAGGAACATTGAAAGTCAGGCTGTTCCTCTTCAAATTCATTTGTAAAAGCTTTAAAAACCCGCAAACAATAAGGACACCTAATACGCAAAGAAGAAGGAGTTAGAGTTTTTTGCTCTTCATAAAATTGTTTCATAATGATACTATATACAAAAAACTGATAAAATGCGAGCTTTTTATCTTGAGCCAGCGGAAAAATGTCAGAACTTTTGAGGCAAAATTATATTTAAAACCATTTTTTGCAGTCCCGAGTCCCGAATATGAACAAAATCAAAAAAAAACTCAAATTTTATTTTCTGCCCTTATTATCCAGTATTTTAATGGGTACAAGTTATATTCCTTTTCCCTCTTGGGCTTTGTTTTTTTGCTATGTGCCTCTCTGGACTTTTGCCCTGAAACAAAAGCAAATAAAACCCTTATTAATAGGTGCGTGGCTTTGTCAGTTTATAGCCACTTTAATTGGATTCAACTGGGTGGCCTATACTGTAAGAGAATTTGGATTTTTCCCCTGGCCTCTGGCGATACTGGGCCTTCTTATTTTCGCCAGTTTCGCCAATTTACATATTCCTATTTCTCTGTTTTTCTGGTTTATTTCCCGCAAAAGACTTTTACCCCTCTACTCAGAAAATTCAAATGAAAATTTGCCGGATGATAAAGACAACAATTATGGAGATTTATCAAATTCCAAAACTGCCCAGCTAAAACAAACAAAAAAAGCTATTTTTCCTTTTTTATTCACTTTTCTCACTCTCCCCTTGTATTCCACTTTGGTTATGAAATATTATCCCATGATTTTTGATTGGCACTTTGGTTACACTTGGTTTTACATGCGATGGCCTGCCTTTCATACTGCGGAGATATGGGGTTTTCAATTTTTACATACTCTGACTTTGTTCTCCAATCTGCTATTTTTATATTTCTTTTTGTGTGTCAAGAAGGCTCTTAAAACCAAGGCAGTCATTCGAGCCTGTAAGCTTCCTGTATGGATATTACTGATTTGGCTTTCTTTCTTCGCAATGCTGAATCTCTATGGGTGGTATTTAAAAAACCGTTGGCCAAAGCCAGATCAAATAGCTTCTGTTCTCCTTGTACAACCCAACATAGAAAACTTAAGCTCGCTGAGTAAAAAATTTAAAGCAGATCCAAGATCTTTCATTCTTAAAACACTGATAAAAGAAACACGAACCGGCATTGCTCCTCAAAGAAAAATTGATTTTATTCTTTGGCCTGAAGGAGCGTATCCGTATCCTATCAAGCATGACACAAAAACAGCGAAAAACAATCCTGCTCAAAGAAAAGCCGGAAAGTGGCAAATACCCATTGTGCTGTCTGCAATAGGACAACATAAAAAAAAGATAACCAACTCTGTTTTTGTATTTAACCAAGACGGCAGAATGATTCAAGCTCCTTATGATAAAACCCTGCTATTGGCTTTTGGTGAATATATGCCCGGTGAAAAATGGCTACCCATTAATAAATTATTTTCCTATTATGACCGCTCCTTTACAAGAGGAACCGGGGAAAATAAAGTTGTTTTTTTAAATGGCATAAACCTGGGTTTTCAAATTTGTTATGAAGGTCTTTTTGATTTTTTTACCAGAGACTTAGTCCTGAAAAAAACACAAATTATAGTAAATGTCACAAATGACTCTTGGTACGGAAGCTGGCAGGAACCTTATCAGCATTTATATATGACCCTCGCAAGAGCCATAGAGGTCAGACGCCCTCTTATCAGAGGAACCAACACGGGACTATCCACAGTGATCTCCGCCAAAGGGGAAATCAGTCCCATATCCACCATTAATAAAAGCTCCAGTCGGATTTATTCAGTCCCCTACTATAGCCGGGAAAAACAAACTGCTTTCACAGCATGGGGGTATTATATTGATCAATATTTTTTATGGATTTTATTTTTTATCCTGTTATCCTTTTATATTTTGGCACATAAAAATCACCAAAAAAAAATACCTGAATAAAATCAGGAGGAGTCATCACTTTGAAACACAAAACCATAAAAAACGAACAAAATACCATCTTAAAAATGGGGACGGAGTTATTTAGTTCTCTTAAAAATCCACGAAAAAATCCACTGAACAAAAAATGGTGGTATGAAAATATTATGCAATGGACTCTCGTCAATTCCAATTTGAAAACAGCCCTTTTTCGCTTTGTGGATGTTTTTCCCTCTCTCAAAAAAAAAGCAGACATTCCTCTTTTCTTTAAAGAATACCTGAAAGCAAACAACATGCTGTCTCCTTTTTTAAGGATAGGAATCAATCTTCTACCACCTTCTTTTTTAAGCGCGCTTATTTCGAAACACACAAAGGAAATAGCCCATCTGTTTATAGCTGGAGAAGCCCCCTCAGATATTCTCCCTGTTTTGAAACAAATCAGAAAAAACAACAACGCTTTTACTATAGATCTCTTGGGGGAGGCCACTTTGTCTGAAAAGGAAGCTCAGATATATCAAAACCGCTACATAGCCATTATGGAACAAATGTATAAGCACAAATGGAATCACAATCCCTTGACAGACGAAGCAGAAAATGGAGAAAACCTCCCTCGCGCCAATCTTTCCCTTAAAATCACTTCATTGGAATCTCAAATTCTTACAGTCTCTTGGGAGGAAAGCAAAAAAAGACTAAAAAACAAACTTAGAGTTTTATTTCAAAAAGCCATGGAGACAAACACTTTTATCAATATAGATATGGAACAATATCAATATAAAGTTCTTACTTTGGAAATTTTTAAAGAGCTTGTTTCAGAACCAGCGTTTAAATCTTATCCTCATTTTGGCATTGTGATTCAAGCCTATTTAAAATCTGCTATGGATGATCTGCGCGATCTTTCCCAATTCCTTCGGAAATCAAATCACTCCAGCCCTATACATATTCGTCTGGTTAAAGGAGCCTACTGGGATTATGAGTTAATCCATAGCAGACAGAATAACTGGCCCTGTCCCGTTTATCTAAACAAGTGGGAGTCCGATATTAATTTTGAAAACTGCACAACATTTATACTTCAAAATTACCCGAGTTTGAAGCTCGCGGTGGGGTCTCACAATATCCGGTCTATAACTCACGCCTTAAACTTATCTCAACAAATGAATATTCCAAAAAAAGCGTTGGAAATTCAAACTCTTTACGGAATGGCATCTGCTATCAATACCTGTTTAAGCCAAAATGGTTGGAGAGTACGACAATATTGCCCTATAGGTGCTCCCATTCCCGGTATGGCTTATTTAGTGCGAAGGCTTTTGGAAAACACTGCCAATGAATCTTTTATTCAATCCTGGAAAAATACAAAAAATAATATTCCAGAACTGCTGAAATCACCCGCTCCACATAAGAAACATATATTGTAAAAGACTTTAACGAATGATTGTTTAAAGATTAAAAGTGCTTTGTGGGAGCTTGTTTCCATAAGTCCTCAAGGCGATAATACTCTCTTGTGTAATCATAAAAAATATGCACAGCCAAAGTGCCATAGTCCAACACAATCCACTCTCCTCTTTCCTGTCCTTCCATCTGCTGAACACCAAAAGAAAAATGTTTTTTCACCTCCTTTTGCAAATAAGAGGCCATTACTTTTGTATGTCGTGTATTCAGGCCCGAAGCCACCACTGTAAAGTCAAAAGGAAGTAGAGAAAAATCACTTAAATCAAAAGTTTTCACTCTTCGGGCTTTTTTACCCAACAAAACTTCAACACAAAATTGCACTAAATGAGATCCAGTCTTTGTATCTTTCTTCAAAGACTGTGTTTGATAAGGTACTTCTTTTCCAATCCATTGCTCCACCACTGCCGGAACCAGATGTCCAACCGACAAATTTTGAGCGGAAAGTTTACGAATTTGAGAAGAGGAAATATCCATATTCTTTAAAGAAAGGTAATGGATATTTTTTCCAGTGATAAGTTTTATTGTAGAAGAAGACGAGAACCCTCCCAACGAACAAACATACTCCTCCAAAAAAGAAGGAATGGAAGAACTCCACTTATATCCTTTTCTGCTACAAATCACCAAATGCGTTTTTTGCAAAATGGTTTTAAAATTTTTCCATTTGTCAAACTTTACCCATTGATCCATCCCCATGATTAAAAAAATCTCTTTAAACTCAGGAAGAGCCTTTATCAAAGCCTCTATTGTATCAACAGAGTAACTCACTCCCCCTCTTTTTATTTCCCAATCATCCACTTCCACAAAAGAATAATTTTTAAACACCTGACGAACTAAAGTTAATCGTTTTTGAGGAGACACTGCCCGAATAGGAGGAGCCAGAGGAACTCTCCCAGCCGGCACCACTTTTATCAAATCAAATTCAAATTGTTCCTGAACCTGAATCAACAAATTCAAGTGCCCCAAATGTAAAGGATTGAAGGAAGCTCCAAAAATTCCCATTTTACAGACTTTATTGTTCATTTTCTCCTAAAAGCACATCCATCCTTTTTTTCAAAATTTCATTCCTGAAGTTTTTAAGATGATTGGAATTATTTACAGAAAAAAAGTAAAAAATTTTCAAAAGCTCCTTATGAAAAGGCTCCACTTTTTCCAGAGAAGAAGAATTTTTTTCCCCGGACAAAAGTAAAATAGAGGGTTTTTGGGTTAAACAACTTTTATGTTTTTGATCATAAAATAAAAGCTCTTCTCTTAATTTTTGATAGGAGGTAAAAGGATTTACATCCGTTAGAGACAAGACAAAAACAATTATTTTAGTCTTCTCCGCCTGTTTTAAAAACTTTCTGGTGGAGGGGCTTAACCCCGGCAAATCCACAAAAACGGCTGGCGCAAAATAACCAATATGTTGATCCAATGCGTGGGAGCTTTTGGTTGTGCTTTCCTTCTCCTGCCCATTCAAGTTAACGGAAAACATTCGAGGATAAGATGAGGGATAAAGTTTTTCCTTTAGACCTCCCATCTTCAGCAAAAGAGAGGTCTTTCCAGAGCCTCTAAAACCAATGAGACACACATCACTCAGCCATTTTAATTCCAGAGTTATTTTCTTTTGCAAAGCTGGCTCACCGGGCTGAGCAGATTGAGGGGCCTGCCTCCTTGAGGACTTGAAAAAACAATTTCCTCTACCCCCTTTTCCTCCCTTTAAAACACACCATTTTTTATCTGTCAGCTCTTTTAGAAACTGTCCCTTGGAATCATAACAAAATGTTCCCTTAGGCACATAAACCGTCAGGTCTTTTCCTCGCGCTCCTCTTTTCTTGTTTCCCTCTCCTTTTTTTCCATCTTCTGCTTTATAAAAAGACCGGACTGTTAAATGAGAAAAATCCTTTAGCGAGCTTTCAGGAGATAAAAACAAATCTCCTCCCCTTCCTCCATCCCCTCCATCGGGGCCGGCTCTAGGGGATCTGCGAGTTCTTTGAAAATGTACAGATCCTCTGCCTCCACATCCAGATGAGATTTTAATTTGAATATGATCTGTAAAACCCGAATTTTTATAAGATTCAAGAGAGGGCATACACACTGACTTTTTGTTTCTTCTTGCCTAAACCTTCAAACTGCACATGACCTTTAATGCGGGAATAAATGGTAAAATCCCGACCCATACCTGTTCCCGCGCCCGGATAAAAACAAGTACCCCTTTGCCGAACAAGGATAGTCCCCGGAAGAACAGTCTGCCCGGAAAACCGCTTGACACCCAACCTTTTACTTTGAGAGTCCCGACCGTTTCTCGTACTGCCAGACGCTTTTTTGGAAGCCATATTTTATTTCTCCTGATGATTTTCTGTTATCTTTTTTTGCACCGGCTTTGATGAGGCGGTTTTTAAAGTTTCCTTCTTCCGTACCGGTGATTTTATATTTTCTCCCTGAGGAGTTAAAAAAGACTCTATGTAAATTTCTGTAAATGCCTGACGATGCCCCTGAGTTTTACGGTAACCTTTTCGCCTGTTTTTCTTAAAAACTAAAACTTTTTTGCTTTTTCCGTGCCGAACCACCCGACCTCTGATTTCCGCTTTTTCCACATAAGGAGAACCTGTTACAAAAGAACCGTTTTCATGCCGAAAGGCCAACACCTGCTTTGACTTCCATTCCATACCTGATTCCAATTTTACCTGTTCTATTTTGATAAACTGACCCGGCCAGGTACGATATTGATGCGAACCATTTTGTATTATTGCATACATAAAAAACACCTTAATTCAAAATTCAGAGAAAAGTGTATCTGAGTTTTCTTAAAACTTAACTCTCGAATGATTTTTTTTTAAAGAAACTTCTCTTTGGTAGAGATAATAAATTCAGCAGATGTTTGTCAATAAATTTATCATTCATCAGTTTAAAAGCTTCGAACAATGTTTAAGCCCAGATGAACCCCACATAAAAAAATGCCTCAAAAACCCACAAAAAAACAACCCCCAGTGCTTATTTTTCTATCCAACCTCTTCCATCACAATGAAAACAAGGCTCACACATTGTTTCCAACAAGGAAGAGTGAACTCTTTTTCGAGTAAGTTGTGCTATAGCCAACTCCGACATATTAACAAGATCAGTGGGAACACGGTCTTTTTTAAGCTCCTGAGACAAAACCTCCATGACTTTTTGCCGGGAAGACTCTGTTTCCATATCAATAAAATCAATAATAATGATTCCTCCACAGTTCCTGAGGCGAAGTTGAAGAGCTATTTCCCTAGCTGCCTCTTGGTTAATTTTTAAAATATTTTCCTCCGGCATTTTTCTGCCCATGAAACTTCCTGTATTCACATCCACAACAACCGCTGCTTCCGTTTCCTCAATAACAATACCCCCTCCTGACCTAAGCTTTATTTTTTTATGTAACAATCGCCTCACTGCCGACTCTAAATCATATTTATCAAACAAAGAGGTTTTTTTATTATTATAAAAAGAGATTTTATTCCTGTATTGTGGCATTGTTTCACTGGTAAAATCCTTCAGATCCAAAAACATTTGTTTCTCATCCACCAACACTTTGTCCACTTCCTCTGTTAAAAAATCCCTTAATATTTTACAGGAAAAAGACATATCAGACCAAATAAGCCCAGGGGACTTCCGCGCTTTATATCTTCTCTGAATACCTTTCCAGGTTCTTTGCAAGTTGTCCCAATCCCTTTTCAGCTCCTCTTCACTGACTTCCGCCGCTTTCGTGCGGATAATAAGAGAGGCATTCTTATTCCATCGCTCCACCCACTGAACAAGCTTTTCCTTCATATTTTCATCTTCAATTTTTCTGGAAACTGCAATATGAAAAGGAGAGTTTGGAAGATAAACTAGATAAAACCCTGGCAGGCTGATTTTATCGCTTACACGAAGGTTTTTGCCTTTTAGAGAATCTTTGATCACCTGAACCATAATATGCTGACCGGTTCTTAATTGCTTTAAAATGCTGGTTTGAACGCCTTTTGTATTTCTCCCACGAACCACATGCTCCGTTGAACTCTCTGAAAAGCTCTCTGAAAAAGTCGCTCTTTGGAGTTCAGATTCCCAAAAATCAGAATTATCCGCATTTTTAGCCCTATTTTGAGCATATTGACTTTCCTCGGATGGATTTTTATAAATTTTCCGGCCTGTATGAAAAAAAGCGGACTTGTTAGAACCAACATTTACAAAGCAAGCGTCTAAACTGGGTTGTTTTTTAACCACTTGAGCTTTAAACACAGCACCCACTTGGAAAGGTTTGGAACGATTTTCTAGGTGAAAATCAGAAAAAACACCTTCCCTTAGCTGAGCAATACGAATACGAGATCTTTGCACATTAATTAAAATAAGATTTTTCCCAGAACTCATTTCCTCTCTTCCATTTTTTACCCGGATGGCTTTTATTTGTAAGAAATCTCACATTCGCCATTTCTTTGCCAGAAAAAACAGCATTAAAAAATATAAAAATCTTTTGGTTTTTTCACAAATTTCCAAGTATTATACATCGGAAGGAGTTTTTTTGAAAAATAAAATAAATAATGCGTCCTCGCAACCTTTTGAAAAAAAATCAAAGCCTCAGGAAAAAGCCCAAAACTCTTTTTCTCCAATCCATCAAAAGTTAATGGAATTAAGAGAAAAAAACAAACAAGCGATAACCGGAGAAGGGGAGGAAAAAATACAGAAACAAAAAGCTGGGGGGAGATTAACAGCCAGAGAGCGGATTAATCTTTTACTTGACCCGGGAAGCTTCAAAGAACTGGATCGTTTTGTTCTCCATCGTTGCACTTATTTTGATATGGAAAAAAAATCTGTTCCCGGTGACGGAGTACTTACAGGATACGGAAGAATTAATGGAAAAAAAGTTTTTGTTTACAGCCAGGATTTTACCGTTTTTGGGGGAAGCATGTCCCGCACGCAAGCGGATAAAATTTTAAAAGTAATGGATTTAGCCCTCAAAACCGGAGCACCACTTATCGGTCTCAAGGACTCTGGAGGGGCGCGGATTCAGGAAGGAGTGCTGGCTTTAGGGGGTTATGGAGACATTATGTTTAAAAATGTACGCCTATCCGGTGTGATTCCTCAAATAAGTGCTATTATGGGACCTTGCGCAGGAGGAGCTGTCTATTCTCCGGCTTTATCTGATTTTATTTTTATGGTGGAAAATTCCAGTTATATGTTTCTAACCGGACCGGATGTGATTAAAGCCGTTACCCATGAAGAGATCAGCAAAGAAGATCTAGGAGGCTCAAAAACCCACACTGAAAAATCAGGCATAGCTCATTTTTCCTGCCAAAATGATAAACAATGTTTAATGATGATCAGAACTCTTTTAAATTTCCTTCCCGGAAATAATTTGGACGACCCCCCTCGCCAAGATTCAAAAGACCCAGTGGAAAGACGCTCGGAAGTGTTAAATCAGCTCATTCCCGATCAAGCCAAAAAACCCTATAATATGAAAGTATTGATCAAGGAAATCGTGGATGACTCCTTTTTCTTGGAATTAAAGGAAAATTACGCGACAAATATTATTACCGGTTTTGCCCGTTTAAATGGTTACAGTGTAGGTATTGTGGCTAATCAACCACAAGTGCTGGCGGGCTGTATCAACATTTCTGCCAGCCAAAAAGCCGCCCGGTTTATTCGTTTTTGTGATTGTTTCAATATCCCCATCATAAGTTTTGTGGATGTGCCAGGTTTTTTACCCGGCACCGATCAGGAACACGGAGCTGTAATTGCTCACGGAGCCAAATTGCTTTATGCTTATGCTGAAGCACGTGTTCCAAAAATCACTCTTATTACACGAAAAGCTTACGGAGGGGCTTATATTGTTATGGGATCCAAACACTTGGGCGGTGATATTAATTTTGCTTATCCAGGTTCGGAAATTGCTGTCATGGGTGCAGAAGGGGCCGTTAATGTTATCTTTCGAAAACAAATAAAGTCTGCAAAAGATCCAGCACTTAAAAGAGAAAAACTTACAAAAGAATACGAAACTATTTTCAACAATCCCTACAGAGCGGCAGAGTTAGCTTATATTGATGCCATTATTGAACCTTCTCATACAAGAGAGCACATAGCGGGAGCCTTGGAGCTTTTACAAAATAAAAGGGAAAAAATCCCTGAGAAAAAACATGGTAACATTCCCTTATAATTTTCAGCTGATTTAAAGTAAAAAGGAGTATTTTTCGTTAAAATGTTTAAAAAAATATTGATTGCCAATCGGGGAGAAATTGCTGTTCGGGTGATCCGCGCCTGTTCGGAACTGGGAATCAAAACCGTGGCTGTATATTCAGAAGCAGACAGAAATAGCCTGCATGTTATGCTGGCCAGCGAAGCCTATCCTATAGGGCCGGCAGAAAGTGCTCTTTCCTACCTCAATATTGATAAAATCATTCAGACAGCCTTAAAAGCCAAAGCTGAGGCCCTTCACCCAGGCTATGGTTTTTTAAGCGAAAGTCCCGATTTTGCCAGAGCTTCAGAAAAAGCAGGTATTCATTTTATTGGACCTAAAGCAGAAGTGATCCAAAAAATGGGAGATAAAATCCAGGCCAGAAAACTCATGAAATCTTTTGGAGTTCCTATCCCACCAGGAGCGGATCATCCCTTAAAAAATGCAGAAGAGGCCAAAGCCATAGCAGAAAAAATAGGTTATCCCGTTATGCTCAAAGCCAGTGCCGGAGGAGGAGGTAAAGGTATCCGAAGTGTTTATAGCGCAAAAGAAATGTCAAAAGCCTTTAAAGCCTGCCAGCTTGAGGCAAAAAATTTCTTTAAAGATGAAAATGTTTTTATCGAAAAACTCATACAAAACCCCAAACACATAGAAGTTCAGGTACTGGCCGATACTCATGGAAACACCTTGCACCTTTTTGAAAGGGAATGTTCTGTCCAACGGAGACACCAAAAACTCATTGAAGAATCTCCCAGTCCCAATTTGCCAAGAGAAATCAGAAAAAAAATATGTGAATTGACAGTAACTGCCACAAAAAAAATAGGTTATACCAATGCTGGCACTTTTGAATTTATTTACGACAGCGAAGAGCAAAAGTTTTACTTCTTGGAAATGAACACTCGACTTCAGGTGGAGCATCCCGTAACAGAGCTTATCACAGGAGTGGATATCGTGAAGGAGCAAATTTTCATTACCGCAGGCCATGAACTGAAAATAAAACAAAAAGACATTCAGCAAAAAGGCCATGCTATTGAACTCAGAATCTGCGCGGAGGATCCTAAAACTTTTCTTCCAAGCCCCGGAAGAATCCGGCGGTGTCGCATCCCTCAAGGGCCTTTCGTACGGGTGGATGGCTACTGCTACATGGGATATAAAGTTCCCATTCACTATGATCCCATGCTGGCTAAATTGATATGCTGGGGAAAAGACCGTGAAGATTGCATCAATAAACTCCAAAGAGCCTTGGCAGAAATTTCTCTCACAGGTATTAAAACCAATGTGGATCTGCATAAAAATATTTTACTGCACAAACATTTTTTAGATGGCACTTACACCAATAACTTTATAGCTGAAGAAATCACCGGAAAAAATCGAAAAGAATTTTCCAGTTTTGTGGATGAAAGAGTTTTTCTTATCGCCTCTGCGATCACCGCCTACAGACAAAACAAAAACAAACCAATGATAAATGGTAAAAGTCGGTGGAAAGATAAAGCGCGCCGGGAAAGTTTGAGGTCCTGATGCTTTTTATCACCCGGATGGATAACAAACAATATGAAATTGAAGTACAGGAAAATGCCACAGAGTGGCAGGTCTGTTTAACCGAAACAAAAACAGAGAAAAAAGAAATACACCGTTTATCCAAAAAGGACTATCAACGAGTGGGAGAGGTGATCAGTTTTATTTTTAATCATCGATCCTATCTGATTGATATAGTTACTGAAGGGGATGATTACACAGTTTTCACAAAAGGTTCTCATAAAACCATTCAACTTCTCACAGAAGAAAGAATGCTATACAATGAACTGGCTTTTTCGAACCCGGAAAAAAATGAAACTCTTATTAAATCAGGAATACCTGGAAAAGTGGTGGAAATACCGGTAAAAACAGGAGATGAAGTCAAAGAAGGGGACTTGCTTTTGGTGATTGAAGCCATGAAAATGGAAAATGAAATTCGGGCAAGTGGACAGGGAAGAGTTAAAAAAATTTATGTGAAAAGCCGGCAAAATGTGGAAACAGGTGCTCGTCTTCTTTCCCTTGAAAAAACTAAAGAAGTGTGAATTTTAGGTGACCGGTATTATATCCGAAGTTTTTTTAATCCCTATTCTTCAATCTTCAAAAAGATGAGGGGAAAAACCTCTGCGCACAGTGTTTTCCGTGATCACTCTTGGGTTCATAAATTGAGTGAGGTAATCCGGTCCGCCAGCTTTGTGGCCCAATCCAGACATTTTAAATCCACCAAAGGGGTGTCGTTTTACAATAGCTCCCGTGCAATTTCTGTTGATGTACAGGTTACCCACCTGAAATCTCTTTTTAATTTTTTCAATCCGCTCGGGACTGCGTGAATAAAAAGCACCAGTAAGAGCAAATTCTGTGTTATTAGCTGTATCAATAGCCTCATCCAAATCTGTAAAAGGAATCAGAACAAGAACAGGTCCAAATATTTCCTCCTTTAGCAAAGGAGAGTTAGCAGGCACATTGTTAAATATAACCGGACTGATGAAATGTCCCTCTCCGGGAAGAGATTTTTCTTTTGAAACAACAGAGGCGGTTTTTTTACCATCTTTAATATAGCGGGTGATTTTTTGAAAGGCTTTAATATCCACCACAGGGCCTATACGATTTTCCGGTTTTTCCGCCGGACCTATCATCATACTTTCCAAAGCGTCAGCCAATCTTTCTGTAAAGGATTTTTCAATGGTTTTTGCCAAAAGCACCCGACTGCAAGCAGAACACTTTTGCCCCTGAAAACCAAAAGCGGACTCCAACACTCCAGAAACAGCCATATCTAAATCAGCACTTTCATCCACAATGATAGCGTTTTTCCCACCCATTTCTACAACACATTTCTTGAGTTTGTTTCGTCTGCTGGAAACCTGGTTGGCTTTTTCCAAAATGGCACACCCCACTTCTTTGGATCCGGTGAAAGCAATCATTTCCGTTTCTTCCTGCTTTACTAGGTAAGCTCCTGTTTCCTCTCCTGTTCCTGGCAAAAACTGTGCAACCCCTAAAGGCAATCCGCATTCCATTAAAAGCTTTATTAACTCGTATGCGACAGCAGAACTTTGCTCCGCAGGTTTTATGAGGGTTGTGTTTCCTGTTACAAGACTGGCCACTACCATACCGGTTAAAATCGCCAAGGGGAAATTCCAAGGAGCGATAACTAAAGAAAGTCCTCGTGCTTGATAGGAATAAAAACTTTCTTCTCCCAGTATGGAATCAGTGAGCTGTGGTTTTTCCCGTTTAAGCATTTCTTCCGCATAGTATCGGCAAAAATCAATGGCTTCACAAACATCGGCATCCGCGGATGGCCAGTTTTTTCCTACTTCCAAAGTTTGTAAAGCAGACAGGCTATAGCGGTGATCTTCCATTTTGTCAGCCAGAGAAGTGAGGAGATGGCATCTTTTTTCAACAGGCGTTTGGTTCCAGAGAGGAAATTGTTTTAGCGCGCCGGCAATAGCTTGATCACAGGCTGTTTTGTCCGCTTGGGATACAACAGCCACTGTCTTTGAAGGATAAGAAGGATTTTCTCTTTTAAAAGTTTTGGAGCTTGTAATTTGTTTATTATCAATAACAAGTGGCACACTCAAAGGCAATTTGGTTTGCCATTTCTCAATGGCTTTTTGAAACTTCCAGCGGTTATCAGAAATGGAAAAATCCAAAGGAGCAGTGTTTTTAAAGGATGGCTTAAAAGGTTTCATTATAATCAGTGACTATTCAGTCGAGCGGGAAAAAGTTTTTAAAACATTGTTATTATTTGATTTTTTTATAAAAGATTCAAAAAATAATGGCAAGGAAAACTATTAAAAACCTTTTTTTCATAAAATACTTGCCAAAATATATTTTAAGGTTATTATGGATGCCACTGGAAAAAGGAGTATTGAAATATGGTGGTTATTCGCCTTTCTCGTTATGGCATGAAACACAAGCCGAGGTATCGCGTGACAGTTGCAGATTCTCGCCGTAGTGCTACAGGGCGTTTTATTGAAATAATAGGCCAATACAATGTTTTTGAGAAAGATAAAAAAAAAGCTTTGCAAGTGGATATTGAAAAATATAAAAAATGGGTGGCAAAGGGTGCTCAACCCAGCAAAACATTGCGTTCTTTGGTAAAAAAAGTGTATGAATACGAAAACTGATAATTAACTATATAATGTGAGGTGTGAATATGGAAACAACAATTGTTGAGATTATTGAAATGCTGATTAAAGCTTTGGTGGATGAACCGGATCAGGTTCGAGTAACAGAAAGTAAAGGTGAAAAAACCACTGTTTTCGAAGCCAGCGTATCCAAAAAAGATATGGGTAAAGTGATTGGCCGAAATGGCAGAACTATTGAGTCCTTAAGAACTATTGTGGGTGCTTGTGGGGCTAAAAGAAAACAAAGATGTATTTTTCAGATCATTGATGAAGAAAACTAAAAATGAGAGTCCCTCCAAGCGGTTACTGTTCCCGCTCCTGCCTTCGTGAGGACAGGTTGAAGGATGTATTATCCAGCATTTTTCTTACCAGAGGAGTATAATTCCATTGTCAATAAAAGTGAATCTGACTTTCTGGAAGTGGGTAAAGTCACCCACGCACACGGGATAAAAGGAGAAGTTTTTATCTCTCTTTTTTCTGGTTTTCCTTTAAATTCATCTGTAAATATAGTGGACCAAGTGGTGCAGTTCAGGAGAAGCACTGAACTATGTCTTGAAACAACAGTGCAGGAGGCGCGTTCGCATAAGAAAGGGATAATAGCTCGTTTAAAAGGCGTGGAGGAAAGACAGAAAGCAGAGACTTTAAAAGGAGCTTGTTTTTTTGTGCCAAAGAAGATTTTTTCCTCTTTAAGTGGAGAAAATATATATCTTTGCGAAATATTAAACTTTGAGGTTTATGATAAAAAGCATGGCACTTTAGGAAAAATATCCTCTTTTTCTGATAATGGAGCACAGGATTTATTGATCGTGCAGAGTAAAAAAGGAAATCTTCAACAGGTTTCCCGGTTGGTGGAAATTCCCTTCATTAAAGAATTTATTGTTGATATTGATTTTGAATCAAAGAGGATATGTGTAGATCTGCATGAAAACTGGCCAGGGCTGGAATATTAAAAAAACAGGTATAAATTTGATGCAAAAAGATCAGAGTTTTTTACTGTGTGCCAACTGGAAAATGAATAAAGATCCGGATTCAGTACGACAGTATATTCGTCAAATAAGAAAAATGGTGTCTGTACAAGAGCAAAAAAACTTTGTTTTTTTTGCTCCTGCTTTTACTCTTTCTGTTTTGGCGGAAGAATTGGCAGATTCCGCTTTTGGATATGGAGCGCAAAATTGTCACTTTGAAGATAAAGGAGCTTTTACAGGAGAAAACTCTCCCTTGGTTTTAGCACAAATGGGGGCGACCCATTGTCTTGTGGGCCATAGTGAAAGAAGACAATTTTTTTTTGAAAGTGAAAAGGTTATTCATAAAAAAGTATCAGCCATTTTGAAAAATTCCCTTCAACCAGTAATCTGTGTCGGAGAAACAGCAGAAGAACGTAAAAACGGAAAATCATTTAATGTGATTGAAAGGCAATTATCTGATATTTTAAAGAATGTGAAGTTTTCAAATTATATCTTTATCGCTTATGAACCAGTTTGGGCTATTGGAAGCGGGAAATCAGCGCGGACTGAACAAATTGCTGATATGCAAACACATATTCGAAAGCTTTGTGATTCATCAGGGCAAAAAACAAGATTTTTATATGGAGGCAGTGTCAATCAGGAGAATATGAAAGAACTTTTACAAATACCCGGATTGGATGGCTTTTTAGTAGGAGGTGCTTCTTTAGATCCAAAAACTTTTTTTAACTTATCACTGTTTAAGGTTAAAAATGGAATTTAATAATATTCTTCCCCAAAAAACACTTTTTATCGTATTTACCATCATCATTTGTTATTTTCTGTTTATCACTTGCGTGGGGCTTTATTTTTCCCGCTTCAGCTCCAATATCAATGATTTTTTCTTCAGTGGTCAAAGATTTTCTTGGTGGCTTCCCGCATTCAGTATGGTAGCCACGGGAATCGGCTCTTACAGTTATTTAAAGTACTCCCAGCAGGGTTTTAATACCGGTATGAGTAGCACAATGGTGTACATGAATGAGTGGATAGCACTACCCATATTTGTTTTTGCTTGGCTTCCGGTGTTATATTACAATCGCATTAAATCTGTCCCGGAATATTTTGAAAAAAGATTCAACCGCACAGCCCGGTATGTGGCAGTGGTCCTAATTTTATCCTATATTTTTTACTATATTGGTTACAATCTTTATACGATCGGCCTAGCTTTACATGGCTTGTTTGGTTTTCCTCCCATTTACACAGTTCCCTTGGTTACTTTTATTCTGGGTTTTTATGTCACCTTTGGAGGGCAAACAGCAGTTATTTTGACAGATTTGTTTCAAGGTTTGATGCTTTACCTGACAGGGTTTTTGGTGATGGGTTTTGGCATTTATGCTCTAGGGGGTATAGGAGAGTTTTGGACTCACCTACCTTTAAGTCACCGCCTTCCTTTTGCCTCCATGAATGCAAATCCTCATTTTAATTCTGTGGGAGTATTTTGGGGAGACGCTTTAGTGGGAAGTGCAGCTTTTTTATTTATGCACCAAGGAATATTAATGCGATTTCTGGCCACCAGAAGTATCAAACAGGCCCGCATGACTGCCTTGTTTAATATTCTTGTCTGTTTACCTCTTTCTGCTATTACCGTGGGAGGGGCTGGCTGGATTGCCAAAGCCATTATTACAAAGCAGGAAAAAATTGGTTCTGCTTTGCCAGGCCATGAAGTTTTAAATGTCAACGAAACTTATAATATTTTTATCAATGTGGCTTTTGAAGTTTTAAAACAATATGAAATACTTTTGGGTTTGGTAATAGCGGCTTTACTCGCGGCTCTTATGTCTACAGTAGATACCCTTATCAACGCATCTGCAGCTATAGGAGTATATGATATTTACAAGCCCTTGGTGCGTCCCAAGGAAAGTGAAAAACACTACCTTAAAGTGGCACGTCTAGCTTCAATTTTTGTAATTGGTATCAGTTTACTGCTGGTGATTTGGTTTTTTCGCCAAGAGGGAACTTTAATGTCCATTCACTACAAAGGAATTATGACTATTATCCCGCCCGTGGTAACTACAATTTTTATAGCTTTGTTTTGGCCCCGCTTTAATGCTTTTTCAGCTATTTTAGCAATGCTTGTCGGTGGAACAGCCACAGTTTTGACAGGAATATTCCCGGAACCCGTTATACACTTAAGAGAGTTTTTTCTGGGTGCCAAATCAGGGGACCCTATTTATTTCCGTGCGGTTTTTGGAGTGATTTTAACAACTGTTATTGGTGTGATCACTTGTTTGCTCAGCTCTTCATCCAATGACACCAAAAGCTTAAACCGAATAAGCGGTTTAACAGCGAATACACTGGACAAAGCTATGTATTTTTTTAAAGGAGGAAAACCCAACTTAAAACAAGGCAAAAAAGCAAAAAAACTTACACTGTCTTCGAACATCCAGCTGAATAAGGGAGAAATTCTTATTTCCAAAAAGGTCTCTGATATTTTAAAGGCTGACTTAGGAGATAGAATATATGTGTCTGATAATCGTTGGTGGTTGGGTGGCATCCGATCCGGACATTTTGTTTTAAAGGGCTTGCATAGCAATAAAAATGAGGACTTGGTTTTTATTTCTGAGGAAAGTGTGAAGAGGGCTTATATGATCCCTGAGAAAAAAGTATTCCTAGAAAAAATTATCTGAAACACATCTCTCCCTTGAAATCCACTTGGCAAATTTTTATTTTTTGCCTTTATTTTTACCTTTATAATATTTGGCGTTTATCTGCTGAGCCAAATCCGGCAAATCCATAAAATGATCTCCTTTTCTTACATTGAAAGGCCGATCTTCTCCATCACATAATAAAACTTCTTTGATATATTTCTTAAAAGCATAAACAGGACCATAAATTTTATTGGAAAGATATATGGTAAAGCCCAACACAATAAGCAAAAAACACATAGACAAAATAAAAAATAATAATAAAAATATTGTTATGATATTACTTTGCAAGACAGGCGAAATTTCCACAAAACGATTGATAACTATTTTAATAAAAGAAACGGAAAATATACAATATGCGAACGCAAACAGAAAATAAGGAAACAACACTTGATAACAAAATGTATATTGTTCCTTTTCTATGAACATTTTTCGTCTGAGGTTATGTTTTTGAATAATCAGGGAACGATCTTTCACAGCAAAGAACAGGGTCATTATAACACCAACAAATATTAATACATCCGACAAATTAAAATATATCTTAAAAAAAGTCATCCAATCCAACACACCCCCTCGAAACATAATATCCAAACTTTCTCCCATCATCCCGGCAACAAAAAGTGTCACACCTATCCTCAAACCCATCAACCTTTGAACCAATATCAAGTTCAAAACAAAAAGTAATAATAGAAAAAATACAGAAAAGCCAAAAGGAGAAATGGCTGATATATACCCCAAGATATTTAATTGATCCATTAATACAAATGGAGTTTCCTGCACGGTAAAACCAAGAGGCCCTATTTTAACAGGATTATTTTTCAAGGCCACTTCTGCAAGCTCTTTGAGAACCTGATCGAACACGACAGCCAAAACGAGTATACCGGCAATAATAATCCAATCTTTTTTCTTCACTATACCAGCTCTTTCATTGATTTAAGTTTAACGGTATTTCCTTTTCCACTTTCATTAAAAATCGAAAATCACCATTATCACTTAAATAGTAGTTTAAAATATCTTTCTTTACAACTGTTATCTGATCTTCATGCCATAAGGGAATAAAAGCCAAATCATCATGGATGATTTTTTGCACCTGACTGTAAATGGCCTGTCTTTTTTCCCGATTCATCTCGGTTATTCCCTGATCTAGGAGCTTATCGAGAAGTTTATTTTCATAAAACCCTCTGTTTCTTCCCTTTGGAGGATGTTCTCTTGAATGAAAGGCTACACGATAAATATCCGGATCTGTCGCTCCCACCCATTTCAGCAAAGCGAATTGAAATCTGCCCGCGTTTAAATCTCCGTAAAAAGTACCCCATTCAAAACTCTCTATTTTCACTTTAAAACCCGCTTTTCTTAATTGCAAAGACAATATCCGTCCATGATCCACTGCTGATCGGGCACTGGAGGTTTTAAACGAAAAAGTTTTCTGACGACAGGAAAGAGGCAGGCGATGAAAAATATCTCTCGCTTTTTCAAGATTATAAGCGGAATTTTTAATATAAGGATTTAAAAAATAGTTATGAGGACCCAATATTGTGGTGGCTGGATGGGCAAAAGTTCTTAATTTATGCTGTATAATTTTTAAACGATCTATGGAAGCTACTATAGCTTGACGTGTTTCCTTTTTTCTTAAACATTCATCCTGAAAATTAATCAGTAAATAGGTCATGGAAAGACCGGGACGACGAAAAATCTGAAATTGATCTTTTTTCTTTTCAAAATAGCTTATTTTCTGAAAACTTATTTCTGATTGAGCAATATCAATTTCTCCATTTAACATTTTCTGGAAACGGGTAAAATCATCCCGTATAATTTTAAAAATAACCCGGTTTATTTTTGGAGCTGGCCTTGCAGAAGGACGCGCTTTCAAAACCAGATGACTGGAACTGTTGCTTTCCAGCTGAAAAGGACCTGTGCCAAAAGGTGCTTTTTGAAAGCCTGAATCATCTGATAATATCTCCTGTTTGGGAAGAATTTTCAAAACAGGCAAATCTGAACTCAGAAATTTGGCGGATTCTTTCTTTAACTTAACTTTTAGTATGAACTGTCTCTTTTTCTCCTCCACATTTACAGACTCAATAATTTGAAATGCGGAGGAAAACGGACTTTTTTCTGAACGATATTCCTCAAAACTAAAGAGTAAATCTTCTTTAGTAATCTTTCTTTCATTGGAGAATTTTAAATCCTTATCTATATGAAAACTGTAAATTTTATCTTTATAACTCCAACTCTGAGCGGCAGACGGCAGTGTTTTTAAATGCGGGCCACGGTATACAAGGGAGTGAAACAGCAGATCCCCTATTCGCATACCATTAGCATCCGTGGCCTTACGGGGATCCAAAGAGCGCGGTTCAGAACCCAGAGCCAACACTATATTTTGGCTGACCTTTTCTTGAGCGTTAGATGATCCATCTTCCTTGATGGAATGAAGTGGCTTTGCGCCAGATTGCGCCATGTTAAATTGTTTTGAAGAGGATTTTCCGAAATAAAAAAAAGCCAAACCAATGAAAGTCAATACTCCCAAAGCACTTGATATAAAAACCAGGCGGTTTTTTCGCCAATTATTCATTTTACATAACCTTTTTTATCCACAGATGATACGATACACTATATCAAAAAATTTTACTTTCTCCAGAGGCTTATTCGTATGCGTTTTGAAAAACCGGCACTTAATTTTTCCGGCCTAAAAGTTCCACTGATTGTATTTACTCTTTGTGGAAACAGTTTACCTTCACACTCCTCTCAAACTTTCAAAACTTTAAAAGAATTTGAAAAACATCTGCAAAAAAACTCAATACCTCTACAGGAAATGGGTGTGATTGTGGCAGATGCAAATAAACCTCTTTATCAACTAAATGCAAATCAAAGTTTTATCCCAGCCTCTCTGATAAAGCTTTTTACCGCTTCCGCTTTGCTGGATTTATTATCCCCCTCTTTGCAATTCACTACGCGCTTCCTAACAAAACACAAAATCAAAGGGTCTGTTTTAAAAGGCGATCTTTATCTGAAAGGTGGAGGAGATCCAGCTTTTGTCTCGGAAAGTCTATGGAACTTGGTGAATAACCTGAAACGCACTGGACTAAAAAAAATTGAAGGCGACTTAATTGTGGATGAAAGCCTTTTTGATGGAAAAATTAAAGGAGAGCGTCTCCCTCAACCCTCCCATTCCAGCTATGACGCTCCCGTAGGAGCTTTATCCTTTAACTGGAACACAGCTAATATATATTTACGCCCTGGAAAAAAAAGGGGAGACCCTTTAGCAGTAATTGTTGACCCTTCTCCCTTATATTTTGCCAATATTGAAAATCATACAAAAACAGCAAAAAAACAAAGTGTTTTCATTCAAAGATACACAAAGAACTCACGGGAATCCCTGAAAATATCTGGTTCTCTTCCTCTTTTAAGTCCCGAAATTCTTATTTATAGAAATATTTTATACCCTGCAATATGGACGGGGTGGAATACTTTGAGTTTTCTTAAACAAAGAGGAATCTATATCACAGGGCGTATAAAAAAGGGGAAAACACCTCATAAAGCGTCTGTTCTGGCGGAATGGAAAAGCAGACCCCTGACAGAACATATTAAGCTAATGATGAAATACTCAAATAACTTTATGGTGGAAATGCTGGTTAAAAATATGGTCGTGGAATTGATGGGAAAAACAGGCAATTTAAAAGATGGACTGCAAATAATAAAAGAACATATTAAAAACCTGGGCATAAATCCTCAAGAATACAGCATGATACAAGCCTCAGGTCTCAGCAGAAAGAATAAACTCACACCATACCATTTGTTAAAAGTCCTGAAATACTGGCTAAATCATCCTCTACAACCGGAATTTGAGTCAGCTTTGCCAATAGCTGGTGAAGATGGCACTTTAGAAAAATATTTTAAAAAATCCAACTTAAAGGGGCATATTCATGCCAAAACAGGCAGTATCCGGGGAGTAACAGGGCTGGCCGGATATTTAACGACAAAAAAAGGAGAGAAAAAAATATTTGTTTTTCTCTTTAATGGTCCTGCCTCTTCTCAGAAAAAAGCAGAAGCATTGTTTCGAAAATGGGCGTATATCATATCGAACCTTTAATCGGCAATGAAATTGCATATTATTTTCTCCTGAACTGATATTTTTTAATATTTATGCAATATTGCTCCGCAGTATCAATACCCTTTATTCCCTATAAAGTTTTATAAGAAATCATCATGTATCGTCTTTCGATTTTTACTTTAATGACTTTTCTGATGGCTTGCGGGCCTTCAATACCGGATGATTTTTTTAATTCTGGTCCAAGTCCTTATGGAAAATATTCAAAAGCCGGGGTGGAGTACTTTCAAGAAATTGGATTTTGTTTTGAGTTTGAGGAATGTAAAGACCCTAGTGTAAAAAAATGGACTTCCAAGGTTACGGTTAAAATATCCGGCAATTACACAGAATCAGATGAAATAGAGTTGGATAACATTATAGAAGAGCTGTCCGAGCTGACCGGGTTATCCATCACAAAGGTAACAGGTAACGCGGACATAAATATTTATTTTACAACACAAAATAAATTTAAAAAATACATTCCCCAATACAACGAAAATAATCCGCAAGATGGTTTGTTTTCCGTTAACTACGACAAAAATTATGTATTTTATACAGCCACTATTTGTATTGAAGATCGTTTTTCAGAACAAAAAAAGCACCATTTACTCAGAGAGGAATTGACTCAGAGCTTTGGATTGGCTCAAGATTCTTACAAATATCCAAACAGTATTTTTCAGCAAGACCCTCAATACAGACCCACAGAATATGCGGAAATTGATAAAGAAGTTATTCAAATTCTATACAGTAAAAAAGTAAAACCCGGAATGTCCCCGCAAGATGTGACTAATGTATTAACCATTCAACCCACTCAACCTGATCAACAAGTAGCCAGTGCCAACAATCAGTAGTCCGTGAAGAAGTCTCTATATGTGACATGCTTACTTACTCATACAGAAGCTGTTTGCTCTATTGACTTCATGTTCAAGGAAATAACTTTTGAAATTCCTTTTTCCTCCATTGTCACTCCATACAGATGACTGCATTCTTTCATAGTGTGTTTGTTGTGAGTAATAAGAATAATCTGGCTGACCTTAGCCATTTCCGCCAACAAAGAATTAAAACGAACAATATTTATATCATCCAGTGGCGCGTCCACCTCATCTAAAATACAAAACGGAGGAGGTTTGACAAGAAAAATGGAAAAAATTACAGCCACCGCCGTCATAGCTTTTTCCCCTCCGGAAAGAAGGTTCATATTCTGAACTTTTTTTCCAGGAGGCTGAACGATAATGTCCATGCCTTTTTCTGGATCTTTTGTCAAAACCAACTCTGCCCGACCTCCCTCAAAAAGAGCGGGCCACACCTTGGAAAAACAAGAATTTACTTCGTCAAAAACCTCTTTAAATTTTCTGGAGCAAAAACTGTCAATTCTGTTTATCACCTGAGAAAGCTTCTCTTTTGAAATACATAAATCCTCATACTGTGTTCGATAAAACTGATTTTCCTGTAAAAGCTCTTCATATTCTTTTAACGCCAAAAGATTCACTTCTCCCATACGGGAAAGTTTACTGTTTAATTTTTGAAGCTCCTGCTCCTTGGCCTCCCGGTCAAATTCTGCTGACACAAGTTTTAAAGTCTTCAAATCCATCTGATATTTTTCCGCGATTCTTTCCGCCAGTGTGGATGTTTTTAGCGAAAGGCTTTCAGATTGCAGTTTCAAATTACTTATGGCAGATTCCTGTTTTGTAAAAGTTTCCTGCAACTGAATAACAAAGGATTGATCAGCGTTTATTTGCTCTCTTAATGTCTCCTGCTCTTTCATTAGGGATTTTGTGTCTTCTTCCCTCTGTTCCATTTCCTGTTGAAAGACTTGTTTTTTCCTCTCTTTTTCTGTTAACTGATTTTCATATTTTTGAATCAATGTTTTTTTCTCTAGGGAATGGGAAAGTGCCTGTTTTTCATCCTGCTCCCCTCTCTCATACGACTGCCTGAGAAGAATATTCTTTTCTTTCATTGTGGCCAGAGCTGTTTCACATTCCGCCAATTCTTTCCACTGCTGATCTTTTCGCTTAAGCCATGTTTGTATCTCCCGATCTTCTTTTTCACACTCCTTTGAAATCCTCTCCAGATCTCCTTGCAAAACCGAAACTTCAAGAGAAGATTGCTCCTCGAGAATAGCACTTCTTTTTTTTTGTAACTCCTGCACTTGTTTTTGACACTCCAATATTTCTCTTTGAATATCAGTTATTTCTGAAATCAAACGATCCTGATCCCTGTTAACACTTTCCAGATCTTTATTAATTTCCAAAATACTGATTTGAAAATCTCCACCCTCTTTACTTAACTCCGACAACCTGTTTGAGCTTTTATGAAACAAAGTTTTTGTTTTTTGCAACTGAGCAAAAAGCGCGCCGATTTGCTGTTTCTTGCGCTCAACCTGAATCGGCAAATCTTTCATAGCTCGTTGATAAGAGAGAATGTTCATTTCCTCTTGCGCCTGAGGAAAGTCCCCGCCAATCAGATCCCCTTCCTGTGTCAGTACTTCTCCCGCCAAAGTGATAAAACACCAAGAAGGATATTTCCTCTTTAGACGAAGAGCTGTTTGTATATCTTCCACTACCACCGTGTTGGAAAAAAGCACTTTGATTAACTCCGTATTTCCCTCTGCCTGCTCTTTTAAGAAAAATTTAAAACCGGATTCTTTTCGCAATGTCTCACTTGAGGCTTGAATTTTTTCCGAATCAATACAAGATGAAAAACCAATAAATCTGCAAATACCTTGTTTTTTCTGACTTAAAAACTCCAAAGCTGAAAATACAGATGTTTCCTCCTCACAGCAGAAAACAGATTTTAATCTCATGTCCATATAAGAGGAAACAGCTTTTTCCAACACCGGCGACGGAAGACGAATAGAGCTGGCAGTGTTTTTAAAATTATTTTTCCACTCTGAAGATTGCAGGAGAAATTGCATACCTTTTTCCCGCGCGCTTTGGTGGCTAGCCCATTTCTTAAGACTGTTCCACTCAGAATACAAAGCTTCCGCTGACATCCGCGCTTTTCCAAGGTTCTCTTCCTGAGACTGAATATCCGCTTTTAAAAAGTCCACTCTCTTTTGTAATTCCTGAACAGAATTCGTCACATTAAAACTCATCTGATTTTTTTGCTCCAAAGCTTCTTCGAGACGCAGTTTTTGGGATTTCAACTTTTGGGCCATCTGATTTTTTTGCTCCAACAGTTTTTTTCCATCCTCTGCCCTGCGATTTACGGCTTTGATTTTTTCAGTAATAGATTGAGCACGCTCCTTAGACAAAGCTTCCTCATGCCGGCAATTCATCATATCTGTTTTTAAAATTTGTTTTTTTTCAGACAATGAAGAAACATTTTTATAAACTCTGTTATATTCTTTTTTGAACCATTCCCATTTTTCATATAGATCTTTTTGTTTTTTCTCCAGCTGAATGATTTGATTCTGACTCTCTTTCATTTGGTGTAAAGTTTCCTGACGATTTTCCTGATAAGAGCGCGCCGATTGAGGATATAAGTTTTGTTTGTTTACTTGAATAAACGCTTTCAACCCGGCAATCTCTTTTTCCAAAGAGACAAATTGAGTTTTTATGGAATTTGTTGAAAGGGACAATGTATCCAGTTGTTTTTTATTTTTCTGATATATCTTTTCCCGTTCCTGCGTGCGAGCGCGAATTTTCTCCTGCTGTTCCTTGCAATCTGCATTTTTTCGTTGCTCCTCCTGAAGACGCGCATGTAAGGATTTCCTTTCTTTCTGAATCTGCTCCCGTTCCCACACATTGATTTCAATATCTTTATCCTGAATCTGTTTTTTAATATCTCTGAATTGCTCGGCGTTTTCAGACTGTTTCCTGAGTTTTGCAAGCTGAGTGCTTTGCTGAGACAAAATATCTTTTAGACGATTCAAATGGATTTCTGTCAAATCCAGTTTTCGTTCTGCTTCTTTTTTTCGGGAACGAAACTTGGACACTCCTGCGGCAGATTCAATCAATGTTCTTTTTTGCTCCGGTTTAGAGGAAATAAAACTTTCCACCGATCCCTGTTCAATAAAACTAAACCCGTGAACACCAGCACCTGTATCCATGAATATCTCCTGCACATCCTTTAGCCGGCTGGACCGGGAATTAATAAAATATTCTGACTTGCCATCTCTATCTAATCTGCGGGTCAGCATAATTTCCGAACCATAAGAAACCTTTGATTGCGTGCGTTCCGCTTTGGAAAGTTCCATAATAAGAGAAACTTCCGCTATTCCACTTGGTGGATATTTTCCCGCGCCGGCAAAAATCAGATCTTCCATAGAAGAACCACGCAGATGCTTAGGGGCTGTTTCCCCCATCACCCATAAAAAAGCATCTACAACATTGGACTTCCCACAACCATTAGGTCCTACAATACAGCTGACTCCTTCAGGAAAACGAATAGTCGTGCGATTTCCAAAAGATTTAAAACCTTTCATTTGTATCTGTTTGATTCTCATTTCCTTATACTCCAATTTGCCTTTCACACAGTTTGTCTTCCGGTCTCCAACCAACACAGGGACTATTAATCGTCTGTGAAAAAGGTTTTTTATATGTACAGCTTATTGCTCATACCTCACCGCTCGGTCTCAAACATGCGTTTTGCCACACACGCGTCTTTCAGTCGCGGTGGGTATGAGCAATAAGCTTTTTACCTCTTTCATTTTACAAGAAAACAAAAAGTTCGTTATAAAACCTTGCAATTATTTCCCCTGAAAATTATAAAAAAATCAAATAATAGTAATAGGTTAAAAGCTTTATCACAGGCTTCTATATAGTGGTCCGTGAAAAACCCTTTTCATACAACTGAAAAGCCAAGTTGTTGGCTTTCAGTCCCTTGCAGGTGGGAATCAAGTCAAAATAACATACTTTTTCACGGAGTACTACTTAGATTGACTGGATTATAATAAAGTTTTTTGACACAGTGCAAATAAAACATAGTGGAAATAAAGCACCAAAAACAAAAAAGGAATAATGCGGAGGGGGAGGGATTCGAACCCTCGGTACGGGTTTCCCCGTACGGCCGTTTAGCAAACGGCTGGTTTCAGCCACTCACCCACCCCTCCCGACTATAATTTCATTGATCAGGCAACAACTTATATTTACACTAATTTCCTGTAAAATTCTTAATAAAGAATTTTACACTAAATTCCTGTAAAATGTCTATATGCGCCCGTAGCTCAGCTGGATAGAGTACCTGACTACGGATCAGGGGGTCGGAGGTTCGAATCCTTCCGGGCGTGCATTTTTACTAGATTTATTCCCATTGGATTTTCACTTCTTCAAAATCATCTTCTTTTTTCTGCTTTTCCGGTTCTACAGGTTCTATAGGTTCTAAAATAACCTGCATATCTCCTGTAAAATGCACATTATAACCTTGCTCTCTGGCAGTTCTCACAAAATCAGCAATAAACTCATTTTTCTCCTGTTCATTTCTTTTCTCCAAGTGCTCTTTCAACCAGTCTTTATGCGCTATTTGCCGACGAATAATCTCTTCCGGATCTTTATAAATATCGTTTTCAAAAGGCTTTTCATCTAAATCCTGGAAAACAGATTTTATAGAGGGATCATTAGAAAAACGCACACCCATATCCAAAGAAGAAACATCAGGTTCAATAGAATCTATGCTTTCCACCGGTTTTTTAAATTTTTCAGAAATAGTGTCATGAGATTGAATATCCTGCAGAAGTTTGAGACTTGCTTTTTTCTGTTCAATTTTTTCATCTATGGTAAGAGCTTTACCGGGTTGATCCAAAACAGGGGTAAACGGAGAAGGTACTTTTTTATTTTGAAAAAAATACACACCAGCTGTAATTATACCCACCAAAAATAAAAAAGAGAAAAAATCAAAATCGTTTTTCTTCCTTTTTTTTGTTTTCGAAACGATTTGTTTTTTTTCTTTCCGGCGGGAATGATTATATTGTGAACGATGTCTGCTTTTTCTGCGACGAGTAGCCATAACAAAACACTTATCGGTTATAAATTACTTTTTATTAAACAGAAAAATAGAATTGTTCATCCACAAGCTATGGTCTTTTAACCCCTTTGAAAAGGTTTTTTTCAGTAATACATAAGGAAAAACTTAAAAATCCGGTAAAAATTTGTATATTTATTGGAAAACTGGTATAAATTCTTAGTCTTTCAGGGATGGGTTAAAGAACGCAATCAAAAATATTATATTACTTCAAAACCTGAGAATTTCCACTCTCACAGAATGGAGGTATAGTGAAACACAGAAATTTTTTTTTAAAAGACCGATTTATTTCCAACCGTATGGGTGTAATCATCTGTATTTTTACAGTTTTTTTGTTTCCAGCTTGGGCAAAACCAGTTCAAACTCAAAAAATAATTGTATCTGGTCCTTCTAGTCATCTCATGGAAACGGTTAAAGATATTTATCGTCAAGGAGGCAATATCTTTGACGCGGCTATTGCCGGTGCTTTTACTCTCAGTGTGACACATCCGTATTTTGTATCTTTAGGTTGTGGAGGTTTTGCCTTGTTAAAAAGCAAAGCGGGAGGCCAGATTCAGGTTTTGGATTTTCGGGAAACAGCACCTGTCGCAATATCAGAAGACTTTTATGTCAAAAACAAGCTTTCCTCCACGAAGACAGGATCCGCCGTGGGTGTCCCCGGTTTTGTTGCGGGCCAATGGGCCATTCATCAAAAATATGGTTCTCTTCCCTGGGCTGAACTCATTAAACCGGCCATTAAACTGGCTGATAAAGGTTTTATGGTTTCAGGACAGTGGATGAATAAAACAAAAGGCAAAAGAAAAAAATTTAATCTTTCCGGACAAAGAATTTTTTTTCACTCTGACGGCACACCTTATTTGCCGGGAAAGTTTGTTCAGCAAAAAAAACTTTTGAAAGCTTTAAGGCTCATTGAAAGAAAAAATAAAACCTTGTTTTATGACGGATTGATTGGAAAAGATATTGTAAAAACAGTATCAGAAAACAAAGGAGTGCTAAGTCTTGAGGATTTAAAAAATTATCAGGTACGTTGGCTAAAACCACTCTCTTTTTCTTTTGGTCAATACACAGTATACAGTATGCCTCTTCCCAGCTCAGGGGGAATCATACTAGCTCGCGCAGCTCAGATCATACAGCATAAAAAAATACATGGGTTTTCTTTGTACAGTGTGAGCGAATGGCATTTGTTGGGGGAAACGCTGGCTTTTTCTTTTCGCCCGCGTAGTCAGATGGGGGATTTAAGCCAGCCAGCTCCTTATTTAAAACACTGGCTTTCCCGCAAAAAACTACAGGATCTCAGCACTCAAATATCTTTAAAAAAGGTGAAAAAACTTCCGATTTTAAAAGATACTTTATTTCGTGAATCAAAAGACACCACTCATTTTTCCATAATGAACAATCAAGGGGAAGCGGTGTCCATGACTTTGACTTTAAACGGCAACTTTGGTTCTTTCCTTGTTACAGACAAATATGGCATTGTTTTGAACAATCAAATGGATGATTTTAATACCCGTCCGGGCAAGCCCAATCAATTTGGTTTAATACAAGGAAGAAACAACAAAGTGAAAACAGGGGGATATCGTCCTTTAAGTTCTATGAGTCCCACTATTGTGGAAAAAAACGGAAAAACAGTGATGGTCTTAGGGGCAGCAGGCGGGCCTATGATTATCAGTTCGGTGTTACAAACTTTATACCGCCATTTGATGAATGGTTTAAATCTGGACTCTGCTGTTCAATCTCCTCGCGTACATCATCAGTTTTTACCACGGGTTTTGTTTGTGGAAAAAAATCGCTTTTCCCCTGTGGTTTTAAGTTTATTGAGAAAGCGAGGGCATTATATCAAAACCCGGGATTCCATTGCCAAGGTGTATGCGGTTTCTAGGAGAAAAGATGGACTTCTGGAAGGAGCTTTTGATGCCCGTGGTGAAGGCGCGACAGGCGGTTTATAGCTCTTTTTTATATAACTTAAAGTGCCATATCTTTGCTGAGTGGAATTTGCGTTTTTTCTGAGCAATGTTTCAGATAATTCTCCAATACGGGCGGAAAAGACAAGTCTTTTACTATAGTCAAGCTTCTCAAAAAAGCAAACAAATGAAAATCGTTAAAACTGATTTGTTCCCCTAGATACCATTGATTTTCCCTATTTCCCGTCTGTTGTGAATGAGAAGGTTTTTTTTGTAAAAGCTTATCTTTTATTTTTAATAAAGTCTCTCCAATTTCTTTTTTAAATGGTTCTGTGTTTTCCAAAGCTTTGGCAAAAGACCCAATCATTTTCTCTTTTTTGGTTTGGAAATATTTACGAGCGGAAGGAGTCTTAAACTCTTCCATTGCTGAACTCACCCATCGGGGCATGACGAGGCTACAATAAGCTTTTCGCGCTTGTTCAAAGATCTCAAACAAAGAAGGATCCTCTTTTTTTGAGATAACCACTGGTGGATATTTTTCATCAATAAATTGCACAATATCCATACTCTCTGGCATAAATTTCCCTGGTGTATATTCCAAAATGGGAACCATTTTTTGTCCGATCATGCTCACAGGTGTTTTTTCGTCGTCATTTAATAAAGTAACCTGTTCAACAGATATGTTTTTAAGCCCGAAGATCATACGAGCTTTTACACAATAAGGGCAATGATCATAGATAAACAATTTCATTATTTAGTCCTCCGGTGGGTGGTTTAAGAAACTTTTACACTAGAAAAACCTTTATGGGAAAGGATTTTTTGCAGTAAACTGGATGGATTTTGTTTTTTAAGTTCTTTTGTTTTTACCCATAATAAGTTTTTTTGTTGAAATTTGCCAGCCCTTGAAAGTTGTTTCAGAGTGAAGGACTTGGAGAGAGAAACATAAATGGTATAGTGAGTAATGGAGTGGATAAAATCATATTGGGCGGGGGCTTTGTTTTTTTTTAAAGCTCTTCCCGGAAAAGCCGGATAATTTTTTAAAACCGGAAGCGGATGGTTTTGCGCAAGAGCTATTTGATTTTTTTTAGTCAAAATAACCGGCTGATAAAACAATATTTCTTTTTTATTTTGTTTTTTAGCTATGGGAATGATGTCTGTTTGCTCCTGCCTAAAAGCCTTACAATTTTTTTTAAGAGGACAGATGAGACAAAGTGGGTTTCTGGCTTTACAGACAATAGCCCCTAATTCCATTAACGCCTGATTGACAACAGAAGAAGGATATTTTTCCATCCATCTATCCACTTCGTTTTGCAAAACTTTTTTGCCGGCTGTATTCCACCAGATTTTTTTAAAACCCAAAAAGCGAGTTATCACCCGAATGACATTGGCATCCAGCACTCCTGTTTTTTCATTAAAAGCCAGAGAGCTTACAGCTCTTGAGGTGTAAGGGCCAAAACCCGGAAATTTTAACAATTCTTTATAAGTTTTTGGGAAATATTTTTTTTCGTGGATAAGGCGAACAGACTTATGCAGATTTTTAATTCGAGAATAATAACCCAGTCCAGACCAATAAGGAAGCACTTCTTCCAAAGAAGCTTTTGCCAATACTTTCAAAGTGTTAAATTTTTTAATAAATTTTTCATAATAGGGGATGACTGTGTTTACAGTGGTCTGTTGCAACATAAACTCTGAAACCAATATGGTATAGGCTCCTTTTTTATTTCTCCAAGGAAGTGGTCTTTTGTGTTTTTCATACCACTTGATGAGTTCCCGTAAATTCGGTGCGGGGCCTGCTCCATCTGTCTTTTTGACTTTTTTCAAATCCCTTCCCCTCTCTTTTATCAGCACTGATCCAGTGCCGGACTATTTACTGTTTAAAATGTCTAGTAAAACTTTTTCCATTTTCAAAAATCCGGATTTGTTTTTTATAGTGCCCTGAGCGAAGCGGGGCTTCCCTCCTCCTTTGCCATTTAAACGAGGTGCAAGGATGTTTTTTAAAAGATCTCCGGCAGAGATATGTTGTCGTAATTCCTTGGACACAGTAACCACAATAGGATGCCCTTCTGCTTTTTCTCCAAGTGCTATTACCAAAGCCGGCCCGGAAAGTTTGGATTTTAACTGATCCGCTTTTTCCGCGAGAATTTTTCTGTCCTCTATGGGAAAGGTTGTCATCAATAGCTCGCCTTTTATGTTCTGGCCTTTAAAAACTTTCGCATTTTTCAGAACCTTTTCCGGGTTAAAGGAAGAAGAAAGGCTTTCAATTTGTGTTTTAAGCCGATCTATTTCCTCCTCTTTTTTTTTGGCAACTGAAATAAAAGGGTTTTCTTTTTCGCTAAGAGTTTCCAAAGCACTTTGTTCTTCCTTGTTTTTTTCTGCACCAGCTTTCAGTTTGGGAAGAGGAAGTTTTAAGTATTTTCTAAGCTCTTCGTTTTGCCTAGCCAGAAAAACACTCCCCGAAATGGAATTATGTTTATAATTTTTTCCTTTAGAGCTTTTAGAGGAATCTTGCCCACTTTTTTTGGAACTGACTTTGGAAAAAAAGGATTGCTTAAGCTCTTTTTTTAATTTTTTGATTTCCGATTCTTTTTCCTCAAACCAATGAATGAAGGGATTTTGAGATTTTGCAGATTCTGTTAAAGGGAGGTTTAAATATTCTCCAAGCTCTGTGTTTTGTTTTGCCAAAAGCTTAAACCACTTCTTTAAAACCTCGCTAGTCAGGGCTTGGATCCGGCGCACTCCTGACTGAACACCGGTTTCAGAAATAATTTTAAAATCACCAATTTCGGAGGTGTTTTTAACATGAATACCACCACAAAGCTCAAAGCTTTCTCCCATTCGGATGGTGCGCGCCTCTTTCGCGTAATTTTCCCCTGCAAGAGAAATCGCACCTTGGCTTATAGCCTGTTCATAGGAACAAACTTTATCCGTCACAGCCTCGCCGGCCTGAATATAACTTTTTACTTTGTTTTCTATTTCCTTTAGCTCTTCATGGCTTAAAGGTTTTGGGTGGCTGAAATCAAATCTTAATTTTCCAGGCTCCACCAAGGATCCCATCTGCCGAATGGAGTTTCCAAGTATGACTCTTAAGGATTGGTTTAAAAGGTGAGTGGCGGAATGACTTTTAGCAATAAGCCTTCGGTGATCCGTATCCACTTTCATTTTACAAAGTTGACCAAGCTCCAACTTTCCTTTTAGCACTTTTACGGCGTGAAAAATCAAACTTCCCATTTTTTGAGCATCCAATACCTTGGCTACTCCCTCCTGCTTTTTTCCATTTTCATCGGTGTAATTCCACTCAAAAAAACCTTTATCTCCAAGGGGCCCTCCCCCTTCCGGGTAAAAACAGGTCTTATCTGTTGTCAGCCAGTTAAGCTCTCCAACATCAAGCTGAGAGAGAAAAATTAACTCCAATTTTTCCGGATCATCAGACATTGTATCAGCCAGCGAAAACTCCTTGATTTGCGGAAGAAGCAAAACTTTTCCATCTTCTTCACTTTTTTCATAGCCTGTAAACTCTGTGCTTTTTTTTTCAAAACATTGCAAAATATCACTTTCATGAATTTTTAAACAATTCCATTGTTCCAATAATGCAAACCTGGCTTTTGTTTCATCAGAAACAACTTTGTGAGTGGTAGTTTTTTTTAAGCGAGCAATATCTTTTAAACGGTGTCTCTGTTTTTTGGAAACTGTGGAAAATCTGTTTTTTAAGTCTTCCAGATTCAAGGGATTTACAGCAAATCCTTTTTCCCGGGCAATGAGACAGGTGAGATCCGGTGGGAAGCCATAAGTGTTGTAAAGATCCCACACCATATCCTCAGGAATTTTTTTATCAGAAAGCATCTTTATTTTTTTCAAAAAAACATTTTGTCCATCCTGCAAACTTTGATGAAATAAATTATTTTCAGCTTTTATAATAGACATAATAAAGTCCTCTTCTTTTTTTAAGCTCGGGTAAATGGGACTCATTTTGTCAATTACCGCCTGCGCACCAGCAGATAAAAGTTCTTTTTCTGAATGCAACTTATGGCTGTAAAAAAGAGCTCTTCTTAAAACACGTCTTAAAACATAATTTTCTCCCTCGCTTCCTGGTAAAACTCCATCCCCTATCAGGAAAGAAACGGCTCTGCTGTGGTCCGCTATTACCCGAAAGGCCACTTGCCTCTCTGCTTGTGTCCCCTGTTCCTCTTCTCCGGTAAAGTCATACTTAAGCCCCGATGTTTTTTCCAAAGCCATTATGATGTTTTTAAAAAGATCTGTGTGGTAATTGCTTTTTTGACCTTGTAAAACCGCGGAAAGTCTTTCCAAACCCATACCGGTATCCACACAAGGTGTGGGAAGCTTTTCCCGGATTTTCTTATTTCCTTTAAAAAACTCGTTAAACTCCATAAAAACTAGGTTCCAAATTTCTGTCATATCTTCAGGGTTTGGTTCTTTTTTTGGTCCTTCATAATAATAAATTTCCGAGCAGGGACCTGAAGGACCTGTATCCCCCATGCGCCAGAAATTATCTTTTTCCCCTAAAAGAAATAATTTCTCTGTGGAAAAACCCTGATCTTTTTTCCATATTTCAAAGCTTTCCCGGTCTTCCTGAAAAACACTTGCCCAAAGCCGGTCTCTGGAAAGCCCAAGCTCTTCTGTGAGAAAGTAAAGGGCGTGGTCTATCGCCTTTTTTTTAAAATAAGAACCAAAGGAAAAGTTTCCCATCATTTCAAAAAAAGTATGATGAAAAGGAGAGTAACCAACCTCTTCCAGATCATTGTGTTTTCCTCCGGCACGCATACATTTTTGGATACTGCATATCTGAGGGTGAGGGGGTTTTTTAAGGCTTAAAAAAAAATCTTTAAACGGGTTCATCCCTGCGTTGGTGAATAACAGGGAGGAATTTCCCTCAGGGATAAGAGTGGAGCTTTTAACCCAGAGGTGATCCTGATCCGTGAAATAGTTTTTAAACTTTTCTCTTAAGATCTGGCTTTTCATGTTTTTCAGGGCCTTTCCTTTTCGGAAAAATGTTCATGTATCACTTTTTTTGCTGTAGCCCCTTCAAAGCCTCTATAGATCAGGAAATGATACATTTTTTTTATGGTATCTTGTGAGGGGTCTTCCGCAGGGTTCAGTTTTTTGGCGAGCCACCAGCGACACTTTTCTTCTTCTAAATCCTCTTGTTTTGAAATCAGCGGAAGCTTTTTCTTTTTCAAAGCCGATTGAATAAAAAGCCAGCCCTTCTTTTTTTTATGCAGTTGCCCAGCTAAACGGCCAGCCAGCTCTTCCGGATTTATGAGCCATTTTTTTTCCCTAGCAAGTTTAAGGGCTTTTTCCACCGATACCTCATCAAATTTTTTCAATTTTAACTTCAATTCATATTCTGAGTGGGCACGATAACTCAGATAGGTTTTGATTTTTTCCAATAAAATTTTTTCCGATGTTTTGTTTTCCATTATTATTTTCGCTTGTCTTGACTCTACTATGCTTGCTTCTATTCCAGATGGTTTTTATTTTTTTAATTTTAAGAACGGTTTTGTAGAACTTTCGGCGTTTTCAGTAAATCTATCATAATCTTTTTCCAAAGAGATACCCGCTGTAGCCATTTTTATTTTTTCCGAGGAAGAGGAAAAACGATGGCCTGCTCTTTCGGTAATTAAACCATCTTTTAACATTTTGATTAAATGCTGGTCAAATGTCTGCATACCCCAGTGACTTTGACTTTGCTCCATAATTGTTCTTATTTTCCCTGCCGAAGCATTTTGTTCGATTTCTTTTTGTACTCTAAGGTTATTGATTAATATCTCAACAGCGGGGATATATCCTGATTTGTCCTTTTTGGGAATCAATCTTTGGGAAAACACCGCTTTTAATGTGGAACTTAACATTAATTTTATGCTGGTTTGTTCTTGAGCAGAAAACACACTTAAAATTCGAGGTACCACTTCCGCAGCTTCCGAAGTGTGAATAGTGGAAAATACTAAGTGTCCTGTTTCCGCCGCATTCAAAGCCGTGGAAATGGTATCCTTGGCTCGAAGTTCAGAAAATAAAATAATATCAGGATCTTGTCTTAAAGCAGCTTTTAAAGCCAAATTGGGATCATAACAATCCACTCCCATTTCTCTTTGAGTGATAAGACTGTGATAGTCCTGAATAAGAAATTCAATCGGGTCTTCAATAGTAATAATATGCTTATTTTTGGTTCTGTTGATATGATTGATAATAACTGCCAGAGTTGTTGATTTTCCAACCCCGGTGGCACCGGCAATCAGGATTAAACCTCTTTCTGTCTTGCTTGAGATGTTTAATATTTCTTTTGGAAGATTCAGTTCTTCAAGAGAAGGGATTTGATGAGGGATATGCCGTATAACTACTCTAAGGCTCCCTCTCTGAAAAAAAATGTTAAAACGGAATCTCCCTACCCCCTTTAAACCGTAACCTATATCCACAGAACCATTAGTTCTTAATTTTTCCTGATGTGTGTCATTCAAGATCGGCAAAATAAGTTGTTCTATGCCTTGGTAACTGACTGTGGAAAACTCGGAGCTTAAAGTGGATAATTTGCGCTCTTTTCTCATAATGGGAGGAGCTCCCACTTTTAAATGCAAGTCGCTGGCTTTTCTTTTGGTAAGCTCTACAAGTAACTGATTGATGTTTAATTCCATTTTTCTCTCTTTGTTTTTTCTTTTTCACACCCGTCTAGTTAGTCCGCCGTGAAAAACCCATAGTGCTTTAATTATCACACTCTTTTTTCAGGTACTTTCCCAAGGAAAACGGGAATCCAGGAAAATCACATACTTTTTCACGGACCACTAGTTAGTGAATCGGTGTATTTGACTTATAAGTTTAAGATATCTTAAACTTCCTGATTTGATTGCTAAGATTGTTCGGGGTTTCATCCTTCAGGGTTTGGTTGAAAAGCTAGGGGAGGCTGAAAAATACCATAGAACCAAGACTTTTTGTTGTGATATATTTGTCAGTTTACGAGTAGTTTTATAGAATTTCAGGAGGTTTTTGTAAAGAAATGTCTTCCCAGTCAGAGTCTTCTTTTGAGGAATTGAGACAAAGAGCCTCTAATATACATTCTGTTCTCATGGATCGAAAACAAACCCTAGCTTTAGCTGAAAGCTTAACAGGGGGTCTGCTTTCTTATGTTTTGACAATAAAACCAAATGCCAGCCGGTTTTTTTTAGGTTCTATAGTTAGTTATTCTTATTTTGCCAAAACAAAGTTCCTAAATTTGCCCGAGGAATTATTGACCCAAAAGGGAGCTGTAAATGAATCTGCTTGCCAGCTGATGACACAAAGTGTTAAGAAAAACTGGAAAAGTGACTGGGCTTTGGCTGTCACAGGAGTGGCTGGTCCGGGAAAAATGGAGCATGATCCGGCTATAGGAGTGGGTTTTGTGGGGGTTTTAGGGCCTGACTTTGCAAAAGTGAAACAGTTTTTGCTCAAAAAAGAGACAGAGGAAAAAAAACGTCAGGACATACAGCATCAATCTGCTATTTTTGCATTGGATTTTTTGCAATCTTGTATAAAAATGGGCAAACAATAAATAGAGCAACAAAAAATAGGAGGAAAAAGTTATGAATGAAAAACAAAAAGCACTGGACTTGGCTATTACAGCCATTGAGAAACAATTTGGAAAAGGTTCCATTATGAAGTTGGGTGGAGGCCAGTCCATTTACGATAATGTGCCGGTTTATAGCACCGGATCGCTGGGCTTGGATATTGCTCTGGGTATTGGAGGACTTCCAAGAGGAAGAGTGGTGGAAATTTTTGGGCCGGAAAGCTCCGGGAAAACCACTTTGGCACTCACTACTGCCGCTCAGGCACAAAAAGCCGGTGGCACAGTGGCTTTTGTGGATGCTGAACACGCCTTGGATACCAATTACGCGGGAAAGCTTGGAGTGAATGTGCCAGATATGTTGATCTCTCAACCCGATGCGGGAGAGCAGGCCCTAGAAATAACGGAAACCCTAGTTCGCTCAGGAGCGATTGATGTTTTGATTGTGGATTCGGTTGCGGCTCTTACTCCCAAAGCGGAGATAGAGGGAGATATGGGGGATTCCCACATGGGCCTTCAGGCGCGCCTTATGTCTCAAGCTCTTCGAAAACTCACCGCGGCTATTAACCGAAGCGGAACTTTGGTGATTTTCATCAATCAAATCAGAATGAAAATAGGTGTGATGTTTGGAAATCCTGAAACCACCACTGGAGGAAATGCCCTAAAATTTTACTCTTCGGTTCGTTTGGATGTGAGAAGAGTGGCGGCTTTGAAAAAAGGGGATCAGGTGATAGGAAACAAAACCGTAGTGAAAGTGGTGAAAAACAAAATGGCACCTCCTTTTCAACGCGCGGAATTTGACTTAATGTACGGAACAGGAATTTCCCAATCTGCTGAGTTGCTGGACTTGGCCTGCAAGAAGGAGATCGTGCAGAAGTCAGGAGCTTGGTATAGCTTTGAAGGAAATAAAATTGGACAGGGAAGAGATATGGCCAGGATCTTCCTAGATGAAAATCTCCCAACCAGAAATAAAATCCAACAGGCGGTTTTCAAGGCTTACAGTGTAAAAATAAATACCTCTCAAAGTGAGCCTTCCAAAGGAAACACACAGGGTAAAGGATCTATGTCGGCAGGTACAGGTAGAAAATCACCAAATGGGAAAACTCCTGCTTAGTAGCCTGTGAAAAAGGTGTTTTATACAACTAAAAGCCAAGTTGTTGGCTTTTAGTCCCGTGAAAACGGAAATCTTTTTTTTCGAAAAAAGCTCTTTAAAAGCTTTGAGCTTTCTTTGGCTAAAATTCCCTGATGAATCTCCACACGATGGTTGAGCCTTGAGTCCTCGGTGATTTGATACAGGGAATGAACAGCTCCAGCTTTGGAATCTTTACAGGCATATACCAGTCGTTTCAGACGGGTGGCCACAATGGCACCGGCACACATGGGGCAAGGTTCTAAAGTGACATAAAGAGTGCAATCATTCAGTCGCCAAGTGTTTAGTTTAAGGGAAGCTTGTTCTATCGCGAAAATCTCTGCGTGAGCAGTGGCTTTTTGAGATAATTCTTTTTGATTAAAAGCCTCAGCAATTATCTCATTTTCCCGAACAATCAAAGCCCCTACTGGCACTTCTCCTATTGTTCCTGCTTTTTCTGCAAGCTTAAAGGCTTTTTTCATAAAAAACAGATCTTCACATTTATCTTTCAAAATAAAACAGCTCCTAAGTTTTGTTTTAAGACTCTCTGACTTATGGGTGCAAAATAAAGCTGTTCCCAACTTAATGACAGATATAAGACTTTAGTATCCATAAATACCTTGGAAAATATCAGAAATCTTTGACTTTTTAAAGCTTTTTTGGCAATTTTCCTACTTGTTTATTTCTTTAGCGTTGGAAAAGAGTAGAGAAGCTACACCTTTTATTGAAGAAGCAAAAACTTTAAGGGTGAAAGAAACAAGATGAAAAAAAATATTGATATTCCAAAAAATAATGTTACGCGAGTGCGCTTTGCTCCAAGCCCCACCGGCTGGTTGCATCTGGGAGGTGCACGCACAGCTTTGATAAACTATCTTTTTGCAAAAAATCAAAAAGGCACTTTTGTTTTACGGGTAGAGGATACAGATCTGGAAAGAGGAAAAGACACTTTCCTGAGGCAACAATTAAATAATTTAAAGTGGCTGGGTTTGGATTGGGATGAAGGCCCTCACCAGGAAACTTTGAAAGACCAAGGAGCTTATGGACCTTATCGTCAGAGCCAAAGACTGCCTCTTTATCAGAAATACTCCAGGGAACTGGTGCAATCCGGTAAAGCGTATTATTGTTTTTTAACAGACAAAGAGGTTCAGAAAATCAAACAATCTGCTCTGAAAAAAAATGAGCCTGCCCGGGTAAAAAGTCCCTATAGGGATAACAGTTTGGAACAAGCAAAAGAGAGGATTGCAAAAGGAGAATCAGCGGTTATTCGGTTTAAAGTTTCTGAAGTGAAGAAAACTTATGTGCTGACTGATATTGTGAGAGGAGAAGTGTCTTTTCCTTCGGATATGGTAGGAGATTTTGTGCTGATGAGATCTTCCGGTTTGCCGGTGTATAACTTCGCCTGTGCAGTGGATGACTATTCCATGAAAATATCACATATCTTTCGTTCGGAAGAGCATTTGGCCAATACCCTTCGGCAATTAATGATTTTTGAGGCTTTCGACTGGCAGGTTCCGCTCTATGGGCATTTGTCTTTGATTTTGGGAGAAGATCGTAAAAAGCTCAGCAAACGTCATGGTGCTGTAAGCCTTGAAGAATATAAAAAAGGAGGATACTTAACTTCCGCTCTTTGTAACTTTCTGGTTCTTATGGGCTGGAATCCCAAGACAGAACAGGAAATTTTTTCTCTTCCTGAATTAATAAAATGTTTTTCTTTAAAAGGTTTAAATTCCTCTCCAGGAGCTTTTGATGTCAAAAAACTGGATTGGATCAACAATCAACACCTGAAAAACAAAACGGATGAACAATTATGGGAAAAATTACAACCTTTTTTTACAGAGGAAAACTTACAGTTTCCTGCGTCTTCTGAGTGGAGAAAAAAAGCGATTCAATCTTTAAGAGATTCTTTTACTTCATTGCCAGAGGCCGTGGAAATTTTTCGATTTTTGTCAAAAAGTCATTTTAAAGTGGATGAAAGAGCAAAAGAGGTTTTGTGTTGGCCTTCCACTTCTTTGGTGTTAAAAGAGTGGCAATCTTTTTTGGAGTCCTTTACTGATAAGGAAATAAGTCGAGAGACTTTTTCTGAAATTTGTAAAAATATTCAAAAGAAAACTCAGGTAAAAGGAAAGTTTTTATTTATGCCAATCAGGACAGCGGTTTTAGGCAAACCTCAGGGAGTGGAGTTAAAAACCATTATCCCCTTAATTAGCTGTGACATTTTGCTTAAGAGGGTTATTGCGTTGAGAGAAAGTCAGATCTAACTTTTGTATTTTTGCATTTCATTATGGAGTAAAACTTGGATTAAAGAGGTGCTTATGAAATCTTTTTTGCCTTTATTAACAGATGTGTTACAGGTCACCCATTCTGGGGCTTTAGCCTGCTTTGATCACATTGGTTCTGGAAACCGTAACTTGGCTGACAAAGTTGCTGTAAACGCCATGAGACAGGCTTTTCAAAATGTTCCCATTAAAGGAAAAGTGGTGATTGGAGAAGGAGAAAGAGATTCAGCACCTATGCTTTATATTGGAGAAAAGGTTGGTATGTGGGAAACACATCAAAGAGAGTGGGATATTGCTGTAGATCCCCTAGAGGGCACTAATCTTTGCGCCAAGGCCATTGGAGGAGCTATATCTGTTTTGGCACTTTCTGAAAAAGGCAGTTTGTTTAACGCACCTGATGTGTATATGGAAAAAATAGCTTGCGGACCATCCGCCAAAGGAGCTATTTCTTTGAATCAAAGTGTGGAAGACAATTTGAAATCCGTCAGCAAGGCTTTGGATAAAAATATTTCCAATGTGACTGTGGCTGTTCTGGATCGCCCTCGTCACAAAAAATTAATTCAATCCATTTACGCTTTAGGTGCACGAGTACATTTAATAGAAGATGGAGATTTGTCGGCTTCCATTTTAACAGCTTGGAAAGAGCAAAGAGATGATGTATCAGTGGACTTAATAATGGGAACAGGTGGCTCTCCTGAGGGAGTTCTTTCGGCCAGTGCTCTTAAGTGTTTGGGTGGAGATTTTCAGGGTCGACTGGTTTTTCAAAATAAAGAGGAGAAAAAACGAGCAATGGAAATGGGTGTCACAAAACCTGATAAAATATATAAAATGGATGAACTTGTAAAAACTCATGTTGTATTTTGTGCTACAGGGGTGACCAATGGCCCTTTATTAAAAGGGGTGACAAAAAAACAAGGAAGAATGGAAACAGAAAGTCTTTACATGAGTTCTTCCACAAAAGAATGTGTTAAAATTCGTGTCTCCAAACAAATATAAAGGAAGCAAAAAATGAAAACAGTACATTGTTATCATTGTGGCAAGCAAGTGAAACTGGAATATAAAATCAGTTTTCGGGAAGAGTGTTTGCACTGCAAAGCAGACTTGCATATTTGTCGTAACTGCCGATTTTACGATAAGTTGGCTTATAATGAATGTAAAGAATCTTCTGCCGAAAAAATCCAGGATAAAGAAAAAAACAATTACTGTGAATATTTTGATCCCTCTTCAGAAAATCAGGGAAAACCTCAGCTTTTGGAAAGAGAAAAACTGTTACAATCAGCGGAAGCCTTGTTTAAAAAAGACTTTCAATCAGGCGATACGAAAAATGACAAACTTTAAAAACATAAAAGCTGAGAAAAGGGATGAACTTTCCCTCCACCAGCATATTGAACCACCTACTCCCTCTCTGAAAAATCAAAAGAACAGAAACTCTGAGTTTTCCCGCCGACATATTGGCCCAACAAAAAAAGATATTTCAGAAATGTTAAAAACCCTTAACTGCAAAACACTGGATGAACTGATTGAAAAGTCCGCTCCTTCTGAAATTCTTACCCAAAAAGAGTTACATCTTCCAGAACCTCTCAGTGAAGAGGAATGTCTGAAAGAACTGAAAAATCGCGCACTGAAAAACAAAGTTTTTAAAAACTATATTGGCATGGGTTATTATGAAACCAACCTGCCCAAAGTGATCCAAAGAAATATTTTGGAAAACCCCGTATGGCTCACCTCCTACACCCCTTATCAATCAGAAATATCTCAAGGGCGTCTTCAAGCCCTTTTGAACTTTCAAACCATGATTTTGGAACTGACAGAAATGGACACAGCCAATAGTTCTTTATTGGATGAAGGCACTTCTGCCGCGGAAGCTATAAGCATAGCCGTCAATAACCGGCAAGACCACAAAGTAAATGACATATTTATCGATGAATATATTTTTCCTCAAACAAAAGAAGTGATTACAACCAGAGCCAAATCCATTGGATTGAATGTTATCGTGGGAAAAGCGACCCATATTAATTTTAACCAACAAAAATTTATTTGTACTGTTATTCAATATCCTGACTCCAGAGGAGAAGTGTATGATTGGGAATCTTTTTGCAAAAAAGCCAAAAAGCAGGATATCATTTCCATATTTGTTGCTGACCCGCTCAGTTTATGCCTGCTAAAAACTCCAGGATCTATGGGGGCAGACATCGTAGCTGGCTCCTGCCAAAGAATGGGGATTCCTCTTTTCTTTGGTGGCCCTCATGCTGGTTACATTGCTGTAAAAGAAAAATATACCCGCTCTCTTCCGGGTCGGATTGTGGGGGTTTCTAAAGATCGTCACGGGAAAAAAGCACTCCGGCTGGCTCTTCAAACAAGAGAGCAACATATCCGCCGGGAAAAAGCCACCAGCAACATTTGTACAGCACAAGCTCTTTTAGCCGTTTTATCCGGCATGTATGCTCTCTACCACGGACCAAACGGTTTAAGACAAATAGCCTCGCGTATTCACCTGTTGGCACTCAGTCTCAATGCTTCTTTAAGAAAAATAAATGTCACGCCAAAAAACAAGGGAAATATTTTTGATACTGTACAAATAGAATTGCCGACAAATAAAGCAAACGCTCTTTATGAAAAGTTTATTCAAAATAAAATCAATATCGCAAAAATTCCACTTTGTGAGGCAAAGAAAAACACAGGCGAAAACATTGACAATACCGCGAGCAACAAAACACCAAACTCTGTAAAAGACAGTACTCACATAAACGGCAACACCTTACTTTCTTTTTCCATCAACGAAACCACTACAGAAGAAGACATAAAAGAAATTCTATTTTTAATAAAAGAGGGTCTGGAGGAAACAACAGAAAATGCTATGAAAAATATATTTCAAAATATTTCCTGCACCTACTTACCAGAAAAACTTATAAGAAAAACACCTTGTCTTAAACACCCCATGTTTCAAACTTATCATTCTGAAATCCAAATGCTTCGTTACATTCATCATCTGCAAGAGGGAGATCTATCGCTTACCCATTCTATGATCCCTCTTGGTTCCTGCACCATGAAACTAAACGGAACCACAGAGCTTATGCCAGTAAGCTGGCCTGAGTTTTCATGTATTCATCCTTTTGCTCCCCCGTCTCAAACAAAAGCTTACACGCAAGTTATAAAAGAGCTGGAGCAATATTTATGTGAGATCACAGGCTTTAGTGCTGTGTCCTTTCAGCCCAACGCCGGTTCTCAAGGGGAATATGCTGGGCTTCTTATTATCCGCCGTTACCATGAACAACAAAAAAACAAAGAGAGAAACATTTGCCTTATCCCCTCCTCTGCCCACGGAACCAACCCAGCCTCCGCCATTATGGCAGGCTTAAAACCAATCACTGTAAATTGCGACAAAAAAGGCAATATTTCCAGAGAGGATTTACAAGAAAAAATCCACAAACACAAAAAAGAATTGGCAGTTTTTATGTTGACCTTTCCATCCACTTTCGGGGTGTTTGAAGAGCGTGTTCCTGAAATTTGTGAATGGGTGCACTCAGCTGGGGGATTGGTTTACCTAGATGGTGCAAATATGAACGCCTTAATAGGAATCAGTCGCCCGGCGGAATGGGGTGCGGATGTTTGTCATCTCAACTTACACAAAACTTTTTGCATCCCTCACGGAGGAGGTGGGCCTGGAGTGGGTCCTGTTGCTGTGACAAACACTTTAAAAAAGTTTCTGCCAAGTCATCCAGTCATTCCTGAGTGTGGACCAGAGGAAGGCATAACTGCTGTCAGCTCCGCTCCTTATGGAAGTGCCGGCATTTTGATGATTCCCTGGGCTTATATTCGCCTTATGGGAGCAAAAGGTCTTAAAACTGCCACAAAAACAGCAGTTCTAAACGCTAACTATATAGCTCAAAAACTCAAGGCACACTATAAAATTCTTTACACAGGAAAAAACAACAAAGTAGCGCATGAATGTATTGTGGATTTTAGAAAATTCAAAAACACCGCAGAGATCACCGTGGATGATGTGGCAAAAAGGCTCACTGACTATGGCTTTCACGCACCAACCATGAACTGGCCTGTACCTGGAACTCTTATGATTGAACCTACCGAAAGCGAAGATAAACAGGAGCTGAATCGCTTTTGTTCTGCACTTATTGAAATACGAAAAGAAATTCAAGAGATTGAAGAGAAAAAAGCAAGCCTGAAAAACAATGTTCTGAAAAATGCTCCTCACACTTTGGAAGACGCCTTACAGGAAAACTGGAGCTTTCCCTATTCAAAAGAACAGGCTTTTTACCCTCTCCCTTGGGTCAGGGAACATAAGTTTTGGCCAAAAACCTCCCGCGTGGAAAATGCTTACGGCGATATTAATCTTTTTTGCTCCTGCCCGCCGCTTGTTTAACTGATACATAACACTCTAAGCTGATTTTTTGACTTTTAAAAGCTTGTTTATAATTTCATGAACTTCTTGGCCTGTTTCATCCTGAGAAACAAAAAAACGCCAAATTCCATTTTCTTTATCTTGGTTAACAGCTTTTATCCAAAGGTCCATGTAATCCCATTTGGATTCATCCTTTGAGTTTTTCTTTCCTTTGACCTCCAGAACCATAAAGCTTTTATCCGAAAGCCTGATGATAAAATCAGGGGTATAGTTGTGTAAAACTCCATTATGAATATAATTTATTTCAAAACCCAAGTGATCATTTTTCACCCATGCTTCAACATGGGGGTTTTCGTCCAAGGCTTTTGCGTGGGCAAGCTCCCAAGTGCTATCCACAACAGTGCGATTGATATGTGTCTTCTTGAAAATTCCTGTTCTTTTTCCAGTGCGCCAATTTAAAGACTCTTTTGTTGAGCGGTATTTTGGATTTCTGTAAATGACAAAAAACTCTTTTTGATTTTGATGAGTAATGGCAGAAAGAACTTTTCTTACAATTTGCTCCATACCCATCATAACAGCAATTTTTCTTTTTGTTTTGTCTGCTTGAAAAGATTTTGGTTCTATTTGAAACTTATCAGAGTTTAAAAAGTCTTCTATAATTTTAAGCAACTGCGAAAGCGCAAAGTCCCGGTTCACTTTCTTTTTCCATTCCAAGTTTATCTGATCATAAATATTGAGGGCAGTGGTGAAAAAAAGTGTCTGTATGCGAGTGTCCTGTTCTTTAAGAAGTTTCTCCATATCTATTGGTTTGATTTTTTCATAATCCGGTTCGCCATTTATTTCCGGAGCCATATCAACAAGCTTTCTGATTTCACTGATTTTTAAAGGCTTCACTTTAGTGAAATCAACTTTTAAAACAGGATTCAGCTCAAGATCAATCCTCTCCACATCTGGATAGGTGATTTTATATTTTTCTTTTTCAGGATCTGGAAAAATCGGCCACTTAGGCGAAACAGGCCGGGGATTACCTCCCTCTGCTTCTTCCTGAGGGATAAAAGAAAAAGGAATACCAAAAATATTCACATACTCCGGATCAAAAAATCCTTTATCGTTTAACTCATAAGAGGTTCGTCTTAAACCTCTCCCTACAATTTGTTCACATAAAAGCTGACTGGAAAAAGCTCTCAAACCCATAATATGGGTTACAGTTTGGCAATTCCAACCCTCAGTGAGCATAGCGACAGAAATAATATGTCTCAGCTGTTCCCCAGGTTTACCGATTTGTCCGGCGGTGTTCACCTTATCCCTTAACTCGGTCTCTTCTGCAAGCTTTGCTTTGTTCTGGCCTTTTCTGTTAGGAAAATCTAAATCCGAATAAATAAGGGCAGTTTTGTCCTCTTTGCAAAGTTCAGGAATGGTCATTCTTTTTTTATCAAACATATACTTGATTCTATCCGCTGTTTCTTTTCTGTTTGTTACAGAGATCATAACCGGCGGAACTTGCATTTTGTTTGTCTGCCAATGTTTTAGGGTTTTGCTATAGTCATGGCCTAAAAGTAAATAACCATTTCTTACCAACGAGGGAAGCATCTCCTCTGGTTTGGCTTTTCTGTTTAAATTGTCTTTCACATTTTCATTATCGTAAATGTGATACAGTTTTGATTTTAAATTTTTTGGATCTACTGGGCCATCATCCCTTACGACAAAGCGCGGAGTTTTTGTCAAGCCGGATTCCACGGCAGACATTAAACCAAAGTCACTTACAATCCAATCAAACAAATCCTCTTTGTAAGAGGTCACGGCTTTTGTACCAGAGGGAGCAAAGGGGGTTGCTGAAAAGTCGAAACAACTTAAAATCCCCTTATGTTTATGGATCCTGTCCAACCCTTTGATCCAACAAGTGGCCCTTTCTTTTTCTTTTGGATCAACCCCTGTCTGTTTTTCCTCACTTCTATGTCTCCAAGCATGATGAGCTTCATCGTTGATAACCAAAATTTTTCCGCCGGCTTTGGCTATATCTCCAAGAACATCCCTGAGATAGGCTTTCCCACTTTTAACACCTCTTTTATCGACGCTTTTTCTTTTTTGTAAGCTCTCCTCTGTATCCCACATAAGGGTATGCCAATTTTCGATATGAACCTTCCCCTGTCTCAGAAAGGGTAGCAAGTCATAAGGAACAATTTTTTTCTCTTCATAGTAATTTTCCGGTTTGTTAAAATCCAGCACAGAAAGACGGCTTTTGACTGTCAAGTTAGGGGCCACAATAAACACATATTTTGAAAACCTTGGATCCTGTGGATAAGCTCTCTTGTTTAAAATTTGCCAAGCGATGGTCATGGCCATAACATAAGTTTTTCCTGTGCCAGTGGCCATTTTTACGCAAAGTCTTTCAAACTCTCCACCATCCTTTGGAATTTCAATCCCCACCTTCTCTTCAGCATGAGCTTCTTTTAACCAGATAAGAGTCTCCACAGCTTCTTTTTGGCAAAAGAAAAACTCATAACCCCGCCCGTTAGCTCCTTTTTTATTCCAAAACTCCAACAGTCTTTTGGTAATGCTTGTGACTCCAGAGTATCCGGCTTCTCTCCATTTTTTCACCCTTGGGCGAATTTTATTCACTAAAGGCAGAGCAATAAAATCCCCTACTGACTGATATTTTTTGTCGGATGAAGCAATCACATAGCCCGCAGGTCGCCTGCCCTCTTTTATAAAATGCTTACCCCTTGTTCGCTCAAAATCCCAATGTTGTTTTGGCTCTTCAAACGGAGAGTTGATAATCAGCTGATCAATTTTTTCTTTAAACTCTGGTCTACTCATTTTTTGTCCCTTATACCGAAGACTTTTTTAAAGAGGTTTTTGTTTGCTCTTTGCTCCAATAATCCATACTGCAAACTTTTTGCACACAACCTGCAAACTGAAGAACACCCTCATAAATTTTATCAATCGGTGTATCCAAATAAAGATTTCCATCGTCTTCTTGAATACCATTGTTTAGCAATATACTGTTAAAGACTTTTTGCTTTGAAGAAGTATTGATCTCATAATTATAGGATAGACGCTGAAGAGCCATACCAAAATCACATATCCGAACATAATTTGCTCCTTTAGGACTTTCTTGAAAATAAATATCCACCATATCCCCATCCTCATGCAGAATAGGAGCTGTTAGTTGGTACTTGCCTGGCCTTCTCTCATAAACATGGAAGCTTGATCTTGTTTTGTTTAAAAGTTTAAGTATTTTTTCAGTATTCATCATTTAAAAAAACCTCATTTGTTCCAGTTCAGGAAAATAATCTTGCCAGTTTAACAACACTTTTGCATTAAGAAACATTACTCTGTTTCTTAGACCCTTTAATTTTTTGGTTTGGAAAGTCCAAAATTTTTAAGGATTCGATACCTCGGTCATCAATAATTTTAACAGCGATTTTTTTATTTTTACCTTTTTTGAAAGGGAGGGAGACTGTCCCTCTGTATTTTTCTATAAGGCTTTGGTCTATTTCTGATTTCAAGCTTTTAGCGAGCTTTGCAAAGCCACCTTTTTTGCTCTCCATAGGGAAAAACACCTGCCTTGGAAATAAAGCCTCTCCGTCATAATCCGTATCCAAAACCCACATCGCGATTTTGTTTTTCCCACCGGATTCAATTTGATTGGTAGCGGGATTATAGTAATCAAAGCCCTGCACTTCCACAATATACTCATCTTTTTTAGAGTTGTTTTTTACTTCCACATCGGGAGAACCTACAAGCCAAAAACTTTCTTTGGATGATGATTTTTTCTTCAAATCAGAAGTTTGCAAATCCATATTCATTTCAATTTTAATAGCTTTTGTTCTGCCTGATTTATAGCCATCGATAAGACGACTTGCCTCCGGATCAAAACGAAAAGAGGCAAAAACAAGAATATCCGGTTTTTCTTTTTTTACTTCCATTTCCTTTAAAGCTTGTTCCACCTGTCTTTTATCCATAGGAGCATGTTCCGGGCCAAAGGAGATCACAACCGATCTTGGGTTTTTAGTCATCCCTTCTGCATGCAAAAACTTAAATCCGGGAAGCCTTTCCAATTGAGAGAAATCCATATCTGTTGCAATCCCATTTTTACATTTAATACCGGATCTTCTCACTTCATCCAGCCATTCATATTTAAAACTGATTTTTTTGCTTTGCCCCAAGCTTTGAACTGTTGGAGAGGGGACAGCCTCCACTGTAAAAGGGCCTGTCACACGGGCTTTTGTCTTGTCCTTCAAGGGCTTATCATACAAAACTTCCTCTTTAGCTGGTTCATTATTGGCAATAGAGCCTAAGGTGATATGAGGGACTGTTTTATATTGAAATCCTGAGCTTACTCCTTCGGTTTTATTTTTTAGTTTATAGTAGTCAAAGTGAGCTGTCATTAGCCTTTGCTTGGCAAGAGTTATGGCCACACGGGAGGTATCACAAGTGATCCACCGCCGGCCCCATTTTTCTGCCACATAAGCTGTCGTACCGCTCCCGCAAGTGGGATCTAAAACCAAGTCCCCCGGGTCTGTCGTCATAAGAAGGCAACGCTCAATAACTCTTGTAGATGTTTGTACAATATAGCTTTTATCTAATTCTGTAAAAGTATCAATCCAATTGTTATTAATAGCTTGAACAGGCAAATCATCAAAATATTGAATATAATTTAACCAATTTTTTGTTCCATATAATCTTTTTTCTTTAGCTAATTTTTTCATTCCGTTAAAGTTGGTTTTCCATGAATATCCTTTAGAGGATGAATAATTTTTTCCTTTATATTTAAAATCGAAAGTGCAGCTTGGAGTGTATCCAGAAGAAAAGAGATTTGAAAGACGAAAGAGTTTAGCATTACTTGGAACTAAGGATAGGTCTTTTTTTTCATCTTTAGTTAGACTCCTTCTCTCTCCATGTGGAAACTCTACTTTTGTAAATGGTGTATCTTTTCCTTTATTTTTTTCAGTAAATAGCCTTTGAAATTTAATATTTTCAATATTTTTTGTGTACCATATTATGTAATCCGATATTTCTGGAATCAATTTTATTCCAAGAGGACTATTTGTTCTAAATGATATTTGTCGAACAAAATTCTCTCTTCCAAAAATCTCATCCATAAGGTTTCGGACCAGATGGACATTTTCATCAGAGATTTGCACAAAGCAGGAACCACTTTCAGTTAAAAGTTCTCTTGTGAACAAAAGTCTATCCCTTAAATAGGACAAATAGGAATGGATGCCAAGCTCCCAAGTATCTCTAAAAGCCTTAAGCATTTCAGGTTCCGCTGTCAGATCCTCATCCTTTTTGTCTTTGACATCCCTTTTATTGGTAAAGGGCTGAAAGTTAGAACCATATTTAATCCCGTAAGGGGGATCAATATAGACACATTGGATTTGCCCTCCCATGCCTTCTTTTTCAAGTAAAGAGTTCATCACCAGAAGGGAGTCACCGGCAATTAGACGGTTTTTCCAAAGCTTTTCATGCCGATAAAAGTCGATGGCGGAAGAGTCAGGCAGTTTCCCCTCTTTTTTAAAAAGAGATAGCTGCTCATAGTTAGCCGTGTTGGTTTTTCTCACTTGCTCTATCACAGCCCTTGGGTCAATTCTTTCATGAGTGTGGAGTGAAATGGTGGGAACCTCAAAAGAGGCTCGCTCCTTCTTACCTGCCCAGTTTAGGTAAGGCTCAGATAAGTTTTTCAGTTTAGTAAGTGCCTCTTTGGCCTTTGTATAGGCTGTTTTATAGGATTCTTCAGAGGCTTCTTTATCGGCTGATTCAGGAGATCCTGAAAGACCATTTTCGATAATTTTTTCGATCTTTTCTCTTTTGGAATCAAAGCACAATTCAGGGGAAATATGAGGATCAAAAGCATATTCTTTTTTCTCCTCCTTAAGTGGTTCTGTTTTACTATTAACCAAGCCAACAGAAGGATTGTTTTTCCGCTTTTTCTTCTTATGCTTAAACTGTGTAATATCCAATTTTCGAGCTGGTTTTCCCATAACTTCCCCTTCCTTAGGACTTCATATTTAGCCAACACATTACTTTATGTCTGCCGTGAAAAATCTCCAATGTTTTAATTATCAACACTTTTTTTCATGTACTTTCCCAAGGAAACTGAAAGCCAAGTTGTTGGCTTTCAGTCCCGTGAAAACGGGAATCCAGGAAAATCACATACTTTTTCACTTGCGACTTTCTTATTCAAAACCCACAAATTAGCGTTTCGGAAAAGACAAAACAGGTCTTAAGAAAAACAAAAAAACCGGACTTTTGGTTCAGAAAAAACCTGAATAAATAGTCCGCCGTGAAAAACCCATAGTGCTTTAATTATCACACTCTTTTTTCAGGTACTTTCCCAAGGAAACTGAAAGCCAAGTTGTTGGCTTTCAGTCCCGTGAAAACGGGAATCCAGGAAAATCACATACTTTTTCACGGACCAATAAATAATAAAGCATTATATTCGTGAAAATTCGGATTTCGAATTTTTACTCCTTCAAAACCATTTAAATAGCCAATTTTAAATGATCCCAATTTTGCTTATGAAAGAAATAAAACAATCAATAATTTTTAAAAGGGAGTATATTATGCAAAAAACAAAGAAAAAAATAGAACAAGCGATATATTTTATTGCCAATTATACGACAGATGACCACTTTTTGTTTGTATCCTGTCATTTGATGCATCTTTTGCAGATAATTTTTCTCCTGTTTTTGAGCAAATAAAATATTTTTCAAAATTTTCTATATCGTGAAAACAGGCTTTCATATCAGCAAGATTTTCGTTATATAAATTATCATGGGAAGCTTCATTTCCAAAAAATTGTGTACTTCTTAGATTTTCAATAGCTTGAATGACATTGGAGTCCATCTTTTTCTTTTTTACTCTTGCTAACAAAGAGCTTAACAACTCTTCTAAAGTTCTTTTTTCATTAGTTGCACCTGACTTAAATTTCATTTCGGCCCCTAGATTTTCACAAATTTGTTTTAAAAGGTTTTCTACATATTTGCGCAGTTTATTTCCAAGAACATCTACATTTGATTCTTCAATCTGTTTTCTAATACTCTCTTTTAAATGTAATATTGGTTCATCCATGAAAGAACCAATATCATTATTCCACTTTATTTGCTTAATTAACCAACTTTTTGGCTTAACCAGAGAGGATAAATATTTAAACCACTCGTCTTCATGGGTTAAAACAAGAATTTGCCACTCAGAAAACTTGTTTACAAGAAGTTGACCGAATTGTTGCCTGTGATTTTTATCAAAACTGGATATAATATCATCAAGTATAAAAAAATTATTTTTCTTGTTAAAAATTTTTACAGAAGACAGAAACAAACATAATCCCAGACAATTTATATAAGATTCACTCATAAGCATTTTTGGACTCTCCAAAGCAGTATTCCTAAAGTTTAAATGATATGATATTCCCACAAAGTCATCTTCATTATCCAATATAGGTTTTAATTTTATATCTTTGATATTGTCTGTAGGATTCATAAAAACGAATAACTGATTCATTTCAGTAGAAGTAGAGTCTAAAAACAACTCCATTTCATTTTTTTGGCAATCTGAAAAAGACTTATATATTTCACTTACAGTTTTTATCTGAGAGCGAATTACTGTTTCCTCATTTTTTAACTTCTGAATATCCTGAAAACACGCTTTTGCCAAGTTGATTTTTTTTGCCATGTCAATTTTGGAAATACCTGATTCCTTTATAGAGTTTTTAAATAAATCAAGCGGACTTTTTATTTTATCAAAAGAAAAATCTTTTGCCTTACAAATATATTCATCATAGTAATCTATCCTGTCAAAATTCAGCTCTCTTGAAAAAACTTTATACAACTCTCTGAAGCTTTTTAGTGAGTGTTCCAAGTACTCTTTGGTGCTACTAAAATCAGAAGTACCCATACAACTTAATTCTCCAACTCTTTTTAGCATTTCACCTGTTTCTCTGATACCTTCTTCTATGTTGTTCTTATTTTGTTTTAAAACTTCTATTTCATCCTCTAAAGTTTGTAATACATCCAATCTTTCTTTTATCGAATTTAAAAGCTCTTCTGCTGGTATATCCTGCAAACATAAAGGACATTTGTCCTTTTCATCTAGGATTTTTGTTTTAATAATATGCTCTGCATTTTTAAGAAGAGGTTTTATTTTAATGCCTTTTAGTTTTTGTTTATCTTCAAAAATTTTCTTAAAGGAGTTTTGGAAAATACTTAAGTGTTCAAGGAGCTGATTAAAGACAGACTCTTTTGCTTTAATGTTTGATAGCTCTTTTGTTATATCAGTTTTTAGCTGTAATTTTGGATCAGGTTTTTCTTTTGCAAGTTCTTTTTCCAATTTTTTAAAAGATTCCCAGGAATTGATATCAAATCCAAGATTTAATTCTTTAATCATAGAGTGAATTGTTGAAAAAAATTGCTCCTCTGTATTTATGTTTGTATTTATAACTTTCAGTAAGTCTGCTTGTTTGGATGATATTTGACTGTCAAAGCTTTTTGTTTTGAGAGTTCTCTTTAAAGAATTTACTGATTTTTTTAACACTTCTTTTGTTTTCTTCACTTCTGAGTAACCAATTAAGTTGGATATATCTGATAGCCTTTCTGATTTTGTGGAAATAATAAATTTTGTCAACTCATCACTACGAATCATTAAGTTTTCCATCTGAGATTGATTCAAATAGTTTTTAAAAGAATCTTTATTGTTGGAATGTCTGGACACAAAGCGATTGTTTTTTGTTTCCAATGTTTTTTTTGAATTTAAGGGGGAGTTAGAAAACTCCACTTCCACCTGACAAATATCTTGGTTATTTAGCTCTTTATTGCGGATGCCGGCATTTTTAGGTATTTCTTCTCCTTTTAAGTGTGATATTTTATCATACAAAAACCATTCAATACTGTCAGTTATAGTGCTTTTTCCTGTTCCATTATCTCCATATAACAAAAAGGATTGCTTTTTAAGAGAGATATCTAAATCTTTTTTTACCCCTCTAAAACCTTTTATTGTTATTTTTTGTATTTCATTTCTCTGCATTGTTTTTACTCCGTATTTCATCAAGAGCATTGGAAATATTTGTGGATGACAAATTACCCTTATTATGAAGACTTATTATAATATCAATAATTTCCGGGCAGGAGTATTGGTCTTTATCTTCATTTAATTTCTTAAAAAAAGATTTAATCAGCTCTGCCCCAGTTTTTGGTTTTTTATTGTTTTCTTCACTCATAAAAGCTCCAATCAATATCGAAGTGATTTTCCGGCACATCAGATAAATCCGGAAAACCAGATTTGTTGTTGCAAATAGGGTAACAGCCGTATTTTTTTAAAAAATCCAAAATAAAAAAACTTTCCAAATCTTCAACAGACTTTTTCCAGATAGAACTTAAAGAGCTGAAGTTTAAATATGTAAAATACACTTTTGATTTTTTTTGATAATTAAACAAACCTTTGTTATTTGAAGCTCCTGTTAGATGATCTTTAAACCTAGATTTTATACTGTTTGTTTTTTTTTCGCTCATGCCAATATAGATCAACCTTGAGCTTTTGAAAGGATAAGGTATTTTGTAGTCTTTACTTTTTAGAAAATAAAGCCCGATGGCTTTATCCTCAATAAGAGAAATTTCTGTATGAGTTAACTCTGTTAAAGCCGGAAAATTTATTTTATACAATTATAATAATCCTTATTTTTATAGCTTCTTATATCTATATTTGTTTTTGATATTTGCACTAAAGTATTTGCCATGTGATTCTGCATTCATTAAGTTCGTATGTTCGTCTTTTGGCACATCAAAATATTGATAAACACTTCCATCTTTAAACTCTATTTCTAAAACTTGTTCTTCATGTCCTATTGATTCCAAGTTTGAAGATTCCACTTGTTGTCTTTGCATCTTTATACCTCCTTCATTTGCGATAACCAATTATCTTTATTATTAATTTAAACATTATTTTTCTTTAATACTTTTAATAAATCCCTCTGTATCAAAATCAATTCATTTGAAATGGTAGACTGTTTTTAATTCATAATATTACCTCCTAAAGTTTTATTTACACTTTTTTTTTCACTTTGAACAAATAGCGTTATTCTCAGTAAAATTTTGTCGTAAAAGATGTTTTTTCTGGATTTCCTGCTTTCATGTGAAGACAGGAGATTTTAAATTCCTCGTTTCAGTAAAAGTAAAGAGCAAACAAATAAAAGATATGTATTTTTTATTTCTGAATTTTGAAAAACTCTTTCTTTGTATATTTTTTAAACTGTTACTGTTTCAGTTATTGTTTTTCCTTTTTCATGTAGAGTTTAAACAATTTCTAAAGAAGTTTCCAAGGAAAAAGCTGTTAACACATTTGAACATTTACAATAATGGCATCATAATTCTTCCCTTTGACTCTTAGTCACCACTCTTAAGTTTTTTAATTTCTTCTTCGGAAAGCCCCGTGCCTTTGCAAAGAACATGCAAATCCACTCCAGTTTTAAGTAATTTTGCAATCAGCTCTTTTTGACCTTCCTGACGGCCTTGTTGCATGCCTTGTTGCATACCTTCCTGTATACCTTCCTGCCGGCCTTGTTGCATGCCTTGTTGCATACCTTCCTGTATACCTTCCTGCCGGCCTTGTTGCATACCTTCCTGTATACCTTCCTGACGGCCTTGTTGCATGCCTTGTTGCATGCCTTGTTGCCTAGCTTCATCATACGAAGATTTTAATAATGGCATCATAATTCTTCCCTCCTCTTTCACTGTGGCTTGTTCAATCTCTTTTACAATCTCCCAATTAAATGCTGGATCATATCGCCGTATATAATCTACTGCTCGACCGATCAATGCCTCTCGCTCACTGGAACTAAGACCCTGACCTATCGTAAAAAGCTCCTTCACTTTTGATTCATCAAGTCGCCAGATATGTTTTAGAATATACAAAATAGGACGAGTTGTCAAATCCCTGGCCTCCTTTGACACATCTAAAGACTGAATATTCAAGACCCGCGGACGAAAATTCAACACATTATCTGCAAATCTCTCTTTTAATTCACCTTGGAAATTATACAGGTACTCGTGAAAATCAAGAGGCCATTTACCTGTCTTTGTTGCACTCTGGTTAATAAACACAGGGAGAATAGGATTTCGTGTATCTTGATAAATCCCTACCTGATATATTAAAAACTGTCTCATCAAATCTTGGTCGTATTGGCTTTTGTGTTCCATTAAGAATAATATTCTAGCAGGTTTTTGAGAGCTTTTAAGCAGAGCTGAAACCAAGAGGTCCATGCGTTTTTCTTTTGCGGATTTGTCAATAAAAGTTGTGGCTTCTGTTTTAAGGGTGTTCCAATCAAAAAGTTTCATTTCCTCTTTTGAGAGAACGAGGCTTAGGATATCCACACAATACTTGGTTTGTGAGTAAACCTCTTTGAATAAATGATCATGTAAAAAATTTCTTTTTGTTTTCATAGCTCTGGAAAATGGAATATAAAAAGATTTTTGTCAATAGAATTTGTATATTTTTCTATTTTAATCTTTTTTCTGCTAATCTTTGGTTTTGTATAGAAAAACCTAATAGACTAGCAATTTTTTGTTTCTTCTTATATTTAATAGGGTGCATATAAATATATTGTGCCACTATATGCTTTAAAAGACATATAGCCTGAGTATTTTTTTCATCCTGTAGCTCTTTATACAGAATCCTGATTCTATCAACATCTAAATCTTTTTTATGCCAAGTATGAATATACAAATTAATTAACTTGGAAGCCACTGTGTTACTCTCTGTGTTTACAGAGTTAGCAATATCAACAATTTTATAGTATCCTATAGAGTGTATAATTTTGTGTAACCATCCCCATAAAATACCATAAGACATCTGATCCACTATCACTTTACTGATTTGTTCTATTTTCTCTGGAGATGATTCTTTTTTGGAAATTTGTTCCAATCTAGATTGGATAAACTTTTCAATTATCGTTCTTTCATTTAACATGAATTCCATAAAACTTTTTAATAATCTCAATCCGACATTTTGAGCTTCTTTAAATAAAATTTTTAACTTTTCTTTTTCCAATGATCCGTATTGATTTCTAAGAATCTGTCCAATTATTTCCATCGTTCTTGCAGATTTTTTAATTTCAATTAAAGTGCTATTTTCAGTGTTCATCTGTTCTGCGTCAGTATCATTCGTAGAGCGTTGTTTATCTTTGATTTCCAATTCTTTACTTCGTTCTTTTTCTACACTATGAGTAGATCCAGGTAATGTAATATTATTAAAAATACTATGCAGTTCTTTGATAAATCCTTTTTCATCCCCTGATAAAGACGCTTCCTTATATTGGCTAAATATATTATGAGTATAATCAGTAATATTTTCTATTAAATTTTTATCTTTTGTATGATGAGTGATAAAAACTAAAATATTAGCACTGTCTTTTTGATACACTTTAGATATTAATTTATTAATTACTTCTTTTTTGTTGTTAATATTTTCTGCAATATACTTGGCAACAAAATAATAATATATATATATGTATCCAAAATTGTATAAATTATTTTTCTCTCTTAATATATTTGCACTTACTAAAATTTCTGAAAAATTGCGCCCGCGAGGTACAATAAACTTTTTCCCATATTTTTTTAAAAAATCCTGTAATTGAGTATCGGAGATATTTCTTACATTATTGTCAAACATCCAATACGCAAGGTGTGTAAGGAAATTAAAATAAGAGTCTATCTCTTCTACTATAATATGTATTTTAGAGAGTGATATAGTTATCATTGCTTGATAACAATGACCATAAGAGGTTTGTTGTAAGTCTTGATTGGGACTTATCAGCTCAATAGAATTAAAAATAGATAAAATAAAAAAAGGGTAGCTTGGAACAATATTATGACCAATAATAATGTTAATAGAACTAGTGCATTGATCCAATCTGTTTAAATGCTGTTTGTTTTGATAATCAAAATCTGTATCTTCATGTAGGGAGATACACTTTTTGATAAGTTCTTCTCTTTTTTTATGTCCAAAAACTAATATTGAATAGCTTTTAAAATATTTATATTTTGATTTTTCAGATGGTATATTTGTTAATTGATTAGCTAAAAGAATTGCACCTTGAAAATGATCTCGAATGGATAAAATAAATTTATCGAAATCTTCTTTGGTTATTTTCTTTCTTTCATCTACATCATCAATAATTAAAATTCTTTTTTCTTTAGGAACATGGATCGACCCTGAAAATTGGTTTTTATATTCTTTTTGTGTAGCTTTTTTCAAAGCTCCAGATTTAGGAATTTTATTGCCTTCCATGAGGACTGGATAAAAACCGGCCTTCATATATCGCAAAAATAAAATATGAGCTAGGGCTGTCTTTCCACTTTGTTCTTCTCCATAAAGTAAAATATATGGATTATCAAATGTATTAATTGCTATTAATTTTTCAGAATTTATTTCGTTATGCTCTAAATTTACATCAGCAGTTTTGTCTTTTGTTGTAATGTCTGGATACACAAACTGTTTATCTAATGGTGTTGTATCAAAAGAGTTTTTCAGTAATTGATTTTGAAAATCTGGGTTTATTTCAGGTTTTGAGATTTTATCAACAACATGTTTTATACCTTCATATACATTTTTCCAAGCTGAGTCTTTATCATTCCATTTAGTTATAGCTTTGCCATCTTTTGGCAAGGCTTGAATGTTTTTTAAAACAGTGTCTTTCTATGCACAGTCTCTTAAAATTACCGGAATCACAATAGTATTTTTTTTGTCTTTTAAATTTAAAGCAATATTCATCTCTTTCTTACAATTATTAGAAGCAAGGAAATCTGGGCTGAGTAATAACAAAATAATATGGGCTTCTTTCATTTTTTTTTCTATTACAGGATCCCATTCTTCACCTGCTTGGATTTCTTTGTCTGACCAGTCAGATATTTTACCTTCATCTCTTAAAAGAGTAAGGTGTTTTTCTAAAGAGTCTTGATGTTTTGCATCTATATGTGTATAGCTGTAAAATAAACGAATGTTCATAATGAATGTTACCTAGTTAGATTTATTTTAGATTCTCAAAAGAGAATCGTTATAATATATTTCATTCAGTACTTTTATGCAAATAAATTTTTATATAATTTTTTGAAGATGTACTGTGTTGTTTACGATGTTCCATTTTTTACAGCGAGATTGTCCAAAAAATTGTGATGGTTAAGAGATTGTTCAAAGACTTTTATGTAGATTAGTCCCAGGTTGTTTTAGCCCAGCAAATACCAATGATTTTACCTTTGTATTTGTTTTCTCTTAGAAAGTCCGATATGGCCCGCAAATGTGATCCGGTGGTTATCACATCATCCAAAATATATAATATTTTAGGTTCTTTGTTTTTAAACCCTTTCCAAATATAATTTTGCTTAAAAAATTCAGGGTTTCTTTCCCCGGAAAGATGAACAGACTCTTGATCCTCTTTTATTTCAACAGGCCATTCAACCAACCACCCTAGCAGTGATTGTAAAAGTTCCCTAAATAAATCTTCAAATCTATTATTATATTCAGGATGAGATTTTGTTTTAGAACTTGGAACAGCAGTTAACACCCAACCCTTTGGGTTTGTTTTTAGTAACAGTTCAACATCTTCTTTAAATTGCTTAATAGCTTTTTCACGATATGACCATTCTGGCGTGCATCTTTTGGAAGGGGATTTTTTAAAATTCAAAATCAGAGAATTTGTTGGACCACCTTCATAGCCCGTACTGGATTTGTATTCTCTCGCATATACCCAAATATCGTCAGGTTTTATATGAGGTAAATGTTGTTCTTTAAATTTATTCCACACTGGACTGATGATCTATATGTTTTAAAATATCTGAGGTTTCTTTTACTCTGATAGCTCCTCGTTTTTCATAAGTGGAGGGCCATTTGATGTTTAGATTGTCAAAACAGGAGTCCATTATAAATAGTTTTTTGTTTTGCCTAAAACATTCCCTCGCCTGAACAAGAGATCCACTTGTATCTCCCGCTTCCACAATGACAGTGGCTTTTGAAATAGACGCCATTGTTTTGTTCCTTCTTGGGAAATGAAATTTACGATAATTAAAAGGTTCTTTAGCGTATTTGTAAAAAGGGACCTGACTGATCAGTAAAAAATCCTTTGCAATTTTATCCTGTAAATTTTTATTTTCTTTAGGATAATATTTGTTGATAGGGGTACCTATAACTCCTATAGTGAGCTTATTATTATCAATAGCCGATTGATGGGCTACTGTATCAATCCCTAAAGCTAAACCTGACACAATGGTAAATCCCTCATCTGACAATTCTTTGGATAAATTTCTGGCGTTTTTGATTCCTTCAGCAGAGGGTTTTCTTGATCCCACTATTGAAATGCAGGGAGTTTCTAATATATCCAAATTTCCTTTGCAATAAAATAGTCCTATGGGGTATTGACTTCTTAAATTCTCCGGGTATTGAAAAGCTTTATTTACAACTATTGAAAAATCTCTCATTCCATCACAAAATGCAGTATCTAAAAAGCCTTGCACTTCATTTTTTATTTGGTCAGGAGTCTTTTTAAATGAAAAAAGATCCAGCTGATGTGGTATTTGTTTTAACGCTTCAGAAGGAGTGTTATTAACAAACATTTCCTGTAAAGCTTTTTCTTTTAAAGTTTTTTCTTCATTGCTGTGGATAGCCCATAGCACTTCATAAGCAAGCATCTCCTTTGAAGGAGAGATTACATTTTTTTCTATAAAACTTATTATATCCTGCATATTAAAGAATACTGCCATTAAGTTATTAACAAGTCAAAATAACACACCGCGAGGCGAGTTCGGCTTTGAGCACGGAGCTGGCGAAGACTGATCCGTGGCAAAACACCTATGTTTTCGTCCTAGCGATGAGGTATGAACAAAGTAAACCGGTCATATAAAAAGACTTTTTGTTGCTTGCGATTATTTGTATCCTGATTTCTTCTGTGAAAAATCCCTATAATGTGGAAAAACCCCCGTAATGCCTTGTTTTGAACTACATAGTCTTTTGACTTTTCATCAACAACCTATTATTTTGTGCGTTATTACTTTCCGTTTTTAAAGAAATATGTCAAATATTTCCTAAATAGTACTAAAAACATACAAAAATATAAAAATGCTTAAGCCTTATTTTTCAGAAGATTCTTTCAAGCTCTATCATGGGGATTGTCGTGATGTTTTGAACACTATTCCTGCGAACAGCGTGGATATGGTTTTTGCAGACCCCCCTTACAATTTGTCAAACGGTGGATTTTCTGTCAAAGCTGGAAAAAGGGTCGATGTTCATAAAGGAGACTGGGATCAAAGCCTTGGCACAGATAAGGACTTTGCTTTTCATTTAAGTTGGATTAAAGCCTGCCAGCGGGTGTTAAAGCCGGAAGGCACAATTTGGATCAGCGGAACTTATCATTCCATTTATCAATGCGGTTTTGCACTTCAACAGTCCGGTTTTCGGATTCTTAATGATATCGCTTGGTATAAACCAAACGCCGCTCCAAACATTGGTTGTCGCTGTTTTGCGGCAAGCCATGAAACCCTGATATGGGCTTGTAAGGATCCAAAGGCAAAATACACATTTCATTATGAAGACATGAAGAACGGTTCTTGGGAAAAAGACTTTATTAAAAAACCAAGCAAGCAAATGCGCTCTGTTTGGGCTGTCAATACTCCAGCCTCTTCTGAAAAAACATACGGCAAACACCCTACACAAAAACCTTTGGAACTTTTAAAACGAATTGTCAGAGCTTCTTCCAATAAAGGAGATATAATATTGGATCCTTTCACCGGAAGCTCCACAACCGGAATCGCCGCTTATCTTTCAGAAAGGTCTTTTATCGGTATTGAGAAAGAAAAAGCTTTTTTGGAGCTATCCATCCATCGCTTTCAGGATTTAAAAAACTCTTTTCAATTAGAACTTTCCCCTTAAAATACTATGGCACAAGCAAACAACAAATCTTGGAAAAAAATATTCAATAAATACAACATTCACAAACATTCTTTTGATAAAGCACCCTTTCCTATTTCAGCGGAACAAATTAAAAAAGCCTGTCAGGAGTTCGAAAAAACCGTAGCAAAAGAAGTTCGTATACTTTGTACACAAACCTGCCAAGAAGATCGCCCTGATATTTTTAAAGAAAAAGGACTTTTTTTATTACCTGTTAAAAACGGCCAATATAATATCATAAAAGGTGAGGGTTATATTGATATTCCAGCTATTATGGCTACTAAAGATTACACATCAAAATTGGATTTTGAGTTGGATACAGCAAAAGTTGGTCAATCAGAGATGCAACATCTTGACTATGCTTATGCTTCAAGCCTTATAAAAACATTCATAGGAGATGAAAACCTTGTTTTAACCATTCGAGGCAGGAAATATACAGAAAGGCCGTTTGAATTTTTTGTTAACAAACACCGGATCCAAGTCTGTGGAGTACAGACGGAAGTGGATGCTGGTTATGAAGGGAGAAATACTGTTGTTTTAGTGGAAGCGAAAAACAGACAAACGGACAATGTGATTATCAGACAACTTTATTATCCTTTTAGAAAGTGGCAACAAGAAACCAATAAAAAAGTCATAAATTTATTTTTTCAGAAAGATTCTAAAACTGGTGTTTTCTCTATTTGGCAATTTGGATTTGATTGCAAAGAAAACTATAACAGTATAAAACTGGAAAAATCAGAAAAATTTAATATTTATAATGCAAATAAATAGGTGAAAGGAGGGGTTTCACGCTCGACAAATTAGAGCTTTAAGCTTTCCTGTAGCTCTTTAATTTTCTCTGCTGATACACCAGTGATTTCAATGATATCAGAAATCTGCATATTTTTTTGGAGCATATTCAAAGCTATTTGTTCCATGCCTGTCTTCAAACCTTTCTCCATGCCTGTCTTCAAACCTTTCTCCATGCCTGTCTTCAAACCTTTCTCCATGCCTGTCTTCAAACCTTTCTCCATGCCTTTGTTAAAAGCATAAGCTTTCTCTGCACGCTGATCTCTTAAAAACTTCTCTCGTGCTTCCTCTTCTCGGCGCAAATCCTCATCCTGGGACAAATCTTTTAAATGTTCCATTGCTCTTCTCATCTCTTCCCCCTTACTCGTTGATAATATATCCCACTCTCTTTTTCCTATGTGGCAGGACTCTTTTAAAAGATAGCACCATAAGTCCCGCAAATCAACTATCTCCTTCAGACTCTCTGGCCTCGCTCTCATAAACTTACTTAATTCCACAAACACTATCTTTTCATCATCGATCAAGGAAGAATGTGGATCTTTATCCGATCGCAAAGAAAAGGAATTGATAAAATCTCTATACTTTTTTACCGGAAGAACATCAAAGTCTGTGAAAACCAAAGAATATGCAGGGCAAATACTGCTGTAATCTGCTGACTTCTTTAAACTCTCCGTGTAAAGTCTAGACCAATAAAAAAGCACTCTTTTCAAAAAACCTATTTTTAAGACAGACTGTATTTCCACATTCACAGTTTCTCCGGTACTGAGTCTTATTCTCAAATCCAGAACAATTTGCTTGTTGTCTGCCAAAGAGGGATAAAGGGAGCTATCTAAGAGAGTTAATGTTTCTTCATCAACAAGGGAATCCAATGCTTTTTTATCTCCTATAAAGGATATATCTTGCACTTTTTGATTGGGATGAAGGGGTAAAAAGGCATTTAAAAGAGATTTCAGGACTTCTTTGTTTTTGGAGAAATAGGTCTTGAACATGAGGTCCTGGCTTAAGTTTAGAAATTTGCTACGATTTGTTTTCATGTGTAAAGCTCCTTTAAAAAAAGTGGTTTATTGTTAATAAATAGTTTATGCAAAATCCGTGCCAAACTGATTTCAGCTGACATTTTTCCTGTAAAAATAGTCCTTGCAAAATCCGTGCCAAAATGATCTCAGCGGATAGTATGGATTATGAATAAGAGGGTTTGATATTGCCAAACACGATTTTTACGGGAGATTTGGCAAACGTATTATCTTAAGAGGCCCGTGAAAAAGAGTGTTTATATGTACAGCTTATTTGCTCATACCTCACCGCTCGGTCTCAAACATGCGTTTTGCCACACACGCGTCTTTCAGTCGCGGTGTGCTCAAAGCCGAACTCGCCTCGCGTTGGGTATGAGCAATAAGTTTTTTACATTTTTCCGGCAAACAAAGTGTTTCGTTATAAAACTTTGCAAGTATTTTCCGAACTAACAAGTGGCTCGTAAAAAAGCCAAGTTGTTGGTTTTTCAGTCCCGTGAAAACGGGAATTTTGTTGAGTTTTAGGCAAATGTTCCATCCATTTTCCTTAAAAAAATGTACTTTTTCACGCCTGATTAAAAAGTGATCATAATGTGTTAAAAACTTTTTCACAGGGGATTATCTTAGAGAGTGTAAAATTTACATACATTCATATTTATTTCTATAAAGCCGTTTTTTTTAAGGGCAGGGTCTTGTCATTGATTCCAGTTTTGTATTATAAAAGTGTAATAGTATTTTCTTGAAAAACATTTGTTTGGGATATCCACAGGTTGTTATGGTTCAAACAGCATCATAACTACAGGAGCTTGCTTTTATACTTTGGGTTCAAAATTGTAGGATATATCACAATAAATGTTGTGGGTTTACTGAAGCTTTTAAAGTATAAAAAGTGTAGAGTATAAAGAACTACAACAGTATGGAAAACAAGCAACATAAGAATTTTTGAATGAAAGCTGGGAAACAGCAAGAAACATAAACAAGCAATATGAAGTTTAAAAAACAGCAAAAAAAATGAAAGCTGAAAAAACAGCAAAAAAATAAAAAACAGGAACAAAACAAATAAAAAATCTATAAGGAGGAAACAAAGATGAGAACAGGAAACAATGTGTATGTAAATGATTGTACAATTTCAAGTGCTGGTAAAAGAGCGCGTTGCTTTGGAGATACTCACTTAATTGGTCGGTCTTTTTCCCACCTGATTGTTAAAAATCTTTTGAAAACTGTTGGTTTGTCTTTTTCGTTGGTGCTTTTTTCCTTAAGTGTTTTCGCTGAGATAAATTTTTTTGCCTGTAATGATATAACTCAGCAAAGCTATAACGAATATAAACTTGTTTATGAAAATGATCCGGGAAATGTGAGGAAAATTTACAACATGAGTATAGAGGCAATTTGTTTGGGAAAAATGGATGAGGGGATGACTTTGTTGGAACGATCTTCTGATGGAGGACATGTGGAAGGTTCTTTCTATATGGCTGTTTATTATAAAACAGATAAGACTTTTGATACTAACAGAGGAACAACCAGAGATCCGGAAAATTTTAATGCTTCTTTATTTTACTACAAAAGGGCAGTAGCTCAGATTGAAGAAAATCCCAACTATCCTGAAGATACTTACAGCAATATACCTTGGTTGGAAGAACATAACCAAACCAGTGTGGAGGTGTTTACAATGATACCTATGATGTATTATAGAGGGTATATTAACGCTGTTAATGATATGCTTAACAATGTGGATAGAGTAGTGTATATAGACACTTTGGAAGCTTTGGAAAAAATGAAACAAACCAGTGAACAATGCCTTGAGCGACCTTCTCTTCCGGTATGGAAAGAGAAACAAGAGCACGCCTATAAAGTGATGCAGGTGCATTGTCAGGCCATGCGGGATTTTTCTATACATGTTTATCCCTTGGAGCAGAAGAGAATAAGAATAGCTGAAGAGTGTGTTGGTTCTTTAAAGGATTGCTCTGAACATGGTAATATTTTAAATAATGAAATTGCTCCTTTAATGGAAAATATGATGGCAAGATTACATTCTGTTTCTCTTTAGAATGTACAAAAAATAGATTTTAGCCACTTTACACAGCAGACGGAGCTTAAAGACGCGTGCGCGAAAAAGTGCATGTTTGATTATTCCAAACGGGGAAGTATTAGTAAGAGCACTTATCCACTAAACGGACTTATTCAAGATCGACTATTGAGTCACCTGTGAAAAAGTATGTTATTTTTTTCTGGATTTCCGTTTTCACGGGACTGAAAAGGATTTTTCACGGCTGAATAAATAATAAAGCATTGTTATTACTTGATTTTTTTTATAAAAGGTTCGGAAAAAATTGCAAGGTCTTACAATACAACCTTTATTTTCTTGCAAAAAGTATCAGTGAAAAAGATTTTACCAATACCCATTGCGAGGTGAGTTCGGCTTTGAACACGTCGCGACTGAAAGACGCGCGCGTGGCAAAACGCCTGTTTGAGCCCGAGCGGTGAAGTATTGGTAAGAGCATACTCTCACTAAACAGATTTATTCAAACCCAACTATTTAGGCCGGCTAAAGTTTTGGGACGCTTTGTCTGATGGTTTTTTACAAAAAAACTTTTAAGAAAAAAGTATTTTAACCGATAATATTGCTAAACCTGCTTTTAATGGGAGGCTGGATATGCGTATTATCTTTTTTATGCTTTATTTTCTAAGTGTTTCATATACAGAAAATAGTAGTAGTTCTTGGGATAGTGTTGCAGACCAAGAAAAACCAAAGGAAAATACCCGAGACCGTAATACTTGTGAACAGAAAGAAGACAATTTAGAATTGAAACATAATAATACGCCCGTGCCTCTTAATTGCAGTTGTAAGTCGAAAGGTAATAACGAAACACTGGTTGAACAATGTTTCAACACATATATTTGCAAGGAAAAGTGTAAAGATTATATCAGCGATAATGCAAACTTTTGTGATAACATTCCCAACAACAGGAACAATGAGAATGCTCTTTGCCAAAGAAGCTGTAATGAAGATCCTCCTAACTTCATGACACCATCTTCCGCAGTTTCCCAGGCTGTAAATAACTGTGATCAGAAAAATAGAAGAAAGCTACAAGACCAGTTAGTTGAAAACTGTCGGAGTAGAATAAACAACATTGAAAGATCGCCACCTCATACTGGTGCGACATTGGTGTGTCCGGGTAGAGCCGGCTGTGAAAGGTATTGCCAAAGCAAGGCTCAGGAACAAATCAATGGTATGCGAAGCAATTGCGAAGTGAAAACTAAAGGTGGTTTCAGGCTGTGTGAGTACAATTTGAATAATCGGTTACGCCATGTTCTTCTACAAAATTCTGGCCAATTACCTCAGGTTTTCACGGGACTAAAAGCCAACAACTTGGCTTTCAGTTTCCAAGAGAGACCTTTCACATAAACAGATAAATCACTCACTTAAACAGAGGTTTTTCACGGCGGACTAAATAAGTAAAAAACTTATTGCTCATACCATACCCGTTCTTCGATTGATTTTCAGGAGTTATGGTGTTATATTTTAAAGAAGTCAAACAGTATAAAAAAACAGCTATGGTGTATTTACATAAGTTTTCATTAGAGGAGCAATAGTGGAAAAAGTGTCTTTAAGTTTACAAAATTTGAAAAAAAAACTTTCCAATAAACAAATATCCCCTCTTTATTTTATTATAGGGCCGGAAGCTTTTTTAATGAAAGAAATCTTACAGGCAATAAAGTCTTGTGTGCTGTCTCCTGAAACAGCTGACTTTAACTGTGAAATTTTTAAAGCTGGTGAGGGAGAAATGGAGCGAATGCGTGAGGCCATGGAAACACTTCCTGTGTTTTCCGAAAGAAGAGTGATTGTCTGTGAATCAGCACACAAACTGAAAGAATCGGACTGGAAAATTCTTTTACCGATCGTGAAAGCACCAGTGGAAACCTGTGTGCTGATTTTTGTCTCTTCAGCACCGGATAAAAGAAAAAAAATAATCAAGGAGCTTATATCTTACTCTGAAATTTTGTCGGCTGAAACTCCCAAGGACAAAGAATGGATAATGTGGCTTAAAGAGATGGGAAAAAAAGAAGGGCTTTCTTTTTCGGATTCAGCTATCGCACTTATTAAAGAATATGCTTGTTATGACTTAATGAATTTAGACACGGAAATTAAAAAACTGAAAAGGTTTCTGGGGTCAAAGAAACACATTTCTGAAAAGGATGTGTTGGCTGTTGTTCCTCGTGTTCGTCCTGAAAATATTTTTGCTCTGTCAGAAGCTATTGGTCAAAAGGATATGCCCTCCGCACTTATGTGTTTGGCACGGCTGTTGGAGGACAATCAAAATGAAGTGGGAGCTTTAGCTTTAATCAGTCGCCATATTCGTATATTGGCTCGTGTAAAAGAGGGGCTTAAAAAAGGCAACACAGAGAAGACGATTTGTCATAAAACCGGTGTGCCTTATTTCTTTATTCAAAATTATATTCAGTCAGCTAACCTATGGACAGAGAAAAAAATTGTTTCCGCGCTTTCAGCACTGAAAGCCACAGATAAAGCCCTTAAGTCCTCACCTGTTTCTGCACATATATGGTTGGAAAATTTTATTATTAAAACCTGTTCTGCTTAAAAAATATGGATGAAAAACCCTAAAAAATGTGTTAAAATCTATTTTATAGACTTTTTTGTTATTATATAGTGGTCTGTGAAAAAGTATGTGATTTCCCTGGATTCTCGTTTTCACGGGACTAAAAGATTGACTGTGTTTTATTGTCTTGATAATAACTCTTTTTATCACCCTGATCTACAAATCCAGGCAGGGGTACTATGGCGAGGGTACTATAATGAATAATTTTCTTTTTACGAGTGAATCTGTTTCAGAGGGCCACCCCGATAAAATTGCTGATCAAATCAGTGATGTTTTGTTGGACGCTTTTTTAAGGCAGGATCCTCAAAGCCGGGTGGCTTGTGAAGTGATGTTAACAAGAGGACTGGTTGTTGTGGGTGGAGAGATTACCACCAGTGGATATGTGGATATTCAAAATGAAGTCAGACAGGTTATCCGAAAAATTGGGTATGATCACGGAGACAAGGGTTTTGACTATAAATCCTGTTCTGTTTTAACAGCTATTGATTCTCAAAGCCAGGATATTGCCCGCGGAATTGGCCAGGGAGAATCACAAGGAGCTGGCGATCAAGGTTTGGTATTTGGTTATGCCGTGGATGAAACAGAAGAATATATGCCTTTAAGTATTTCTCTTTCTCATAAATTAATGAGAGTTTTGGCGGATTTCAGAAAAAAAGAAGAAAGACATATATGGCCGGACAGTAAAAGTCAAGTGACAGTGGAATACAGAAACGGAAAGACAGCTCATATTCCTTCTGTGGTGCTTTCCACTCAACATGCTCCTGATATTAAAATAGAGGATTTAAGAGAGTTTATTATTGAAGAAGTTATCAAAAAAGTAATACCGGAGAAATATTTAAAAGAGAAACATAAATTTTACATTAATCCCACAGGGCGTTTTGTAATCGGAGGCCCTTCAGGAGATTGTGGTTTGACCGGAAGGAAAATCATCGTAGATACTTATGGAGGACATGGTGCTCATGGAGGTGGCAGTTTTTCCGGAAAAGATCCTTCAAAAGTGGACCGCTCAGGAGCTTATGCCGCCCGCCATATCGCCAGAAACATTGTGTCTGCCGGGTTGGCTCGAAAATGTCTTGTTCAAATAGCTTATGCCATTGGTGTGGCCAAACCGGTGAGTCTTTCCATTCAGGCTTATGGCACCTTAAAAGTACCTGAAGAAAAACTGACAAAAGTGGTGCAAAAGCTCTGGGATCTGAGGCCATCGGCAATAATTACTCAATTTGATTTATTAAAGCCTATATACTCTAACACAGCGGTTTATGGGCATTTTGGAAGAAAAGAATTGGGCTTTACCTGGGAAAAATCAGATAAAGTGGAAGAACTGAAGTCTGAATTTCCTTAAAACAGTTTAACCAGCTTTGCCTCTGGTGGCTACATTATATAAGTAAACCATGAAGACCAAAAGAAAAATAACCACCACTGTTTATCTTACAGAAGAGCAAAACACTTTGCTTAAAGAGCTTAGGCAACGATCCAAAGTGCCTGTTGCTGAGTATGTTCGGCAAGGAGTGGATTTGATACTGCATAAAAACGCCCACCTTATACCTGGTCAGCTTTCTTTTACTTTGGATAAAAAAAATGAAAAACCGGGTCGTGGACACAAATGACTCCGAAAAAAAATCACCAAGATCAGGACTCTCCGGCTCAAAGCCGAATACGCAATTTTTCCATAATTGCCCATATTGATCATGGTAAATCCACCTTGGCGGATTGTTTTTTGGAGTTCACCAAAGCTGTGGATGAAAGACAAAAAAAAGAACAGTTTTTGGATCAAATGGAACTAGAAAGAGAACGGGGAATTACCATTAAAGCACAAACCGTGCGCCTTTCTTATAAAGCAAAAGATGGTTTAGTGTATCAGCTGAATTTAATAGATACTCCAGGTCATGTTGATTTTTCTTATGAAGTGTCCCGCTCTCTTTCCGCTTGTGAAGGGGTTTTGCTGGTGGTGGACGCATCACAAGGAGTGGAAGCGCAAACAATGGCTCATGCCTCTTTGGCTTTAACCAAAGACCTGATAATTATTCCCGTATTAAATAAAATTGATCTTCCTGCTTCTCAACCGGATGAGGTTTCTCTTCAACTGGAAGAGCTTATAGGAATCAAAAAAGAAGAAATTATTTTTGTCAGTGCCAAGGAGAAAATCGGCATTCAAGATATATTGGAAAGAGTGGTTCGTGATATTCCTCCACCTTCTGCTCTTAACTTGAGTACTCCTGAAAATAAGAAATCATCCGGTAATCAAATCATGGATCATTCCCCCTCCTCCCCGATAGCGGAAGGCTTTTTACGCGCTTTGATTTTTGATTCTTGGTTTGACAGCTATCAAGGGGTGGTGATTTTATGTCGTGTGGTTGAAGGGCGAATTAAAGTGGGGGATGAAGTGCGTTTTATACAGGGCCGAAAAGAAAGCACGGTATTGAAATTGGGAGTTTTTACCCCTTTTCCTTATAATTTGAAAGAGCTTAAAACCGGAGAAGTGGGTTTTGTGATTACAGGCATTAAAGGTATAAAGGATGTTATTGTGGGGGACACTTTAACCCATACCGAAGCACCGGCTTTGTCTCCTCTGGCTGGTTTTAAAAAGCTTAAACCTCTGGTGTTTTCCAGTTTGTTTCCTTCTGATTCCAAGGATTTTGTTCAGCTGAAAACCGCTTTGGAAAAACTGGTTCTCAATGATTCCTCTTTGGTTTTTGAAACAGAAAACTCTCCTGCTCTGGGTTTTGGCTTTCGATGTGGTTTTTTGGGATTACTGCATCTGGAGATTATTCAAGAACGGTTGGAAAGAGAATTTAATCTGAATCTGATTATCACAGCCCCCTCTGTTATTTATAAAGTGTTTACAAAAGCAGGAGAAGTTCAGAAACTGGATAACCCCTCTGCTTTACTTGATCCTTCCAAGATTGAACATATTGAAGAACCTTTTGTTCGCGTTGATATTCATTCTCCTAGTGAATATGTAGGGGGTATTTTAAAACTTTGTGAAGAAAGAAGAGGAGAGCAGATTCGAATGGAATACAGCTCAGGAAACAGAATGATTATAGAGTATCGTCTTCCCATGAGTGAGATCGTAATGGATTTTCATGATCGTTTAAAGTCTGTTTCGCGCGGTTATGCTTCGATGGAATATGAGTGGATGGGCTTTTCTCCCTCAGAGCTGGTGAAATTGGATATTTTATTAAATGGAGAAAAAGTAGACGCGCTATCTGTGATTTTGCATCGTTCAAAAGCACAAAAGAAAGGCCGTGCTCTGGTGAAGAAATTAAAGGAGCTTATTCATAGACAACAGTATCAGATAGCCATTCAAGCTGGCATAGGTTCCAAAATTATTGCGAGGGAAACTATCAGTGCTTTAAGAAAAGATGTGACAGCCAAGTGTTATGGAGGGGATATTACCAGAAAGAGAAAACTGTTGGAAAAACAAAAAAAAGGAAAAAAAAGGATGAAAGCCATTGGGAAAGTGGATGTGCCTCAATCTGCTTTTATGGCTGTATTAAAAGCAGATGATTAAAAAGTTCACCGGCTTTTTTGCCGGCATTTTTATTTTTATTTGGGTGATTTTGATTGCTCTTTTTTTAAGATGGAGCATGTTGGAAGTGTATGTTCTACCCTTTCATGGAATGATGCCCACTCTTTTTCCAAACGATCATGTTATTGTGAATAAAATGGCTTATGGTTTGCGCTGGCCTTTTTCCTCTCGTTATGTTTCAAACTGGTCTGAACCAAAAAGAGGGGAAGTTATTGTCTTTCGATCTCCTTTTGATCCGGATTCGCTTTCCATACGCAGAGTGATTGGCATTCCAGGAGATCGCATATTTTTTGAAAATGGCAATTTGTACATAAATGAAAAAAAAGTTATTAAACGTCTGCCCTCTCTTCGAAAAAAAGATTTTTCCTGGGTCAGAGATGAGGATTTTTCGGATGGAGGCAAAACAGAAGATAAAAGCCATTATGTTCATTGGGAGGAGACTCTTTCCGATTCCTCTTACAGTATTTTACTGAAAAAGAGAGAAAAAAATTACTTGATTTTTGGCCCTTATCGCGTCCCACCCCGGTATTATTTTGTGATGGGAGATCACAGGGATCAGTCTCAGGATAGCAGGACCTGGCCAGCGCGCATTCAAAAAGCAAAAGGAATGGTGACTTTTTCCCGTTTATCTGCTGGAGATGAAACTATTTCCATTCCCAAGAGCACTTTGGTTCGAACAGGTGATTTGAAATTGCCGGAATATTTTGAAACTAAGCAGGATACTTTACTAAAAGGACCTTTTGTGGAGGTGAAAGTATCCGCGAAAAAAGCAGGTTTGGCGGGGAATGTGTCTGCTGGGCAGATAAATGTTATTGAAGGGAAATTATCCCATCATCTGAGTGTGAATAATGTAAAGGCTCTCAAAGGAGGCTTAGATGAGAATCTGGTGTTGGAATCGGATATTTTAGGTAAAGTCATTCGGGTTTGGTTTAGCTGTGAAAAAACTTTAACAGGTGTTCCCTTTCTTTGTGATCCCCGATATATGAGATGGAATCGCACTTTTTTCCCCATTCACCAGAAAAATATTTAATTCTTATTGGTTTAGTGGTGATGAAACATTTTTTAATTTGCTTGTTTCATGTCATCCTGATAAAGTAAGACATCAGTGTTTGTTCAAAAAAATACTTTAAACTGAGTCGGTTGGGAAGTAATTGTGGTTCTTTTTTCATCTGCTTTAGTATGGTGGCCAAGCTGTGGAGATTTACAAAATTCAAGCCGAAGGAGAATAATATGGAAAAAAAATCCCCCTCAAACAAAAAAACACTTTTAGGTATAGACGATTTATCCACTAAAGATCTTGAGTTCATTCTTCAGACAGCCGGGCTGTTTAAGAAAGAATTTTATAAAACTGGTCGCATTATTCATTGTATTGACTCTGAACAAACAAAGGGCATGGTGGTTCAGCTGTTGTTTGCTGAACCCAGCACACGCACCCGCGCCAGTTTTGAAGTGGCTTGTGGAAAACTGGGAATAGCAGTGACTTCTTTATGGAATCTGCATTTTTCCAGTATGGCAAAAGGGGAAACCCTAGAGGATACTCTTCAGTGTCTTATTGCTTTAAAACCCAATATGATTGTGATTCGTTGTGGAGATTTTAAATCTGCGGAGAATTTTTTACGCTCAAGTCCCATACCTGTTATTAATGCAGGACTGGGGGCTATGGAGCATCCTACTCAGGCTTTAGTGGATGCCTTTACCATTAAAGAGAAAAAAGGAAAAATAGAAAATGAAAAAGTGCTAATTGTTGGAGATGTTTTACACTCCCGTGTGGCCAATTCCAATTTAAAATTGCTTGCTCGTCTTGGAGCTAAGCTTGGAATGTGTACTCCTGAATCATTAAGCCCCGCAGATAAACAAGCTTGGAAAGATGTGGTTCGTTTTGATTCATTGGAAACCGGTATTAAGTGGGCAGATGTCATAATGTGTTTAAGGGTACAAAGGGAAAGACATTCTTTGCGCAACATTGGTTTCTCTATGGCTGAGTACAGGGACAATTATCGAATTGGGCAGGAGGAAATGGATGTTTTCCATCCTGATGGTGTGCTTTTACACCCTGGTCCGGCAGTACGAGGTGTGGAAATTTCAAATCAGGCTTTAGATGATTCACGCTGTCATATTGTGACTCAAGTGGAAAACGGCTCACATGTTCGTTCAGCTATCATAACCCTCATGTTGAATTTGGAGATAAAATCATTATGAATCAGACAGAACCTGCTTCAAAAACAGAGGCTGGATTTCTTGTTCTGGAAACAGGTGAAGTATTTAGCGGGCGATTCCTTGGAGGTACAGAGCGCGCAGGAGAAGTGGTGTTTAACACTTCCCATAGTGGTTATGAGGAAATGGCCACAGATCCTTCTTATTTTAATCAAATTTTAGTGATGACAGCTCCCATGCAGGGAAACTATGGAGATAGTGATGAGGTTTGGGAATCTTCCCGCATTCATATTCAGGCATTGGTGTGCATGGAAATGCAGGATAATCAAAAAAATTCCGGATGGAAAAACAAATTAATTTCTTATGGTGTTCCGATTTTATCAGAGGTGGATACCCGGTCTCTTGTATTACTTTTAAGAAAAAAAGAGGGGCTTTGGGGAGCTTTAGTAAGAGGGTCGGACTGGCAAAAGGCTAAAAAGCGGGCTGGTCATTTTATTGTGGCCGGTCAGAAAATGGAAAAAGATTGGCCTTTCATGGTAGCGAGAAAATCACCAGAGGAAATAAAAGGGAATAAAGCCAAAGGGCCACGCGTGGCGGTTATGGATTTTGGCTGTAAGCAAAATATTATTCGAGAATTGGTGAAAAGATGTAGTGCTGTTTGTGTATTTCCTCCTCGTGTTTCCGCAAAGGAGATTATGGTTTGGAAACCTTCCGGTCTTCTGCTTTCCAACGGACCTGGAGATCCTGCGCAGGTAAAACAAGCCGTAGACACAGTGCGCACACTTTTGGGGGAGATTTTTATTTTTGGAATTTGCATGGGTCATCAGATTCTGGCTTTGGCTTTAGGAGGGAAAACCTATCGTTTGAAATTCGGGCACAGGGGAAGCAATCATCCCGTCCGAGATGAGTTACTGAAAAAAATTTATGTGACCAGCCAAAATCATGGTTACGCCGTAAAAAAGGAAAGTCTACCTTCTTCCATTCAGGTGACTCATACCAATTTGAATGACAACACTGTGGAAGGTTTTTTTTCAAAGAAAGAGAACTGCCTAGGGATTCAATTTCATCCTGAAAGTCATCCCGGCCCCCGTGAAGCTAAAGACCTGTTTGATTTTTTTATAAAATCCCTGAAGAGAAAATAAGCCGTCGTACACAATAAAGTGTAAACATTATCTTCTGTGAGTGCGCAAATTTCTTCTCAGAAACAAGACAAAAGAACCTAGAACAATCAATAAAGAACCAAAGTATTTTATGAATCTCCCGGGATCTTTATTTATGGAAAACACACTAGCCACCGGCACACCTCTTTCATCTTCTTCAAAACCAGACTGATAAATGGTGTAACCAGCAAACTTTAAAGGATGATTCATGGAAATAATTTTTGTATTTTCTCCCTGATTCACTTGCACCTCACTTTCGTAACCTTCAGCTTTAAAACTGGAAGGGTACCTGACCACTTTAAAATTCTTTAACCGTAACTGAAAACCTAGGTCTTTTCTTTCGTTAATGTAGGCCACTATATATACTTTATCCTCATCAAAGAAAAACAAATGTGAGTTAAGCCCCATCCACTTTTTTTCGCCTTTAAACTCCACCTGAATGGCTGAATGAGTCCGCTCACTCACTCTTTTTTGAGGGATGAATAAAGTATCCGGCAACGCCTTGGGCAAATACTCCAGCAAACGAAATTCAAAATCCATCCAACCGGTTTTTATACGACTGAGAGCTGAAATATCCTCTCTTAAATTCTCTTTTTTCAGACCCGCATCCCGCAAAGCGGAACCCGTTTGCAAAAAACCTTCCTGGTGTTTTTTCGATCCTGGTTTTTGTAGTCTGTATTTTAGTTTTTCCCCTTCGGGTGACAACAAAAGCCGAGGCAACTCTCTCTTTCGTGTGGCAGATTGACTCTTAAGCTTTTTCTCTGGTGGCAAAGATTTTAATAAAATAATTTCTGCAGGTCCCAAAGGTAATTTTACCTGATCCATCCAAGGAGGCTTAAACATCCATTTTACTATCTGCGTCTGACTTCCGACTATCTGAAAACGCAAAGCCGGCCCTCCCCTTAAAGCCGGCTCATACTTTTCACGAGCCAAAGCAGAAGGATAAAAAGCAGTTATTTTCAGCATATCAGCACCTATTTGCGCGATATGAGGTTTTCCCGGACGAGGAGGACTGCGAAAAAAATAAACCTGTTTTCGATACAATTCCGTTAAATTTTTTGCGTCAAAAGAGGAGTACATCATAAGCAAAGCGGATTCTGTGACAATTTGCGATCCCTCTTCCTCCAAAGCCAACCTTAAATTGCCATCCACACCGTAAAACCGGGTGATTACAGACCCTGTAAGCACAAATATAATGCCAAAATGCGCCAGTAAAAAAGCAATATGTTTTTTTTTCCACGGCCAACGATCAATCATTACAGCAATAATATTGAGAGCCAAAAGAGAGGCAAGCACTGTCATCCAGGTAGAACGATAAATAAGCTCTTGAGCGGCAACACGTCCTTGAGCCGACTCATAAAAAGTGCCCACAGCAAATAACAAAACCAATGCTGACAAAGTCAAAACAGCCAACTTAAGGGAACAAAAAAAGCTATATATATAAGTTAGGAAGTTTATTATAAATTTCAAAAATCACCTTACTTAGACGCTGTTTTACCGGTTCTGCTTTTTCAGGAACAATTTGTTTACTGCTTTCATTCATATACAACTTGCGATTCAGCTCAATCATTAAAGCCTGCCGGCCATCCTTCGGGCAACCGTATTTTTCCACAATAGTTCCTCCTGTATAAGGGTGATTTAAACATACTTCAAAACCCTGATTCCGATAAGCCGTTATCACCTGCTCCGTCCATTCGGCTGTGGCAGTTTTTCCTTTTTCGTTTCCTATAACTATATCGGCTCTGTATTCACCAGGATCTCTGTGCGCGTTTGTTCCTTGGGAGGGCATACTGTGAATATCCAAATGATAAATATTTTCGGCACCAGTTTTATTCAAGCTTTCGTAAAGGGAGTCAATATCGCGAAAAAAACCTTCATAATATTTTTTCAAAATATTTTCGTGTAACTGCCGGCTTAAAGGGTTTTTAAATAAAACATAACCAGCTGTTGTTTTTCTCCAATGAAGTCCTGTGGGATGAGAACCGGAAGGATTGCCACTACCTTCCAAGGAATCACAGTCTACATCCGTGGGCCAACGGTTGCAATCCACCACATAACGATGATATGGAGTGACCACTGTTGGTATTTTATGTTGATCCAAAGCTGACTGATACATATCAGCCACAAAGCGATCCACATCATACATTAAAGTCACTTCATCCAGCTCTTTAAGCCAAGGACATTCTTCCACTACCTGTTCCCCGTTATGGGGAATGCTGACTAAAATCGATTTTTTGCTTAAAGCGTGTTCTTTACTCATACTCAGCTCCTTATTCCACTATTTTGAAATAGAAATTGTTTTTACATTCATAAATTCATAAAAACCAAAACTGGATAATTCCCGACCGTATCCTGAATCTTTAATACCACCAAACGGAAGTGCCGGATGAGAATGCAAAGCCTGATTTACCACACATGCCCCTGCTTGCAAATAATTACGCGCCCATTTTTCGGCTTGTTCCATATCCCTGCTGAAAACCGCCGCTCCCAAACCATAAGGAGAAATGTTAGCTTTCCGCAAAGCAGACTCTTCATCCGGCACAGTAATAATCCAAGCCACAGGACCAAACAGTTCTTCCTCAAAAACGCACACATTATCAGTAGTAGCATCGCTCTTCAAGACAGTAGGCGGATAAAAATATCCTTTTTGCTCAGGCAACTGCGCACCTAAAACCACCTGCGCGCCCTTTGCCTTTAAAAAAGCTACCTGACTTTGCAAATGTTCCCTTAAGTCTTTGCGAGCCAAAGGCCCAAGAAGAGTATCGGGTAAAACAGGGTTTTCCATTTTATAGGACTTCATTTTTTCCACCACAAGAGCCGTAAATTTTTCCGCATTTTTTCTGGTGACTATAAAACGCTTGGCAGAAATACAACTTTGCCCGCTGTTATTCATCCGAGACAAAACACACTCTCTACTGGCCAATTCCAAATCCGCTGAATCCAAAATCACATAAGGATCGCTCCCTCCTAATTCCAACACACTTTTTTTTAAATAACGACCCGCCAATGCAGAAACCACTCGACCAGCTTTTACGCTTCCGGTTAGAGAAAGCCCCCGTACGCGCCGATCGGCAATTATTTTTTCTGTTTGTTCTATGGAGATAGGTAAATTCTGGTACACTCCCAAAGGAAAACCAGCCTTAATAAACAGTTTTTCCAGTTCAGTCGCACACAACATAACATTAGGAGCATGTTTCAAAAACACAGTATTACCCCCCAACAAAACAGGTAGCGCGAAACGAAGCACCTGCCAAAAAGGAAAATTCCAAGGCATAATACCTAAAATAATCCCCAGAGGCTGAAAACTAACATAAGAGTTTTCAGGAGCAGAGGGCAGGTTGGTTTTATCCGCCAAAAAAACAGGAGCTTGTTCAGACACATATTCACAAAGCTTGATACACTTTTCCACTTCCGCCAATGACTGTTGAAGAGGTTTACCCATTTCATGGGTTATAAGAGTCGCCAAAGTTTTTTTTTCGGATTTTAAAAGGTTTTTTAAATTTTGAACAAAAACAATTCTTTTATGGATATCCAGAGCACTCCAGCTGGACAAAACACGAGTGGAAAAAGAAAATTTTTTCTCCAGTTCCTCATCAGACAGAAAAAGTGTCTCACCAAATTCTTCTTCTGTAAAAGGATTGATTGATCGAAACATTTTTTATCTTAATGAAAAGAAGTGTCCAAAGAAAATGGCCCTGGAGTAAAAGGGCGAGATTTTGCCAGCTGTTTCCGTTTTAAAATCAACCACAACCAAGCCAGCTGAGAGTCCATTTCAATCAAACCTTCAGCTGTAATAGATCCACGCGAGTTTTCTTCCTGTACAGAATCATGGGAAGGACTAATCAAAATACAGCGATCAATTTTACACATTTTTGCCACGCTTTGAAAAGTATTTTTTTTGGATTTTTCTGAAAAATACAATAATGTAAATTTGGCAACTTTGCCCTGTTTCTTTTTATATACACTCAAATAGTTTGAATTGTACTTCTTGCTACAAAAAATTTTCATTATATTTTTTTCAAATGTTCCCACTTTTGCTGACACCAAGAGAGCACGGGAAGACCCCATTAAAAAGTCTGGAAGACCTGTAAGCCTGACCATGCGATCGTATAAACCCAAACTGATTAAAAAAGACATTAACTTCAAATGCACGGGAGAATCAAAAGTTTCCCCTTTATTCGTTAAACCAAACATCCAAGCGGGTGGTTTTACTTTATATTTCTTTAAAATTTCCCGAGCTTTGGCCACACGCACCGCTACATCCGGGATTCGTAAGCAGTGAATAAACATCTCATTGGATTCCAGAACAAGATCATTAAAAACCGCTGCAGTTTTATGATATTGAACATCTTTTTTTGCCGGCAATTCATTTTTCTTACGCATCGGATAAATTCTCCTTAAATTATATTTTGTCGTTCAAGCGGTTCATGGCAACTCAAATAGATTATTATTTTCTCCTGATGAGTTTCAACAACAAAATATTAAAAAAAGCAACAAAACATTTAAAAAAACAACAAAACAAGTTACATTTTTACATCACTTTGAAAACATTTCACTTATCAGACTTCCAAATATCCTTATCTGAGGTGCCACTCCTTTCTGTTTCCAAGCCAATCACCCGGAAAGAAGTTTGCTACAAAAAAAGCAAACAGGACCTTGGTTTGTTCCAAAATCCGCTAAAAATATTGTGAAGGAGCTTTTGCCCTGATAAGCTTTTTTCAATGAAAAGTTTATTTTGGCATTATCCCCGTAAATGGGGTTTATCCGTTTTTAGATTTTTATCCGCCAAAAAATACTGGCTTTTGATCCTGACAGGAGCTTACTGTATTGCAGACTTGGTTGTGATTAGTTTACATCCTGTCTTCCTGTTGGATAAAGCTCCTCTGCCTGTCCTTAGCCGTTCTTCACGACAAAAGACTGATGGAGTAGAATCACAATATATGCCTATATGGGACTTAAATATGTTCCACAACGAAGAAATACCTATTGAAGACATTGTGCAAAATGACACACCTCAAAAGTCCCGCCTGCCTCTCCAGCTAAATGGCGTTATTGTTTACAGAAACTCAAACTACTCCATCGCCAGTATCACGCTAAAAGACCAAAATTTATCTGGAGCATACCGCGTAGGGGAACAAATAGAAAAAACAGATACTATAAGCAAAGCGTCTAAAGTGCTGGCCCGCATCACAAAAATAAGCCCTGACAGAGTGTATTTTATCAATTTCATGAATAATCAAAGTGAATATATAGAGTTAAAAAAATCGCGTCAAATGACATTTGATTCAAAAACCACTGCTAAAAACACCAGTAACAGTTTCTTAAAACCAACCGGAGATTTTCAATTTCAGGTTAAACGGTCCGATGTAAATAAGCATTTGCGCAACTTGGACAACATACTGCGGGATGCCAAAGTAGTGCCTCACAGGGAAAATGGACGATTAATCGGCTGGCGATTTGAATATATCAAGAAAGGAAGTATTTTTGAAAAGTTTGGCTTTCAGGAATCTGACATACTAACATCCGTCGCCGGCGAATTGCCAAAATCTCACATACACGCCGCAGAATTGTTTCATAAGTTTAGCAACTCCCTTTCAAAATTGGATATAATGGTTCACAGAAAAGGAAAGGATATTCCGTTTTCTTGGAATGTTAATGAAGATGTCGCGAAAGAAAAACCGCCAGCCAGCCGTTATATTTACTGACAAATAAATAAGGATGGGAAGTTTTTGGCACTCATTATAAATAAGTGTGGTCTTTGGGGTGTAAATGCTTTACGCTCATTAAAACAGCAAGGATGCTTTCAATATGTGCACTATATTTTTTAAAAACCGCAGTTCCGGTATGTTCCTAGCCAAGGGTATAAGGTCAAAACACTCGCCTTTTTCCAAAAAATCCATTTGGTTTGTTGCTCTTTTTTTCACTTTTTTCACAGCAAAAGCCTACTGTCTGAAAGGGGATATAATCAAACTTCCCGGTAAACGCCCCCCTATTACTGGAGAGAAAACAGGTGTGGAGATTTCCAAAGCAAAAGTGGAGAATATTACTTCCCAAAATTACCCCGGCCTGATTGAAAGTTTTGAATTTAATGCTCCGTTAAGAGATGTTATAAAAACCATGAGCAAGTTTTTAAACATGAATATCATTCTTGGCCCTAGTATAGGTGCTGAAAGAATCGAAATTATCTCCCACTCCCCTATTACTGTCGCGGAAGCGTATAAGGCGTTTCTTTCCGCTTTGGCTATACAAAATTTAACAATAATCAAAAGTGGTTCCTTTCTTAAAGTCATCAAAAAGGAGTTCGCCCTCAGAAGCAACTTAAGAGTATACAAGGGTAAAAAAAGCATCAACGCGGATCAATTTCTCACGAGAATTATCAAATTAAAACATATTGACGCCAGCTCTTTACAGGACAAAATGAAACCATTTATTGATGACAAGGCTGTAAGCTCCCTGATTTTTTATCCTCCCTCAAACACAGTAATTATCTCCGGTTATGGTTCAAATGTGGAAAAAGTGAGAACAATTATTACAGGCATTGACACTCCTAGTGAGGATTTTACCCTTCGGGTTTTTCGTCTAAGAATCGCACAGGCAAATACAATAGCAGAAATCATTAAAGACATTATTAAAAATCTGACACCAACAGGTTCCAGGAGAAGATATTATGGTTCCATGAAAAACAAAAGTCAGGGTATAAGCCAGTTGCTAAATATCCAATCTGTATCCCACGATGAAAGAACAAACTCCATTATAGCGATGGGACATCCAACAGCTCTTGAAAAACTAGGAGCACTTATAAAGACACTGGATTCCGATGAAAATACCAAAATGTCAGCGCAGATTCATGTATACAAGGTAAAATACGGCAAAGCGGGAGAATTATCAAATACCTTGAACCAAATATTCCGGGAGAGTTCTTCTTCCAAAGATAAAAGCACCACAAAACTAAAATCCGGGAGTTCCAAAAAAGGTAGCTCAGCCAAGCCTAATACTGTCTTGGCACAGGCTTTTAAAGATGTAAAAATCATCCCGGAAGAAAACACAAACAGCCTCTTTATTGTATCCAACACAGCTAATTATGAAGTGGTGAAAACAATTTTAAATAAAGTGGATATTTCAAAAAATCAAGTGTTTGTAAAAGCTATCATCATGGCATTGAGCACAGATCGAAGTAATGAGTGGCAAATGGCCAATTACTTCTTTCCAAAAGATGACCAGGGAAAGGGAATCGCTCGTATTGGATATGGCCTCAGCAATTTAGCGGATGTGTTTTCCTTCAGCGAAGGAGCCACTTTGTTTTTTCCTTTATCATTGTTCTTTAAGGGGAATCTTTTTGGAACAGCTACTGACAGCAGAACAGATATTTCTTCCTTATTCAGAATGAACAACTCGGCAAATGCCGGTGTCAGCTCTCCACAAGAAATAAAAGTGCCATCTTTATCTTCTTTCGTAAAGTTTTTGCAAAGAACAGTTGGAGCCAATATCCTTTCCACTCCACAAATCATGGCCTTGGATCATACACCGGCAGAGGTCTCAATAACAGATAAAATCCCTAGCTATGGCTCAAGACCAGCTACAACATCCAACGTATTTGGTCAAGTATCTCCAAATATCGAGTATCAGGATGCTGAAACCCTCCTGAAAATCACTCCTCATATTGCTCCTGATGTGGACTCCATACAGCTGGATATTGAACAAAAAATTGATAGCGTAGTAGGATCAGCAAATATCCCTGCTGATCTTAAAAACACCAATATAGCCATCAAAAAAAGGACAATCAAGACTTCCATTACTTTAAAAGACAGAGAAACCGCGGTTTTAGGAGGTATGGTTAAAGAGGAAAGTACCAAAACCAACTCAAAAATTCCCATTTTAGGAGATCTTCCCCTTATTGGATGGTTATTCAAAAACTCCTCTACGGACATAAAAAAATCCAATCTCATCGTTTTTATTACGCCTCATATTATCCACTCAGCAGAGGAACACCAGACTATCTTAAGCAGTAAATTAAAGGAAAGAATGAAATTCATCCGTCAATTTACCGGTAATGCAGATCCCTATCAGGAAATCACTGAAAAAATGCTAAAGAAATCAGAGGATTCAATACAGGAAAGAGACGACCCTCTTCCTGAGTTTGAACAAGACGAAAACTCCATTTATGAAGATCCTGGCGCGAATGCGGAAGAGGTACCCACGACAGAAGAAACGAAACAGTCAGAAAATTATTATTATTATGATGACGACGAGTATTACAGTGAAGATGAATACAGTGAAGAAACGAAACAGGACAATTATGGCAATACCCCTAAAGACAACTTTTCTCCAGAGACGGAAAATAATATAACATCATCCCGGCAGAATATTGAGCAAAATACCGAAGAACCGGCAGAATCCGAAGAAGAAACTCCAGACTCTATAGAAATAAAAGGAGATTGGGGACCTATGAAGACAGAACCTGTTACAGAAGGAGTGGAGGAGCTTGAATAAACAACTTAATGAGTAATAATATTCACTCTTGCTATGTAAATATTTCAATTTCTAAAAAAAACCATAATTATCATTGTTCCCACACTCAATGGTTGCATAAAAAACACAGTTACAATACAATCCAATAAAAACCAAACTGATTTTAATCCCCGGTTTTTAAGCTGGCTCTTCCTGAGATAAAGTTTAAGCCCAAAAAGGAGTTATATAATGAAATGTTTTTCACTAATTTTAATGATCGCATTCAGCCTGCTAAATGTGTCTTGCATACATAGCTTTCACCACAGAAAATATAAAAAAGACAGCCTAGCTGTGATAGCTCCTGTAAATGGCAGTAAAGTGGAAGGTTGGGTACGTTTTCGCAAAATGGATTGTGGACAAACATTAATAAAAGCCAAAATTACAGGATTGACACCCCATAAAAAACACGGATTTCATATCCATAAATATGGGGATTGCCGGGAAAATGGCAAATACGCAGGTTCCCACTTCAATCCTCATGACTATGAACATGGTTCGCTTGATGATGAAGAAAGGCATCTGGGTGATATGGGAAATCTGATTGCTGATAAAAATGGAGTGGCTTTTTACAAGGAAATAGTGGATATATGCCCGCGAAAAATCACAGGTCGTTCAATCATTATCCACGCCAACGAAGACAATTTAACTTCTCAACCTACCGGCAATGCCGGTCCCTATATTGGCTGTGGTATCATTGGATATGTAAAACCGCTAAAACAAAAAGCAGAGCTATCCCAACAACAAAGTCATATCATCAAAAAAACAGGAGAATTTCAGTTTCAGGTTAATCGATCTGATGTAAATAAGCATTTAACAAAGCTATCTGAAGTATTGAAAGATACAAAGTTAGTGCCCTACAAAGAAAAAAAACAAGTTATCGGTTTTCGTTTTGAATATATTAAAAAAGGAAGTGTTTTTGATCAACTGGGGTTTAAAGAATCTGACATTGTTATATCCATATCCGGGCAAGAGATAAAATCTGCCTCTCAATTTGGCAAATTATTTAAAAAAGCTCAAAAACAGTCCAGAGTGGATATAGTAGTAAAAAGAGGTGAAAAAGAAATTAAGTTTTCTTGGTCTATAAAAGAAGATGTGTCAATAGTGACAGAACCAACATCATCGGACCAAGAATTGGAAGAAGAGTTAAACAAAGTGGAAGAACCTCAAACAACAATCCCACAAGTTAAAAAAACAAGTGCAAAAAGCCCAACAGAAAAATCCGAATCAGATACAAAACAAAAAACACCACCTCAAGAATAGTGAGAGCTACTTAGTGGGTTCTGAATATTTTTATACAGTAAAAAACAAATAGAAAAGAGGGATAGAGAGGTGTACTTGGCAGACATCGTAAAAATCAGTACATATATTGGTAATCTCTCTTATATTTAAATTGTAATCACTTTCATCTTTTTTAGGACCACAATGCACAATTAAATAATTATCAGAGCAATATTCATCCTGAGTTCCGGATTTTTTATAAACTCCCTGAATTGTCTGTGTGTAATAAGAGCAACCATCTGGACAATATTTATCCTCCAAAGATGAATTGTCCATCAGTAAATCCTTCGACAAATCCGAAAAATCATCCAAAGAAACACAAAGGTTTTCAGAAGAGGTGTTTGCTTGCTGATCAACAGCTAAACAAGAGGGGATTTTTTTAAGATCTCTTTCACATTCACTGTTTGACCTTTTACCACAATAAGCTATCAGTCTTTCATCATAAGACATATTTGTATATTCACACAAAATAAGTTTTCCTTTGTGCGCACGAACTTGAAAAGTTCTGGGGCTTTTGTCCGTAGTGGAGTAATCAGCATAAATCTCAAATACATCCTCTTTGTCTGAAACTCTTTCCACAGAGTCATCAATAGAGATAGCTTTAAAATCTATGGTTTTATTTTTTTTACAGCTGTTTTCTTCCACAACAGCCGGATAAGAGGTAACCTGAAGGGTATAATTGTCTCTCCCAGCCTCCTGATACTCTGTATGCTTATCCTCAATACTGTTTGTTAAATCCCGATTAAAAAAAGACATGGTTTTAACAGATCTGATAACATCGTTAGACTGTAAGCTCGCGAACACATTGGTATTGCTTATTTTTCTCAATAAATCATCTCTTTGCATGGCTGTACGCAAATCCGCATCGACACAGGCGATGTCACGAACTTCCTGGATAAGAAGGGGAGGGGCACATGTGTTGCCTCCAGCACTGCTTACAGACAATGTGCAAAATCCCATAAAAATATATATGTACACTTTATGACACATAATTTTCGTACTCCCTAAAATAAACTACAGGACATCAAACCTAATGAAACTTATCGGTAATTTTTCAACTTGGCTTTTAAAAATTTTCAACAACAAAAGTAAACTATCATATTGTCTGGGAAAAATGCCAATTTTGCTTTAAATTGTATCAAATATTTGACAATATTTCATATTGGACCTAAAAAATATCCCCTTTAATTAAGACTAAAGATGTATGCAGTTTTAAACGAGAGGATATAAATGCCGGATTCAAACAAAGAACCAGTCACGCAAGCAGATTTTGCATTATTTAGTGGTCTGTGAAAAAGTATGTTATTTTGACTGGATTCCCGTTTTCACGGGAATGACACCCCTTGGGAAAGTACATGAAAAAAGAGTGTGATAATTGAAATACAAAAGGTTTTTCACGGACTACTAATTTAGTCGGGACTGGCTGAAGGCTTATCTGGCTCTGACTTTTCTGCTGGAGTGGGTTTCTCAGGACTGGCTGAAGGCTTATCTGGCTCTGACACTGCTTCTGACTTGGGTTTTTCAGGACTGGCTGAAGGCTTATCTGGTTCTGACACTGTTGCTGGCTTGGGTTTTTCAGGACTGGCTGAAGGCTTATCTAGTTCTGACTTTTCAACTGGGGTCGGTTTCTTACCCTCTTCAGGAGCTTTAGATTCCTGCTTTGTATATTCATCCATCACACTTTCATCTTTTTTAGAACTGAGGGCCGCCAGATAAATGGAAGTGAAGGCAAAAATAATGGCTGTCCATTTTGTCACATTGACTAAAAACTGATTGCCTCCTGTATTGCCAAAAAGACTTTTGGAACCTCCGCCTCCAAGCATTCCCAAGGCACCACCATCTCCTCCTTTAGGATCCTGGAGCAGGATAAATAACACCATAATAACGGAAACAATAATATGCACTATAGCCAAAAATGTAAACATAGTGTGTTTATAGTGTTTTTTTTGAAAAAGTCAATGAATTTGAAAAAAGCAGATAAAATCCCCTGCCACTTTGCGGAGGGTGGTTTCTGGGCAATACTCATCCCATCCGTTCACCGAGTAAAGTCACAGGTTAGTTTGTAAAGCGACTGGAAAACTCTTTCTTGGCTTTTTTTCTAAGATAAATGCAATCCCCATAGCGAAAAGCATCGCTTATGTAATCCCATAAACCACCTTCCTGAAAAGGATTAAGAAATCCTATGGTAAGCATTTGAGGAGGAGTATACTCAATATCCTGAACAGATTTTAGATTTTTTATGGCCGGACCTTGCAACTTTATGCTGTCGCCGGTCTTTTCATTTTTTATAATAAGATAGAAAGTGTGCGGATCCTCAGGATTGGTAATTTTTTCCATACCAATATAAATACCATTTGATCCTTTGTACTCGTTTCGCCTGATTGCCTGTGATTCCCCACAAGATGACACACAAACAGCTTGTGCTTCTGTTTGAGAATCTTCGTTTTCCGGTTCTATAAAGTTTTCCCAGTTCAGTGTGCCTTTGGACAGAGTGTATTTGTTGTTTGTGGGATAGCCACTTCCTTGATAGGAATAAAAAAATGTTTGTGAAAAATTACCTGTAACCGTCTCCCCTGTTCTCGTGTTTTTTAGTTGCAAAGCCAGGGAAAAAGCATCATCTCCCCATTCGTCAAGGGATTCAATTCGCAGTTTTTGCAAATCCACATTTATCCCACTGGGAATGCCTTCAGGATTGTCTTTGGAATTGCTTTGGATCCAACCCATCCAGCCAACGGAAACTTCCACCAAAACGAGAGCTTTATATGTTCTGCTTGCATCCATTTTTTCAAAAAGAGCGTAAGCTCGTTTATCCCGGTTGTTGTGATGATCTAATTCGGAACAACGATGATTAAAATGCAAATTATTGTTTGTATCAGCTAAGGTAAAACCTTTTAAAATAGAACAGGTGTTGGGGTTTAGATCTCTACAACCTCCAGCATGGCAAATAGAAGAGACAAATAAAAACATAAAAACCAAGAATATTTTTATCATATACATTCTTTATTATATGCCAATAATATCAAAAACAGAATATTTTTTATGACAGACTTGATTTTTTTTCGTAAAAATAGATAAAAACTGTAAAAATACAGGAAATAAAGGAACAAAAATATGAATACTTTAATGGAACCTTTTAAAATCAAGTCGGTTGAACCTATCCAAATCAATACCCGTGAACAGAGAAAAAAAGTACTGGAAAAAGCACATTTGAATTTGTTTCTGATTCCCGCAAGAGAGGTGATTATTGATCTCTTAACGGATTCCGGTACAGGGGCCATGAGTGCGGTTCAGTGGTCATCTCTTTTAAAGGGAGATGAATCTTATTCCGGGAGCGAAAGTTTTTTTCGCTTTCAAAAATCCATTCAAAATATTACAGATATGCCTTATGTCATTCCAACTCATCAAGGTCGTTCAGCGGAAAGAATTTTGTTGAAAAATTTAAAATCCAGAGGAGAATATGTAGTTTCCAATACACTTTTTGATACCACTCGTGCCAACGCGGAACTTCTGAGTTTTAAAATTTTGGATCTTCCCTGTAAGGAATCTTACGAAACACAAAGCCACTTCAATTTTAAAGGAAACATAGATTTACTGGCTTTAGAGCAAGCTCTTTTTGAAAAATCTGTCGCCTGTGTTGTATTGACCATTACCAATAACTCCGGTGGTGGCCAACCTGTTTCAATGGAAAACATACAGCAAGCGTCTGCCTTATGTAAAAAACATAATGTGTCCTTTGTTTTGGATGCTTGTCGTTTTGCTGAAAATGCTTGGTTTATCAAGCAAAGGGAAGAGCGGTATAAGGACAAATCCCCTTCGGAAATTGCAAAAGAGGCTTTTGCTTTAGCGAATATGTGCTTTGTGTCCGCCAAGAAAGATGGATTGGCTAATATCGGCGGATTTATTTGTCTGAGAGATAGGAAAATAACGGAAGAATGTAAAAAAGATGTAATTATTTCAGAAGGTTTTCCCACTTACGGAGGACTGGCCGGAAGAGATCTGGAAGCCATAGCTATTGGTCTTAAGGAGGCTTTGGAGGAATCTTATCTGCACTATCGCATTTCCTCTGTGGAATACCTGCATAAAAAACTGGAACAGGCAGGGCTTCCTTTGGTTCAACCATCAGGCGGTCACGCAGTTTATATTGATGTGAAAAAAGCTTTACCTCATATTCCAGCTTCAGCTTATCCCGCGCAGTGTTTTGCCTCCGGGTTTTACGAATTTTCCGGTGTTCGCTCTTGTGAAATCGGTTCTGTTATGTTTGGCAGGACAGGGAAAGCCGGACAGGAAATTCCCCACAGCCAAGAGTTGGTTCGTTTAGCCATCCCCAGACGGGTTTATACTTTTTCCCATTTGGATTATGTGTCTCAGTCTGCGGAAAAATTTATGAAGGAGTCAGCCTCTTCTTTAAAGGGAGTAAAAATAACCCACTCTGCGAAAGTGTTAAGACATTTCAGCGCGCACTTCAAATGGCTTTGAAATATGTAAATCACGGGAAATTTTTAGCTCATTTCAAAGATGAATAGCCAGAGTTTGTTCGGGTTTGACCTGGAAAAAAAGACCAATATTTACAAGCCTTTTATCCTTCTCCTTAGAAAGGAGGTGATCCAGCCGCAGGTTCCCCTACGGCTACCTTGTTTCGACTTCACTCCAATCATCGATCTTACCTTGGGCGTCTGCCTCCCGAAGGTTAGCAAAACGACTTCCGGTATAACCAACTTTCATAGCGTGACGGGCGGTGTGTACAAGGCCCGGGAACGCATTCACCGCGACATTCTGATCCGCGATTACTAGCGATTTCAGCTTCATGTGGTCGAGTTGCAGACCACAATCCGAACTTAGACTGACTTTTTGGGATTGGCTTTACCTTACGGCTAAGCTTCCCTCTGTATCAGCCATTGTAGCACGTGTGTAGCCCTGGACATAAGGGCCATGAGGACTTGACGTCATCCTCACCTTCCTCCGGCTTACGCCGGCAGTCTGTTTAAAGTGCTCAACTGAATGTTAGCAACTAAACACAAGGGTTGCGCTCGTTGCGGGACTTAACCCAACATCTCACGACACGAGCTGACGACAGCCATGCAACACCTGTCTAACGGCCAAAAAGGCGACCTTGTTTCCAAGAATCTTCCGTTAGATGTCAAGTCCAGGTAAGGTTCTTCGCGTATCATCGAATTAAACCACATGCTCCACCGCTTGTGCGGGCCCCCGTCAATTTCTTTGAGTTTTAATCTTGCGACCGTACTCCCCAGGCGGGATACTTAACGCGTTAGCTCCGGCACTGATAGGGTCAATTCCATCAACACCAAGTATCCATTGTTTACGGCGTGGACTACCAGGGTATCTAATCCTGTTTGCTCCCCACGCTTTCGGGTCTCAGCGTCAGTGTCGGGCCAGGCAGACGCCTTCGCCTCCGGTATTCCTCCTGATATCTACGCATTTCACCGCTACACCAGGAATTCCACTACCCTCTCCCGCACTCAAGCTCTACAGTATCAAAAGCACTTCTTAAGTTGAGCTTAAGGATTTCACTTCTGACTGGTAAAGCCACCTACACCCTCTTTACGCCCAATAAATCCGGACAACGCTCGGACCCCTCGTCTTACCGCGGCTGCTGGCACGAAGTTAGCCGGTCCTTTCTCCTTGGATACACTCATTTTTTTGTTCTCCAAGAACAGAGCTTTACAACCCTAGGGCCTTCATCACTCACGCGGCGTTGCTGCATCAGGGTTTCCCCCATTGTGCAATATTCCCTACTGCTGCCTCCCGTAGGAGTCTGGGCCGTGTCTCAGTCCCAGTGTGGCTGTTCATCCTCTCAGACCAGCTACCGATCATAGCTTTGGTAGGCCATTACCCCACCAACAGGCTAATCGGACGCGGACTCATCCTTAGGCGATAAATCTTTGACCCCTTAATCCTGAGATAGAGGGGTATTATGCGGTATTAACCAATCTTTCAACTGGATATTCCCCACCTGAGGGCAGATTATCCACGCGTTACTCACCCGTGCGCCACTTTACTTGCCCCCGAAGGAGCTTTCTCGTTCGACTTGCATGTATTAGGCACGCCGCCAGCGTTCGTCCTGAGCCAGAATCAAACTCTCCACTAAAATCAAAAATGGAAAAATTTTTCGATTCTTTAATAAAAAGATCTTATCAATTCCAAAAACTGACAAGTAATAGTAATTTCAGAAACTCATTGAAAAGGCATAACCTCTTCTTAAGCCCCCGAAACAAGACTTAACTGACTATTCATTTTTCAAAGAGCGAAAATCAGTATAATTGTTTTTTTAGTCTGGTCAATAGCTGTTTTTGCTTTTTTATGAATTATTAGTGGTTCTGCTCATACATCTGCTCATACAGAAGAACAAAACATTCACCGCTAAATTTGCTTTAAAAGGCTTAAAGTATGAAAAAATTTCATTAGTATCAAACCCGGAAACTTATGTAAACTATTAGAATTATAAAGGTTATTTCAAGTGTGTCAGAATGATACATTTTAAGACTTGATTCCATTTTAGTTGTTTGGTATAAGTTTATCTAAAGGTTAGATATTAATTTTCATTATATTTCATTTTTCACTAGTATACAGGAGGATTTTATGGGATTTAAGGTTGGGGATAAGGCTGTTTATCCAGGTCATGGTTTGGGACGTATTACAGCCATTGAAACAAAAGAAATTTCCGGGGCACGGCAGAAGTTTTACTCCATATTGCTTTCCAGTTCAGATATGAAAATTATGGTTCCAGAAAACCGAATGAAAGCAGTGGGTTTGCGTTCGATTATTACTCGTCAGACAGCAGAGGCTGTACTGGATATTATACAGGATCGTGAAACCAATTATTCTCTTGTGGAAATAGGAAAAAACTGGAGCAAGAGGTACCATGAATACATGAAAATCGTTAAAACTGGCAATACCATCAAAACCGCTCAAGTATTCAGAGAACTTCTGAATATAGAAGAAAAAAAAGGTTTGAGCTTTTATGAAAGGCAACTCATGCTTACTGTGTGCAAGATGCTTTTTGATGAAATATCTATGGTGATACCTGTTAGTGAGTTGAAAAAAACTTTTGATTTTTCCAGCACTTTGGAAAATCTGAAACAGTAATTTTTACCTCATTTAGGCAGTAAAGCATTTATTTTTTTTTAACAACAAATCCACTTATAGTTAAATAAGTCGCCAAGGTCGGATCAATTTTCGCACCGCGCAAATTCGCTCCGCGTAACTTCGCACCGCGCAAATTCGCTCCGCGTAACTTCGCACCGCGCAAATTCACATTGCGTAACTTCGCATAGCTCAAATCCGCAAAACCTAACTTCACCTCACGCAAATCCGCAGAACTTAACTTCGCACTGCGTAAATCCACCTGACGCAAATTCGCAGAACGCAAATCCACATAACGCAAATCCACCTTGCGCAAGTACGCACCCTGCAAATCTGCAGAACGCAAATTCTCATCAAACAAAATCGCAAAACGCAAATTCGCTCCCTGCAAATTCGCAGAACGCAAATCCGCACCATGAAAAATTGCCTCGCGTAAATTCGCAGAACGCAAATCCGCCTTCTGTAAATTCGCTCCTTGTAAATCCGCACCATGCAAATTCGCAGAACGCAAATCCACTTCGCCAGTCAAATCCGCTCCTTGCAAATCCGCAGAGCGTAACTTCGCACCACGCAAATCCGCAGAGTGTAACTTCGCCCTTTGCAAATTCGCGCGTTATAAAATCGCAGAACGCAAATCCGCCTTCTGTAAATTCGCATCAAACAACTTCGCTCCTGATAAATTCGCAGAGTGCCAATTCGCGCCACGCAAATCCGCGCCTGATAAATCCGCATTGGTTAAATTGCAAGAGTGAGCAGACTTCTTTTTTATATATTCTCTATAATTTTTGATATTACATCCGGGAGTACTTGAACCCTTTGTATCCTTTGAACCCTTTTCATCCATTGAATAAATATTTGTTGTTTTACAGCTTACAAAACTCAAGCTTAAAAATAGTAAAATAAATATAATCTTCATTCGATATCCTTTTGTTGATTGTTTGAAAAATTTTACCAAAAAAACTAAAAGAAAAATAGCTTTCAAAGGCAATAGTGTAATCTTTTACCTTTTAGAGCTGGTTTTTTATTAGTGTTTCTTTTAAAATCCTGTTCTTGACCCCCAAAATTTGGCTACCTTCTAAAAGGAGGTAAAATGGATAGATTTTCCAAAAAGGTTTCAAAAAATCAAAGATTTTTGATACTTTCAGAGCATTTTCAAGGTGGTCTCAGTATTTCCGAATTATCACGGAAGTATCAGATTCAAGCCGCAACTATTTATCAATGGAGGAGAGAGAAAATGCGCAGAGAAAAGAAAGCAACAGGATTAGACCAAGAGGAATTGCTTTTAGAGATAAATCGTTTAAAGGTGGAGAACTCTCGTTTAAAGCATACTGTAGCTGATCAAGCATTGGATATCACCACTCTTAAGCAATGGAATGAGTTTATGAAAAAAAAGTGGAGGGAAGAAAAACTGAATTTGCAAAAGAGTTTATCATCCACTGCTCAGCGATCTGCTGTAAAAAAAGATTTTGTGAGTTAATAGGGATTCATCCAAAGTCTCTTTACAAAGTGAGTGAGAGGAGAAGTGTTAAGATGAAGATAAAGGATAAAGATAAGCAAATTTTATCAGGGATAAGAGCTGTGATAAAGGATCGTCCCACTTATGGTTACAAGCGTGTAACGGCTCTTTACAACAAGGAGAGGGTTTTAAAGGGTTTAAGCAAGTATAATAAGAAGCGTATTTATCGTGTAATGAAAGAAAATGGCCTTTTGTTACCCAAAGCTGTCAGCAGAAGGGAAGGGCATAAGAGTACAGGAAAAGTGATGACATTGTATTCCAATACGAGGTGGTGTTCTGATTGTTTTGAAATTCATTGTTTTAATGGAGAGAAGGTGTATGTTTCTTTTGTGTTAGACACATGTGACAGGGAGATTTTAAGCTTTACGGCGTCGTTAAAGCCTCTTTTATCAGAAGACATACAGGGTTTGATGATTAGTGCTGTAGAAGGGCGATTTGATGCTTGTCGAACAAATAGAGAGATTGAATTTTTATCGGATCGAGGGAGTATTTACAGAGCGTATAATGTGCAGGTATTGGCCCGCCAGCTGGGTTTAAAGCCTTGTTTTACGAGGGCTTACAGTCCAGAGAGTAATGGTATGGCAGAGGCTTTTGTAAAGACAATAAAACGAGATTATGTGTATGTGAATGACTGCTCCTGTGCTGAAGACACTATGAAATTATTAAAAGAATGGATATATGATTATAACCATAAAGCTCCCCATTCAGCACTTGGCATGAAGTCACCTGTGGAGTATATTAAATCAACACAAATGAGGTAGCCAAAAATAGGGGCCACTCCAATCCGATCAAACAATAAAAAAAAGAGGAAATAAGTTATGAAAGTTATAATTGCTTTACTGTTGTTTTTAAGCTTAGGTTTTTTAAGCTATGGCAATCAACCCCAGTGTAATATTGAGAATTATAAAGACTATATCTATACACCAGGAAATCATCAGTGCAATTTGCTCTATGCGAATTTGCAAGATGCAGATCTGAGAGGGGCGAATTTGTACGAGGCGAATTTGTACGAGGCGGATTTACAAGGAGCGAATTTGGCCCAGATGAATTTGTTTGCGGGGATTTTTAAAAGGACAGATTTACGAAGGACGGATCTGCGAAGGGCGATTTTATACGGGGCGAATTTAATCACTGCGAATTTGAGCTTTGCAAATTTTGGCTTTGCGAATTTGAGCTTTGCGGATCTGAGAGACGCGAATTTGTACGGGGCGATTTTGAGAGATGCGGATCTGAGCGGAGCGGATCTGCGAAGGGCGATTTTGAGCGATGCAGATCTGAGCGAGGCGGATTTTACTAATGCGAAAGTTGATTCAGTCTTAGCGTCTTATTTAACCTCACAAGGTATAAGTGGTTTTGTTGTTAAAGAATGACTAATTTATATGGTGGAGAGAGTAGGATTCGAACCTACGTAGGCATAAGCCAACGGGTTTACAGCCCGCCCCCTTTAACCACTCGGGCACCTCTCCATTCATTTTAAATGGAGCTGGGTAAGGGAATCGAACCCCCAACCTGCTGATTACAAATCAGCTGCTCTACCAGTTGAGCTAACCCAGCAAAAACCTTCCAATATATTCACCATCGTACATCAAAATTGCTCTGGTTTTAAGGGTTAAACCCTATTTTTACTGAAAAAACACTCATTCCGTCAATTATAATTGATTCAGGCCAGAAAAACACTGACAAACATAAAATTATTTAATACTAAAGCAATATATGAGTTACGAAACATATAAATTAATCCATTTTTTTTCTATCATATCTCTTTTTTTGTCTCTAGGGGCTTTGCTGGTCTGTTCAGGCAACAAAAAGAAAATCATGACTCTACATGGGCTGGCTTTATTGGTTTTGTTAGTCAGTGGTTTTGGTTTGATGGCTCGTCTAAAAATGTTCACTTTTCCTTTCTGGGTGATTTTGAAGTTGTGTATATGGTTCATCCTAGGAGTATTGATTCCCGTGATGATATCCCGCAAAGTTAATAAAAAATGGAGTTGGTTAATTGTATTTGTTGGGGGTTTTGGGGCTGTTTGGTTGGCCGTACTAAAACCTTTTATATAAAATAGTCAGCTTCACAGAGGTTTTTTACTCTGATTGTTCCTTTTCTTTTAGTTTTTTTAAAATTTTTTTGTAAACTTCTTCCTGCAAAGATTTATAGCTAAAACGCGTCCTGTATTGGGGAAAGCTTTCTTGAACCTGTAATTCCTCTTTTTCCAAAATCTGCTTTTTTTCTTTGGAGATGATATTTTCTTCTTCTGAATCAACAGCTATACGGGCTGAAATAGCTGTACAAAACACAAAAAAACACAGCAAAAAGAAAAATTTACTCATAATTGTTTCCAATTAAAAACTTTTGGGGTTTAATCAAACCTTTCCCTCGCGTGGAATAAGACGAATATTGGAATAGGCAACCCATCCTTCTTTTTTTTGTATGCCTTCTTTTTTATCGAAGTGAGTTTGTATTCTGACTCCTTGCAGTCGCACTTTCAATTTATCAGAATCAATCGCAATAACTTTGGATTTTTTGCCTTTTTCCGAACCAGCAATAACCAGAACAGAATCCCCTTTTTTTATTTTTAATTTCAAGCTATATTCTCCGGTTTAATCTTTTTTTTGTGTTTCACTATGCGCAGTTTTTTTTCGATCTTTTTCACGGGTTTTATGCAATTTCTTTTCCATGCTTTTACGTAGCTTTAAAGCATGAGGAGAAAGCTGGTTTTTAGAGCATTTTATCAAAAAATTGTCAATTCCGCCAGATTTGTCTATAGATCTGACAGTGCTGGTCGCTACTTTCAGGCGAAAATTTCTCTTTAAACAAGGGCTATAAAAAGCTTTAAGCCGTACATTTGGAAAAGCTCTTGATTTTGTTTTAATATTGGAATGACTTACCAAATTCTTAACTACCGGTTTTTTACCAGTTAACTCACAATGGGGCATTATAAATACTCCTTATTCAACCTGCTAAAAGAAGCCACACAGTTTTTTACAGGCTATCGATTAGTAATGTATCTGATCAAGGTTGATTCGTCAATAAATTGTGGTATAACAGCAAAATTGTGGTATAATAACAAAAATAAGGTATATGAATAATGGAAGACAAATCCTTTAATAATAAAAAAAAACAACTGAAAATAGACTATAAATCGCCCGGGACTCTGTATCAGTTCATTTCAGAAGGTGGAAAAATCAGTCCAGCACGGATTACTGGTCTTAAACATTCAGAACAAAGAAAACTTAGAAATGCCGTAAAAAAAGCGCGCAGGCTTTCTCTTATACCTTCTTCAGCAAGAGCTTATGATGATTTTGGTTTCCCGGAACAAATATCTGCGGTTCCATTTGAAACAAACTGATCAGCCGGCCAGCCTCTTTAAAAATTAGCTTTTGTGCAAAACATGATTTTTTTATTGATTTGTGAGTGCCATTCATTTAAAAAATCCGACCAGTATTTTTCAGTTATTTTTGTTTTTTGTATGTGTTCCTGTAGGTGAGTAAAAGAACCTGAAGGAGGATGAGTAAATATATTCATGCCAGCACCGATAATCAGTGTATGTACGGGGCCTTTGTTGACCACTTCTATAAGCAATCCTGCTATTTTTTTATTTTTAATATAAATATCATTTGGTTTTTTGATCGTAAAAGGGCATTCCTCCCAGGAATTTTTAAGGGCTGTATGTAAAGCCTGTCCCATTAAATCCACCGTAACAGGCTGTGGAGCTTTTTTAAGGGAATAGCTCCAACTTACCATCATATCGCTGTTGATCCATTGACGATTTTTTCTACCACGGCCTTTAGTTTGAAATTCAGCAATGAAAAGAAGAGGTGTATATTGTTGGCTGTTTATTGAATGCTCTTTTGCTTTATCATTAGTGCTGGTGGTTTGATGGTAAAACACAAAAGGTAAGTCGGTTTTTTTTGCCCATTTTTTTGTCCATTGTGCGATGAGTGTCATGGATACTATTCTTCATTATCTTCTACATTGTTTTCTGCATATTCGTTATCTAGGTTATTCAATTTACTGTATTCATCAAAGCTTTGCAGAGCATCTAAATCTGGATCCTCGGCCAGCGGATCATTTTCGTTTTGGGGGCTTTGATTTTTTGGTGTTTTCTCTTGGTTATCATCCAGAGCTGAAAGAGGTGCTGGAGCCAGATCGTGCTCTTCTTCATTATCTAACAGCTGATTCAGTTTTTTTGTAATAAGCTTTTTGGATAATTCAGGCACTACTTGCCACACAGCTTTTTCCGCTATTTTCTGAATGATTCCCTGACTGCTTTGATCAAAAAGCGACTTTAACTGTGTTGTGACTTCTTTTTCAATTTGCTCTTTTTCCCACTGTTTAATATCTGTGATGATCTGATTTTTTAACTGAGTGATATCTTCATCAGGTAACATTTTTAAAGGCACACTTTTTGGTTTGAAGGCAGATATTTTTTTATCAGAAGAAGGTGGTGAACCTTCTGGAGTGTTCAGAATTTTTACATCGTCTTGCTTTGTTTTTTCTGCATTGGGGTTTTCAATCGTATTATGTGCAGGTTGATAGAGTATTTGATCAGACTGTTTTTTGTCATCTATCTGTGTTTCTCTAAGTCTTTCTTCGAGTTTGGTGATATTGGTACCGGTAACAGGTTTAATACCTCCTGAAGTGGAATCTGAAGTGGGGGGGGAGGCAGGAGGGGCAGAAGAGGAGGCAGGAGGGGCAGAGGCAACAGGGGCAGAAGGGACAGCAGGGGCAGAGGGTTGAGACACTTGACTGAAAACAGGAGCTTTTACGGGCGTTGAACTTTGCTCCGGGGCTGGTTCAAACTCCGGTGCTGTTTCAAACTTTGGTGCTGGTGGTGCTGGTTCAGAATCGGGTATGGTGAAATTGACATTGGTGATGGGTTTTATGCCTTCTTCTTCAGAGGGCCGATGTTCGGAGGGCTGATGAGGTGCTTGACTGAAAACAGGAGCTTTTACAGGTATTGAACTTTGTTCACTTTTAGCTTCAGTGAATTCAGCAACAGGCTTTATACCCCCTGGCTTTATACCCCCTGGCTTTATACCCCCTGGCTTTATACTTCCTGCCGGTGGTTGCTGAGTGCTTTGCATTGTATAGAGGCTATCTTGCTGAATATTTACTGTTTTTTCAGACTGATCACCTTTAGCTTCCACAAAATCAGGAATAGGTGGAAATTTTAAATGTTTGTTTAGTATATTTCTTTTTGCCTTTGGCACAAAGCGAGTGACCAAGTTTCGCAGTTTATCCGCTGAAATAGGCTTTTGCAAAAAATCCCGCGCGGAGCTGGCTTGTAAAGCTTCCGGGTTTAACTCTGTTTTTGCCATTAAAATAACAGGAATATTTTTAAATCTCTCATCACCCAATTGTTTTTTTATATCCTGTGAAAAAGTGAAGTCTATAAATATGATATCAGGTTTATTATATTGTATTTTTTCCACCAGCTTGGAAGTATCGTCTATTCTATGTACTGTTGGTCTATAATGGTACAAAACATGATGAAAAATCTTTTGAACAACAGGAGATGAGTCGTATAAAATAATTTCAATTCCCATAACTTTAAAGATATAAACTGTTTTTGCTTGATTGAGTCAAGAAGTTTAAACAAGTGGATTATGAAAAAACGAGTTATATATGAAAAAAGCTTGTAATTTTGAGCAGGTGTCATTTGGTGACACTTTTTTGAAAAAACAAGCAGATATTTAAAACTCTCTAAAAAAGTGACTTCTTGAGTATTTCCTGATAAATGTTTTTAAGGGAGGAAGTCTGATTATGGCTGTATTGAAAATCTTGAAATTTCCCAATCCGTGTCTAAGACGCAAATGCGCTCCTATTAAGAAAATAACAGATGATTTGGTAAAATTAGCTGATGATATGCTGGAAACCATGTATGCCTCTCATGGAATAGGGCTTTCTGCCATTCAGGTTAATCATTTTGTGCGGGTTTTAACGGCAGATACACGGGCACTTTATTCCAGTGGCAGTGAACGATATGAAAGTGTGGAAATAGGAAAGTATGAAAAATCAGTTGCCCAGCCCGTAGTTTTGTTTAACCCTGAAATACTCAGTCAGTCCGGGAAGATTCTTTTTAGGGAAGGATGTTTGAGTTTTCCTTCTTATTACGCGGAAGTGAAACGATCTGCCTTAATTGAAGTGCGAGGTATAAATAAATTCGGAAAAACAGTTTTAATAAAAACAGACGGAGTGCTGGCTGTTTGTATTCAGCATGAGATAGATCATTTGAACGGGAAATTGTTTATAGATCACTTAAGCCTTGTTAAAGCGGATCGTCTTCGTGCTCAAATAAAAAAATATGGCTACCCTGCGCCAGATGACCCAGATTCAGATAAACAAAAAGAAGATATATTGTGAAGCACCAAGTTTTTTCTGTTATATTTTTAGGCACAGATGACATATCTCTTCAGGGTTTGAATCATCTGTTGCGACATCCTGAGTTTGAAGTAAAAGGAATTGTTACACAAAAGTCGCGCCGGCAAGGAAGAGGGATGCGTTTTCTGGATTCTGCCGTGGCTCAAAGAGCTAAAGAATTATCCCTTCCTGTATTGACACCAGATAACTTAAAAGATCCGGATTTTTTGTCTCAAGTAAAAAAATTGCAAGCAAAGTGGCTTGTTTTGATATCTTACGGAAAAATACTTCCTCCGGTTTTGTTATCCATGTTTCCTGAAAGAGCTTTGAATTTTCACGCCAGCCTGCTTCCCCGCTGGAGGGGATCAGCTCCTATAGAGCGGGCTATTATGGCCGGAGACAAAAAATTAGGCATGAGTTTGCAGGTAATGACTCCTCATTTGGATACAGGCCCTTTAATAGGAACACGCTCATTTGAAATGAATATGGAAATGGATTCCTCTTATGCTTTTAAAAAAATGACAGATTTGATTCAGGACCTTTTAACAGATTTACGGGAATACATGAAAGGTCGTCTTACTCCTGTTTTACAGGACGAAACTCAAGTGAGTTATGCTCAAAAAATTGATAAAAAAGAAAGTCGGATTATATGGAACGAGTCTTCTCTTAAGATTTTTAATAAAATCAGAGCTTTGGTCAAAGGACCTCAAGCTTACACCCTTTACAAGGGAAAAAGAATAAAAATTTATAAAGCAAAATGGGATATTGAACACGAAACTTCGCCAAGTTTTCAATCTGACTTTGCTGTTTCCACTTCCAGCACTGAGTTAAAAAATGACACTGGTTTTTCTCCCGGACAAGTAGTGAAGACAGGTTCTGATCACTTTAAAGTGGCTTGTGGGGATTCCTCTCTTTCTGTTATTCAAGTGCATCCAGAGTCCAAAAAAATCATGTCTGCTGGAGAGTACATAAGAGGATATAATTTAAAAGAGGGGGATTTTTTTTCTTGAACTGGAAAAAAGAAATAATTTCAAGTAAAAATCAATTAGTGGCTCCCAGTATTTTATCGGCTGATTTTTCCCGCTTAGGGGAAGAAGCTCAGGCTTTGGAGTCTGCGGGCGCAGATCGACTCCATATTGATGTAATGGATGGACATTTTGTCCCTAATTTGACTGTAGGAGCTCCCGTGGTGAAAAGTCTAAAAAAAATCACCGCTTTGCCTTTGGATGTTCATTTAATGGTAAATGAACCAGGAAAAATGATTGCTTTTTTTGCGTCTGCGGGCGCAGACTCCATAACCATCCATATAGAATCCACTAAAAATCCTCGAGAGGTTTTAAACCAAATTCGCGAGCAAAAAGTATTGGCAGGTTTAACTTTAAAACCTGCCACACCTTTAGAAAAGCTATTCCCTTTTCTGCAGGAACTGGATTTAGTCTTGATTATGACTGTTGAACCAGGCTTTGGTGGTCAGGACTTACTGTTGGATCAGGTTTCAAAAATCAAAGCTTTGCAGGAAGAACTGGCCCGGCAAGATCTCAATAATGTATCTATTCATGTGGATGGAGGTGTGAATGATAAAGTTTTACATTTGTTATCTCATGCTGATGTGCTGGTTTCCGGAAATTTTATATTTAAACATGAAAGTAGCTATCAGTCGGCTATTTCTCTCCTCAAAGGAGAAAAGTAGTAAGCTCTTCTTTACGCGCACGAGAAATTTAATTTTTCCCTAGCACTTACTTGAAATTTTAAACAGAATACAGGAGTATAAATCTTATGAAACCAAAAGAATTTATTAAAGACTTAAAACGCAGTCACTATTGCGGTGATCTTCGGGCTGAACATGCAGAAGAGATAGTGGTGCTTATGGGTTGGGTTAAAAAAATCAGAGATCACGGCGGATTATTGTTTATGGATTTGAGAGACAAAAAGGGATATGTACAGGTGGTGTTGGATCCTAAAAAAGAGGGTTTGGCAAAAGAAGTCTCCTCTTTTGGTCCGGAAAGTGTGGTGGCCGTTCAGGGTAAAGCATGTATGAGGCCGAAGGACATGGTGAGCGATAAAACACCAACTGGAGAAGTGGAAGTGGTGGCAAAAAGATGCAAACTGCTTTCCCGGGCAGATACACCACCGTTTGTGGTGGAAAGTAAAAATGTGTCTGAAAGCCTGAGTTTAAAATACCGCTATTTGGATCTGAGATCCAAGCGCATGCAAAAAAATATTCAGATGGCCCACGAGCTATATCAGGAAATTCGAAAGGAGTTAAACCCTAAAGGTTTTATTGAGGTAAACACCCCAGTTTTATATAAGACCACTCCTGAAGGGGCGAGAGATTACCTAGTGCCTTCCCGTTTGCATCCTGGTTCTTTTTACGCTTTGGTGCAAAGCCCTCAAACTTTAAAGCAGATTTTAATGATCTCTGGAGTGGATCGGTATTTTCAACTAGCTCGTTGTTTCCGGGATGAGGATCTGCGCTCTGACCGACAACCCGAGTTTACACAAATTGATATGGAAATGAGTTTCGTCAATGAAGAGGATATTTTGCAAATCAATACGGATCTATTGAACACATTATGGAAAAAATTCAAAAATCAGAAAGTGGGTGATATTCCTTCCATGTCCTACGAGCAGGCTATGAGGGAATATGGGACAGACCGCCCGGACTTACGAAATCCCTTAAAGCTAAAAGATATCAGCCAAGTTGCCCGAGGCTCTGGTTTTGAAGTGCTGGAGAGAGTATTGAAAAAAAACGGAGTGGTCAGGGCTTTGTCGCTTTCAGGTTTTCAGGAGCATTTTAACACCAGCCGTTTGAAAAAAATCACAAATGAGGTCATCAAGCGAGGCTTAGGAGGATTGCTTTGGATTAAATCTTCCGAGGAAGGGAAGTTGAAATCCCCTGCGGAAAAATGGATGGATAAAGTCATATTGCAAAAAATTTTTTCATCTGCCGGCGGAAGAGAAAATGGAGTTGTTTTGATATTAGCTGGTTCGCCAAGGGAAATCTCCCCTTCCGCAGATTTTTTAATTCGCACATTGGGAAAAGAAGAAGGTTTAATCAACACGAATCAGGATAAATTTGTGTGGATAAGAGACTTTCCCTTATTGGAATATGATAGTGGAAATCAGAGATGGAAGTCCTGTCATCACCCTTTTACAGCACCTTTGGATGCAGATCTGTCTTTGCTTTTAGCGCAAAAGTTGGATGTTCGACCTTTACGGGCCAAAGCATACGATCTGGTTTGCAATGGCCAGGAGCTTGCAGGTGGCAGTATGCGAATACACAATCAGGAAACACAGTCAGCGATTTTTAAAGCACTGGCCTTGAGTCAGAAAGAATGCCAAGAAAAGTTTGGCTTTTTTCTGGAAGCACTTCGTTATGGAGTCCCTCCTCATGGTGGAATCGCCTGGGGCTTGGACAGATTGTTAATGCTCCTGAGTGGTACGGATAATATAAGGGATGTGATCGCTTTCCCCAAAACCACGAGTGGCCTTTGTTTAATGTCATCCGCTCCTTCCGCTCCTGAAAGAGATCAGCTGTTGGATTTGGGTATTCAGCTGATAAAAAAAGACTCAGGGTTGGATAAGTGAGTGTAAAGGGCTTCAAATAAAAAACCGGTTTTTTCCACCCCGGAAAGCTGATAAACACCCATCAGTTTCCTTTCTCCATTGTATTTGCCCAGTACAATCAAATACTCAATACTGAGTACAATCATTTGTCTTATAGTGTAGGTATCCCAGGATGGAGCACCCATCTGCACCAGCATTTCCAGTCGCCAAAGAGCTTGTTTATGATCTTTGGCGTGAATAGTTCCCAGACTACCACTGTGTCCTGTTGCCAGAGCCATAAGCAGATCTTTGGCCTCCGTGCCTCTGGTCTCTCCCATGATTATTCTGTCTGGTCTCATACGCAGGCTTTGTCTGACCAATTCGCTTTGATCAATATTCAGGAGAGTGCTTGGACTGTTACTGTTCTCACGGGTCAGAAGTTTTGTACTGAAAGCATTGGGGAGGATAAGCTCACTACTGTCTTCAATAGTTATAACTCGCTCTTTTGGGGGGAGGCATTGGAGGCAAGCATTTAATACAGATGTTTTTCCCGAACTGGTAGGACCTGCAATTAAAATATTTGTTTTTTCCTGAAGAAGTTTTTCAATCAGTTTAATGGCTTTTTCCGGTGCCCATCTCTGATCTTTAAGCCGGGAAAAACTCCACGGGTTACGAGGATGCCTTCTAAAGCTTAAGTGAAAGTCTGTTTGAACCACCGGTTGCCTAATCACATGGACCCTCCAACCTCTCCAGTTTCCATCCACAAAAGGCTTTTTCAGGCTAAGCACCATATCTGCTGATTCCAAGATACGGTGAATAAAATTATGAAAGGTGAGTTGGGAGAGGAATGTATCCGGTAAAAGATGAAGGCAGGTTTTTTGCTCGTAAAAAATCTGATCTTTCCCGTTGATAATAATTTCTGAAATATCGGCGTTTTGCATAAGTGGCTCAACAGGGCCTAATCCAAAAAACTCTTCTTTGAGACGAGCATGGTACTGAGGGGGAGAAAGCTTTTCCAGTTTGGCTTTCATGTTGTTTATATAGGATTCTGTTGCCTCCTGCTTAAGAGAGCTTAACCGGGAAAAATCCATCTCTGAAAGCTCCTGGATTTTTTTAAAAACCCTGGCGAAAGCAAGTTTTAACTCTGGGTTTTCTGCTGGAGCTTCAGGTTGTAGCACCGATGCTTTTACGGGCACTTCAGGTTGTAGCACCGATGCTTTTACCAGATCTTCAGGTTGTAGCACCGATGCTTTTACGGGCACTTCAGTTTCCTGCACTGATGGTTTTACCAGCTCTTCAGGTTGCATGTATTCTTTCCCCCTGTTTCCGGTTTGTTCATGGTGAATTTGCTTTTAACAAAATAGCCGTGATAAAAATATTCAAGCGGGTATGTTCTGTAATTTTTCCTTTAAAGGAGAGTAGTGGACCAGCTAAAGGCAGGCGAAAAATTTCCGCTGGGGCGGAGCGACTTTTCCCCTTTTGTCGCCGTATCAATTTGGAAAGCAGGAGACTTTGTCCACTCTTCATGGTTATAGAAGTGGTAATATTGCTACTTTTAAGGGAAGGGGCGGAACGAACAGAATGGGCATGGTCCACTTCCGAAATATTCGCATGAACCTTGATATTTATTTTATCTGTTTGATCCGCTTTAGCGTTGAAATTCAACCTTATTCCATAAGGTTTCCATTGGATTCCCTGAGTTCCACTTTCCGGATTAAAATGAGGAATGGGAACTTCTCCTCCAGAATGAAAATAAGACTCCTTTCCACTTTCACCAAGCAAAACTGCTGAGGATAAAATCTCAGCCTGGCCTTTGTCTTCCATAGCTTTAAAGGTGGAAAGCATATCTTTAAAAAGACTGCCATCCAACAGTCGGTTTATTGTTTTGTCTCCAAAATCAATATGAGTTTGAAAAGAATGATTGTTACTACTTTCCACAAGAAGAATTTTTATTTTAATCAAGGGAGGAGTCGGCAGGAGAGAAGGATCAGGTTTGACTGTTACGCCAAAGGGTTTTAGTTTTGTTTGGTACAGGTTTTTCAGAGAATCCTCATCAGGAACAAGAGCCGTCAAAGGTTTTTCCCAAAGCAGGACAGGATGAAAAAGGCTTCCGATATTTTTGTAAATATATTCCTTTAGTTTAAGGCGCAAAGAAGGTGCTACTTCTGCTGAAAACCGATAGTTCAGATTAAGAGACCTTGCCACTCGGGCAAGATCTCCAAAATCTTTTTCCCGGTAAAGGTGACCTTGAATATGAATATGGTCTTTTATAAATCGCGCTCTAAGGCCCATGCGATTAGAAAGAAACTCATTTATAGCCATCAGGTTTTTCTTTTGCTCTTCGCTCAAAACATGAATGTGGTATAAACGGGAATCCAAACTTAAAAGCACCTCCCCTTCTTTTTTAGCACGAACAATTACAGCAGAACCTTTATCCTGAACAGAAACAATACCTGGTTTGCTCAACCATATTTTTTCAAAAAAAGGACTAAAAAGTTGAGTCATTTCTCCTCTTTCCAAGAGGAGAGTTTGCTTTTTTTCTGCGGGTTCTTTCGCAAAAGCTGTTGAAAATAAAATTGATTGGTTTTTACCTTTTAAAGAAAGCAAAAACGAACCAGCTATTTCAAGCGGAAGAATAATCATGGCAAACAAAAAAAGGCATAAATATTTCATCAATAATCGTTATGCAAACTTCGTGCCATTTTCTATTTTTGGAAGTTGTATTGGCGAACTTTCAAATTATTTATCCAATAATATCAATAAATTAAAATTTTTTCGATAAAGTGTTGATACTTACACTTTCTTTTATCCAGCTTCTCTTTTGGTATCCTGCCCCTGAAAAACGCAACATAAAAAAACGGATTGACACACAGATTGACAAAATTACTGCAACTCCGTATAATTTCACAAATATCAAAAAACTTCCAAGTAACAAAGGGTGAAGATGTTAAACTTAAAAAAAATTATTAAACCAATCTCACTTTTTTTATTCAGCATTTTTTCCGTTTTTTGTGTCACTGAAGGAAACGGAACAGGAGTTTCCTCTTTTGAGGACATACTTCCGGCAGGAACTCGTATGGTGATCCCGACAGAAATCATGCAGGAATATCAGTTCGTCTCGAAAAAATGGGGGCATCCCTTCAATTATTTATCTCATTACTATTCCAGCCTCGGCCCTTCCACTCTCCATAAGGACCAGCACACCTATTATATTCCCTTAAGCCGAGAGGACAAACAAAACACAGAGCAACCAATCAGCAAAAAAGCAGTGATGGTGGATCTGATGAATGTGAAAATGAATGAGGAAGGTACTGTTTTTACAGCTGTCAGGGATAGTTATATTATACAATGGAAAAATGTTTTTATTGCTATTGTTGATATCCCTGCTTGGAATCAGGCTGTTCATCCCTCTTTGCTCACAACCGATAAATAAAAATATCCACAACCACTTGTAGTCAAAATGATACTTTTCTTCGTCTGTATAATTCGCTTTATGTATTTCCGATTTGAAATTTTGATAAATGGAAAAAGCAGGTCTTCTGAGACTCTTTCATATATTGATAGTATGAAGTATTTTGAGGGCCTTCCAAATTTAAAGTTGATTGAGTTTAAAAAATTTTGTTTTTCTGCGTTTATTTTTCTTCTGCTCTTCTTTTTTTCCATCGAAAACCACGCAGAACCTATCGCCAAATTTTCCTCTTTTGAGGACATACTTCCGGCAGGAACTCGTATGGTGATCCCGACAGAAATCATGCAGGAATATCAGTTCGTCTCGAAAAAATGGGGGCATCCTTTCAATTATTTATCCCATTACTATTCCAGCCTCGGCCCTTCCACTCTCCATAAGGACCAGCACACCTATTATATTCCCTTAAGCCGAGAGGAGGACAAACAAAACACAGAGCAACCAGTCAGCAGAACAGTAATGGTGGATCTGATGAATGTGAAAATGAATGAGGAAAGTACTGTTTTTACAACCAGAAACACTGTAAATATAAACAACCAGCCAGTTCAGTTGGCCACTGCGCGCTTCGCTAGGAAAAGTCCTTTTTTAATTCAGGAGGATACACAAACCGAAGCCGGCACAAACTGTATTAATTGTGTAACGACTATTGCTTTTAATGATGACATTACTATAGTGAACAATCTACGACAATTAATCATGCCATCTCTGGAGAAAGAACCAGATTTTTCCAGGCTGAAAGTAGCTTTGGACCTTTTCAGATAAATACTCTGGGGAACGACTATAAAGGGCTTAAACAATGTAATGAAAGAGGAACAAATCAAGCTCCTAGGGTGGATCCAGAAGATCCTGAAAATATAAAAGAGGTTTGTCAACAGAACCATTACAGAACAATGAAAGGGCTTACCTGCAACCCGGAGTACAAACAAGATATTGATAGTTCAAAAACCTGCCTTAATAATCCTTATTGTGGTTTTGAGGAGGCTTTACGCACGCTTAATTGCAAATGGCTTAACATACATAAAGACAAATGTGAAAAACCGACAAATGAAATAAAACCAGTTTGCAATGACCACGGCCACTATAACAATCACTCTCCAAAGATGCCAGATAAACCTTGGTCAGAAATGAGTACGACAGAAAAAAACTTATGGAGATACACTATAATGGGTTATCAAACAGAAAGGTATATATCAGACGCAACACAAGCAATAATAAACATGTCTCCAGAGGAAATAAATGAAGCCCTAGGAATGAAAGCTGAATCTCTGGAAACTACAGACGAATCTCTGGAAACTACAAAACCAATATCTTCTTGGGATAAAACAAAAATATATATTCTTAGGTTTTTTTGTATGAAAGGGAAAATACAAGGTGCTTGCATGAATATATCTTATGTGGAAAATATTACAGGTGATAAGCATGACAAAAATCCTTCTTATATTGACAAATGGAACGAATATAAGAAAAACAATGAAGTTAAATGTAACCAAACGGATTAAAAAATGGGGTTTAGATTCTCTCCAATAATTGCTGATTTGTAAAAATTTAGTCCTGTTTTTTAAGGTCGAGCCAGGTTCACTTTGTAAACCTGGACTTTTTATATTATGATCAGCTGTATTGATGGCTTTATTTTATCAGGTTTATAATTATGCGTGTTTTCCGGGTATTGTTTTTTCTTTTCTTTTTAGCAGTTATAAATGATGTCAACGCCACTACCTGTAAATCAAAAGAACCAACAGACGATGAAAAAACCACCTTTTGTTTTTTTTCCTTAAACAACCCAAAGGAAAAAAAGACATTCGCGAATCAATACCAAAGCAATCCCAATATAGAGGTAAAAGAGTTTTATGGAGACACCAACGCCGGCAAACCCGTTGAGGATCAATTTAAAGAAATGCTTAAAACCAGTGAATGTGATTCCTTGGTTATTTCCGGTCATCACACTGGGTATTTTTCCGGCAAGCAGACAACAGGGAATACATTGAAGTTGGATTTTATGGAGGATATATCTTGTGAACCAGGTTGTGCGGAATGGTTTTCCAATGTGGAAAGTTTATTTTTGATGGGTTGTCAGACTGTCAAAAGCGAAAAGCATCTGAAAGCAGGCCCAAGTGCTGATCAGGAAAGCATCCGTATCAGTGAAGCTTACGAAGTAAAGGCTAATTCGGCTCATAGTTTACACAATCAGGCATTCAGCTCCACTTTGGCTGAAAACGATAAGCTAAGTCATCGTTATTTAAGAATGTTCCCAAACTCCTCTCTTTATGGTTGGGGAGCTATAGCTCCAGGTGAGAAATCTAGATCTGAAAGAAGCCTTCCAAACTTTATTAATTTGGTAAGCAAACTGCATACGGCAGGCTCTGATGCAGATGATGAGACAGCAGACATACTGAATTTTTTGAATTTTATAAACAACGAAAGTAACCCCGCTTGCCATCAATATCTTTCCGCCAGGGCTTGGACAAAACATTGGACGAACAATGCAAGTGCTCCCACAGCTTGCTATATTAAAGATGAGCAGGAGGCCGACTTGCTGACAAAACAAAATCTGCAAAAATACCAAAAGCTTGGCTGTGATCTGAAACGCGCCCTTGAAACTGATAACCAACAAGCCATAACACAAGCAATAAACAAAATTCTTCAAGAAGGTCCTTCTGCCATTGAAGCCAATTTTAATCGTTTAATGTCTCTTATAACCGATAAAGACAACAAAGATAAAAGTTGGTATAACAGTGTGATAAATCAGCTGAAAGCAAATGGGGATCTTAAGGAAGTTCTCATTTCCAGCATTAAAGATTCAAAAACAGGTTTTACCCGCAAAGCTGATTATCTTTATTTTTATCAGGAAATGGGCTGGAACAAAGATACAAGTGATGAAGATATCAGTACCCCTTTTTTAGAACAATTAAGCCGGTTGTTTCAGGAGAGCACACAAAAAACTGGCGCAAATTCAATTATTACCAAATCCTTGCATTTGTCTCTTCTTGATAGCATTGCTGATAATAATCTGCAAAGCTTACTTTCGCAAAAAAGCCCCCAAACATTTAATAATTTTGTGAACGCTTATGAAACATATCCAGCAAACCCAGATCCGAATACATCTGCATTAGAATGGATCATTAATTACAAATTAAAGCAGATGAGAGTACGCCAGTGACAAAACATTAATTCAACTGGTCCAGTAATGCCGAATGAAATAAAGTGGTTACACGAAGTAATTATATTTGGGCATCTTAATCAGGTTTTAAGCTTGCTAAGGCAGATTTTCTCGGGCAAATAACTAATCAATGGTCGAGGTTTTTAAAGTTTTTTTTATCCCATAACAGAACAAAAGAGGTTTTATTTTCGATTTTGAATCAACTCCGCACACTTTCTTTGCTGTCAAGGCTTATTTTTTCAGAAAAATCATTTATACTTTAGTGGGATAATGCCGAAAAGAAAATCAGAGAGGATACCCAGCCAGTTATAAAGCCTCCATTTTCTTGGATAAGGAAAAAAGATTAAAATTGTAGAAAGGTGAAATGTAATATGCTCCAAAATAGTTTTTTAAATAAATTCCACTCTGGTCTTATCAGGGCTTTATTTTTTTTCATAACACTTTCTTTTTCAAATCCCACTCAAGCTTTCTATGCTCAGGGCGCACAGGCTAATTGTGCTTTACCTTTGTACCTAGCGGCCATGCAAGGTGGACTTTTTAACAAAGAAAAGAATTTTGGCGCGGAAAAAGCCAAATTAAGAAATCAAGAGAAGTTACGAAGACGGCAACTAGAAAAGTCAGATGAGGCGATTAAAGAATTAAAAAGAGAGATCGGAAAACTTAGGGACGATATAGCAGAACGACTTGATGGTGATGATAGTGGTGTTGGTGATGATGTCGTGGATCAAGTCCTAGACTATATGAGAAAAGGAAGTGATTATCGTGATGAGTATGAATTTTGGTGTGGGGATGGTGATGACTATGCAATGCTGGATTATGACTTTGAGGATAAACCACAAATCAAAACCAGTATAGCCACCAGCTTTGTTGAGGCTTTAAAGCCACCTGATACACTGGTTCTTTACTTAAAAAAACTTTATACCCGCCTTTTCAGTGCCCTAAAAAACAAACCCCTTGATGTTGTGACCCCTTCCGCGGAAGCAACTGTTACACCAGACCAGAGAAATGAGATTTTAAAAAACATTCGAAACAAACAAAGCAACACTGAGATTGCTATTGATGATCAAGGTGTTGCATTTTCAGGAGCGATGGAAACACAAAGAAATCGCCGGGCCTGTCAGGCAAGTTGTCAAGGCGAAAACCAAAACTGTGTGATACAACCAGATGGTACCTACAAATGTATGACTCAGGGAGCTATCAGAGCAACTAGAACATCACCAACACCAAGAACAACAAGCCCAAAAGCAACACTAGTAGTAGAAAAATCTAACTCTATACCCAAGGGCTGTGAAGAGACTTGTAACAATAAACAGGGCTACAGGTGTTGTAATGATATATGTCAACGAAACGAAACATGTGATATGCTTGAAGTAGCACAACGCACCTCCTCCAGTGGTGCTCCTGATGGTGATGGTGGTCCTACTACTTCTGGGGGTGATGGTGCTCCTCCTACTGCTGTTGCTGATGATGCTGGTGGTACTCCTACTCCTGCTGATGATGCTGGGGGTGATGATGCACCACCCCCTCTCGAATTAAAAACAGACCTGACTTGTCCTAATACGCCGTGTCCAGCAGGTCAAATTTGTGTAAAAGGTGGTTCCTGCCAACCACAAAGAACAGCAAGAGTACTAGCGAATACGGGCGATAACCAACAAGACCCGGATTGTGCTTTATGGAAACAATGGGGAAGGTGTGCCGGTTCAGAAGGGGAAATTAAAGATAAACTTTGCCGGAATCCCAGTGAGTGTGCTATCAAAAAAACAAAAAGATTTGATAATTGGAAAGAGATTAAAGGAACCTCACTTCAAAGCAATTCAGACAGAGGTGGGAAAAGAGCTTGTAATGAAGCCTTAGGAGCATTGCAAGAATTAATTAAGGACTTAAAGAAAGAGGAAAAGAAAAGACATGATATTGTAAGTGAACTGGAAGGCATAGAAGAAACTTATGAAGAGATAGAAGAAGCTAGACTATATGGCACAGAAGCAGATAATTGTGATGATTGTTGGGAAAGACGACTTACAAGATTCAAAGAGATTGTAGACCCTGCCCCTTCCGGTTGGGAAGTCTTGGGCAATGTGGTTGGTACTGTGGGTGCGGCCGCTATGGGTTATTATGGAATTAAAGAAGCAAATAAATTAAGAGACCAACAAGGTTTTGCGGCTCAACCTGGCCTTGCTATGGGCCTTGCTTACCCTTTTATTATGAAGGGGCTTTATGGTGGTGGACTGTTTGGCAGTTCCTCATCTTTGGCTTGCTCCCCCACTATGTACGGTGGCGGTAATCTATTTGGCAATCCCTTTATGTACCAAATGGCACAAATGCAACAAATGCGGATGATGGGCGGTATGATGGGTATGAGTGGTATGATGCCTGGTATGATGGGTATGAGTGGTATGGGTGGTATGATGCCCGGTATGATGGGTGGTGGTATGGCCGGTATGATGATTGGCGGTATGATGCCTGGTATGATGGGCATGGGTGGTATGATGCCCGGTATGATGGGTGGTGGTATGGCCGGTATGATGATTGGTGGCATGATGCCCGGTATGATGGGCATGGGCGGTATGATGCCCGGTATGATGGGTGGTGGTATGGCTATGATGGGTGGCATGATGCCCGGTATGATGGGCATGGGCGGTATGATGCCCGGTATGATGGGTGGTGGTATGGCTATGATGGGTGGCATGATGCCCGGTATGATGATGGCTGGTGGAATGCAGTCTTACATGCAATATCAACAAGCTTTAATGTCTTGGCGGATGTCACAGATGAATAACTACATGCAAAGGCAACAAGCTGTAAGTGGCTTGCAACAGGAAATATGGCGTCTTCAAGCACAAATCCAGCAAACCCTCTACGGTGGAAGTGGAAATAACTTTAACTTCAGCGGAGCTGGTGGCGGTGGTGATGATGATAGTGACGGAAGTGGCGTTGGTGCTGGTGGCAGAGAAAGAGAAGAAGACAGGAAAGATCAGCCAATAAACCGTGGCAGAATAATCCGCGGAATATAACCTGACCCATACAGTGTTATACTGCCTATATAAAGGACAATCTCCTGATTTGTGGGATAAGCCATGAAAAAATATATTAACAAAATTATTCATGACGATGCTCTTTGCTTTCTGCCAAAGTTAAAAAATAACTCCATAGATATTGTATTAACAGATCCCCCCTACTTCCTAGATAAAATGGATCATAACTGGAGTGCCAAAAAAGTGCGTGGTCCTAAAAAGCCCTATGCTGTACAACACCTGCCGGCAGGTTGGTTTTTTTAAAAACCGATTTTTACTGTTGGCTTTTTTTCCGGCTTTGTTTTTTTATCTTTGCTTTCACTGAATATAAACACAGCTCCTAAAGCCACAGCCAAACCTGTACCCAACCAAAGCCATTCCTCTTCCCACCATTCCTTGCTTTGTGCTGGTTTTTCCAACTCTTTTTCCACCATTTTTATTTCAGCCGGCAAAAGATTTTCCGATAATTTAACTGACTCCACCAGAGGAAAACTCCATACACAAAAGTTGGGAAATAAAACCCGCACTCGCTTTCGCAAGGCTGGATTTAATTCTTTTAAATTTGTTTGTTGGCAGGAACCTTTTATGAGTGGTCGAGTTTTCACTTTTCTTGAAATGAGGCGAGATAAGGACAAAGTTTGCCTCCAACTTTTATGAGAAGAACTAAAAGCTGTTACCCGATACATTCCGTAAGGAAGGGCAACTTTTTCTCTGTTGGAATAAACTTTGCCGTTAATCATCAAAATTTCATGGAGAGGAAAAAGCTGGCTTAGCTTAAGGCGCGTAAAACTGGCGGTTTTTTTAAGTTTTGAGTAAAGCCTGATCAATGGTGGTGGAAATATCTGAGTTTCCAGTTTAAGACCCATTTCGAAAGTTAAAGCTTCCTTTAAAAAGAGTTCTTGTTTTTGCGCGTTTTTTTCTAATTGGGCCAGACGAAACAAAGCATAGAAAATAATTTTTCTTTCCTCTGTATTCCAATCAAAAGAGTGTATGTTGTCGGCTATGATCTGAAAAGTCTTTTGGGAACGACTTGGTTCGGGTGACAAAAATTCCATTTGCGCTTTCTTTAAAAGGGCATTGAGTTTAACGGGTCTGGGGGTTTTTCTGTTTACCTCCAGCTGATATTTGGCATAAGTTTTTATCATCTCAGCTGTGGTGTAAGCAGAAAACTCCGTGGTGCTGGTTTCCACGGCTTGAATAAGTATGGGTGGTTGGCCTTTTGAATGAATGGTGGTGGTGGCCTCCTGATTTTGTATATTGCTGAAGGTGTTGGCCATGTTATGGGGATTATTTCCAGCTAAAGTGTGGTGGCCTGCCAAAGTCCCGCCGGTTAAAGGCACACCAGACGCAGAGAAGGGAACCACTATTGATGTTTGAAAAACCGCCGAATATAAAAAACAGCTTGCAAGCAGGAGAGCTTTCTTTCGATACAGATTTTGGTTTTCTTTTTCAAACATAAAAATACTTCTTAAAGTTTATATTGCACGATTAAAAATTTTTTCCTATTACTGCCTTAATTAAAAACAGATGAATTATCAAGCTCTATTACAATAGTTCTTTTTCTTTTTTTGCGTAAAGGCTGAATATAGGTTCTCTTTTTTTGCGAAGGATTTTGAATAACCGCATGAAAAGCTTGAAATCTTTGAATCAAAAAGCTGGCTTTATCTTCCGGAACCAGTACGGCAAAATAAGATGGGTTTCGGGGTGAGCGTATAATTTTTACAGACTCTGCCACTTTTTCCGCTTTTTTACGGGCCGGATCTCCAGTATATAAATCCACCACTCCTTTGCTTTCCAGCAATCCATCCAGAGAAGAGCCATTGCCAATCTCTACCGGCACCAACACAAATCCTTCAGGGATATATGTGTCCAAATTGCGAGCACGGGGGTTTTCCTGAGTTTTCTTTTTACCGGGAAAGAGAGTGAAAAGCAGAGAAATTAAAATTAAAATAAGCCATATCTGCCAGCTTTTTTTATTTTCTGTAATCCATTTTTTTACTTTAAGCTGATTCATTTTTCACTCCTTTTTAAAACCCCTTTATTTTTACTAGTTCTGAAGTTTATCTTTATAATTTTGAGGGTTCGTGTATTTTCCTCCCCTGCTTATGTGAATTTCTTTTTTCCCTTTTTCATACAGATGGGAAAGCAACGCCAAAAAAGCACAGGAAAATAAAATAAGACAAAGTGCCTCCAACAGCAGTTGTCCTGCTTTATGATGAAGAAATGTTTTTTTCATTTTTTACCCCTTTCTTTATGTGTTAGTCACAACCTGTAGCTTGCTTGAAAAGCACGAGCCGTGAGAGCGGTTTTCCACTTTCCACCACTTTTTTTTATGGTGGCTGAACAATTGTAGGCAGATAAATAATTTTGAAAAAAAGCCCTCTTCAACCATGTTGGCAAAAACTGGTAAAGAGGCATTTTCCAAGAAAAAGATAAAATTTGCCGTAAAGAAAAATCAGACATAGGGTGATAAGATGGAGCTATATCCCCTCTTGGTTTTGCTTCCACGGCCAAAGGAACAGGCTGAAGGTGATCTTTTTTTATATAGTTTGGATAAAGTTTCATTATCTGTTGTTTGAAAGAGGTAAAACCCAGTTCCACAGACCCTACGGTTGAGTTTAAAATATTTTTTTGTTTTCTGTCCAAAAGCCGTCTTTTTTGTTTTATGATTTCTATTTTTGTCCGTAACGCGATGATAGTAGCAGGCTCTCTGGCTTTTAAGGCTTGCCGGTAAAGCTTTTCCAAATGCTTTTGCGTATGTCTCAGCTGATCTGCCAAAGGATTAAGGCTCAGCAGGAGCTTTAAAGCCTGTTTGATATGCTCCTGAGTTTGCAAAGTGTGTTTAATACAAATGCTTTGAGCGAGATCATGATTTCGGATACAAAATATAAGAGAGGTAAAAACCATCAGGCAGCTGATAAAAAGTGGCAAGCTGATTAAACACAAAACCATGATAAATCCTTTTTTGTTTTTCCGAAAATCCGAAAAAAATTTCATAATAAAACTCCCTTCTTTAGCTGAAGTTTTTGTCTAAATTGGATGCGCCAAAATTTGGTGTTCCAAATAAAAGAACCTTTCCATTCGTTTTCTTTTTTATAAAACTGGATATTTTGTAATCTTCCGGTCCATAAAAAAGTTTCTATTTTTTTCTCCATTTGATTTTCACAATGAGGCTTTGTCTGCCCCTTCGCCAGACAAACCAAAGACTGATAAAGCTGATGATCCATCCATAAATGTTGCGCATGAACATGAAAAAACAAAAAGCATAGGATAAAACAGGAAACTGCTAAAGGCAGTAACACCAAAGTTTCCCCTAAAGCCTGCCCTGATGGTCTTTTTTTGTTGTTTTTTATTTTTTTCATATTCTTTTCCTAGTTCTGTTTAAACAAATCATTATTTTTTTTTGCTGGCAGCTCCATTCATAAAATTACTTAAGTCGCTTTTTTTGTAATCCTGTTCTTTTACACTCTCTGTTTTTACTTTCTTGGGTTTCCCTTGAAGAGCGTACACCGCAGAGGCAAAACGAGCTTTAATGGTTTGATTTAATACTCGTATTATTCCAATGGTGGCAACACCCATTAAAGCCACCAAAATCAAATATTCGATCAACCCTTGCCCTCTTTGTTTGTTTACACTTCGCCGGTTTGATGCCCCTTCCACTGTCTGATGCCCCCACTTGCTAGATTTATAATTCATTGCCTGAATCACCTTTTTCCATTTTGGTACTTTCGATCTTTTATAGGGATGATAGGGTGGCTGAGAGTCTCCCAGCAACGAAAGACCACTTGAATACCTAGCTTCTTTATTTATGGTTTGCCGACTTTCCGGTGTTTTTTTTATATTTGTGATATGTGTTTTCATATCTTTCTCCTTTCTTTTTATTGAACTTATTTTTATATGTGCAAAACCAGAAGGGCTGAATAGACGCCCAAAAAGGTAGTTTTTTTAGAAAAAAAACCGGATTTCGAATTTTTTCCGAATTATACATAGCATTATGTTTGATCCCCACCAGCGCGGGACTGAAAAAAACCTGATTTTAATTTGATTCCCGGCTTGCAAGAAACTGAAAAAAACCTGAATGGCCAGTGAAAAAGTCTTTATATGTGACCGGACTTATTGCTCATACCTCGGCGAACGATGATTTATTTGAAAAAGTCGGGGAATAATGTGTTGCTGAGCATACATTAGTTAAAAATATGTTGCTGGCATACAATTTTTAAAAGAGATTATTCTTTATTCTGTTGTTGTAAAAGTATTTCATACAACTTGGTAACATTCGTATTTGTGTCTTTGATAGATTCAGTCACTTCCACCCTAAAAGCATCAATCTTGTTATTGGTTTCGGCACTAAGAGTATCAATCCTCTGATTGGTTTCGGCGATCCTCTGATTGGTTTCAGTGATGATCCTCTGACTGGTCTCAGTGATCTTCTGGTTGGTTTCGGTGATCCTCTGATTGGTTTCAGTGATCCTATGGTTGGTTTCGGTGATATGATTAGTCAACAATTCTTTGATAGGGCTTATTTGAGCCTTCAACATCCAGTGTATAGCTCCAAAGAGAAGCCCTGTATAAAGAACAAAAAAAGTAAGAACTGGCGTAAATTCAATTATTTGATCCATACACCCTCCTTCAATGAGTATAATCTTATCATATCAGGAGGCCACGCGAGGGGGATGTAAACCAAGAAAGGAGGCGAAAAACGCGCCACCGGTTTTATAAAAATAACAATTTAATCAAGGACTTAAAAACTCTGAAAGCTTTTACTTATCGGCATTTATCCCGAATAACCCGCTTCCTGAGATTTCTTTCCGAGACAGTCTGAAATCCTCTTTCCACAAAAGCCAGTTTCAGGGCCGCACTTAAACTTTTCTCGCCTACCTTTGTATTAAACTTACTTATCAAATCCATCACATTGCTTCGAGCTTCGGCAGGCCATGTAACCATATCGTACCCATGTTTCGCTAAATCCAGTACAATATTTTCAGCAGTCGGAGTATTACCTTCAGTAGTGTTTCTAGTTATCTGTGATGTATTAATCGAAAACTTCACTATCGTTTGTATATCCTCTGGACGAATTCCCTCTGAATTTTCTGCTTCTTTTTCTGCCACTTTTTCCGCCAGCATGTGCAGAGAACGCCCGATTTCTGGGTTGCGTGTGGCGGTTATAACTTTAAAAAGATTTGCTAATTGGTTTTGTGACAACTGGGGAACCATTTTTCTGCTCAAAATACCTATAATAGCTTGAGCTGTCGTCTCACTGATAGAAGGCGTTGATGTAACATCCATCAAACTATCAAGCACTCTAAGTGGGTTGCTTGATACTTGTCCAATCCGGACTAATTTAAGGTGTTCCTTATAAACATCTTCTACACTACGAGACGTAGTAAACCAATTCACTGGATATCTGTTTTGAATATTCGTCACCATTTCAAATAAGTGGTATTGGGCTGAGGCGGATTCTTGGTGATAGCCTCTCAAAGTTCGTGCGATTGCTTCCACATTTCTCTTTGGTCTAGCAAAACTGGAAGAGCTGGCCATAAGCAAAGCAGATAAAATTCCGATATACAGTAAACTTGTTTTCATAACTAATACACTCCTTTTATTATTATTTTGTCGCTACAATTTATCTCAAAAAGAAAGTAAATAAAAGTTTTTTTTGAAAATCAAAGATAAATATTTTCCAAGGTGTGAAATTTTTTCACTGTTTGACTGAAAAGTTACAATTTTCCTTATTTTAAAACAAGCTCTTTTGGCAAAGCTTGCGCATTATACTGGCTGGCCATTACAGCTCCATAAGCCCCTGCATCCAAAACAACCATAAAATCCCCTTCCCTTAAGTTGGAAAAAGCACGATCTCTTCCCAATACATCTGATGACTCACAAACAGGCCCAACAACATCATAAATTTGCCGGGAGGAGTGGAAGTGGGAACAGTCCATTTTCAGAGGCAAAATCCGATGATATGCCTGATAAAGGCAGGGACGAATCAAATGGTGTGTTCCTGTATCCAAAATGACAAAATTCTTATAAGAATTGCTTTTTATATATTGTATTTCTCCAATCAGACATCCAAACCGAGCAGTGATAATTCTTCCTGGTTCTGTCAGGATCCGTGCTTTAAAAGTTTTGGAGAGATTTTTCAAAAAAAGCCCATACTCCTTTATAAGGTTCAAGTCTTCAGACCAATCCCGGCTTTTATAATCAATGCCTAAACCCCCACCTACATCGAAGGTTTGTAAATCAAATTCCTTTTGTAGTTCCTCATAAAGGGATTTGATTTTCATTATACTGGCTTTCAGAGCCGTCAGATCTTGAATTTGAGAACCTATATGCAAAGTCAAACCACATAAAGTTAGATAAGCGGACCTTTGCCTTAAAATCTCCTTTAGTTTTGGAATTTGTTCCAACTCCAAACCAAATTTATGCTCTCTTAAACCTGTTTTAATATAAGGATGAGTATTCAGATCTATATCGGGATTCATGCGCAAAGCCACTTTGGCTTTTTTGTTCATACTGGAGGATATTTTCGCAATTCTTTTAAGTTCACCAGTGCTTTCCACATTAAACTGCAAAATATCAACTTTAAGAGCCAGTTTTATTTCCTCCTCTGTTTTACCCACTCCGGAAAAAACAATATCCTGACCTTGAAATCCCGCCTTTAAAGCCTGAGTAATTTCTCCCCCGGACACCACATCCACACCTACCCCTTCTTCTTGAAAAGCCTTTAATATATCCGGGTTAGAATTGGCTTTCATGGCATAATGAATGTGAGCGGGAGCAGTATGTTTTTTGAAAAATTTTAATCTCTCCATCAGACCTGTTAAATCATAAACATAAACCGGTGTGCCACTTTTTTGCACTAAAGAAAACAAGTTATGCTTTTTTGTTTTCTGAACAATATGTAAATATTTTTTATAATATTCATAACTCATAACAGCCTTTATCTATCTTTATAAACACTTTCCAGTTTAAACTCCTTATGCAAAGCCTCAGCAGAAGGCAAAAGGTGTTTTTTATCAATAATGGCACTGATTTTAATTTCCGAAGTGGTTACCAAATGTATATCCATCCCGATCCGGGTTAAAGCTTTGAAAAACCGGCTAGCCACTCCCGGATGATTGGCCATCCCCACCCCCACAATGGAAAGCTTTGCCAAATCCTCAATGATACTCACCTTTTTTTGTTCCATCATTTTATATACAATTTCTTTTGTTTCCAGCAGATTTTCCTTATGAATGGAAAAAGCAAGCCTTTGACCTTCCTTATTATAGCTTTGAGATATAACATCCACGGAAATATGTCGATCAGCCAGAATGCCAAACAGTTCTGTTATAAACTGCCCACCAGAGGGTACGGGATACATTTTAATAATCACTGTATCCATATCATGTGTAACAGCGGACACAAGAGGTTGTTCCATAAGATCCTCCTTTGGCAAGATCCAAGTTCCTTCGGTTTCTTCATAAGCGGATCGAATATGAAGTTTGATTTTATATTTTGCCGCTATTTCCACGGAACGGCAATGTAAAACACGACTTCCGAGAGAGGACATTTCCATCATCTCTTCAAAACTGAGTGTAGAGATTTTGTTAGCTTCCTCTACCAGCCGAGGATCTGCTGTATAAACTTTCGGAACATCCGTAAAAATTTCACAATCTGGCTGTTTAAAAGCCACAGCCAAGGCTACAGCTGTGGTGTCGCTTCCCCCTCTTCCCAAGGTGGTAATGGTGTTTCCATTGGTTACACCTTGGAAACCCGCCACCAACGGCACATAATCCTCGTTTAAATACTTTTTAACAGGCTCTGTTTTAATTTCCTGAATGCGTGCACGGGAAAAAAGTGCGTCTGTTTGAATACCCACTTGGTGGGCAAGCAAAGGAACGGTCTTAACTTTTCTTTTTTCCAAAGCTAGAGCCAAAAGAGCCACACTAACCTGCTCTCCCGAAGCAAGCAACATATCATAAGCTGGTCCTCTATGGGAGGGATTTATTTGCTTTGCCAGACTGATAAGCCGGTTGGTTTCCCCGGACATGGCAGACACCACCACCAAAGGTATTTGCCCCTTTGATTTATCCCTAACAATCCTCTCAGCCACTTGTTCAATTTTTTCGATGGAGCCTACGGAAGTGCCACCAAACTTTTTAATATGGATTCTTTTCATAAGTCACCAGAGAAAAATATATTTTAAAAATTTTCCTTCCAAGATCTTTAAAGCTTTTTATAAAAAAATCAAGTTTTTTTAACTTAATGAAACATCTCCTTAAAACTCAACAAGATTCCCGTTTTCACGGGCGACTGATAAGTTTTTTAACACCCGTGAAATTTTTACATAGATTGCTCAAATCCTCTCACAGAGACTGATAAGTTTTTTAACACCCGTGAAATTTTTACACGGAGTCAAAAAAACTGTTTTTATTTTTTTTTTAATACCTTAAAATTTACTTTGGTTTAAGAAAGGACTGACTTATGAATATAACACGCTATAAAAAATATCTAATGGCTATAAGCTTTTCCATCTGCATTGTTCTTTCCTTATCAGCAAATGAAGAAAAGGTGGATGTGGATTTTACACCAGCTACAGAAGCAGAAAGAGAAGCCACAAAGCCCTCTAAAATTTCAGGCCAAGATGTTATAGACTTGCTTCATTTCGCAGGAGTTCCACTTACAGAAGAACAAATAAAAAATCTTCGTGCACTCCCAGCGGAAGAAAGTGAAAAATTTATTCAGTTAACAGAAGAACAACAGGAAAAAATAATAAACCTCACAGAAGAACAAAAACAAAATCTTTTAGAGATGACCACAGAAGAAAAAATAAGGTTCTTGGGTTTAACACCGCTCCAAAAAAGAAAATTACTCAGAGAGACAGAACGAGACATAAAGTTGACCCAAGCCATAACACAAGCACATAACAGAAGATTCCTCGGCACAGCAATACACCAGGTTAAAGGTTTTCACTTGGAAGCTTTGGTATTTTATGCAGCTATGGGAGCCAGTATGGCCGCAACAGCACAAATAGATTTTATAGACAAAGGAGGAAGAACAGACCCGCGATGGATGGAAACTCTTATCTATGAGATGACTTCCACTGTAGGCTTGTTCAGCTTTTTCGCTTTTGTAATAGCCAGCGGACAAATGAATACTTTTTATTCAAGGTGGCTTACCAGTAATATTATTTTTAGAAGTATACCAGGTGGTAGACAAACCCCTAAAAGGGTCCGGCAAAGCCTAGGCCATCAAAGGTTAAGCGCACTTAACAATTCACCAACCAGACTTGCCCGGGTAGCTGGAGAAGTGGGCACACAATCCGGTGCAATATTATTCGGAGGGTGGAACCGTGGCCTGTTCTTTGCAAATCCTCTTGGTATGGCAACCGGTATGATGGCATCCAATATTGTGCATGAAGTTGACTTTATTTTTACTCAAAACGCTCATTTTCCAGGTTGCAAGAATAAAATTTTTGGAAAATCCGAGTTAGAGGACCAAGCTAGTGAAACAGAAATAAAACAAGAGGACCTTCAAAATAAATTTCATTGTGATTTGTTTTATGAAGAACTTGGACATACCATTAATAGCTGGATGCCAGGGTTGGTTTCTTTGGTGGCTGCTTCCATGCTTTCTCATGCCTTAGTCAATATGGCTTATAGTGGAATTGCTACAGCTGGCAGAGGTGTTGGTATGAGGCAGAAACAAATAATCAAAACAGGTATGCTTAGAGGTGTTACTATTCGGGCAAGCCGTAGCCTCCCATTGGGAGCTATAGCACGAGGAGCTTCATGGCTTGTGCCTGTTCCTCCTGTATTAAGAGGAGGACAACTACTCGCAGGAGGAGCAAGAACTATTGCCAGATGGATGGACAATCATATAATACGACCAGTCGATCAATGGGTGACCAAGCATATACTACCAGGAGGGCGGGGCCATAGTTTCGTAAATCTTTTTACTTTTATGTTGACAGATACATGGGTCACTCACGGCATTTTCGCAGATTGGATGACAGAACCGGAAACCGCAAAAGATGTGGCAAAAGGTATGAAAGATTTTATGAAATACCATAATGTGGATTATACTACAAACGCAGATGAGGATTTTCTGGAAATTGGAGGTCGCTCCTACCATGAAAGTATTGTTTCTGCACATAAACTGGGGCTTTCTTTTAGCCGGTGGAGACAGTTCAGAACACAACATGCCATGATGGCTTATCAAAATTGGTTTAAGTATGTATCGGAAACAATTGGTTCGTTTGAAGAAGCTTACGACACATACAAAAAGTTTTTCATGGATCCAAAAACGCAAAATTCTAACTGGAAGACAAGTGATTTTTTTGGCATAGTTACAGAAGAAGAGGCGAAACCGGCTTTAAAACAGATGTGGGAGACTATTGACCAATATATAGTAGACAATAATTTAACTGAACCAGAAGATCTGAATCTCCATGTAGTTTCTTCCTCTCATACCCGCTTTTTGAAGCCTCAGGAAGATTTATATGCTCAGGAAAGAGAAACAAAAGAGCAACGAAACGAAAATGTGTCTTTTTTAGGAAGAGTCTTAAATGGTATTACAGGCCGTTTGAGAGAAAGTAAAGAAGTGGATCGAATATTTACTTTGCGTGCCCTCTTGAATTCTGTAAATGAAGGATCATCCATTGAACATTTTTACGGAGATGAATGGGATCAGGTTCTTAAAGCAAAAATAGATGAAATTACATTTGCTTCTGAACAGAAAGAAACACCAAGAATAGATACAATTACACTTGCTTCTGAACAGAAAGAAAAAATTGAAGAAATCAAAAATCAAATTAACTCCAGCTCCATAAGTAATGACGACAAACTGCAAATGATAGTAGGCAATTTTTCAGAATTACTGCCTGTAATCAGTCAATTACACTTCCATGTTAATCCAACTGTAAGTGAGGCTGATGAGCAGAATCAGGAAGCTAACATCCTGCTCGATATTTTTATGTCAGCTCTTGAACAAGCGGGTATACCGGAATCGGATGCACAAAACGACCGGATTGTAACAGATAAAGTAGATGACTGGTCTCCATTTTATTTTGAAAGAGTGATTGACTTGTTAGATGAAAAAGCAGAAAGATTTTCCAGCTCAGCAAATATTTTAGATGATACTGCTGAGATTGAAACAAGAGCCAGAGAGCAACTGAGAAAAAAAATACAAGCCTCAGCTGTGGAATATTTAAAATGGATTATTGAGAAACAAACAGAAGAGAGAAGCACCGGTAGCATGCCTTATCTTGTGGAAAATCCAGATAATATAAATTTGCCACTTGAAGCTTTATCCCTGTTTCGTAAATTGGGGGAAAATAATATTTTTGCAAAACTATATGCAAAAACTTTTATAAAAAATGAGGAAAACGGCACAGGAGAAAATACCGAAGGGGATTCTCAGTATAAACAAATCAACCCGCAGACTCCAGGCATGCAGTATATCACTGATATGAACGACTACATCAAAGAAAAAGAGAAAAGGTTTGATATTGATATTCACCCTGATCACCTAGCCCAACTACGCACACTAGGTATTATGGACTTTTTTATAGCGTCTGCACTGTGTGGCCCAGACTTGAGAAAAAATGAAAATACAGATTTATTCCAAAAACTTAACAGCATATTTGATGCCTCAGGAGGGGTTTCAGAAACTACATTTGAGGAGACATTCTCTGAACAGGAGATAGACGACTTTATGCAACAAAGTCCGGTTTTTGATCGTGGGCTTTTGGGGAAGAACTACAATTTTTATCCTCCTCTTATCACCACTATAGATGAGCAGGCTCGAAGAAATATTTGTGCGGGCGTATACAGCCAAAATGAGCATAGAGTAGTAACAGACATTTATAATGGCCATTTTCCGGTAGGAGATAAGGTATATAACAATTTATTGTACTTGGTGCTAGATCACATTGGTTTAGAGGGAGTTTCCTCTCAAGAGGAGTTTAAAAAATGGTGGTATGACAAAATGGAACTTCACTATATCTCGTTTATACTTTCTGCGGATAAAGAGTATCAAAAACTCGTAAAAAATGAATTTACAGGAGCTTTGTTCCATGAAGGCACAGAAGAAGTGAATTTACTCAGTGAAATTATTTCAGTGGATTCCGGCCAATCTGTGTCGGATCAAATATTCAAGCTCACTAAAGAGTGGATCGAAAATGAAGGGGCTTATGAATATACTCCACACTATAGCTCTGGTTTAGATCGCGCGGGGCAAGCTGATTACAACACCTATTCTCTGCCTTTGGATAAAGGTGTATTCAAAAACATACATTTTGAGGCACTTTACTGGGGAGATATAATACTGCATTACATTCAAAAAACGGAAAACCCACTTCCCGAAAGTGATTTGGAAGAGTTAAAAAAGAGTTTAAAAGCTTTCGCGGAAGGTTTTAATCCGGAAACAGAAATTTTAGTGGAAACAGAAGAAGATATAGTAACGGCAATCCACTTTCCGAATATTGATTCAGATTCTCGTCAGAAATCACATATTGGATCCCATTTTGCAAAAAACTTTCTGGCAAATGTGGAAAATCTGAAGCTTCTCCTAGTATCCGGATTAGGAGAGTATCACAATATCAGTGAAATATTAAATATAGATACAGGAGATATATTATCAGTAGCAGACCCAGTATTGAGTGATGATACACAACATTTAAGTGATAAAAGACTAAAAGAGATGGATAGAGAAGCTATTGGAGCTTTCAGCTGTGACTCAAACAAGAACATGGATGATTGTGAAAGAGTTTCTTTGCCAAAACAGATTTTAAATTATTCTATTATAAAGCTTAACCGTATTTTGACTGAAGCCACTAGTTATGCCAATATAATTGGATATATATCTGAACACCCCGAGGTAAGTTGCGCGACTGCCAGCCTCGAAAACCAAAAAACTTGCAAAGAAACTGCTACCCTCGAACAAACAACTGCCGGCCCCCTCAACTAAACAACAGAGAACCTTCCCGACTCCGAACTTCACCACTAAACTAGGAGGAAGTGAAATCTCCCGGTACTGATGGAGGTTCTTTCCTATAATTTTTGAACAAAGTTTTGGTTTTTGCTTCAAACCATTCTTTTTCCGCCAAAGACACCAAAGCAGAAGTGATGATAATGGATAAAGGAATAATGGCAAAAATTAAATTTTGGATCCACTCCCCCTGTTCCAAGCCTCTTTGCAAAGGCAAAGTGGCCAATACGGCGCAAGCAAGCCCCCTCGGTCCCATAGCGGTTGCGGTCACGGCGTCTAGGCGAGATGTTTCTTTACTCTTTAAGATGAATCGAATGGAAGCATAACGAGTGGCGAAAATCAAACCGGTTAAAAGAAAAGCCCATAACACAGAAGACACCCCTTTTATTTGAATCAAAAGCCCTAAGTAGAGAAAAAAGAAAGTTCTTAGCAAAAAAGTAATAGCACTTAGAATCGTCAACTCCCCGGAAGAAACAGGTTTATCCTCCAAGAAAGCTCTTAAAGAAGCTGGAAGCAGATTAATGTTGGCCAAAGTAAAACCCAAACTCAAAACTCCTATAGCTCCGTTTAAAGATAAAAACTCTAAAACACCGTAAGTCAGCAGAGCACCCGCTTCTCCTGCAAAAGGTAGTCTGGAGACCTCTGTTGTTTTTCTTAAAAAAGCCCATACAATACCGGAAAGCGCGCCTATGCCTATGGACACTATGGGAGTGGAGCTAAGGCTGATAAAAAACCTGCCCCCACTAGCATTTTCAGAAGTGAGGTATTCCAAAAGACCCAGAAAGATAACAATGGTCAACACATCTGTAAAAGCGGATTCCAGAGAAAGCACAGTTTTGGTTTGTTTTTTTATGGAAAGAGGTTTCACCATAGGAATCACAATAGCGGAAGAAGTGCTTCCAATACCCACACCAACCAGCAACGCGGACATAAAAGGTAAAACCGGCAAAAGAACTATAGCGGAGACAAAAGTTATGGATAAAAAACTAAAAAGGGAAAGGCTGAGTGCAGAAAGAGAGGACTCCATTAAATCCTTAAAGCTTAAATGCAAGCCTCCTTCATACAAAATAATAATCAAAGTAATAATGGCAAGTACTTTCCCGGCCTGACCCAGATGAACATCCGGCTGAATCAAATTGGTAATAGAAGGGCCTAAAATAAAACCAATAATGATTAAAATAAGAAGATCGGGAATTTTGGTTTTTATAAAAAACCAATTAAGGGCGTGACCCAGAAAAAACAAAACAGAAAGTCCGATGATAATAATATCCATTGTGACAATTTCCCCTTTTCTTCAAACCACTCCCGGGTTTTTGTCAGCTTTCCGGGAATTATGTTGGTCTCAGACAACAGCACCGGGCAATATCTGATTTTTTTTACACATAAAAAATCATTCAGACAGGTAAGTGTAACTAGACAAAGCCTGAGAATAATTTTTTAACAACTTTCCAGCTTCTTCTCTGGAAAGCCTTTCACTCAAAACCGCTGACTCAGTTTTTTGATGGATTTTTTCCATCAAATCCCGTTTATGATACCCTACATACTTAAGCATGTCATATACAGAATCCCCTTCCACATGATGATCCACTGAGTAATTGCCATTTTTGCTTATAGACACATGAATGGCGTCCGTATCTCCAAACAAATTGTGCATATCCCCTAAAATTTCCTGATAAGCACCAGTCAAAAAAGTCGCCATATAGTAAGGTTCTCCTTTTTTGAGAGAATGTACCATCAAATGTTTTTCATTCTTCCACAAGTTATAATTCATAAAATGGGCGATTTTCCCGTCTGAATCACAGGTCAAATCCGCCAAACTGGCTCTTCTGGCAGGTTTTTCATTGAGGCGATGAATGGGCATAACAGGAAATAAATGGCCTAAAGCCCAGGAATCCGGCAAACTTTGGAACACGGAAAAATTGGAAAAATAAATATCAGATAGCTCATCCGTTAAAGCCTGAAAAATTTCCTCGTAATCCTCTTTGCCTTCCGTCAAATTTTTGAGACTGCTTGCGGCCAGAGAATAAATATTTTCTGCAAGCGCGGCCTCTTTCAGATTTAATACGCCATAGATGAAAAGCTGATGAATATCTTTCTTTTTTTCTATCAGATCATTAAAGGATTCACTGACTGGATTTTTTTTCAAACCTTTATAGATTTCGTAAAGATCTTTTATGAAAGCATGGGTCGAAGGCTCAATCTGAAACTGGCCCTGATCCGGCGTATATGCTTTGTCTGTATTTAAAAAATCCGGGGGCTGATTTTTCTCGATTAAATTGGCACCCATCACATTAAAAACCAGTAAAGAACTGTGAGCCACCAGAAACCGGCCTGACTCAGAAATAATATTCGGATGAGGAATGTTTTTTTCATCACAAATACTTTGGAGATGATAAATAATGTCATTTACATATTCCTGCGCGCTGTAATTGGTGGAGGAATGAGACTGTCCAGAACCATCATAGTCCACTCCTAACCCCCCTCCCACATCCATATATTCCACTTTCGCGCCAAAATTATATATCTCTGTCATAATGCGGGCAGATTCACGAATAGCGGATTTAATGGGATGAATGGAAGGCACTTGAGAGCCAATATGAAAATGCAGTAATTTTAAATTTTCGAGGGAAGAATATTCCTTCAGGATTTCAAGCCCTTGCACGATTTCACTGGCTGTGAGACCAAACTTGGATTTAAAGCCTGAGCTTTCCATCCATTTTCCATTTCCCTGTGTGTTCAATTTGATCCTGAAGCCAATATCAGGTTTTACCTTCAAAGTTTTTGCAACTTTTAAAATAATATGTAATTCCGCAAGTCTTTCCACCACGATAAAAACCCGCATACCAGCTTTTAAAGCCAGCATGGCTGTTTGAATATACTCTGCATCTTTAAAACCGTTGCATACAATGATCCGGGCAGGTTCTTCTAAAAGAGCAAGAGCAATCAGCAATTCTGGTTTGCTTCCCACTTCCAAGCCAAATCCGTAATTGCCCCCCGATTTGATAATATCCCTGATAACATAACTTTGTTGGTTAACTTTAAGGGGAAAAACACCTTGGTACCGGCCACGATAATCGTATTCCTTAATGGTCTGATTAAAACAGGTAACAAGTTTTTTCATCTGGGAATGAATAATATCTGGGAAACGAATCAGCACTGGCAAACGAATATTTTGTCTGCCAAGATCTGTGATAATTTTATACAGATCCAAATGAGGACCGCTTGCCCCCTGAGGAGTAATTTCAATATGGCCTTTGTCATTGAGGGTGAAAAAATCCGCTCCCCAGACATTTACTCCGTAGGCTTTGGAGCTATCCTCTATGGTCCATTTTTGTTTCAAAAGAAGCCTCCCATACCTTGTCCTCCATGAAAAATTTTGTTTAATCGCCTCAAAATAACATACTTTTTCACAGGCCACTGTTTAGTGGTGTAGTATAATGAATAATAGGAAAAATCAAAATGAAAAAAAACTTAAACCTATTTGGACATACATCTTCTGCTTATGACAAAGCAGAGCTGGTTTTATTGGCTGTTCCCTGGTCTGCCACAGCTTCCTTTGGCGGAGGAGCGGAAAAAGGGCCGGAGATGATTGCCTATGCCTCTTCACAAATGGATTTTTTCTCAAAAGAGTGGGGAGATATAAGGGATAAGAATATTTGTTTTCTCTCCTCCCCGGATTTTTTGAAAACACTCAACCAACAAACCCGAAAGAAAGCTCTGCCGATTATTAAGTTGGAGGAGAAAGCACCGGGGGATTTTCCCAAAAAACTTCTGGAAGAGATTAATCAAGCTTGCTCCCAAATGGTCCATTGGGTGTATGAGGAGACAAAAAATATTCATTCTGCGGGTAAAAAAATTGGCCTAGTGGGGGGGGATCACTCCACTTCTGAGGGAGCCATTCGATACTTCAGTGAGATATACCAGGGAGATTTTGGGATTTTACATATTGATGCTCATGCGGATTTGCGAAAAAGCTATCAGGGATTTTCGTACTCCCACGCCAGTGTAATGTATAATGTGATTCACCAGCCCTGCCCACCGGATTTGTTGGTTCAGGTGGGGGTTAGGGATTACTCTGAAGAGGAATACACACTTATACGGCAAAAGGAGACTCCTCGTTCCCGAATAACCCGCTTAAAAACTTTTTTTGATTCAGACATAAAGACCGCTCTTTTTGAAGGGAACACATGGAAATCCCTGGTGGACTCCATCATCCAACCCTTGCCTCAAAAAGTGTATATTTCCCTAGATGTGGATGGATTAAAGCCTTATCTTTTTCCCCATACGGGCACTCCCGTACCAGGAGGTTTGAGTTTTGAGCAAACAGAGTATTTGCTTAACCGGCTGACTAAGCAAAATCGCCAAATCATAGGGTTTGACTTAGTGGAAACCGCCCATCCTGAAGACGAAAAAATGGCTTTATGGGACGCTCAAGTCGGTGCGCGACTTTTGGTTTCCCTTTTACGAACTTTGTTTGATTAACGGGCATATTTTTTGTGCATGCTCTCTCGAATTTCCGCACCTTCTATACTGAGAGAAGTCCAGGGAAGAGCCATTAAACGCTCTGATTCAATCATTTCACCGGTTTCCTCGCAGATCCCATAGCAACCCTGCTCAATACGCGCCAAAGCCATTTCCACAGCCATTAAGCGGTGATTGATTCTTTCGTTCCGATTGAGAAACTCTTTTTCTTCCATAAGTCGCACTGTTTGATCTGCTTCATCTCCTGTATGGCCCTCGGAAAACACCATATCATTTCGAGCTTCATGAACTTGATTCAGAAGATCTGTTTTTGTTTTCAACAGCTTTCGCTTACACTTTGTAATTATTTCTTTGGAAATTTCTTTTGATATCATAAACCCCTCCTTGGTTAGTAGGTCTGCTTCATCCTGAAGGTATCTGATAGGTTATCTATATATAACGATACTCTGGCAAGAAAAATTTATAATTTTTTTTTACTCAAAGGAAAAAATCGGTTTTTTTTCACTATTTCTTCAGTTTTATTTTTACTCATCGCGTTATAAAAGTTTTTTTTATATAAGCCATTAAGAAAAGCTATAGTTAAACAAATCCTTAAAAAGGGGTAAATTTTGACTTTTTTTCATCTTTTGGTCCTGCTTTCAGGTCTATGTGCTTTGGTAACCGGTGCTGAATTACTGGTAAAAAAAGCGGAATTGTTGGGAAAACGGTTTCGCGTAAATGCTTTTTTTATGGGCGTTATTCTTCTAGGGATGGGCACTTCCGCTCCAGAGTGGGCCGTATCTGCTTTTTCTTCCATAAACGGACTTTCGGATTTGGCCGTAGCCAATATATTTGGCTCCAATATATTCAATATTTTACTGGTACTGGCCTTGATTTTGTTTCATACCCTACATAAGGAAAAAATCCAAGTCATAAAAAAAGATATTCTGTTTCTGGTTTTAAGCGGTTTCGCTCTTATTCCCATTATGTGGGATCATTTTCTTTCCCGTTATGATGCTTTTTTCCTGAGCCTGATTTTTCTGATCTACATGGTTTTTACTGGATTCTTTGCCCGTAAAGAGAAAAAACATTATATAATGGAAAATTCTCCTGAAACCTCCCCTGAACTGATAAAAACAACATTTTTTGTCGTCTTAAGTTTTATTCTTCTTATCGGAGGTTCTCACTTAAGTGTAAAAGGAGCCACCAGCCTGGGACAAACTATAGGTATGTCCGAAAGACTTATCGGCATACTGATTGTGTCTGTCGGCACCAGCCTGCCGGAGCTTTTTGCCTCTCTGGCAGCCATTCTGAAAAACCAAAAAGACATGGCCATAGGAAATATTATCGGCTCCAACATATTTAACACCTTCGCAATTTTCAGCACCGCCGGGTGGATACTACCAGCTCAGCTGGATGCCAAAATGCTTAACCTAGATCTTCCGGCATTACTACTCATACATATAGCTTTATTGCCCATTATTTTTTGCTATCAGGTGAGATGGATTCAAAAATCGCTCCCTTATATTTTTCTAAGTGGGTATATTTTATACCTCATTTTTCTTCTTGAATTTTAATTCTCCCGAATTTTATCGATAGCAGATATAATGTTTTTTGTCAGGTCTTCAAAATCTTTATAGCAAGCTTGAACGGCTTGATAATGCGCCCCTATAGCCCCGTCTCCTGGTTTTAGCAAAAACATGGGTTTAGTTTTCTCCTGCGCCATTGGCATAAGGGAGCGATAGTCTTTCAGATGAGCCAACAGGAAAGGATCTTGCTTCAGGTTTGGATTTTCTTCGGTTTTTAAAACATATTTTCTGTAAGCCCCTGGCATTTTATCCATCCACTTTTGATAAGCTTTAACGGGTCGATCATGCCGGATAGAGTGTCTCATCATAATATAACCCACAGGAATCATCTTTCCCTCCGGTAAATCAAAACCAAGATCTTCCGGTTTTTTGCGTTTACGCTCCTGCCAATCTTTTCGCCATTCGTTTAAAACTGCTCCCACATTTTTCAAGCCCTGATAGGAAAACAAATCCGGCCCTAAAGGAAACACCACATAGTCGCTGGCAATAAGGATTGCCCGATTGATAGCCCCTAAGTTGGGACCCATATCAATAACCGCCCAATTTGCGGAAATTTTTTGTTTAGCACTATCAATTATCCGGCGAAAAGCCGTGGTGACACGAAAAGCGCGATCATTACCATCAAGACACTTTGGCCAAGTATCTGAAAATTCCCCCTCCACACCAGAAAGCTTTAAATCCCCCGGCAACAAGCCCAATCTTTCAGCCGGTTTAAAAATCTCAGGGAGTTTAATGTCACCAGTACCTTTCATCAAAGGTTCTAAAGCTGAGTATATGCTTTGGTTTTTTTCCATAGTTTTTTCAAGCTTTTCTTCATCCATAAACATGCCTGTTAAGTTAGCTTGAGGATCCAAATCCACAGACAATACTGTATTTCCAAGCTCTTTCAACATCCAAGAGACATGATAAGCCAGAGAAGTTTTTCCCACTCCGCCTTTATTGTTAAAAAAAGTAATAGTTTTTATTGTCACTTTTGTTTATGCTCCTCCGGCGGGTTTAACCACAGCCAGCACTATTGATTCTTGAACTTTGAATTTTAATTCAGGATTGTTATTTTCCTTTAATGCTTTTCGAGCTTGAGGGATGCCAAAACCAAAACGCTCCACAAAGCCCAAGTTTTTGAACGCCTCCGCGATGGTTGGATTTCTATAAGCAGTAATGCCTTCCTCTCCGCCAAAATTATCAACATTCAGCGCGCCATAAGGTCCGCCAGGACTTTGAATCTCTATCCGATCATTAAACCAATGTACCCTTACAGGAGTATTGCTTTTATAATCCCTGTGGATTATAGCATTTCTGACAAGCTGGCTTAAAGCTGTTATGGGATAATCAGGGGATTCAATATGTTGCTTCTCTGAAAGTTTAAGCGACTTCGAAATATGAGCTTTTAAGATATCCTCAATTCTTGTAATTTGCTCCGGCAAAGTTCCTGAAACTTCTTTTTGATCTTTAACAGGATCTGTCAAGGTTTTCCCTGCAAACCGAACAAACTGAATATAAGCTCCGGGAAACCAATTTCTGGGGTTATTTCCTATAATCAAAATTGCGGTCATTGTGGGAATAAATTTATGATTTACCAATCTTAAAGATTGCATTTGTTTTTCTATGTTTCGGTTATTTTTTGTTAAAACCTCTCTGGACACTGCAGAAGGCAAATACTGTGATTTAAAATATTCCATATTCAAGTCTGCCTGAATCTCAGCACCTGAAATTTCTATCATGTCTGCTGGCAAGTTGTAAGCCTTACGCCTTTCCATTAAGCGATTTTCCTCCTCTTCTGTGGCCATTCTTACGGAAGGTCCTATGCGGATCCAGCAACGACCTTCGTATTTTAAAGGAGGATTTTTTGAAGGCTCCACTTCCAAAACAATAACTTCACATTGTTCAAAAACCCATTTCCGAACACCCATAACCGGAAAAGGCTGTAAATTACCGTCACTTCGGATAGATGCAATATTTCTCAACATTTCATCTGTTACGGAAAGCCCCGTACATTGCCCATTATCTTCCAAGCCTATAAACATTGTTCCCACTTGCCCCGTGTTGGCTATATCATTAGAAAAAGCGCAGATAGCTTTAGCTATTTTTTTCTTATCTGATGGAGATGAACATCTTTCAACATACTCACTCTCCGCATACTGAATACGCTTTTTCAGTTCTTGTTCTGATAATTGTTTATGGTTCATTATTATTGCCCATATATAAATTTGGAAATAATATTTTTTGTCAGGTCTTCAAAATCTTTATAGCAAGCCGGTAAAATTTATGTATGACATTTACGATGAATATATTCCCCCAAAAAGGGTGACACAATAAAACCTCTTAAGATACTTAATAATAAACCTGCTGATACCAAAATATCCTTTTGGTACTTGTTGACTTTCACCTGGTGAACAGTTGCCATTTTAAACTTCGCCCCTGCCAATTTTGTCTCGCGCAAATCCACATTGCGTAACTTCGCACCGGTAAAATCCGCCCCTCGCAAATCCGCCTCAGTCAATCTTACATTGGTTAACTTTGCCCTTCTCAAATCCGCATTACGCAAATGCACACAGTGCAAACTTGCACCGGTAAAATCCACCTCTCGCAAATCCGCCGATTTCACATTCGCAAGAAAAAACCTTGTCTTGGCTAAATTCGCACCTTGCATATTCGCATATTGCAAATTCACCCAAGTAAAATCAACATTTTTGGCTATCGCTTTATAAAAATCCGCGCTTTGCAAATGCGCCTCTTGTAATAATGCACCAGTCAAATTCGCATTGCGAAACTTTGCCCCACGCGACTTCGCCATAAACAACTTCGCACCAGTCAAATTCGCCCCGGTAAAATCCGCTCCGCGCAAAAGTGCCTCACCCAAATCCGCTTTAGTCAAATCTGCCTCGACCAAATTCGCACCAACCAAATTCGCTTCCTGCAAATTCATATTACTCAAATTCGCCCCTCGCAAATCACATCGATGCAAGCCTGGTTTATTTATATAGTCTTTATAATTCTTAAAATTACATTGCGAGGCTTTGATCATGGAAGATTCCTTTTTTGGCCTAGTAACGCAAGAACCCAAGCTTAAAAACAGTAAAACAAATAATAGAGTTTTCATAAATTCCTTCTTTTGTTATATTCCCTTGTGATAAAATTTTTAACACATTATTATCACTGGATTTTTTTATAACAAACTGCGCGCCGTTTTGCCATCAATTAAAATATCTTTCACCAAAGCACGACCTTTTTTCGTAACAGAAAGAACCACTTGTTTTTCTTTCGCTGACATAAAAAGCTTTTCCAGTTTTTTTGATTGGTTCTCTGGTATGTAGTAACGATTCACATTTGCCTGAAACTCCCCTTTAGACTTGCAGTGGCCTTTTATAAAAATAGAGCAGTTTTCCGGCGGACGGAAAAGAGTAATTTTTTTTTCTGGCTCAACACATATATAAGCGACTGAAAGAGATTTTTTTTGGCTTTCAACAGCTGGACATTTTAAACCATAATTCACTTTATATAGAAGATAGTGACCAGCAATCAAATCCCGGGGATCATGTCCTTCCACGGGAAGGATAACAGTCTTGCTGGTTCTGAGATAATATTCATTCATCCCTGCCATCCCCATTAAAAAAACTAGAGGGAACACAAAAGCGAATAAAGCTCTCTTGTGATTTAAAAACATGTTCTTCCCTTTTTTCCAACAAATTCAACCACATCCAACAAACAATCACATAAATAACATGTTTATTCCAGCTATTCCAGCTGTTCCAGCCAGTGTGTAATTTTTTCTTTGTTTTTTTTCATTAACTGAATCATAGCAACAATAACAATACTCATCAAAACAAGAATAAGACCCGTCAAGGTCAAGCTTTTAAAAAGGCTTATGTAAAAAAACAAAATGCGAACAATCAGAGCAAAAACAAAAAACATAAACAAATTTATTTTTCGGAGAGTGGCAAAGAAACATGCAGAAAGTGCCAACATTAAAGAGCTGAAAATCATTAAAACCAAACTGTTTAATTTTACGGAAAAAGCGACAAAATAGAACAGAAAAAACAAAAACAGAATACAGCTTAAAAGATATTTTTGAATCTTTTTATAGCCACTGATAAAAACAGTCGCAAGGGTTATCAAGCCCAACAGGCACACCAGAAAAAACTCAAAGGCAAAAACTTCCATCTGATTAAGAGGCGCATGAAAGAAAGTAAGGCTGATAAATCCAGTAAGAAGTGTCCATTCCTCCAATGTTCTCCTTTTAAACACAAGTGCCGGAAAAGTTTTTATCACTTGCCGATTATGAAAAAGCATGGAGCATAAAAGAAAGAACAAAGGATGCAACAAAGCCACCTTAAAAGGCAGGTTTTTATCCCAATTATCAAAAATATCAATCATCCAGCCTATACAAGCCATATACAAACCCGCAAGCCATATATACATGGTCAAGCTCTCCCGGGAAAGTGCCATTAAACCGCAAGTGATAAAAGACCAGAAAAACAAAGCCTGATAGGATTCCCCTTTGATATTATAAATCTGTGATATCAAGCCAATTCCCGCCATACATACAATCATAAAAAAAATTAAAAGTGGTTCGAACCACATACGGGTCGCGGTCTTTGATTGTTGAACCTTAATCCTTAATGCGAAAAACCCCACTGAACCGAGAATAAGAAAATAACCGGTTAACTTAAAAAAAACTGGAATGGCGCGCCAGTTCGCAGCTATCAAGGCGATGATTCCCAAACCTGCCGAAAAAACAGCCACAATAAGAAAACCATATACAATCCAAGAAGAGCCAGCGGACTTTGAAGTTTTTTCATAATCTAAAATGGCCTCACCTTGAGTTTGAGTAATCAAACCTTCAGAAAGCCATTTTTTTACTTTATTTTTTAAAAGCATTTTTATACTTATTCAGTTAATTGAAATTGTCTTCCAAGGTTTCGCAAGCAACTAAGCGGGAGGTTCTGCAGTATCAATTAAATAACTAATCATTTTGTCCCAGACTAAAAAGGTTTCCGCGTGATCATAATCCTCTTCAGAAGGATTTTTACCTTTAGCAGTGGCTTTCAAATAATCTCTTATCTCCTTAGAGGAAGCAGATATATTTAATTTTCGAGCCAAGTCAAACATCAAATACGCAGAGTGCACCATAAAGCGTGCCTCTTCCTGAAACTCCTTTTCTTGTTCCTTTTTGTATTTTTCAATTTCCTGTTCTGTCATACCTTTTTCTTTTAAAGAGTTTACAGAGGAGGATATAATATTTTGTTTTTGTCGTTCCACCACTCCTTCCGGCAAAAAAGAGATAGGGTTTTTCTCCACCAATTGCCTGAGCACCTGATCCTTTAGGATTTGATAAACTTTATCTCTCTTGAGACCTTTCAGAAAATAGCCCACAAGCTTCTTGAGCTCTGTCATGTCTTTACATTTACAAATTTTAAAAAGTTCATCATCATTCGGCAGAACCTGTTTTTTTATCTCCATTAATTTTACTTCCACATTCATGGGCTGACCCACTTGCTCTTTGACATGATATTCTTCAGAAAAGACCACTGGGATTTTTTTTTGCTCACCAGTTTGCATACCTAAAATACCTTCTATAAGCCCTTTAAGTGGAAAATTCTCTGGCTCTTTTTTCACTTCCAGAAACAATGGTTTTCCTTCCTTCAATAACTGTATATCTGTTTTACTCGGGCCGTTTACATCCACCGGCGGATTTGGCTTTTCTTCTGCGGAGGAGGGGGCACCGGCGAAGTTTTTTTCCTCTACGGATTTGTTTTCCCCGGCAGGGTTATTTTCTTCCGAAAGAAGACTTTTTGGAGGTTCAGCTTTTTTCTGCACTGCCTGATTGATTTTCAGTTCCACAAAATCATTCCAACTCACTGGTTTTCTCTCCGTTAAAGGTACATATTTTGCAGAACTCACTTGAATATATTTCACATATCGATCCACTTCCTCTTCTGTTACTTCCACTGAAGGTTTTGAGAGTTGAACTTTAAAAGATTTATCTATGTCAAATTCCGGTTGAACGTCCAATACAATGGAAAAGTCAAAAGCTTGGCCTTCTTCACAGGAGGACTTGAAATCAAGTTTTTCTATATCACCAGCTGGTTCAATTTGCTCCTGTTCCAAAACCTCTAAATAAAACTTGTCAACAAGACTGATAGCTGTGTCTTTTGTCACTTCCTCCTGATATAAAGCTCTTATCTGATTAAGAGGAACTTTCCCTTTTCTGAACCCGGGCAGATGTGCCTTTTGTTGCTTTTTTTTATAGTGTTCATCAAAACCTTTTTGAACTTGCTCAGGGGATAGGTGAATGTCCAGCTTTTTTTTCAAACCACTTAAAGTGCTTATTTTATATTTCATATATACCCCCTTTAAAGCGGACTGTTTTTTACATATATAAATTATCAAAACATTTGACAAATGTTTTATTTGAATCAAACCGGAAAAGCGGGTAAAACATTCATTGGATTCATGCGCTTTTTTTACTTATTGTTGTTTTTTTCTCTGATTGGCTGTTCCTCTTTAAAAAAGAGCGACAATTCTGTTTCCAAATTGGTGAATGTTGACCCACAGGATATGACTCTTTTTGAAAAAGCCTTTCAGAACTTGGGGATGGAAAATTACACAGCTGTTATTTCCGTATTTGAAAAGCTGGCTGAGAAATACCGGAACTCTGATTTGGAATTGGCAGCTCTTTACAATTTGGCCAGTGCCTTAAAAGAGCTTGGGCAATGTAAAAAAGCCGAAAAAATCCTCCAAAAACTAATCACAAACGCCAAAAAACAAACGCATTTAAAGCCTCGAGTTTATCTCTCTTTGTCATACATATACGAATGTCTGGGACAGGAGGAAAAAGCCCTTATAGCTTTAAAAGAGGGCCTGCAATACATAACGCATCTAACAGAGGATATTCGCCTTATTGAATACCCTGCCCGGCTTTCCCTAGCTTATATAAGAGTGGATGAAGATGAAACAGGTCTTAAAATACAAAAACAAGTTTACCAAAACCTAGAAACTGTCAAAAAAAAGTTTCGTATCAGTTCCGCCGCGGATGAAAATTTTTCCAGATACTTTTATCTCATAGGGCGTTCGCATATTCATGTACAGCATATAAATCTGCAAAAGTTTTTAAAAATGTTTGTGTACTATCAAGCCTACCTTACTCAGTCTCTCTTGTTAAAAGCCGGAAAATGGTCTCAAAAGGCGGAAAAAGAAATAAACTCTCTTTATCGTAAAATGTGGACTGTATTGGAAAAACAACAGAAAAAAAACACATATAAAATTCAAGTGACAAAGATTTTAAATCAGATGAAAAAAATAACAAAAAAAGCAAAGAATAAAAAACTGCATGCTCTTTACAAGACCTTAAGAAAGAAAACCTTGTCTTTTATGCAGAAAAACAAAGTCCCAAAAAAGCACAGGAAATAAAAAAGATAGAAATCGTCTAAATGTCGTCTCCATGTCGTCTAGGTGCCGTCTCCATGTCGTCTGAGTGTCGTCTAACCGGATTAACATATTTATTCCATACAGCTCTCGAAAAATACACATAATATCAATACTTTACAATACCATGTCGTCTAAGTGTCGTCTAACTTGCGTCTCATGTTGTCGTCTAAATGTCGTCTAACCGGATTAACATATTTATTCCATACAGCTCTCGAAAAATACAAATAATGTCAATACCTTACAACCACATGTCGTCTGAGTGTCGTCTCATGTTGTCGTCTGAGTGTCGTCTCCATGTCGTCTAACCGGATTAACATATTTATTCCATACAGCTCTTGAAAAAATCCCATAATGTCAATACCTTACAACCACATGTCGTCTGAGTGTCGTCTGAATTTTTGGAAGAAATCTTTATATGATGAACCACTTATTTTCTCATACCTCACTGGCAGGGTGAAAATATGCGTGTTTTCCACACACGCACTTTTCAGCTTAGGCTCGCTCAAAGTCGAACTTGCCTCAAGGTCAAGTATTGGAAAGAGCTTTTTCACTGACACTTTTTGCAGGAAAACAAAAGGTTTTATTGTAAAACCTTGCAATTATTTTCCGAACTGCTTATAAAAAAATCAAGTGATAGCAAAAGGAACCTTACTAAGCAGAAAAACAAAGTCCCAAAAAAACCACAGGAAATAAAAAACATGATAACAATAAAAGAGCTTTTGCATCAAAAAATCGTTAAATATTATGATACAGTTCAAAACTGGTTTAATACAAAAAGCCAAAAGCTTTCTTTTCCTTTTTACTCCAGTTTCGACTTGCGGGATTCTTCCGTCAAAATCACTCCCGTGGATGCCAATTTGTTTCCCGCAGGCTTTAATAACATTTGTGAAGTAGATCGGGAAAGCGCGATTCATTTGTGCAAAGCTTATTTAAAAACTTATTTTCCAGAAGTTCAAAGCATCATTCTTTTGACGGAAGAGCACACGCAAAATCCGTTTTATTGGGATAATATATATTCGTTAAAAACTCTTTTGGAAAACAGTGAAGTTGCTTCCGTATTTATTTGTGTGCCAGGTAAAAAGATACAGGAAGAAAAGACAATCATAAGTGCGAGTGGACATTCTCTCAAAGTGTTTTTACTGAAAAATAAAATCCTCAAAGGAGAACTTGTTATCAGCAATAATGATTTTTCTGTGGATTACCAAATGGATCTTTCCGTACCTGTCACTCCTCCTGTTTCTGCTGGCTGGCATATCCGCAGAAAACATTCTTTTTTTAAAGAATATAATCTTTTAGCCAAAGAGTTTGCGAAATTAATTCAGGTGGAGCCGGAATATTTAACCTTGAAAACCAAAAGATTTTTGGATTTTCAGCCCGATGATCCAAAATGTCTAAAAAGATTAAAAGAAGAGGTAGAAATATTTTTATCTGAACTACACCCGATATATAAAAATATTCTTTATAAACAAGATGAACAAAAACCTTTTTTATTTTTAAAAAACAACTCCGGCACTTATGGTTTGGGAATGACAACAATTTCCTCTTCCACAGACATAGAAAATTGGAACTATAAAATCAGAAAAAAAATGAAAGCCACAAAAGGCGGAAGGAAAGTGACAGAGCTTATCATTCAGGAAGGTATTGCTTCACACATAAAAAAGGAAGGTTCCGTGGCAGAACCAGTTATTTATTGTATTGGACGACATTTGGCAGGCGGTTTTTTACGCACGCATAAACAAAAAGGCACAAGAGATAATTTAAACAGTCCAGGGGCTGTGTACCGCACTCTTTGCATTTCCGACTTGGAAATTGAAGTGGAAGGCAAATCTATGGAAAATGTTTATGGCTGGATCGCAAACTTAGGTTCTCTGGCTTTGGCTTATGAGCTTCAATCTCTTTCCAACTCTGATTAACCAGAAACCTATTCAAACAAACCTGACTAGATCTCAAAAACTTGCTTTAATCTCTTTTTCAATACCACCTATTCATTAGAAGATATGGATGACCAACCTTTCCTGGGGCTGGTTACCCTAATATGTGAAGTTACCCTTCTTATAAGGTATAAGGAGGGTTAATAAAACTTTTAACATAAAGGAGGTCATCCAATGAAAAAGAACATACTCCATGTCGGGCTTGATGTCGATGATAAAGCCTTTCATGGCACAGCTTTTTACTCAAAAACAGGGGAAATATTTGAATTTTCCTGCCGACCCAATAATGCCTGTTTGCTGAAAAAACTGCAAACTCTCCAAAAAAAGGGCTTTAAACTCCATACTTGCTATGAAGCCACATACATCGGATACAGCCTGCACCGCTTTTTAATGAGTAAAGGCATTCAAAATAGCATCATTGCTCCATCTTTGATCCCAAAAAACCCAGGAAAATGTGTTAAAATTGATCGCATAGACAGTAAAAATCTGGCCATTTATTTCTCCAAAGAACTTCTTACAGCCATATGTGTACCAGACAAGAGTGATGAAGAGGTCCGGGATGTTATCCGTTCCAGAAGCTTTTTAGTTCGTCACAGAGCTTGCGTCAGAAGACATATTCTTTCCCTCAGTAGAAGACAGGGTTTAAATTATCGGGAAGAAAAAGGAAACAAATCTCATTGGACAGGTTCTCATACAGACTGGCTTTTTCAAAAAGTAAAAACTTTAAGTGAAAGAGTTAAAAGCAATATAGGTAGGTTATTGGAACAGGAACAACAAATCAGTCAAAGTATTCAGGAATATGATGAACAGATAGTGCAGTTTTCTAAGAACCCTGAGTATAAAAGAAAAGCAGAAACTCTTTGTTGTTTCCGTGGAATAGATACTCTCTCTGCTATGACTTTGATTATAGAGATAGGAGATATAAGACGATTTGCCACTCCTAGGAAACTGTCCAGTTATGCGGGCTTTGATGTTAGAGAGTATAGCTCAGGAGGTAAGGAAAGAAAGTTCAATATCAGTAAATTAGGGAATAAACAGATCAGAACAACGGTTGTGGAAGCCTGTCAGCAGTTAGATTACAGCTACAGGATAAGTCGCAGACTTAAGAACGCCCGTGAAGGTCAGCTAAAACAGGTGGTGGATATTGCAGATAAGTGCATAAGAAGATTGAGAAAAAGGTTTTTCCACTTATATAAGAGCGGTAAACAAAGAAACAAAATAAAAGTAGCTTGTGCAAGGGAATACTTAAGCTTTATTTGGGAAGCTTTACGAGAGGTTTCCTGATAAAGCTTTATTAGAGAAAAGTTATTAGAGGAGGAGATATTTTTTAAGCCATGAGTGATGAAGCCCCCGAGGCCTGACATAGGCTATAAAGTGCCTGCTGTTTAGAATGGAGGATAACATCATTTTGTACAAACTTAATGCGGTAACCAGTACGCGGATATGAGTTTAAAAATCCATGTTGCTCATAAATATCTCCATACCTCTAATTTTTATCATTGACAAGTTGGTCATCCATAGGAGTCCCTTACAGGCGGGAATCCCCTATGGAAAAAGTAATGTCAAGGACATACCCCTCCTCTGCAAAACTTTTTTTAAGCCTTGCGTTATGATCTCCTCTAAAGTGGTTTCTACGGAAGCCTCTTGCGTTAACAGTCTCAAAAGTCACTCTGCTTTATTGCAATATATAGTGAAAACAGTATTTTCACATTCACCTATTCGAACTCTCACCTCAAAAAAGTGGTGGGTTATAATAAAATCGGAAAATAGAGCGGGAGCTAATCAAGATATAGAACGGAACAAAGCAGATCTCTGATTCTTTAAACGAACCAGACTTCTCACTACATCATGATATCCACTGACCAGTTTTCTTAAATTAATAAAAAATTCACCACTGTGATATACTTCCTTAAACATATTATCAAGGAAAATAACATACTTTTTCACGAGCGACTACTTACTAAAAAACATTAAAGTCATTTCCATCAATAACCGATAAACCTTGTATGAAAACTATAAATCTATACAGATTTCCCAAACTCTACAATCCTGCGAAAGTAGGAATATCACCCAAAAAAGACACTTATTTAAGACGAACTATAATAATAATTGTATTCATAATTTTGATGATTGGTTGCGCTACTCCATATCAACATCGCGGATGGAGAGGAGGATACTCTCATCTGCAATTGGATAATAATGTTTTTAGAGTGAGATTTTCAGGCAATGGTTACACTAGTATGAGTAGAGCAATAGATTTTAATCTTTTAAGAAGTGCTGAAATAACTTTAAGAAGAGGGTATAAATATTTTCAAGTAGTAAACTCTCGTTCTGGACATTCATACAGCTCTCACAGAACACCTGAAAGAGCAGAAACTTCTTTTTACGGAAATTCTGCCACAACAACAATTACTGGCGGAGAGACATATCATATTGCAAAGCCAAGCACTTCCCATATTATTGTATGTTTTAAACAACGTCCAAAAAATGGATTAAGTTACAATGCAAAATTGATTTACAAAACCTTAAAAAGAAGATATGGCCTATAAAATTTGATTCAGGTTTTAGTACTTGTAAAAAAATCAAATAATAACAGTGCGTTAACAGCTTTTTCACGGAGGACTATCTATTCAATAAAATGGTGTATAAGGAAAGGATTTACCTTGGCTTAAGAAATTATCTCTTACTTGCTCTCCCACTTTAGAAACCATCAAAGTAGCAACCTTTGGTAAAATAGTTTTACTTTGTTTCCAATCATCCAATGCTATACCATTTTTTGGGAGCATGTTTTCAGGCACATCAACTCTTAAAAGATGATCTCTACCTATTAGTAAACCAGCTTGACCAATAGCATTCATTGATTGAAGGTGCATAGCTCCATTAATAATTTTTCTCCAGTGCCAAATTCCTCCTCTGGTTATCATTTTGTTTTGAATAATATACGGAATTTCACCACATCCTATACTCAAAATTTTAATATTATCCCTATGAACATCAAACGAAGATAAAGCTTCAACTAAACCAATCATACAAGGATTATTTGCCCACACTCCCCCATCAGCGAATATATATCCACTATCTCTAAAAGGTTTAAAAAAAGTTGGAGCAGAAGCCGTAGAAATAGCTACCTTTACCATTTTTTCCTCACCATCTTTTTTAAAATCAAGGTGATGAGGTGTCTTAAACACATAAACTTCACTATAACTTCCTTCAAAAGAAGGGATACATAAATGAACCTTACTTTCCTTTAGTTTTTTTTCTTTAAAGACTGATCCTAAAACAGAGCTTAGGTTGTCTATATTATAAGGGCAATATAAGTATTGTAAAAATTTTTTCCATAGCCTGTATTTGAATATATTTTTGCCTTTCTCTATATATAGCTTTGAAATTTCAGAAGCTTTCATCCCAGCTCCAAGGCCAAGCGCAATAATCCCTCCTGTAGAAGTGCCACAAATCAGATCAAAATAATTAACTATACTCTCACCATTCAAGTATTTAGATTCCAATTCTCTTAGAAAACAGGCAGGAAATATACCTTTTATCCCACCACCATCTATACTGAGAATACGAAAAGTTCGCTCTGGGGGCCATTTATTTGGCACTCTCTTTATTTTTAAAATCCCTTTTGAGCGTCTTTCTGGATTATATTTTGAGTCTTTTATTTTTCTTTGTTTTTTTCTTTTTTGTAGGATGTCTCCCTCCTCCTTGCCAGCAACCTGTATAAAGCCAACCTTCATAATAAAACAACCATAGACTTGTCCAAGGTATAATTGTATCAGCTATAAATTTATCATGATTCCATTCTCCTTTTTTAGGATCAAAAAGACATAACTTGTCACCCTCATATACATGAGGGAGTTGTTTCTTTCCTTTGGCTAAAATCAGCTCTGGTTTAATTACAGTGATTTTAGGAGACTGCTTGTGTACATACTCTATTTTAATTTTATATTTTGGACTCCAGTCTGTTGGTTGCAGTTCCCCAATCCAGATTCCTTTTTTATAATTGCCCTTACTATTAAAAATTGGAAATTTTTCCTTTATTCCCTGATCTTGCTGGATTATGGAAATAGTACTTTTATGATACATTATTTAAATTTATCTCCAAAAAATGTGTTATTAGGAACAGGTGTTTTACTACTTTTAACAGAAGACAGGCCACCTGTTGAAGAAACATAAAGTTTTTTTCTATTTTGATGAATAGATCTTCGCTCTTCTTCCCACTCAGAAATTACAGGTCTTACGATTTGCTCTCCAAACATATCCTCAAGCCTTTTATGTAATTCAGATATATTTTCATTTTTCAAAGCTTCCAGTTGCTCACTCAGGTTTTCTATCCATCTCAAAAACCTTTTGTATAGGAAAGAATTTTCTTCCCATTTTTCGCTTAACAATTCTTCGGAATTGACTGGATTATATACATTTTTCATCTTATTTGTTTTTATAGCATCCACCACATTAATCATACTATCGAAAATACTTTCCGCTTTTTTATAATACATACCACACAATGTAGTTAAGATAATGCTTGGTGGAGATTGATCAGGGTGGGCTTTAAAGAAAATATCACGATGCCTTTTCATTAATTGAACAATACACTGAAGGTTGTTTTTTTGAGAAGCTTGTTGATATTTAGGTAATGCTTCTATTTCTTTATCCACTTGATACTCTGAATCTGAAGAACCTCGTGTCTTAAACCACAAAGCATAACCCTTTGGATCACTGGGCAATAAGTTCAATAACTTTTTATCTGGTATCAATATTCTAGTAGATGAGGGGTTCTTTTTATCAGGACAAGCAGGCAAGATGTCAATATGAAAATTCTCTTTATAATTAAGGCGAACACATCTCTTTTTTTCTTCTACAAGGTCGCTATAATGACCATTATTTTTTAGAAACTTCTTTATTAAAGTGAATAATTCAAAAGGATTTATAGTTGCTTCACAAACAAAATCGAGATCATATTCATTCTGACTAATTGGCCTAACCGTAGTTCCGATTGCGACCGAACCTTGAGGATATATTTCTACACCATTGAGTTCTGAACAACTTTCCAAATATTCAGATATATTTTTATAACGTTCTTTAAGTTTCTTATATAGTGATTCCGAAATGTTTAATTCTTCACATAATTTCATAAAAAAAGTATTAATGTTTAACATATATTTCCTCCTTATGATTTTCTTTTTTCATAACTTACCTTTCGTTTTAAAATTAGTTTCTTTGGAATTTTTGAGAAAACTCCAAGTAAAACATGTATCACTTTTTACGCTTGTCAAGTGCACTCCAACTTTTTTTTTATTTTTCTGGATGTTGGTTTTTCTTTGTATTCTCCCACTTCTGAGCTGATGTTTGATTTGAAAAGCTCTTTTCCACTTTAAAGTTTCTCATCCCGGAAAATTCATTTTTTAATTCCCTTTCCCGTCTCTTGGGATCACTTGTAATCCCATATCTTTTTTTCATAGTAAATCTCCTTTTTTTTCATTTTAAATTTAAAATCTTTTAGTTAATTTTTAATTAACTAAATAGTAATTCCGTAGTCAACAGAAAAATTATAAAAATGTGAATTTTCTCTTTCCATTCTGTAAATTTTATGATATATATAAAAATATAGTGTATAACTTGAGGTAAGATGTTGAAATCACTTAAAAAAGATATCATTAAGAAAAGAATCTCCAGCGAGAGAAAAAAGCAAGGCTTGACACAAGCCCAGCTGGCTGAAAAAACAAAAGTCACCCCTGCTGCTATATGTCAAATCGAAAAGGGAGAACGCATCCCCACAATTCCTGTCTTGCATCGGATAGCACAGGTATTACAAGTCTCTCTGGATTATTTGGCTGGACAAAAGGATTCTATAGAGTTAAAAGACGCTTTACAGAATCAAGAATTAAAAACTTTTTTCAGAAAATACCAAAATCTTGATAAGGAAGATAAAAAATTTATTGAAAAATATGTCAAAGCAATGTCAAATCGGAAAGTGAACAACAGTGCATCCTGAAACAGAAGCTACAAATCTCTTACAAGAACTGGGAATAAATAAACTTCCAATTAATCCGGTAAAAATTATAAAGAAATTAAATATCCAAATAGCAGAACATAACTTCAACAGCATTGAAGGCTGTTTTATTTTTGATTCTTCCGGGAAAAGCACCTTTATAGGAGTCAATTCCAACATAAAAGAACAAAGTAGAAAAAACTTTACTTATGCCCACGAGCTTGGACATTATTGTTTACATGCTTTGAATGAAATTTTAACTGGTTGTCAAAAAAATGACATAAATAATGTTTCAAAAGGATTACATAAGACCGAAGTAGATGCAAACATATTCGCCAGTTATTTGTTACTCCCTGAGTTTTTGATAAAAAACAAAATCCAGAATATTAATCAAGTCGATCCAAGCTGGAAATCACTTTCCAAATGGGCAAATTATACGGAAACATCTTTAATAACAATGGCCTGTCGATTTATTGAGTTAACTGATCATATATGTTTATTGGCTGTAATTGATCATAATAAAGTCATTAAGTATTTTAAAAAATCTCGAAACTGGGCTTTATATCTTGATATGGCCAGCCGATTTATATCTCCTCAGTCTTACGCATACAAGGCCTTTAGTTCAAAAAGTATCCCTAATAATTTTGAATATGTACCAGCTAATTACTGGATATCAGATAGAAGATTGCCTTTTGATACTGAAATTTTAGAGTGGTCATTGCCTTTGAACTCATATGGAAATGTGCTAACTCTCCTTTGGGATAATGAGGACATTTTGGACAAATATGAATCTGATGAAATTCTTTATAATAATAATGATAAAATAGCAGGTGTATGGAGTCCTCCCACTTTTCATAAGAGCAAAAGAAAATCTTAGCTTAAAATAAAAAATAATCATTAAAAGTCACTGGGAATTAAGCTGAAGATTAAATATCACAAAAAAATATAAAGAAACGCTAATTATAGTATGTAGAATTATAGTATGCCATGCTTTACATTTAATTTTACATTATGAGTAAAAGCATTCTAAAGAAATTTGGGAAACGAGTAAAAAAAGAAAGATTGAAACAAAATCTTTCTCAAGAAGAACTTGCGGAAAAAGCTGGAGTACATCGCACTTATATTGGAATGATTGAAAGAGCAGAAAAAAATATCACACTTCAGAATATAGAAAAAATTGCCAAGGCTCTTCATATTTCGCTCGATAAATTAATGGATTTAGAAAAATAAAATTGGTTTGATTTTGAATTTTTGCACTTTACAGGCATAAAAATTATTTATTAATGTTGAACTAAAAAACCTTGAAGAACTTTTATCTTACTTCATTTAAAACAGGTATAAAATACTATGGGAAAAAAAGAGTTAAAAAAAAGAAAAATGTGGCAAGACACCAGCGGGAAAAAAGCTGAAATTACAGAGAACATTTTTTATAATGTATTTTTAAAAGAATTTAAAAACTCAGACCTAAAAATACGCTCGAAACCGAAAGAATTAAAAAATATTTATGCCAATATAAAGTTAAAAAAAAGAGTCTTAACAGATATTTATAATCCAAATAAAATATGGACACATGGAATTCTTCCAGATTTTGCCATAGATAACATTAAAACCAATAAAACATTATATGTAGAAGTTAAAAGACAAGATGGCTGGGTGGAAGATAAGCCACCAAGTGCAGGCAGAGGAAATGCACACGAAAGATCATGTAAATTTTTTACTCCAGGGTTATTGAAAATATTAAGGCAATATGGAAAAATCAAACCTCCGGCTTTACCATTTTGGATTGTATTTCAAGGTGATATTGCACGTGATCCAAAGCGTGTAAGAGAAATCACTTATTGGTATGCTGACTATTTTGCCCATTTCTTTATGTGGAGTAACTCAACAAGTAACCAATTACTAATTGATCACTTTAACAAAAAACTTAAACATCTTTTACTTTAGTATAAAAACAAAAGACATTTAAAGATTAGATAAATGTAGTTGATCAAAACCCACTTGACTATCTGGGTTTGATGGATTTGATATAGGTTGTTTTGTACAAGGTTGCTTTATCACATCCAGACCCCATACTGTCCAACCTCTGATTTTTTTTCTGGCAAATAGCTCAATACGTTTCTGGCTGGGAAACATCTTTTCTATCCCTCGGATTACTTCTTCTGGTTTTTCACTATGTGCTCTCCTTGGACTTCGGATCAATTGTTGAATATTTCTAGCTCCTCTTGGTTTTGGAATTCTACCTCGTTTAAACACTAGGCATAACTCACAGTTTGAAAGAGTGTATTGACCAGGATTGTGATTCATCTTATCCCAAACAAATGCAACAGTTTTATACTCAAACCCCCAAGCTTTTCCTAATTCTATAGCTTGAGCTAAATGGGGATTTGTTGACCACATAAATAATAAACAATCCTCTTTTGCTATTTTTGTTACAGGTATTTTTATCAAATCATTAATTTTTAATGTGGGATATTTAAAATCAGATGTGCTAATAAATATTTTTTTTGATAAATTAATTTTTTCTTTACTTCTGCTGGTTTTATCATATTGCAATTTTCCATTGTAATGCCACGGCGGATCTGCATAAATTATGTCAAATTTTTTATTGGGTAGCTTAGGATACAGAGCAGGCAGGGAGCTTTTTACAACCCTCCTCTTAACATCCTTAATATAAATTGAATATCCTGTTTGCTTATTCATAGTTGTATTTTTTGTTAACTTTTAAATTAAAATATTATATACTGATATTTTCTGTCAAGTTTTTTTATCTTCTGAGTAGTTGGGTAGGTATGTTCAGTCAAGTGAATCGCTTGATACATCTCAAAGATCGGGTTTTGCTTAAAGTTATGAATACCGGCGAGGGAATTCTCGAAAAATATCAACAGAGACTTTTTCATACTGGACTAGTTTATAAATTGATTAAGCACTGTTAAAATTTCCTGTTTAGGATTTTTTGTGTAATCACTTAACAAAGCACCGGAAGAGTTTTTATGTCCGCCACCGTTAAAGACTTCAGCGATTTTGGACACATCCCACTTCTTGCTTCTGAAGCTTAATTTATATTTATTTTGTGATAAATTGACAATTAAAACAGATATCTGAGTGGAATTTACTTCCAAAGTCATATCCAGAAAATCACAAGCATCTTCTATATTGAGTTTGTGTTCACTCAGTTCCTCTTCCGTAAGCTCTATAACAGCCACTTTACCTTGATAAAAATATTCCGTTTGTTCAATAGTTTGGGAGAGCATGTTCATTTTTTCTAGGGAAGTGATGCCAAATAATTGATTGTAAATATTTTCATTGTTTTGAATGTATTGGCAAAGCTCAGCACAAATTGTATGGGATCGTCCGGAATTTTTTATAAAATGAAACCTTTGTGTGTCAAACACGATACTCATATATAAAGCCGTCGCTATTTTTTCATCCAAACCGATTCCCATTTCCTTTAGCAAAGAGTAGCAAATTTCTCCTGTACTGGCTGAGGAGATATCCACTAGGGAATGTGCAGTGGGTTTCGGTCCTGATTCCAATATGGGATGGTGGTCAATGTAAATAATTTCTTGGCACTTTTTCTCCAACTCCTGATAAAGTGGTTGAATCCGTCTACAGTCATTTGTGTCGAACACCAAAGCCAATTCCGTATCTGAAATGGGGGTATTCAGCTTATCAAAATTTTCTGTATGTTTTTCCGGGGATAAAAAATGGTATTTTTTAGAAACTTTATCCACAGTTATAGCCCGAACCGATTTATGGATTTTACGAAGACCATGATAGATCCCCAGCAAAGAACCTAAACCGTCTCCATCGCACATTTTATGTGTAGTTAATATAAGGTTTTTTGCGGAATGAATTTTGCGGGTGAGGGTTTTGAGTTTAGCTTCCATATCAGACATCTCTGCTTGTTAATACCGCGGATTTTTTGCCGAGGAAGTTTCCAATATGAGACTTTTCCACTCCATGACAAACCGCCAAAGGATATTTTGATGCTTTGGTTTGCTCTAAGTTTAACAAACTTTTTTTTCAAGGACTAAGAAAAAAATCAAACTGAGATATGGTAATCAAGCAGAAGACTGGAGAAATGTTTTCCCGAAGAGCAAGTGAAAAGAGCAAAATCAGGGATTTTTGGCTCTAAAATTTCACACCGGAGATTTTTCTTTGGAAAATAAATTTCTGTTCAAACTTTGAAGATCCAACCAGCTTAATATAAATATATAGTAATTACAAATACTTATAAAGTTTTTTGCTAATTTTCCTTAAAAATAAGCTTTCCACTCTTGCCTTAGGATAATTTTTAAATAATATATAGGTTTTTTAATGGAGAAGAAGAAATGTCCAATAACAAAAGAAAGCCCATGACTGTTCATGGCAAAACCTTGTTGGAAAAAGAGTTACAGCATTTGGTGAAAGTGGAAAGACCTAAAATTATTTCCGCGATTGAAGTAGCACGCGGGCATGGAGATCTCAGCGAAAACGCAGATTATTCAGCTGCTAAAGAGCGACAGGCTCATATTGAAGGCAAAATTGCCTCTATCAGTGATGCTCTGGGCAATGCAGATGTGGTGGATCCCTCTCAAATCAGCTCTGATAAAGTGACTTTTGGAGCTTATGTGTGTTTGCAGGATGAAGATACAAAGCAAAAAAAAACTTATCAAATAGTGGGAGAGGATGAAGCGGATGTGAATCAAGGAAAAATTTCCATAAATTCTCCTTTGGCTCGCAGTCTTATTGGTCGCAAAAAAGGTGAGGAATTTGAATTTCAAAGCCCGCGGAGTGGAGAAAAAATTTACTGTATTCTGGATTTTTACTTTAAATAATCCTCCTAGAAAATTTTATTCTCTTTTTGTTCGCGTTATTGAATGACATCTTCTCTGTTTTTAATTTATGTGTAACTAATGAAAGTTTTTTGGTTAAAGCTCTTTGCGATTTTAATGGCAGTGGCTTTGTCTTTTTCTGTTTTTTTGTCCTGGTTTTTTGCAGGCTTGGAGAGCCGAAATTTTAATCGTCAAAGTCAATCTTATCTGTCTAAGCAGTTTTCTCTTCTTTACAGGGATATTCAGCTTTCTTTAAAAAAAAACAGTTTATCCTCTTTTGCCAGCTTGCAAAAAATCATTTCTTTTTATTCCTCAAAACCGACTAAAAATTCAAAGCTATTCTCTAAATCAGCACCAGAAATTTCACAAATAAGCATAATAAATGAATCGGGTATTGTATTGGCGCATTCTGAACCCTCTTACAAAAAAAATGCACTGTCACGCTCCTCTCCGTTTCTGTCTTTAATCCGGGAATACCCTAAAGGATGGAATCAGATTGATAAAACTTCCTCTCCCTCTGTAATCACCATAGCCAAACCGGTTGTCATCTCCTCTACAAGATATTTTGTTACTTTGCATCATCCAGCAAAAAAAACGACAGATTTATTTGTTTCTTATTTTAAATGGACTTTGTTGTTTGGCAGTGTTTTTTTCATGGTTTTGTGTTTGATGATCTTTTTATATTTAAAATCATTAGCTGACGCCAAGGATTTTTTGCTGAGGGTTTTTGGAGCACGAAGTTTTCTCCCAAAAACCAAGAAAGGTACTGCATTATCTTTCCCTAAAGAATCAGAACGAAAAAAAGCTCTTTCTCACTTGGCCCGAACTGAAAATACTTATTTAAAAAGCATTCGTCCAAGCTTGGTTTCTTTTCTACAGGCAAACCAAAAACCACCAGAGAAAATGAATTTTTCTGAACTTTCATTTTCTGACATTGTGGATAAAGCGATTTTTCAAAGCCGGTTGATGTATCCTGATTTAAAGATAGAACGGGAAATAACTGCCGATATTAAACTCCCTGTGTTTGCTGATAAATTGTTTCAAGTGCTTTGGGAGCTGATTAAAAATGGATTTCAAGCTCTCCAAGAAAGGCAAGAAAGGGAAATACACTTGAATAACGGAAAAAATGCTGAACTAAACGGTTCAAAAGCCCTGCCCAGTGATAAGAAAATACACTTGAATAACGGAAAAAATGCTGAACAGGCAGACATATATTCAGCCAAAGAGGAAACTGCCACCAAAACGGAAAATCCAGCCAAAAAGGTTTCCCAGCAAAAGAGCCTGAAAATTCGTACATTCAAAAAACAGAATAAATGGTTTTGTTGTGAAGTGGAAGACGAAGGCCCTGGAATGACCAGAACTATGATGGAAAAAGCAAGCCAGCTCTATTTTACAACAAAAAAAAACTCAACAGGCTTAGGACTGCCGTTCATTCAATCTGTTTTGTCCCGGATAGGAGGGATAATGAAACTGCAATCTTCCGAAAAAAGAGGTCTTAAAGTTTCCCTTTTTATTCCTTTGGATTATATTACCCATATACAGTTTTTAAAGGAAACAGGTGCAGAAAATCAGAGAACAGGCGCGGAAAATCAAAAAACTGGAACAGAAAGAAGAAATAGTGATCACAAAGTAAGAGTTTAACTTTTATAAAGGAAAAAAACATTGAGTCAAAATCATACAAACCCACAACACCCTAGAAGGGAAAAGCCTCAAAATGCCGGTTCTTCTTTTGCTGATTGGATAGAAAAACTGAAGAAAAAAAATTCTGTTTCTTCCGCTCTAGATTTTTTTATTAAAACCTCCGATTTTCCCATATCATATTTTGAGTACCAAAGTGAAAAGGGCTGGCTTTCTTTAAAATACAGTAATTGTTTTTCGCTTAAAGACCCTCTTTGTCTGCGGTTATTTGAATCCGACTCCAATTTTGAACCAAGTAAGCTTTATAACCCAAAACAAATACCGGTTTTTCACTCACATCTTAAGGAATGGTTTGAAGAAAAAGAATATCAGTGTTTTCCGTTTGTATTTAATAAAAAAGTGATAGGAATTTTTGTGTATTTATCAGGATCTTGTATAGAAAAAGAACATTTTTTTGTCTTAAACAGCCATATAAAAAATTTTTTATGGGAGGAAAAATGGGAGATGGAAAACTTAAGGGATGAGTTGACAAATGGTCTGAATAAAAAAGCTTTTCTTCAACGGCTTTTTGTTGAGGTAGCCCGCGCTAGGAGATTAAGTCTACCTTTGAGTCTTACTATATTGCGACTGGATCAATTTGAAACTTTGAAATCTGTCTATGGTTCTTATAAGCCGGAATTATTTATAAAATCCCTTATGAATAATTTTGTAAAAGACAGTCGCCTTTATGATATTTTTGGCTACTGGCCAGAGGGTTATTTAGGTCTGATGTTACCTCATACTTCTGAAAGAGGAGCCAGCCTGAAAGTGGAAAAAATGAGGTGGTCTGTTCAGTCCGCGGATTTTTTAAAAGTATTTCCCTCTCATGGTCGGCTGACCCTGAGTGCAGGGTTGGCAGAATATCCCCGTGTAAATCGCTCAGCGGAAAGTCTTTTTCGATCAACTTTGAAAGCCCTAGCTTTTGCAGAAGGGGAAGGAGGAGGAAATATAACGGCTGTGGCCACTCCACCTGTGGGATTTAAGCCGGACTTTCCTGCACAAAATATTGTAAACCCTTTGAGGGATTTAACTTGATGAGAGCCTGCTTGGAAGTGGATCTTAAAGCCTTTAAAAAAAATATGGAAATATTATCCGGCCTTCCTGAAAGAAAATGTTTTTTTTGTCCAATGATAAAAGCAAATGGCTATGGTCATGGTGCTAGGGATTTGGCAAAAACCATACAATCAATGGGATTTAAAAAAGTGGGAGTTATTTCCGTAGAAGAAGCTTTGGAGTTAAAAAGTGTATCAAAAAATATGGAAATTTATATTTTTGGCCCCTTTTTTCCAAATCAAATTGATGTAATAGTAGGAGAAAACCAGTTTATTCCAGTGGTGGGGCAATGGGAGGATTTAAAAAGTTTAGGCGACCATTTCCCAAAAAAAGAAATACCTTTTCATATCAAAATTAACATGGGAATGAATCGACTGGGATTTTCTCTATATGAAGTATCGGCTTTGATGAATTATATCCAAAATACTCCTCACCTGAAATTAAAAGGTGTCTCTTCTCATTTGCAAGAGGGGGAAAAAGCCGGAATGGAGGAAAACAAAACTGCTGAAGAAGAGTCCAAGGGAATAAAACCTGTTTCCTCCAAAAAACAGGAAACTTTGCTCAAAAAAGAAAAAAATAATACGAGCCAGCAAATTGACCAATTTAAAAGTGTGTGTGATGAGTTCAGGACCTGCTTTCCAACAAATAATTTAGAGTTTCATCTGTTGAACAGTGCCGGAGGATGGGCTGTTTGGAGCCACTCCCTTTGGGATAGTTATTTGGGTTTTAGACCAGGTATTTCTTTATATGGGATAAAACCTGAAGTGTTTTTTTACTCTGAAGAGGCAAAAAAAAAATATCATTCTGTAAAATTAAGGCCGGTTTGCCGGTTAAAATCCTTTGTGGTACAATCCCGTGTGTTATCTGCCGGTCAATCGGTTTCTTACAGAAAAACCTGGACGGCTAGGAAAAAAACAGTCTTGGCAGTGGTATCTATGGGATATGCAGATGGCTTCCCTTACCAGCTTTCCAATAAGGCCGAAGTGCTTTTTCGCGGAAAAAAAGTGCCTGTGATAGGCCGTGTCTGTATGGATTTTTTTATGATAGATGTGACAGCAGTGTTAGAGGAAACAGAAATACGCAAAGGGGAAGAGGTGGTAATTTTTGGTTCACAAGAAAATCTCTTTATTTCCCTTGAAGAACAGGCAGAAAAAGCGGGTTCTATCCCGTATGAAATTTTAACAGGTTTAGGGAATCGGGTGCGAAGAATATATGTTTAAAAATGCTTTTATCAGTGTAAGTAACAAGGAAGGTCTGGTCAGTTTTGTTCGACCTTTAGTGGAAAAAGGCATGCGAGTAGTATCCACAGGAGGCACAGCTCGCTTATTAAAGAAATCGGGCCTGCCAGTTTTTACCGTGGAAAAGGAAACCGGTTTTGAAGAAGTAATGGGTGGAAGGGTAAAATCCCTGCATCCGCGTATTTATATGCCTCTGCTAGCTCGTTTAAATCATCCGGGGGATGAAAAAACTTTAAAATCCGCAGGGCTTTCCCCTTTTGATTTAGTGGTGTGTAATCTATATCCCTTTGAAAAAAAAAGTCAGGAAAGGGATCAAAATCCAGTGGAATGGATTGATGTAGGTGGTCCTTCTTTATTGCGGGCTGCGGCCAAAAACTTTGAAAGAATCACTGTGTTATGCAATCCCTCGGACTATCAACCTATTTTGTCTGCAAAAAAAGCTCCTTCTTTTGAAAAAAGAAAAAAACTGGCCAGTAAAGCTTTTTCTTTATTGGCAGATTATAATCTTCATATTGCAACATGGATGAAAACAGGAAAGGCTTTCTTAAAGCCGAAAAACAAAACTTATGTTGAAAAGTCTGAAACTTTATCTGAAGGTTCTCTCTCCTACTCCCTGCAGGACTGGATAGAAAAAGAAAAATGTCATTTTGAAGGAAGTTTTTATAAAAATCTCATCTATGGGGAAAACCCCGATCAAAAAGCTGGCTGGTTTCAGATGAGGAAAACAGGACTGCATCAAGCTCAAATTCTTCAGGGAAAAAAAGAACTTTCCTTTAATAATATTTGTGACCTAGATTCTGCCCTTGGGATTTTAAGGGAGTTTTCAGAACCCTGCTCGGTGGCTATAAAGCATAACAACCCCTGTGGTGTAGCCTGTGGGAATAATCTGGAAAATGCCATTCATTTATGCCTTAATGCAGACCCAGTAAGTGTTTTTGGAGCTGTCTTGGCTTTAAATCGTCCTGTCTCTCTGGAATCTGCTGAGTCCTTAAGTTCTCTTTTTTTGTCTTTGGTTATTGCTCCTGATTACACGGCTGATGCTTTAAAGCTCTTTAAAGATAAAAAGAAAAAACTTTGTATAATGAAATGGCCGGATGGAATATATAAAAATCCTGATCAAATTAAAGCTCGTTTTGTGGAGGGCGGTCTTTTAGCCCAGGAAAAGCAGAAAATTATCGGGAATTGGCAGTCAAATTGGCAGTGTATAGGAAATAAGCCTGATTTTCTTGTTAAAGCTCAACTCTTAATGGCTTGGAAAATATGCACCCACTTGAAAAGCAATGCCATTGCTTTAGTGTCAAATGGTCAAACTGTTGGTCTTGGTATGGGACAGGTGAGTCGTATATCAGCTGTGGAAACAGCTATTCAACGGTGGAAAACTTTTCACACTCAAATATACTCTCCGGTGCTGGCCAGTGACGGTTTTTTCCCTTTCCCAGATTCCATAGAGGCTTGCGCCCGGGCCGGTATAAAATGGATTATTCAACCCGGTGGATCTTTCAGGGATCAGGAAGTGTTTTCAAAAGCTGAAACATTGGCAGTCAATATAGTAAATACCGGCCAGAGATGCTTTTCCCATTAATTTTTGCTGACAGAATAGTTAAAAACAGGGAAAATATATAAATTATGTTGGATGATACAAAAGATAAAAAGTGGCTGGTAAAGCATAATAATCGAATTATTGGCCCTTTTAGTGAAGAAGAATTACAAACAGAGCTGGCAAAAGACTATATATCTCCTTTCGCTACTGTTTGTGTTCCAGAACAGCCATTCTGGGGATACATGGCTGCTTACCCGGAGTTCATTGTTCATACAGATATTACCAAATTAACACAGTTTGCGAATACACTGCACACAAATTTCACGAAAACACACAAACTTATATCCGATCACATCTCCAGTGAATATTCACAAAGTGAGATTGATTCTGCTACTTCCACACCTCCACCATCTAAAAGTGAGGACGATCATCGTGTTACAGAAAACAAAACCACTCTGTTGGAAAAACAGAAGAAAAAAATCAATTTTTTTTTAGTGGTGTTTTGTATGGTGATTGCAGGAATTTGTGCCTTTGTCTGGCATAATAATAAAGAGTCTCAGCTGGTCACGGTTCCTAAAAACCTTCACTTGGGTGCGGATTGGTTTTCCGCAGGAGATTACTCCAAGGCTCTGCAAATATGGCAAAATCGAAAAAATCAATTAAGCCCGGCAGATCTTGTGTCATTTCAGGTTTTAAAATTTCAACTCAAAGACGATCTGTCCCAGGGAAGAGAATTAATGAGGTTAAAAACTGCTGGAAATTTAAATGAGGAAACCAGAAATATTATCAAAGCTTTAATGCAATTAAAAACCGGGAAACAAGAATCCGGCAGACAGGTTTTAGAGGAATTATTGAATAGTCAACCCTCATCAGATATGGAAAAAGTGGCTTTTGCCAATTTGGCTTTATTATCTGGAAAAAAAAGAGACTGTGATTTTTTTGAAAAATATAAAGAATCCCGATTTGGAAATAAAAATCTTATTCATTTTGTGTTTGCTTTATGTGTTCTGCAAGTTGATGTGTCTGTTGAAAAAAGAAACAAGGCACAGGTTCTATTGGAGAGCATAATTCAAAATCAAGGAGATTATTATCAGGAAGCTTTGGTGGGACTTGCTTATATCAAATATTTGAAAGCAGAGGATGTTTCCTCCTCAATTACAACTCTTTTGGACAGCAACCCTTACCTGACAGATGCTTATCGGCATAATGTTTTTATTGACCGAAAAATTTACTCGTGGCCGGAGTTAATTCCTCTGTGTGAGAAAATTTATTCTTCCCAAGCGGAAAACATGTTATTCATTACTTTTTATGCGTATTGTTTGGTCCGCTCCAATCATTATAAATCCGCAAAGGAGCTTATGGCAAAGACCAGCTTGAATCCAAAAGACCCTCTGATCAAAGCTGTGCATGCCTACATTGATGATTTTCTGAATTTTAAAAATGAATATGTTTTGCTTTTAGGGGATGCTATTCGCTCCAACGCGCAAGCAAAGTATGTTCTGCCTCATATTTTGCAAGCCAGGTTTTGTGAAAAACACAAAGATTGGGATTGTGCCTTTCATAATTGGCAAATTGTTTTAAAAAACAGACCGGATTCTGTTTCTGGTTTAGGAGGTGTGGCTTATGCCAAATATAACCAAGGGCTTTATGAAGAGGCCAGAGAATATATGACTCGTGGTTTTGTCATGGACAATACAGATCTTTACAGCCCTTTGCTTTTTGTTCAAAATGGACTCGAAAAAGTCCGCCAATAAAATGAAAAGTATTGGCTTTTCCTCTAATACTCCTCTCCGGTTTTATAAGTATAAGTGTAATATTGTGTTTGAAAGGAGCCTGGTGTTTTTAAACGAGAGAAAAACGGAAATCGATCAGGCCAGCTATTTTTTTCCGGCTTTCCTGCTCCGATAAGAGTCAAAGTTTCCTTTGCTCTGGTGAGAGCCACATAAAGCAGGCGATCAAACTCCTGAAGTTCCATTTCTTTTTTCTGCTCCCGGATTTTTTTATGAAAAGAGGATTTTATTCTTCTGTCTTCTTTCTCCCATTTTGCAGATAAGGTCCATTTCCCTGTTTCTTTTTCCTTAATGAAATATTGCAGTTTTTCCACAGCTCTGAAACCGGAACATAATCCAATAAGAATAACATGCTTAAACTCTAGGCCCTTGGCAGAATGAATAGTCATTAGCTGAACCCCTGAATTTTCAAGTGCTGATACAGCATTTTGAGAATGGCTTGCAGAGCTTAATTCCGTACTTTGATCTTCGTAAAGTAGATAATCTGTAAAGGCCAAAAGATTTCCCGGAGACTTTGATTCATAGTCTTTCAGGCAATATATAAATTTCCATAAATTGGCCTCCTGCACTCCTGTGGGATCCTGATAGTAAGATAAGTCAAAAAAACCCAAGGATTCTAGGGCGTTTTGAAAACTTCTCGTGATTCCGATTTTATGTGTTTGTTCTAAATGATATTTTAATTTTTGAATAAGAGACTCTGCCTTACAGGTTTGAGTTAAAAAATTCCAAAGAGATGTCATGGATTTTTTTTTCTGTATTCCATCTGCTAATTTTTGGTCGGAAATACGACAATAAGGTGTTCTTAAAAGACCTATCAAATTTTCCTCATCATAAGGGTTAAAAAGAAAGCGCAACAAAAAAACCGCATCTATTATTTCTCTTCTGTTTTTGAAACTACCACTTGAATGCAACCAAATCGGTAATTTTTGATGCTTTAAATATTGAGCAAGCTTCTGCAAAGCTTTATTTTTCCGGGCCAAAACAACTATTTCTTCTGGTTTCGTATTTTGTTTTAGTAACTCCTTAATTCTGTTTGCGGTTTCCTGCATTTCCATTTCCTCTTTGTTTATTTGTTCTGGATGGGAATGGATACCAATAAAATGCGCCACTTTTTTTTCTTTTTTATAACTTTTGTTTTGTGGGTTTGAGTTTTCATATTTCGGAGAAAAAAAATCATTAAAGAAAGCTATCAGTTCAGAACTAGATCGGTAATTTGTCCGTAAATGCCTGATTTTACCATCTTCTCTTTTTTGAGCTTCCTGTTCTTTTTGTTGGAAAACAGACACATCTGCTCCGCGAAAGTAATAAATACTTTGCTGAGGATCTCCCACAATAAACACTTGGCTGTTTTGACTTAACTGATTCAAAATATCTTTTTGAAGAGGGCTTGTGTCCTGATATTCATCTAAAAACCAAAAATCCATAAGATTAAACAATTTGTTTTTTTCTTTTTTAAGAATCTGCATGGTCATTGTTTCCATGTCATTTAATGTAATTTGACCAAGCTCTTTTTTTTGTTGATCCAAAGAAGGTATAATTTGCTGACCTATTGCTTTAAGCTCTTGGCAAAGGTGGATAAAGGTATCTAAAAGTTCCCATTCAGTTTTTTGCTCAAGGAGCGCGTTATCGCATGCTGTATGACTTTTTGAGGCTTTGGTTTTTAAAAATTTATGTTTTGTATCATCAGTCAGATTGACTCGTAGCTCCTCTTTATCAATAAAGGTACTTTCTGGATGATTTTGCACCTGCAAAACATAATGTTTCGAAATAGTGATGATTTCCTCAAAAGAGTAATGATCCAAAAGATCTGTTCCTGTGTTTTTTTCAAAAATAACCTGCTTTAAAAGAGAAACAAACAGTTCATCTGATTCTTTTTCATCCATAACTGTAACCCCTGGAGTGAGACCGATTTTATATCCATGAATCTGAATAAAATGATTAAAAATACCATGTAGAGTAGACACCTGAAAATGAGGAGAGTAGTTGATGTATTGAATAAGCTGTTTGTTTTGTAATTTCAGAGCGTTTATTATCATACGCTCTTTGAGTTCACGGGTGGCTTTACGGGTGAAAGTGCTTACAGCAACACGGGGAAATCGGTTTTTTTTCTGTTGATACTGCAAAACACAATCTATCAAGGTGTTGATCAAAGTTGTTGTTTTACCCGATCCAGCTCCGGCTTTGATAATTTCCAATTTTGTACTCATATTATCCTCAGGTGATGAAGGTTAATTTAAATGTGGGGCACGACATATTTTTCTCCATTGGCATTTTTCACAAATGGTTTTTACCTTAGGCTTTGCGGGAAAAAAACCAGCATGGATCTTTAAAATAAAAGTGTTTATTTGTTCATTCACCTTTTCCAAGATCGTATGTTTTTGCGATTCGGAGATTAAAGACCGCTTTTTAGGACTTCCTAAAAGTTGAATATAAGAAGAATTTTTAAGAGCCATCCCTTGATATTCAAAGTTTTTATAACTTAAATAAAGTGCGGAATTTACTGGCAAAGCTGGTAGATCGGCAAGACCTCGTTCCAGAACCTGTATATAAAAAGCCATCTGAAAATTTTTCTGCTTTTCCCAAGAAGAAGCTATGGAACCGGTGGGAAGTGAACCTTTGTAATCCATAATCTGATAAGACTGACTATCAGAATCAATCCGATCTATTTTCCCGCTAAATAATATATCCCCTTCCGCACTCAAAGACTCTGTTTCAAAACTCCAGTAACATTGATACTCTTTCTCACAAGCGAGAGTCCGATAATTTTTGAATAAAAAGCCTCTTTGTTTTTCCTGCTCTAAAAAAACAAGAGCTTTTTTCAGCAGTCGAGATTTTTCTTTTTCCCATATAAGCGGATGAACTTTTTGCAGGAAATGCTTAAAAGGTTTTTGGGCTTTTATATCCTCTATGATTTGTAAAATATCCTGTTCAAAAAGAAGATTCTCTTTTTGATGGGAGGTTTTGTCCCCGTCTCTGGTTGTTTCTCCCTCAGGGGATATTATTTTGAGCGAATTTAACTTTAATCGAAGAGCTTCAAAAAGTTTGTGTATAAGACTCCCTTTTTCCAAAGCGGGAATGTCCATATTTCTTTCCGGCCCCTCCCAGAGACAAAACATCTTTTTGGCCGCAAAAATGAAAGGGCATTTGATATAACTATCCAAAGATGAAGGGGAAAGACTTTTTATTCTTTTCTGGAAAAAAGGCTCAGCCATTTTGTGTCCTGTGTCTTCTTGGAGAGATTGTTCCAACAACTTCCGCTGAACAGAATCCATATTATAAAGAATTTCTTTTACTGTAGGTCTCCTTTGTTGTTCGTCCCATAAACTGAGACTAGGTATATCAAAATGACTTATGTTTTCTTTTCTGTATTTCATGGCTTTTTCCAGCCAAAGGCATGAGGGGTTCAAAGCTGTTCCCAGAAAATCTGAAGTGGAAAACGACAGTATCAGTTTTTTATGTTTTTGGTGAATAAAACAGGAAATCATACGCTCTGTTTTATCAATGGGATCGGTTTTTATAAAAAACCCTAAATCTTTTGTTATGGACTGAGTTTCCAGCACAGAAAGAAAGCTTTGTTTTTCGTTTTTCAGGTTTTGTTCACTTAATCCCGCAATGTAAATCAGATCAGATTCCACCCAACCAAGAGCGTTAAAACTTAAACAATTAATGCCTTTTGAATGACCAGAATGTATCTCCAATTCTTTTATGGAGAGATAATGCTCCAGTAAACTCAGCCAAGCCTGCCTCTTTAAGGGTAAAGCTTTTAAAGCAAAACCAGCTTTAGAGAAATCGTTTAAACATTCTTTTAAGGGTTGGTGGATAACAGCAGACACATCCGGCAAAAGATTTTTAGCCCATTTGATGAAGTCCTCATAAGAGACAAGCTCATCTTTTTTACCAAGCCGGTTTTTCGTATATACCCACTCAGGCCATTTTTCCAATTCTTTGATATTGCAGAACTCCGCCTTTAATTGGCTGAAGTTTGTGTATGCGTTTTGGTGAGAGCGTATAATTTGCAGGTATTCAGGTTTGAGAACAGATAAATGTGTCCACATTTTGGCCAGCCAAAGCTGAATAACAGGGAAACTGATTAACGATACAGTTTCTGTTTTGTTGACGGGAATATTTTCTTTTTTCAGATAGCTTCCAAGGCAGGTCCAGTAATCTTCAATATGAGGGGCAAGGACGCTGATTTTGTCCGGCTTTACACCTTCGCGCAAAGCTTTGTTGATTTGGTGGGTTATGTCTTTTACTTCAGCGAGGGGAGTTGCAAATTTTTTGATTTTTAAAGAGTTTATGGGTAAAGGTGGTTTTTGGGCTTTGGAAAAAATCTTTTTTATATTCATCCAATCATAAAGATAATCAATATCTTCCTGATGTTTTCCATCGAAGCAAAAGGGAATAAGAACTTTTGTGTTTATGTGGGATGTGATTTGATGTATAAGCTCTGACTCCACTTTATGGGTATCAAATCCCAGATCAAAAATGATATTTTCGAATTGTTCTTTTGGAGAAAAAACCTCTTTATCAAAAGAAAGATTATCCAATAAAAGCGCGCTGGCCCATGAGGATTCGATGATTTTTTTCTGTTCCAGATAACTCCAAAAATCCCCTGCAAGCTTGTGCCAGGCTTTCACATAAGAGTTCTGACCGGAAAAAGTTTTTATCCATTCTTCCATCAGGTTTTCTTTTAAGGGGTGTTGTAAAAGATGAACCATTTGGGATATAAACTGGCAAATAAGATTTCCTGTTTTAAGCCCCCTTTGCCATTCCGGTTTTTTGGATTTGGCCCACTCATGGTAAATAAAAGTCAAAACCGTCCGGTCAATAATATGATGTTCAGGATAAGTTTTGCGCAGTAAAAAAGACCAAAAATCTCTAGCCCTCATAACAGAGTTTTCGTTTATATTTGACTCATTTTTTTTGAGCTGATTTAAAATAAAAAAACGAGATTTAATGTCTGTAGTAATCCATATACTGTTATCGGGATTAAAATTTTGTAAAATGTCTTTTTTTTCCCTGATACATCCATCTGGCCAGAAAGAGCTTGCAGAATTATTGGAAAAACTTGGGAGGGTTTTCCCTCTCATATCCTGATTGAAAGTGACTTCATACACTGTCATGGACATTATATATTTCCTTATGATGAAAAATCATTCTTTATTTTTAGCCAGTTTACCAGACTAAAGACCTGTTTTTTCAGATGATCCAAAGATAAATTATTCCATATTACATAATCCGCTCCCTTTATTTTTTCCGATTGAGACATTTGAAATTTCATGCGATTTTCAATATCTTTCAGTTTCAGGTTACGGTATTTTTGGAGACGATTTTTTTGTTTTTTAGAATCAATGGCAATCACAACTTTGGTGTCAAAAAAATACTCCTTTTTTTTTTCAAACAGAAGTGGCAACTCGTAAAACACAACAGTTTTTCCGGCAGAAAGTAGCTTTTCTTCAGCTTTTTGCATTAAATCCTGGGTTACAGGATGAATAATTGATTCAATTTGATACAATAAAGCCTGGTTTTGAAAGGCTTTTTCTGCGATTTTTTGAGTATCAAAATAACCCTGATCATTCAAATATTGAGATCCTAATAAATCAAGCAGTTTAATGTAGCCTGGTTTTTGAGGAGCTATGGCTTTCCGGGCCAATACATCAGCAGAAATAAAATCCATCTTCATATTTTGCAATATCAAGCCAACAGTGGACTTGCCAGCCCCTATTATGCCCGTTATGGCTATTTTACGCATAAAGTTCCTTTTTTTTATAGCCGATAAAATTAAAAGAAGCATTGTAACTATAGCAGAAAAAGAGATGAAAGAGGAAATTACAGGTTAATTATGAGTTTAAAAATAAAAAAATTTGGAAAATTCAAATTATTAAAGCAAGTTGCCAGAGGAGGTATGGCTGAAATTTTCCTAGCTTCTTCAGGCTCTGTTGAGAGTGTGCATAAATTTGTGGTGATAAAGAGAGTATTGCTGGCCCACTCACATAATAAAGAATTTAAGAAAATGTTTCACACCGAGGGGAAAATTGCTGTTAACCTTAATCACAGCAATATCTGCTCCATTCATGAGTTTGGAATGGTAGATGACCAGTATTTTATCTGTATGGAATATATTTCCGGTAGAAATATACGTCAGCTGGTGAAAAAATTAAAAAGCCAGAAAAAAGCTCTTGATGTGGCTTTATGCGCCTATATTATAAAACATACATGTAATGGTCTGGATTATGCTCATAATTGCACAGACAACATAACCGGTCAGCCCTTCAATATTATCCATCGTGATATCAGTCCCCAAAATATAATGGTGAGTTTTGATGGTGATGTAAAAATCATTGATTTTGGTATAGCCAAGATAGATGACTCTGAAGCCACAAAAGTTGGAGTCTTAAAAGGAAAGTTTGAATACATGAGTCCCGAACAGGCCAGAGGCAAGCCTTTGGATCGGCAAACAGATATTTTCTCATTAGGGAATGTTTTATGGGAAATGCTTGCAGGAAGAAAATTATTTACAGGCGCCAACGAGATTCAGCTTCTAAAAAAAATCAGAGATTGTCAAATTCCGAACTTAAAAAAAATCAATCCAAATGTCCCACAAAGGCTATTGGAAATAACAAATAAAGCTTTGAGTGCGAATAAAAACTTAAGGTATAAATCCGCCGCAGAAATGGGCAGTGATATTTCCGTTTTTTTGAATAAAACTTATCCTGATTTTACACATAATAATTTTAGCAAATGTATAAAGGAAGTATATGTAGAGGAAATGTTAGAAGAAAGAAATAACCGAAAAGCTTATTCCCAGGCTTTAATGTCAAAAAAACTAAGGCCAACCAGTGGAATAATGTCTCAGTCTTTACGGAATCAGACTATTGCTCAAAGCCGATCCACTTTCATAGGGTATAAGGAGAAATTGGATAAAGATGATGAAGAGGAAAATATCGGAACAAAATACGATGACTCTCAAATTACCATCCGAAAAGATAGTCTTTCTGTCCCGCAAAATCATACTGTTACAGAAACAGATATGGAAACATCTGCAAGCCAATCTCAGGATATTACAAGAACAGAGTTTGCAGATGAACTGGAACATAACAATGTGTCCACAGTATATACAAAATACGAACAACACTCTCAATCAGGCAAAAAACAAAAAATCTCCATGACCTCAGATGGATACAGGAATACCATTACGACTGCTACATTGAATGGCAATGGCAATGGCAATGGCAATGGCAATAGTGAAAACTCAAATGTATTATCCAATACTTATGACCCTTTTTTAAAAGTCAAAAACTCCGATTTATCTTCTGTTTCGCAAGTTTCCACCAGACACCGGAGAACCAAACATAAAAAGAGAAACATTTTTCGAAGAATGATAATCGGAATATTGGCTTTAGGAATGATAGGTACTGCCTACACTTTTCGGAGTAATATTAAACCGTATGTTGTTGATATACTGCAAAAGTTGGATCAGTTAATGCCTGAAGATCTAACTTTTTCACGACCTGAAAAATCTGCCTCCTCAAACCTTGATGATGCGCAATCAAAATCCAATGTTCAAAACTTGAATAAGAAGTCAGATTTTCCTTCAAACCAGAGACAGGCTTTAAAACCCACAAAAGCGGAAAGACAACCAACAGCTATTGATAATAATTTACAGAGTGTAATGGAAAAAACCGTTTTTATCAGCACAGAACCTTCCGGTGCTCATATTTTTATTAACGATAAAAATGTGAAAAGTCTTACACCAACCTCGATAGTGGTGAATGTCAATAATACCGTTCATTTAACTCTTAAAAGAGATGGGTATAAGGATAAAAAAGTGGTTTTGTCACCTCATTCCATTAACAAAGGAACGGCACACTTTTCTTTGCTCAAAAGCAATAACAGGAAACGAAGAGATGAAACCATTATTCTTCGTTAATATAATTAATGGCTTAATAAAAAGGAGATGAGCTTTGATACAGTTATTCATATTAATTTTTATTTGTTTTTCCGCCTGCATGAAAAATTTTGGATTAGGAGAAAGCACACAACACTGTAGCCTTTATCAGTATAACCAAGAAAATGGGGTATGGATAGATTCTTTTGGACAACAGGTGACATGCACTATTGTTGATAACAATCGCATATTTCCCTATTATCCAGGGGAAGGCTGTGATTATTGGAGGGAGTTTTACAGTATAGATCCAACTGTTAAATTTGCAGAGGTTCCTATAAAAGTGGGTTCAGGAGCGCATGCTATTGGCCAGACTTATTGCGTAAAGCAACGGTATATCAGTAAGGATAACTCGGGACAAGTGTTATTGATAGATGAAGGGGTTTTTTGCTTAAGGGCGCATCCCTCTATCGAAAAAGAGTGGATATTTTCCAGCTGTGAAGGGGTTCAGAAAAAAAATCCCAATGCAGAAGAAACAGGATCTTAAAGCTTTTCGCCGGTTAAAATAAAAATCATTGAGAAAACTTTAATTTATCTTTTAAAAGTAAAAAGTCGTTGTGGCTTGTCTTTCTCAGAGTTCTGTGTTTTTTAAGAGCTTTTTTCATTTTTACCAAGTGCTTATTTGAAATTTGTGCTCTTTTTTTTCCGTCAATAGTTAGAAAGACACTTTGGTTTTTACTGTTGACTGTAAAAGACATTTCACAGGTGTTCGGGACAATGACAGGGCGATTTGTCAGGCTGTGAGAGCATATAGGAGTGATGGAAAACGCATTTACCTGAGGATGCAAGATAGGCCCTCCTGCGGCCAAATTATAAGCCGTGGAACCGGTGGGGGAAGAGACAATCAATCCATCTGATTTTACAGAGTAAATATTTTGATTTTGAATGGCGACGGAAATATTGATTAAATGACTGAAAGCCCCTCTTTCAATCACCATATCGTTAAGAGCTAGGAATGTATCCTCCCGATCTGTTTCCCCTTTTACGGAAACTTTAAGGAGTGCTCTTTCTTCTTCTTTCATTTCTCCTTTCAGGATGGATTTTAAACAGGAAATAATGGATTCTTGGCGGTGGACAGTTAAAAAACCAAAAGAACCCATGTTGATACCTAAAAATGGAACACTGTGGTTGGAAACAGATTGCACTGCTTGTAAATATGTGCCATCTCCACCCAACACAATCGCCAGATCGATATCAAAATCAAGAGGAGGTCTTTTTGCCAAAGAGGACTGAGAAAAAGTTTTTATGTTAATGTTATGCTCTTTTAGCCACTTTTCTGTTTGGCGAACCGTCTGTATGATGTATGACGAGTTATCTCTATACACAATCACTGCGACTTTAACAGTTTTTTTAAAAAAATCAGTTTGTGTCAATGGTTGTCTCTCAAAAGTTCTTTTGGTTTTCAAAGTTTTCCGGCTTTAATGTGTTTTAAGTTTAAACCCACTCGCTTTGAGAGTCTTCAACCCTTATAAAGAGGAATCAAAGCCGTTTCGATTTAAACAAACTTATAAAACTGGATTTATGTTTTTCAAAAGGAGCGGATCTTTGTTTTTTTGTTTTCTCACGCTTTTCGGGGATATTCAGGCTTAGCTGTTTCGGATCTTTGTTTTCCAGTTCCTGTTTTTTTATTTGATCCTGCCAAGCTCGTGCTTTTTCCATTAAAATATCTTTTGGCAGTTTTTTTTTATCCATTGGTTCATTATTGATTTTCGGAGACAAAGTTATTTTATTCACAGATGATATATCTAGGGGTTCTGAATTATCATTTTGACCAAACTGTTTCGGATTCGAATTATTATTCTCCTCTTTGGACAAACGACAGGCAGGTTTGGAAAACGGCAAGTCGATTTTAGTTGAAACATTTTGTTTCGGTTTTTTTGCAATTTTTTCCGATTCCGAGTTTGATTTATTTTCTGCCAAAATAGGGGGAGAGTTTTCAGTGGGAGGCTCACTTCTTTTCGAACCAATTTTGGTTGAGCTTTCCGGGCTTTCAAAGCCTGTGGCGATGACAGTCACTTTCACTTCGTCTGATGGGTCATTGGAATCAACTATAGCTCCAAAAATAATTTCCGCATCAGGATGAGCTTCTGAAGTGATGAGTTCTGCAGTTTCGCTGACCTCTTTTAAAGAAAGATCAGGCCCTCCTGTAATATTGATAATCAAGCCCGATGCCCCTTTAAAGGAAGTATCTTCCAACAGAGGAGAAGATATAGCTATTTGCCCGGCAGATAAAGCTCTGTTTTCTCCTTTGGCGGAACCTGCTCCTATAATAGCCAAGCCTTTTTCCGACATGATTGTTTTTATGTCTGCAAAATCCAAATTAATTAAACCTCTTTCGTTTATTAAATCCACAATGCTTCGTACCGCTTTTAATAAAATATTATCCACACTTTTGAAAGCGGATAACAAAGAGGTGCTTTCGTCTGCGGTTTTTAGAAGTTTTTGATTGGGGATAACAATCAATGTATCTACATTTTCCTTTAGAAACTGGATTCCCATTTCCGCATGCCGGCTTCTTCTGTGGCCTTCAAAAAAGAAAGGACGAGTAACCACTCCTACAGTTAAAGATCCTTGTTCTTTGGCAATACGAGCAATGACACCCGCTGAACCAGTACCTGTGCCTCCTCCCATACCAGCAGTGATAAACACCATGTCAGCACCTTTTAAAGCTGTCATTATTTCATCGCAGGATTCAATGGCAGCCTGCCTGCCGATTTCCGGGTTAGCACCCGCGCCCAAACCTTTTGTGAGCTTGGCACCCAGCTGAATGGCGCAGTCCAAATTTCCATGTTCTTCCAAGGCCTGGAGATCTGTATTTGCGACGATAAAATGCACACCCTTTAAACCAGCTTGATACATGGTTTTAAGAGCATTACCTCCTCCCCCGCCAATACCAACGATTTTTATGTTGGCTCTGGATTTTATAGCTTCTTCATCAATTTGAAACATAATGTCCTTTGTCAGGTAAAAACATCCTGTACCCATCTTTTAATTTTTAAAGCTCTGCCATCTGGATAATGCGAACGATAATCCAATGTTTTTTCGTTTTGAGTATAGCATAAAATTCCTAAAGCTGTTGCAAACTCATTCTTGTTTTCAATTTCACTAAGGCCAGGAAACTGTTTGATAATTGCTTTTTTTACAGGTTTTTCCATAAGAGCACGTCCTGTTTCTGCAAGGCCTTTTAAAGAGCTTCCTCCTCCTGTTAAAATGAAACCTTCCTCCAGACGATTGAAATAAGCCAAAGATTCCAATTGGGCTTTTGCGGATTCAAAAAGCAGTTCCGCCCGTGCGGTTAAAATGGCATTTATTTTTTCCAGACTGGTATTAATTTCCCATTTTTTCAGTTCTTCTAGGGTTTTATCGTTATCCCATTCAGTACCCCGTAAAATATTTCCATATTCTTTTTTTATGTGTTCAGCTATGTCTCTGGGTATTTTTAATTCCGCCATCAGGTCATGTGTAAAATCCTCTCCCCCTATGGGCAGAAGGCCAATATAATGAACGCGAGAATTAATCACGACGGTAAAGCAGGTTTGGTCTTGTCCAATATCTAGGACACATATCCCGGATTTTTTTTCACTTTCATTTAATAGGGATAAACTGGTCGCGAAAGGTTGCAGTACAAGACCTTTTGCGGAATAGCCGGCATACCGTAAACATTGAAGTGCATTTTGCACATTGGTTTCCGGGACAGAGATCATGATCACAGAGGTTTCCAGTCGCAAACCGGATAAACCCAAAGGATTAAAAAAAGGACCTTCTCTATCTACCGTAAAGCTTTTAGGAAGAACATGTAACAAACGATGATTAGTGGGCAGAGGAACCGCTTTTGCCGTTTCCACCGCTTTATTCAGATCATCAAGAGTAACTTGGCCAGAGGATATAATAGACATTCCCTGTGAGGAAAAAGTGTGATAATCCCCGCTGATTCCCAAAAAGATCTGGGAAACTTGCAACCCCGCCATGACCTCAGCCTCTTCTATGGCTTGTTGAAGAGCACCAGCAGTTTCTTTCATATTGACAATACGCCCTTTATAAAGCCCCTTATGAGGAACACGGGAAGTTCCCTCCAAAGTAAGAGAACCGGAAGAAAGAGAACCAATCAGACATCTAACACTTACAGCACCTAAATCAATGCCTGCAACTGCTTTTTTGTCTTCAATGTTAAAACGGCCCATAAATAAAATATCCTTATTGGTTTTTTTTAAGGTTAGATGGCCTTGCCTGTACTCACAACAATTTTTTGAGAGAATCGTGCATCAATAACGCGCCATTTAATATTTTTTTGATTCAAATACCTTAAGACGCTATCAATTCTTTTGTTTTTTAGTTGCGTTGGGTCATAACCGGCTTTTATAGGCTTTCCATTTTTGGATAAAATGAAAGTCAGACTTTTTTCCTGATGGGAGTATTTTATTTCTGAAATCTCCTGACGGCTAAAAGCCCCTTGTTCCGGCATAATGGAAAGAAAGCGAATAGCTTGTTCCCGGATTTTACTTTGTGTTAAAAAAACCGCTCCTCTCAATATAGGGAGGTCGGGAATCTGGTTAAAAGACAGGGGAGCTAGTATTTGTCCACTCATGGAGAGAGGGTGTATTTTTTCGCTGGAAGGGTTTAAAAACACCAATAAAGGCCTTCTGGGCTTTATTTGCACAAAAAAACGGTTGGGAAACAATCTAAGTATTTTTACCTCACCCACTCTGGGTTCGGAAACAAGCACCTGCATTAAATCCTCCAGAGAAACTTGCCATAATTTTCTTCCAATAAACGGTCTTAGTTTTTTAGATAACAGAGATTGGATCTTATTTTTAGGGCTTTCCCATACGGGTGATTCTTCAAGCTTCAGCTGAATTTCCCCAACAATAAACCATTTATGCAATCCATAAAAGGAAAATCCCAGCAAAAACAAAACCACTGAAATCAATACAATACTTATTACATATTTGTTGAGGATTTTCATATTTTTTAACCTCTTTGGTTTAAGGACCATATATTTATTTTTATTCCACAGTTCATGGGAATCAGCAAGTCCATCGGTAAAAAGAATTTTCTTTATCTGTAGTCCAAGGAAGCACCTTCCAGAATTTTTAATATCAGATTATTAAAATCAATGCCTTCATGTTTTGCCGACTTAGGGAGTAGGGAATGAGTGGTAAGTCCTGGAAGAGTGTTGATTTCTGTTAACAGAGGATTGGCGCAGTGCTCCACAATAAAATCCACCCGGCAATAAGTTCTAACATCTGAAAGGCTGGCGGTTTTACAGGCTATATCCTTACATTTTTTTAAGGTTTTTTTATCCAGCCCGGGAGGAAGGATATATTGTGTTTTTTTTGATTTGTATTTACTGTTGTAGTCGTAAAATCCCTCTTCCGGTAAAATTTCCACGGGAGTAAGAGCTTTTCCTTTGAGAACAGACACGGCTATTTCCATTCCTTCAATGTAGGATTCCACCAAAATTTTTTTGTCATATTGTAAGGCCATTTTGAGAGCTGGTTCCACTTCCTTCTTTTTTTTGCAAATGCCAATACCCAAAGTGGAACCTTCTCTGGCAGGTTTTATAACAAAAGGCAGGGGAAGAGTGATTTGTGCCTCTTTTTCGCTTTGCTTTTCCAAATTCAAATTTTGATAGCGAGGAGTGGGGATATTCCATTTTTTGATATAATCCTTGAAAAAACACTTATCCATACAAAGGGTACTGGCTAATACTCCACTTCCTGTATAAGGGATTTTTAAATATTCAAAAATTCCTTGTAAAGTGCCGTCTTCCGCGTATTTTCCATGAACAGCTAGAAATGCCATGTCCGGTTTTAAAACAGATAATTTTTTTAAGAGATTTTTGTCAGCGAAAATAGTCGCATAATGTATATTCAGCTCTTTAAACGCCTGCGACACGGCCCGAGCGGACATAAGGCTTATTTCATTTTCTGCCCCCAGACCTCCCTGGACAAGGGCTATTGTTTTTTTTTTATATCTCTGAGTCATGTTCTTCAGTCTATCAGTTTGTTGGGATTTTTTTCAGATTTTTTTAGCTAAACCGGCCTTGAAAAAATCCCTTTGGCGGGCCTGAAAACCTTTTATTATAAGGGGGGATCTTACCATTTAGATATCCAGCCAACAAACCAGATATTTCCAAAGAGATCATGGCAGTTACAAGGCTCTCCCACTGGTCTGATATTTGTTGCACAATAGAACACACCTTGTCGGCAGATAGCACTCCATTCCAGTGGCACCACTGGCACTATAGGCCCTATTATAATTGGTGGGTTATAATTATGACTGTGAGGGTGGGTATGGTGGTGGTAGTGTCCACTGCAACCATCGTGACCGCCGTGGTATCTTCTACAGCTTCCATGAGCCAGCTTTATTTCTTCTTCTGTTTGTTGTTTTAATGTATCCTCTGTATTCTCGAAATACCTTGGATCATCATCTTCGTATAGCTCATCTCCCATTGTATGCAGTGGGGCAGTTTCTACAACAGCAGGCAGATTTTCTGCGTCTGTATCGTGAAATCTCACTTCCACCATGCCACCAGCTTGAGCTGGAGAGTAACCAAATTGGATATAAATCAAGGTGATAAATAAAAACAAACCGGTTTTTTTCATATTTTAACTCCTTTTATGAACTTTGACTCCACTGCCAGAAAAAATCCATAAATTTTCCGGAAGAGAATTTTTTATACATTATTTTTTTATAAACTGCCAGTTTATATTAAAAATAATTTTAGTATGGAAACTCTTTGAGTGTACTTTTTTCACCTTTGTTTATTATTTGTTCGTTACCCAATCACCCGAAAGCGATGGTTTTGACTATTGTCACATTATCTGAATATCCAAAAACCTCTAAAGGATGATATAAAAGCCTTCAGTCAGGTATAATGCGAATTTCTGGAAATCTGATTTTCATATTCCTATTTTGAGGATTTAAAAAAAGTAAGGAATCAAAAAGATAGTTTTGTATTATTATCTGAATCTTTATATCGCTTTAATGCGTCTTCTGTAATATTTATATTAATTTTGCTTTCTGTTTTTTTCTTAATAGTTTTGAAAAAGTGTCGATACTTGTAATTTATTTTACAAATTAAAGTGTGTTCCCCATCCTCCATTTTAATATTGGATAAAATATCAGTGGAATGTTTATTTAAAGCATCATTAAGAAACTTTTGTTTTTGTGATTTTTCTTTTTCAGTGCTTGTTGAAGGGGAATAAATAAACTTTTTATAATTTTCATATAATTCTTGCCAAACTTTATTAATACTTTCTTTACTTCCTGTAATACAACATTGTATTAAAAGCTCTTTGCTTTCATCAGGTTTTAATAAAAACTCTGGGCTGGATTTTGGCAAATAAAAAGAAGCTACAGAAACTTCATTGACTGTGATTAAGAATCCAAAAGTTCTTTTAGAGGTTTATCATTTAAAGAAACTTCAGAAACAATGCAGTTATTTTTGTCTACATAAAGTTTTTTGACCATTACATTTTCATTCCAAATTAAACTTTGAAATTTATCTTTGCTGGATAAAATATTAAGGTCTTTAATTCTTATGGGGCGATCTTCTTCTGCCGTCATAAAAATACTTCCGCTGATGATTTGGTTGACAAGCATTTTTTCTGGTTGCCTTTCAAACAAAGCATTTAAGTTTTGTACACTTCTTGATTTCATAATTAAACATATAATTTTTTAATGATTTAACTTCAAAAATTTAAAGCTTCAAAAGTGAATTGTCAAATAATTTTTCTTTATAAATTACAAAAGTCCATGCTGTGCCCTTTAAAAAAGCAGTTTTTAAAGCATATTCCAGCCTTTCACCCCTGCTTTCAGTAAAACAAGCTTTTACAAGAACAAACCTTTGGCCGGAACAACAGTAAAAAAACAAGCAACAGTAAAAAAACAAGAAAGCTAAAGATAACTATACTCTACTCTTTTTAAAAAAATCAGCATAGGGGGAGAGGTAGCTCTGTAACAACTCTCAGGAAAGGTTTGAAATAGCAGGGGCTACTCTGTAACAACTCTCAGGAAAAGTCAGTAATAAGCTTCTTTTTGTAAAGCAACCGGTGTAACAAAACAACAGCAAAAAAACCAACTTGACTTTTCGACTATCCTCTGATATTCATTACTCACTATGGCTACTGCTTTAATCAAACAAGTGCAATATCTTAAAGAAAATGGCTTCACAGAACAACAAGCCAATACCTTGATCTATTTCCAAAGAGATCATATTGAACATGTAATGGCCACTAAGAAAGACCTCGCTGAAGTTCACGCCAACTTAAAAAAAGATATCGAGTATGTCAAAAAAGACATCGAACAACTGCGCGCCGATACCAAAAAAGACATCGCAGAGGTCAAAAAAGAGATCGAACTTCTGCGCACGGAAACTAAAAAAGATATGGCTCTCTTAAAAAAAGACATGATTTTAAAACTTTCTGCTATCATGGGTAGTATGATTACCATCGCTTGTATCGTAATTAAACTTTAAACTAAGTGGTAAAAGTCAGCGACTGACTTTGACTATGTAAATTCTGCGCAGGAAAAGTCAACGACTGGTTTTTCTTGTAAAGCAACCGGTGTAACAAAACCACAACAACAGCAAAAAAATCAACTTGACTTTTCGACTATCCTCTGATATTCATTACTCACTATGGCTACTGCTTTAATCAAACAAGTGCAATATCTTAAAGAAAATGGCTTCACAGAACAACAAGCCAATACCCTGATCTATTTCCAAAGAGATCATATTGAACATGTAATGGCCACTAAGAAAGACCTTGCTGAAGTACACGCCAACTTAAAAAAAGACATCGAGTATGTCAAAAAAGACATTGAATATCTGCGTATGGAAACTAAAAAAGATATTGAATATCTGCGCACGGAAACTAAAAAAGATATCGCAGAAATCAAAAAAGACTTGATACTAAAACTTTCAGTGATTATGGGAAGTATGATTACCATTGCGGGGGTTCTCTTAGGATTCCTGAATTAAACTTTAATCTGATTGATAAACAACTGGCTTTTGTTCTAAAACAACATCTAAAAACCTCTAAAAAATGGGTAACAAAACCACAGCAAAAAAATCAACTTGACTTTTTGACTATCCTCTGATATTTATTTGCTTGTATCGTAATTAAACTTTAAACTAAGTGGGAAAATCTATGAGTCAAGCTTTAATCAAACAAGTGCAATATCTCAAAGAAAATGGCTTCACAGAACAACAAGCCAATACCCTGATCTATTTCCAAAGAGATCATATTGAACATGTAATGGCCACTAAGAAAGACCTCGCTGAAGTACACGCCAACTTAAAAAAAGACATCGAGTATGTCAAAAAAGACATTGAATATCTGCGTACGGAAACTAAAAAAGACATTGAATATCTGCGTACGGAAACTAAAAAAGACATTGAATATCTGCGTACGGAAACTAAAAAAGATATCGCAGAAATCAAAAAAGATATTGAATATCTGCGCACGGAAACTAAAAAAGATATCGCAGAAATCAAAAAAGACTTGATACTAAAACTTTCAGTGATTATGGGAAGTATGATTACCATTGCGGGGGTTCTCTTAGGATTCCTGAATTAAACTTTAATCTGATTGATAAACAACTGGCTTTTGTTCTAAAACAACATCTAAAAACCTCTAAAAAATGGGTAACAAAACCACAGCAAAAAAATCAACTTGACTTTTCGACTATCCTCTGATATTCATTTGCTTGTATCGTAATTAAACTTTAAACTAAGTGGGAAAATCTATGAGTCAAGCTTTAATCAAACAAGTGCAATATCTTAAAGAAAATGGCTTCACAGAACAACAAGCCAATACCCTGATCTATTTCCAAAGAGATCATATTGAACATGTAATGGCCACCAAGAAAGACTTAGCTGAAGTTCACGCCAACTTAAAAAAAGACATCGAGTATGTCAAAAAAGACATCGAACAACTGCGCGCCGATACCAAAAAAGATATCGCAGAGGTCAAAAAAGACATTGAATATCTCCGTACGGAAACTAAAAAAGATATTGAATATCTGCGTACGGAAACTAAAAAAGATATCGCAGAAATCAAAAAAGACATTGAATATCTGCGCACGGAAACTAAAAAAGATATCGCAGAAATCAAAAAAGACTTGATACTAAAACTTTCAGTGATTATGGGAAGTATGATTACCATTGCGGGGGTTCTCTTAGGATTCCTGAATTAAACTTTAATCTGATTGATAAACAACTGGCTTTTGTTCTAAAACAACATCTAAAAACCTCTAAAGAATGGGTAATAAAATCACAACAATAAAAACCAACTTGACTTTTTGACTATCCTCTGATATTTATTTGCTTGTATCGTAATTAAACTTTAAACTAAGTATTAAACTTTAAACTAAGTGGGAAAATCTATGAGTCAAGCTTTAATCAAACAAGTGCAATATCTTAAAGAAAATGGCTTCACAGAACAACAAGCCAATACCCTGATCTATTTCCAAAGAGATCATATCGAACATGTAATGGCCACTAAGAAAGACCTCGCTGAAGTACACGCCAACTTAAAAAAAGACATCGAGTATGTCAAAAAAGACATTGAATATCTGCGTACGGAAACTAAAAAAGACATCGAACTTCTGCGCACGGAAACTAAAAAAGACATTGAATATCTGCGCACGGAAACTAAAAAAGATATTGAATATCTGCGCACGGAAACTAAAAAAGATATCGCAGAAATCAAAAAAGACTTGATACTAAAACTTTCAGTGATTATGGGAAGTATGATTACCATTGCGGGGGTTCTCTTAGGATTCCTGAATTAAACTTTAATCTGATTGATAAACAACTGGCTTTTGTTCTAAAACAACATCTAAAAACCTCTAAAAAATGGGTAACAAAACCACAGCAAAAAAATCAACTTGACTTTTCGACTATCCTCTGATATTCATTTGCTTGTATCGTAATTAAACTTTAAACTAAGTGGGAAAATCTATGAGTCAAGCTTTAATCAAACAAGTGCAATATCTTAAAGAAAATGGCTTCACAGAACAACAAGCCAATACCCTGATCTATTTCCAAAGAGATCATATTGAACATGTAATGGCCACCAAGAAAGACTTAGCTGAAGTTCACGCCAACTTAAAAAAAGACATCGAGTATGTCAAAAAAGACATCGAACAACTGCGCGCCGATACCAAAAAAGATATCGCAGAGGTCAAAAAAGACATTGAATATGTTAAAAAAGATATCGAACTTCTGCGCACGGAAACTAAAAAAGACATTGAATATCTGCGCACGGAAACTAAAAAAGATATCGCAGAAATCAAAAAAGACATTGAATATCTGCGCACGGAAACTAAAAAAGATATCGCAGAAATCAAAAAAGACTTGATACTAAAACTTTCAGTGATTATGGGAAGTATGATTACCATTGCGGGAGTTCTCTTAGGATTCCTGAATTAAACTTTAATCTGATTGATAAACAACTGGCTTTTGTTCTAAAACAACATCTAAAAACCTCTAAAAAACGAAAAAACCCGTCTGAGATAGACAGGCTTTTTCACAACAATGGAATTTATAAAATAAGAACAAAAATAAAGCTTATTGCCAGACAAAACCACTTACATCTTGTGAGATTAAATAATACCCCAAGGCGCTGTCTACTTTCGCACCTTTTAAATTCGCCCCTCGAAAATTCGTTTCTTTAACCTTCGCCCCGCGCAAATCCGCACCTTGCAAATTCGCATTACTAAAATTTGCACCGGTCAAATCCGTATTACTCAAATCTGCTCCACTCAAATTCGCATTACTAAAATTTATCCCTTGCAAAACCACACCACTATAATTTACCCCGCTCAAATCCCTACCGCTAAAATCACCACCTGCTCCCGTGTCAGCACCTGCTCCTGTGTCAGCACCTGCTCCCGTGTCAGCTCCAGGTTGAACACCTGCTCCCGTGTCAGCACCTGCTCCTGTGTCAGCACCTGCTCCCGTGTCAGCTCCAGGTTGAACACCTGCTCCCGTGTCAGCACCAGGTTGAACACCTGCTCCCGTGTCAGCACCTGCTCCTGTGTCAGCACCTGCTCCCGTGTCAGCACCAGGTTGAACACCTGCTCCCGTGTCAGCACCAGGTTGAACACCTGCTCCGGCGGTGTTCGCACCAGCTTCCGGCTGATTTTCTGCACCACTCGAACCAGTGTCTTTTTTCTCACAACCTAAAAAACATAAGCTTAAAAATAATAAAACAATTATAGTTTTCATAAAATACTCCTTTTTAAAGTGAATTAATTATCCAGCTATCTTTATAACACTATCGGCTAAAATTATAAAAAAACTTTTCTCAAAAATTAAATAAAACAAATAGATAAGTTAAAAGAAATCGGCAAAACCGCCAGCAGAACAGTCGTTATAATTGGAGTCATCTTTTTCCAAATCATTTTCATATTCACTCAACATCTCCCATAACTTATCATTATGATCATCGTCAGGTTCTTTTGCACAATCGTGTCCTTTATCATCATCACTGCAAGCATTTTGCCAAGCGGTCCAACACATAAGCGTGCGTGCGCAACCCGCTGATCTGTCATCTGCATTTTCTACATCATTACAAACATTTTGTAAAAGCCCGAAAGCCAGATCAAATATATGTTCGTTTCCATCACCTTCTTCAGCAGAATAAGCAAATATATTCCGTACACCCATATCCTCTCCGTGCATACAGGAAAGAGCGTTAAAAAGCTCTTTATCTCTTGTGGAAGATAATTGAATTGTACCATCAGCTGACGAACCTTTATGATATCTAACTTTTATGTTATTAGCATTAGCTTCAAGTATCCAAATTCTCCTATTTGTACGCTTATCAGCAGAATTAATAAGATCATTTTCATGACTATAACTATTCCCTCCTAGGCAAAGCTTATCATCATGATCAGGAACATTCTCATTCTCATGTGTAAATTTCAGATCCCCAGCCAAAGTCAAAAGCAAGGCTTCCAAAATATCATCTCCTTCATTTATGTCATCCTTTAAGATCTCTGCTGATTCTGCATCATCCTCCACTAACCACTTAATGGTTTTTAACAACCGACTTCTTTTTACAGTATCAGTATCACCAGACGATGGCCCCAAGCCTGCCTTAATTTGTGTGATCCATTTTGTAACACCAATTTGCACATAACATTTAAAATCGTCTCTGCTCACTCCATCATCATCATCGTCACCAATGTTATTCAGATCATCCTCCACTACTGCGGCAGATCTTGTTTTTTCGTTGCCCGTACCGGCTTTTCTTCCCATAAGGAGATCGTGAACTTTTTCCAGTTTACCTACTGTTTCGTCTCCTCTGTTCATGCAGAGTCTTTTTTCTTCAAATTCCTCGTAAATGCTTTCGCAAATCTCCTCGCAGGTTTCATTGCCTTTGCAAAGATCACCTTCGTCATCCTCACACTCTTCAGCTTCGTTATCATCGTCATCATCATCACTATCATCGTCATCGTCATCATCGTTGTTATTGCTATTTGTGCTAGCCTGATTCGTGGAATTTTGACTATCAAAAGCAGAACAGGAAACAAAAGAAGAACTGGCCATAGCCATCGTGACCATAAGGCTTAGGAAAAGCCATAAACGATTTTTTAACAAAGAAATTACAGGTCTAACCATCACTATTTTTTTTAATAAATTCATCTTTTGTATCCTCTTTTTTTACTCTTATAAGGTTTACTATAAACTCCGTTCGGAAAATAAACTTGTGTTCTTAAAAATTTTTCTGATTTCAAAACCAAGGTCCTGTATTATTAGTAAAGGGTTTTCTGTTTTTTTCATAAACATTCTTTTATTTTCCAGAAAAATAATATGAATACTACACATTCAGGCAAGTTCATTCCACCTAAAGCCAACAACCGTGGCACTTTGTATGCGAGCACATAAAGATAAGAAATATTAAAATGATAGAAATATGTTAAAGGGTGTTTCACGCTCGACAAATTAGAGCTTTAAGCTTTCCTGTAGCTCTTTAATTTTCTCTGCTGATACACCAGTGATTTCAATGATATCAGAAATCTGCATATTTTTTTTGAGCATATTCAAAGCTATTTGTTCCATGCCTGTCTTCAAGCCTTTTTGCATGCCTTGTTCTATGCCTTCTTCTCGGCCTTTGTTAAAGGCATAAGCTTTCTCTGCACGCTGATCTCTTAAAAACTTCTCTCGTGCTTCCTCTTCTCGGCGCAAATCCTCATCCTGGGACAAATCTTTTAAATGTTCCATTGCTCTTCTCATCTCTTCCCCCTTACTCGTTGATAATATATCCCACTCTCTTTTTCCTATGTGGCAGGACTCTTTTAAAAGATAGCACCATAAGTCCCGCAAATCAACTATCTCCTTCAGACTCTCTGGCCTCGCTCTCATAAACTTACTTAATTCCACAAACACTATCTTTTCATCATCGATCAAGGAAGAATGTGGCTCTTTATCCGATCGCAAAGAAAAGGAATTGATAAAATCTCTATATTTTTTTACCGGAAGAACATCAAAGTCTGTGAAAATCAAGGAATATGCAGGGCAAATACTGCTGTAATCTGCTGACTTCTTTAAACTCTCCGTGTAAAGTCTAGACCAATAAAAAAGCACTCTTTTCAAAAAACCTATTTTTAAGACAGACTGTATTTCCACATTCACAGTTTCTCCGGTACTGAGTCTTATTCTCAAATCCAGAACAATTTGCTTGTTGTCTGCCAAAGAGGGATAAAGGGAGCTATCTAAGAGAGTTAATGTTTCTTCATCAACAAGGGAATCCAATGCTTTTTTATCTCCTATGAAGGATATATCTTGCACTTTTTGATTGGGAGGAAGAGGCAAAAAGGCATTTAAAAGAGATTTCAGGACTTCTTTGTTTTTAGAGAAATAGGTCTTGAACATGAGGTCCTGGCTTAAGTTTAAAAATTTGCTACGATTTGTTTTCATGGTAAAGCTCCTTTGAAAAGGTGGTTTATTGTTAATAAATAGTTCATGCAAAATCCGTGCCAAAATGATCTCAGCTAATATTTATCCCATAAAAATAGTCCTTGCAAAATCCATGCCAAATAGCATTTTCGGTGTTTAAAGAATGATAAGAATAGTCAATTCTTTGATAAAAGGTGTTTTTTGACCTGATAAAGGGAACTTCGCTTATGCTGGATAAAAATCTAAAGTATTCAAATAACCCACCGATACGATAATTTTAACCTTTGGAAAAAAGTGAATTTACCCGGAAAAATGAAATTTTGAATTTCTTTAAAAAACTTTTTCAAAATAGCTGTGGCATATCCTTCCACAATAGTTGATTTCATACAACAGCAAAAGCTACTTGGATAAAGAAACGATGAAAGAAATATTATGGAAATAATCAATCCTGTAGTACAGACAATACATAACAATCCCAACGGGTTTATTATAGTTGTTTTTATAATCATGGTCTTTTTTGCCATCTTGGAATTTAGGAACAATGCTGAACAAGCTGAACAAAAAGACTTTAAGCCCCTTATTATCAGTTTGGGAATATTAGGCACTTTTATAGGGATATTTTGCGGGCTTTGGAACTTTGATACAAAAGATATTTCTAAAAGTGTGCCGACACTTCTGGAAGGCTTGAAATTGGCTTTTGTGACATCCATCTTGGGTATGCTTATTGCCATAGTTCTCTCTGTTATTGAAAACTTTAAAAAACAAGACCCTAAAGAAACCCCAGAGATTTTAAAAGCCATTTTAAATGAGCAAAAAGTGGCCAATAAAAATAACACTTTGATATTCAGTGCCATTACACACTTAACCGGCGAAACTAGCAGTCAATTACAAGAACTAAACATATCCTTAAAAAAAGCTTTACACAATCTTTCCAAGGGAGCTACAGAGGAAATTATCCGAGCTTTAAAGAGTGTTATTGCCGACTTTAATAGAAACTTAACGGAACAATTTGGTGATAATTTTAAACAGCTGAATGAATCTGTAAAGAATATGATTATATGGCAGGAAAACTATAAAAAAGCGATAGAACAGATAGAGAAAAATCTGCAACAAGCAGTGGAGAATATCGGAAAAACCGCTGACTACACAAAACAGTTTACAGAATATTACGAAAAAATATCTCATATCAGCAGTGATTTGCAAAGAATTCTTAAAACTAACGAAAATCAAATCAAAAATATAGAAAAACACTTGGAAAATTTAAGAAAAACTGGAGAGGAGATGCGTTTGATAACAATTTCCACAAATGATTTTTCAAAAACGATACAAAGCTCCCTTTCTGAACAATCTGCGGGCTTAAATCGTTTAAGCGAGGAGCTAACCAAACAGCTGGAAAGTGCCTTGGGCAATCTTAACCGCGCACTCACTACCCTGACTGAAAAATTTGAAAAGGACTATAAGAGTTATTTGGAACATTTTAAGGATCTTTTGGATAAACTAAATTACAAAAAATAATGAATTAGTGCAAAACCTTAAACTGAAGATCAAGAACAGGAAATATGCTGAGCATATTGCTGAGTTAAGCGGGTTTATTCAGAATTGGTTAAATAAAAAATGACTATCAAATTAAATCAATTTTATGATCTTTTGGAAGCTTTGCGAAAGTTTGGCATTACAAACTTTTCGGCCCTAGAAATTGAAAAGGAAAAAAAACAATTTGAGACATACGGGCTGGATACAGATATATCAGATGTATTCCCAACCAATAGCGGAGAGTTATTTGTTGTTTTAAAAGATGGTTCTATTGGAAAAGCTGTCATTCATATTGTGGATATGTCCACTTGGCCCTCTAAGTGGGGATATCCTAGGTTTCATATTTGGGACTGTAAAAAGTTAACAGAAATGCGGGTGAATAAAAAGTACCACAGATACAAGGCTACCAGTCAAAAAACCGGAAAGTTTTATTTGATTAACAAAGAAAGAAAATGGTATGAGTCTCTTGAAATATGTTCTTATTGTCTTACGCTTTATAACAAGCGTTTTAAAACAAACTGTACAAAACAAAATTTTCTTCTGAAGGAATATATCGAAAAACCTTTAAACTCTTCAGGTTTTTTGAAGGTACAGTGGGATATTTGTACTGTGCCCAATACTTATACAGAGAGCTGGCCTGCGATATCCGAGGAAATGAAAAAAAGAGCAAAATATATATGTACCTTATGCTGGAAAGATCTTTCTCGTCCTCAATGTAAAAAATTCCTACACACACATCATATTAACGCTGATAAAAAAAACAATACCAGTGGAAACTTACAAGTTCTTTGCATAAAGTGTCATTCCAAAGAGCACAATCACGAACACATAAAATTCAGCAAAATGTATAAAGAATATTTAAACAGCGTTTGCTCTGAATGCCAATGCTCCAAAAATACCAATAAAATAAAGCTTGGAGGGTTAAAACCATGAAATCCACAAAAGAATGGATCAGTATCTCTGATATGATGACAGGGTTGATGATGGTTTTTCTGTTTATCTCCATTCTTTATATGAGTCAGGTTGAGAAGCAAAGTAAAGAAATTAAAGAAATAAATATAGAAATTCAGGAGATAGCCACAGGGTATAAAGATTATAAAAGTGTTATTTATAAAGAGCTTAATAAAGAATTTCAAGTAGATCTTAAGAGATGGAATGCGAAAATCCTTGAAGATTCTTTAGTGATAAGGTTTTTATCCTTCAACATTATGTTTAAAGCGGGTAGCAGTATAGTAGAACCTGCATTTCAAAAAATTTTGGAGGATTTTTGTCCAAGATATTTTAAACTGCTTTACAGTTTGAAACAAAATATAGAAGAAATCAGAATAGAAGGTCATACATCATCAGAGTGGGGAAAACTACCACCAAAATCTGCCTACTTCAAAAATATGAAATTATCACAAAACAGAACAAGATCTGTTTTACAATATTGTGTAACTCTAAAAAATGTGGAAAAAGAGATTAATGAATGGGCTAGAAAAAAACTGACAGCCAATGGACTCTCCTCCAGCCGGCCTCTGAAAAAATGCAAACAAGATACTATAAGACATCGCTCTTGTAACCGAAGAGTGGAATTTCGCATTCAGATAGATGAATCCAGTATATTGCGTAAAATAATACAAATCTTTAAAAAGGTATCTCTATGATTCAAATCAAAGGAGTCACATTGACTTTTTTGCAAAGTACTGATACAAAACTGATACATATAAATATTCATTCCAAAGTTTATGAAAACCGGAGTTTTTAAAAGCACTATGGTTGAAGATCAAACAAACAAGCCAGAAATTTTAAAACATTATCGTCTGACTCAAAAAGAGTATCAGCTTATCGAAAAATCTTTAGGGCACACACCATCTCGTTTGGAGTTAGCCTTGTTTTCTGCTTTGTGGAGCGAGCATTGTTCCTACAAAAGTTCAGCTGTTCATTTAAAAAAACTGTTTTTTGATTCTCCCAAAGTATTAAGTGCTTTAGGAGAAAACGCAGGAGTGGTGGATATAGGCAGAGGGGAAAAAGTAGCTTTTAAAGTGGAAAGCCACAATCACCCTTCCCGCATTACCCCTTATCATGGAGCTTCCACAGGCGTGGGGGGGATTTTACGAGATGTTTTTGTTATGAACGCCCGACCTGTGGCACTGGCCAACTACCTCTGTTTTGGAGAGTCCTCTGCAAAACAAAGAGAGGAGTTATTGGATGGAGTGGTACAAGGGATTGGCGGTTATGGAAACTCCATTGGCATTCCCACCGTGACCGGACAAACAGAGTTTGATTCCTCTTATAACGAAAATATCGTGGTAAACGCTTTGGCCCTTGGTTATTTTGGTTCTCAAGAGGAAGTGATGCGCTCCCAAGCGAAAGGCCCTCAGAATTTATTGGTATATGCGGGAGCGCGTACAGGTAGAGATGGTATTCACGGCGCGTCTATGGCCAGTGAATCCTTTAGCGGAGAACAAAAAGAAGATAAGAAAACCTGCGTACAGATAGGGGATCCTTTTTATGGAAAACTTTTAATGGAAGCCTGTCTGGAGGTGATGAAAAAATCTCTGGTTATTTCCGCTCAGGATATGGGTGCAGCGGGTTTAACCAGCTCTTCTTTTGAAATGATCTCCAAAGGAGGGTTGGGGATGCGACTTTTTTTGGATCAAGTGCCTTTAAGGGATTTCAGTATGACAGCGGAAGAAATTTTACTTTCGGAAAGTCAGGAAAGAGTTTTGTTGGTGGTTCATCCTGATAAATATGAAGAGCTGGAGAAGGTTTTTACCAAGTGGGGGTTACCGATTTCCGTGATAGGGAAACTAAAAAAAGAGCGGGAAGTAGAGTTACTTTGGAAAGAAAAACTTTTGCTTAAAATCAACCCTGAGCTTATAGAAAAAACCCCTCGTTATAATCGTTCGTATCACAGATGGAAATCAAAACATAAGACAAAAACAATAGAAAAATATATGTTTCCGGCTGGGAAAAGTTTATCTGCTGTTTTGCTTTCTTTGTTAAAAGATGAAAGAGGCAACAGCCGAAAGTTTATATACAAGCAGTATGACCAAAGAGTGAAAGCGAGCACAGTTTGGGATTGCTCCTTTCCTTTTGGTGTGATTCGTTTGCCAGAGTCTGGCAGGGCCTTGGCTGTGTGTATGGGAGGAAGACCTCATATTATGAGAATGGACAGCCTAGAAGGTGGAAAAGACGCAGTTTATGAACCGGCTTTAAAGCTATCCGGCATGGGTTTCACCCCTTTGGCCTTAACAGATGGCCTTAACTTTGGATCTCCGAAAAAAAAAGAAGTGATGAGTTCTTTCGTGGCTTGCGTGGAGGGAATGGCATCGGCCAGCCGTTCTTTGGAAACCCCCATAGTGAGTGGCAATGTGAGTTTTTACAACGAAACACGAGGAAAAAGCATCAGCCCCACACCTATTACTGGTATGATCGGTATTAGAGATTCCATGAAAGGTCTTTTTAAAAATACTGATGGGAAACACCGGCAAAAACAGGTATCAAAAATCTTAAGCCAAGAAAATACAAGCCCAAAAAAAGCTTTATACCTTGTGAGTGCTCATCAAATTTTTTGTAGTGGTTTAGTTGGTGAAGTTTATAAACAAAAGCCTCGCTTTTACGGATCTTTGGATTCTGAAGTCTGTCGGAAGTTTATTCATCTCATTTTAAAAGCTGGGGCTGTAGCTCCTCCCTGTTATATTCGGCTTGTGGGAAAATTTGGGCTAGCTTATGCCCTATCTCGTATAGCAATAGATCCTTTTTTTCATTCAGCTTTAGAAGAAAACAATTTTTCAAATGGATCTGGCATGGCTATCAACACAAATTATGACCTTTTTCAGGAAAGGCTTTATGAGTTTTTGTTGGTGCTAAATGAGGCGGATATTCCGGTTTGGAGAAAGTATTTTTCTTTGGGCAATCCGCCACCACCTACCGACAAAGAAAAAAACTCTCCTCCTCACTGGCCCTTTAAAATGGAAAAACTGGGCACTGTCATCAATCAGCCTTTACTTTCTTTTAATAAAGACATTGTTTTATCTGTTTCTGAACTGAAAACAGCTTATCTTCAACGTTCATAAGAAACTTTTAAGAAAGAAAGAGGGTGGTGTTCTTTAATGGTTTTCTTCAGATGTTTTTGTTTGACAGAAGTGTATATCTGAGTGGTTTTTATACTGGAGTGCCCTAGTAAAAACTGAATGCTTCTTAAGTCTGCACCGTTTTCCAGAAGACTGGTGGCAAAACCGTGGCGAAACTGATGAGGGCTTTTGACTTCCATAAATCCGGCTTTTTTAGACCAAGAGGAAAGCCATCTCCAAACATCCACCCTAGATGGCCTCTGCCCTTTATTATTGATTAAAACAGAGTGAGTTTTACGCGCTTTCAACAAAGCCGGGCGGTGCTTTTGAATATAGTCACTGAGCCGGGTAAAGAGTTCCTGTGTGAGAGGTAAAATTCTTTGTTTTTTTCTTTTGCCAGTGACAATAAGAGAATAATCTAGATCATTTATATCCTGTAAATTCAGCTGAATAATCTCACTAATTCTGCATCCCAGCCCAAACAGTAAAAGCAAAGTAATATGATTTCTAACGGTTTTGTGATTTTCTTTCACATTCGCGGATTGATAAAGCTTTTGAAACTCCTCCTGGGAGATAAATCTGGGAAGATTTTTTTGCGCAGGCACGGGTTTAAGTTTTCGTAAAGCTGTGTTTTCTCCTTTGGATTCCAAAAAACGAAAGTAAGTTCTAATACTGCTGATAATTCTGGCTTTGGATCGAGGGTTTAACCCCTGTTTATCAATATACTCATAGAAAAGAGAAATATCTCTGTTATCCACATTTTCCTTTAAAAATTGGCTGTAAAGTCGCAAATCTCTTTTGTAAGCGGATAAAGTGTGAACGGAACGATGAATTTCCAACTCTTCCAGAAATTGATTGAGGTATTTTTTTCCATGCAAGTTTTTCATTATGTTGGTGAATAAAAACAGGACCAAGATGGTTCGATTATTATACCTCCGATGCTATATCCCTCTTTAAGAGCTTTTCCCCTCTGTAAAATAATTTGTACATTGGCACTATTCTTTCCAATGGAACAGCTATTAATATTAATATTACCAACCGAGAGTCGTGCTTTGCAGTTAAAGGGCAAAAAACTACTGAGGCAAGTGGCAGAGCTGGATTTAATTTTTCCTTTAACAGTGGCACTTCCATTATAGTTTAACAGACTGACATTTGTTTTAGGGGGCAAAATAACATGTATATCAACAGCATTTCCCATTACTTCACCTGTTAATTTTACTGATGATTGTGTGGCCACAGCCGTAGCCTTTGGAGAGGTAGCTTTCTTTGGTCCGATATTTCCTTTTGGTTCTCCACAGCCAGCCAATATAAAAGACAGAATAAATAAAATAATAATCTGTAAGTTTATAAGATTCATGGTTAACTCCTTTTTTTTTCTAATTGTTGTGAACAGCAATGTCACTTCTTTTACTCACGCCAAAGGCTTTTAAAATATCCAACCCTATAAAAGTACCCATTTTCTGATAACAGCTATCATCAGGATTAACAGCTCTAAAGGTATCCACTCTATCTCCAGATCTCCATGTCCTGCAATCAAAAGGACCGCTTGTGAAAAACCAGCACTTTTTGTTTCTGGACGCAAGCGTGGGAATGGGTGACCTGGGAGTCTCTTTATTGTATTGGGAAATATATTTTTGATCACGATTGTTACAGGAGTTTTTTCCTTGGAAGGTAGTACGAAATTGCATAGTCCATATAGAACCACTGTATAAGGTAGTGGGTGTAGGATTATCTCGATTAGATACAACCGGAGTAACAGAATCCACCACTAAAACTATGGAACCCCCATTTTCCTGAAAAAAACCGTGAAAGTAATCTTTATTATCTTTTTTAAACCATACATTGTATCTGGCATTGTCTCCCTTTCCTGATCTAAACTGTATTCTTCGGAAATCCTTTTCTCTTCCATGATCACGGTAAGTGATAGTAATCTGCCCGGCATAGCGATTGTTATCGGTTTTTCCCAGTTTGACATATACTCTCATGTCTTCAATATCATCCATGCTATTGATAGGAACACCCAATCGAAAGTCTTCAAATACAGAAGTATCCGTTATGGTCAAAGGCGCGCTTGTGCCATATCTTCCTTCAAGCTCCAAAATCTCTCCGCTTTTATAAAGAGGATCTTTATTGCCACTTCCATTTCCTCCTGAGGAACCACTTGAAAAAGCAGTGCCTCTGGGTACATCCGGGTTGAACCCATAGCCAGAATCAGGGGAAGTGGAATCTTGTGTATTATCTGCGATAGGAGAACCTGGAGTAAAGCCAAAAGAACCGTCATTGCTACCTTGTTGTTGCATATTACTAGGGCCACCCTCTTTTTCCGCACAGTTTGTCAATAATAATAGAATACAAATTGTTATGAGACTTAATGAAAAAGAAATAATATATTTTTTCATTTCTGAAAGTTCCTTAGTCTGATTTTTGTCCAAACCAACCCCAAAACACTTCGTTTGAGGATCAATTATATTTTATCTAATCGGAAAAAATAAACCGGATATTAAATTTTTATGAAAATCAGATAAAAAAGGCATTAAAAACACAGTTGAGCTTTTAAGTTGCGTTTTTATTAACATTTTTGACTTGCTGAAAAGCCTCTAGAATATTCATGGGAATTGGAAAGACAATGGTCTTGGAACCTTCTGAGGAAATTTCATTTAAAGCCTGAAGATAGGCTAGCTGTATGGCAGCAGGGGAGGATGAGATGATTTGTGAGGCCTCTTTCAGTTTTTCCGCCCTTTGAAATTCCCCTTCGGCACTGATGACCTTGGCCCGGCGCTCTCTTTCCGCTTCGGCTTGACGAGCCATAGCTCTTTGCATTTCCTTAGGGAGATCAATATGTTTCACCTCCACTTTTGAAATTTTAATGCCCCAAGGTTCTGTTTCATGGTCTAGGATATTTTGAAGAGTGTGATTGATTTTATCTCTTTTGGCCAGAAGATCATCTAGCTGATATTGCCCAAGAGTGGCTCGTAAAGTGGTTTGTGCTAGCTGATAAGTGGCTTCTCCGTAATTTTCCACTTTAAGAGTGGCTTTTTCCGGGTCAGTAATACGAAAATAAAGCACAGCATTTACTTTTAAACTGATATTATCTAAGGTAATCACATCCTGAGGCGGAACATCCATAGTAATAGTTCTGGTTTCCACTCTTTTAATTTGTTCCACGGCGGGAATCAGAATAATCAGACCGGGGCCACGGACACCCACAAATCGACCGAATCGAAGTACCACACCTCTTTGCCACTCTGGCAGGATTTTGATAACAGAGAAAATGAGAAATAGAGCAACAACGCCAATACCTATTATTGTACCGATACCAATATCGTCATAAAACATAATATCTCCCCCTTTGGATTATGTGTTTTTTTTAAACCAGCTGATTTTTTAACGGGCGACTTATTAGCCATATATAAACCCGACAAATAGGAACTGTCAAATCTCAATCAATGAAATTAAAATTTGTTTTCCGTAAAAGGCTTCACCTTCAATATTAGATGACTACAGGACAAAACTTTTACCTTATCCCCTTTTTTTACTGTTTCTTGGCATTCAAATCGCCAATTTTCTCCATTCACGAACAGCAATCCACTGGAGCTATCTTCATTGACATGAACCACTTCCGCAGGCGGAGCACTTGGATCCATAAAATCATCAATGATTTTTGGTTTTTTTCTTTTGAATGTGCTCAAAGCCAGATAAGTAACAGTGCCCATAAAAAGGGCGAACAAACCAGTAATGGAAAAAATAAGAGAAACAGGAATATCCACTCCTCCGGTTTTAGCCGGATCAAACAACAAAAAACTGCCTAGCAGAAAAGAAACGACAGCTCCCGCACCAAATATACCAAAACCGGATATAAATAATTCTGCCAGACACAAAATAACGCTGAGTAACAATAAAATTAGGCCGGCCCAAGAAAAATCCAGTTTGTGCATTCCCACAAAGGAAATCACCAATCCTATAGCTCCAAGCACACCAGGAGCACCCAAACCCGGATGCGTTATCTCGTAATATAGTAAAAACAGGCTTCCGGTGAATAGAATATAAATAATTTCCGGGGCCAAAATCAGGGAAACAAGCTGATAACGAAATCCCAGAGGGAGTGGCATAATTTCCCCCACCTGCACTATATTTTGTTTTCCGTCTCTGACAATAACCTTTCGCCCTTCAGCAAATTGTAAAAAATCCCGCTTTGTTTTTCCCACAAAATCAATACCTCCTTCTTTTTTAGCTTCTTTGGCACTAAGGGCTTTGGCTTCAGTAACAATTTCCCGGCCAAACTTTTGACTGCGCTTTCTCAGTTGGGTGAGAGAATCCAGCCAGGAAACAGTGTCATTAATCAGTTTTTTTCTTAAGTCCTTTGATATTGCCCGTCCTCCACCCGCAATGGGGGTAGCCGCTCCTATATTAGTGGCTTCAATACCACCATTGACATGGCAGGCTTGCATGATAATGGCTCCAGCACTTCCTGCGTGCGCGCCGGCTGGATGTATCAAACACAGGACCGGAAAATCCGTGTTTAAAATGCGATCCACGATTTTCCGAGTGGTGAACAATAATCCTCCGGGGGTATTAATAAGGAGAAGCAAAGCCGAACAATTTTTTTCGTTTACTGTATGGATAGCTCGGTCAATTATATCCAAAACAACCGCTCCAATCACTCCTTCTATTTTAAGCTCCACTGTGCAGGGGTTTCTTTTTTGTGTGGTACTCGCGCTTTCTTTGATTCTGCTTTTCCTTTTTGAGAAAGAAAGTCTTTCAGCAGTATCATCATCAAAACGACTTTTTTCACTGTATGCTCTTTGTTTGTTTTCTTCTTTATGGCCCGGGTTTTTTGTTGCTAGGCGATCAGAAAACACTGTTTTATTGTTCTCAACTTTTTGTTTGTTCTGTTGTTTTTTTCTTTCGCCGGTGTTTTTGTCAGCATTTTTCTTTTGGGAATCGAATGGATAAGGTTGTAGATCCTCCCAAAGCTTTTTTATCAGCTCTCTTTTGATAGAAAATAAACCCTGTGGTTTCTTTTTATCAGATTGTTCTTTTGCAGGCTCTTTTGTTTGGATGTGCTCTGGCTTTGAAAGTGGCTTTGAAAGCTCTGCTTTATTTGAATCCAAAAATAAATAATTTGACAATTTGTCAAAAGCCAGACCAGACGGATTGAAAGCAAGCCAAGCTGTTAGGATGCCTGTCATAAAAAGAAACAACCCGGATGTTTTTATATGGTGACGACCCTTTTTTCGATAATTTTTCATAATATCAAGCCTTTAAACATTACATAGTCCGCCGTGAAAAACCCATAGTGTTTCAATTATCAATACTTTTTCACGGACTACTATTTAATATTTTAACATATTTTTTTTCAAAACACTTATGAAAATTGTTGAAAAAAACAAGCTTCTTTCAAAGACTTGCTTTTTATACAGCTTAAAAATAAAGTAACATTAGATATTGAATGATCTAGGTCATTTTTTCCCGGCTTTTTTTCCACCGATTTTTTTATTCACGCTTTTTCTTTTGGACTTCTTTTTAGCAACATTAAAGCGACTGATAATTTCTTCCATCTTTGGACCGGTTACAGATTTTGTGTGATTATGCTCTCTTATGAAGCATTGATCATCCACATAGCTGATTTTGGCCTGTGATTCAATTTTTAAACGAATAACAGAAAGCCCTCGATATTTGATGGTGTCCATATTTCTTAAGATACTTGATTTTAGGTGTATGGATTGCACACTACTTCTTCCAATAATTGTTTTTTGCAAAGTTTTAGGTTTTTTGCTCCCTTCTCTTACTATTTTATTAATAAGACCAAACAAAGTTTTTATTTCCTGTCTCAGTTTTTGACTGTCGTATTTCCTGAGTTTTTTTTCTATGTTATTTGCCTCTTTTGTACCACTGTATAAGGCATCCAACTTTTGTTTGCTTCTCTCAAAAGGTGTTTCCAATAAAACACTTGCCAGAATATCCGCAATCATTTCTTCATCATCGCTTTGCCTCATCTGTTTTGTAGAGAGAATTCCATGATGACACCATAAAGTGTCTTCCGCACTGATTTTATATCCATGCGATTCTTTTTTTGTGTCAATACTTATGACTGGCATATTAAAAAGCTAAGGAAGGGGGTAGCCCAAAAGTATACTGTCAATCAATTTTTGTTTTTCATCTACAGTCCAAACAAGTTTTCTCTGATAACGGCGATTAACCAACAACTTTCCATCTCTATACCAAGTATAGGCTTCCTGTATACTTGAACCTCTAGGTGTTATACTCATAGCGTGCTCCTGTTATTATCACTTTTTCATATTGTGTAAAAATTTAAAAACTTTCAAGTTAATTTTGAAAGAAAGTTTGCCGGAGAAGATTCCAAGCCTGTTGTTTGGTGTTTTGTATTTTCAGTGAGTCTTTACCTGTAAAATCACTTAGCGGATTTAACACACAGCCAGGAACAGATAAGGTCTCTTTCGCATTAATGGATACCGCTTGTGTGATTTTTTTGTTTATCAAAGAATAACCCAAGTTCGCCCCAAAAATCACAAAACCTCTGGGAAGAAAACGAGTAAGCAGGTTATCCAACATGGCTTTTTCCAAATGAGTTTGGTTTAACACTTCCAAAATCAGTGCCTGAGAAGAACCGATGGCTTTTGCCATTTTTTGAATCAAATGTTTTTCTTCCACGCTCTTCACTGGATCGCAAAAAAACAGGAAGTCAGCTTTTGTTGTTGAGTTGTTTAGCAGGCGATAGACCGAACGCAAAGCCTCAGGCTGAATAACGGAGGAAACTCCCAAAACAGTACGTACATAATAAAACTGTAACGCATTCATTCACATAACCTTTTTTAATTGCGAGTAAAACTTCTTGGTCAAGGTCACTGGCCTTTTAACCACCGATTTAAAATATCTCTTGGTCAAGGTCACTGGCCTTTTAACCACCGATTTAAAATATCTCTTGGTCAAGGTCACTGGCCTTTTAACCACCGATTTAAAATATCTCTTGGTCAAGGTCACTGGCCTTTTAACCACCGATTTAAAATATCTCTTGGTCAAGGTCACTGGCCTTTTAACCACCGATTTAAAATATCTCATCGAAGGCAACTTCTCCTTTTATGCCTACTTGATAGGCAGAGGGTTTTCTCTCAAAGAAGTTGGTCAGCTCTTGCGTGTCCTGAAGATCCATGAAACTAAACGGGTTTCGAGCTTTGAATTGAGGAGGTATACCCAGTTGCTCCAAACGCGAATTAGTAATATACTGAAGATAGGTTTTCATATCTTTCAAGCTAAGCCCCACCACTCCACGCTCTAGGATCTCTTCAGCAAAAGAGAGTTCACAGTCAATGGCCTCATGGAACATGGCTATAATCATATTATTCATGCTGGGATGAAAAATATCCGGCTGTTCTTTTCTAGCCACTTCAATAACTTTGAAGGCAAATTGAATATGAAAGCTTTCATCCCGAAAAACCCAGTTAGTACCTGTAGCCAGTCCGTTTAACAGACCTTTGGAGCGTAAAAAATAAACATACGCAAAAGCCGCGAAGAAAAACAAGCCCTCAATAGCTCCGGCAAAACAAATCAGGTTCATCAAAAAGCGTCTTTTATCTTCCAGAGTTTCCAATTTTTTTAATTGCTCTATAGTGTCCATCCATTTAAAGCTAAAATCCGCTTTTTTCTTAATGGAGGGAATCTCATTGATGGCAGAAAAGGCTTTTGCCCTTTCGCTGTGATCAGGAATATAGGAGTCTAGGAGAGTTAGATAAAATTGTACATGAAGCATTTCCTCATAAAGCTGGCGACCCAGATACATACGAGCTTCCGGGGAGTTAACATGCTTGTATAAATTCAAAACCAGATTGTTTCCTACAATGGTGTCACCAGTGGCAAAAAAGGCCACAAGCCTTTGAATCAGAAATTTTTCATTGGGACTCAGTTTTTCATTCAAGTCCCCAATGTCCGGGCTGAAATCCACTTCATCCACAGTCCATGTATTTTTAATGGCATTTCTGTACATTTCGTAAAACACAGGATACTTCATAGGTCGCAAAGTCAGTTCGAAACCAGGATCCAATATCATTAAAGAGCCTCCTTTATATTTGAGTTTAATATCATTGGCAAGCCTCACATATTTCCGGGTTTTCCAAGTTCAAGTCAGGACCACCAGATTGTGTGTCATATCCGGCGTTGCCATTTACGGTAACTTTACTGATACCGGTAGCCGGACGGGAGCGAAGATAATATGTGGTTTTAACACCTTTTTTCCACGCGTACATATACATACTGGAGAGCTTTCCTATGGAAGGGTTTTCAATAAACAAATTCAGGGATTGGCTTTGATCCACAAAGGGTGCTCTCGCCACACAAAGATCAATCAGGGCTTTTTGGGAAAGCTCCCAAGCTGTTCGATACACTTTTTTTATGTCATCTGGGATTTCAGGGATATTTTGGATAGAACCTTCATTGACTTTTATGGCTTGCCGGATTTTTTCCGTCCAAAGACCTTTTTCCCTCAAGGCCGAAACCAAGTATTTATTAATCTGAATAAACTCCCCAGATAAAGTCTCCCTTTTGAACAGGTTGGACACCTGAGGTTCAATAGCTTCATATACTCCTGTTATGGAGGCTATGGTGGCAGTGGGAGCAATGGCGATAAGAAGAGAGTTTCTAAGTCCGTGTTTTTTAATTCTTTCTTTCAATAGGTCCCATCTGGCTTTATCAGTGGGTTTTTCACGCCATAAGTCAAACTGCAATACACCAAGGCTTGCACGGGTATCCTCAAAGGCCGGATGAGGACCTTGTTTTTCACTTATTAGGCAGGAAGTATTAAGAGCGTGATAGTAAATTTCTTCCTGAATACGAGCCGATAGGGAAATAGCCTCTTCAGAGTCAAAAGGAATGTTTAATTGAAAAAACAAATCCTGCAATCCCATTACACCAAGCCCCACCGGCCTCCATTTTTTGTTGGACGAAAAGGCGTGTCGAATAGGATAAAAATTAATATCAATAACCCGATCTAGAAACAAGATAGCTTTTTCAACCGTGTTTTGAAGTTTTTCCCAATCCACTTTTTTTTGAGGATGGTAGTGATTTTTCATATTAATGGACCCTAGGTTGCAAACGGCTGTTTCGTTTTTAGAAGTCACTTCCAAAATTTCTGTGCAGAGGTTGGATAAATGAATAATATTTTCTTTTTTTAAAGTTTGATTGGACTTTTTGTTACTTTGATCTTTAAAGGTCATCCAGCCATTTCCCGTTTCCGCCAGAGTTCTCATCATGCGGGAATAAATGGCGCGGGCAGGCACTTGGCGCAAAGCCAAACCCTTTGCTTCCGCGGTTTCGTAAATTTTTTCAAACTCCTCACCAAAAGTGTCTGTAAGTTCGGGCACAGTCTTGGGATCAAACAAAGACCACATTTCGTTACCTTCCACCCGTTTCATAAAGAGATCCGGAATCCAATTTGCCAAATTAAGATTATGGGTTCTTTGATTTTCATCTCCCGTATTATTTCTTAGCTCCAAAAACTCCTCTATGTCAGGATGCCAAGGCTCCATGTAAATACAGGCCGCGCCTTTTCTTTTTCCCCCTTGATTGACAGCAGCTACGGAGGAATCCATTGTTTTTAAAAAGGGCACAATCCCTTTGGAGTGGCCATTAGTACCTTTTATGAGGGATCCTCTGCAACGAATCCGGTTGAAGGACACACCAATACCTCCTGCAAATTTTGAGAGAAGGGCAATATCTTTATACTTATCGTAAATGGAGGAAAGGTCATCTGCTGGAGAGTCCAACAAATAACAGGAAGAAAGCTGAGGCAGGTTTGAAGCGGAATTAAATAAAGTGGGTGAGCTAGGCATGTAGTCTAATTGAGATATTAACTCATAAAACTCCTTGGCTTCCTTAAAAGTATTGGAAAGCCCGCAGGCCACCCGCATAAAGAAATATTCGGGGGTTTCAATGACTTCCCTAGTTTCCAGATGTTTTAACAGATAGCGATCATAAAGCGTGCGAATACCAAAATATTCCAGTTTCCGGGAGCGATTTTTATCCACAACGATATTAAGTGGTTCTTTATGCTCTTTTACAAACTGGTAGGCGGTTTTTGAAATAAGGCCACATTTATACCCGGCTTTTATGGAATCAAAAAAGTTTTGGATGTTTTGGTTTTGCACTTCTTCATCAATGTATCGAACCATCAAACGAGAAGCCAGTTTAGAGTAATTAGGATCCTCAACGATAAGCAGGGAGGCGGTTTGAATGCAGAGTTTGTCCAGTTCTTTTGTAGTGGCACCATCGTATAAGCCACTGATGACTTTAGTGGCCACTCTCATAGGATCCACTTCTTTCAGATGAGAGGCACAAGCTAAAACTACATTTATGATCTTATTGACATTAACTGGCTCTAGGTCTCCGTTCCGCTTTTTTACGCGCATAACTTTGGGACCAACAGATTCATCAGTTTCAGGTTTGCTCTTCACTTGTTTTTCCTTTGTTGCCGGCCTTGTTCGCTTATGATTTTCTGGATTTTCCAGGTCAGATTTTTCTAAAGTCGCACTTTTCCCGGGTTCTTCCACATTTGTTGTATCCATGTATTTTCCTCTTTGAAAATCTTTGTATGCTTATACACTATATGCTTATGGAGTGTCTTCATAAGAAACACTGCGACACCTAAAAAATAACTGGTAAAAAATCCAGATAATAAATTTTATAACGCTGGCCGTAATCATTTGACAAATCCATTTTTGTCGGGAAGAGGAAAATACAGACCAATGATAATTGAAAAAGTCTTTCACCTATTGCTATCACTTGATTTTTTTATAATTTTCCAAGGACTAATTGCAAGGTTTTATAACGAAAAAATAAAGAATGAAAGAAGCACTTTACCAATACTCAACGCGAGGCGAGTTCGGCTTTGAGCACACCGCGACTGAAAGACGCGTGTGTGGCAAAACGCATGTTTGAGACCGAGCGGTGAAGTATTGGTAAAGTGTACTCCCCCACTAAACGGACTTATTTAGGACCGATTAAACATAGGACTTTCAATTTTTCCAGAAAGATCAAATAAACAAATTTACAAATCTCATGGAGGGGTGGATTCCTGTAGGTTTTCCACGATAGCCGGCATATTTTCTTTTAATCCCTTTTTTTTGATTTTTTCCAATAGAGTGGTGCGATTCAGCTTTAAAAGCTTGGCCGCCTGATTACGATTCCATTTTGTTTTTTCCAGAGCTTTTAAAATTATTTTATTTTCAAAGTGATTGACAGTGTTGTTGAAATCTAGGCCGGTTTCAGGAATATCCATGACTTCTTGGGTATCCTGATGAGGGGATTGACGATATTTCAGAGGTAGATCTGTGTCCTGTACAATATTATCCTTATTCAAAACACAAAGCCGTTCAATCATGTTTTCTAGCTCTCTGATATTTCCCGGCCATTCATACTGGCATAAATTATTTATAGCGGATTCCGACAAACCTTTGAATTTATTGAACCTGTTTTTGTTAAAGCTTCTTATAAAATAGTCAATTAAAAGGGGAATATCCTCTGTTCTCTCTCTTAGAGGTGCTATGGAAAGAGGAATAACATTCAGACGATAATATAAATCTTTTCGGAAAGTGCCTTTTTTTACAGCCTGTTCCAGATCTTCGTTGCTGGCAGAAATAATCCGCGCTTGAGATTGAATAATAGAGTCCCCTCCCACTGGCTGAAACTCTTTTTCCTGAAGAACCCTGAGAAGTTTCACTTGTGTGGATAGATCCATAGTGCTGATTTCATCTAGAAAAAGAGTGCCCCCCTCCGCCATTTGAAAGCGTCCGATACGATCTTTTATAGCACCAGTGAAAGAACCTTTTTTGTGGCCAAATAGCTCACTTTCCAGAAGATCTTTGGGAATGGCTCCACAATGCACAGGAATAAAAGGCCCTCGACTGAGTGGGGAATTAAAATGTATGGATTTGGCAACCAGCTCTTTTCCAGTTCCGCTTTCGCCTGTAATGAGTACGGTGGAACAGGAGTGGGAGATTTTTTTTATCATCTCCAGTAAATTAAGAAGGAGTCGGCTTTGCCCGATAATCTGATCAAACCGATATTGTTTTTTCACGCAAGAACGTAGCTGAGCGTTTTCTGTTTCCAGCTGGGATTGAAACAAAGCTTTTGAACATAAATTGATAATTTCTCCAATATTAAAAGGCTTTGTTATAAAATGAAACGCCCCTTTTTTCGTAGCTGATACAGCCAGATCAATGGTTCCATAGCCAGTCATTACAATCACCTGTGTATTGGAGTTTCTTTCTTTTATGGGCTTCATTAATTCCAAACCATCTCCATCCGGTAATTTCAAGTCCAGCAGAACAATATCAAAGCTGGCATTTGCAGGGAGTTTATGAAAAGCTTGTTTTGAGTCCAGTTTTACAGTCAAATACCCATGATGCTCCAAGGTTTTGGAAAGAGATTGGCTGAGTGTATTTTCGTCATCAATAATCAGAATTTTTTTCATGGCGACTTTTACTTTAAAAAAACTATTTTTGTTGCTCTAAATATAAAGATTAAATGAGTTTCGGTTTCTTCACTATGTATCATCTAAAAATCTGGACTGGTCGCCCGCCTCAGACTTCCGATCGTTTAAACTTCAGTCAGTTAATTGTCTGGTTTTTTTCAAATTATCAGACTTTTGGTGCTAATACTTTCCACGAAAGAATAACATTCCCAAAAAAAAAAGCGATCTCAAAAAATATCACCGGCTTAGAATCAGCTGAACTTTCCGATCGGAAGGAAGAGGAGACGCAGGATTGGGAATGGTACGTACAACCTGCCCAGATCCTCTTACCTGCAAGCGCACCTTTTCCCGCTTTGCCTTTTGATAGGCACCTCTCAAACTTAACCCAATAAAATCCGGGGTTTTTCCATCCTGAGAAGATAACCCTCGATTAATAGGCTCTTTTTCTTTATATGTTTTTTGGGATTCCCGCAAAATATTTCGCTCACTGATTAAAACAGGAGAGAGGCCAGACTGCCTGACAGCATATTCCGCCACTCTTGAAAAAACAGGAGCTGCAACAGTGGAACCATAAAATTTTTCTTGGGGCTGATGAACCACCACATAAATCACAAATTTGGGATCATTAGCGGGAATAAAGCCGGCAAAACTGGAAATGTACTGTCCTTTCACATATCCCCCTTCTTCTGTATCAACCACTTGAGCAGTGCCGGTCTTGCCAGCGGTTTGAAATCCTTTTACCTGCGCCTTGTTGCCTGTTCCATCTTCTGAAACCGCCGATATCAACATCACTGTCATATTTTTAGCCTGCTCCGGGGTAAGAGCCTCCCCTAAAACCACCGGTTTAAAAAATTCTCTTTTTCCATTTTCTTTATAGTAAACAGATTCCACAAGATAAGGTTTCATTAACAAACCTCCATTGGCAATGGCAGAATAAGCCGCCACCATTTGCAAAGGAGTGACGGAAACAGCATGGCCAAAACCAATAGTGGCAAGCTGTAGCTTTTTCCAAGGGATTTTATGTAAAATCCCTGCGTTTTCACCAGGGAAAGAAATACCCAACTTGGAACCGAAACCAAAACTTTTCAAACTCTGATATAAAAAATCATCCCCTAAGCCCAAGGCCACCTGGGCCGCTCCCACATTGGAGGAATAAGATAAAATATCTCTTAAAGTCATATTTTTAAATTGGTGCGTGGACTCAGCCTCCTGAATAATATGACCGTCAATGGAAAGCTGGCCTTCTAGGCCATCATACACAGTGGAAGGGGGAATGTTTTTTTTCAAAGCCGAGGATATAATGAAAGGCTTTAAGGTGCTTCCTGGTTCAAAAGCATCTGTCACAGAGCGATTCCTGAATAAATGGGGATCTGACTTAAAAGGCTGATTGAGATTAAAGGAAGGGGAATGAGCCATAGCCAAAATTTTACCGGTCTCAGGTTCCATAATGATCCCCAAAGCAGATTTGGCGGAATATTCTTTAATAACTTTTTTTAATTCCTTTTCAAAAAAAAACTGCAAATCACTGTCAATAGTAAGATAAATATCAGCACCATTTGTCCTGAGCGTAATTAAATTGGTTTTAATGTCAGAAAAAAGTGGCCGTCCCATAGCGTCTCTGCGTGCAAGTACTTGTTTTTTCTCTCCACTTAAAATTTGATCATAACTCAGTTCAATGCCTTCCAAACCATGCCCATCACGCCCCACAAAACCCAGTATCTGAGCTAAAAGTGAACCACTGGGGTACACCCTTTTAGGTTCTTCCAGAAAAGCCAACCCTCTGATTTTCCAGGATTCCACAATCCGAGACTCCTTCTCACTGATATGTCTTTTCAACCACAAAAACCTACGATTTTTATTTGAAATCCTCTTATAAATTTTTATTCTGGACATTTTTAAAAGCTGGCTCAGTTTTTGAGCTGTTTGACGGGGATTTTTAATCAGGGAAGGATCTGCGAACAAGGACTGAGAGGCAACCGTGATAGCCAACTCCCGCCCATCACGATCATAAATAATTCCTCTTCGGGGTTTTAATTTAATAACGGTCTCAAAGTTTTTTTTCTTTGCCGAAATCAACTTCTGATTCGGGAAGAATTGAAGCCAAGCTCCCCGAATAAAAAAAGAAAAATAAAACAAACACAAAATAAAACAAGTAAAAACAATTCTGGATTTCATTTGCAGGTCCTTTTAAATTTTCGAATACTGTACTCCTCCAATTTGATTTTTTTTGCCACTTTATACAGCCTTTCGAAACCACCTCACAAATTACTGTGGAACCACAGCCTTCTCTCCGATCACCAAAATAACCTGCCCTTCTTTAGCCCAATTTAAAGTCATTCTGGAATGTGCCCATTTTTCCAATCGTTCCGAGCGGGTTAAACGAGCCTGCTTCATCAGATTTTTATAATATTGATCCTGAAGCATACTGTAAGATCGGGATTTTTCCAAAAAATCATAATTCATGTCTCTTAATCGCATTTTAAAAAAAACAATGACAAATAAAAAGCCAATCACAATAACCACATTAAAAAAAGGCTTAAAATTATACTCAGACAAATCATACATTTTAACATTCCTCAGTTTGAACTTCAGATTGAATTTCAGGATTAAGTGATAACAAACCCACCCCGTTAAAATCCTGATAAATATCAAACTGGCTTACTCTTTCCTTTCAAACACTCGCAGTTTGGCACTTCGTGATCTAGGATTTTTCCTTATCTCCTCTTTTCGAGGCATAATCACTTTTTTAGTGAGATTTCTACCCTCTGTCACATCCAAACTCCGAAAAATATTTTTTACAATTCGATCTTCCAAAGAATGAAAAGTCAAAACAAAAACCCGGCCTTTTGGATTAAGAGACCGAATCATCTTTGGCAGATTTTCCTTTAAACCCTCCAACTCATTGTTGACCTTCAATCGAAGAGCCAAAAAGTAAGGTGTGGCCGGGTGCACTCCCTTCTTCCTCCAACCTTGTTTTTTCACAATCAAGTCTGCCAGTTCCTTTGTGCCTTTGATAGGAGCGCGTTTTCTCTGGCTTAGCAAGGCTTTTACCACCAATGATGAATTATGTATTTCTCCATAAGTATAAAATAAATCCAATAATTCTTTTTCACTCCATTGATTAATTATATCCTTGGCGGAAAAAGACTGTGTTCCATTCATTCTCATATCTAGAGGGCCGTCCCTGTAAAAACTGAATCCTCTTTGTTCCTGATCCAGCTGTGGCGAACTGACTCCTAGATCCATGATAATTATATCAAAGCCTTTTCCTTTCAGAAACCGCGGAAAATGATTTTTCATCAAATCAGAATAATTATGAAAATTGGCATGCAAAACCTGCAAAACTCCCTTAGGAAAATAAGGTTTTATATGTGTTATGCCCCAATTTACTGCTGATATATCACAATCCAAGGCTATCACTGAAACAGAAGAATAACGATTGAGGATGGCTTTTGTATGACCACCTGCGCCAAAAGTAGCATCCAAGACCCATTTTCCGGAAAAAAAAGGAGGGAAATACTCCAACATTTCCGCTAGGAGCACGGGCTTATGCTTAAATAAATTAATATCCATTTATAAGAAAAGTCCTGATTTTTTGCAAATCTACTTCATAAGAGGCAACAGATTTTCAAGAAATCTAATGAAGAGTCTTGACAAAATCCAACACCTCCTGAGCATGGCCTGGAACTTTTACCTTTCTCCACTCTTTCAAAAGCTCCCCTTTTTTATTGAGAATAAAAGTACTTCTTTCAATACCGAGGATTTTTTTGCCATACAGATTTTTTTCTTTAATCACATCAAAAGCCTTACAAAGTGTTTCATCGGGATCACTAATTAAATCAAAGCGATAGCCGTATTTTGCTTTAAACTTCTCATGAGAGGAGAGACTGTCCCTTGAAACCCCTAGGATATGAGTGTCAAGCTCCCGAAATTTTTTATACAGATGGGTAAAGTCCGTACCCTCAGCTGTACAACCGGGAGTATCATCTTTGGGATAAAAGTAAAGGACAATATTCTCACCCTTAAAATCCTTTAAACAACACTTTCCCCCGCCACCCGTAACAGAAAGACTCATTTCAAGTGTTTTTTTTTCCATAAAGGTTTTTTCCTTCTTTTCTGGCGGTTAAATAACTAATTCATTTGCCTTTTTTTGCCATTCCGGCTAAATTTCCATAAATCACATAAACACATATTTTTAACCTCCAACAAAAGAAACAGTCAATGCTTAATATCAAAACCTCTGTGCTTATTACTGCCGAACATATACAAAAAAAAGTACAGGAACTGGCTCAAATTCTTAACAAAAAATTCGAAAATAAGCAAATTATCGCCATAGGAGTCTTAAAAGGTTCTTTTACTTTTTATTCCGACTTAATACGCGCTCTTTCCTGCCGGGTATTATGTGATTTTTGCGCAACATCCAGTTATGGAAAAAAAAGAGAGCCTTCAAAAGAAATTAAGCTCACTATGGATACAGATCTGGATATTTCTGGAAAACATATACTTCTTGTGGAAGATATAGTGGATCGAGGCTTGACACTTAAATTTTTGCAATCCCACTTTAAACATCGAAATCCTTTGTCGCTCACCACTATAACCCTCATTGCCAAACCCCAAAATACCCGGCAGGTGAAATGTCAGCTGGACCATATCGGATTTGAAGTAGAGGCAGACTCTTTTTTAGTGGGATATGGTCTGGATTATCAGGAGCAGTTCCGCCATCTTCCTTATATAGCGGAAATTAACAGTCTGAACTAAACCCACGAGTTTTTTTTTAAGCCAGAAGCTTTAAACTTTTTTAAAGAATGCTCCATTTGCCTGTTAAGCTGTATCCAATCTTCATCTGTCCATTCCTCGGTTTTTCTTAAGTTCATGGCTTTTCTGGAAAAGAATTTTCTTTTTTCCTTCGGCAAAACTGCTGGCCTTAAAGGTAAGGGCGCGCCAGAATAACTCATTTCAAAAAAAACCGGCCAGTTAAAACAATGTCCAGGATCCACTTTACCCCTGTAACCAGCAATATGTTCATGCCCAATAACTCTTTTTGGATTTTTTAAAGCGGGATAATGAACTTTCAGTTTCTCCAAAATCATTTGAAGTGACCTGTATTGTTTTTTTGTATACTCAAATAAATTGCCGTTTCTGTTCACCAATTCCACTCCAATGGAAAAATCATTAAACTGCCTCCACTCTTTTTTCCCTTCCTGTAAATAACTTTCCCCCGCGTGCCAGGCCCTGAAGCACTTTCCCTGTAGACAGGAAACCAATTCATAAGCAGAACCATCCTGATCCACCACAAAATGACTGGAAGCCTTGGTTTTTGGATTCTGAAACAGATCCAAAGTTTTTGAAAAAGAGACACAAGTGTAATGAATCACTAAAAACTCCACAGTTATTTCCACGGGATCGTAATTGAATAAAAGTGGCTTTTCAGAGATGACAAGAGACATTTTTTTTATTATAGTGACAGCTTGCAGAATGAAACAAGTATTTTTGCACATAAAAATATACAATCTTATGACTTACGGGCAAAACCAAAATGTATGAGAGGGGATTTCCACTGACGGGAAAATGACATAACTTTTAAAGAAAGGAAAGAAACATGGGTGAATTTTTTTTTGAGATCGGCATATTTGCAAGCAAGGTTTTTATTATTGCGTTTTTAGTGGGAGGATTACTCATTATATCCGGTTCTGCGTTTTCCGAACACAAAAAATGGAAAAAGAAAAAAAAATTGGAAGTGGAGGATATAGGTGACAATCTGCAAGCTTATCGTTTAAAAATACAGTCTGTCACCCACTCCACGAAAAATATAAAAAAACAAATCAAAACTCTGAAAAAGCAAAAGCAAAAAGAAGAAAGTGAGGAAAAACCCCGAGCATACATATTGAATTTTAAAGGGGATATGGAAGCTTCTCAGGTGGAGCTTTTGCGAGAGGAGATCTCCATTTTACTGAAAACAGCTGATCCCAAAAAAGATGAAGTTATTATAAAGCTCAACAACCGTGGAGGGCTGGTTCATAGTCATGGCTTAGGAGCAAGCCAGCTGGAAAGATTGAGAACTAAAGGGTTTCAGCTGACTGTCTGTGTGGATGAAGTAGCGGGGAGTGGAGGTTACCTGATGGCCTGTGTGGCCAACAAAATTTTATCAGCACCTTTTGCAGTTATCGGTTCTATAGGGGTATTGGCGCAACTTCCCAATTTTTACAGATTTTTACAAAAGCAAAATGTGGATTATGAAGAGCACTCCGCCGGCACACACAAAAGAACACTGACTTTATTTGGAAAATCCACAGAGGAAAAAAGAGAAAAACTAAAAGAACAATTGGAAGAGGTGCATACTCATTTCAAAAATTACATTGTAAAATACCGACCTGAAGTGGATCTTTCCAAGATCGCAACAGGCGAGCACTGGCTGGGAACAAAAGCCAAAGAGCTGGGTTTAGTGGATGACATTCAGGTCAGTGATGATTACATTCTCTCTTTGCTGGACACCAAAAAAGTGTATAAGCTCAGCTTGAAAGAAGAAGAGCTGACAAACATTCAGCGTCTGCTTTCAAAAAAAATAAAACAAATTACCGCTGGCAGTTTTTTTGGGTTTATAAAAAAACTTTTTCAGTTAGGCCAAAAAAAATAAATTTTTGATTTTAATCAGATTTTCTGGGGGGTTCAGATGGTTTCAACCCCCTTCGCGTGAAGTTTACTTGTATGATCGATTAATTTTAATTCTTGCGACAACGAAATAACACTCTGGCCTGAGAACCCAAAGACACTGGATCTGCTATGATAACCTGCCGACCTTCCACCCGAAATCTCACATCCATCCCAGCCACCTTAAGATATACGCTCCGAACCTCTGGAAAACAAGGAAGAGAAATAGGTGGCATTTCCAGTAAATTATTGGCTATAGGACCGAGTTGGCTGTTATAGTCCGTGGAGCAAACAGAACCCAGATGACCTGGGCGGATATTTCCATATTTGGACATAATATCAGGAGAAGGCTTTGAAGCCTCAGCGTAAATACGACCTTCCACACCTCCTGACTGAGCTTGGCAATTCCCGTCGCCGGGTTTAACAATAATAGAGTGGAAAGAAACTATGGAAAAGGGGTTCTTGTGACTGGCCTTTCTGAAAAAAGTTTCTGGTTCATCATAAAGCTCCAACTGAGGCACACTGCCAACTCTTCCTTCAGGAACCCGACCTCCATAACTTCTTTCATCTTCATCTGAAATAACAATGACTGTAAAAAGAGAGTGTGGCCTGAAAAACACATTGTTTTCCGCATTATCCAATGCCATATTCAAAGCATAAATCCCGCGTTCATCATCCATATTACCCACAACAGGCTTTATCTTCTCCTGAAAATACTGTACATTTTGCCGATGCCTTAAAACATCTCCTGAAGGATTGGAAAGAAATTTCTGACCATTGGGAAACACCACAAAACGCCCATTATTTTTATTATATCCTATTTCAGTGGTTGTAATGGCTATCTGATAATCTGCTTTTTTTATATCCTCCAAAAAAGTATTAAACTGATTAGCGATTCCTGCCAGTTCCGGCTCCATGGATTTTGAGTTATCCACAACAAACAAAATATCCATTCGGCCAAGCCGGGTTTTAATGGAGTTATTAGGTCTATAACGATTATCAGACTCTCTATTACTGGTATGATGATCATTGTCATCATCATCGTCATCGTCATAGCCATCATCATCATCGTCATCGTCATCATCCCTACGGTCATGGGGGGAGTGGTCATCATCAGAATCAGGAATGGAAAGATTATTAGGGTTTTTTCCATCATAGTTATCAGGAGGGATATTTCCATCATAGATATCGGCCTCCATTTCCAGATCATTATGACATTCCACACCTTCCACATCTAAGTCCTCTCCACAATCAAATTCCGGTATATCAGTAAAACTCAGATCCTGACAGCCACCAATATAAACCACCAGAAAACCCACCACAATAAAAGTGGTGAATGTCAAAACTTTTACATATTGTTTTCCAAGATTACTAAAAAATTTCATATTATCTTTAACGGAATAAATTATGAAAAACTAAATAGGCGCGTGTGAAAAACCACTTAACATATTGTTATCACTTGATTTTTTTATAAATAGATTTGAACACACCGCGACTAAAAGTCGCGTGCGTGGAAAACACGCATGTTTTCACCCGGCAGGTGAGAGGTATGAGAATAGCATGCCACATATAAAGACTTCTTCATAATCTAAATTTTTAAAAATAAACTCTTTTCCCTTCCAAGTTTTTATGTATATTATTGAAAAAGTAGAAAATATGGGATTTAGTATAACTTTTAAAGCTTATTTTGTAAAAAATTCAAACAATCGTCTAAAAAGCAAATATAAAACAAAAGAAAAAAAGGAGAAAACAGGTATAAAGTCTTTGAACGGTTTTTGCATGTAAATAAATATACAGGAAACTTTTACTAAGGAGTAGAAAATGAGAACCACCTATTTAAAAGAAAATTATGAATACAAGGAGAGTGAGAAAACAGACTTTTTAAGAGAACAAACAGAGTGTCCTATCTGTCACGGAGAATTGGACATCTTTATAGAGTGTATCGGCAATCACCAAATTAAAGAAGAAGCACGTTGTACTCAATGTATGGCTTTATCAAGAGTACAGGATCACCTGCTCCACTGAACAGGAATGTAAAATCGTCAAATTTTACACACATAAGTGTTAAATTTTTGACGATTCATTTATTTCCTCACAAATTATACTTTTCGATCTTTATAGTTCATTCACGAGTCTTAATCCCTTTTTCAGAGGTAGTTATTTGAAAGCTCGACAAATTACCAACTAAAAACGAGTAAATTCCAGCTCTGTTCTATACATTTCAGATTTTTTAATAAAAATCTTGACATTAAAAAAAAGATTTCCTATATAGAGCTTGGGCTTTTTCTGTATTGCTATTCATTTCTCACACACTTTACGCACTTTTTAAAACGATCTTTGCAGTAAAAAAAAGGAATAAAAATGATTAATTTCAGCACTGATAATTTTATATTTAAAGGTTTTGATCCTTCTGATGACCTGAAAGTGTATTGTAAAGAAATTTACAGTCGGGTAGAAGGCAAAGCACCCAGTGAATCCACAAAAATTGCCTTTATCAGTAAAACCAATAAAGGATATGAAGGATCTTTTCGAGTCACATCTGCTTCTGGAATCTTTAAAGCCAATTCAAAAAACCCTTCAGCTAAGCCCTTAATTGATGAACTATATAAAAAAATGTCTCTTCAAATTTTAGACTGGAGTAAAACCCGCGGGCTTAACTTCAAAGAATAAGCATTCTCCACGCTATATAAAAAAATATACCAATGCAACAACAGGAAAATCCTTTTTTAAATCTTTTTTTTAATATCCTGATACCCATTGTTATTTTAAACAAAGGTCATCTCCTTTTTGGCAGTCAATCGGGGGTTTTAGCCCTTTTACTAGCTTTGTTATTTCCGCTTCTTTATGGCTTGTTTGATTTTTTAAAAAACAAGAGAAAAAACATCATCTCTGCTTTTGGTATCCTGAATGTTTTGTTCACAGGTGGCTTGGCACTTTATAAACTGGATGGGATATGGTTCGCTGTTAAAGAGGCTGGTTTTCCTTTACTGATAGGAATTTTTGTTTTCATATCCGCTTATACGAAAAAAAATTTTTTTGAATATTTAACCCGAAGTGCTCATTTGTTAAGATGGGATATCCTAGAAGAAAAAATACAAAGCTCTTCTTCTGCAAGTTCTTTTAAAACACTATTTAAAAAATCCACTATTATGTTTTCCTTGTCTTTTTTTATCAGTGCGGGTTTAAACTTTGGTCTGGCTCTTTATATTTTTTCTGAAAAAGAGCTTACGGAAATATCTTCGGCAGAAAAAGAGATTATTTTAAACCAAAAAATTGCAGATATGACTTGGCTGGGTTTTCTGGTTATTGGATTGCCTATGGCAGTTTTTGCCATTGGAATTTTTTGGTGGTTTTTAAAACAGCTAACAAAAATAACTGGCCTTCCTTTGGAAACAATATTGACCACTAACAAACATCTAAAAAAACCTTCCTGATTATTCAATAACAAAGAATCAACAGTCAGTTATAACCTATAACCGGCAAGTTTTTTTGCGAATGGATATTTTTTTCGGTGCGGTAAATTCTTCTCCTGGTGGAGGAACTTTTTGTTTCATATAAATAAGCTCAATATGTTTAACAGCTCGGCTGGTTTTCTTTGTGTTCCATTGATCACATAAATATTGTAAATAATATTTACTGTATTTTTTATGTTTATATACCAGATTTTCCAGCATTTTTCTAAACCGAAAAACCGGAAAAGTGGTGTCATATCTATGAGGTTTCTCCATATCCAAAGGCTTTCCTTTCCGCCAAAGATCTATCTTCTCTTCTGTGTCTTTGGTAACCGCAGAGAGAATAATCCACCCGGTGGTATCCATAGGTTTAGGAGCAAACATATTCCAATACTGATATAAATGAAAAAAAGCTCCAAAGCCATTCCACTGCTTGGACATATATTGTCCATAATATTTAAAATTCACAGTACGAATATTCCAAGCCAACACATATAAAAAACAAATAAAGAAAAAAACAGCCAATCCAACAGATAAGAAGGTGCGTCTTTGATGTGATTTTTCCGAAGCTTTCAGTGCTGGTATAAAGTACCCAAGTTTTCTTCTGTTTTTAGCTGTCTTTTTGTAAAGCCAGTCTCCTGCACAGGAAATCCATTTTGTTCTCAAAAGTGGAGCCAGATAAAAAAACAAAGCAGAATGAGATAATAATACCCTGAAAGCCTGAAAACGCCCATGCCATTTTGTTTCTGGATCAAATACCACCCAAGAGTTTCTTTTTTCCGACTCTGAAAGGGCCTGTTCATCCGATTGAATGGTAAAAACAGATACCTTCTGCAAAATCAAAAAGGTTTTTATCAGAAAAACAGTTTTTCTGCAAAAAGAACAATGCCCATCATAATAAACCTTAAGGACTTTTTTCTTATTTGGAAAGCAAGATATTTTTTCCCAAAATTCCGGTGGCAAAAGAGCTAGCCACCCTGCCATACAAATATACGAAAAAAGCCCAAGATGCAAAAAAAAGCCTAAAGACAAATGAAACAAACACATACACAAAATAAGTACTGTTTTTACACGCCATAAAAAGCCAAAAAATACAAATAGAAAGAAAATTAAATTTTCAACCACATAATAAGTTATGAAAGACAACATTCGCATAAGACTAGGATACTGCAATAAAATATCACCCCATACTGTTCTAAAGTTTTCCAACATTAAAGCGTAATACACTCCCTGATTAGTTTTCCATACTTCATGGGATTTCAGTATATAAGTAAAATAATACACCAATAAAATTTGCAAAATAAATACCACGGAGTTTACAGAAAAAACCGGCTTTTCTTTTTGATCGCGTAAAGCACCATCTATGGAAAAATATTTTCCCAAAGGAAGGCGCAAAGCCCAAAATAACAACATACCAAGCAGTATATCTCCTGAGTTAAGAATCAAAAAATTGCGGGATTGAAAAGACACCAATAATATCCATGATCCCAACAAAGCCCATTTTGTTTTATATCCAACAAGCAACATTAAAAAAAATATTATTGCTAAAATAAATAATGCCCACTGGTATACCAAAAGCGGAGACACAAAATTCAAGGAACTAACACTGGACTGAAAAGAACCCTTATTCCAGAAAGCCCAAAAAGGCAAAAGACCTTTATTGCTGTAAAATAAAGTAAACCAGGGCATACGAGTGAATATAAAATCCACGATTAAAATTAAAGAAACAAGCACTCTAAACAAAGCCAAAGAACGTGTATCTAAAGAGAAATTATATTTAATTTCCTGAGCCAGATGTTTCCAAAAAGTTTTTTTTGGTTTCAAACTTTTTTGATTAGCATTTTCCAAAGCTCATCTCCTCTTCAGACATCAGATTCCTCTGATCCTTGTTTTATATCTTATTCTGTTTGAGATTTTCCAAAGGAATCAAATATACTTTGAGCCACATCTTGGTAATGGGAGGAACAGATACTAAATACTTTCCCTCCTGTCATGGTACTTAAATCCGCTATCTTATCGGAAAAATCCCCCTCAGGAAAAAAAATCTGTTGAGCCTGGTTTTGATTCAGACAATCTGTATCATCTTCAATAATAATGATTCCATACACTTCAAATCTTTTGTTTACTCCGTGAACACTCCTAAACTGTTCAATCACCTCTTTTGGTTCCGTAGAGAAATCAGATTCCCCTCCTCTCTCCTTGGAATTACTGATAATAACAACAGCCAGATCTGCTTCTTTCCGGAAAAAATCCTCATTCTTAACCAAAGCGGATTTTAAAGACTTCAAAGGCTGTTCTTGGAGACTTTGACAAAAAGGCGGTAAATGACATACATTCAGGTTTTCCGGTCTGCCCATGTTTCCTGTAACTCTATATTCTCCCGTTTTGTGTGTTGAAACACTGTCCAAAAAAATCTGATCATAATCCGACATTCCCTTCTGCAAATAGTACAAATTTAATATCTTCCCCGCCTTTTCCAATGGCATGATCTCTCCCTTTAAAGCTCCATAATTCAAAAAGAAAACACCTGTCTCTCCATAATCTGCGTTAGTAAGAGCGAATCGCCAATTCAAAGTGGAAAAGTATCTTAAAAATCCTGAAAATTTTTCCTTAAATTGTCTTAAATGAGGAATCATGGATACAGATGTATCCATAACAAACAGGATATCCAAAGGTCGAGGGATAAATACTATGGGAGGCACTTCCTCCAATACCGGAGACGGAGTGGAAAAAGAGGGAAGAGGATTTTCTTTCACTTCGGGTATACGATTCATCAGGTCTTGGCCATTTTTCACAAGTTCAAAAGCCGTGGTATCTCGTGCCTCTAAATGAGGTACAGGGCCTGATATGACAGACTGAGTGGGAAGAGACGACGGAGGAGAAACTGGCGCGGGAGATGGCGAAGGTGGAGGTAAGGGCTGAGGAGAAACTGGCAAAGGTGGAGGTAAGGGCTGAGGAGAAACTGGCGAAGGTGGAGGTAAGGGCTGAGGAGAAGACGGAGGATTATCTTTTGTCAGAGAAAGAGCTGTTTCCGGTTCCGGCAAATGGAGAGTTGGAATATCTGCACCAGCTAGCTGAATCAACTCTGTTTTTCCATCTAAAACAACCAGCTCTTTTTCTTCAGGTTGTTGATAAATAATTTTTTCTCTCTTCGGTCTGTTTAGACTTATATCTTTTCTCTGAAACAATTTCATTGAGTTTCGATCTGTTATCCTTGGTAAACTTTTACTATCTGATTCATTTTCTTCCATGTCAAAAAAATATACAGCTTTGTTGCAGGAAACAAGAAAAATACAAAATACCACTAAAACATATTTCACATTTAATTTCCTCTTTAAATTAAATACACCTGACAAGAACTATGCTTTTAAAGCTTTCGCTCTTTAATAAGAAAGAGAGTAGTCCTGATGCTAAAGCACATTATAAATAAGAATACCAAAAGCCAAACAAATGAGTATGGGTTAATGAGTGACCTGGTCTACTGTCTTGTCATAGATAAAAAAACCGAAAACGACTTTATATTTTTGCCCGTCTTTTTATAAAGATCGAATGATAACAGTCGCTAAAGGAGAGTAGTCCGGTTCACAAATACTGAGTGCTCTTCCTCCCGTCATCCGAACAAATTGATGGATATTTTTACTGTAAGAAACCTTCGCAAAGTTATATTTTTCATCGTTATTACTGTTAAAACAAGTATCATCTCCTGGAAAAATAGAAATACTATATATTAATATTTTCTTCTCCTTTCCGTAATTTTCCTGAAAACGGCGAATAAACAAATTCGCAGCAGAGGATTCTCTAATATGCACATCATCCCCGTTTGTAAAAATAATTGCTACAAAAATGGCTTCTTTTCTGAGAAAATTTTTATTGGCAGAAAGAGAATTAATAAGAGAACCAATGGGAGAGCGAACATTGCTTTGGCAGTAAGGAGGCAAGTCACAAGGGTTTATGTATTGACCAGAGGCAGTATGCTTTATATCCCCTTGTTCATATCTTTTTAAAGTATCTAGGAAAATTTGCTTGTTATTTACAACATAAGGGTACAAAAACCTGTATGGCAAGATATTCCCATTTAATTCCAGTCTCATGGCCTTTCCATTAAACAAGTCCTGACTGTAATAAGAACCAGAATGAAAATCATAATCCGCATTTGTAAAAGCTATTTTCCAAGAAACAGGGGAAAGATAAGATATAAAGTTTTTAAAAGTTTTATCCACTGATTGTAAATACTTAACCATAGCATAAGAGGTATCAACTATAAATAAAATATCTGCTTTCTTCCTAGTATTGGAAACAATAACACTAGGCTCTTCGCTATGATCCTCGCTTTCCTCTTTCTCTTCCTTCAGGGAAACGGAAGGGGTAATGATTTCCTCTTTTTCCATAATTTGGGAATCGCTAGGGAAAAATCCACACCCACAAAAAAAAACAGAAAAAAAGAAAAATACAAGAATACAATTTAACATACTTACTTGTTAAAATCGATAGTGATCTGATTCGCCAAAGGTGTATAACTTCCACTACAAAGACTGTAATTTTTTCCTCCTGTCAGTGTAGACAGTCTGGCCAATTCTGTTCCAAACACACCTTCTCCTCCCCAAGATCCACTGGCGTATTTTTCCATGCAGGCTGTATCTTCCCCAGGAACCATAATAATTCCATAAGAAATTAATTTTTTATTATCCATACTCCATTGCTTTTGAAAGACATTAATAACATTCTGAGCGGTTGTCCGTTTTTCCGGATCTGTGTGTTCCCCTTCATCACTGTCAGAGAAAATAATAGTGGCCACATCCGCTCCGGGACGAAAAAAACTGCGGTTAAACTCAAAAGAAGCCTGCAAAGCTTTTAAAGGCTGTTCATCCCAACCCTGACAACCTGGAGCTAGTGAACAAGGGTCTACGGCTTTATAGGGATTTCTACCATAATATTCACTAAAATTATGTAATCTTAAAGTATCCATAAAAATAGCTCTATAGTCTAGCATATTCTTCTTTAAAATTGTTTGTTCTCCCAACAAATAACCATTTCGCTCAAGAGTAATAGCTGTTCCTTTACCAGGCGCCAAACTGTTATCACTATAATCCGCAGTGGTGAACATCATTTGCCAATCCAACATTTCCAAAGCCGTAATAAAACCCGCGAAAGTCGTCTGAACTTTCTTTAAAAAATGGTTCATGGAATTAGAGGCATCCACAACAAATATAATATCCACTTTTCCCGAACTGGTTTTTTCTGGCCTGCCGTCAAATTCAACCGGACCACTTGGTCGCTCTAAAGGCTCTATTTCTCCTGTTAAATCTGCACCCATCCTTTCCTCTGGTGGCAGTGTGCCCCTTTCCTCTGGTGGCAGTGTGCCCCTTTCCTCTGATGTAAATCTTCTGCCTTTACCTATTTTTTTCACTTCCACTTCTTCTCTCAACTCAGCAACCCAAGAAGGTTCTGCCTCTCCTGCCGGCTTAGGAACAGGCTTTGGAATAACCATATCCTGCACATTTCTTCTATGCACTTTTCTTCTTGCCCCCTTGCCTTTGGCAGGAGGCTTGATCTTTTCTTCTCCCTTCCCTTCAGCCATCTGCGTATCCAGTTCTGCGACAAAAGGAGGAGGGCTTTCAAAGGCAAGAGGAAAACCACAACCTGTTAGAAATACTGTGAATATAAAAACGATTAATACCTGCATAATCACCCCCATATATCCTGATCGGTCCGGTTAAAAACAGACTGAAGTAAAAAAACAAAACAACAGAGGTTAAATAAAAAAATAGACTCAAGGTTTAAGCTAATAATCCAGTAAATGAGATAATATTGCACATCCACAAGACTACAGATTTAAGACTAAAGTAATCAGTTCTGAATAAGTCGGAAAATAATTGCCAAGAATGTAAAAAGATTTTTTCAAAAGGTACTGTTTATTCCAGACTGACTAGCTTGGGATTCAGCTTGATTTTTGCTGATGATCGGGAAGAACGCATCCATGATAAAAAAACCATACGAGAAACCATCCTGTCCCCGAAAAAATCTCTGGAAAAAGGAAAAGCAGATTCTTCCATCGAGTCTTCTTTTTGAAGAGTAAAACTATCCACTCTCAAAATAAAGGATTTATCCCGTGTATTTATAATTTTTTTAACTATGCCGGTGGAAGGCAAGTGAACCAACACCTCATCGAAAAGCACTTTTTGATCTTCAAAGCCCGGCAAGGAAACACGATTTAAATTAAACTTACCAGTTTTTTCCCACTTCCAGTTTTTATTCTTAACAAGCGAATTTAATAACTCAAGATCCCCTTCCTGCAAAAAAGCCTCTATACTGTTAAATTCTGAGGCATCCATTCCCATTGATGAAAACTGAATATAGCTTACCTGTAACTGAAAAGCCCTCAGTTTTCTTTTTTTTTCTTTTCCGGCTGAAGATGATTGCACCGCGAAACTAAATATATTCTGAAATCGGGCAGTTTGTATTTCTTTTCTTATCAAATTTTCGAAGTAACCCGCAGAAAAGCGATTGGCAGTTAAAAAAGCACGATATTTAGAGTGCATAAACTGGCCTTCTTCCTGAAGAAAAGAAATATCTGCGACTCTATCCTGTATCTCCTTTGCAGAAATTACAAAACCAAACTTTCGTGCTGACTGAGCCATAAGCTCCATACTCAACAAAGTCTCAACCGCCTGGCCTTTTAACTGTTCCTGACGCCTTGCATCTAAACCTGTGTCCATCTGAGATTGATTTTGCTCCAATGTTTCCAAATATCTACGATATTCAGACCAAGAGATTACTTCATTGTTCACCCTTAAAGCCACCCCACCCATATTGGACATTTGACTGACAGGCACACCAATAAATACAAACACTAGGCAAATTAATCCAAAAATAATATAATAAGCAATATTTTTCGCAAGCTTTGGCTTTCTGAGTTTTTCAAACATAATATTGTTTTATAATCTTATACATAATAATCAAGAAGAATAGGAGATCATTTTGCACTTTTTCAATTTTGATATAAAAAAAGCTCTTTTAATTATCTTTCTTATCATCATGCCCATATTTTTAATGACTTTAAGTCAATCTAAAACAGAAGACACTTTGATTTTTAAATTTTTTGTCTTGATAAACAGTAACATACAATCTGTTTATCACTCTTTGACTTCTTCTGTATATGATACAACCGACACTTACTTGAATTTGATTCAAATCAAGAAAAATAATCGAAAATTGAAAACAGAAAATCAGCTGATTAAATCCCGTTTAACACTTATGAAAGAAATAGAGCTGGAAAACAAACGATTAAAAGCCATTCTTAAGTTTAAAGAAACCAGAAGTTTTCAGTTTATTGTCGCTCAGGTTATTGGCCGTGACCCTATTTCTGAATATCAGCTAATCACCATTAATCGCGGTCAAAATCATGGCCTGAAAAAGAAAATGATTGTCACCAATGAAAATGGAGTAATTGGTTATATATTTCGGGTTTTGCCTCGCGTTTCACAAGTCATTTTACTGACCGATCCTCATGCTGTTATTCCCGCTGTTATCCAACGATCCCGAGTATACGGATTAGTGGAAGGCTCAAATACACAAAACTGCAAACTGAAATACCTGAAACGAAGGGATGATGTGAAAAAAGGTGATATCATTGTCACTTCCGGCTTATTAAACTTATCTCTGGCGGGGCTTCCCATTGGAACTGTTACAAACATAAAAAAACAAAAATACGATCTCACGCAGGAAGTCACTGTCACTCCTTTTATTAATTCTTCGCGACTGGAAGAGGTGTTTATTGTGAAAAAAAGGGCCTACCCTCAAGGAGAATGATTTTATATGTTTATCAACTACAAACTGGCTTTTCTAAATTATACGACCATGATAATATTTATTCTGATGATTACCCTGCTTCAAAATGTATGGTCCGGGTTATTTGGTTTTGATATTCCCATTTATTTATGGATACCCTGTATCATATACTGGAGTCTTTACCGCAAAACCGGGGAAACCGTATTTATGGTGTATTTTATCACTTTAAATGTCGCCTCCACCTCCGCTTTATCGGCAGGTTATCTGCTGGTCTGCAATTCACTGGTTTTATTGGTGATTTTATTATTCAAGAGAGTTTATTACACAAGTCTTACTTTTTTCAGCAAAGCCTCAGCTCTCACTTTGCTTCTTTATCCAATAGGCTTATGGACTTTATCCCAAACTATGGAAGGGAAGGGTTATTTACAGGGAATCCTGCCTTGGCTAACAGGATCTGTAATAACTTGGATTCTTTCTTTTCCTTTATTAAGTCTTTTTCAAAAAGTGGATAGTGCCACCACTATCAAAACGGAGGGGCAAAAACAGCCCATGAAACCATGAGAGAAACACTTTCCCGTACGGAAGAGGAACTTCAGGAGATCATCCAAAGATGGAAATGGGTGAGTTGGATTATTGTTGGAGCTGGATTAATTTTAGGAGCCAGACTTTGGTATTTGCAGGTTATCCACGGAGAAAAACTCAGAAAATATTCTGAAATAAATCGTCTTAAAGAAAAAAAAAAACCAGCCTACAGAGGATCAATTTTTGATCGCCATAACAATATTTTAGTGGAGAACCTTCCAGACCAAGAACTCACCATTACCCCCCAATACATAAATGATCTGGAACAAGCTGCAAAAAAAATTTCCAACATCATTCCAATAGCTCCAAAGCAGATTATGGAAAAAGTCCATGAAGGAGAGAAAAAACATGGATCTTTTCGTCCGGTTGTTATCAAAAAACACCTCACTTTAACTCAGATAGCCAAGTTAAAACGTTTAAAACCGTATTACACAGGGCTGACTATACAGTCAGCAAGTATCAGACACTATCCTTTGAAAAAAAATGGAGCGCATTTGTTTGGCTATTTAAGTGAAATAACCAAAAATCAAGTCAATGAATTTAATAAAAAGTACGGAAATCGTTTTCATTTTCAACCCGGAGATCTGGTGGGAAAAAGCGGACTGGAGTCTGCATGGGAATATGAGTTAAGAGGTAAAGACGGTTTTTCTTTTGTAGAGGTGGATGTCCATAACCGAAAACCCCCATCCAATATTACAGGGCTTTTAAGTGTTAAGCCAAAAGACCCCATTCCAGGAAGAAATCTTATTTTAACCATTGACAAAAAACTACAGCAAAAAGCCTATTCCAGTTTTCTGAGAAACGACAAAACCGGAAAGCGTCATGGTTCTGTTATTGTTATGAAAAAAACCGGAGAAATTTTGGCTTGGGTTTCTTACCCTTCTTACGACCCCAATCATTTTTCCAAGGGGTTTTCCTCCGGGGAATGGATGAAACTGGCACATGATCCCTCCAAACCTTTCAGAAACAAACCCATACAGGATCATTACGCTCCTGGTTCTGCTTTTAAGCCTATTGTTGCCCTAGCTGCTTTACAAGAGGGACTCATCACAGCTGACACTTTAATGGATTCACCAAAAGAGATCTTTTTCGGCAACAGAACCTACCACGATTATAGAAAAAAAGGACATGGGGCCATTAATTTAAGCACAGCCATTGAACGATCTGCCAATGTGTTTTTTTACAAATTGGGCATACAGATGGGTATTGACCTTATAGCAAAATACGCACGACTTTTCCACTTGGGCCATAAAACAAATATTAAAATGGAAGGGGAAGTTGCAGGACTTATCCCAGATTCAAAATGGAAAATAAAAAACCTGGGAGAGACTTGGCAAGCCGGGGAGAATCTGGTACATGTTATCGGCCAGGGTTTTATTTTAGTCACCCCTTTACAGCTGGCTGTCGCTTACAACGCAATTGCCACTTCTGGAAAAATTGTTCAGCCCTTTGTCGTAAAAAAAATCACAAACTTCAATGATCAGGAGATTAAAAGCTTTCCGCCTAAAGTCATCAGAACCATTGATAAACAAATTGCTAACCGACACTTTAAAACTGTGCGAAAAGCTTTGGAAAAAGTGGTGCATGGCCCACAAGGAACTGCACGATGGTGGAAAACAAATGAAGTGAAAATAGCGGGTAAAACCGGAACGGCTCAAGTTATGTCGTTTTCAAAAGAGAGCATCCATGAAAAATGCCAAAAAAGACCAAAAGAGCAAAGGCATCATGGTTGGTTTGTAGCTATGGCTCCGGCTGAAGAGCCGGAAATCACAGTTTCCGTTCTCACGGAGCATTCCTGTTCCGGTTCCGGCGGATCCGCACCCATCGCACGGGATATCATCCATTTTTATTTTAAAAACAAATTAAATTTTTCTGATCTGAAAAGGAATAAAAATCAATGAATCCACAAAATACAAAAAGGTTTGGCATTATAAAAAAACTGAATTGGAGTTTAATTGTCACAATAACAACACTTCTTATTATAGGTTTAATTAATTTATACAGCATTTCTCACCGCGCCCATTCCACCACCACTCATTTATTTTACCTTCAAATGATTTGGATATTGCTGGGAAGTGCTTTGTTTTTCTGTATTTCCTTTATCAATTATCACTTCCTTGTAAGAACAGCTTACATTTTGTATGGCATTAATTTTATTTTTCTGATAATGGTATATTTTTTTGGAAGAGCGTTTGGAGGATCAAAAAGATGGTTGGATTTGGAGCTATTTAATTATCAGCCTTCTGAAACATTAAAAATAATTCTCATTTTTATTTTGGCTCGCATTCTATCGGCCAAACGAAGTTGGAGATCCATGAATATAACAGAATTAATAAAACCGCTCTTATTGATCGGTCTTCCGGTTTTATTTATTATTTTCCAGCCGGATCTGGGGACAGCCTTAATCACACTGATTATCACAAGCTCCCTAATCATATTCGCAAAAGTGCAAAAAAATATTTTACTGTTTTCTCTTTTATTTATTCTGTGCGTTTCTCCCGTTGCCTGGCATTTCCTTTTAAAGGAATACCAAAAAAACAGAATTTTAACTTTTATTTCCCCAGGACGTGACCCTCGTGGAACAGGTTATAATATCATTCAGTCAAAAATTGCCATAGGAAGTGGACAGATTTTTGGAAAAGGATTTCAAAAAGGCACACAATCCCAATTGGAGTTTTTGCCGGAGCGTCACACGGATTTTATCTTCAGTGTCCTGAGTGAGGAACATGGCTTTATAGGAAGTATTGTCACTATTTTGCTTTTTCTGTTTTTAATTATCTTGGGGTTTTATACAGCCTTTCAATCAAAAGACAAAGAAGGTGTGTTTTTATGTGCAGGTATGTCTTTTTATATCTTTTGGCATGTATTTATCAATATTGGGATGACAATGGGATTATTGCCTGTTGTAGGTATTCCCTTGCCCTTGCTTTCTTACGGAGGGTCTGGCATGCTCACCACTATGGTAGCCTTAGGGGTGATTTCCTCTGTCTCTTACAGACGATATCTGTTTTAACTCCCTTTCTCTTTTAAAAAAAAGAACTAGTTGGCTTTTTTAAACAGATTCATCAACAACCGTTTTTTATTTTTCACGCTTAAAGAATATAGTTCCAGCTGAGCTTCTTGGAAGGAGGCATCCAGCTGAAATGCTTTTTTGAAATAATCAAAAGCCAATTTTTTTTCTCCTTTCACTTTCAGAAACAAACCTTGCACAAAGTAAAAAAGAGCGGTTTTTGAGCATTCCATACTCACACGACTAAAAAGTTTCAAAATCTCCTCTTTTTCCAATTTTGTTATTTCTTTGCCATCCTTATTTTTTATAATAGCCCAAATATAATATAAAACAGCTTTATTAGGAACGGATCGGCAATTAATAATGGATTTAAAATTATCCAAGGCCTTATCATACTTGGTTTGTTCTATATTTTTCTTTCCCTGCTCGTATAATTTTCTAATGACCACTTCATCAAAATAGGCATTTTTATCTAGGCTTTTCAAGTATTCCTTTTTTTTCGTGGGATCCGACAAAATGTGATATATCTTTGTAATCAAGACAAAACACTGACTACTGACTTCCATCATCTCCTTTGGAGCATTTGGGCCAATTCGATCCGGATGAAAAACTTTTGCAAACTTTCTATAGACCAACTCTATTTTATCCTGAGAGGCATTTAAAGGTAGATTCAGCAATTCAAAATAATTTTTCGTTTTGGATTTTTTAAGAAAGTTCTTATACTTTTCCTGTAAAAAACCATAATTTTCAATAGACACTGTTTTTATGTCCAGATAATTTTTTTTTATTAAAAGACGATAATACATCTCAAACATAATATCCTGTGCATTCTTCTCCTTTAACAGATCATCGATCCGTTGAGAGGTCTCCAAGGTGTCCAGAAATTTAAACCCTGCCCGACGTAGTAATAGTGCTTTTTTGGAGTTGGGCTGATTTGTTGGTTTGATATACACTGCCTTTAAGTTTTGAAAAAAAACCTCCAACCATTCCACCTGCACTTTGGAACGTATCCAGTTATCCACTAAAGACAAAAGATGTTTTTCCTCCAGCTGAGTCGTCTGATTAAATACCTGAGAAGGTATAAAATGCTCGCAACGTACTATGGTCAAGTTATGATCCATAGCTTTAAACAATCTGATAGTCATTTGCTCCCTTAATATTTTGTGTAGCTGATGCGGGCTTAAATAACACTTAGATACCAAGTACTCCCCTAAAGAGCCATCTTGCTTTTCTTTAAGAACTTTTTGCAATTTCTCTTCTGTGATTAAAAAATTCTTAACAAGCAAAACTCCAAGATAAGATTCCTGATCCACTAAGTTAACAGCACTGATATTGCCATTCAGGAATAAAACTGTATCTTTTTTTTTTAATTCAGAGTAACTGATATGCAACACTCCTGTAAATCGAATGGAGCAAAGATAAAAATATATAAACATTAACTCATGGCCTTGAATGATATATTCATTATCTTCCAAAAAGTTTTTCTTGTTTTTTTCCCAAGTATTCAAATAAAAAAATTTGATATTTTCCAAAACATTCAAAGAGAGCTTGAAAGTGCTTTTTATCTTTTTCTTGATCATCTGGGCATTTATGGGTTTTTTTAAAAACTCATCAATATGGGGGATTACATCTCTATGAATAACATCCTTACCCAACACTCCAGACATAACCCATACCTTACAGCTAACAGGCAGTAAGCTTTTGGAAACAATTTGTCTTAAAAAACTAATCCCATTCATCTTTGGAAGAATAACATCCACTATCAAAAGATCATAATGTGCTAAAGAAATTAATTGTTCTGCCTGCTGAGCAGAAGAGCTGATGGTTACATGTAAATCTTTTTCAACAAAAATGTTTTTTAGACTTTCCGCAAGATTTTTGTCATCTTCAATAATTAAAATTTTTTTACTCATAACTTTTTTAAGGTAGTGTTATATTCTTATATTCTCTAAAGCAATGATGCCTATCACACCCTACCTATCGCGCAAAATAGGTATATAAGTCCTGTGACACTTGATTTTTCGGCTTATTTTATCTTAATATTGAAAATAATTTAGCCGAGTCGGAAAAATGTGGAGATCTGCCATTTAAAAACTGAGGATCTTTAAAAGTCATTTGGAGTAGCTTTTCGTATCATTATAAATATGGCCGGAAGTTTAAGCTTTATTTTATGGAGGGCTTTTAGGAGCATTTTCGATTTAATTTGGAAAATATTAAGCCAGAAGGTACAAAACACGGAATGAAAATACAATTTCAGCTTTTTACTGTTTTTTTAAAATACTGGATTTACCGGAAAAACCTCCTTGCAGTGGCTGTTTTTCATCTGCTGACACTAATCAGTGCGGTTCAGGCCAGAGAGGATAACCTAGTTCTCCCCCTTTCCCGTGGAGGAAGCCACATATTTTTCACAGAAATAAATACCGGTTACTATTATACGGAAAGCAATTACACAAACTTCAACAAGTCTCAATCCTTACAACAAGTCTTAGGTCTTAACAATAACAGCTCTGCCCCATTTTTTCATTATATAAATATGGACTTTGGTCTGGGATACGCTTTTACGGATTGGTTCGAGATAGAAGCTTTTTCCAGCGGTTTTGGATTTGCACAAAGTGGAAGTGGAAATGGAAAAGATCTTCGTTTCTCAGGACCTCAAATAAACAGAGTGGGGATGGCCTTCCGCAGTCAACAGGATGTGGAAGGAGTTTTTGGCTTTATACCGGAATTTAGTTTTTCCATTCCTCTTGTGGAAAAACAGAACCTCAATAAACCTGTTACAGATGATGGAAGTATGTATTTCACTCCATCTATTTGGCTACATGGGATTATTGGAGGAGTATTTTATCCTTTTATTTACACGGGCTTTAAGTGGCGTTCTAAATCCATATCCTCTCTCCTTCAATGGAAAGCAGGGGTTATGCTGAAAGGGGAAATGGCGGAGTTAGGAATAAACTCTTATGGTTTTTGGTCTGTTATTCGGGATAAATCCTCTCCTTCTCGCGGGGATCATGTTAATTTACTCAAAACCACCAACGCCGGCAGTTTGAAATTTCTTTCCACAAATCCTGGTCTTATTGGATTTATGGGCTGGATAGCATGGCACTTTCCTTATGTAACTTTAAGGCTTCATGGGGATTTTGATATCACCGGCACTCAATATTCTAAAGGTTACTCCTTTCTGGCTTCACTAATCATGGAAATAGGTTCAAAAGAGGAAAAAGTAAAAGGTATCTTTAGTGATAAACCGGATTTTGAGCCTCAAATCATGGAAAATGAACAAGCCGTACAAGACATTTTTGAAAATGCAAAAGAAGACAACCGGTTGGAAGAGGAGACAGAAACACTCCTGAAAGAAACAGAACACGCAGAAGAAGAAAGAATGGAGTGACTAATATCGAAAAAAACCGCTTCTTTTTTACTTACGATCTTCATCCATTAAAAAAATATAACACATATTTAAAGTTCCTTCCGGCCTTAACCGATAAAAAAATATGGTAAAAAAACATCAATCTTTTATTTTATTTGCTTTTGGTCTTTTGCTGGGCGCGCTTTTTTACGGGCTTGCAAGCCATTTGTCCTTTTCTGCCAAAACGGGATACATCAAAAACTCTAGGAATATCGCATTTTGGAGAGGTATAACATACATAAGAGATTGTCCTCAACTCAATAACCTTAAAACTATAGACAATAATACCTTTATAAATTGCACAATTACGACAGAGAAACAAGACCACGGAGTAAGATACAAAATTAAATCTAGGCTAAGGATAACAAAAAGCGAGGATAAAAAACTGAATATCTCTGTAACAAGCTCCATCAAAAATGACACAGAACATGTCACAGAAGCGGATTACTGTTCAAATTGCTCAGAAAATATTGTTTTTGATATCAGCGAAGAGACAGATATTAACAACATTTCCAATGCTTTAAACAACCAAATTCTTAGTATTTTAAATCAGGAAGAGGATCGTATCGAAGAAGCTGTGGAAGAAGCTTACGACACTCATCAGAGAAAAGAAGAACTGGAAGAAAAAATCGCCAACTGTGAAATCAGCAAAAGATCTACCACAAGTTATGAAAGAAAAATCACACCTGAAGAACAAGTAGAGTGTAGAACAAATCAGCTGGAAGATATCACAAATCCCATAGCCAGAACCCGTTTTTTCCATTCAACAGTAAAAAAAGATTTATGGGACTTGATGGGACAAGAAGATCCTTTGGAACGATCTTTTTTTCTTTCCGACTACATGCAGGAATTAAACAACCCCGGACTTTTTACTCATGACTATTTTTCTATCCGCTCTGCCATAGACACCATGGAAAAGTACAGTGATTTAAGACGACATATAGAATCGTTAGGGGATAGTTATAATCAGTCCATCGCTTTAAACAATATCAAAGCAAATCTTCCTTTGTATTTTTACACAAATGAGAAAACCACTGCCGGCAGGCAGGATCGAAGACTTTTAGAGTCCGCTTGGAATAAAAATTTCTCAAGAAACCCTTTTCCGACCTATTACTCCGCTTCCAGAAGGTCAAATTCCTCTCGAAGAAGCTCCACCAGAGGAGAAGGAATGTCTGCCAACCAATTTAGATCTATTGTAAATTCCCCGGAGTTCAAAAAACTTTACCAATAAGCCCAGCCGCCATTAATAACTCAAATGCTTTTCAGAGATGAAAAAAATTAAGTTTCCTTGATGCCCTAAAAGGTAATGGCGACTTGACTTATTGCTCCAATATGCCAGTGATCCTCCGTTGGAAATATAATGCCCATACTTGTATTCCAAACTACACCTTCTGCCAGATGATATTTTAATTCCAGTTCTGTATGATAAAGCGAAACTCCCATATCAGGATAAGAAAGATGTATGGAAAAAACCGGCTTCAAACTTAAAGAATCCAAAATAGAAAAAGAAACAGAGGGTGAGATATACATGGAAGAATGAATGGAATATTGCAGATATTCTGATAAATACTCAGGTTTTGTGGATTTTAGATCTTCATATTCTGAAATCAAACTAAAAAGCAAAGAGGAAAAAGAAGGATCAAAGTAAAAAACTTTTTTATCCGGATTAGAAGTGGATATCCCTGTATTCAGCTCCACACCCAGCCACTTTAAAGGAGTTTGCCAAGCCACTTCCAGTGCTCCTCCATAGACTTCTTCAGAAAGAGTACTCCCCGCTTCCAGTCGCAAAACTAACGGATTCATTTTATAATAGCCATACACACCAAAATAAGAGGGGGACTCCACGGGAGTGGACTCATTCACCATATTCTGTGGAGCTGTTTTGTACATAGCCTCTACTCCATATTCATCTTTTGTAAAACCTAGCTGAATAAAAAAATTAAAGGCCATCTTCCCTATATAATGAACCATAGGCTGTATATAATAAGAAGAACCGATAAAACCCCGCCAAGAAACAAAACCAGAACTTCCCTCTTTATTATAGACTGGGCTAAAGATTACGGAACTGTCATTATAGTACATACCTAAACCGAAATGATGAGGCTTCCACCCTGTTTGAAACAGGCCAAAATCATGAGCGATTTCCAGATATAAATCTCTGACGGAAAGCAAGGGGATGGAAAAATCGGCTGTCTCTCCAAAACCAAAAAGCCGACCTTCTTGCGCCAGAAATTTTTTACGCAAAGAACCTTCAGAAGAATTGCCAAGAGGGACTAATTGAAACCAGGATCGAACACGAACATTATCAAAAGCTTTAATATCCGGTTTAAGACGCAAATTATGAAACATCTCACTGGAACCCCACTGCTCAAAGTCCCCTTTTTGCAAAATATTCCACTCCAGCTCATAAGAACCAGACCAATCTAAAACGAGAGCCTGAACAGAAAGAACTGAAAAACCTGCAAAAAAAATCACACTAAAGCAAAGTATCCGCAAAGTTTTTATGACTCTCATAATACTAAGAACCTCCACTGTTTATTTCCTAGAACCGGACCAGGAACCACTCTTGAATTTTTTAGGTGTTTTTAATGAAAACCCGACTAAATTAAAAACACTTTTTGCCCAAGGTCAATAAAAAAATATATTGCCATACATTACCATATATAAAAACCAAAAAAAAGATTAAAGGTTTTTTAGGAACGGGTTGCTGTCAAGTGACTGCGGGAAAGCTCTTCTTCATAATAACGGGCATACAACACTTCCCATTCCACACTGTTTTCTGAAACATTTCTTTTGAGGGAGGTAATTTTCTGGCGTGCTTTTTGTTCAATCCGATCATGCTCTTGAATAAAATGAGATAAAGCTCTTGCGGTGGCTCGCATCACTTTATCTTTATCTCTGTAGCAAACAAGCTTTTTCCGCAAAAGCCCTTCCACTATCATATAAGTCCAATTGGACTTTCTTTCAGGAGATAACATTCAAACCTCTTTAAAAACACAAAAAAACTATAAGATAATTCCGTTTTTTTTAGCTATTTTTTTCTTTAACAAAGGATACATTTTATATCTGTCAAATTGTCCGGCATGTGTTTTTTCCAAATCATCCAACATTTGAGATACTTCTTTTTCCAGAGCCTTTTCTTTATTCAAATCCTCTGAAAGAATAAGATGAATACTCTCAGCCACTTTTTGTTCATCAGCTTTCCATTCTACCAAATCATTTTTTTTCCATTCCTCAAAAATGAGATGAATCAAGTAACGGGAAAGGCCGGAAGTCCATTGCATAATTTACGCTCCTGTTCTACTGTTAGAGAATATCGAAATATCCAGCTACTGTCACCCACAAAATATAACTTTGCCGGTTGTCATAAACCCTCTGCTGAAGTATTTTAATCAGATGAGAAAAAAAACTGTTTTAATTGTTTGCGCTTTTTTTATATTCTTGTTGTGTTTGGTATTATCTCTGCTTGTACTGCGCCTCAATACCCGCATTAATAACAGCTTGAAAACCACTTGGTTTCCACCATCTGTAAGATACTACACCGCCCCGGAAAAAATCACATCAGGAAACAACTTATCCACTAGGGAACTGAAGGATAAGTTAAAGCAAAGACATTATAAATTTTCCCAAGAAATTTCGTACCTCGATTCTGGCTATTTTCTCTCTCAAACCGGTAAAAATTGTCCTGATTTTTTTCCGACCGCAAAATTTTCTGAAACTACAGATGAAAATGACAAACCAGCGAATAATAATAACAGCAAATCCCTATCTGAATCACATACACTCACCATACCTTTGCCTTCTTTGGATCAGTTTAAAGAATGCTTATTTTGGAAGGAGAAATACACAAATACCCTTTTTACCGCAGTCTTCGTAAATAACAGACTTTACTCTCTGCAAAAAGAGAACCAGCCAGTGAGTTCCATTTATCTCGAACCGGTTTTGTTTGCAGAATACGAAAATGGAGAACCTGTGTTAAGGCAAACTCAACCTTTGGAAACTTTCCCGTTTAATTGCCGACAAGCTGTCCTCTCTGCGGAGGATCACCAGTTTATCCTGCATGAAGGTATCAGTATAAAGGCTATTATAAGGGCTATATGGAGTAATATTCGAAAACTTCGTCTAGCAGAAGGAGGAAGCACCATCACACAACAATTAGTAAAAAACCTTTTCTTTAGTCAGAAAAAAAGTTTTTGGAGAAAGTTTCAGGAGCAAATCACAGCGTTGCTTTTGGAAATCAAACTCAGTAAAAAAAGCCCTAGAGATAAAATTTTTGAAAATATAAAAAACCCTAAAGATAAAATTTTAACGGCTTACCTGAATATAATCTATATGGGACAAAGTGGTTCTTTTCGCATTTATGGATTTGGTTCAGCGGCGGAATATTATATAGGAAAACCTTTGTCGGATTTGGATTTAAGTGAATGCGCTCTTTTAGCCGGCATCATAAAATCTCCAGGACGCTATAAACCTTCTAAAAATAACAAAGCCATCCTCTTAAGAAGAAACCATATCCTGAAAGTAATGTATGAAAAACAAATCATTAACGAAGAGGAGTTAAAAAAAGCCCAATCAAAACCCATCACAAAAAATATCAGCCCGCAAAATCCTCCCGCTTACTTTACGGATGCGGTTTATAAACAAATAAAACATCTAAATCTCCCGACTGAAACAGATTTAAAAATATTCACCACTCTCTATCCTGATTTTCAGGCAAAAGCTGATCAATCTGTCCGGCACGGCCTTAAATGGCTTGAAAAAAACCGCCTCAAAAAAAACTTAAAAACCTCTCTACAATCCGCTCTCATCAATGTGGATGTTTCCACAGGAGCTGTAAGGGCTATTACCGGTGGTCGAGATTTCAAAGCCAGCCAGTTTAACCGGGTTATCCAAGCTAAAAGACAAGTCGGTTCTTTAATGAAACCTGTAGTGATTCTTTCCGCCCTCATGGAAAACCCAAGCCTTACTCCTCTGTCTTTGGTGGAAGATAAAAAGTTTACTTATAAATACGGAAATCAATCCTGGAGCCCGAAAAATTACAAAGAAAATTATAAAGGTGCTGTTCCCCTTTATTTGGCTCTTGCCCATTCTCTTAACGCGGGAGTGGCTCGAGTGGGCATTCAAACTGGCCTTAAACCTCTTGTCCAAACCCTGCAAAAACTGGGAGGGCCTTCTCAGATTTCCGCTCATCCCTCTTTGATTCTGGGAGCTATGGAAAAAAGCCCTTGGGAAATAGCACAAATATTTTTAACCATCGCCAATATGGGACAATATAGAAAACAACATCTTATACGAAAAGTAACAGATTTATCAGATAATATTTTATATGAACAAAACCAGGAAACAAGCACATCTATTGTAGACGCAAAAAAAACAGCCGTACTGGTGGGTATGTTAAAAGAGGTTACTCAATCCGGCACAGCTAAGGGACTTAAAAGTTTTTCCGTCCCCGTGGCTGGAAAAACAGGCACCACCAACGAGGAAAAAGACGCATGGTTTGTGGGCTTCACCCCGGAATCCTTAACCGTAGTATGGGTGGGATTCGATGACAACCGCTCCCATTATCTGACAGGAGCTACAGGAGCTTTACCAATTTGGAAAACATTTATGAAAAAAATTCTCCCGGCTCTTTCCAAAAAAGACTTTGACTGGCCGGAAGGAGTACACTATCAAACTATTTCTCAACAAAAAAAAGACTCTAAGAACAGCCAAGATATTCATCTGATATTTGAACAATAAACCATACACTTACAAATGATATTGATTTTGCCGGTTTGACTTTCCAAATTACTAAAGCTACATTTTCTTTTAAGGCTGGGTAACAAAAATGACCATAAAACACGATTTACATCTTCCCAAAACAAACTTTCCCATGAAGGCCAAACTTCCTGAAAAAGAACCAAAATTGATTCAATTTTGGCGGGAAGAAGATATTTATCAAAAGTTAATCGATAAAACAAAAAACAAAAAACTTTTCAGTTTTATAGATGGTCCTCCTTATGCCAATGGCCCTTTACATATAGGCCATGCTTTAAACAAAATCCTGAAGGATATTGTGGTAAAATACATGAATCTTGCCGGCAAACATTGTCCGTTTACTCCCGTATGGGACTGCCACGGGTTACCTATTGAAATGACTGCCCTTAAAAAAATCAAAAAAGAAAACGAAGCACTTAAGCCAAAACAAATAAGGGAGTTTTGCCGAAAAGAAGCTTTATCTTGGGTGAAAACACAAAAAGAGCAATTTGAAAGATTGGGAGTCTTGGCGGATTGGAACAACCCTCTTCTCACTTTGTCTGCGGAATATGAAGCAGAAGAGCTTCGTGCAATAGCGAAAGTGGTTGAAAAAAATCTTCTTTACCGGGGCAAAAAGCCTGTTTACTGGTGCTCCACTCTTAAAACCGCCATTGCCTCTTCAGAAGCGGAATATCGCGAACGAAAAAGCCCTTCCATTTATGTGAAATTTCTTCTGCCACGCCCTCTCAAGGAGTGGAAACTTTCAAATAAAAACTGCTATCTCGCAATATGGACCACCACCCCCTGGACCCTGCCGGCCAACCAAGGTATTTGTTTAAAACCTGATTTCACTTACGCAATTTTTGATACGGAAAAGGAATTTTTAATTCTGGCTGAAGATCTAAAAGAAAGTTTTGAAAAAACTACAGGTTTAAACCTCAAAAAAATTATTTCCTTCAAGGGAAAAGCTTTGGAAAATCAAAAAGCCAGACACCCTTTCTTAGAAAGAGACTCCTTAATTATCCTAGGAGACCATGTCACAAAAGCAGAAGGTACGGGTTGTGTTCATACTGCACCGGGGCATGGGTTGGAGGATTTTATCGTGGGCAAAAAATACAAATTACCCGTATCCGTTCCTGTGGATGAAAAAGGCTCTTTCACCAGCTCCATGCCAGAATGGAAGGGTTTAAATGTTTTTAAAGCCAACCCTCTGATTATTGAAAAACTAAAACAAAAATCAGCCTTATTGGCGGAAACAGAAATCACACACAACTACCCTTTTAATCCCCGTTCAAACACTCCTCTGATTTTCCGAGCCACTGATCAATGGTTCATACAATTTGATAAAACAGAACATCCTGTGCGAAAAAAATCCCTCTCTGAAATAAATCAAGAAATTCAATTTTATCCAGAATGGGGAAAAAAGCGACTAAGTGCCATGATAAAAGCCAGTCCTGACTGGTGTCTCAGCCGGCAAAGACACTGGGGTGTGCCTATTCCTGTCTTTTACTGCAAAAAATGCAAATACACTTTATTGGATAAAGAAATAATAAACCAGATTGCCGACAAGATGGAGGAATCAAACGAAGGTATTGAATATTGGTTTTCCAATTCTGCGGATAAATTGCTTTCTGAAAAAAAAGTCTGTCCGCTCTGCCAAAACACAGAATGGGAAAAAGGAGAGGATATTTTAGATGTATGGTTCGATAGTGGTATTTGTCACGAAGTCTTCAGAAAAAAATACGGAGAGAAAACTTTTCCGGCGGATATTTATCTGGAAGGAAGCGATCAACATCGTGGTTGGTTTCAAACCAGCCTTAACTCCTCTGTTTGTTTAAACAGCAAAACTCCTTTTAAAGCACTGGTTACTCATTGTTTTGTAAATGATGCGGAAGGATATAAAATGAGTAAAAGCAAAGGCAATGTAGTGAGTTTGGAAAATATCATTCAACAAAGCGGTGCGGAAATCGCACGCATCTGGGTATGTAGTGAAAACTATTCACAAGATCTGCAAATCCGACCGGAAAGTTTTGAAAGAGTCAGTGAAACTTACAGAAGATTCAGAAACACCATTCGTTTCATGCTCGGAAACCTGTGTGATTTTAATCCAGAAACAGATTTGGTAACCTTCTCTGAAATACAAGATATGGACAAATGGATCTTGGGAAAACTTGCAACTCTTATTCAACAAAGCCAACTCTATTACAATAAGTTTTTATTTCATAAAATTTACCAGGAATTGAATATTTTTTTCACAAAAGACTTATCAGCCCTTTATTTGGACATTTTAAAAGACCGACTCTACACTTTCAAAAAAGAGGGAATAAAAAGGCGGTCCGCACAAAGTGCCATTTATCTGCTATTAAAAAATCTGTTATCCTTGATGAGCCCTATTATGACCTTCCTGAGTGAGGAAGCTTATCAGTTTCTTCCGGGAAAGAAAAAAGAAAAAAGTGTTTTACTGGAGGATTTTCCAGCCGTACAGGCAGAATGGATAAAACCTGAGATACAAAAAAAATTCAGTCACTTTTTAAAAATCCGTGAAATGACTTACTCTCAAATAGAATGTATGCGAAAAGAGCAAATTATTGGCTCCAGCCTGCAAACACAGGTAAAGGTTAGCCTGCCAAAGGTCTTGTTTCAACAGATGAAAAACACATCTGATGAGCTTAGAGAGTTTCTTATTGTCTCTCAAGTGGAGATTCTTTCCGGCCAGGAAAGAAAAGTCGAAGTACAAAAAATAAAAGGGGAAAAATGCGAGAGGTGCTGGAATTACAGTGAAAAGTTGAATTTGCAAAAAATATGTCTAAAATGTATAAATAACCTATCATAAAATACAAAAAAATTATGAAAACCTATTTAAAGTACTTTATATTTCTTTCCATTTCTTTTGCCATAGTTGCGTTAGATCAAGCCACCAAGCTTATGATCCACACACAATTTAATCTGGGAGAAAAAAAAATAATTATCCCCGGTTTTTTTAATATTACATATGTCAGAAATACAGGAGGAGTTTTTGGTTTATTCTCCCAAAGCAACGATGTCATTCGTCTATTGCTTTTTCTTATCCTGCCGGTTTTGGCTTTCGTATTAATTGTCTCCATCATACATAAACTGGAGCTTAAGCAAAAATATCAACTACTAGCTTTCTCAGGTATTTTTGGAGGAGCACTTGGAAATTACATAGATCGCGTTCACTTCGGATATGTGGTGGACTTTTTAGATTTTCATTACAAGGGTCAATCTTGGCCGGCCTTTAATGTGGGGGATATCTGCATTGTAGTGGGAGTCATATCAGCGATTGCCATTATATATGCAACAGAAGGAAAAGAAATAAAAACCCAAGAATGATATTATTTAGGCGGGCGTGAAAAACCCTATTGCTTCAATTATCACACTCTTTTTTCATGTACTTTCCCTTGAAAACTAAAAGCCAAGTTGTTGGCTTTTAGTCCCGTGAAAACGGGAATCCAATCAAAATAACATACTTTTTTGCGTTCTCACTAATGTAAATTATTAAAATTACTGTATTTATTTCTTCTTTTCAAGAAGGTAAAATTATGGTATAAAATTGGTGAAAAAAACTAAGGAGGATAAGATGTCAAATGTAGTTCCAGGTTTTAACATAAGCACTTCTATAGGTTTGTTTGACAAAAAAGGGAATGTGAAAATTGATAAAGTTTTAAATTTTATGGATATTTCTAGAGCAGAATTGGCTGGTGCATTTGGTCTAACTGGAGATCAGCTTAGGCCGGACAGAACAGCTAACAGAACAAAAGAAGTGATAGCAGAATTGGCTGGATCTATAGAATATGTAGCAGATATTTTTTCAGGCAACGAGGAGAAAACCCGCAAATGGTTTAACTTGCCCAATATTCATTTTGGTGGTTCTACTCCTAAAAAAATTATTATGAATGGTCGTTTTCGAAGAGTAAAAAGTTTTATTTATTCCAGCCAAAAAAGATGAAAAAAAATCGTATATATAAAAGCGAATACGCTCTTAGCCCTGAGCAATATGTTGAGTATGTTTTATGTAACTTGCAGAAAGCCAGTACACGAATCAGAATTTTTTATAAAGATTACCACACTTATTTAGCTACCGAAAGAAATCTTTTATTAGATGAAATTTTACAAAGTTTGAAAAAAGTCGGCAAGAAAATAAAAAAAGATATTTTTTATCGAGTCGTTCTTTCACAATATATGAATGATCCTTTATGCACAAGCGGAAGCCTTTCATATTCCGGTAGATTTAATTTTGGATATAATATTTCTTATGATTATCCAAAGTTCTCTTGTCTCTATGTTTCCAATCATTCTGATGGAGCAAAAAGTGAAAAATTTCCAAACCCAGATCATAAAGTATTATCTTCCGCGGAAATATCACTAATTCCAAACAGATCTTTTTTAACTTCAAGGTGTGAGGTTCATTTAACTAAAAATTGTATTGATTTACGAACACCAGACTGTTTAAAATACTTTACACAAATTATTTCAAAGATAGAGCCTCCAGCTCGATTTCAAAAAAAATGGAAAAAGATGAACCGAAAAGTAAGAGGACAAAGTAAAGTAGAACCATTACGAACAATAAAAACACTACAACAATTATATCAGGCTTTGTTTGAAATATACTACGAGCAATGGATGACTTTTCTGGATGTTCCGTCAAACTCTCAATGGTTTGGTTATTATGTAAAATCAGCTGGAATTGAAGCCATTATTTACCCATCTATCAGGCATAAAAATTATTACAATATGGCAATTTATCCTGACAACTTTGGGCCTAAAAGTTATGTGCGTCTGGCTGATCTCCATAAATCAGTCCCACAAGACAGAAAAGAAATCAATAAAAGCAACCATAGATTTTTTGAATATTCTTGTGATAACTTATCATCTAGTCAATAATATGGTGTACATTCCCTTGAAAACTTACCCTTGTTTTGGATTAGAAGTTTTAGGTCAATGTAGTTATGATCCAACAAACCCAATAGTCTATTTTTCTATAGGCCAGCTGATTCCTCTTTTTATCATTGCCATTGCTGTTTATCAAATTTTAGACCCTATATTAAAATTACGGATCAAATCAAATAAAATCTTTCAATTTACATTTAATTTTTCTCGTTTAGAGAACTGGATACATAAACTTACACTTCCAGAACCGTTTCAACCATTTACCTTGTTTTTAAAATTTTTTGTTCACTCTGTTAAAATAAAATGTTTCTTTTATTTAGTCCTAATCTCTATATGTACCATTTTTTTCTCTAGTATTATTCCTTCCATTCCAAATTTTTATAAAATTCCGATTATTGGATACCCTATATTTTGGGAGATACTTTCTGGATTGATTCTCTCATTTTTAGGGTTTTATTTTATTAAGATCATCAGCAAACCTGCTCAGTTAAATAGACACAATTACAAAGAATTTTTTGAAAGGGCTTTAGATATTATTGATCGTAGAGAAGAAAAAGAAATAGTCCCCTTAGCTAAAGAGCTGACACCTTCCTTAAAAACCATAATATCCATTTGTAGAGAGTATGAAGAGTTTTACTCACATGTTCAAAATTTAGCTTATAAAAAATATGCACCAAATGCAAATTCTATCTTACTGAATAAACTAGACCAATTTATTAAACAGGATAAAGACTTACAAAGAATGGTTCAATTAAACGAATTTCAATATTATTGTTTCAAAATTTTAGATCTGCTATCTGTTCTTGACCCCCAAAATTTGGCTACCTTCTAAAAGGAGGTAAAATGGATAGATTTTCCAAAAAGATTTCAAAAAATCAAAGATTTTTGATACTTTCAGAGCATTTTCAAGGTGGTCTCAGTATTTCCGAATTATCACGGAAGTATCAGATTCAAGCCGCAACTATTTATCAATGGAGGAGAGAGAAAATGCGCAGAGAAAAGAAAGCAACAGGATTAGACCAAGAGGAATTGCTTTTAGAGATAAATCGTTTAAAGGTGGAGAACTCTCGTTTAAAGCATACTGTAGCTGATCAAGCATTGGATATCACCACTCTTAAGCAATGGAATGAGTTTATGAAAAAAAAGTGGAGGGAAGAAAAACTGAATTTGCAAAAGAGTTTATCATCCACTGCTCAGCGATCTGCTGTAAAAAAAGATTTTGTGAGTTAATAGGGATTCATCCAAAGTCTCTTTACAAAGTGAGTGAGAGGAGAAGTGTTAAGATGAAGATAAAGGATAAAGATAAGCAAATTTTATCAGGGATAAGAGCTGTGATAAAGGATCGTCCCACTTATGGTTACAAGCGTGTAACGGCTCTTTACAACAAGGAGAGGGTTTTAAAGGGTTTAAGCAAGTATAATAAGAAGCGTATTTATCGTGTAATGAAAGAAAATGGCCTTTTGTTACCCAAAGCTGTCAGCAGAAGGGAAGGGCATAAGAGTACAGGAAAAGTGATGACATTGTATTCCAATACGAGGTGGTGTTCTGATTGTTTTGAAATTCATTGTTTTAATGGAGAGAAGGTGTATGTTTCTTTTGTGTTAGACACATGTGACAGGGAGATTTTAAGCTTTACGGCGTCGTTAAAGCCTCTTTTATCAGAAGAAGACATACAGGGTTTGATGATTAGTGCTGTAGAAGGGCGATTTGATGCTTGTCGAACAAATAGAGAGATTGAATTTTTATCGGATCGAGGGAGTATTTACAGAGCGTATAATGTGCAGGTATTGGCCCGCCAGCTGGGTTTAAAGCCTTGTTTTACGAGGGCTTACAGTCCAGAGAGTAATGGTATGGCAGAGGCTTTTGTAAAGACAATAAAACGAGATTATGTGTATGTGAATGACTGCTCCTGTGCTGAAGACACTATGAAATTATTAAAAGAATGGATATATGATTATAACCATAAAGCTCCCCATTCAGCACTTGGCATGAAGTCACCTGTGGAGTATATTAAATCAACACAAATGAGGTAGCCAAAAATAGGGGCCACTCCATATCTGATAAAATGTTTTGCAAGATGGTTGCCTGCAAAGTTCCTAGGTTTTTTGAAGAGTTTTTATCCCATACTTCATTTAATAGTTATCGGTTCTCTGAAAAAAGAAAAGTTTTGGCAAATATTATGAAATCCTCATTTGAAAATGAAGATTCTATTTTAAATAGAGAAAACCAATATGATGGATTAAGAAGTGTGAGAAATTTAACAGGTCTTTTATTTGAAAACCATGCACTGCTACAACAATATTCTTTTAGTTCCCTCATTTCTGGGATGGAGCGAGTGAAGTTTACAAAAAAGTGGCAAATTGAACTGTACTTCTCTTGTTTAAAAGTAGCACTTACATTTTCTTTCAATGTAAAGTGTCATCAAACTTTAATACATATTCATGATGGTTTCTTGAAAATTGCATATATTTTAAATGATATTTTATGTAGCCAGTTTCATTTTGAAGAAAAAGTAAGTTTTTTCGATCAAGTAAGTTTTGAAATACACAACATATTATATTTTATAAATGAAGATAAAATTAAAACTTATAGCTCTAACCACCCCAATCTTTTTCCTATAGGTTTTCATCACTCTGATAAAAGAAACTGGCCTGAAGTTTCTTTATATCATATTCTAGCAAAGTCTATCTTGGATTTACTTATAAATCTTTCCAGCATCAATGTAAAAAGTTCTGATGAACAATTCTCTGTTCGGCAAACAGGATCGAGTTTATTGTTGAGCTTGCTCAGAAATCTGCGCCAAGAAAATAAGAAAGTTTCTGAAATATTAATCAGTTATATTAAATTTTATATAAATGAAAATAATTTGAAAAGAAGATGGTATCCGTACTTCACCAAATATATGGTTTTAGTCTTTGGATTACATTATCCTTCAAAAAAAGAAAAAAAATATGAATGGGATAACTTGAAAAGTTATATTTTAGATACACTAAAAAAGACATTTCATTCCCTATACACTATTGAAAAAGAATTTGCTTTAAGTTTACTCCCTTTTGGTGTGTCTTATGATCCCTCAAAAAAAATTATAACCCAAATTATAAATAAAGAAGAAAGCACTTTACAATGTGAATGAAACAAATAAAATAACAGAACTTTCCGAGTACACTTTGATATTGTTCTTTAATATAAAAACAGTTCAATCATTCAAAAGAAAAAGTGTCTCTAGCTCCTGCGCTTTTATTCTTTGTAAGATTTTATTGATAGGATAGTAATCTGTTACTTCTATTTTTTCTTTTTCATTTCCTTTTTCATCAATAATATATATTCGGCCACAATATTCTGGGTTAAATTGATACTGAAAACCATATTCCAATGTTTCATAAAAGAAAAAACAAAAAATAAGTCTTCTTTTAATCTCTTTTACAGGGTCCATTGTATAACAGTCAACAATCGCTCTTTGCTTGTGATCTGCCGATGGTTGACCGTTAATAGCTGTGTGAATAAACTCACAATCCCCCATATCCGCATTATATTTAATTTTTGTTTTTTTTATAATTTCCACAAGGGTATTAATATCTGGATTTTTACTATCTGGAATGGTAAAACCTCTTTCATTAAGTAAATGATTAGCACAATGTCTTAAGACAGGTAAATTCTCTTTAGAGATCAATTTCCCTATGTCCAATCTGATTTTCTGCAATAAATTTTTATCTGAAATATGGTCACTCCATTCCATCTTTGAAAATCTATCCCATGAGAGATAAGCTATAAGCATATTATAAATATCTGGCAAAATATTTATACACTCTTGAGCAAAACTTTCAGCGTAATTATTGTCCCTTTGATGTCTTTCTTTAAGTTTTTCTTTTATACATTTTTCTGGAAGTTTGCTTTTTAATTCATTTTCCCAATGCTCCTTTATTGCAACACACTCAATAGTGTTCTTATCAAGTAGCGATTGAGGTATAGTAATTTCTCTAATAATTTTTTTTATACCTTCTATCCCAGCATATTCCAAAAGAGCCAAAGGTAAAATCGCCTCTTTTACAGGTGCTCCTTGATATTTGTCTAAAAATTTTTTGGCTAAAAAACCTTTAGACACTTTACCTCTTAAATTTTGATCTAAATGGTATGTATAAGTGTTCATATTTATTCCTTATAAAATACATTAACAGATTTTTCCCAGACGACTGATTACCTGAAAGACCAAAAAAGCCTTTCTGAACTACACCACTTAAGAAAGAAATCCATCGCTTTTTTGAACCCAGTTTATTATAGAAAATCCAGCTGATGGTTTTGTTGATCTAAAATAAAACCCTTCTGGCTTTTATTTTTCTTAAAATTGATTGCATCTCCTATTGTTTTTCCCATCAATTTCCTTAAGTCAATTACTGAACCGAACTTTAAAAATACATCAAAAAACCTTTTGTAATTCTTCCCCCAATACACCATTGCACAAGACATGGGTGCACCTTTACTTATTTTATCTCCATTTTCCAGAAACTTCAAACGGGTTTCATATAAAAAACATATACCAACAGCTTTGCTCCATACATATTCTTTCCAATGACTGGTATTGGTAGCGACGGGAATTAAAGCCAACACTTCAGAATGAAAATATTGATTCGCGTGTGCGCATTTATACAACCAGTTTTTTATTGTTGTTCCTCGCATTCGATTTGACCCATAAGGAGGGTTCACATATATTGTTTTATAATTCCATTTTTTACTCAAACCATCATTTTCAGGTAAAGAAAATTCTTTCTTTGCTTTAACTATTGACCACTGGTTCGAGCAGGGATCAAGACATATTGTGCCTCCAAATACTTCTCTAACTGCTGAAACATATCTATCAGGTGTACACCAATGAATACTTTGAGAGTGAACTGTGCGCCCAGCTGTCATTTTAGTATCTCCTTAGTGCAATCATGTATAACTATCAAATAAAAAAATTACTTAACCGGTTTTTTTATTTGTTTGTATATGCTCAAAAATATATTTTTCGGGCTCCAAAGAGCTTTCCTCCTGATGACGAAACTCCCTCACAATACGATTCAGAGCTTCTCTCTTTATAAAACCTTTATCGCATAACTCTGAAAAATCCTCTTTGCTTATTCCAGTAACAGTTTTAAAAAACCGAGAGTCTTTTGTTTCAATAACATGATCAATTTTATACTCTCTGAATTGTGTCATATAAATAAAATCTGCCATACAAATAGCCAACCTTTTGATTTGAGTCATATACCATTTCTTTTTAACTCTTTTTTCTGGATCATTTTCCTTTTCCACAAAACTTTTGTGTTCTTCTTTTATTTTTTCTTCGTCTGCAATCCTGTTTTTTTCCAATTTCTTCTGTTGAGCTTCATTCCCTATCTGAATAAAATCCTCAAGGCTTCCGGCTTGTTGACTTCTATAGCCTTTTACATTTTTTAGTGCTTCAAAAAGATGCGGATGATTTTCCAAAAGCACTAAAGAGGGAAAAGAGACCAAAGCGTCACTGGTGATTCTTCTAGCCAAGGCGGTTTTAGAACCTTCATTGGAAACAGCTGAAAAAATCTCCCTAGAAGTTACAGAATCACCTGTCAGTCTTCCTTCATAAAATTGTTTTATATTCAGAGTTTCGCAAAAATCATCAATAACTTTTTTTAAAGTATCTCGAACTTGAAAACCCGGAAGCTTATGACTATTCTCCTGATCCATCTGATCCGCCAAAGCAGACGCATAATCATAAGTGGTTCTTAAAGCGCGGAAAACCGCAAAATCAAAAACATATCCGAAAGGCTTCAATACTTTATTATGTTCTTTATCGAACCAAGCTGATTGAATCCGAAAGACAGCCTGAAAATAACTTTCCGCAGATCCAATATCATTTAATATTAAAATAGAATCCCATTCTTTAATGGTAACCCCAGTTAAAAACTTCCGGCAGGTAAGAGTTATTGTGCCCACCTTGTTTATTTTCCCAGAATTTACTTTTTCAATTTTAGAGGTTATATCTTTTTTATTTTTTGCCAGTACCTCATCAGACAGATCATTATCCGCCAAGTCATCACCTGTAGCCCCTCCTGTAGCATTGATAACCTCATATTGAGAAAACACAGGGTGTCGCTTAAGCTTCCTGATAAGCAAAGTGACAGACTTTACTCTGTTCAGCCACCAAACACTATGTCTCTTTTGAGGTAAATTCAATTTTTCACCCAGTCTCCCATAAACACTTACGGCAGTTGCACCATGTTCTCTTTTTGACAAGCTTTCCAAAAAATGATCAACAGAGGAATCGTATGCAAACTTTTTTCCTTTAACTTTAAATAACTCATTTAAGGAAAAGTCTTTGTCGTCTGTGATCATAAATTTTTCCGAGTGGTTATTTATGTCTTTATCTGTAATCTCTATGGTAAAAAGGTTCAAGTCCGGCATTTGTCTATAGACAAAAGGTTTTATTTCTTGAAGATCATCTGCCATTTCTTTTTGTTTGTTTTTTTGCTCATCAAGGTAGCTGTAAGTAAACACCTGTTCAGGGCAAAAATCCATAGAATCAATAAGACGAAAAGGAGTGCCGGATAAGTCAATCCGGAATTTTGGCTTAAGATATTGTAAGATATTGCTCACTCTCTTTGTTTGTCCTCCAAAATGCACTTCATCAAAAACAAGTAAATCCCACTTTGTTTTTAAAATTTTTTTAAGCCGATCTTTTATATTACCATTTTCATCAATATCCAAATCCTGTAAAGAGACACATAAAACCAAAGGACCGGAATGTAGAGAGAACACGCCTTCTTCATTAAGGGACAGTTCATTAATATCAGAACCTTGTTTGGCTCTGATTCCTGTCCAACCTTTAAAATCTACATGATCATTGACGGTGCTCATCCATTCGTCAATCACTCTGGGTTTATAAGTGACAATAATAGTTTTTTTAGCTTTAAGTTTTTTGGCAAGATGAATACTGGTAAAACACTTTCCAAATCTCATTTTGGCGTTTAAAAGAAAACGATTTTTATGGGTGGCTGAATCCATGATTTGATGAGAATAATCTTTATTAAACCACTTGCAAGCTTTATCGATAGCTGACTTTTGTTCTTTTCTTAAAATAAAATCATCTTTCCTCTTAACTCCGTGAACCACCTGGTTAAAGGCAATTTCTATGTCCTCCAAAGAGGCATAAAACCATTCTGTTCCAACTCCCGCTTTTTTGTGTTGTATGCCGTTATCCTGTAACTGCTGGTGAATGTGACGATCTTTTTTTCCTTTGGGTAAATCCTTCACCCACAAAATAATAGGCACTTCGGGGTTGCTCGCATTAAATTGCTCATTTATACGCTCTCTATGTCTGCCTTTTTGGCAGTATCCCACCTTAAGCAAACCCTCTTTTTTATAAGTTTTGGTTGTATAAACATAAAGTTCTAATTTCTTAGACATTTTAATTCACCTTTAAACCCCGGAGGTATTTCTGATTTTTTTTCCGTCCACAGCCTTGATAAAGGCAATGGTATCTTTTCTTAAGTGTTTATTTTGTATCCCTTTTTCAACAAGAGTTATAATTTGTTTTTTAGATTGAGGGCCAAAAGCTTTTTTAAAAGCTTTTTTAGAAATTTTATTACTAATATGTTTTTTCATTTTTCCCTCTTTTTAACAAAGTGCTTTCTTAAAAATTACAAGCTTAAGTAAACAAAACTCAAAAAATAAAGGTTTTTCAAAGGTTACTATTTATAAGTTTTGGAAGTATTTTTTTTACACAATCCAGTTGCGAAAATATTTTTTTTGCGGTTGTTGGTAAATATGCCAATCTATGATGGACAAAAATTACAAATAAGTCAATTGTTTTATCTGCTATCACAATATTTTCATCTTTAAATTGATCATATAACCGTTCCAAATCTTTGTTTGGTCCATTATAACCTATCAGCCCTATTAAGTGTGCTTTCTTTTCACTGTCTATTTCGTCTACTTCCAACAAGCCATTATACCATATCCATATTTTTATGGGAGCCTTACTTTTAAATTGAATATTTAGTAGCTTATTTAAGTTAGGAAACAAATTTTGAAAAGTATCAAACACTTCTTTTTTGGAGACATATCTTTTGATTTTTTCGTATCTTAACCTGACTCTCCTCCATGCCTCTTGATAGCTCTCCAAAAACACAATATGAATAGACACATTATAATCTTTTCTGAAAGCTTTTTTTATTTCTTCCACTACATGCAGTGTATTGTCCTTGCCTATTCTGAGATTTTTTTCATAAATAATATTTACTTTTTTCTGTGTAGACTTTTTATACAAAATGCCGGCCAGTTTGGCGGATTCTGATTGTACAAACTGAGCTGCTTTTTTTGGATTAAGTTTTTTTAATATTTGATATTCCGGTAACTGTTTTTTCAGATCATCAAAGTTGATATACAGAAAAGACTCAACCTCCTTCCTTTGGACAACAGTATCTTTAAGAGAGGTTTTTCCGGATCCAATAGAACCTATTATAAAATACAATCTTGGCACAGATTGAGTTTTATAGGTGGAGATGTATTTATTAATAATTTCTCTATGCAGTTGTTTTCTCTTTGTCTCAAGTTGACCATTATCTAGGGTAAAAAATTCCCGGCTTGTGGTTTGACGAGATAGCTTTTTTAAAAACTTAAAATATTGCTCCTGATTTTCAGGGTTTTCCTGTAAATCATAGTATTTTTTTATCTCAGACATTTTCAGCTCCACCATAAGTTTCCAGCTCTTAAAAATTTATTATTCCTGCAAAGGACACAAAGTGTCTTATGGAAATCCATGAACAATTCTTTTATTATCTTCAAGTCCAGTGGGTTAAAATGTTAAAGCAGAAACATTTGACTATGATAATTATAGTCTAACTTTCCTTAATCCAATTCACTTAACTGAACCCAGTTGTTTGATCTATCCTGTATAAACCAAAAAGTCCACCCATTCATCTCTTTCTGTGCAATCTCTTTTGCAACAGCTGAGGGAGTGTTGTATATTTTGTCTTCATATTGTATTTTTCCTGATGTAAGTAATGTGGCTTTATAAGTTTTTCCTTTATAGGTTTTTATCAAAGGTCTTTCAGTTTCAAAATAATTTTTTAAGTCAGGTCTGTTTTTACTTTGTTTCTTTGAAATAGTTTGTTTTTTTGAAACAATTTGTTTTTTTTCTTTTCCACTAAAACCTAACTCCATTAATTCTGCTTGATGACTTTCCTTTATAGCTTGTTTGATAAAATCCTTTAATTTTGTTTCTTTCCCTAATTTTGGTTTTACTGTGTTCCCTTTAGGTTGTGCTATGGAAATAATTACAGCTTCTATATCATTCATATATTGTTCTTTTTTTGTGAAATAGACAGAAAAATGAGTCCAAAGTGCTGAGTGTTTATCTTTTAAATGAGCATTAACCCGCCTTGCCAGATCAGATGCAAGACCAACATAGTAAAGCTCTTTTTCATCGTAAAGTGCATATACTCCCGGCTTGTTTCCGATATACTGAACAATAATTTTTTTGTATTTTTCAAAGATTTTCTTTGATATGCCTTCCAGTTTTTGGGTCAATATCATTGACTGGCTCTTTTTTATTCTCATAAATAACCTCCCTTTAAAGTTAATCACCATAAACACTATTAATTACTATTAAAAAAAATCTTTCTTCACCGGTTAATATTTAAAAGCCCTTTCAAGCAGTCCATTTTTCCACTTGTTCTTTAATGTATTTCTGTTCCTTTAGATTGATATTAAAATACTTAAAAAGCTCTTCATCCGTCCAAGATGTCTTAGTATCCATTAAAGGAACCCAAGCAAATGTTTTTCTTTTTGTATGTTGTGTTGATTTTCTTAAACCTAAAAGAAATCTTGCGAAATATGTCCTCAAAAAAAATAAAAAATTTTCTGCTTTGTCTTTATTTTTAAAACTATGAGCTACACTATAAGTTTCTGTCGAAATTTGCCCTTTTCCTAAAATAAAAAAATGTTCTGGCTTTGGAAGAATTTGATCTCTCCTCCCTTTACCACCTCCAGAAGCCTCTGGAAAAGCTACTTGATATTCATTTATTTTGTCTTTGTTTAATGGTATTAAACTTTTTGGAAGTTTGTTAATTTTTTTGCCCATATTCAAACATTCAATCAGATGATCTGATTTAGAAAATGATATGTTGTTTCTCAAAAAATAATTACCGGGCAGGCCAAAAGGTTTCCTCGGCCACACCACTTCAGAAACAAATTTTTCACTGTTATTCAATATTTTATCAATTATTGAATACGCTTCTGTATGAGGAACTATAATATCCAATTTGGATAAATTGATTTTCATTTGATTTTGTTTGCCTTTTATAAGGGTTTCATCTTTATTTTTTCTATCCCAGTATAAAAAACACACTCCCCCTCTAATATCTACAGTGGGAAACACGAAAGAGGAATTTTCAAAGTAAATTATTTTTTTAATATGTCTCTCTGTTATCATACGATTACGAAAATTATCCAACCCTTTCCCCCCAGAAAACCAACGAGCTGGCACAACAAAAGAAAATTGTTCAATATCCAGTGAGTCAATTAAAGCTTCAATCAAAATATTATAAATAGGTTTTGCGCTTTTTCCATGCCCCTCATCTTCTTCCTGATACGGGGGGTTACCGACTGCGATTATTTTTTTGTTTCCAGTGGTTTCTTTAATGTATTCCAGCATGGCTTTTAGCTCCTTTTTAAATTTTTCCTTATCCAGCCTTCCATCCACTTCCGACAGATAAGCCCCGTTTTTAATATTTTTGGTAAAATTTTTATTATGAGATTTTTCGTTTCCATAAAAAGTTCTGAGACTGAGGTTGTAATGCCTTTCATCAGGCGCCAGAGCAAAATATCTATTACTTTCGTATAGCTCCTTAGTGACTTTGTCCATAAGGACCAATTTCTTTTTGGATTTGTGTAATACGGACACAAGAGCTGTAGCCAATAAAATTTCCCCAGCTTTGCAAAAAGGATCAAAAAATACATAATCATTATTGGTAAAAAGTTTTTCATCAAGACAGTTTATCAGGTCTAAAGCCTTGTCCATTTTCATCACAGGTTGATCACGCCCTGTAACACTTCCTAAAATATCCACAACATGGGTGTTTACATTTGCAAATAACTTGGCTGACATAAAATTCCTCGCTTGCAATAAATTAAGCCTTTTTGGTTGAAAATGCCATAAACTGTAATATGAAACTTATCGACTGTTTTCAGGCAAAATATAAAAATTTGTGAAAAAAATTGAAAGTACTCACTAAGCTGACTTTAAAAAGCGCAATGAATCTTTGCTCCACGGATTAGCAAGAGAAATTATATTTGTTTTTTTCTTACGCTTTTTCCATTTATCTTTTAGTTTGTTACTCACTAAAGAGCTAAGAAACTTAAAATTCTTCTTGTATTCGAAAGGAATAATATTTTCTGATTGGCAAATTTTAAAATATTCAATCCAGGTTTGTTTAAAATTTATTGGGCGATGCTTGTTTTTCTTAAACCACTTTCTGCTGACAGCAGTTTTGTTCGCTGATTCTTTGGCCTGAACAGGATCTGTTTCCAGACAGGAAAGAGCTTCGTTTTCCTGTATGTGCCACTCAATACAACACAAAAGATGAGTTAAAAATTTTTTGTTTTGTCTGATAAAGGATTCAAAAGAAAAATTATTGTTTCGTAATAGAAAATCAAAAACAATGGATCGCACTCTTTCTCGGCAAAATTCTATGTTTTTTAAGTCAATATCTATAGCCCAAAAATTATTCAAAGTGTTGGCTGTGGCGTAAAAATGAGGTTTTTTAACATTCTCCCTCTCTGCCTTTTTCAAAAAAGCCCTTAACCGTCTTTTCAAAACAGCCTCAACAAAATTACCATGTCCGCAGGTTGGTTCAAAAAATATAATATTTTCGTCCTCCCAAACGGAGTTATCCAACATGTCCAGCATTTGATGGACATGTTTTTCTGGAGTAAAAACTTCCCCAAAATCCCGGATTCTTTGTTTGCTCCTATGATGAGCAACAATATTCTCAGTTGTTCCCATGATATTAAACTCATCGGCGGTTTTTGGATTTAGATAAATAGCCCTTAAGTATAGAATTGGATTTGCTCTAAAAAGAGTGTTGGACTCCTATGGATGACCAACTTGTCAATGATAAAAATTAGAGGTATGGAGATATTTATGAGCAACATGGATTTTTAAACTCATATCCGCGTACTGGTTACCGCATTAAGTTTGTACAAAATGATGTTATCCTCCATTCTAAACAGCAGGCACTTTATAGCCTATGTCAGGCCTCGGGGGCTTCATCACTCATGGCTTAAAAAATATCTCCTCCTCTAATAACTTTTCTCTAATAAAGCTTTATCAGGAAACCTCTCGTAAAGCTTCCCAAATAAAGCTTAAGTATTCCCTTGCACAAGCTACTTTTATTTTGTTTCTTTGTTTACCGCTCTTATATAAGTGGAAAAACCTTTTTCTCAATCTTCTTATGCACTTATCTGCAATATCCACCACCTGTTTTAGCTGACCTTCACGGGCGTTCTTAAGTCTGCGACTTATCCTGTAGCTGTAATCTAACTGCTGACAGGCTTCCACAACCGTTGTTCTGATCTGTTTATTCCCTAATTTACTGATATTGAACTTTCTTTCCTTACCTCCTGAGCTATACTCTCTAACATCAAAGCCCGCATAACTGGACAGTTTCCTAGGAGTGGCAAATCGTCTTATATCTCCTATCTCTATAATCAAAGTCATAGCAGAGAGAGTATCTATTCCACGGAAACAACAAAGAGTTTCTGCTTTTCTTTTATACTCAGGGTTCTTAGAAAACTGCACTATCTGTTCATCATATTCCTGAATACTTTGACTGATTTGTTGTTCCTGTTCCAATAACCTACCTATATTGCTTTTAACTCTTTCACTTAAAGTTTTTACTTTTTGAAAAAGCCAGTCTGTATGAGAACCTGTCCAATGAGATTTGTTTCCTTTTTCTTCCCGATAATTTAAACCCTGTCTTCTACTGAGGGAAAGAATATGTCTTCTGACGCAAGCTCTGTGACGAACTAAAAAGCTTCTGGAACGGATAACATCCCGGACCTCTTCATCACTCTTGTCTGGTACACATATGGCTGTAAGAAGTTCTTTGGAGAAATAAATGGCCAGATTTTTACTGTCTATGCGATCAGTTTTAACACATTTTCCTGGGTTTTTTGGGATCAAAGATGGAGCAATGATGCTATTTTGAATGCCTTTACTCATTAAAAAGCGGTGCAGGCTGTATCCGATGTATGTGGCTTCATAGCAAGTATGGAGTTTAAAGCCCTTTTTTTGGAGAGTTTGCAGTTTTTTCAGCAAACAGGCATTATTGGGTCGGCAGGAAAATTCAAATATTTCCCCTGTTTTTGAGTAAAAAGCTGTGCCATGAAAGGCTTTATCATCGACATCAAGCCCGACATGGAGTATGTTCTTTTTCATTGGATGACCTCCTTTATGTTAAAAGTTTTATTAACCCTCCTTATACCTTATAAGAAGGATAACTTCACATATTAGGGTAACCAGCCCCAGGAAAGGTTGGTCATCCATATCTTCTTATAAAGAAACTGGCTCTGACTTTCTTTTCTGACTTCGACACAAAAAAACAAATCGCTGTTGAGGATACACAGTCTGCAAAAGTGCTTTTTTTTTAAGATCTCTTAAGAAAACAGATCAAAGTACAGTAAAGACGGCAGGAGTCAAGCTTGGGTCACATAACCCCCGTGTGGCCAAATGATATATGTCTTTGGATTATGTTCCTGTTTCATTTTCATCCAACATATCTTTTATTATTGTTCCTATTTGTCTGGTGAAAAATAATCCAGGGGTGAGAGTCCATAATAAAGCCATAAACTTTTCAAAGGTGTTACTTTTACTATACCAACCATGTTTGCATTTCCAATGTGTACACGCCTCTGCTACCGCGTTATTCGCAATAGCAAAACCCCCTAGATATATAATAAAACAAATAACAATAAAAGCTTTTCGTATTAATGTTTTTGCTATGGAAAAAAGGATATAAAGAGCAATACACCCCGCAAAAAGGCAAAGATATACTAAGAAACCCATAATTCACAACCTCTCTTTATTCGCTTGTGGGGTGTTGGAATAGTATTGTCTCCCCTTCGTGCACATGCACAGCAAGACTATACCCTTTTTTAGTCATTTGTAAAAGATTCCATTTATGAACAAGGGGTATTCTTTGGTGAATATCATTAATTGCGTTTAGCTTCTCTATAACTTCCTTTAATTGTTTTTCAATATCCTTTCTTTTGAGTATTTTTGACATTATCTTCCTCCTTTGTTTGTTGGTTTATTCATATTCAATTTCCATATTCATATTACTGGCTGGGATTCTATTTGAAGAGGACAGAGGGCTTTCTTTACTGGCCGGGACTCTTCCTTTTGAGGCTATATGTTTAACATTGGTTTTTATCTGAAAAACAAGACTGAATAGGAAAATAATAATTATCACAAATATTCCAAACATCCATTTTAAAAACTGTATTCCTGCAACACACTCGCCGACTTTTTCAAGTAAGTACTCTTGAATATTACTTCTTTCTTTATTCATATATCACTTTCTTTATTTTGGCCGGCTTTGTTATAAATTTTCTTATAAAGAGATTCTTCGTACTTATCCATAGCATCAACACTCTGAGGTTTTTTGAAAACAGGTTTTTCATTATCATCTAGAATATTAAAATCTCCGTCCTTTGCTTTTCTCTCTACAAGTACAGTAATTTGTATTTTTACAAGTGCTCTAAGCTCTTTCTCTATACTCATTAATGTGTTTCTTATTATTTGATCATTCATTATCTATTATCTCCTTTTTATTGTTTATTTGTTACTCATTTCATGCTATTTTTCGTTGTTGTTTACATTTTTCTTCATGCTTATCATAAGCTTTCCAATAACTTGATATTTTCTTTAATACTTTCCTTTGGCGGTTCTTTATATTTATTTTGGTTTTTGTTCTTGACCCCCAAAATTTGGCTACCTTCTAAAAGGAGGTAAAATGGATAGATTTTCCAAAAAGGTTTCAAAAAATCAAAGATTTTTGATACTTTCAGAGCATTTTCAAGGTGGTCTCAGTATTTCCGAATTATCACGGAAGTATCAGATTCAAGCCGCAACTATTTATCAATGGAGGAGAGAGAAAATGCGCAGAGAGAAGAAAGCAACAGGATTAGACCAAGAGGAATTGCTTTTAGAGATAAATCGTTTAAAGGTGGAGAACTCTCGTTTAAAGCATACTGTAGCTGATCAAGCATTGGATATCACCACTCTTAAGCAATGGAATGAGTTTATGAAAAAAAAGTGGAGGGAAGAAAAACTGAATTTGCAAAAGAGTTTATCATCCACTGCTCAGCGATCTGCTGTAAAAAAAGATTTTGTGAGTTAATAGGGATTCATCCAAAGTCTCTTTACAAAGTGAGTGAGAGGAGAAGTGTTAAGATGCAGATAAAGGATAAAGACAAGCAAGTTTTATCAGGGATAAGAGCTGTGATAAAGGATCGTCCCACTTATGGTTACAAGCGTGTAACGGCTCTTTACAACAAGGAGAGGGTTTTAAAGGGTTTAAGCAAGTATAATAAGAAGCGTATTTATCGTGTAATGAAAGAAAATGGCCTTTTGTTACCCAAAGCTGTCAGCAGAAGGGAAGGGCATAAGAGTACAGGAAAAGTGATGACATTGTATTCCAATACGAGGTGGTGTTCTGATTGTTTTGAAATTCATTGTTTTAATGGAGAGAAGGTGTATGTTTCTTTTGTGTTAGACACATGTGACAGGGAGATTTTAAGCTTTACGGCGTCGTTAAAGCCTCTTTTATCAGAAGACATACAGGGTTTGATGATTAGTGCTGTAGAAGGGCGATTTGATGCTTGTCGAACAAATAGAGAGATTGAATTTTTATCGGATCGAGGGAGTATTTACAGAGCGTATAATGTGCAGGTATTGGCCCGCCAGCTGGGTTTAAAGCCTTGTTTTACGAGAGCTTACAGTCCAGAGAGTAATGGTATGGCAGAAGCTTTTGTAAAGACAATAAAACGAGATTATGTGTATGTGAATGACTGTTTCTGTGCTGAAGACACTATGAAATTATTAAAAGAATGGATATATGATTATAACCATAAAGCTCCCCATTCAGCACTTGGCATGAAGTCACCTGTGGAGTATATTAAATCAACACAAATGAGGTAGCCAAAAATAGGGGCCACTCCACAAATCTAAAACTACTTATCTTAGACCTTCTAATGTTAAATACATTCTAAAGTAACCATTTACTTTCGCACCTTGAAAATTCGTATTATAAATCAGCATCCTTCCTCCAAACCTCACACCTCTCAAATCCACCCCTGCCACATTCACATTTCCAAAAGTCGCATTAAACAAATCCGCCCCTGCCACATTCGCATTGCTCAAATTCGCATAGTAAAAATTCGCACTGCTCAAATCCGCCTCGTACAAATTCGCAAAACTTAAATTCGTAAAACTTAAATTCGTAAACCTCATATTAGCGTGGCTACAATTCGCCCCTTCCATATTCGCATTGCTCAAATTCGTAAACCTCATATCTGCATGTCTACAATCAGCCCCAGTCAGATCCGCTTCTTGTAAATTCGCCCCACTCAAATCCGCGCCTCGCAAATTCGCATTGCTCAAATCCGCCCCACTCAAATCCGCCCCACTCAAATCACACTGATGCTCTCCAGGTTTAGTTATATAGTTTTTATAATCATAAATATTACATGGAATAGTCAGACTATAGCTAAAAGTACCAAAGCTTAAAAATAGTAAAGTAATTATTAATTTCATTATTTACCTCCTTATGTTTAGTTTCTTTGCATAATATAGGGTTTTATAAAAAACACCTAATAAAAAAATAGCACTGTGAAAACTTTACACGCCTATAAAAAATATAAAGGGAATCATAAAGAAGAGGGGGGCAATATACACCTCTCGCTAGATAAAACTGTACCCGATTTCTCTTAAGAAAACAGATCAAAGTGCGGAGATGATTCCTTATTAAAATCCGCCGTGGGAGCTTTTGTTTTTAAAGATCCTTTACGACTCAAAAGACCCATTTCAGCGCGAATACTCCTCATCTGCTCCAGTAATTGATACACTTGATATTCATTCTTGGATAAAGCGTTTTTTACAGCATCTATTTGTTGGTTATAACTTTGAATAAACTGGCTGTGACGACTCATTAAACTCATAATTCTTTTTTGATCTTCTTTTCTTTGCTCTGGCTGAACCCAATTTAAAAGCTTTTCTTCCCAAGTTTTAAACATATCTTTCACTGTTAAATCCATTTCTCTTTGAGCTTTAGACACCGCATCTATCTTTTCCCGTGCCCGATTAAGCCACTGCGTTACTTTGGAATACAGGAGGTTCATTTTTTCCTGATTGGATTCCGTCTGCACCTGAATATGATCCAAACGAGATACCAACTCTTTCCAATCTTTCATAGACACAAATTGATCTTCAGGAAAAAGAGCTTTTTGATCCTGGAAAAGCTTATTTATTATATTTCTAGCCATTTTTAACGACAAAAACTCCCATATTTTTTTGACTATACGCTTAAGGTACACATAAAAAACACTTTCTGTTGCACCCTGAAACACTTTATGTAATTTTTACACTTACTTATGACTGCTGTCACTTATTTTAAACAATATCTTTCAAAAAAACTCCCTGAAAATACTAGGGAACATTTCACTATTTATAATTATCTGCGTTATTTTTGCCACGATGGGCAAATTTTAACTGCCGATCTATTCACCCGATTTTACAGAAAAGCCCTGTTGTTCCCCTATTGGCAACAAAATCTCCCGGCTCTGGAAAAAACCTTACAGAAAGAATTAAAAGCTTTCCAGAAATTTTATTACTCCACAGAATATGAACCTGAGGAGCTGGCACTTTCTGAAAAGTGGCAAATAGTGGCCTTACAAAAAGAAAAAGATATTATAGATATGGTTTCCTCTTATCTGCAAAATCACTCTTCAAAAGGAGATCGGATACAGGTTTTTCCTTTAGAAAGAGAAAGAGTCTTGGCTTTGATCCTCAAACGGGATGGACACCTTAATGTTTTCAGCTTCAGTTCTTTAGCTGTTATCAGTAAGGGAAAACTGGAACCCCTTTCCCCTCTTTCTGAGCTGTATTATTCCCGGCAATATGAATTAAAATCAGCTTACTCACATATCCTAGAAGATGGACATTTGAACTTTATTCATTTTAAAATCAAAGAGCAAAAAGTTACAGCTTATCAATGTCAAAATTCTTGCTTTCAAAAGTCTTATCAATTCAAACAAAAAAACCTAACTGAGATAAACAAAATCTTTCACCTATTAAAAAAAATAGAAAGCTTTTTTATTCAATCCAAATCGGACCCGCATTATAAGAACCTCATTGAATCCTTGCATAACCATTATCGAAAACTTTTGCTATCCCCTGTGGATAATTCCCTAGAAACCGCACAAATATTATCTGAAGCCAAAAATGCTCTCCAAAACCTGTATCCCCATGATCACTTGCTGTTCCTGCTGACTGCCAATATCGACTTTCATTTCAGAAATAAACAGGCAAAACCAGATGAAAAACAAAGCTGAAGACCGGACTGTTTCTTACAGGGCCAAAATATTTTAAGACCATGATTTATAATAAAAGCTCTCTTCAAAAAAACAGAAAGTATAAAAAACCAGATGAAAAACAAAACAATACGGCTGAATCATTTTTTATCTTCCAGCGGAGTATGTTCGCGCCGAAAAGCAGATGAAATAATCAAGAACAACACCGTAACCGTAAATCACAAATCTGTTCGCGATCCAAGCTTAAAAATCCATCCAAAAACTGATCAAGTAAGACTAAAAGGAAAACCCGTAACATTTCCTAAAACAAAACACTACATTGCCTTTAACAAACCAAAAAAAGTTTTAACCACCATGAGTGATCCCAAAAATCGACTCTGTATAGCTGATTTTTTCAAAAAAACAAAAGAAAGAATTTTCCCGATTGGAAGGCTTGACTGGCATTCAGAGGGATTGATTTTACTCACTAACGATGGGGATTTTTCCATGAAACTGAATAAAAAAATACCAAAAACCTATCTGGTAAAATTAAATGGTCATCCAAAGATGAGTCAACTCGCCAAACTCAAAAAAGGAGTTTTTACAGAGAAAGGAAAACTTAAAGCTTTGTACGCAGAACCTGCCCGAAAAAAAACCAAAAACTGGATCAAAGTGATTCTTATGGAAGGTCGAAACAGACAACTGCATCGTATGTTCGAAAAAATCGGATTTCAAATAAAAATTTTAAGACGCACAGGTATAGGAAAATTAAAACTGAAATCCCTCAAACCTGGAGAGTATTACTCTCTTTCCTCGACAGATATAAAAAAAGCCCTTTCCTTTCCTCCTGAAGTAAAAAAAGCAGGAGAGGCCCATAAGCTTCTAGGTAAACCATCTTCAAATTCAAAAAATCCAAAATCCAGGAAGAACAAACTTTAATTTTTCGGGCGATGATGTTTGATCGCTCTTTCCGCCATGCGATCCATTTCCTTTCTTTTTAAAGCCTCCCTTTTATCCCCTCGTTTTTTCCCTTTCACCAGTGCTATTTCCATCTTTGCTTTTCCATTTTTAAAATAAACTTTTAAAGGGACACAAGATAAACCTTTTTGGTGTAGCTGACCAATCAGCCTTTTTATTTCATAACTGTTCAACAGCAGTTTTCTTTTTCTTTCCGGTTCATGGTTACGTTCTGCGGCAGGCCGGTAAGGGCTGATATAGGCATTTTGGATATAAGGCTCTGATTTTCTGAACACAAGATAAGAGTCCTTTAACTGGCAATTTCCGTTTCTTAAAGATTTTACTTCAGAACCCGTTAGCACCAAACCCGCTTCGAAAGTCTCCAAAACAGAATAATCAAAACTGGCTTTGCGATTAATTGCCACTATGGAACCAGACTTCTTGTTTTGCGAAACTTTTTTTTTCATTTTACATCTTCCCTTGAGAAAAAAATCAATACCACACAAATTCAGTATAGCATATTTTTTCAAAAAACAGCAGTAATAAACTTGGGCCTTCATCAGACTTGAGTGATAATCTTTTTTACAAGTAATTCTTTTTCGAAAGCATACCAAACAAAAGCATAAATTGTGCAGGAGACAATTCTTCAGCACGCACAAAAGGGGATAAGCCTATTTCATCAAATATATTTTCCAGTCTATTTTTTCTTTTTTTTATATCCCTTATACTAACATAATCAAAATCCCACTTACTTAACCGACTTAATAAAAATTTTCTTCTTTGAGCAAAACAAAATTTAACAAACAAAAAAAATGTAGGGATCTTTTTTGGAAAATGTTTTTTTTTACGAAACACCAAAACACGGCCTGCCACTTTAGGGCGAGGATAAAAATCAGACAAAGAAGCTCTTAAAAGCTCCTCCACTTCCCAAAAAGACTGAGAAAGCACAGTTAAAATGCCATAACTTTTTGAACCGGGAACAGATACAATTCTTTGAGCCACCTCTTTTTGAAACATAAGAACCATCGCCTTAAGCAAATGAGAGCCAGGACAACATTTTAACAAAAGACGACTGGCCACTTGGTAGGGAAGATTACCCACCAAAACAGAATCGGAAAGAAGCTGAGACTCCCAAGGTAATTTCAAAATATCCCCTTCCAAAACAGAAACCTGTTTTTTTCTCCAATACCTGCAAAGAAGAGTGTCCCTCTCCACAACACAAACTGGCCGGTTAAGCTGAATTAATTCATCTGTTAAAGCTCCCAACCCCGGCCCCACTTCCACAATTAAGGAAGGACTTAATGTTTTCACCGTGGATACAATTTTCTGAATGATTAAATGATTAATTAAAAAATTTTGGCCCAAAAATTTTTTAGGAGAAAAACCCATTTCCCGCATTTGAGCTTTAATATTTTTTTCCAGTGAAAATTGTTTTTTGTTCATTCCTTAGTGTTTCTCCTGATAAAATCAACAAAAATCTTCAGGAAGGGAATAAGGGTAACAATTAAGATCCTTGGGAGAGCTTATTCCTCTTTGAAAAAGTTTTATACCTGCAAGACCAATCATGGCCGCATTATCCGTGCAATACTTTAAATCCGGCAGGATTAAATTTATGTTATTCCTTTCTGCCCAGTCTTTGGCTTTCCTTCGCAACCTAGAATTGGCACTAACCCCACCCGCAATTATTACAGAATTAAAATGTCCCTTTTTTGCAAAATGATCCAAACGATTGATTATCTGATCTGCCACAGCTTCCTGAAAATCCGCGCACAAATAAGGAATAAATTCTGAAGAAAGTTTCATTTTTTGAATTAATTTAAAAGCAGAGGTTTTTAATCCTGAAAAACTGAAATTGAAGTTATCCGCCTTTAATTTGATTTTGGGGAAAGAATAACATCCAGGCTGAACCGACTGAGAGATTTTATCCATTTCCGCCCCTCCCGGATATTCTAGTCCTAATAATCTGGCCACTTTATCAAACACTTCACCAGCTGAGTCATCCAATGTGCGCGCGATTAAAAAATACTGACCAAAACCTCTTACTTCAAAAAGGCATGTGTGTCCACCACTTACAATCAAAGCCAAAAAAGGAAACTTCAAAGTTATCTTTTTTCTCATCTGCTCCCAAAGAAAAACAGAAAGAATATGCCCCTCAATATGATTTACAGCCACATAAGGTTTTTTAAACAACAAGGACAAACTCTTTACCGTAACCAAGCCCACAATAAGAGAGCCTACAAGTCCTGGCCGATTAGTTACAGCTAAAAAATCCAGATCTGAAAAAGTGCATTTTGATTCCCGAAGAACCTCCTCTATTAAAGGCAGTAAATAATCTGCGTGGTTTCTGCTGGCAAGCTCCGGCACCACTCCTCCATAAGGCTGATGAACAGAGTGTTGACTGGCCACTTTATTGCACACAACAAATCCATCTTCCCTGACAATGGCGACAGAAGTATCGTCACAGCTAGTTTCCACAGCCAATACTTTTTTCTGTCTTGCAGATTTTTTTTTCATTTCCTGTTTTTTCTTTCCGGGCGGAGAAGGAGTTTGATTGTTATAACTTTTTTAAAAAGAAACTTATAAGTTTTATTGAGTCGGTAATAATAGCTTTTTCGAGGACTTCGCCATATCACTTCCTGGAAAAGACTCCATTACTTCTCTAAAAAATACTTTGGCCTCTTTTTGCATACCAAGCTTTTGAAAACATCTGCCAATTTGAAAAGTGGCTTTTTCGTAAAACTGCCCTTTTTTATTTTGCTCACGATATCTTTCGTAACTGATAATAGCTGATTTCCATTTTTCCTCTTTAAAAAATTGTTCCGCTTTTTCAAACAACTTTTCCGGATCACTCGTTTGATCTTTTTTGTTGTTACCACGCACTTCATTGATGAGAGAGGCCAGTCGCAAATCTAATGTCTGAATTAAAGCCAACAAACCCTGTTCCAGCTGATCCATACGATCTTTTTGCTCTTTATCCGAAGTCTCAATTTGCCCTCTTAATTCCCGCATATCTGTTTCCACTTGCGAAATCTTTTGCATCACATCCACACCATAGATGTAAACACCTCTTCTTTTTTTTTCTTCAGCAAGCTCTGTTGATTCCTCCTGATCAAAATCCTGATCTTCCTTTGCGTCCACCTGCTCTTCTTGAACTTCCTTATGAGTCAAAAGACAGCCTGACAAAAGAAACATAAATATAAACAACAACCCTTTTTTCACATTCCATCCCCTGTACTCATTTTAAAGCGACTGAAATTCTCTGCTTTTTCCGCCCATTTAATGGACTCATTAAAAAACTGCCTTGAAGAGATATAATCCCTGTCCCGAAATCTCTTTTCCGCTTTATAATAATAATGTAAAGCTTTTTTCCAATAAACATCAGCGTTTGTATTGGAATTAACTTTACGGGCAGACTTAAGTGCTTTTTTAGCGATAGTGTATTCCAAAAATGGAGGTTTACCCGCACAGGATATCAAACAAGTAAAAGCAATAACCAAACCAGAAAATTTCATCAGTACATCGGAACAAAGTTAACTCTCCGATTTTTAGAATGATCTGTCTCCGAAAAAGGACGCTCTTCCCCATAACTGATAACAGATAGACGACTGGCTGATATACCTTCTTCCATTAGAAAATTTTTTACAGCTTCCGCCCGGCGACGACCCAAACCAATATTATAAGCCTCTGAACCCAAAGAGTCACAATGACCTTGCAATTCCACACTGGTAACTGTGGCATTATTTTGAAGCCAATTTATATTTTGCCTTAAAGTGTCTTTAGCCTCCTCTGACAAAATAGAAGAATCATACTCAAAATACACTGTGCTTAAACCATCTGTATCACTATCACTTCCCTTACTGTCTGCATCTATGTCTTGGGAAGAAATATCACTCGCTTCTTTTCCCACAAGATTATTTTTATCTTTTTCCACAGTCGCACAGGAAAGCAGAATAAAGTAAAAAAAACAAACAGCCACAATAAATACATTTCTCATTTTCCATACCCCCTTTAATTATTTATTAATTCTTAAACAGTATAACCCCAAATAAGTGTGACGAAAAGCTGGAAAAAATTAAATATTTCAAAAAAAAGCTTTTATGGCATTTTCTGGGCTAAATACTGCATAACATATAAATAAATCTTAAAAATCACTATTTTTAAAGAATTGAAAAGACTGAAATTTTAAGGGATTTTAAAACACTCCTGTATAACCCAGAAAATCGACAAAACCGGTAAAAAAAGCCGTTTTTGAAAAGGTTTGACCTGATTGTTGCTTGACTTTATTCCTGTTTCAAAGGATGATTCTGAAAAAATTACACTCTCCATGTTAGGACTTTTCATTCTACATGGTTCGAGCCGAGACGGAAAATGCCCTAGAAAATACCCTAGAAGCGTTTTGGCAAGTTCCCCATCGAGGCCATTTAAACAATCAAAGGCAGGGTAAAGTGATTCAACACGAAAACAAAGAAACTGACTGGATTAAAGACTTGGTTCGCCGGGAACAAGACATGGAAGCCACCGGACAAATCTCCCTTCCTGAAACCAGCCCGTCAAAGGAGCATCTGGCAGAGCACACATTTGAATTTATGCGACAACTACGCAGAGCTTTTACGGCTGACTCAGCAGTATTCAATCACCTGAAGGGTTTTCTGGGAAGCCTTAGAATCTACGGCATAGCCAATACCCAAGCGGATTTTATGCTTTTTCGCCACGGACATAAATTAATTTTTTCTGTAAAAGAACCCGGTTTGATTTCTGTCAGGATGAAATTCAACAATCAACTCTTAAACAATAACAGCAATGTCCAGACAGAAGAACCCGCAGATTTCATAAAAGGGGAGTGGGGGCCTTTTAATGAATTAAAGTGGAGTTATAACGACCAAACCATAAATATTGACTACCTCATCCGCTATTATATGACCTTATTTGTAAAAAACAGTGTCAAATAGTGATAATTCAGGGAGAATCCATAAAATCCAGATCTGAAAAAGGGGATTTGCCAAATTGCAATTTCTTATCTGATTTTGTTTTCACCATTTTTAAATGAGAACCCGCAGAAGAGTTTAAAGCACGAACAGAACCTACCCCTTGTTCTTTTGTGGGAAAACGATTTTGTAAAACCGGCTTAGATTCTCTAACTGACGGAGAGGATTTAGGGTTTTTACCTAGTTGCTGATTTTCCTGGGGAGGGAAACCAGTACTTTCCAAGGCCTGAGCGGTTTTGATATTTTTCTCCAAACGCTCACAAAGTGCTTTAGTGGCTTGTAAAAGAGATTCCAGATTTTGAGTTCTGTCTTTAATAAGGGATTGATGACGATCCATCTGAGCTTCCACAGTCAAAGAAAGATTTTCCAAGTCAGTGATTTTTCTTCTTAAGACCTGTAAACCTGTACTGAGCCGTGTATCTTTTTTAAGAAACTGATTCCAGATTAAGTAAAAAGCAAAACAGAAAAAAGCAATAAGAATACCACTGGTAAAAAACAAGAAAAACCTCCGTATCTATCCTGTATTTTACTATTAAAGCAGGATAAGAAAATAATCTCAACAAGCAGGGTAAGAAAATAATCTCAACCCGTCTCAAGTCGTGCTCTGCTATTTTTTCAATTAAAGTGTTAGCTCTATTTTGACCGGGCAATGGTCTGAACCACCTTGCGAGGGCAATATATCTGCTGATTTTAATTTTTTAGTGAGTTCAGAAGTGGTACAAATATGATCAATTCTCCACCCGCGGTTATTTTTCCTCGCGTTTTCCTTATAGGACCACCAAGTGTAAATATCTTTTTTTTCCGGATGAAAATAGCGATAACAATCTGTAAACCCCAAAGCCAAAAAGTTTTCAAACCACTTTCGTTCTTCTGGCAAAAAACCACTGGAATGTGTCAGCCGTTTTGGATCAAAAACATCATGTTCCAAATAAGCAGTGTTATAATCTCCTACAACAATAATATCTCTTTGTCGTTTCATCAAGGTGTGCAAATAAAGTGAAAATTTTCTTAAAAACTCCTGTTTAAAGAGATGGCGCGCTTCTGTTTGAGAGCCGTTTGGAAAGTACACATTAAAGAGCAAAAAATCTTCATGATCAGTGATCACAAACCTGCCCTCGTGGTCAAATTTTTTAATACCGATTCCATGCTCCACCTCATCGACCGGCTGTTTTGTAAAAGTAACAGTCCCGGAATAACCCTTACGATCCGCAACCGACCAATAAGAAACTCTCTCTAGGAAATAAACAAAAGCATCATCAAGATCTTCAGGATGAGCTTTGCTTTCCTGAAGACAAAGAATATCCGGATCTTCTTGCTGAACAAAATCCAGCAGGCCCTTACGGGCACAAGCCCTGATGCCATTAACATTCCAAGAAATAATTTTCATAATTTATCTTTCCAACCAAAAATATTATATCATATTTTTCGGGGATCAAAAGCATTTCTTATTCCATCCCCTATAAAAGTCAAAACCATTAAAGTCGTAAACAAAGCTAGAGAGGGAAACAAAGCCAACCACCAAGCTACAGTAAAATGTTTTTCCGCTTGAAGCAACAACTCTCCCCAAGAAGGTGTAGGTGGCATCAGGCCAAAACCCAGATAATCCAAAATAGCCAGAAAAGAAATACCCACCGCCAAAGAAAAAGGGGAAAAAGTCAAAATAGGATTCAGGGCATTAGGCAAAATATGTTTAAACATCATTCTGAATACACTCATTCCCTGAACACGGCACACATCCACAAATTCCCTTTTTCTCAATTTTAAAAATTCAGCCCGTATATAATACGATATATTAATCCACCGGAAACAAGCCATAAACACCACCAACAACCAAAAAGGCGCGCCACCCACTAGATCCACCAATATAATCAGGAGCAAAAGAACAGGTACTGTCTCTATAATCTCCACTCCCCGCTGGCCCATAAGATCTAGACGCCCACCCGCAAAACCCATTAAAGCCCCTAAAATGGTACCAAGAGTATAAGATAAAAACCACACCATAATGGCAAAGCCAATGCTATAACGAAAACCATAAATAAGCCGGGAGAGAATGTCTCTTCCTCTGTCATCTGTACCCAGCCAGTTATCCAAAGAGGGAGGGGCAGGATAACTCTCCACTTTCGTATTGGACTCGAAAGGATGCCATTTTACCAGTGGCCATATCGCCCAATTCTTTCTTGAAAAATCCAACCTTCTGTAATCCACAACTTTTAAATCTGTTTTTAAATTCAAATCAGAAGGATGATATCGTGCCAGAACAGGGACATACCACTTCCCTTGGTAAAACATAATAAGAGGTTTGTTATTGGCCCAAAATTCCGCCGTCACACTGAGAAAAAGAAAAAACAAAAAACACCAACCCGCTATAACAGATCGTTTATTGGATTTCAGTTTTCTCCATCTCTTTAAGGTTTCCGGATTTCTTATCAAATATTTTTCCACCATAATACACACCCATAAACTAAAGCCCGTGCCTCAAACTGTTCCATCAGGAAAAATCTATCCTTGGATCTGCCAGCACATAAACAAAATCAGAAATTAATCTTCCAAATAAAGCTAAAACAGCTTGGATAAAAATAAGAGCCATCAACAGGTGATAATCCCTGTTGATAACAGAATTATAAGAGAGCAAGCCAATGCCATCCAGACTGAAAATTTTTTCCACAATCAAAGAACCTGCAAAAAACAAACCCAAAAAAGCCCCCATTCCTGTCACGATGGGAATCAGTGCGTTTCTTAAAGCATGTTTGTAAATAATAATCTGTTTACTCAAGCCTTTGGCCTTGGCAGTTCGAATATAATCCAGTCGCACTTCTTCTAAAAGAGAGTTTTTGGTTAAAAAAGTCAGCACAGTAAAATGTCCAATCATGTAACACAAAAGAGGAAGTACAAAATGATGAATGCGATCTCTCACTTTGCCAAAAAAATCTTTTTCAAAATATTGATCTGAATATAAATCCCCCACCGGAAACCAATTCAGAAATCCTCCCCCCGTAAGATAGATTTTTAACAAAATGCCCAAAACCAAAACGGGAAGGGAATACATTATCAAAAGAATCAGACTGCTCACAAAATCAAACCGACTTCCCTCCCGGTGAGCTTTTACAATACCCAGAGGAATGCAAATAAGATAAATCAAAATAAAAGAAATAATGCCAAACTGCAAAGAAACAGGAAATTTGGACACAATGACCTGGATGACGGGTTCTTCGTATACAAAACTTTCCCCAAAATCCAAAGTGGCAATACTTTTAAGCCAGAGCCAATAACGAACATGAACCGGTTTATCAAAACCATATTGTTTTTTAAGACTTTTAATCACTTCCTCAGAAATAGCTGACCTTGAACCGGCAATGGATGATCCTCCGTCTCCACCCGCAAAAGCCCCTGAAAATTGAAGCTGAGCCAGCTTTTGCTCAACCGGTCCACCCGGAGCCAGATTAATAATAAAAAAACATACTAAAGTGACACCCAAAAGAGTGGGGAAAATGGCCAATACTCTTTTAAATAAATAAACCCACATCATTCCTCCCAAATTCACCAAATATCAAGAGGTCTTGCAATGGTGCGATGTTTATTTATTCTCTGCTGATCTTCCAATACTTTGTTCCTATTTCATAAGTATAAGTATCTCTTTCCTTTTTAACTTTTTTGCTATGAGCATAAAACTGAAAAGGTGAATTAAACAAAAATAAATAAGGATAATCTTCGGCAATCAAGCGATATACTTTCTGGAAGAGCTGGATTCTTTTCGTGCGATCCATTTCCCCCCGTCCCTTCTCAATCAAACGATCCACCTCCGGGTTGGAATAACTGATAAAATTGCTTCCCCCTTTACGGGCGGACTCTGAATGCCATATCTGTTTTGGATCCAGCTCCACAGAACCAGCACTCCAACCCAAAGTAACCGCTGAAAACTTTTTTTCCTGAACAAGTTTTACAAAAGCACTCCAATCCATAAACCGAAGAGACATATCAATACCACTTTTTTTCAAGTCCTGCTGATAAATAGTTAAATATTTTTCAAACTCTTTTCTTGAAAAAATAAGAGTAAACTTAAACTCTATTTTTTTACCGTCCATTACTTTCTCCAAAATTCCGTTTTTATCAGTGTCCTCCCAGCCGGCAAGGCTCAACAACTCACCCGCTTTGCTGAGATCAAACGGAACAGGTTCCAGAGAAGGATCTGCATAATCACTCCATGAGTACCAAGGCCCGGTTGCCAATTTAGATTTTCCATACTGAAATTTCTTATTCATCATTTCCCGATTCATCAAATAATTTAAGGCTTTTCTCGTGTTTTTGTCCTTAAACCGCGGATCCTTTAAGTTCCAACCGATATAATTGTAACTGGAAGGCTGTTTGTTGCTAATCTCTTTTTTAACGATTTTTTTGCCCCAAGGAGGTTTGTTTGTTTTCTTCATGTACGCTTCTGCTCCCAAGCTTAAAAAGTCAAAATCTCCTGCCACCATACGAATTAATTGATCGTTCTCATCCCTGATAAATCGAAAAGCAACACGCGGGATCTGATAAGTATCACTTTTCACGACACGGCCCCACCAATTTTTGTTTTGCTCCAATATAATTTGTTTTCCTTTCTCGTATTTTTTTAAAATGTAAGGACCGGAACCGATAAGCTCCCGGCTGAGTTTTTTCTCTTTATCTTTATAAATATGCTCCGGGATAATCTGTAAAGAACCCAGTACAGATAAATTCCCAAAATATTTTTTATTTGCTTTAAAACGTACACGATTTTCGTCCAAAATCTCCACAGACTCCATGTTCTCTAGGTAAGGAAGAAAATGCGCTCCACCAAAAGAAGGATCCTTATAGGCTTTAAAAGAAAAAACCACATCCTTAACCGTCAGAGGATGGCCATCATGCCATTTCACATTAGAGCGAATGGTAAAAGTAAAAAGTTTATAATCCTTATCCACTTCCCATTTTTCTGCCAGATGAGGCTCTAATTTATAAGTATCCGAATTGCGGATTAATAAAGTATCCAATACATAACCCTGCACGATAGAGGAATAAAAATCCGTTGAACGAATAGGGTGCAGGTTTTCCGGTTCTGATCTCAGGTTTCTAAACAGAGTAAAAGCTCCTTTAGTCTTTAATTTTTTTTCCTGAAGAACCGACAAAGCTTTTCTTTTGTTTTCCTTTTTACAACCTGTTCCCATTAAGAGAATCGCTATACTTAAAATTGTAAAAAGAGGAACACCTAGAGTTTTCACCAGATTTTTCATTTCTTCTTCCTTTCTTTGCCACTGACATTTCAAATGATTTTGGTTTTTATTGGTAACCTTTTTTGAGAGCTTTTTTATACTTACTCGATTTGAAACTTCAAATCAGATATATTAACTATCAAATGTGACGGCAAATGACAAGCAAATCCGCCTTACTCAAAAATTCATAACATATCCCTTAGATTAGTTTGTGATAATGTTTAAAATCCTTCCAGGTTTGTAAATGACTTTTTTAATATCTTTACCTTTAAGAGCGTTTTGAACAGCCGGTTTTTGCCTAGCTATCTTAAGCACTTTGGCTTCATCAGCATTATTAAGGCAGGAAATGGAACCTCTGGTTTTTCCGTTTACCTGGACCCCTATAGTCAGTTCTTTTTCCTGAATCAGCTCTGGCTGAAACTCAGGCCACGGGCTTAAGGAAACTAAACCCTCTCCCCCTAAAGCAGACCATATTTCTTCAGCTATATGAGGCGCAAAAGGCATTAATAATTGAGATAATATTTTTGTCACTTTGTGGTTCCGGATTTTTTGCCGGTAAAGTGCGTTCACCAAAATCATCATCGCACTAATGGCAGTGTTGAGGTTAAGACTCTCAATATCCTCTGTCACCTTTTTTACAGTTCTGTTCAAAAGAACACTTAAGTTTTGATTCATCTCCCCCTGTTCGGGAAGTACATTCCCTTTTTCATCAAAGCAAAGTCTCCATACGCGCTCCAAAAATCTTCGACTTCCCTCAATACCCTGCGGGGACCAGGGTTTGTCTTTTTCCAAAGGACCTAAAAAAGTAATATAAATCCGAATAGTATCAGCTCCGTATTTGTCTCTTAAAGAATCCGGATTGGCTGTGTTGCCACGGGATTTGGACATTTTCTGACTGTCTGCCCCTAGGATCATTCCCTGATGCACCAATTTTTTAAAAGGCTCTTTATGAGAAACCATTTTCATATCGTACAAAAATTTTTGCCAAAACCGAGCATAAAGCAAATGTCCTACAGTATGTTCTGCTCCTCCCACATAGAGATCCACCGGCATCCAATATTTTTGTTTTTCAAAATCAAAAGGTTTTTTTTTGTTCTTAGGGTCCGTGTAACGAAGAAAATACCAAGAAGAAGCCGCATAACCTGGCATGGTGCTTTCCTCTCTTTTCCCTTTTTCACCAGTTTTCGCGTCTGTATAATCAATAAATTGCTTATGACACGCAAGAGGAGGTTCACCTTTTTCTGATGGCGTGTAATGGACAGTTTCAGGAAGTTTTACGGGAAGTTCTGTTTCCTCCAGAGCTTTTGTTTCCTGCTCAAAATGCACAACAGGAAAAGGCTCTCCCCAGTACCTTTGACGAGAAAAAATCCAATCTTTTAATTTGTATTGAATGTCTTTTTTTCCATATTTATTTTTTTCCAACTCATGGATAACTTTTTTAAAAGCCTCTTTCAAAGTGAGTCCATTTAAAAAATCAGAATTAATATGTGGACCATCCTCTGTAAACACCTGTTTACTCTCGTCAGAATTATCAGGTTTTATTACTTGTTTTATAGGCAGATTAAATTTTTTCGCGAACTCAAAATCTCTTTCATCGTGCGCGGGCACGGCCATGATAGCTCCTGTGCCGTAATCCATCAGGACATAATCAGCAACCCATACAGGAATATCCTCTTTGGTAAAAGGATGAATCACATAAGATCCGGTAAAAACACCGGTTTTGCTTTCGGCAGATTTTCTTTCCACATCAGATATACCAAGAGTTTTTTCCCGGTAAGCCCGCACTTCCTCTCGATAATCTTTTGTGGTGATTTCCTCCACTAATGGATGTTCAGGAGAAAGCACCATAAAAGAAACTCCGAACAAGGTATCCGGGCGAGTGGTAAATATCTCCATTTTTTTTTGAGAGTTTTTAATGGAGAAAAAAATTCTCGCACCGACACTCTTTCCAATCCAATTTTTTTGCCCTTCCAGAGTTCTTTCCGGCCAGTCTAAAAGAGATAAATCCTGTAAAAGCCTTTCCGCATATTCAGTAATGGCCAACAGCCACTGTTTGACAGGCTTTTTGAAAACAGAGTGGCCCCCTCTCTCACTTTTTCCATCTATAACCTCTTCATTGGCTAAAATAGTTTTAAGAGCCGGACACCAGTTTACAGGTGCTTTTTTTTGATAAGCCATACCTTTTTTAAAAAATTGCAGAAAAAGAAATTGTGTCCATTTATAATATTCCGGCTCACAGGTGAAGATTTCCCGATCCCAGTTAAAACTGTATCCAAAAGATTTTAACTGCCTGCGAAAATTGTCAATGGCCTGATAAGTAATAACCGAAGGATGAATTCCGGTTTGAATGGCATATTGCTCTGCCGGAAGCCCAAAAGCATCATAACCCATAGGATGAAGCACATTAAAACCCCGACTTCTTTTGTAGCGCGCAAGTATTTCCGTAGGAGTATAAGAGGCCAAGTGTCCTATATGCAAACCTCCGCCGGAAGGATAGGGAAACATACTGAGAGCGTAAAACTTGGGTTTGCTGAGATCTGCCTCTACTTCAAAACACCGGCTTTTCGCCCATTTTTTCTGCCACTTTTTTTCAAGAATTTTATGATTAAAGGCCATTTCAATAAAAACTTTCCAGAACTTAAGCCAATTTTTTTCTCAAAGATTTTTCATCTTTATCCAAGAACCTTAATATTCCCAAAAAACTCATTCAGTCATCACCTTGTAAATTCCACTGAAGACAGACAGTCAATCAGCTAATTGAAAGGTTTTAAAGCTCCTCTATACCTTATCGTTATTTTGCATGACTTTTTGACAGTAGACAAGCCTGTAATGAATTTTTCACGGAAATAATTTTATCAAAAACCGAGGATTATTTCACTTTTTCCAAAAACTCCAGAACCTTTTTGATATAAAACTCTCTTTCTGTTTTAAGTCCTTTCAAGTGAGCACTTTTTTTTAAATGACAAACAGTAATATCCGCTTGCTTTACTCTATGGAAAAATTTATCAATGACTAAAGGGGGAACTTGTTTATCCTGTTCTGCCCTCAGGCTGAGAATGGGAAAACCTTTTGAAATCAGTGAAAGAGTACTCTTGATTTTTCCAACAAATAAATATTTAAAGGCCAAGACCATTTTAATCGTTAAATATATTTTTAAGAAAACATTAGTGACACCATGATAATAAGTGAGAAGACGCCAGCTCACCAAGGGAAAATTTACAAATGGCCCGCCGTCACATATCAGTGCTTTGATGTCGGATCTTTTTGGAAGTGCCAAAAAAACGGCTGTAGAGGGAAAAGAAAAACTGAAAATAATTTTAAAACCTGGCAAATCATTTAAATGCTTTTCCAACTCCTCACGCCATATTTCTAAAACCTCTTTTTTGGTCTTTTTAACTGCCGACAAAAAATCCCTCCAATGATCTTTCCCATGCAGAAAAGCCGGATAAGTATAAACATCAAAACCATTTTCATTCAGGAACTCTACATGATGCTTCATCTGCTCAGGAACACCCCCTAAATGATGAACCAGAACAATCAAAGTGTCGCAACTTTTACTTTTCGATGAATAATAGATGCCGGGTTTTATATTTTTCATTATTGATACTCTCTGCAAAGCGCGACTTAAGTACAGTCGCTGGAGGTCTTGTTTCCTTATTTCCTGATTCCAATAGTCAGTCCTTCCTCTGTGGGAATGAGAGTGGTGGTGGTATAAAAGCCAGAGTCAGCCACTTCCCTGTTAAAAGCCAACATAGTTTTCAAAGCTTTCTCATCTTGCTCACTCCTAGCCTCTCCGTAAACAGCACCAAAAAGAAAAGTGTTGTCCGCCGATAAGAGGCCACCGGGTGTCAAATATTTATTACTCCAATGCAAATAATCCAGATAAGAATTTTTGTCCGCGTCAATAAAAACCATATCAAAAGGGGCTTTGCTTTCAAGTTTTTTTAAACTTTCCAAAGCCGGACCTAGAAGAAAATTAATTTTTCGGAAAACAGGATCCTTTTGAATTAAAGCTTTGGCTTTTTCCTGTCTTTTTTTGTTTATGTCCAGAGTAAAAATTTCTCCATCTTCCGGCAAAGCACGAGCTATCATCAAAGTGGAATAACCATAAAGAGTGCCTATTTCCACCACCTTTTTGACTTTTAGGGCCTTACAGAGAAACTGCAAAATCCCTCCTTCGTAAGCGGAAATCTGCATATACTCCACATTTTCCTTTTTGGAATATTCCCGAATATTCTTAAGGATATTATCCTCTTTAGAAAATATCTCTCTTAAATATACATTTCTTTTTGTTTCTCTTGTTCTCACCTTTTCCTCCACTTAAGTATATGAAGTTCTCTTTCTGAAATTTTAAAACATAACTACCACTTGAAACAAAGTTTTTTGTAAACCACCTGAATACTCAGGAATAACGCTTGTTTTTTATGTATATTACTGATAAACAATGTATGTGGCAATCCCATTTGAACAAGCTGGAAAACCTGATATTTCCAGCCGGAAGACGGAAAGTTTGCACGACTTAAATTGCCCCTTTTTTCAGCAATAGGAAACAAAAGAAAAAAGATGTCATCTTTAATTGAAGTTAAAAATTTATTCGTGGAATTTAAAACCGACGAAAAAACTGTAAAAGCTGTTCAGGATATTTCCTTTAACATTCCCAAAGGAAAAACAGTGGGACTAGTGGGAGAATCCGGTTCTGGAAAAAGTGTAACCGGCCTTTCCCTTATGCGACTTATTCCTGAACCACCCGGCCTTATTGCCGGTGGTGAGATCTTTTTAAGCACAGAGGAAAAACCAAGCGGAAAACAAAACCCTTCTTCTTCCTCAAAAACAGCAATAAATACGAACCTGCAGAAAAACTCTGTTCCTCTCACAGAAACAGTGAATATCTTAAAACTACCAGAATCCCGGATGAGAAAAATCCGTGGCAATCGAATATCCATGATATTTCAGGAACCTATGTCCAGTCTGAACCCTGTATTTACAGTGGGAAATCAAATCGCAGAAGCCTTGATCTTGCACAGAAACATGAATAAAAAATCTGCTTGGGAAAAAGCCACAGAACTGTTGGCACAGGTGGAAGTGGACAATCCTTCAGAAAGAGTTAAATCCTACCCTCATCAACTCAGTGGCGGACAAAGGCAAAGGGTAATGATTGCAATGGCCATTGCCTGCAACCCTGATCTATTAATCGCAGATGAACCCACCACTGCCCTAGATGTCACCATCCAGAAACAAATCATGATCCTGCTTAAAAAGCTTCAGCAAAAATATTCCATGAGTATTTTATTTATCACCCATGACTTGGGATTAATCGCAGAAATAGCGGATAAAGTACTGGTTATGCACCAAGGGCAAATCGTGGAACAAGACAGTACTTTTAATATTTTTAAAGCACCTTCTCACCCCTACACCAAAGGATTGATAGCCTGTCGGCCCACTTTGGACAAAAACAGCAGACGCCTCCCTGTAATGAGCGATTACATGGATGAACAGGGACAGGCTTTAGAACCGGGTGATAAATGGGACAAAAAAATCGTTAAAAATCTCTCTTCAAAAGAGGTGTTACTGGAAGTAAAAAATTTAAAAAAACACTTTCCTCTTCAAAAAAATCTATTTGGAAAAGTAAAGTCATACGTGAAAGCTGTAGATGATGTATCATTTACTGTTAAAAAAGGGGAAACCTTGGGACTGGTGGGAGAATCTGGTTGTGGGAAAACCACTTTGGGAAGAGTAATCCTGCGCCTGCTCAATGCCTCGTCTGGGGAAGTGATCTACCAAGGACAAAACATAATGAACCTTGCCAGAAAAAAAATGCGACACTTAAGAAGGAAAATGCAGGTGATTTTTCAAGATCCCTATTCTTCCCTTAATCCTCGTATGACTATTGGTTCGGCGGTCATGGAACCAATGATTATTCATAACCTAGGAGAAAATAAAAAAGAAAGAATAAAAAAAACTGAGAAACTTTTGGAAAGAGTCGGTCTCACAGGGGATATGCTTTATCGTTATCCCCATGAATTTTCCGGCGGACAAAGACAAAGAGTTTGTATCGCTCGTGCACTGGCTGTTGAACCAGAGTTTATTATATGTGATGAATCTGTATCTGCATTGGATGTGTCCATTCAATCACAAATTATTAATTTGTTAATGGATCTTCAAGAGGAAATGGACTTGACTTATATTTTTATCTCCCATGATTTATCTGTCGTAAAATTTATTTCTGATGAAGTATGTGTTATGAACAAAGGTAAAATTGTCGAGCGAAATAGCTCTTTGGAAATTTACAAAAATCCCAAAGAGGATTACACGAAAAAACTTCTTGATTCCATTCCTGAAGGAATACCTAAGCCCCCCCCGCAATAACCTTATCCACAAGATAAGGAAAATATTACAAACCCAGTATAAAAATTTTTCACATCCATTTAAACAATATTCAATGTTCTTTCCCTTTATTAAAAAATTACTTTGACTTTACAAGTCATCTTCTTCTATATCAGGCAAAGCACTAGAAATATTTTAAACAACAGAATTTTTCAGCTTTGCAGACTGAAATTAGCCGGAAAAGTGATTACTGATGAAAAAATATGTTTTTACCTGTTTTATCTTTTTTATATGTGCCTGTAACAACAACCAGGGAACCAACATTAACCAAGAAGCCAGCACCAGCATAGAACCAGAAAATGTCACACTCCCGGAACCTTCTGTCGAAGGCAAAGACTCCACCCGCTTTAAACTGACCCAGCTTTCTGCTGTAACAGAAAAATTCCTCAAAATAAACGACAATATTGTATTTACAGACTTGAATGAACAAATAAAGTCGAACCAGTTTCTAAAAGATATACAGTTAAAAGTGAAATCCCATTGTATCATCAACAGGGGCACAGTTTTGATTCAAGAATTTACCAGAGCCATTAGCCAATCCATACCTATTATCGAGCTTTTGCCAACGAAAGCTCTTTCTCAAATAACAGCTTCTCCTCCTTCTTGCGGGTTTTCTTTCAAAGCGGAACATAAAGACGGATCAGCTCACCATTTTGAACTACCTCCTCTGCCTATTACGGATTACAGTGCCAAACGTTTTATCCAGATCAGAGAGGCCTCCTCCGAAATAGATAACCTCTTTCCGTATGTAATGATGGAAAGTTTAATGAATTATTCGATAGATTTAGGAGAACAGGAACCAATGGATAGCTTAAAGCTGATATGTGATCATTTTTCCCTTTCCCGATCCTTTAGTCCACAAAATTTTATTTCTTTATCCACTTTCCCTTTTTCAGATCTGAAAGAAAACGTGAAAAAGAAAATTCAGAATAAAAAACCTCAACAGCAATGCCGGATTTTTGGATACAGAAACAACACACTGGTTGGGGTGTCATCCTTTTTCCATATTTTTTACCCTCAACCCTCTCTTGATGTGTATATAGAAGATGAAGTTTTATCTGATGAGGAAAAAAACTCTTTTTACCATATAATCATGAATGTAGAGGGATTGCCCAAAACACGACCGCTTGTTTCTATTTACTCCTATAAAATTAGTAACCTTCATTCTTATCCTGTTCATATATTAATTGAAGATTATGAAGATATAGAGTTGAAATTATATGGACTATATTATGGTAGTAAAGAGGAAAAAGGTTTTTATAATGTGCATTCTTCTTTATTTCACTTATCCAACATAAAGACATCAGGTGGCAAAGTAACTCAAAAAAAAATAGATGATGGAATATTAATAACACTGGGGTCATACAGTGCTATCGAGATTTATGTGGCTTTAGAAAAGGATTTTGAACTTTGTCATAGTCAGAACGACGATCCAACTTGGATTGGAGGAGTGATGCTCTACCCAGATCTTAAAATATATCAATTAATTTCCAACCAAACAGAGTTAATTCCTTTTGAAAAAAATATTCAATATCAGCTTAATACCTTCCCCGGAAACCAGTTTCAGTTTATAACAAATAGAGTCCACACAACTTTCGAACGACAAAGAAACAGAACAAATCATCTATGGTTCAGAGATGGACATTGCAATGGGAAAATAACAGATACTCCATATCCCATTATTGAGGTATATGGCCAAGACAGAAAGCTAAGAGTCAGATTTACAGACTCTACACCTGTCCAACAACACCAATATGACGAAAGTGATACTGCAATACGATTTATGTTTGGAAAATTTATCAGAGGGATTTGAATGAAGCCCTGTTAAAAAATCCAATTTCAATATTTTTTTTATAGCCTTTCAGACTGAAGCTTTAACACTCTCAAACAAGACTGCACGACAGAATCCGCATTGATTCCATGATACTGATAAATATCCCCTGGCCTGCCACATCGGGAGTGCTTTCTCACAGCCAATGATTCCTGATACACCCCCAGAACAGAACCAATGTTATCCAATAAACCCGGTTCACCGTCATGTACGCTCACTATGGGGGCTTTTGTACACGCCAAACCCAAACCCTTTCCAAGATGCGTATAATCATTGTTATAAGCTAGGTTTCCCAACAATAAATCAGGGCTGGTGACTATAATAACATTAGCATAAATTCCCTGACTTAAAAGTGCTTTGGCCGCTGACAGAGCAGAAGTGGAAGGGGATCCCATAGAAAAAATATGCACTACATTATCTTCCTCCCTGTAATCCGCATAACCGGTGTAATTTAACAAATAGTAAGCTCCTGCCAAAACCTCCTTTCGAATCCGTGAAAAAATTTCCGAGGTTGAGACAGAATCTATATGAGATTCCTCCTGAGCAAAAGGTAGAGAGTGATTTTTAGGAGTCAGCAAAATATCCGACTTGGTTTTAAATCTTTTTTGAGTTTTTAAACACTCAAGAAATTGCTTTTGATCCACACCTCTTGTCACTGCTCGGATCAACACTCCCGCTCTTCCCTCATTTTCTCCAGTAAAGTGTCTTTGAAGCGCGTCTTTGAAAATCCAATCCATTTCCTGCAGAAAAAAAGGCTCCCAAGTAATTTGATTGGGTATTTGAAAATCAGACTTCCAGCCATGCTGTGCCCCCTCTGGAGATAAAGTAACCCCAGACGGAGTACCACATAAAATAAAGCCGGCATTCCAATAGAGGGCATAAAAATACTGATCCAAAGCTCTTTTAATAAAAAAATCGTATATCGTCATTAAAGGGAGTACTGGCACACCCAGTATATCTTTCATTTTTCCGAAGGCTGTCATACAGGAGATGCTGTTGGCTTCAGCAATCTCAAAACGAATGAAACGATTTTGACTTTCCTGACGAGTTGTCAGATTTGGGCTTTTTTTATCTTCCAGTCCTTTTTTTACTTGTTCCTCCTTAATCCAAGAAGGGCCGAATACCTTGTTATTCATTGTAAACCCCAAGTTAGTAGAAGTGCCCACATCAGGGGACATGGAATAAAGCAAACGAGCTGGCTCTTTTAACATCTGCTCATCAGGCTTTAACGATTTTTCGTTGGCAATGCGGGAAAATTTAGCGGTTATCTGACCCAGGAACCACTGCGTATGAGGATAGCTCAAATTCTTAAAATCTAGGGATAAACTCTCCGGGCAGGAGGTGGAAAAAAGTTTTTTAAAACGTTTTTGATTTTCTTTTTTTATCCGGGCTTGAGAAAGGATTTCTTCATAAAGTTTTTCCCTTCTTTTTTTTAAAAAAAGTCCTTCCGGGGAATTTTCAGGAAAAAGCGGAAACTCTCCCTTACTTTCCACTCCTTCCCTTAATTTATCCAGCTCTTTTTTTGAAATTAAATAAGAATGATTGCCACTCCTGCCGGCCATTTCCAACCCCCAACCCTTAATGGTGTGGGCAATAATAAAACATGGCCGAGTTGGATCTTCTTTGCTTGCTTGCAGAGCGGAAATGAGGCTTGGAAAATCGTGCCCACCCAAATCTATAAAAGCAGATTTTACTTTCTCTGCCGGAATATTTTGCAAAAAAGCTTTTAATTTTTGATGTTTTGATAAAGTATTTTTCAAATCAGCCGGATCCTTATGAAATAAGGCCTGAAACTCATGATCTTTTAATTCCTTTTCCAGAAAAAATTGAAAATCCTTCCCTCCTGGCTCTTGGAATAGTCTTTTTCTGATAGAACCATGCCTTAACTGAATCACCCTCCATCCATTTACGGAAAGCGTTTTTTCAATTCTCAAGTCGTCAGAGCATTCCATGACATTATCATTAACGAGACGATGACCATCTAGGCTTTGGCGATTGTAATCCAAAATCCAAGTTAAATGACCTAATTCCCTCTCCGCCAGATCTGGAACAGCCTCCATAAGAGAACCTTCCCTAAACTCAGAGTCTCCCATTACCGCCCAAAAATGAGCAGGTGGAGTTTTGTACCCTTGAATATCAACCGCTTTATAAGCCAAACTCAGGTAACCCGCCACTACTGGAGGAATACCCACTGTTCCAGAAGGAAGAAAATTATGATGATCTGGATCATATACGGAATGATAGGACTGAAAAGTAAATTCCTTGTTCCTAGGAAAAGCCCTTAACCCTCTCATGGCTTGTTCCGCAAACGCCGGAGAAAGAGGCTTCATATACTCATCCAACAACAAGCCCAACAAATAATTATAAGCATGATCTGTTGGGGAGGCATGAGGTTTGTTGGCGATATGATCATATCCTGACTTAACAACAAGATGTAACGCGCCCATAATATGCAAGGCACTGGTGCTGGCAGAACAATGCCCTCCCACTTTAGGATCTCCTTTTTCCTGATCTGTCCGGGAATTGGCTGTGTAGATCATCTGATTCAATATCAGATGCGCTCTGCGGGCAATAATATTTAAAATGTGTGATTCTTTCGGGTTCAAATTTTCCATAATAACCATTCTTTGACTGAATTAAAATGTTGTCATGTTCATTTTAAGAGGTCAATATCCTCTATTCCTGCCGAGAAAACAGATTCTGAGAGAGAAAGGGGGCTATAGAAAGATGAAAAATTTGTTTAATATGAATATAACCATCCTCTTCAATCAGTCCTCCAGGGGGATTGGGAAAAGGTTCAGCCAATAAAAACGCGTGAAGAGCGGCGGAGTCAATATCCTCCACTCCTGAGCTTTTTATCACTCTCATATCCTGCACTTCCCCCTCTGGGGAAAGATACACATAAAGACTGGTGGAAAAATACCTGCTCTTATGTTTATAAACAAACTTATTAAAAGAAAAGGCTTTTTGTAACAATTCGTTTTTAATATATTGTGTCCATCTCCAATAAAGCTGTTCTTTCATACGGGCAAAATACGAATAATAAACAAACTCCCTAGTATTCAACAAAGTGTGTGAACCAAACTCCACCCCCGGTAAAAAATCCATAGTTCGGCTTAATTCCTGCCGGTTTTTTTCCGGAAAAATGTTTTCTGACTCTATAGCCGATAAATCCACACTGAGTGGTGCCGTTATTTTATCTACCAAATCCGGAACTTGGGAGCTGACTTTCCGTTCAATGGATTTCGAAAAATGCTGATTTTTTACACGCAGATTTTGATCCGCCTGATGAAATAGTCCGTTTAACATGGCTTGTGTTTCCTTTTCTACTGTCTTATCCTTTTTACTCAGATAAGATGTTTGTGTTTTTGGAGGGATTTTATTAAACCTTTCCTGACTGACAATTTGCTGGTGAACAGGATATTCCACCAATATAAAATCATTATGGTTTTCTGTTTGCAAAACCGGCCTTTTGTATGGAAAAAAGGGGAATTTATACGAAACAAACAGAGGGAGATGAATCAGAAATGAACAAAAAAAAGCTAACAAAAACGGCCTTATTCGTTTTTTTTTATAATAAAACAATGAAAACCTCCGCTTTTTTTAATGACAATAAAAAATCAATCTTAACACAGAAAATAAAGTTTTCATATATTGTCTGTAAATATTGTATCTTAATGGATTATAAGGTCTCTTTCAGGATTATAGCCTGAAGATTTATAACGCTTTTTGGAGCTTAAGACTTATGGAGCTTGTATTTTATTCCGCCACGGATGTAGGTCTGGTCAGACATAACAACCAAGACAGCATTTTGGCAGATGGAAATAATCGGCTTTTTATGGTGGCTGATGGTATGGGAGGACATAAAGGAGGAGAAGTGGCTTCCTTATTGGCCGTTAAAACCCTATCAAACAAGCTTACTGGAAAAACAAAAAAAAACAAATCTCTTTTTGAGGATATATACTCAGCCTGTGTGGAGGCCAACAAAGTAATCTATAATAAAAGTCAAAAAAAAGTTGAACTTAGAGGAATGGGCACCACTTTATGCCTGTTTTTAGTGAGACATGATGGTCTAGCTTACATAGCCAATATTGGAGATTCCAGGCTATATATGGAGAAACAGGGAAAAATGTGGCTTTTAACAGAAGATCATAACTTCATAACCAACCAGATGAAAACCAGTTTCTTGTCTGGAGAAGATATGCCGGAACCCACTTCTGAAAACAGTGCTCTCACCAAAAGTGTAGGATTTTTTGCCTCCGTGGAACCCGATATTTTTGAAAGACAAGTGGAAAAAGGCGAAAAATACCTGATTTGTTCTGATGGATTAAGCAGTTTTGTTCCTGATACAGAAATTAACGCTATTTTACAAAATCACTCTTTACAAAATGTCCCAAAAGAATGTATTAAAAGGGCCTTGGATGCAGGTGGAGATGATAATGTGTCCGTAATTGTTATTGAGGTTCAATAAATTTTTAAATAAAGTGATAATGATTTCCCGGATTTTTTGAGTAAACCGGGGGGAAAATAAAAGGCAAATCAACATGATTGGAAAAAAACTCACTATATTTGTCAGCTCCAAAACCAGCGGGCTGAAAGAAATTCATATTTCTGCGTTCCAAATTCGTTATGGACTCACGGGACTTGGAGTTTTAGGATTGCTTTTATGTGTGTTCGCAGTGGATTATTTCTTTGCTTTCTCTTCCCGGCTTGATTATCGAAAGTATCAGTCAGAAAATAAAAGCTTAAAAGCTCAACTTTCTCAAACTCAGCTCAAAATGAAGAAGCTTAATTCCCGTTTAAGACAAATTGAAGATTTTTCCTATAAAATCAAAGTGATTGCCGGACTGAAACAACCTACTTCCTCCCTTATGGCTATGGGGCCTCTTTCCGGATCCTCTTTCCCAGATTTATCTTCTTCCAGTTCTGGATTTCCGGCAAAAAAATCAAATCGCGAGCTGGACGATAAAGCCTCTAGCTCCCAAACTTTATCCCCTCTGTCTGCTGAATCCCTAGTAATATACATGGATCATCTGGACAAAAAGTCCCGCTTGGTTCATCAAAATATCACCTTAATAATGGAGCAATTATATGAAAGAAAAGATATTATCAACAGCACACCAAGTCTTTTGCCGGTTAAAGGATGGATTAGCTCCCATTTTGGTTATCGCCAATACCCTTTCACAGGAGAAGTATCTCTCCACGAAGGTATGGATATTGCCGCTTTTCCAGGCACTCCGGTTTATGCTCCTGCCAATGGTGTTGTTGTATTTGCCGGATATAAAAAAGGTTATGGAAAAGTCATAGTAGTGGATCATGGCTATGAGCTTTCCACCCTTTATGGGCATTTATCTGATATAATGGTGTCTAGGTGGCAAAAAGTGGAGAGAAGACAAGTCATTGGTGCTATCGGCAATACTGGCAACTCTTCTGGTCCACATCTGCATTATGAAGTGCGTATTTCCAATGTTCCAGTGGACCCTGCCAATTACATTTTAAACCAAACCGGCTTTGAGCTTACTGAACATATAGACCACTTATCCTTAAAAGATAAACCAAAAAATACCCATCAACGAGATATAAACTCATTATAGAAAATAATAAAATCACACAATCAAAAAACAGGAGGGTTTTATGAATTTTGTTAAATTATTAAAAAAAGAGCTTAATCCTTATCATCTGCTCAAGCACCCTTTTTATCAAAAGTGGACAGAAGGAACATTACCTAAAAAGTGTTTGCAAAATTACGCTGTTCAATACTATCAACATGTATCGGCTTTTCCACGCTATATCAGTGCTTTGCATTCCTTGTGTGAAAATCCAAAAGATCGAAAAATCCTGCTCGAAAATTTAAATGACGAAGAAGGAGCTAAAGGTAAACCGCATCCTGATCTATGGATGTATTTTGCAGAAGGTTTGGGTTTAGACAAAGAAGCTGTGGAAAAAACCCCGGCCTGTAAAAACCTTCAGAAATTAATACAGAGCTTTTTTTTTCACTGCCGAAACTCTTATGCGGAAGGTTTATCGGCTCTTTACAGTTACGAATACCAAGTACCGGAAGTGGCGGAAACAAAAATACAGGGATTAAAAAAACATTATAATATCACAGATGAAAAAACACTTTTGTTTTTTCTAGTTCATAAGTCTGCTGATATTGAACATAGAAAAGCCCTAGAGGAACTACTGGAGCACTTGCCTGAGAAGCAACAAAAACCCGCACTGGATTCTGCCATAAATACAGCAAAAGCTCTTTGGAGTTTTCTAACAGAGATGGAATCTGTTCCTCAGGCGGTTACTACATAACCTCTTGGTTCGGCGATGTTTTTCCGATTTTTTGTAAAGAAATCATTGCTGATTCACAAATAGAAAGCATCAAATTATAAGAAAACAAAGGTGTTATTGTAAAATCTTGCAATTTTTTCCCGAACCTTTTTAAAAAAATCAAGTGATAATAATGCCGTTATCATTTATTCAGGACCTATTTAGTCGACTTGATTAAGAAAACAAAGAGTCTATTTGACCGATCCAGAGCTTTCTCTTTTGTCAAATATTATTTGACAAAAACCCAAAACAGATTATTATATTACATATAAATACAAGGTTCCTCGTTCCTTATTCCTGAACTTAATTGTGGTTAAGGTTGGACACGAGGGCCGATTTTTTTTGTTTGGTTCTTCATTCAATGGAAAAAGTAGCTTTTATTGTTGATGGTGGGTTCTTTGTTAAAAAATACAAAGAGAAAAACAAGAAATATCCAACAGCAGATGATGTGGAAAAATATATTCAAAAAATCTTTGATTATATTAAAAAAAATTCAACTGATAAAGTAGAAATTTACAGGGTATTTTATTATGACTGTCCACCTTTAAATAATCTTAGCAAATCTGAAATACGAAAAAACAAACCCACTAACATAACAAATGAAAATATCAAGAATATATGTTCCTCTTTTACAAAAAACTATAAAACAATAAAAAAGTTTCATGATTCAATGAAGAGAAAAGACTTTTTTGCCTTGAGAATGGGACAACTAAAAATTCAAGGTTGGTGGCCAAATCAAACAAATCCAAATTATGCTAAACTAAAGATCAGACAAAAAGGTGTGGATATGCGAATAGGGTTGGATATTGCCAGTATTACAGCTAAAAAATTATGCACGAAGCTTGTTTTGATATCAGGAGATATAGATATGATTCCAGCTATGAAAACGGCCAGAAAAGAAGGTGTGCATGTGTATTGGCATAGCATAGATGACGGACGACATGGGTCCAATCTGGAATTAGCAACCCATTCAGATATAGTGTTAACAAAAAAACGATTGAAAATATAATGCTATTCTTTCATTTTTAGGATGCAGGTATACCTTCAGGAGATTCAAGTACTGGAAAAAGCAAATTTAAAAATGTGACAAATCGTGTTTTTTGCTGAAAAATAAAAATCAATTTTGACCGGGAGGTGAATTTTAAATGTTCTCCAAATCTTTTCCCCGTAAAAAGCGACGCACTCGTTCTCTGTTAAAAAGACTTGCAGGATACTATAAATTACCTCCTGCTAACATTAAGGTTTTGGAAATAAAGTCTCTTGTACTACCTGTACATATCGGACGAACAAGAGAAGAACGTTTAAACACTCAGGATGTCTCTTTTAATATTTTTCTTGTTCTTCCTGCCAGACTAAAAGGTGAAAAAACTGATGAATTCAAAGATTCTGTTTGCTATTTCAAAATATGCGAGCGAATCAGGCAGTTAAGCTCCCAAAACAAGTTTTTTCTGATTGAAAAACTGGCTTTTGAAGTTTTTACCGATTTAAAAACCGAATTGCCTTTTTTTACCAAAATTCAAGTAAGTGTTCACAAACTAAATCCCCCCGTTCCCAACTTGAAAGGTGGTGTTTCATACACTTATGGAGATAATATGACGGGAATAAAGTAAGTGCGTACCTTTCTTTTCTTTACCAGATATAATTTGACTAATTAATAGTTTTAAACGACACTACTTATAGCTTTTGAAAAAGCAGGTGTTGCGAAGTATGTCATTTCCACCATAAAAAAGAAAAAAATACAAAGCTGGAAATTTTTAAACCACAATCTAAAAAAAAAGGAGAATCAAATGAAAAAGCTAGAATGTTTTATATTGTTTTTATTTTGGGGGTTATCCTCTCTAACTTTTGTCAGTCATGCAGAATCCAATGAATCTGTAACAGAAAAATCACCAGAAACAAAAAAGTTGGTCATTAAATCTTTAAATGAAACTCCGGCAGATGCAAGTCGCCACATTGCTGTCACTATTATTACAAAAGAAGATATCTCAAAGTGTGTCGGTTGTGATTTCACCGATGTTTTGGAAAGAGCCGGTGTGCAGGTTCGCCGTTTTCATTCTCAGTTCCACCAGTCCTCTGACACAGACAAAGCTTATGTTTCCCTTAGGGGTATGTCCGACGCCCAAATTGCCTTGGAGGTAGATGGCGTTAGGCAACAAGACAATATGATAGGTGAAGCTCTATGGACTTTTATTCCCCTTAACCATATTGCACGCATTGAAGTAGTCCGTGGACCTCAGTCAGCTTATGTAGGGGACTCTGCTATGGGTGGGGTGATTCGGATTTTCACAAAAAAAGCGGACTGTCCACCAGAAGAGTTTTGCGCACTGGCTCAAGCAGATATTTCCAATAAATCCACCACGGGAAATACAGCGTATGTAAGCGCGAACACTCGTACCGGGCAGTCTGGTGTTCGTTTGGGAGCACAGCTGGATAAAAGCTCTGATCCAGAAAAAACAGACGATTATAAAGAGCAGGCGTTTACTTTTAACTTTGATCACAGATCCACAAATGACAAGTGGTTGATAGAAGGCAGTTCTGTTTTTTATAACAGCCGTAATGAAGGAGAACCTGCTCCTTTTGTGGAAAAAGGAGATTCAAAGCTGGCAAGCCTTGGAACCACTTATTACATATCCCCTGATTTGCTTTTTAAAAACCTTCTAGGATATAACGAAGAACAACAATTTTATAACGATGACCTCACAAAATACACCAGTGGGAGGCTTTCCATAAAACTTTTTGGAGAATATCACTTTCAGCTGGAAAGAGTGGGGAATTACATTTTAACGACTGGCCTAGAGAAAAAAAGAGAAAGAATCGATTCTGATCCTGATAATGTGTATGATCATAAAAAAAGAGATACAAGAGCTTTATTTGCCAATGTAAGAGGAGAAAATGGACCTTTGGTTTATCAAGTGGCTTTGCGGGCTGATGATCTGTCCGGGGACACAAAGAATAAAGTTTTTACATGGGATGGAGATGCCTCCTATTATATCGCTCGGCTGGAATCCCACGATGTTTTTTTAACAGGGGGAGCGGGCACGGGTTTTCGAGCACCTGGATTTGACGAACAATACCTCAATAGTTTTTCTGAATCTGATGAAGAGGAAGTATGGGGTTCTTTAACTGAGGCAAATCCTGATTTGACTTTGGAAAAGTCTGCCACTTATGAGATAGGAGTGCGAATAGAAAAAGCAAAACACTACTTTCTGGATATAACAGGTTTTGAAACAAATCTGAAAAACGCTGTCTTTTTTGGAGAACAAGAAGAAGCACTCACTGATGAAGATCATCTTATTTATATAACACCCTTAAAACAAGGCAAGGACACCAAAATACAGGGTGTGGAGTTTCAGGCCAGATGGGCACTGAATCCCTGGACCGGACGCATCGGATACACTTACACAAAACCTGCGGATGGTGTGGAAAACTTCAGAGGGATGAATCCTGTCAAGCACTTAGGATTTATAGGGATGGATTATACTCTAAACCCCAACACCTCCTTTGGTGCAGAAATGTTACACAGAGGGGAAAGGGCTGATCAATCCGTGTCTGGAGATAAAGTGAATTTATTCGGTGTGTATGCCAGTTATAATTTGTATGAGAATGCCAATATCAAACTGGCTGTGGAAAATCTGACAAATGAAAAATATGACCTGTATAATTTCACGACAGGACAAGGACGTACCTTATGGTTCAATGTCACACTGAAATATTAAACCTTTTTAACAAAGCACAAAGTGACAACTTATATCGGCCTAGGATCCAATGTTGGAAATCGTCTGCAAAACCTAGAGCAGGCTGTAAAAGAAATGGCAAACGCGGGCCTTTCCATTTTAAAAGTCTCACCGGTTTATGAAAATCCTGCTCTTCTTCCACCAAAAGTGCCAGAAGAATGGAATCATCTTTTTTTAAATGCCACAGCGCAGATCCAATGCGATAAAAAAACTCCGGAACAATTATTATCTGTTTTAAAAACTATTGAAAAAAAACTTGGGCGCGGAAAAAATCCAAAGTGGGCCCCTAGAACGATTGACTTAGACATTTTACTATTTGACAAAAAAATCATTAATACTCCTCAGTTAAAAGTGCCACATCCTGAATTAAAAAAAAGAAACTTCGTAATAACCCCTTTAAAAGAAATGCAAGCAAGCAAAGCCAAAGCCCTTGAGCTTTTTCGAAGTCTGAAAACAAAACTTCCAACATGGATGTATATTGTCAATATCACTCCTGATTCCTTTTCCGATGGAGGCCAGATAAACTTAAGCAGTTTTGAATCTATTTTAAAGCAAGTGTCGGAGCAATATATCCATATAGTGGATTTAGGAGCAGAGTCCACTCGTCCAGGTGCTATTCCTGTTTCTCCGGCGGAAGAGTGGCAAAGACTTCTGCCTTACATTGAAAAGTTTAAGGATTTTTACGAAAACAAAATTTTTCGCCCTAAATTAAGTATAGATACAAGGCATGCTAAAACTGCAAAAAAAGCCCTTGATAAAGGAGTAGTGGATATTATTAACGATGTCAGCGGGCTTACCAAAGAAATGTTGGAGCTACTTAAAAAACAAGAAGTGGAGTATGTTCTCACGCATAGTGTAACTCTGCCGGCAAACAGGAAAAAAACCCTGCCTTTAGATAAAGACCCTTTGGAGGAGATAAAAAAATGGTTGGATAAAAAAATAAATATTCTGGAAAGTCATAACATTTCCTTGGATCGCGTGATTTTTGATCCCGGCATTGGTTTTGGAAAAACAGCGGGTCAGTCCTTGGAAATTTTAAAGAGAATTAAAGAGTTTCACTGTTTTCCTTTGAGAATTATGGTGGGGCATTCTAGAAAATCCTTTATGAAAAGTTTTTCTCCTGATAACCCAGGAAAAAGAGATGCGGAAAGTGCGGGTATATCTCTTTCTTTAATGGAAAAAGGAGTGGATATTTTGCGTGTGCATAGAGCTGACTTTCACGCACGCGTGGCACGCGGATTTTTGAGCTAGCGGATCCCCTTATAACTGATGTTCCCGGCCTGTGATGATTACCAAAAAAGGATACTTAAAAAATTAAAAGGAGATATTTATGCAAATTGAAGCTATTCACACAGAAGTTTTTTCTCAAGGTATGGAGCTTACAAATTTTATTCTGAAACACGCCAGAGACAAAATAAAAGAAAACTCTGTATTAGCTGTTACCTCTAAAATTGTCAGTGTAGCGGAAGGTCGCGTTGTCCAAAAAGAAAAAATCAGCAAAGAAGACTTGATTAAAAAAGAATGCGAACATTACTTGGGAAAAATTGGATACGGTTGTCATTTGACCATACATCACGGATTGTTAGTTCCTTCTGCGGGTATTGATGAATCCAACTCCTTTAACCATGAGTATATTTTGTACCCAAAAGATCCTTTTTTATCTGCAAAAAAAATAAGGACTGCTCTTAAACAAAAACTTTCTTTAAAAAATTTTGCAGTCATAATAACGGACTCACGCACATTCCCTTTAAGAAAAGGAGTAACAGGGGTGGCCCTAGCCTATAGTGGTTTAAAAGCCGTTAAAAGCCTGATAGGAAAAAAAGATCTATTTGGTCGCCCTTTGCGAATGACTACCATAAACATAATAGATGCTTTAGCCAGTGCTGTGGTTTTACTAATGGGAGAGGGGGCTGAACAATGTCCTTTGGCTTTGATAAAAAAAGCTCCTTTGGAATTT